>NZ_DASYHH010000027.1:0-786457 GCF_035998705.1 Shinella sp. | reverse complement strand
TCGGAACACTTCGTTCGACCAACTGATGGAGGCGGCGACGATCGGCGAGGGTGAGCTGTAAATAGCATCGAGACATCCAAAAATCTCCAGGGCGAAGCCGTTGAAATTACTGGCATGTCGCACTTGGAAATAGAATGTACCTTTTGCGAGGTCAGAATCGCGTAATCTGTCTTATGGAACCTGATTGCTCCGCACTCTCTCAGGCTCGAGGCTGTGGAAAAACTTACGCTTTTCGAGACAGGATCATGAGATATTCGAAGCGAAAATGGTTAGGTTGCAGCCATGATCAGTTTTCGCGAACGCATTGCTCTTTATGCTCTCCTAACCTCACTGACCTCCCTCAGCATCGATGCGCTGTTGCCGGGGTTGCGGGAGATCGGCGCGGATGTCGGTGTTTCGCCGCCGCTCTCGACCCAGCATGTCATATCGCTTTTCATCTTCGGCATGGCGTTCGGTGAACTGCTGCTCGGTCCGCTATCCGACGCGATCGGACGGAAGAAGTCGCTTGTGCTGGGTCTCTGTGTCTATGCGGCCGGAACCGTTATCGCCATGCTGGCGGGGTCGCTGGAAATGGTGATCCTCGGCCGTTTCCTTCAGGGTGTGGGCGTCTCCGGTCCGAAGATCGCGACACGCGCCATGATCCGCGACCAGTTCGAGGGAGATGCGATGGCCCGCGTCCTGTCCTTCATGTTCACCCTCTTCATTCTCGTGCCGATGTTGGCACCGGCCCTGGCGCAAGGCCTGATCGTCCTTGCCGGCTGGCGCAGCGTTTTTGCGGCCTATCTGGTGATTGCGGGTCTTCTCGGCCTATGGCTGGTGGTGCGGCAACCGGAAACTCTACCCGAAGCAAAGCGCATCCCGTTCCGGCCGGGTCTGTTGCTGCTGAACAGCCGCCGCATCCTTTCCAACCGTCGCGTTACGTTGCTGATCGTGGCGACCGGGCTCGTTTTCGGTGCGCAGCTCCTCTATCTCAGCACGGCCGCCGATCTGTTCTTCGACGCCTATGGAATCAAGGAAACCTTTCCCTTCTATTTTGCCGTGCTGGCCACAGGGGTCGGGCTTGCTTCCTTCGTCAATGCCAAGCTCGTGCAGCGGTTCGGCATGGACAGAATGGCGCGTACCGCCTTCATCGCATTGGCAGCGACCGGTTTTCTCATGATGATCGCATCCGGGCTGTCGGGCGGCCGCCTGCCGCTTGCCGCTTTTATGCTGTTCGGGTTCGCGGCCTTCTTCGCCATCGGGATGCTCTTCGGCAATCTGAACGCCATGGTTATGCGCTCCCTTGGGCAGATGGCCGGCCTGGGCGCATCCTTGATCGCGTCTGGATCGAGCCTCGTTGCCACCCTGTTCGCTATCGGCATCGGTCGCTTTTATGACGGCACGACGATGAACCTATCCGTGGGTTTCTTCGTCGCCGGCACCAGCGCGCTCGTTCTGGCGAAAATTGCACACCGGAGCGACGAGATGCCAGTCGAGGCTGCCCGGTAATACGGGGTTGCACCGGCGTAGTGCCCTTCCCTACCCCATCCCAAATGGGACATTGACCCAAAAGGGGTCCGCTTGCCTTAATCAACCCAGATTTTTTCGCGGGCCAGATTTTTCGCGGGGTAGAACATGGTACGCACGCTGACGAGCACACCCAGGGCCGATGGTTTTCGTGCGCCGGGGGAATTCGAGCCGAAGGCCGGGTGCTGGTTGATCTGGCCGGAACGGCCTGACACCTGGCGGCTTGGCGCCAAGCCTGCGCAAAGACTGTTTGCGGAGGTCGCGGCGGCGATTGCCGAGAGCGAGCCGGTCACCATCGCCGTATCGAGCCGCCAGTGGCTGAATGCCCGCGCCATGCTGCCGGAAAGCGTGCGCCTTGTCGAAATGTCGACGGACGATTCCTGGCTGCGCGACAGCGGGCCGAACTTCGTCATCGATGGTCGCGGCGCGGTGCGCGGCGTCGACTGGACCTTCAACGCCTATGGCGGCAATGACGGCGGCCTTTATTCGCCCTGGAACCTTGACGATCTCGCCGCCCGCAAGGTGCTGGAAATCGAGCGCATGGATCGTTATCGCTCGACGCTGATCGCCGAAGGCGGCGGCCTGCAATGCGACGGCCAGGGCACGCTGATCACCACGGAGCAATGCCTGCTCAACAGCAACCGCAACGGCCATCTCGGCAAGGCGGGGGTGGAACAGCAGCTTTCCGACTATCTCGGGCTGGACCATGTGATCTGGCTGCCGCGCGGCTTCTGCTTCGACGAGACGGACGGCCATGTCGACGACGTCTGCTGCTTCGTGCGGCCGGGCGTGGTGGCGATGAGCTGGACGGAGGACCGCGACGACCCGCAATACGAGATCGTGCGCGAGGTGGAGGAGGTGCTGCGCTCGGCGCGCGACGCGCGCGGCCGCTCGCTGGAGGTGCACCGCATCCATCATCCGGCGCCGATCGAGATGACGGCGGACGAGGCGTCGGGCGTCGACCAGGTCGATTCCACCTGGGCACGGCCGGCCGGTAACCGCATCGCCGCCACCTATATCAACTATTATCCCGGCAATTCCGTCGTCGTCGTGCCGCAGTTCGATGACGAGAAACTGGATCTGGCCGCGAAGGCGAAGCTTGCCGAACTGTTCCCGCAACATCGCATTGCCGGCATCGCCAATTCCCGCGAAATCCTGCTCGGCGGCGGCAACGTCGCCTGCATCACACTGCCGGTCTATGCCGGCCAGACGAAGGCCTGAAGGAAAAAATCGATGCGCGCACCACTCGTTTCCATCCTTGCACTGTTCGCTGCCGCGGGCGTCGCCCAGGCTGAGGAAGAAAAGGTCGTCAACGTCTACAACTGGTCGGACTATATCGCGCCGGATACGGCCGAAAAGTTCGAGAAGGAAACCGGCATCCGCGTCGTCTACGACGTCTATGACGGCAACGAGGTGCTGGAAACGAAGATGCTGACCGGCGGCTCGGGCTACGATGTCGTCTATCCGTCGGCCTATCCGTTCCTGAAGAACCAGGTAAAGGCAGGCGTCTTCCTGCCGTTGGACAAGGCAAAACTTGCCAATGCCGGCAAGCTCGATCCGCAGGCGCTTTCGCTGATCGCAGCGGCCGATCCCGACAATCTGCATGCCGTGCCCTACATGGCCGTCACCGACGGCATCGGCTACAATATTGCGGCCGTGAAGCAACGCATGGGCGACGCGCCGGTCGATTCCTTCGCCATGGTCTTCGATCCCGCCGTCGTGGAAAAATTTGCCGATTGCGGCGTGGCGATGATCGACGCGCCGGCGGAGATCATTCCGATGGCGATGAACTATCTCGGCATCGATCCGCATTCCACGAGCCCGGACGACATCGCCAAGGTCGAAGATCTGCTGTTGAAGGTACGGCCGCACATCCGCTACTTCCATTCCTCGCGCTATATCAACGACCTTGCCAATGGCGATATCTGCGTCGTGCTCGGCTGGTCGGGCGATATCCTGCAAGCCAAGGCCCGCGCGGCCGAAAGCGAGAAGAAGCTGGACGTCGCCTATGCCATCCCGAAGGAGGGTACGTTGATCAATTTCGACACGATGGCCGTGCCGAAGGATGCGCCGCATCCGGAAAACGCCGTCGCCTGGATCGACTTCAACATGCGCCCGGACATCGCGGCCGCCAATTCGAGCTACGTGTCCTATGCCAACCCGATCCCGGAATCGCTGCCGCTGATGGACCAGGCGGTGGCGAAGGATCCCGGCGTTTTCCCGCCGGATGAGGTGAAGGCAAAACTCTTCGTCGTGGAATCCAGCGACGCGAAGCTTCTGCGCCTGCAGAACCGCATGTGGACGCGGATCGTTTCAGGGCAGTGAGGGGTAGGAAAGGTCGCCGTCGCGGGCAGCGGCCATCAACTCGACCTGGGAGTGGAGGCCGAGCTTGCGGTAGACGGTCTTGATGTGGTTGCGCACCGTGCCGGGGGAGATGGACAGGTCGCGCGAAATGGTTTTGGCGCAGCCGCCGTCGATGAGCAGGAGGGCGACCTGGCGTTCGCGCATGCTGAGCCGGGCGAGAGACAGCGCGCCGTCGCCCGCGGGGCGCCATTGCCGCCAGAGCCGTTCGAGCACGAGGCGGGTCGCGTCGGCTGTGGCTTCCGCAAGCGCCAGTTCTTCCGCGCCGAAGGGGCGTGCGCCCCGACGACGCAGATAGGTGACGAAACCGGCGGCGTTGCGGTCGAAATTGAAGACGCCGGTGATCTCGTCGAAGCTGCCGGAGGGTTCATAGAAGTCGCGGTAGTAGGCGCTGGTGTGGAAGTCGCCGCCATCGAGCGCAGAAAGCGGCAGCAGGAAATCCTGCCGCGTGCCGGCGAAGCGGCGGAAGAACGGGTCCTGCCGGTACTTGCGGGTATCGTAGTCGCGGTTCCAGTTGTCGGCGTCGCGCTCGTAGATGGTGATGGACGCGCTCTCGCGCAGGTAGAGGCCGATATAGACCTGGTCGGAGGCGGTGAGATGACACGCGCCGGCCGTGAAATGGGCCGAAATCTCTTCGGGCAAGGTCGCGCCGACCGCCGCGGTGATGCCGCTGCTCCAGCGCTGGATCTGCTCGAAGGTGAGGTTCGGCTGCATGACGACAGGATAGACGGGCCGGCCGGGAATTCAAGCGGGCCTATCCCAAGGGTATAGTGAGCAAGGAGCCTTGAAAATGCGCAATGTCACGGTCGCCGCCACCCAGATGGCCTGCATCTGGGATGAGAGGGTCAATATCGAGCGGGCCGAACGGCTCGTCCGCCAGGCGAAGCAGAAGGGCGCCGACCTGGTGCTGATACAGGAGCTTTTTGCGGCACCTTATTTCTGCCAGGACCAGATCCACGAATTCTTCGCGCTCGCGCAACCCTTCGAAGGCAACACGCTGATCGCCCATTTCGCAAGACTTGCCGCTGAACTTTGCGTGGTGCTGCCGATCAGCTATTTCGAGCGCGCCGGCCAGTCCTATTTCAACAGCGTGGCGGTGATCGACGCAGACGGAACGGTGCTCGGCAACTACCGCAAGAGCCACCTGCCCGATGGTCCCGGCTATATGGAGAAGTTCTACTTTTCACCCGGCGACACCGGCTTCAAGGTGTGGAACACGCGCGCCGGATGCATCGGCGTCGGCATCTGCTGGGACCAGTGGTTCCCGGAATCGGCACGCTCGATGGCCCTGCAAGGCGCGGAAATCCTGCTTTATCCGACCGCCATCGGCTCCGAGCCGCATGATCCGAGCCTGGATTCGAGCGGCCACTGGCAGCGGGTCATGCAGGGTCATGCCGGCGCGAACCTCATGCCGCTGATCGCCTCCAACCGCATCGGCACGGAGGAAGGGCGCAACGGCACGCGCATCACCTTCTACGGCTCCTCCTTCATCGCCGATTCCACCGGCGCCAAGGTGGCGGAAGCCGACCGTGCGACGGAAAGCGTGCTGACGGCCACCTTCGATCTCGACGCGATCGCCCACCAGCGTCGCTCCTGGGGCGTTTTTCGGGACCGCCGCCCGGACCTCTACGGCCATCTCGCCACGCTCGACGGACGCACTGCGTCGTAGGCCCCCTGCCCTGCCCCGCCGTCAGGAATCCGGGCCGGGCGCGTGGGCGAACCAGGAGGTCAACTGGGCGGAATTGGTGCAGCCGGTAATCTTCATCAGCCGTGCGCGGTGGGATTCGACGGTGCGGACCGACAGGTCCAGTTCATCGGCGATGCGCGCATTGGTCTTTCCCTGTGATACCAGCGTCAGGATCTGCCGCTGGCGCTCCGTCAGGGAAAGCTGCGGGCTGGTCGTCGGGCGGTTGAGCCGCTGGAAACAGTAGAGCGCATGGGCAAAGGGGTCGTCGTGCTGAAAGCTCTTGCCGGTGACCTGGCACCAGAAACGCTGCCCGGTCACCGACATCATGATGCGCTCGTCGTAATAGCTGCGCCCGCCCGGCAGGTGCTCCAGCCACGTTTTTCCGGTATGGATGAAGTCGGCGATCTTCGGGTAAAGCACCGCGAAACTTCGGTCGATCAGGTCGGGGCGGGTATAGCCGAAGAGTTCGGCGAAAGAGTCGTTGCAATCGCGGATGATACGGTGGGTCGCGTAGACCATTGGCACGGGAATTTCGTTCAGGGAGAAGCGTAAGCCCCCTTCCCTGCCGAAGCCTTCGATCGAGCCCGCACGTCGCGTCATGCCGTATAAATACGGCTAACGCCCGCCGCCGTTCAAGCCTTAATGTTTCGGCTTCAACGTTTTCTAATGGGAGGAACCATGCGGAAAATCCACGACGATGCGACGGCGGCCCTGGCGGGGCTGCTCAAGGACGGCATGACCATCATGGCCGGCGGTTTCGGGCTTTGCGGCATTCCCGAAGCCCTGATCGAAGCGGTGCGTGAGTCCGGCGTGCGCGGCCTGACGGTCATTTCCAACAACGCGGGCGTCGATGGCATCGGCCTCGGCCGGCTGCTGGAAACCCGCCAGATCGACAAGATGATCTCGTCCTATGTCGGCGAGAACGCGCTCTTCGCGCAGCAATACCTCGCGAAGGAACTGGAGATCGAGTTCAATCCGCAGGGCACGCTTGCCGAGCGCATCCGCGCCGGCGGTGCCGGCATTCCCGCCTTCTTCACCCGTACCGGGGTCGGCACGGCCGTCGGCGAAGGCAAGGAAGTGCGCGAATTCGACGGGCAGCTTTATCTCATGGAGACGGCGCTCTTCGCCGACCTCGCCATCGTGCACGCCTGGCGCGGCGATACGGACGGAAACCTCGTCTATCGCAAGACCGCGCGCAACTTCAATCCGGTCATGGCAACGGCGGCGCACACGACGGTGGCGCAGGTCGAAAAGATCGTCGAGCCGGGCGGGATCGATCCCGACAACGTGCATACGCCGGGCATCTACGTGTCGCGCATGATCGAGGTTGCAAACGCCGAAAAGCGGATCGAGAAACGAACGGTTACGCCGCGGCAGTCGGTGGAGGCAGTCTGATGGCCTGGACACGGGACGACATGGCGGCGCGTGCCGCGAAGGAATTGCAGGACGGTTTTTACGTCAATCTGGGCATCGGCATCCCGACGCTGGTGGCGAACTACATTCCGGCCGGCATCAACGTGACGCTGCAAAGCGAGAACGGCATGCTGGGCATGGGGCCCTTCCCTCTCGAGGGCGAGGAGGATGCGGACCTGATCAATGCCGGCAAGCAGACGATCAGCGAACTGCCGGGCAGCAGCTTCTTTTCGAGTGCCGAAAGCTTCGCGATGATCCGGGGCGGCCATATCGACCTCTCCGTTCTGGGCGCGATGCAGGTCGCGGAGAACGGCGATCTCGCCAACTGGATGATCCCCGGCAAGATGGTCAAGGGCATGGGCGGTGCGATGGATCTCGTCGCCGGCGTCAAGCGGGTCGTGGTCGTCATGGAGCATGAGGCGCGTGGCGAATCCAAGGTCCTCAAGCGCTGCGACCTGCCGCTGACCGGAAGCCGCGTCGTCAACCTGCTGATCACCGACCTCGCCGTCTTCGAGCCGGCGATACGCGGCGAGGAGGCCATGCGCCTGGTGGAACTCGCGCCGGGCGTCACGGTTGACGAAGTGCGCGCCCGGACGCAAGCGGATTTCCGCGTCGCACTCGACGAATAGCGTGAAGGGGGCGGAACATGACGTGTTCCGCCCCCTCCCCTCACAAAACCGAGCCTCGCGACGTTACGCCGGTGGCATGCGCTCGAATTTCGGCAGCGCCGGATCGAGGTAATCCCAAGCATGGCCCGCCGCGGTCCAGGATACCAGTTGCGGCTGATAGCGGCTTGGGTCGTCGAGGCTTGCCGGCGTGACGATGAACACGGCCGGCATGTCGGGAAATGTCATGGAGACGGCCGAACCGCAGGTCGGGCAGAAGGCGCGCTGCTTAACCGTTCCACCGTCGCCGACACTCTGCCAATGCGACGCCTCCCCCTCGATCTTCACCTCAGCCGCAACGAAGGTGAGATGCGATTGATGTCCGGTGCCGCTGTCGCGTTGACACTGTCGGCACTGGCAGTCGACCATGACGGCCGGTTCGCCTGATATCTCGTAGCGGATGGCGCCGCAGGCGCAGCCACCGGTATAGGGTTCGTTCATGTCGTTCTCCTCCTGCCTCAATGCAGCCTTTGCGAAGACGCCTCTTCGGCGACCACTCTGTCGAGGTTTTTGACCACCTTTTTCCAGCCTTCGCTCATGTTGCGGTAGGCGGTGTCGTTCTTCGGCAGCACGAAGCCGGAATGGGTGAGGCGCAGGCGCGTGCCTGCCTCGGCCTTGGAAAGGGTAAAGGTAACCACTGTCTCCAGTTTCGAGCCGTAGCCGACATTGCCCTCATGGCCGCCCTTCCACGCATAGGACAGACGCTCATTCGGCACGACCTCCAGCACCTCGCAATGGATGGTGCCGTCCCATTCGCCTGCCGGGTTGGTTTGAAAGGTGAAACGGTTGCCAGCCACAGGCTCAAAACCCTTCGGCACCATCAGCCAGCGGCCCATCAGGTCGCCACTGGTCAAGGCTTTCCAGATGACATCCGGCGCGTGCGGGAAGACTTCGTCTACCACGATGGCCTCGGTGTCCGGGGCTCGCGTTTCAGGAGTGGCGACTTGGGTCATGGGTCGATTTCCTTCAGCAGGTTCCTCAGATCGGCGAAGCGCTCGCGCCAGAAGACGCCGTAATGGCTCATCCAGTCGGCCAACGGCTCCAGACCGCCTAGCTGCGCGCGATAATAGACGTTGCGCCCCTCCGGGCGCTCGCTGACGAGGCCCGCCTGTTTCAAGGACTTGAGATGCTGGGAAATGGCGCCCTGCGTGACGCCACTGCCGCGCGTCAGCTCGACGACGGTGATCTCGTTGGAATTGGCGATGCGCTCGAACACGGCCCGCCGGGTGGGATCGGCGAGGGCGCGCATGACGGCGGTGATGGTTTCAGCTTCGATCATGAGAAATCAAATAGCAAAGGCTAATCGATTGGTCAATGCTATTTGATTTGTCTGTGCGTCGGTATATTGCTGGCTGCGCCCCGCCCGAGAAACACAATATGCGGGCGTCACTTAGTACGATGCGGAACGACTTTGACTTACTCTCTATAACACACCCGCCGCGGTCGCGAAAATTTCTGTGATTCTAGCTATGATTCTCTTGGCCGGCGGCATTTTGCGTCGGCAGGCGGGCACCTGGCAGGGCAGTCTGGTGCCAAAAGTAGAGAGCGCTACAAACGAAAGTCGGCAAAGCCACGACGGAAATATGAATAATATCAGTCTATTAAGGTCAGGATGCCAACGAAGACCGCGCTTTCGATCCGATTGTCAAGCGCCACCGCATGGACGGATTCATAGAATCGTGTTCTATCTCTTGGCGAGCACTGGCCGGTAAACCGGCAACAGGCCGCCAAGAGGGAAAAATGGCGATAGCGCAACAGGTAGAAACAGTGGTTCCTTCCAAGGAAGATGCGGGCAGCAAGATCACGCGCCATGCCACGCTGTTGTCCGGACAGCTGCAACAGCTGAGAACGCGTATGTATCCGCCAAAATCGGAAAAGATACTACGGCAGTTTTTGACCAATGAAGTCTCGAAGCTGACATCCATACCCGATTCGACGTTGAAGCTGATGTCAAGCGAAGGCCGCGGCCCCGTGCCGAGCCGGCTGGAGAACAATCATCGAGTCTACACGCTCTCCCAAATCAACGAGTTGCGGGAATTGTTCGCCAAGCAGAAGCCGGCGGACGCCCTGCGCTTTCTGCCGCGGCGCCGCCCCGGAGAACACCTCCAGGTTCTCGCCATCGCCAACTTCAAGGGCGGCAGTGCGAAGACGACGACCTGCGTTCATCTCGCGCATTTTCTCGCCCTGCAAGGTTACCGTGTTCTGGCGCTCGACCTCGATCCGCAGGCGTCGCTGTCGGCGATGTTCGGCTCCCAGCCCGAGGTCGATGTCGGCGCCAACGAGACGATCTACGCATCGCTTCGATACGACGACGCCGAACGGCGTCCGATCCGCGATATCATCCGCAAAACCTATTTCGACGGCATCGATCTCATTCCCGGCAATCTGGAGGTGATGGAGTATGAGCACGAGACCCCGCGCGTCCTCGCCAACAAATCGAGCTCCGGCGCAATCTTCTTCGAGCGGCTGAAACTCTCTCTTGCAGAGGTCGACGCCGACTACGATGTGGTCATTCTGGACACGCCTCCGTCGCTCGGCTTCCTGACGCTGAGTGCGATCTACGCGGCCACGAGCATGATCATAACCGTGCATCCGGCCATGCTGGATGTCGCGTCGATGAGCCAGTTCCTTCTCATGATGGGCGACCTTATCAGCGTCTTGACCGAGAGCGGCGCGCAGCTCGATCAGGATTTCATTCGTTATCTCGTGACGCGGCACGATCCGAACGACGCGCCGCAGTCCCAGGTGGTCGCAATGCTGCGCCATCTGTTCGGCGCGGATGTCCTGCTGCCGACAGCCCTCGAAAGCACGGCCGTCGAGGCGGCGGGGCTCGGCAAACGCTCGCTTTACGAACTCGAAATGGGCCAGATCGGCCGCGAGACGCACAAGCGGGCACGCGAGGCGGTGGACGCCGTCAATGAGGCGATCGCTCGCCTGATCAACACCAGTTGGGGGCGTGGATGAGTAAGACACCACGGAAATCCATCGTTGCAAGCTTCGGCCTGCTTTCGGCTGAACTGGAGAACAAGGAGCCCACGGCGCCCGAGCCGGTAGCAGCGCCCTCCCCTGCTCCGACAGCACGCGTTGCCGCCGGCGTTATCGGTGCTGCCCATCGGGCGATCGATGACATTCGGGCGGAACGCGACCATCTGCGGGCGATCGTCGAAGCTGGCGGAGCGTCGATCCACGACCTCGATCCCAAGATCATCGACCCCTCCCCTTTTCCGGATCGTCTGCCGGACGACGACGCGAGCGATTTCCAGACGCTGAAGCGCTCGATAGAGATGGAAGGTCAGAAGGTTCCCGTCCAGGTTCGTAAACACCCTTCGGCGACCGGCCGCTACCAGATCGTCTATGGACACCGGAGATGGCGAGCCGCGCTGGAGCTTGGGCAACCGGTCCGGGCGATCGAAGTCGATATGACCGACCACGACCTGGTCGTCGCTCAGGGCATAGAGAATGCCAGCCGGCAGGACCTTTCGTGGATCGAGCGTGCGCTGTTTGCGTCGCGCATGGACGATGCCGGCATCCGGCCGCGCGACATTTACGCGGCACTTTCGATCGAGGACGCCGAACTCGCCCGCATGCGAAGCGTCTATCGGTCGGTGCCGGGCGATGTCATCGAAGCAATCGGCCGTGCGCCAAAAATCGGCCGGCCGCGCTGGCTGGATCTGGCCAAGACGATTTCGAGCAGTTCCGGCGCCCTCGAAGCCGTGCGCCGCACCCTGTCAAAGGCAAACAACATCGAGAATTCCGACCAGCGCTTCCAGCAGGCGTTGAACGCGGTCAAGTCGAGCCCGAATCCGCGCGGTGGGGCGATTACCCTCTCTGATGGGAAGGGCAAGGCGCTCGGCGCCTACATTGCTTCAAGCAAGGATGTCCGGATTTCCGCCGAGGGCGAACTGGGCACCGCGTTCTTGAGATTTATCCAGGAGGAGCTTCCCGCACTTGCCGAGCGCTTCTCCCGCCAACGGGATATGGGCGAAGCCTGACATTTGTCAGGGTTCCCGAATATGGAAGAAAGGAAACGTCGCAAAAGAAAAAGGCCCCCCAAACGTTGCCGTCGTGGAAGCCTCTCTCAGATTTAGCACTTCGAGACTCGCATTTCCACGAATCATAGTCAAGCGTCTTTGGCCCCGTTTTAGGTGAGCGGATTTCTTTTGCCTTGTCGAAGGTGAGAGAAAATGCAGAGTGGAAATGTAACGACGCCTTTCGGGCGGCGGCCGATGTCGCTTGCCCTTGTCAGGCAGCAGGTCGCTACGGCCGAGATCCCGCCCGGCAAGCGGGCTGACAAATGGAAGGTCTTCCGGGACGCCTCTGAAGCAAGAGTGCTGCTCGGGCTGCAGGATCGTAGCCTCGCGGTTCTCGATGCCCTGCTGAGCTTCTATCCGGAGAACGAACTGCGCCAGGACGCGCAACTCGTCGTCTTCCCGTCGAATGCACAATTGAGCCTCCGCGCCCACGGTATTGCCGGTGCTACGTTGCGCAGGCACCTTGCCCTTCTCGTCGACGCTGGACTCGTCATCCGCAAGGACAGCGCCAACGGCAAGCGATACGCCCGGAAAGATCGGAGCGGTGTGATCGAATCCGCATTCGGCTTCGATATTTCGCCGCTTTTGCTACGCTGCGAAGAACTCGCCGTGATGGCCCAGAAAGTTGCCGCCGATCGCGCCGCCTTCCGGCGCGCGAAGGAGGAACTCACGATCCGTCGGCGCGACGTGCGCAAGTTGATCAGTGCGGCGATAGAGGAGGGGGCTCCCGGTGATTGGGCGACGATGGAAGACGTTTATATCAGCCTCGTAAGCCGGGTTCCGCGCGCGCCTACGATGGCGGAGGTGGTCGAAGTCAGCAAGGAAATGACGCTCCTGCACGAAAAGATCATCAACGCACTGAAAGGCGTCGATAATTTAAAGAATACGAGCAGCTATGCTGCTCATAATGAGCCTCATATACAGAATTCAAAACCCGACTCCACCAATGAACTTGAACCAAGCTCAGAAAAAGAGCTGGGGGCAAATCCTCGCCTAAACCCGCCAGCGAAGGCAGGGCTGCAACGCTCCTTCCCCTTGGGATTGGTATTGAAGGCCTGCCCGGAGATCAGCGCATATGGACCCGCCGGCACGATCGGCAACTGGCGTGACCTCATGTCCGCGGCGGTCGTTGCGCGCTCGATGCTGGGAATAAGCCCCTCCGCCTATCAGGAAGCGTGCGAGGTCATGGGTCCCGAAAACGCCGCGGTCACCCTCGCCTGCATCCTCGAACGGGCTGGCCATATCAATTCCGCCGGCGGATATCTGCGCGACCTGACATCCCGCGCCCAGCGCGGAGAATTCTCGCTTGGCCCGGTTTTGATGGCCCTCTTGAGATCTGCCGGTGACAGCGGGCGGGAGGCTGGATAAGGGCGCGGAGGCATTTCCAAATAGACACCCCCTCCCCTATCGCGATTAACGGGTGGAGATGCCGGGGCCTGATGAATTTGACTGATGGGATCCCGGTTTCTGCTGCGGCCGAGTTTATTGGCAATGTCGATTTTCCGGTCGTCGGCGACGGGTCGAGTGTTTCGAGGGTGATGACGAGGCAGCTGATAATCCCTGGTCGAAAGCGGGCTCCGTGCACGAAGAGGCTATTTGGAAACAGAATGTGCGGATCTCATCAGGGCCTGGCTGCAACAGCAGTCCACTCGCGAGAGGCCGGATACATTTACGCAGACTGCTGTCGTCGGAACCTAAAATCTTGCAATGACAGGGCAGAGCCTACATTTGGCGGATGACGTCCTGGAGCATATCGCGGTCCAGGATCAGATCGGCGACGATCTTCTTCAACCTGGAATTCTCAACTCAAGAGCCTCCAGTCGGCGTATTTCGTGACGCAACAGACCCGCAAACTTCTTGCGCCAATTGAAAATACGGCGCCCGGTTGATCCCCAGGGAATTTCCGCGGAAAACTCCCGTTATAAACGCTCCATTTTTAGAAATCAGAGCGCCCAATCCCAGCGTTTCGCAGACGGTCTTCATTCCAAAATTCCTCTCGGAAGAGAGAGAGTGAGTGAGCGCGACAGCTGTTTTTTGCCGAACAAGTGTTGAAACTCCTTCACCTGAGACTGAAGCGCCCGGTTTCGAAAGCCCAACCTCCTCTTCGGCGACCTTCCCCATCAGTGCCCCCTGGGACGCTAATCTGTGTCAGGCGGACAACTGGTTCGGCTGCATGCTGCGCCGCGGCGCGACGATGCTCACCCTCGCATCCGCCTCATAAATCTCCTGGATGATCGCCAGCTTCTCTGCTGTGCTCCAGCGCCGGAGTGTTCTGGCCCGGAAAAATCCGCCTTAAAATTGCTGCCAGTCATATTACCAAGATCACTCCTACCCACTTAGCTAAGTCGGGGAATACGTCGGGGGCTTTTGAGGGCTAATTCAGGCTAGCGCGAATGGGCGTATCGCAGGCTGCGTCGGTACCCCCGAAGATCGAGACGTTCTTCATCTTGATGAGTTGGTCCTACAGCTATCGAGCGCACCTATCGGCCCCTCCCCTCCAAAGCCTAGCTAGTGCGATCAGCACGGGTTTGGAGGCTACCGCGGCATAAGCGTCGTTAGCACTCGGGTTTTGACGCCTATCGTGCGTCCACCCTAAGGTGTTCGATCCCAGTCCTGTCTCTGAGGTTATTTTATAACATTTCGAATTCATCCAAATGCGTTGGTCCATGTTGGTGAGGTTTCTACAGATCAAAGCCGTTTCTATTTGGCAATGCCTAACGATCTTGGACCAAATTTGCGAGGACCTGCCCATGTCTGTTTGCCCACAATGCAGTTATGGCTGGAGTTCTCAGCTTGGCGACGGACGGTTTAAGTGCCGTGCCTGCGGGCGCCGGCGCCGCGCGACAAAGACGCTTTGGGATGCCTCGCGCCCTCGATGGCGGGACCAAGACGCAATCGGTACAGCGCATTGTTTGGGGCGTTCCGGTCTATCGGCAGCGGTTCTCGCTTCCGGCGAGCCGCCCAGCAACCGAGCGCATTTATCGGCTGATCCGCGTCGCCATGGCCCATGCCGAGCATCTGCAAGATCCTATCGAAGGCAGTCTTGAATGTGGCGAGACGACCTTCGGTGGAGCATGCAAAGGCAAGCGGGGCTGGGGCGCAGCGGGCAAGGTCATCGTCTTCGGCATTGTCAAGCGTAACGGGACCGTCAAGGCCCAGCCGATCCCCGCGCACGACCGAACCTCGATTATAAACTTGATCCAGGCGGAGAACCGGGATGTTCGCTCTACTATGCCGACGAATGGCAGGCCTATGCCACCTTGCGACTGCGCGGCGACCATGTCGTCATCCGAAAGGAGAAAGGCCGGCCGGTCGGGCGCGACCATATCAACGGGATCGAAGGCTTCTGGTCATACGCTAAAAACTGGCTGTATCCATACCGTGGTGTACTAAAGAAGTTGTTTCATCTCTATCTTGGTGAAACCTGTTATCGGTTCAATCACCGCGATGAGGATTTGAATCCATTGATTATCAAGGGTCAACAAAACCGAGATAAATCCGTTCCAGCTCCACTAGGCATTACCTTCTTAGAGCGAATAGGCTTGCGAGGAGACGCGGGAACCCTGACAGCTGTCAGGGTTTTGTAAGACATGGGCTTTGAAGCGCTTCGTACTATCCTACGGCGCGGGTTATGTCGCTTCCGCATTAGTGGTCCAGTAGCGAGAAATTTGCCGTCTACGATACCCGCGCCAAATTCTCTGGCTCGCCTCGCAATCCCCTGCCCCGCTAGCCACCACGCCTAGCCATTCAACCGCACGCCCACAACGTGGATATCTGCGTGCCGAGACATACGAATAGTCCTCTCTCAACCTTAGGAGCCAAGTGTGCGTGACGGCAAAACCGCGTCTCTTTGTTCTGAGTAACGATCAATGATGCATTGCGGGACACATCACAGCGGCTTTCGAGTAGCGTGCGTAATGGATAGTTGACCGAAAAGCGCGGCTATATATTTTCTCACGCGCTGGCCGAAAGGGATCGCGTATGTTCGAGCGGCGATGCCACACGACAGGCCGCGCGGAAATACAAGCTTCCGCTACGACTCGCGCCGCCGATCTGAAACGCAATTTACGCCACTGCGCCCAAGCGGAGGGTGAGCGATTCATTATGGAAGAGAATGATTATCCGTGCCGGGGGAACGCCGCTAAAAACTGGCAAACGCTTGCTCCTCCTTCTCGCGACTGCACAGCAAACTTTTCGGCGTTCCGACAGTGCTTGCGATCGGCTTGCCGGGATAGCAAGCCAACTCCGCATCTTAAAAATGAATTCCTCCACTTTTGGGGCGTGTATTGTTCGGCCATTGGAAGCCTCGATGAATAGGATTCCGAAAATATGGTTGATGTTGAGGCCCAAAATTTGAGCGATACACGAAGGGCAGGGATGCCTATCTCAGAGGATGATGGAGATCCTCAACGGGCTGCCGCCCAAGTTTGAATACGGCGGCATCGCTTCCCAAGGTAGGGGGGCCTCATCAATCGATTGTCAAGATTGGATGTTTCCATTCCCGGCTGCGTCTAGGAACATTTCGGGCATCCACAAAAACCAACTGGAAGCACGTCGGGTCGATGATTGCGACGTCGTCAGCGGAACCCAGTACACTTTGAAGAGTGATTGGCGATGGTGGATGTGCCGTCGGATTGCGGATCAGCAATGACGGTCTACAGCCGCTTGTCATTTGTGAAGACCACCGTTCGGTTTCGGACGGAAAGGGGGAGTAGACGCAGGCGGTCGGCGCCCCGCGCAGCGGCAGAACAACGAAGATCCACCGCCCAATCCTTGCGGCTAGATCGTCAACGTCGGCCCTGATCCCGGTCGATATAGTCGATATCTCCATGGCTCGACCCACGCTGAAAGCGGTATCTCCGACGCTGCGTCTAACGGCCGACACGGGGCCTTGGTCCGGATGAATTTCGGGTGCGCGCACATTACATCGCTCGCACCGCGCCACCACGGTCGGAGCTGCTCCGGCGGGCAGGCGGGTGGCGGTGACCTTCTTCTCGCCCGGCTCCGCTTTCTCGGTCGCAGAACCGATCTGTTGCAGGCGCATAAATGCTCAAGAGCTATGAGACGTGGGCCTAGGTGAGGGGAGGGTATCCGTGTCTCGAATGCTACGAGGGCGGATGGTATACGGCGAATTATAGTTTGTCGCCACGCTGCTCCATCCAATCTTGCCGCGAGGGGGCGGCAAGCCTTGGATGAAATATCGACCCACCATGGCTTAGTTGAGCCACCATCTGGCCGTTAATCTCCGGGGGCGATGCGGCCAATGGGCAAACCTGATGTGAGTTGCGTCATTCCTTCCGGTCTCGGGCGCGGCTTTCAACCAGGGGGCGCCTACATCGTTCTCTGGCCTTCCGCAAGAAGCGCGGCCTTCTGCGTGGCGAACCGGCATCCACAGTGAGCATATTTCGAGGCCTACCCCTTCAGTCGATGTGCCAACAAGGGCCGGTAGTCAAAACGACATCCGGTCTGCTGCTGCGTTCGATTGAATCGAATGCGCAGATTGTAAGAGTCCTGCTCCACTTCCGTGGCGTCGGAGGAACAGGCGAGAGCACCCGCCCTCCATACCAATCGGAAGAAGCTCCAGTCCGCCGCATGAGCTGGGTGGGTATTGCTTCGACATGGAAACAGTCTCTATAGGTGAGATCGCGGAAGAAGAGTGAGTAGGAGAGTGATGTTCCGGGCGAGCAGCGCCAGCGCCCGAGTATCGTCGAGGGCACCCCTGGTGAGACGTGGCGAATTCTCTTTGGTGGGATTTTTGTGTTTCTATTCGATGAACAGGACCATTTCCTTTAGAGGGTAACAAAATCAACAATAGAATGGCATTATACTTCATTCCAAGGGTAAGACGGGGTGAGCGGTTTATATAGCTATTAGCGACTTTAACCGCTCACTTAGTCCTGGCTGGGCGCTGCCGCTTGAGAGGTCGAAGCGAGGAGGAGACGTCCTGCACGACGCCAAGAGGTTCGCGACGAGAAAACGAGCTCTCCCCACGCGCCGCTGCTGATGACTGAACGGTACACGCCGGCCCTTCTGGACGTGCGGGGCGGGCACCGCGATCGCCTTGGGAACCGGGCTTTCGGCGTGCCGGCGGCCTTGCTTTTGGTCGAGGCCACAGTTCGTGGCTGCTCTGCAGCAATCTCCCCGGCCGGGCTACTACGCGGTTGTTCGCGCGATCGTGGACAATGGCGGACGGGATGTGGCCACCTGGGGAGGGCGCGCGACGGTCGTTGCCAGGTAGAGGCTGCGAGAGAAAACGAAGGCCCGGCCAAGCTGCCGGACCTTTTCATTGACGGAATTGACGTCTCGATGTGGAGGCGCAGGCCTCACACGGCGGTAAAACCGCCGTCCACCGTCATTTCCGAACCCGTCATGTAGGATGCTCCGTCCGAGAGCAGGAAGGCCACGGCCTCCGAGACTTCACGGGGCTGGCCGATGCGTCCCATCACCGTAACGCCGACCAGCATCTCGTGCTTGCTCGGATCAGCCTCGTATTCCGCGGTCATCGGCGTGGAGATCGTGCCGGGATGCACCGAATTCACGCGGATGCCGAATTTCGCATAGTCCACGGCGACACCCTTGGTCAGGAGACGGATCGCGCCCTTGGTGGCGCAGTAGGCGCTCATGCCTTCCATGTTCGCCACATGGCCGGAGATCGAGGATACGTTGACGATCGAGCCGCCGGTGCCACTTGCCTGCATGGCGAGCAGGACATGTTTGCAGCCGAGGAACGTACCCTTCACGTTGATGTCGAACAGGGCGTTCCAATCGGCCATGTCGATCTCGGTGATCGTCTTGCGGATCAGGATGCCGGCATTGTTCACGAGCCCGTCGATCCGGCCATGGTTGGCCATCGCCCATTCGACGGAGGCCTTCCATTGCGCCTCGTCCGTGACGTCGAGGGTGCAGAAATGCGCCTTGCCGCCAGCCTCGACGATGTTTTGAGCGACGGCTTCGCCTCGCCTGTCCATGTCGGTGATCAGCACTGTCGCGCCGCGCTCGGCAAAGAGCCGCGCATGGGCTTCGCCCATTCCCTTGGCACCACCGGTGATGAGAATGATCTTGTCTTTCAACATTGTAAAACCTCCGCAATCCAAACGGATCGACCGGGAGCTTCCTCCCGGTCGGGTCCTTGGTCAGTTCTTCAAGAATTTGTCGGCATTGGCCGGGGTGATCTCGATCCACGGCACGTCATATTGCTTGGCCGTGCCGCCGGCCCACGTCATGTCACCCTGCCAGATGTCGGCCTTCGGCTCGTAGCTCTCGCCGACGACGGCCCGCAGCGCGAGGTCGAGCGCGCCCTGGCCCTCGTGATGGGCGGACTTGAACAGCGTGAACAGGCCATGTGATTTCACGGCGCGGATACCGTCCTGGATACCGTCGATCGCCACGACCTTCACCTTAGCCGTGTCGAGCCCCTTGCCTTCGATCGCCTGGATCGCGCCGAGCGCCATCTCGTCGTTTTCGGCGATCACGCCGTTGACGGCATCGCCGTAGAGCGAGAGCCAGTTCTCCATCACGGCCAGCCCCTCGGCCCGCGACCAGTTGGCCGTCTTCGAGGCGAGGAGTTTCAGCTCCGGGTTCTTTGCCAGCACGCCGTCGATGCCCTCGCGGCGGAGCAGCTGCGGCGAGTTGCCGATCGGGCCTTCGAGGATGACGACATTGCCCGCGCCCTTCAGTTCGCTCGCCATATGCTCCGCGATGATTCGGCCGCCGTCGACATCGTTGGTGCCGATATAGGCGAACATCTGGTTCGAATTGGCCTTCGTTACCGCGCCGATGACGGGGATGCCGGCCGCGGCGGCACGCGCCACGGGTGCGGTCGCGGCCTCGGAATCGATCGGCGAGAAGATGATGGCATCGACCCGCTGGGTGATCAGCGTGTCCATCTGGTTGCTCTGGACAGAGGCGTCGAAGCGGCCGTCTAGAACGGTGATCTTGACCGTGCCGTCCTTGACGAGCGGATGCTGCTCGATCTCGTTGACGAAGGTCGACATATATTCCGGCAGGCCGAAGGGCATCAGCGCGATGCGGTATTCGGACCATGCGGACTGCGTCGACATCAGCGTCAACGCGGCTGCCATGAGGGCGAGTTTCTTCAGTTTCACAGACATATCCTCCCGAGGTTCTGTGGTTGGTAGAAGTCTAGCGGCGTCGCCCGACATCGAGCAGGACGGCGCCCACGATGATCAGGCCCTTGACGACCTGCTGGTAGTAGGAAGAAATTCCCAATAGATCCAAGCCGTTGTTGATGGTGCCGATGATCAGCGCGCCGAAGACGGTGCCGATCAGCGTGCCCTTGCCGCCCGAAAGGCTGGTGCCGCCGATCACCACGGCCGCGATGGCGTCGAGTTCATAGGCGATGCCGGCCTGCGGCAGGGCGGCGGTCGAGCGGGCGGTGAGGATGACGCCGGCAAGCGAGGCGAGCACGCCGGAGACGATGTAGGTGAGGGCGGTAACGCGGCGGGTGCGCACGCCGTTGGTGATCGCGGCCCGTTCGTTGCCGCCGACGGCGTAGACGTGGCGGCCGAACACCGTGTAGCGCAGCACGAACCAGCAGACCGCGAAGACCACCGCGAGGGTCACGATCGGCACGGGAATGCCGAACACCGCCCCGTTGCCGAACCACAGGAACGGCTGCGACAGGTTGGAGATCGGGCGGCCGTCCGTGTAGATGAAGGTCAGGCCGCGCGCGGCACTCAACATGCCGAGCGTCACGACGAAGGCGGGGATGCGAAGATAGGCGGTGAGCATGCCGTTGACGAGCCCGGCGACGAACCCGGTGGCGAGGCTTGCCAGCAGGGCCACGCCGATGAACGAATGGTCGGGCGTCACTGAAAAGCTTGCCGCCACCGCGCCGCAGAGCGCCATGACCGAGCCGACGGACAGATCGATGCCGCCGGCGAGAATCACATAGGTGACGCCGATCGCCAGAATGCCGTTGATCGCGGTCTGGCGAATGATGTTCGTCCAGTTGTTCCAGGTCAGGAAGAACTCGCTCGACAGCGTGAGCACGACGCAGAGCAGCACAAAGACGATCAGGATACCCTGGTTCTGCAGGATGTTGCGCGCGGCATTGCCGAATTGCGACAGGGCCGGGCTGCCCGGCTTACGAAGACTTTCACTGTTCATGGACATTTTCCTCCCCCTCCTCGAGGCTGAGGCTCAAGGATGCCTCGTGCAAAAGTGTGCGCTGGTCGGATTGGGCGGCGCGCACGAAGCGCTTCAATCGGCCCTTCTTGAAGATCGCGATGGAGCCACAGAGCTGCAGCAGTTCCGGCGCCTCCGAGGAACAGACGAGCACCGCCCCGCCCCCCGCCGCAAAATCCCGCAGGAGCTGGTAGATCTCCTGCTTGGCGCCCTCGTCGATGCCGCGGGTGGGCTCGTCGCAGATCAGCACCTTCGGCTGCGAGGCGAGGCAGCGTGCCACCACCACCTTCTGCTGGTTGCCGCCGCTCAAGGCCGCGACCTTGAGGCCGTCGCCACTGGCACGCACCGAGAGCCGCTTGATCATGCCGGCGCTCAACACCTTCTCCCGACTGCGCGCGATCATGCCGAACCGCGCCAAGCCGCCGAGCACGGGCATCGAGATGTTGTGCCGGATCGAGGCTTCGAGATTGAGCCCGGTGTCCTTGCGGTCCTCGGTCACCATCGCCATGCCGGCGGCTATCGCCCGGTCCGGACGCTGGGGCGGCAAGACAGTGCCGCAGAGCTTCACCATGCCTTCGCTGCGCGCGCCGATACCGTAGACGGCGTTCAGGAATTCGCTGCGGCCCGAGCCCATCAGGCCATAGATGCCGGTGATCTCGCCGGCGCGCAGGCTGAGGCTGATGTCGTGGAACTGCTGACGGTGCGACAGGTGCTCCACGTCGAGCAGGATCGGCGCATCGTCCGCCCTCGCGCCCGCGGCTTCGCTGCGTGTCGGCATTTCGTGGCCGATGATCAGCTCCACCAGGTGGCGCCGGTCGATCTCCGCCATGTTGCCGCTGGTGATGTAACGGCCATCGCGGAAGATCGTGTAGCGGTCGGCGATCTCGAAGAGTTCCTCGAGCCGGTGGCTGACATAGATGACGCCGACGCCGCTCGCGGTCAGGCGCCGGATGGCGTCGAACAGGATCTGCGTTTCGTGCTCGCCGATGGCCGAGGTCGGCTCGTCCATGATGAGGATGCGCGCGTTGCGGCTGATGGCGCGCGCGATCTCCACCAGCTGGGTTTGCGCCAGCGAGAGCTGCACCATCTTTCGCGCCGCATCGACGTCGAAATGCAGCTCCGCCAGCAGTTGGCGCGCGTTCCGCAGCATCGCCGCATGATCGACAAGCCCCCCGCGGCGCCGCGGCTCCCGGCCGAGAAAGATGTTCTCGGCCGCGGTCATGTCGGGCACCGGGGAAAGCTCCTGCGTGATGATGGCGATGCTTTCCGCAAGGGCATCCGCAGGCGAGCGGAAATTAACCTCCCGGCCGTGGATGCGCACCGTCCCGTTATCTCTCTGGAGCAGGCCCATGAGGATGTTCAGGAAGGTCGATTTGCCGGCACCATTGCCGCCGCAAAGTGCCAGCACCTCACCGGCGGCGAGCGTGATCTCGCCGTTGACGAGGGCAGGTACACCGTCGAAGGATTTGGAGACGCCGCGCGCCTCCACCAGAATTTGGGTCATGACGAACCTCCGCTCGACCGAAGGCGATCAGCTCGCGAGATAACCGCCGTCGATGACCAGCTCGCTGCCGGTCATGTAGGAGGATTCGTCGGAGGCGAGGAAAAGCACGCCGTTGGCGATCTCTTCTGCTTTCGCGGGACGGCCGAGAAGGGACGGCCCAAGCAGCGCCTTGGTGGCGACCGGGTCGTTGACGATGTCCTTCGACAGATGGGTGATCGTCAGGCTCGGATGCACCGAGTTGACCCGGATGCCATCCTTGGCCACTTCCGTTGCCGTCGCCTTGGTCAGCAGGCGCACGGCACCCTTGGAGGCGACATAGGCAACCGCGTCGGGGAAGCCGACAATGCCCCAGTTCGAGCTGATGTTGACGATCGAGCCGCCGCCCGCCTTGCGCATCAGCGGGATTGCAGCGCGCGACCCGAGGAACACGCCCTTGGCGTTGATCGAGAAAGTCTTGTCCCAGGCGGCGATGTCGGTGTTCTCCGTCGTGCCGGAGAGATAGATGCCGGCATTGTTGATCAGGATATCGACCTTGCCGAATTTATCCTCGACGGATTTTTGCAGCTTCGCCCAGTCTTCCTCGGAGGAGACGTCGAGCACGTGGAATTCGGCGGTGCCGCCCGCCGCCTCGATATCCGCGACGACCTTCTCGCCGTCTTCGCGATTGATGTCGGTCACCACCACCGTCGCACCTTCGGCCGCAAGCCGGAGCGAGAAGGCCCGCCCCATGCCCAGCGCCCCTCCGGTCACGATCGCGACCTTGCCTTCGACGCGGCCCTCGGATGTGGTTTCACTCTTGTTCGACATCGGATGCTCCTCCTTGCTTTCCTGACGATGATCGCCAGCCTCGCAAGAGACGGAGCAGGAAGCGTGCCAACTTCCAAAACTGCTTTATTTCAAATACTTAGCGAAAATCTTCGTGTCGCAGGCGCAAAACCCCGCGACAGGCGCGTGTCACATCTGCGACACGCCATGCATCTCAAGGCGCCGACGCCATGCGGATCAGGCCGAGCGCGGAAATCCGGCGGTGCAGGGTCGCGCGCGAGATGCCGAGCCGCTGGGCGGCGAGCTTGACGTTCCAGCCACTTTGCTGCAACGCCAGCTCGATGATCTGGCGCTCGTCGCTCACCGTACCGGTGCCTTCCGACTTGAAGGGCGGAGGGAGGTCGCGAAGCGAGATCGTCGCGGTTTCCGCCAGCGTTGCCGCGAAACGGGCGACGTGTTTCAACTCCCGTATGTTGCCGGGCCACTGGTAGGCGAGCAGGACCTTCAGCACCGCCGGCTCGATCCGCGCGTCCGGGATGCCGGCTTCTGCCGCCTCGCGCAGGAGAAACCGCTCGATGAGGAGATGCCGGTCGGTCCGTGCCCTCAGCGGCGGAACACTCAGCGTCGCGCCGCTCAGGCGGTAGAACAGGTCCTGCCGGAAGCGGCCCTCCTCGACGAGTTTTGGAATATCGTGCAGGCTTGCCGAAATCAGCGAGAACTGCACCTTGGTGTGCTCGGTCGCCCCGACAGCGACGAACTCCCCGTCCGACAGCACCTGCAACAGCCGCGTCTGGAGCGCCAGCGGCATGTCGCCGATTTCGTCGAGGAACAGCGTGCCGCCATCGGCCTCGGCGATCCGCCCTTTCGAGCCCTGCTTGGAGGCGCCGGTGAAGGCGCCGGGGCGGTAGCCGAACAACTCGCTTTCGATGAGTTCCGGGGGAATGGCGGCGCAGTTGATGGAGACGAAGGGTCCCTTCGACCAGGCGCTCGCCTGGTGCAGCGCCTTGGCGAGCGCCGTCTTGCCCGAGCCGGTCTCGCCTTGCAGCAGCACGGGCAGGCGGCGGTCGACGAGCTTCTGCATGCGCCCGATCTGGAGCGCCATCGCGGGATCGTCGCCGACCAGCAATTTCATGTCCGGCGCCTGCGCCGCCGCCTTCGGAAGCACGCGCGACGACGTCACGGCAAGGGCCGGCCGCTTGTCGGATTCGGCAAGGCGGATGAAGAACCGGTTGCCGTTCACCTCGATCGCCGCCGATTCCGCGCTGGAAAAGACGTTGCGGCCAGCACCTGTGACGTCGAACAGCGATTGCCCGATCAGCGATGCGTTCTTGCGCGACAGGAAACGCAGCACATCCGGCGTGGCATCGACGATGCGGCCGGAGGAATCGAGCGCCATGCGCATCTCGACGCCGACATCGGAAAAATCCTCATATTGCGAAACGCGCAGCAGGTCGCGGCCCGTGTGGCAGCGCGAGAAGAAGCGGTTCTCGATGCGGCGCGCGGCACGGCGCACGACTTCGCTGACGATCGACTGCACCGAATGGTCGCTGGGCCGGGCCGTGCTGACGTTGAGCGCTGCCGCAACCTTGCCGCCACCGCCGAAGATCGGCGCGACGGTGCAGCTGAAATCGACGAGCCGCTCGTCGAAATGATTGTCCATGACGATGGAGACCGGCTTTGCCTCGGCAAGGCAGGTGCCGATGCCGTTGGTGCCCTGCAACTCCTCCGACCAGACCGCGCCGAGGATCAGGCCGGAATCGGCGCACTTGCCTGCGGACGGGTTTTGCGAGCGGAACAGCACCGTAACGCCGCGGCCATCCGTCAGGGAGACGATGTAGTCGTGCGCGACGAAACGGGTGAACAGCCTCTCAACTTCCGGCATCGCAACCGCGATGAGGTCCTCCACCCGCTCCTGGTAGCTCTTGAGCTCCGTCTGCGTGACGACGGTCGGGAAGGCGACCTTGTACGGGTCGAGACCATACTGTTCGACGCAGCGCTCCCAGGAGGCGACGACGCGCGACAGATGCGGCTGGTTCGTCCCCTGCAGCCGGGCGGATTGGCCGAGCGCGGAAATGACGGTGTGCGAATGGTTTGTCGTGGCAGTCATGGTTACGTCCTCCCAACGCCCTCAACCGGATAATGTTCGGCGTGGTCTCTTACGCGCGAATTGTCGCCGTCCCGTCCGTGACGTCAACAGCACGTCCTCGTGAAACCGATACCATGAAGCAGCCACTTCTGTCATTTCGCGTAATGCTCATAAAGCCCGCCCGCACCTGCAACACCAGGCTGTCGCAGCCGTGTCGCACTGCGACAGTGCCGTGGTCGACAAACCCCGTTTTTCAGTGCGCGCATAACTGGCACGGAACCTGCTGTGCTTTTGGCGACAGCACAATCGTCCGGAGGAAACCATGTCGAAGAAGGCGCTCGTCGTCGGTGCAAGCGGTGTGATCGGTCACGCCGTCGTCCGCTATCTCGAAACCTGTTCCGATTGGAGCGTGGTGGGAACAGCGCGCAACGGGGCCCCCGCCTTCATGTCCGGCGTTGCGTGGATCGCGGCCGATCTCGCAGACCCCACCTCGCTTGCGGCGCATCGCGAGGCCTTGCGCGATGTCACCCATGTCTTCTACGCCGCCTATGTTCCGAACCGGGATCTCGCGGAGGAGGCACGCCACAATGCGGCGATGCTGGCGAACCTGCTGGACGGGCTCTCGGGTGCCGGCGCGCCGATCGAGCGGGTGGTGCTGTTCCAGGGCGGCAAGGTCTACGGCCTGCATCTCGGGCCGGTGAAGACGCCGATGCGCGAGGACGATCCGCGCCACATGCCGCCGAACTTCTACTACGATCTCGAAGATACGCTGGCGGGATATTGCGCGCGGCATGGCTGGACCTATGCCCTGCTCAGGCCGGACGTCGTGCTTGGCGCCATCGGCGGCAAGTCGCTGAACCTGGCCATGGTCATCGGTGCTTACGCGGCGATCTGCCGGGAACTCGCAGTGCCGTTCCGCTTTCCGGGTTCTGCCGCCGGCTACGGCGTGCTGATGCAGGCGACCGACGCCGATCTGCTCGCCCGCGTCAGCATCTGGGCGGCGACGGCGCCGATTGCCGCCGGCCAGGCATACAATGTCACGAACGGCGACCTCTTCCGTTGGGAGCGGCTCTGGGCGGCACTCGCCGACCATTACGGGCTGGAACTCGGCCCGCCGCTGTCGATCCGCCTCGTCGATCACATGCGCGACAAAGGCCCCCTGTGGTCGGCGATGACGGAACGCTACGCGCTCGCTCCAAGCCGCTACGACGACGCCATCCCCTGGAGTTTCGGCGACTGGGTCTTCCATACGGACTTCGACGTCGTGTCCGACCTCACCAAATTGCGCGTGCACGGCTGCCACGAAATCCGCTCGACCGAGGCGACACTGATCGAAAAGATCGGCCAGCTCCAGGCCAAGCGGCTGATCCCACCGCTCCAGAACTAGAGGAACCCACGATGGACGCATTCGAGACCTGGCCGAAGGCCCTCACCGAAGAATTCGCCGCCAACCAGCAGAACGGCCGCGTGGGCGGACAGCTGGTTTCGGAGACCGACACGCTCCGCATCTGGCATCTCCATATTCCGCCGGGTGAGCGCCTCGGATTTCATCGCCATGTGCTGAACTATTTCTGGACGGCGCTGACGGCTGGCCGAGCGCGGAGCCACTACGGCGACGGCCGCATCGTCGAGGCCACCTATACCGCTGGCGACACGAAACATTTCACCTTCGACGAGGGCCAATCGATGATCCACGACCTGGAAAATATCGGCGAAGAACCGCTTGTCTTCGTGACGGTCGAGTTCAAACAGAGCGCAAACCAGCCATTGAGTTTGTGACGGGCGACAAACCGAACCCTGGAGCGTGTCTCCGGAGCGTTCTCGCTTGCCTGAGATAGCGCGGAATGCGTATGAATTGTGCGGCCTTGGCATGGTTCCAATTCCGAGGAACTGACGCATTGGACGGCTATGGTCGGGAGCAGAGAAACCGCAGATGTCTGACACTCTTTCCAACGCCGTTCGACATCCATTCTGGAACGACACGGTGGCGCCGCAACCGGACTGCCCTTCCTTGGCGGCAGACGCGACGTGCGATCTGGCGATCGTCGGCGGTGGATTTACCGGGCTCTGGACGGCGTTGCAGGCGCGGCGGCGGCAACCGCAAGCCCGCATCCTGTTGGTTGAACAGGGTCGTTGCGGTGACGCCGCATCCGGCCGCAATGGCGGTTTTTGCGCGCCCTCGATCTCGCATGGCGTGGGCAACGCGCTCAAGCGCTGGCCGAAGGAAGCCGAGGCCCTGATCCATCTCGGCAGGGCAAATCTCGATGCGTTTGAAGCGGATCTGGCAGAATTCGGCCTCGAGGTGGAATTCGAACGCAAAGGCAAGCTGAATGTCGCGGAAAAGCCCTGGCAGGTCGAAGGCCTTCAAGCCGCGGCCGACAACTGCCGAAAGTTCGGCATCGAATGCCAGGTCCTGACCGGGGACGCGCTGCGCGAAAAGTTCAATTCGCCGGTTTATGCCGCAGGGCTCTTCGAGCCGAATTACGCCCTTCTCAATCCGGGAAAGATGGTGGCGGAGCTCCGGCGTGTCGCTCTCTCGCATTCCATTGAACTCCATGAAAACACCGCTGTCACCGGATTGCGTGACGGTCAGGGCGGAATGGAATTGGTGACGCCGGGCGGTGTCATTCACGCCCGGCAGGTCGTGCTTGCCACCAATGCGGCGCCGCCGCTCCTGCGGCGCCTGAACAATGCCGTCATCCCGATTTTCGATTATGCCCTGGTGACGCGACCGCTCTCCGATGGCGAACTGGCATCGATCGGCTGGACCGGCCGGCATGGCGTCGCGGATTGTGGAAACCAGTTCCATTATGTTCGCAAGACCGCGGACAACAGGATTCTCTGGGGTGGCTATGACGCGATCTATCATTTCGGCTCGCGTCGCGACGATGCTTTTCTTCGCGAAAGCGAGAGTTTTTCCCGCCTGTCCCGTAATTTTGCGCGCGCTTTGCCCAGCCTTGCGAGCGTGCCGTTCACCCACGCCTGGGGCGGCATCATCGATACGTCGGCGCGCACGACGTTCTTTGCGGGATTGGCGCACAACGATCGTGTCGCCTATGCCATGGGGTTTACCGGGCAGGGGGTTTCGGCCAGCCGCTTCGCCGCGCTGACAATGCTCGATCTGCTGGAGAAGCGTGATACCGAGCGGACCCGGCTGACAATGCTCCGCCGTCCTCCGTTCCCCTTTCCGCCGGAACCGGTTCGCTGGCTGGGCATTCGCTGGGCGCAGCATGGGCTTGCGCGCGAAGACGAGACCGGCCGGCGTTCCCTGCTGAACAAGGCGCTCGACGCTGCCGGCGTCGGTTTCGATTCCTGAAAGGATTTCCCATGGCTCCCCTTCCAAGACATGTCATTGCGTTCGAAAAGGACACGATCGAACCGAGGCAGACGATCACGGCGGACCCGGCCGTGGTGGACCAGCCGTACCGGGCGCAGAGCTGGCGGCATTTCGCGAATGTCGATAAGGGTGCCATGGCCGGCATCTGGGAGGCCGAACCGCACCTCGAACGCGTGGATTGCGACTACGACGAGCTGTGCCATATTCTCGAGGGCACGGTGCGCCTGACCGACGCGGCCGGTGTGGCCCGAACCTTTGGACAGGGCGACAGTTTCGTCGTGGCCGCGGGTTTCAAGGGCACCTGGGAAAACCTCACGCATGTCAGGAAGGTGTTTTTCATTCTGGCGTAGGTCGCTCGCGTGATCAGCCTTGACTGAACCGGGAGACAAATCGATCGAAGCGCTCGTTTACACCGCCACCGAAAAGCGCCCGCGGCGAGCCTTCCGCTTTGATCTGTCCCTGCTCGAGGAACAGGATCCGGCTTGAGACGTCTCGGGCAAAGGCCATTTCGTGGGTCACGATCAGCATCGTCCGTCCCTCCGCTGCCAGGTCGCGCATGACTTTGAGCACTTCGCCAACGAGCTCGGGATCGAGCGCGGAAGTGGGCTCGTCGAAGAGAAGAACCCGCGGTTTCATGACCAGGGCGCGGGCGATGGCCGCTCTCTGCTGCTGGCCGCCGGATAGCTGGGACGGGTAGGCTTTTGCCCGCTCCATCAGGCCGACGCGCTTCAGCATGGCCTCTGCCTCGTCGCGCACCTCGCCGCGGTTGCGGCGTTGCACATGCACGGGTGCCTCGACCAGGTTTTCGAGCACCGTCATGTGGCTCCAAAGACAGAAGTTCTGAAACACCATCGCCACCTGGGTGCGCAGGCGATCCACCTGCTTGCGCTCGGCGATATGAAGGCCTTGCCCGCTCCCTCGCAGGTTGACCTGTTCCCCGAAGACATGCAGCCGGCCGGCCGAGGGAAGCTCCAGAAGGTTGAGGCAGCGCAGGAACGTCGACTTGCCGGAACCGGACGCGCCGAGAATGGAGATGACTTCGCCCTCATGAGCGCGGAAATCGATGCCCTTGAGCACCTCGACCGCGCCATAGCGCTTGCGGAGATCATCGACTGCAATTGCGGGGACCGCGGGGGTGATGTCGGAAGCCATCTGGTTTCTCCGTGTGGTGCGCGGTCAGGCGCGACGATGGGCATGAAGCTGGCGCTCGAGAAGCGCGAAGGCCGTGCTCATCAGGAAGGTCAGGGCGAGATAGATCGCGCCGGTGACGATGAAGATCTCGAACACGCGATAGGTCGAGGAAATCAGCTTGTGCGCGATGCCGGTAAGCTCGGTCAGCGTGATGATGCTGGCGAGCGAGGTCGCCTTGATCATCAGGATCGCCTCGCTGCCGTAGACGGCCAGGCCCTGGCGCAGTGCAATGGGCCAGATGATGCGGCGGCGCAGCAGGAAACCCGACATTCCGCAGGCCCTTCCGGCTTCGATCTCATGCGCCGGCACGGCCTGGATTGCGCCGCGAATGATCTCGGCAGTATAGGCCGAGGTATTGAGGGCGAGTGCCAGGATGGCGCACCAGTAGGGTTCGCGCAGAAAGGGCCAGAGGGCGGAGTGGCGTAGCGGCGCAATCTGTCCCAGGCCGTAGTAGATCAGGAAGATTTGCAGCAGGAGAGGGGTGCCGCGAAAGAGCTCCACATGCGCCTTCGCGATCCATCGCAGCGGACCGAAGGTGCTGCCGGCGGCGCCGGCGATGACGACGGCCAGCACGAAGCCGATCGCGAGCGACAGTGCCGCCAGTTGAAGTGTCAGCGGCAAGCCCGACAGGAGCTGGCCGAGCACGTCCGTCAGAAAGGGCCAGTCCAACATCAGCGTCTCCAGGGTTTGGCGAGATGGTTTTCCATCCGGCCGAGGACGGCGCCGGTGACGCGGCCGATGATCAGGAACATCGCCGCAGCGACGGCGTAGAACAGGAGGGGTTGGCGCGTTGATCCCGCGGCGGTGCCGGCCTGGCGCAGCAGTTCCGTCAGCCCGATGACGGACAGGAGCGACGTTTCCTTGAGTGCCGATTGCCAGATATTGCCCAAGGCAGGCAGCGCGAAACGCAGCGTCTGGGGGGCGATGATCCGGCGCAGCAGCAGGAAGTTCGACATGCCGCACGAAGCGCCGGCTTCGATCTGGCCGCGGTCGAGCCGAAGATAGGCGGCCCGATAGGCTTCCGTCTGGTAGGCGCCGGAGACGATGCCGACCGCCAGCACGCCGATAATGAAGGAGGGCAGGGAATGGAAGCCGGGAAAGCCACCGGTGTTCAAGAGCGTGGTCAGGACGACGCTTCCGCCGAAATAGAACAGGTAGACCACCAGGATTTCCGGAACTCCGCGGAAAATCGTGGTGTAGGCCTGGCCGATCAGGCGCAAGACCGGCGAACGGGCAAGCTTGAGCGTCGCGCCGCCCATCCCGAAAACGCTTCCCAGAAGAAAGCCGCAGAGAGCGGCGGCAATCGTGATGCCTGCGGCCTGGAGGAGGGGCAGTCCCCAGCCCTGCGGCCCGAATCCCAAAAGGTCGAACATGCCCGGTGTCATGGGGAAGCCTCATCGTTGCACGGCGGTCGGGGCGGCAGGCGATCGACGGCGAAGGGCACGAGCCTCGCATCGAGGTTGCCCGAGACGAGCGATTGCGCGACGATTTCGCCCACGGCGGGGGCGAGCTGGAAACCGTGGCCGCAGAAGCCGAACACATGCCAGAGGCCGGCATGTCGGCGGCTGGGACCGATGAACGGTATGCCGTCGGGGGTGGTGCCTTCGAGGCCGGTCCAGGTTCGAACGACAGGCACGCCGGCCAGTACCGGAAAGGCCGCGACCGTGGCCGCGGCGCTCGATGCCATGCGATCCATGATGGTGAAGGAGGTGTCTCCATCCAGGCAGGGCTTGCCCAGAATGCCGCCGCCGATGACCAGCGAGCCGACCGCGCTTTGCTTGAACGAGAGCGGCTGGTCGATGCCGATGACGACAGGGGTGATGAAAGGCTTTACCCGAGCCGTCACCATCATCGAAAGTGCGGTGACCTTGATCGGCAGGGTCTCGCCGAGGCGCGCGGCGACGTCCGATCCCCAGGCACCGGCGCAGTTGAGCAGCCACTCCGCCTCGATTGTGCCCGCATCCGTATCGGCCCGCCACCCGCCTGCGTGTCTGGGGGCGAGGTCACGTAGCGTGCATTGCTCGAGGATCCGCGCGCCGGCAGCTTCTGCGGCCTTGCGGAAGGCGCGCGCGGCATTGGCAGGGTTTGCATGGCCGTCACGCCGCGAGATCAGGCCTCCGCGTGCCGTGCTGGCAAGGCCGGGCAGCAGGCGGTGCAGTTCGTCGGGCGCGATCAGCTCCTCCGACAGGATATCCCGGCGCCGCATATCCTGAGACCGTGCCTCGCACCATTGCAACTCTGCTGCATCCATCGCGAGCGCGATCTGCGATGTTGCAAGCCGGACCTCGCAGGCTTCGGCTTCGGCCTCTCCGACGAAATCCGCAAGATTGGCCCACATCTCCATGGCGCGCAGGGAAAGCGGGTATTCGCGCACGTCGCGCATCAGGGAGCGAAGGCCGCCGGCATTGACGCCCGAGGCATGCCGCCCCGCCAGGTTCTTCTCGACCACGGTCACCCGACAGCCGGCGCGGGCGAGGAAGAGGGCGATCGCGCATCCCTGCAGCCCGCCGCCAATGATCAGGACATCGGTGCCGACCTTACGCATGGGCGTCATCTCCGACGATGGCTTGAGGCTTGTCGTCGAGCGATTCAATCTGTGCCAGGTCCGGGTCCAGCCCTGTCATGTTGGCCAGCGCGCCGAGGGGCAGCGGCCGCGCCGGCGGCCGCGCACGGAAGGGAGCGGGAGGCGCCGTCCCGTTCGGATCTGCTTCCATGAGAAGTCGGGCCAGCGTGGCCGCGCAGCTGCGGCCCTGACAGGCGCCCATGCCGCAGCGCAGCGTGCCGCGGATCAGGTTCATGTCCCTGGCATCATCGCGGATTGCCGTGCGCAGGGTGCCCGCCGTAATCTCTTCGCAGCGACAGACGATGGTTGCGTCATCGGGCAATTGCGCGGCGAGGCCAGGCGGGAACGCCGCATCGAGAAAGGCGCGCGCCGCGAGGGTGTGCTCTGCGTCGATGCCCGTCCGATCCGCGGCCGACTTGCCGAGTTCCGCGAGGATGGCTCCAGCCGCATGGCGTCCGTGGGCGATTGCCGCCTCCGCGCCGCCGATCTGGCGCGCATCGCCCGTGATGCGGATCCTGCAAGGTCCCGTGGTCAGCGCAGGGCCGGGCGCCGTCTCGGCCCGGCCATCCAATGTCGTTTGAGGGCGCCAGCTTGCGTCACCCTGCCGCCATTCGAGGGCAAGTCCGGCGGCGTGTGCCAGGTCCGTCGAGGGCACGATGCCGTCGTGTACGACGAGAAGATCGCAGGCGAGCTCGATCGCCCTTCCAGCGGCAATCATGCGCACGGACTCGAGGCGGCCGTGTCCGTGTGCCTCAAGCCCGGAGATACCGGTCCGCATGGGAACACCGGCGAGGCGCAGCCGGGCGAGCCAGCCCAATCCCTTGAGAAGCGCTGGAACGCCAGCCGGGTGAAGCCGCTTGAGGGCGGCGAACTTGTGCGCCAACCGATCCGTGCGCGCGATCAAGGCCGGCCGCACGCCGAGGCGTCGCAACTGATCGGCGAGCAGGAAGATCAGCGGCCCGGTGCCGGCCAGGACGATCCTGCCGTCCGGCTTGAGGCGCCCTGCTTTCAGCAAGGTCTGGACCGCGCCGGCCGTCATCACGCCGGGCAGTGTCCACCCGGGAAACGGCGTGGGGCGTTCCATCGCGCCGCTGGCGAGGACGACATGTGGCGCGCGCAGATATCCGGCCGCGTCACCTTTCAGCCAGCCAACCGTTCCGTCTGCGCGCAGATCCCAAACCGTTGTGCCCGGCCGGTAATCGATGCCGGGGGTGGTCCGAAATCGCTCGATCACTGACAGGCCGGCCCTGTAGGTCGGCCCGAGAGCCGACAGCAGGTCATCCGTTTGCGGACGCGCCTGCATGTTGGCTTCGAGCGCGCGATAGATCTGCCCGCCGGGCGAGGGCTGCATGTCGAGGACGATCACCTGGCACCCTGAAGAGGCCAGTTCGATCGCGGCGGACATTCCGGCCGGCCCTGCTCCGATGATGATGGCGTCGGCGTCTGGCGCAGGCATCATCACACGTCCAATCCCGGAATGCTCGCAGGCCCGTTCTGGGTGCGAAGCCTCATGCCGGTCTCGACTGCGCTCAGGCAGGCCTGGCGGCTGCCGATGCCGTCGATCTCGATCAGGCAGTCAAAGCAGTGCCCGATCATGCAATAGGGCAATCGCCCGGCGCCGCTGACCGGCATCGTGCGGAAATGGCTGACGCCCGCCCGCAGAAGACATGCCGCAATGGTTTCACCGGCCCGCGCCGGAATGGCTTGGCCATCCAGATGAATGGTCATCGTCGCCTCGGCGGACCCGACGGGCTTGAACATGGCGGCACCTGTGCAATCGTTGAATTGTCTTCTTCACGCGCTTGTCGCGTGGCGGTCATACCCTCTGGAGAGGAGGGGATGACGTGCGTTATTCGTGGACCGAAATGTCCACGCCGAACCATTTTTCGGTGAGAGCCTTGTTGGTCCCGTCCTTGTTGATGTCCGTAACGGCGGCGTCGAACGCCGCCCGCAGTGCTTCGTCGGCCGGCCGCAAGGCGACATTGATCGTGCCGAGCCCGAGCACGCCGCCGGCGAAGGTGGGGCCGGTAAAGACCAGGGTGCCGGCCGGGTTGGCGTCGATCACCGCCTTGAATGCCGTCACGTTGGCCACGGCAAGGTCGATGCGCCCGGCGGTCAGCTCGAGGCCGAGCTGTTCGAAGGAGGGATATTCGCGGATGTCCAGGCCCTTGAAATATTCCCCCGCAAACGTCGCCGCGGTGGAACCGGTCTGAACGCCGATGATCTTGCCGGAAAGCTTTTCCTTCAACGCTGTCAGGGCCGCTTCGGACTCCTTTGGCGCCGTCGCGAGGTCGAAGTCCTCGCCGGCATCCGGCAGATCCTTGAGCGCATTGTCGCCGGAGGTCAGGAAGCCGTTGGGGGCCTTGGCATAGGGTTTCGAGAAGCCGATGACTTTCTTGCGTTCTTCGGTGACGCCCATGGAGGCGATGATGGCGTCGTACTTGCCGACCGTCAGGCCGGGAATGATGCCGTTCCACTCCTGGGCGATGAGATCGCACTTGATCTTCATGCGCTCGCAGAGGGCTTTGGTCAGCTCGATTTCATAGCCGCCAAGCGACCCATCGGCATTGCTGAAATTCCATGGAGGATAGGCGCCCTCGGTCGCAACCGTGATGTGGTCCGGCAGGTCCTGCGCGGTGGCCGCGCCCACCAGAAAGGGCGCCAGGGCAAGGGCAAGCAGCATACGGTGTCTCGGCATATCGTCGTTCCCTTTGTTATTGGCTCGGGCCTTGTCTGACCCGTGATGCGACTATGCCACCACGCAAAGCCTATTAGGATACGGTATCTGATTGACCTCAGGCTAAGTAAAACTTACGCTGAAGACATGCGTGCAACTACGATCCCTTCGCTGAACTGGCTCCGCGTGTTCGAGGCCGCCGCACGGCACCAGAGCTTTGCCCGCGCCGGAAAAGAGCTGAACATGTCCGCGGCGGCGGTCAGCCAGCAGGTTCTGGCGCTGGAGACGCATCTCGGGCGCCCGTTGTTCGAACGTGCGGCAAACCGGATCAACCTGACGGCGGAGGGCAGCGACTTCCTGCCGACGGTGCAGGTGTCGCTGGGGGCGATCGAAAGCAAGGCGGAGTCGCTCTTCGCGCGGCAGCGGATCGAACGGGTCACGCTGCTTGCAAGCCAGCTGATGGCGATGAGCTGGCTGCCGCGCGTGCTCGCGGACTTCGAAGCGGCAAATCCGGCGATCCGCATCGATCTTCTGGTGGAGGGCACGCAGCGCAAGGCCGATCCGGACCTGATGATCCGGTTCGGAGAGGAGCCGCATCTGGTGCGGCATCCATCCTGGTTAATGGGCATGTCCCACGTCGTCATGTGCCGGAAGGAGGACATTGCGCGCATCGGCAGCCTGGAGGATTTGCTGTCGTTTCGCCTGTATGACGTTGCGTCCCACGCCGTTGGCTGGGCCGCACTTCTCAATCACAGTTTCGGGCCTCAGCCGGGGCGGCAACTCAAGATCGAGACTGTGGACACCACCCCCCTGTCATTGATGATGGTCAGCCAGGGCCTTGGCCTCGCGATCGGTCACCTTCCGGTATGCGGCCCGATTGCCGCTTCCCTTGGCCTCGACGTTTGCCCCTTCGTTCCCAGAACGCCCGGTCCGGGAAACTATTATCTCGAACAGCCCCAAGACCGGCCGCAGCGTCCATCCGTCGGCCGACTGGCGCAGGCCCTTCAGGATGCTGCGCATATGTCGATGCGAATGACCTAGAGTTTGTCGGGGAAAAGTGGGAACCGGTTTTCCCGAAAAGACAAACGAAAACAAAAGAACTAGAGTATGTCCGGTTCAGTCTGAACCGGACATACTCTAGAATTCCGCATCCGAAAGTGTCGATGGCAGGCGCTGTGCCATGGCGGGCGAGATCGAACCACAGGCCGTCTCGAAACAGTTTCCTGAACTCGAGCCCTCCTCGCGTAGCCAGGTCGCCGTATCCAGGCTATCCGAGAGACAGAAGTTCGCGCGGCAACCTGTTCATGGTTTGCGGTCCCTCCGCCGTGATGAGGAACTGTTCCTCGATCATCAGGGCACCGATTCCATCGGCGTAGAAGGGGGCCTCCAGCGCCAGCACCATGCCGGGTTCGATCCCGATCGCATTGCCGTGGGAGAGGAAGGGCCATTCCTCGATGCCGGCAGCGGCGCCGACGGAATGGCCGAAATGGCCGCGGTAATAGCCGTGGAAGCCGTGCCGGCGCATGACGCCAAGCATCGTTTCGTGCACCTGGCCGAATGTCTTGCCGGGCCTGAGCACCTCGACGCCGGCCAGGAATGTTTCCAGCAGCGCCTCGTAGATCTGCGCGGCAAGCGGCGATGCCGTGCCCCACACGAAGGTTCGTGCGCCGTCGGACGAGTAGCCGTCGACCAGCGTGCCGACATCGGCTTTGATGAGATCGCCTTCGCCGAGCGTGGCGCCGCCGTTCTTCAGGTCCGGGCCGATGGAGATGTAGTCCCAATGGCCGGAAAGCCCGTGTCCGTTGTGCGCGGCGGCCGCGCGTGCGCCGATGAGCCATGCGGCGGAAAGCTCCGCTATGCTGGAGCCCGCACGCGCCGTGCGCACCAGTTCTTCGAGGCCGGCTTCGGCGCAATGGCTTGCCCGGCGCAGACGCTCGATCTCGCGGTCGTTCTTGATCAGTCGCAGGCGACCGACGATCTCGGATGCATCCCGCCAGTCCACGCCGGGGATTGCCGCTTTCAGCCGGGCGAAATCGGCGGCGGGCACGAAGTCGAGATCGATGCCGAGCACGGCGTCGGACAGGCCGCGTTCCGAGAGAAGATCGGCGAGTAGGCGGAAACAGGCTTGCTGGTCGAAGGTTTCCGGGCGGGGGCCCGTATTGCCGCTCGCGCGGTAGGCCGCGTCGATGTCCGCGATCGTTCCGGCCCCTTTGACCGTTACGCCATCGATCCATATGCGGTGGGTGCGAAAGTCGATCGTCTCGCCGAGATCGCGCGCGCCAGCTGCCGCATGGTCGCTGATGACCGCGGCAAGCCGCGCCGTCGCATCCACTGGCACCAGCGCCATGGCCGAGCCTGCGCGTCCCCACATGGTGGCCACGCCTGCCGCAAGGCCCGTTGCATAGCGGAACGCCTCCGGGCGGAACAGGACCATGCCGTCCAGCCCGGCTGCCCCGAGCAGCGCCTCGGCCCTCGCGCGGTCCATATCGCCCATTGCTTCCCTCGTCTCGTTCGTCATGCCGTCCCTGTCGGGCGCGAAAACTATCCACGGATTTGGCATTCGTTGAAAGACAATTCCCTTTAATTTCCGCAAATTGGAGCGCAAACGGATATCTTAGGGTCTTGATGATCCATACAATCCCCGCCACGACGGACGTTGCCACGGGCCGTATCGAAACAGGAGAATGAGATGAGCGGTTTCAGAACGACAGGGCGCAACAACCGGGCTGCGACGACGGCACTTGCTGCCGTTGCCCTCGGGTTGGGTGTCTTCGGTCATGCGCTTGCTGCCGACAGCGACCCGGACGCGACCGTCAACATCGGTTCGCTCTATGAGCCGCAGAATCTCGACAACACCGCCGGCGCCGGCCAGGGCATCAACGAAGCCTTCAACGGCAATGTCTACGAAGCGCTGTTCCGCCTGACCGATGCGGGCTCCGTCGAGCCCGTGCTGGCAAAGGACACCAAGGTCAGCGAGGATGGCCTGACCTATACGTTCACGCTGCAATCCGGCGTCACCTTCCACTCCGGCGCGCCGCTGACCTCGAAGGACGTAAAATTCTCGATCGAGCGCGTCACCGCGGAAGCGTCGAAGAGCCCGCGCAAGAACAGCCTGAAATCCATTGCCGGCATCGAAACGCCGGATGACGCGACGGTCGTCGTGAAGCTCGCCTCGCGCTCGATCTCGCTGCCCTACAATCTGAGCTATGTCTGGGTCGTCAACGACGAGGCGACAGACCTGCAGGCGAAGGAAGACGGCACGGGGCCCTATGCGCTGGAGGACTGGCGCCGCGGCTCGTCGCTCGCCATTGCCCGCTTCGACAAGTATTGGGGCGAAAAGCCGAAAAACGGCGAGGTGGTCTTCCAGTATTTCACCGAGGCGACCGCGCTCAACAATGCGCTCCTGACCGGTTCGGTCGATATCATCACCTCCGTGCAGAGCCCGGATTCGCTGGCGCAGTTCAAGGACAATCCGGAGTTCACCGTCAGCGAGGGCCAGTCCACCACGAAGCTGCTGCTGGCCTATAACGACCGCGTCGCGCCGTTCGACAATGTGAAGGTGCGCAAGGCGCTCGCCCGCGCCATCGATGACGAGAAGCTGCTGAAGGCGGTGTGGGGCGACTATGGCACGCTGATCGGCTCCTTCGTGCCGCCGACCGATCCGTGGTACACCGATCTCACCAAGGTCGACGCCTATGATCCGGAAAGCGCCAAGGCGCTGCTCAAGGAGGCGGGTTACCCCGATGGCTTCACCTTCACCATCGACACGCCGAACTACGATCCGCACCCGATTGCAGCGCAGTTCATCCAGAGCGAACTGGCCAAGGTCGGCGTGAAGGTCGAGATCAACGTCATCACGGCGAACGAATGGTACACGAAGATCTACAAGGCGCATGACTTCCAGGCGACCTTGCAGGAGCACGTCAACCACCGCGACATCGTGTTCTACGGTAACCCGGATTTCTACTGGGGATACAACAATCCGAAGGTCGTGGACCTCATCAAGCAATCCGAGGAAAGTGCGACGGACGCCGAGCAGACCGAAAAGCTTAAGGAAGCCAACACGATCATCGCGGAAGATGCGGCCAGCAACTGGTTCTATCTCTATCCGCAGATCGTGGTGTCGAAGTCCTCGGTCACTGGCTATCCGCTCAACGGCCTGAACTCGCAGTTCTTCGCCTACGGCATCATCAAGGCTGCCGAATAGCGCGTCCCGTCCCAGCGGAATGCTCGACACGAAACGCCGCCTGACTTATGTTCGGGCGGCGTCTGCGCGTGAGAGGTCGATACCATATTTTCCTACATAATCCGCCGCTCCGCCATTCTGGCGCTGTCGGTCGTCATCGCCGCCGTCATCCTGTTCGTGCTGTTGCGCCTGCTGCCGGGCGATCCCGCCAATGCGCTGGTGTCGGTCGGCGCCGATGCGGCGCAGATCGAGGCTGCCCGGAAGCAGGTGGGCTCGGACCTGCCGCTCTACGAGCAGTTCGCGCGCTTCATCGCCAGCCTCGCGCGTTTCGATCTCGGCAATTCGTTCGTCAGCGGCGCGCCGGTACTCTCTGAAATCGGCAAGCGCCTGATCGTGACGGTGCCGCTGACGCTGATGGCCTTCGTCGTCGCCATCGTTCTTGCCGTGCCGCTCGGCATCCTCTCCGTCGTGCGCCAGAACCGCTGGTACGGTGCGTTGATTTCCGTCGTGTCGCAGCTCGGCATCGCCATACCCGTGTTCTGGATCGGCATCCTGCTGGTCACGCTCTTCGCGGTCAACCTGCGGCTCTTTCCGTCCGGCGGCTTCCCCTCGCGCGGCTGGCAATCGCCCGGTGCGGCGTTCCAGGCCCTCGTGCTTCCGGTCGCGACCATCGCGATCGTCATGTCGGCCTCGTTGATCCGCTATATGCGTTCGGCCACGCAGGATGTGCTGGGCAGCGATTACCTGCGCACCGCGCGCGCCCTCGGCGCCACCTTTTCCGAGGCGCTGGTGCGGCACGGCATTCGCAACGGCGCGGTGCCGGTCATCTCCGTTCTCGGCATCGAGCTCGCGTCGACGCTGCTCGGCGCCGTGGTGGTGGAGCGGGTGTTTGCGCTGCCGGGCCTCGGCTCCATGCTGCTGCTCGGCATAGAGCAGCGCGATTACCCCAATGTGCAGGGCGTGCTCTTCGTCTCCACGCTGCTGGTGCTGCTGGTCGGCTTTGCCGCCGACCTCACACAACGCCTCGTCGATCCGCGCCTGCGCGGCCGGGTGGCGGGAGGCGGCACATGAGCACGCCCGACATCATCGCCGGCGAGGGCGCTGCGCGAAAATCCTCGATTCCCTGGCCGCTCGCGGCCGGCGGTCTTTTGGTCGGCCTCCATGTCGCCGTGGCGCTCCTCTCGCTCGTCTGGACGCCCTATGGTGTCGGCGACATGGTCGGCGGACGCCTCGAAGGGCCGTCCCTTGCCCACTGGGCGGGAACGGACCGGCTCGGCCGCGATCTCATGACGCAGATCATGATCGGCTCGCGCATCGCGCTCGTCGTCGGTTGTGGTGCGGTGGCGCTCGGCGCGTTGATCGGCGTCACCCTCGGCATTCTCGCCGCCTTCGCCACCCGCACGCTCGACGATGTGCTGGCGGCGGCGCTGGACATCCTCATCGCCTTCCCGACGCTGCTTCTGGCCATGCTGATCGTCGCCTCCAGCGATGGCGCGAGCCTGTGGACCGCGATCCTCGCCATCGGCATCGCCGGCTCGGCCATCGTGGCGCGGCTCACCCGCATCCTGGCAAAGCGCATCCTGTCGATGGACTACATCACGGCGGCGCGGATTTCCGGCACCTCATGGCCGGGCATCGTGCGTCTTCATGTGCTGCCGAACATCTGGCCGACGCTGATCGTCAATTTCGCGCTGCAATTCGGGCTCGCAGTCATTGCGGAGGCGTCGCTCTCCTATCTCGGGCTCGGCGCCCCGCCGCCCAATGCCTCCTGGGGCCGGCTGCTGCAGGAGGCGCAGGCCTCCGTCTACACCGCGCCCTTCGGCGCCATCGCGCCCGGTCTTGCGCTGGTGTCGCTGGTCATCGGCCTCAACCTCTTTGCCGATGGCCTGCGCGATGCCGCGGACCCCACCAGGAGGAGCCGGTGAGCACGCTGCTATCCGTCGAAAACCTCGACATCCGCACTGCCGGACGCACGCTCCTGTCCGGCGTGTCCTTTTCGATCGCGCCGGGGGAACGGGTCGGCCTGATCGGCGAATCCGGCTCCGGCAAGTCACTCACCGCTCTCGCCGTGCTGGGGTTGCTGCCGGATTCCATGCGTGCTGCCGGCACCATTCTCCTCGATGGCCATCCGGTGATCGGCGCGCGCGACCGCGATCTCGTGCCGTTGCGCGGGGTGAGCGTTGCTGCGGTGTTTCAGGAACCGATGACGGCGCTCGATCCGCTGATGCGGATCGGCGATCAGGTGGGCGAGGTGGTTCGCCGCCGTGCGCTGCGCGATGGTGCCCGTCTCGGGAAGACCGAGGTAAAGGCGCGCATATCGACGCTTTTGGAGCGCGTCGCCCTGCCGGAGCCGGAGCGGATCGCCCGCGCCTGGCCACATGAGATTTCCGGCGGCCAGCGCCAGCGCGCGGCCATTGCCATGGCGCTGGCCTGCCGGCCGAAGCTGCTGATCGCCGACGAGCCGACAACCGCGCTCGACGTGACGACGCAGGCCGAAATCCTCAAGCTGCTGGAGGCGCTGGTGCGCGACGAGGGCATGGGCCTGCTGTTCATCAGCCACGACCTGCCGGTGGTGGCGACCATTGCGCAACGCGCGCTGGTGATGCGCCACGGCCAGCTGATCGAGGAAGGACCGGTCGGCCCGCTGTTCGATCGCCCGGCGCATCCCTATACCGAGGGGCTGGTCGCCGCCGCGCGCGCCTTCGATGCGGCATTGGAGATGGCACCATGACGCTTCTCGATCTTTCCGGCGTGTCCTTCGCCTATGGGCGCGGCAACAGGGTGCTGAACGATATCGACCTTGCGGTGGCCGCCGGCAGCAATCTCGGCATTGTCGGGGAGTCCGGCTCCGGCAAGACGACCCTGCTCAAGCTGCTGCTCGGGCTGGAGCGCGCTTCCGCTGGCACAGTCTCGTTTCGGGGCGAGCGGCTGGATGCCGCGGACCGCGGTTTCATGCGCGGTTTTCGCCGCAGCGTGCAGGCGGTGTTTCAGGATCCCTATTCCTCACTCGATCCGCGCCAGCGGGTGTTCGACATCATTGCCGAACCGCTGCGCTCGCTGAAGATCGATGCCGATATTACGGCCGCGGTGGCTGAAGCGTTGCAGGATGTCGACCTCCCGGCCGATGCCGCGGGACGCTATCCGCACGAGTTTTCCGGCGGCCAGCGCCAGCGCATCGCCATCGCGCGGGCGATCGTCGCGAAGCCCGACCTGATCATCGCCGACGAGGTGGTCAGCGCGCTCGACCTGACGACCCGTACCCGGATCATCGACCTGCTGCGCACCCTGTCGGCCCGCATGACCTTCATCGTCGTCTCGCACGATATCGCCCTCGTGGCGCTGCTGTGCGAAAGGCTGGTGGTGCTGGAGAAGGGCAGGATCGTGGAGCAGGGACCAACGCGGGAGATTCTCGCCCGCCCGGCCCATCCTTACACACAGAAACTGCTTGCCAGCACGCCGAGAGTGCCGGAACGCGCCTGACATTTTTCCGGACGGACGCTCGCGCCGAATGATGACGGCAGGAAACAAACATCGGCATCTGCCGTCAGCCGAAAAAATCTTTCTTCCAATCGGCCTATTTGAGGGAACGGTAGATTTTTCTTCCGTTATGCTTCAATTTTCGATTGAGAATTCAGGGCAAAAATAGTACATAAATATTATAGATTATCGGGCCGGTCAGACAGGAGCAGGCAAGATGGATAGATCCACGTCTTCGACGCCCATGGCAGACCGGTCGTGTCGCTCCTCTTCGCATTGACCTGGTTTCCCAAGCCCCATGGGGCGGTTTCAGCAATACGGTCCGAAGAGCGACATCATGAGCAAGCAAGTCATCGAATATGCAGGCGAACCCATCGGCATCGCGGTGCCTGATGAGGGCGCCCTGCGTTTCATCGCCGTCAAGTTCCATGTCTTCGGCCTGGACCAGCGCCGATATGCTACCCTCGGCCAGCTCCACGGCGCGATCCATTCTCATCTGTCATCGCCCGAAAGGCTCGCGGCTTGATGAGGGCAGGGTGACACGGTGTCTGGCATGAGCGTTGCGAAGAAGCTGCATCTCGGCGCCTTCATGCGCCCGGTCAGCCTGCACACCGGGGCCTGGCGTTATCCGGGAGCCTATCCGGACGCCAACTTCAATTTCCAGCACCTCAAGTCCTTCGCGCTGAAGCTCGAGGCGGCGAAGTTCGATGCCTTCTTCATGGCGGACCACCTCGCCGTGCTCAACATGCCGATCGAGGCCTTGCGGCGCAGCCACACGGTCACGTCGTTCGAGCCGTTCACGCTGCTGTCGGCGCTTGCGGCGGTGACCGAGCGGATCGGCCTGGTGGCGACCGCGTCCACCACCTTCGATCAGCCCTATCACGTCGCCCGCCGCTTCGCCTCGCTCGACCATATCAGCGCGGGCCGGGCTGGGTGGAACATCGTCACCACCTCCAACCCGGATGCTGCGCGCAATTTCGGGCTCGACGACCATGTCGAGCACGGCGAGCGTTATGCCCGCGCGCGCGAATTCTTCGATGTCGTCACCGGCCTGTGGGACAGTTTCGCCGACGATGCCTTTCTTCACGATGCGGAAAGCGGTCTGTTCTTCGATCCCGGGCGCCTGCACGTTCTCGACCATGCGGGACCGGAACTGAAGGTTCGCGGTCCGCTCAACATTGCACGGCCGCCGCAGGGCTGGCCGGTGATCGTGCAGGCCGGCCAGTCGGAGCCGGGGCGCCAGCTTGCCGCGGAGACGGCGGAGGTCGTCTTCTGTTCGCCGCGCGATCTTGCGGGTGGCAAGGCGCTCTACGCCGACATCAAGGGGCGGCTTGTGGCGGCCGGCCGCAAACCGGGCGACCTGAAAATCCTGCCCGCGGCTTTCGTCATCGTGGGCGATACGGTCGAGGAGGCGCGCGCAAAGCGCCTGAAGCTCGACAGCCTCGTGCACTACGAGAGCGCGATCGCGTCCCTCTCCATTGCGCTCGGTCATGATGCGTCGGGTTTCGAGCCCGATGCGCCGCTGCCGCCGATCCCGGAGACCAATGCCAGCAAGACCGGCCGCGCGCAGGTCCTGAAGCTCGCCGAGGAAGAGGGTCTGACCGTGCGCCAACTCGCCCAGCGCTACGGCGGTTATGCCGGGCTTGCCTTTGTCGGCACGGTCGAAACCATTGCCGACGAGATGGCCGCATGGCTCTTTGAAGAAGGCTCGGACGGCTTCAACGTGGTCTTCCCCTATCTGCCGCAGGGCCTCGACGACGTGGTCGAAAAGCTGGTGCCGGAATTGCAGCGGCGCGGCCTGTTCCGCACCGATTACGACGGCACGACGCTGCGCGAGCACCTCGGCCTCTCCCGCCCGCCGAACCGGTTTTTCGCCTAGTCACCCCAACCGCGTCTTAGATAACGAAGGATTTTCAGGCTTGCTGCGTGCAGCGCGGCAGGCCTGGAGATCGACAATCTTCGCACTTTCGGCCGCCATGAATAACCCCTGCTTGGTTGTCTTATGTACTTTCCCTTCGGTTCGAAGGCAGCGCCACTCGAAGTCCCTGTCTCTACGGGAAAGTTTTCGCTTCGCGGGCCTGGTCGCGCAGCGTCGGCGAAGAGGGGTGACCGGCGTCCGGGTCTTGGCAGGAGAATGGCTTTGACCGGATGAGCGGAACATTTCGCATAGCAATCTAAAAATGTATAAATATTATAGAATTAATAATCTATTTGGCGACGCCCCGCCGCGTTAGGATCAGGCATACCGACACAGCTGGAGGCTCACATGTCGAAACCACTCAACACCGCCATCGCCACGGCGCTGGCACTGGCAAGCCTTGCCACGAGCGCGCTTGCCGGCGAGGTGCTCGATCGCGTCAAGGCGAAGGGCGAAGTCGTCAACGCCCTCGTCAACGACTATCCGCCCTTCGCCTATATCAACGACAAGAACGAGCTGGACGGTTTCGATGTCGATGTCGCCAAGGCCTTTGCGGAGAAGCTCGGCGTCAAGCTTCGCCTGGAAACGCCCGGCTGGGAGACGATCATCAGCGGCCGCTGGGCCGGCCGGTGGGATATCGCGATCACCTCGTCGACGCCGACGGAAGAGCGCGCGAAGGTCGTCAATTTCCCGGTGAACTATTACAGCGTCCCGGCCGTGCTCGTCGTCAACAAGGATGAGCAGGCGATCAAGTCCGCGGCCGATCTCACCGGCAAGCGGGTCGGCGTCGGCACGGGTTCGTCCTACGAGGCCTATATCTATCGCAAGTTCTCGATCCCCGGCCAGCCGGCGGTAACCTTCCCCTTCGGCGAGGTTCAGGCCGTTCCGAACGACGAGACGGTCAATTTCCAGAACCTGGCGCTGGGCGCAGGCGTGCGCCTCGATGCCATCGTCGCCTCGCTTGGCACCGCGCAGGGCCAGATCGACGCGACCGGCAAGTTGAAGCTCGCCGGCGAGCCGCTGTTTGCCGAGCCGAACGCCGTCGTCACCGACAAGGGCGATGCGGAATGGGACGCCGAGGTCAAGCGCGTCATCACGGAACTCAAGGACGACGGCACGCTCGCGAAGATTTCGGAGAAGTGGTTCAAGGTCGACATCACCAAATATGCATTCTGAGGTCGGTCTACCCGCCATCCCGCAAGCGCCCGAGGCCCGATCACGACTTTCCGTGGCCGGGCCTGCCGGCTTTCGTCTGCGCGTCCAGCTCACCTGGCTGGCACTGCTGACGCTGCTGTTCAGCCTGTTCTACAATCTCGGGCTGGATTTCGGCCTGATCGGCCAGAAGCTGCCCTTCATGCTGGGCCTGCGTCTCTCGCCGGATGGCTTCATCCAGGGCGTGGCGCTCACGCTCCTGATCACGGTCGTGTCGATGGCCATATCGCTCGTCGTGGCGATCCTGACGGCGCTCGGGCGGCTCTCGTCCAATGCGCTTGCCTTCGGCGTCGCGACGTTCTACGCGTCCTTCTTTCGGGGAACGCCGCTGCTCGTGCAGGTGCTGATCGTCTATCTGGCGCTGCCGCAGTTCGGCATCGTGCTGTCCGGCCTCGCCTCGGGCATCCTGGCGCTGTCGCTCAACTACGGTGCTTATCTCGCGGAAACGATCCGGGCCGGCATCCTCTCCGTACCGCGCGGGCAGGGGGAGGCGGCCATGGCGCTTGGGCTCGGGCGTATCGTCATCGCTTTCAAGGTCATCGCGCCGCAGGCGATGCGCATCATCATCCCGCCGGCGGGAGGACATTTCATCTCGATGCTGAAGGATTCATCCCTCGTCTCGATTATGGGGCTGTGGGAACTGAATTTCCTGGCGCAATCCTACGGGCGCGCCACCTATCACTATATGGAAATGCTGCTGACGGCAGCTGCAATCTACTGGTTTCTGTCGATCGGCCTCGAACTCGTGCAGAACCGTCTTGAAAAGCGTTTCGGCCGCGGCTTCACCGCTGGCCGGCAAGGAGGAGCATAATGGCACTTGAACACCCATCCTTCACGATCCTCGACGGCGGCATGGGGCGCCTGCTGGAGCGGCTCGGCGCGCCGTTCCGGCTGCCGGAATGGTCGGCGCTCTCGCTGATCGAGGCACCGGATTACGTCACGCGCGCCCACCAGGCCTATGTCGACAGCGGCGCGGATATCATCACGACGAATTCCTACGGGCTCGTGCCGCACATGCTGGGCGAAGAGCGTTTTGGCGCAAATGGCCGGGCACTCGCCGATCGCGCGGGTCGCCTTGCCCGAGCGGTCGCCGATGGGGCGGGCAGGCGCGTGCTCGTCGCAGGCTCGCTCCCGCCACCCTTCGAAAGCTATCGCCCGGAGCGGTTCCAGGCCGGCGAGGCGCCACGCATCCTCGAAAGTCTGGTGAGCGGGCTGTGGCCGCATGTCGATCTCTGGCTGATCGAGACGCAAAGCTCGACCGTCGAGGCGCTGACGGCGCTGGCCGCCGTGACCGGTGACGGCAAGCCGGTCTATGTTTCCTATACGCTGAAGGACGAGAATGGCCGGTCCGGGCCAGCGGAACTGCGCTCCGGCGAACCCGTGGATGAAGCCGTGCGCAAGACGCTCGCAGCCGGGGCGAGCGGCATCTTCTTCAATTGCAGCCAGCCGGAAGTGATGGGGGAGGCCGTGCGGATCGCCCGCAAAACCGCCAGCGAAGCGGGCACGTCCGCCTATATCGGCGTCTATGCCAATGCCTTCGCCCCGGAGCCGCCTTCGGATACGCCCTATGCCGGCATTTCGGACATCCGCGCCGACCTCGACCCGGAAAACTATCTGAAATGGATCGAGCGCTGGCTGTCGGACGGCGCCTCCGTCGTCGGCGGTTGCTGCGGCATCGGGCCGGAGCATATCGATGCCATCCGCTCGTTCCGAAAAGCCCGGGAAGCGGCCTGACGCCCGAGCGTGAAACAGGAGGGGTTCAAGGAGCCACGCTGCAGCGTTTCAGGCAGCGTGGTGTGCCCGTGCGCCTATGCCCTCAACCATAGGAGAAAAAACTACGCCGAAAGGCAAGGTTGGAACGTGCGCCCTAGAACTAAGCTAAAATCTATAGAATATATATTCTAATATAAGATTTTGACGCAGGGGAGCGCCATGAAGATTTCTCGACGCCTGTTTTCCACGACCTTGGCCGCGTCCATCGCGCTGCCGTTTCTGAAGCTCGACCTCGCGGCTGCCGCCGACAAGGTGGTGCGCATCGGCTACCAGAAATACGGTACGCTGGTTCTGCTAAAGGGCAAGGGCCTGCTGGAGAAGAAGCTCGAAACGATCGGCTATACGGTGACCTGGACGGAATTCCCGGCCGGCCCGCAATTGCTCGAGGCGCTCAATATCGGCGCCGTCGATTTCGGCACCACGGGCGAGACGCCGCCGATTTTCGCGCAGGCCGCAGGTGCGCCGCTCGTTTACATCGCGCATGAACCGCCGGCGCCGCGCGGCGAGGCGATCCTCGTGCCGAAGGACAGCCCGATCAAGACGGTCGCCGACCTGAAGGGCAAGAACGTCGCGCTCAACAAGGGTTCGAACGTGCACTTCCTGCTGGTGAAGGCCCTGGAAGAGGCCGGCCTGCGATACACCGACATCAAGACGTCCTTCCTGCCGCCGGCCGATGCCCGCGCTGCCTTCGAGCAGGGCGCCGTCGATGCCTGGGTGATCTGGGATCCCTTCCAGGCCGCCGCGGAAGTGGCGACCGAGGCTCGCGAGCTGCGCAATGGCGAGGGCATCGTGCCGAACCATCAGTTCTATCTCGGCGCCAAGACCTTCGTGGACAATCATTCGCAGGCCGTCGATATCGTCATCGAAGCCGTGGCCGAAATCGACGAATGGGCGAAGACGAACACCGCTGCCGCGGCTGCCGAGCTTTCGCCGTCCGTCGGCATTCCGGAAGACGTGCTCGCCGTCGCGCTGGAACGCCAGTCCTATGGTGTCAAGGCAATCGACGAGAGTGTCGTCAAACAGCAGCAGGCGATCGCCGATACGTTCTTCGATCTCGGCCTCATCCCGAAGAAGATTTCGATTGCGGATGTCGTGCGCAAGGGCGGTGCCTGATGGCCGAGACGTCGGTGGCCGGTTTTGCTGCCGGCGAAACCCGTAAACCCGACCTGAAGGGCCTTGGGCGCGCACTTGCGCCCTGGGCGCTTCCGATCGTCATTCTGGTCGTCTGGGAAATCGCTGCGCGCACCGGTCTCGTCACGGCGCGCCTGATGCCGGCGCCGACGACGGTCGCCGCCGCCTTCTGGCGCTCGCTGCTCGATGGTTCCCTGTTCTTCCACACGCTCGCCTCCACGCAGCGCGCCCTGATAGGCCTCCTGATCGGCGGCGGCCTGGGCTTCGTCGCCGGCGTCCTCAACGGTCTCTGGAAGCCGGCGGAAACGCTGCTCGACAGCACGCTCCAGATGGTGCGCAATGTGCCCCACCTGGCGCTGATCCCACTGGTGATCCTCTGGTTCGGCATCGATGAGACGGCGAAGATCTTCCTCGTCTCGATCGGCGTGTTTTTCCCGATCTACATCAACACCTTTCATGGCGTGCGCACGATCGATCCGCAGCTCGTCGAGATGGCCTCAGTCTACGGTCTCGACCGGCGGGCGCTCATCACGCGCATCATCCTGCCGGGCGCACTTCCGTCGATCCTCGTCGGGTTGCGCTTTGCCCTCGGCTTGATGTGGCTGACGCTCATTGTCGCCGAGACGATCTCGGCCACCAACGGCATCGGCTACATGACGATGAACGCCCGTGAATTCCTGCAGACCGACGTGGTGCTGCTCGGCATCATCGTCTACGCCCTGCTCGGCAAGGCCGCCGACGTGGCGACCCGGGCAATCGAGAAGCGCGTGCTCGTCTGGCATCCCGCCTACCAGGTGAAGGAAGGGGATCAGCGATGAGTGCGCTTGCAAACACCGTGCCCCGCGAAGACCTTCAAACCGGCGGCGGGCTGCCGATCTCGCTGTCGCGCGTCGAAAAGTCCTTCGGCAAGCTCACTGTGCTCGGCAACTTCAATCTCGACATTCCGGCCGGCCAGTTTCTCGCCGTCGTCGGGCGGTCCGGTGGCGGCAAGTCGACGCTGATGCGCCTTGTCGCCGGGCTCGATGCGCCAAGCAGCGGGCGCGTCACCATCGAAGGCCGCAAGGTCGACCGCCTTCATCCGTCCGTGCGATTGCTCTTCCAGGAAGCGCGGCTCGTGCCCTGGCAGCGCGTCATCGAGAATGTCGGCATTGCCCGCGGCCCGAACTGGCAGGAGACGGCACGCCGGACGCTCGTCGATGTCGGGCTTGAAGGCCGCGAGAACGACTGGCCGAGTGTGCTCTCCGGCGGGCAGCGGCAGCGCGTGGCGCTGGCCCGCGCGCTCGTCAGCGAGCCGCAGATCCTGCTGCTCGACGAGCCCTTCGGGGCGCTCGACGCGCTGACCCGCATCGAGATGCATCGTCTTCTCGAGCGCATCTGGAGCAACCGTGGTTTCACCACCGTGCTGATCACCCATGACGTCGCCGAAGCGGTGGCGCTAGCCGATCGCGTCATCGTGCTCCGGGAAGGCGCCATCGCGCTCGATATCGCCATCGATCTCGACCGTCCCAGGCAGGAGCTCGCCGACCCGCGGGCTGTCGATCTCCAGCGGCGGATTCTGGACGCCGTCTGATGGCGAGCGAGAGCGCTACCCGGTCTTGCCGAAATAGATGCGGCAGGCAAAAGGCAGGACTGCACATAGGATCATGGCCAAGAGGGCTGCCGCGATCCCGATCATCGTCTGCAAGTCGAACCATTCCGCCAGCGAGCCGATGACGAAGGCGCCGAGCGCCGGTGCGGCGCGAAAGGCGAGCGTATAAAGCGCCAGCACACGCCCGCGCAGGGCCGCAAGGCTCAGTGTCTGCGCCATGGACTGCATCGCGATGTTGCAGACGACATGGAACAGGCCGGCGAGCGCAATGGTCGGCAGGGCGAAGAGCGCGGACTCCATGAAGGCGAAGATGACGAGCGCGGCGGATATGCCGAACGCTGCACCATAGCTCGTGCGCACGAGGGCATGGGCGCCCTGGCGCCGCAGCATCCAGCTCGCGCCCACGAAGGCGCCGAGCCCCTGTGCGCTCATCAGCATGGCGAGCATTTGTGGGCCGCCGTCGAAGGATCCGCCGGCCAGCGCCGGAAAGAGCTCCGTAAACGGGCGGGCAAGCAGCGAGAACGAGATCGTGAGAACGAAGAGCATGGCGATCGGCGGCTCGCGGCGGATGTAGCGGAAGCCGGCAAGCACATCGCCCGCAAGAGGCGCGGAGCGCGATGTGAGGGGCGGGTGATCGATCCAGCGCCGGACGCACAGCAGGACGGCGAAGATGAGCGCGAAGGACAGGGCGTTGAAGAGAAAGACGCTTTCGATGCCGACATTCACGATCAGAAGCCCGGCAATCGCCGGGCCGCCCGTCCGCGCGACGTTGACGGCAATCGAATTTGTGGCGATGGCCTGGGACACGCGTCCCTCCGGGGCGAGCGTGCCGGTCACCAGCATGCGCGTCGGCTGGTTGAAGCCCTGGAGCGTGGCCTCGACGATGGCCCAGAGCAGGAGCAGCCAAGGCGAAACAAACCCGGTCGCGACGAGCAGCCATATGGCGATGCAGTTGAGGATCGCGAGTGACTGCGTGAGCAGGATCAGGCGGAATGGATTGCTGCGGTCCGTGACGGCGCCGGCGAGCGGCGCCACCCAGAGGGCTGCGATGAGATCGCTGAGCGCGATCGCGCCGACCCAGGCCGGAGAGTGCGTGAGTTCCCAGGCCAGCCAGCCGATGGCCGTCTTCTGCGCCCATGAACCCGAGAAGTTCAAACATTGCGCCACGGCGAAGACGATGAAGTTTCTGCTGCGTGGTGCGGGTTTCAGCGGAAGGACACCGTCTTCGGGCGCAGTCGTCATGAGGACTGGCGGCCCTGCACGACGCGGTCGAGAACGATGGCGCAGAGCAGGATGGCAAGGCCCGCAAGCAGACCCTGGCCTTGCGCGGCATATTGCAGGGCATGCAGCACGTCCTCGCCGAGCCCTTTGGCACCGATGAGCGCCGCGATCACCACCATGGACAGGCACATGAGGATGGTCTGGCTGATACCGGCCATGATCGAGGGGGCCGCGGTCGGCAGGTCGACCTTGAACAGGATGAAGGTGCTCGACGCGCCGAAGGCGACCGCGGCCTCGCGCACGGAGGCCGGCACGGAGGCGATGCCGAGCGCCGTCAGCCGCACGACCGGCGGGATGCCGAAGATGATCGTCGCGATGATGCCCGACGGCTTGCCGATGCCGAACAGCGCGATCACGGGGATGAGGTAGACGAAAGCCGGCATGGTCTGCATGAAATCGAGCAAGGGCCGCACGATCGCGGCGACGCGCTTGTTATAGCCGCAGAGCACGCCGAGCGGGATACCGATGGCAATCGAGATGAGCGCTGCGGTGCCGAGCAGGGCGACGGTCTGCATGCTCTTTTCCCAATAACCGAGGATCGCCAGATAGCTGACCGCGACGAAGGTCAGGAGGAAGACCCGGAAGCCGGCAAGTTGCCAGGCGAGTGCCAGGATGACCGCCATCACAACGGGCCAGGGCGTTTGCGTCAGGATGCCTTCCATCAGCCCGAGCATGCCGTTGATCGCGCGCGTCAGCGCGCCGGCCGCGGGCGCAACCGTGCTGCTGAGCGAGCCGATGGCTGTGTCCAGCCAGGCGGCCGTATCGGAATTCCAGGCCGGATCGCTCGGAAAGGCCTTGAAAAGCGTACGGTCGGCAAAATGGAGAAAGATGATCGGCACGAAAACCATAAGCAAGGCCGCGGCGCCAAGCGCATGGGGCAGACTGAAGCCGCCCGTGCCCGTATCGCCGCCGAGCCGCCACACGCGGAACCGCCGTTCCGCCAGATGGTTCGCCAACCCGCCCGCCGAGATGCGTGCGGCAACGAACAGGCCGCCTCCCAGCGCCACGATCAGAGATGCGCCGCTCTGCGCCGCTTCTGCCGCCTGCCGTGCGTCCTTTGCCGCCTGGTCGAGTGCACTCGCGGAGCGTGTCAGCGACCGGGCCATGGAGGAACTGGCATCCTTGTCGTTTGCGACTTTTGCCTCCAAGGCGCGTGTGGCAGCGAGCGTCTCGAGTCGGTCGGCGCGGGCACCCTGTTCGGTGCTTGCGCCCCCGGAAACGGCGAAGGCGACGAGCACGACGGCGAGCAGGTCGGCGATGAGAAACGGCCAGAACGCCGACCAGAGGCGGCGCCCGCCGAGCCAGACGGGGCCGAGCAGCGCGGCGGAGATATTGAAGGACGGGACGTAGCCGCGTCGCTCGCCGATGCGCCGGAACGCCTCACGGTAATAGGCGCTGTTGCGGCCGGCGAAGCGCTCGATGGCCTCGTCGCGTGGGATGGGCGCGCTCATGCGATGGCTCTTGCTTTCACGATGGGGTTTTGTGCGCGCGCAGGCAGGCGGGCGTTCCGGACGAAGCGGCGCACGTAATCGTCTGCGGGCTGGTCGATGAGGGCTTCCGGTGTTCCCGTCTGCACGATGCCGCCGGCCCGCATGAGCACGACACGATCGCCGATGCGGAACGCCTCGTCGACATCATGCGTCACGAAGACCGTCGTCTTTCCGAGTTCGCGCGACAGCGCCATGAACTGGGTCTGGAGATCGTCGCGGATCAGCGGATCCAGCGCGCTGAACGGCTCGTCCATCAGCAGGACATCGGGATCGGCGGCGAGCGCCCGGGCAAGGCCGACGCGCTGCTGCATGCCACCGGAAAGCGCGCCGACACGCCGGTCGCCGAGACCCGAAAGACCGACGCGGATGAGCAGTTCGTCCGCCCGGTCCTCGCGTTTCGTGCGCGCCACACCACGTATTTCCAGCGGCAGGGCGACATTGTCGCGAACGGAGAGATGTGCAAGCAGGGCATGCGACTGGAAGACCATGCCGATCCGCCGGGAACGCAGTTCACGCAGCGCTTTCGGGCCAAGCGACAGGATATCGGCGCCGTCGATCCGCACCTTGCCGGCGCTTGGTTCGAGCAGGCGGTTGATCAGGCGCACGAGCGTCGACTTGCCGCTGCCCGAAAGGCCCATGAGGCAGACCAGTTCGCCCTTGCCGACCGACAGGCTCGCGCCGCCGACCCCGACGACGGCGCGAAGGCGCTTGAGGACGGCATCGTCCGGCGCGGTGCGGCGGGCCTCGTCGAGGACCGCACGCTCGTCCGTGCCGAAAACTTTCCAGACGTCCTCAAGCTCGATCATGGATCAGTTTCCGGTCCAGCCGGCAACGACATCCGGATTGGCGGCGATCCAGTCGCGTGCGGCGTCGTCCGGCGACTTGCCTTCGACGGCGATGGCGAAGGCGAGCTTGTTGACGGCCTCGGTCGTGAAGGTCACCTTTTCGAGGATCGCCGCGACGTCCGGCGAACTTTCTGCGAGCGACTTGGAATAGGCAACGTGGATGGCCGCGTCCTTGTAGGCGGATTTGATTGTCGACTTGTCCAGCCAGTTCGGATCGGACGGCTCGACGAAGGTCCAGGTCGCATCGTCATGCGCCGGCTCTTCCAGCACTTCGAGCTCGTAGCGGGCGAAATTCTGGTGCGGGCCGTAGCAATAGCCGATCCAGCCGGTGCCGGCCTTCACGGCGGCGTCGAGATCGGCGGTCGCGACCGCTTCGTCCGTCGTCTGAAGGTCGAAGAAATCGGCAAAGCCGTAGTCGCGCGCGCGCACCGTTTCAATATTGGTGGAGAGCCAGCCGGCAGCGCCGATCCAGATCTTGCCCTTGCCCTTTCCGTCAGCCGAGAAGACCGCGGCCTTCGCCGGGTCGGAGAGATCGAAGACGGAGTGGATGCCGTGCTTCTCGGCGGTCGCCTTGGTGGTGCAGTAGCCCTGCGTGCCGGCATAGGAATTGGCGGCGAGCTTCACCTTGCCGCCGTCGCCGGCATATTGGTCGACCAGCGCCTGCTGGTTCGGCAGCCAGACGTCGGTCCAGATGTCGATTTCGCCGCCATTGCGGTTGAGCGCTTCCCAGATGACCGGCACGGAGCCGGCCTTCACGGCCTCGACTTCCTTGCCGAGCTGTTCTTCGAGCAGCACCTTGACGACATAGGCCGTGCCCTGCGCGGTGGCATAGCCCGGATCGGCGACGGTGATGGGTGCCGCTTGCGCGAGCGCCGGGAAGAGGGCGGCAAGGACTGCCGAGGTTGCGAGGAGGGTTTTGAGGATCTTGTGCATCATAGGGTCCGTTCGGGTTGGGTGTTCGTCTGGTGTCAGGCGCGGTTGCGGACTGCGTCGGTCCGGTTGCGGGCTAGGCTGGGCAGGCCCAGCCGCTCGCGCAGCGAGCCGGTCTGCGGGCCGGGATTGAGGAGATCGCGCTTCTTGAGGAGAGGCACGACGGTCCGGATGAAATCGTCCTGGCCCTCGGGAAATGTCGGTGGAAGCAGCATGAAACCATCGGCAGCGCCGCTGGCGGTCCAGTCTTCGATCTGGTCCGCCACCTCATCCGGCGTGCCGATGACCTGCCAGTGTCCACGCGCGCCCGCGATGTGGCGGGCCAGCGCGCCGACGGACAGGCCTTCCTTGCGGGCGAACTCCGTCAAAAGTGCCTGGCGGCTGCGAATGGAGTTCGACACCGGCAGGTCGGGGAGCGGACCGTCGATGTCCACGCCGGAAAGATCGACATCGCCCAGATAGGTTTCGAGCAGCGACAGTGCCACGTCCGGCTGGATGAGGTTCTGCAGCTCGGCATATTTGTCTTCGGCCTGGGATCTGGTCTCGCCGATGACGGGGAAGATGCCGGGCAGGATGAGGACGTCGTCGGCGTTCTTGCCGGCGGCGCTGCTCCGCCTCTTGATGTCCTGATAGAAGCCCCGGGCGGAGACGATATCGGTCTGCGCGGTGAACACGACGTCGGCGGTCTTGGCGGCTAGAGCCTTGCCGGCATCCGACGAGCCTGCCTGTACCAGCAGCGGCCGGCCCTGCCGCGAGGGGATGACGTTGAGGGGGCCTTTGCTGCGGAAATACGGCCCATCGTGGTCGACGCTTTTCACGGCATCCGGACCGAAGAAGACGCCGCTCTCCTTGTCGCGGACGAAACCGTCCGGGTTCCAGCTCTGCCAGAGCGATTTGACGGCGTCGACGAACTCGTCGGCGCGGGCGTAGCGGGCCGCGTGATCGAAATCCGGGCCCGGATTGAAGTTGTCGCTCTCCTGTTCGAGCGACGAGGTGACGATGTTCCAGCCGATGCGACCGTTGCTGATGAGGTCGAGCGACGCGAACTGGCGGGCGAGATTGTAGGGCTCGTTGAAGGTCGTGGATGCCGTTGCGACCACGCCGATCGTCCGGGTCGCCATCGCGACAGCGGCGGCGAGTGTCAGCGCCTCGAAGCCGTGCGACCATTCGTCGATCCGGCGCAGCGCCTCCTCGCGACTTCTCGGCACGCCGAGACGGTCCGAGATGAAGGCGATCTCGAAGCCTGCCGCTTCGGCATCGCGGGCTGCGCGGACATAATGGTTGACGTCTATATTGGCATCGACCTGCGTCGAGGGATGCCGCCAGGCGGCGACGTGATGGCCGCTGGGGTAAAGGATGGTGCCGAGAATGATTTTGCGCGGAGACATGTCACCAGCTTCGAAGAGAGAAATTTCGCTCTCGAAAATACGCGCATTCGGAAGCCGGGACAGAAATGTCTATTTAATTTATATAATGCATAGGAAAAGATAATCCCGGAGATGGTTGCCGCGCGACACGAAGAAACGGATCACGGCATCGCCGCCCTCCGGGTATCCAGGGACGCCAGCCGGATCCGGCTTGGCGTATCGACTGACGCCTGGCGAAGGAGATGCGGGTCGCGAAAGACATCGTCAACGTGGCGCACGACAGGCGTGTCGCCGGTGCCCAGTGCAAGCACGATCTGCGCGTTGCGGTCGACGAAGTCCATGTCGTGGCAGATCAGCACGATCGCCTTGCCGGCCGCCCTTTCGCTGGCGATGATCGCTTCGAGGCGCTCGGTCCAGAGACGATCGAGGCCGCGTTGCGGCTCGTCGAGCAGCAGGACGGCCGGGTGCATGGCCAATATGGATGCAAGCGCTGTGAAGCGCCGCTCGGCCATCGACAGGTCGAGGGGATGCCGTTGTGCCTGATCGCTGAGGAACGTCCGTTGCAGGGCGTCATCGACGCGGCCTTTTACCTCCGCGTCCGCAAGCCGCCGCTGTTTGGGCTCGAAAGCCACTTCCTCATAAACGCGGGCTGCGAAAAGCTGCTGCTCCGGCGTCTGGAACAACGTGCCGACGTCGCGGGCGATCTCGTGCACCTTGAGACCGGCCGTCGATCGGCCGTGCACCGTCACCTCGCCCGTATCCGGACGAAGTAGCCCGTTCAGGAGACGAAGCAGCGTGCTCTTTCCCGCACCGTTCCGCCCGATGATCGCGAGCACCTGGCCGGCCTCGACGCGGGCATTCAACCCGGTAAAGAGCGGGCCCTGCGCGGAATAGGCAAAGGAGAGGCCGTTCAGCGTCAGCATGGGTCGCCCACTTCCAACAGAGCCGCTGCTTCCGCCAGCGTCAGCGGCAGGTCCGCCGGATCGTATCTGCCCGCCGTCCTTTGCTGGAAGGCATGGGCGATTGCCGGGAGACCCAGCACGTCTACGCAGGCCGGCGCGAGCAGGGTGGTGCGTGTGTTGCCATCGAGCACGATCCGCCCGTCACGCAGCAGAAGGACCCTCTCCGCAATTGCCAGGGCGTTGTCCGGATTCGTGTCGAGCAGGACGAGCGTCACCGTCTCCTCCAGATCGGCCAGGACCTCGACCAGATGCGTGCGTGCCTCCGGGTCGAGATTCGTGAAGGGCTCGTCGAGGACCAGCAGCGCCGGGTTCAGGGCGAGGCATGCGGCGATGACGAGCCGCTGCTGTTCACCGCCCGAAAGCGTGAAGGGATCGCGGTCCGCCAGCGTTTCGAGCCGGCAGGCGGCGAGCGCGCGGTCCCGCCGCACGATGATCTCCGCCGGCGGCAGGCCAAGATTTTCCGGTCCGAAGGTGATTTCCTCGCTGACGGTGAAGGCCCGGCCGGAAAGATGCTGGCTCGGTATCTGGCCGACAAGCTGGACGGCGCTCGCGCGTTCGAGGATCGAATGTTCATGCCAGGTCCGGCCATGCCAGAGCACCGATCCGTCCTTCGGGGTCAGCCAACCGGCGAGCAACTGGCCCAGCGTGGACTTGCCGGATCCGTTCGCGCCGAGAATGGCGGTGCGCTCGCCGGTGCCGATGCTGAGCGAAAGGTCGTTGAGTACGGATCGCGCGCCGTGGGAAAAATGCAGGCTGCGGACGTCGATCATCGCAGGATCACATAGGCGATTTCGAGCATCATCACGCCTGCAAGTGCTATGCGGAATGCTCTTTCGCGCGCGCCGTCGGCGGGGGGATCGATGACGGTGCGGTAAGGCAGCGCCCGGAATCCCCGCGCCGTGAGGACATGCGCCCGTTCCTGCGCGTCGCTGAGCGCCAGTGTGAGCAGGGGAACGAAGAGGATGCGGAGCGCCTGGATGCGCGCGGCGAGCGAACCGCCGATCGCGAGCCCGCGCGTCTGCTGCGCATCCCGGATCGCGCTTGCCCGCGCCGAAAACTGGTCGAGGAGGAGAAGGGGGCTTGCAAGAAGGAAGGAGAGGGCGGGCGGCCAGCGCGCGGCGTCGAAGGTCCGCAACAGCGCGGCCGGATGGGTGGTCGCCACGAAGAGAAGCGAGGCCGCAAGCATCACCGAAATCCGCCCGCCGACGAGCGCTGCGTATTCGAGCCCGGCGGCACTATAGGGCAGCCAGCCGAAGACGAGGCGAAAATCCGGGCGCGGCATGACCAGCCCGTGGAAGGCGAAGACGGCAAAGGTGAACGGCAGGGACAGGACGAGGTATCGCATGATGATCGTGCGGCCGATGCCCGAAATGGCGCCGGCGGCCAGGATGGCGAGGGTCAGGAGCCACAGCGACGGCCACGATATGATGAAGGATGTGACGACGCAGAAAGCGACGAGCAGCAGCTTCGTCATGGGATTGGCCCGGTGAAGATGGCTCTTCCCCGGGCTATGCAGTGAAAAGGCCCGCATCAGGCGGCGCGGCTGTAGTGCAGGTAGTCGTAGCCGGCCGTCAGGCGTTCGGGAAGCTGGCGCACCAGGCCCCAGACCAGCAGTGCCGACAGCACCTTGTCCGCGACGTTCGATCCGAACACCGTAAGCGCCACCGAACTGAACAGCGTCTGGCCGACATTGGAGAGATAGGCGACGAAGAAATCGGCGCCCGATCCGGTCACGCCACCGAACAGGTAGATGCGGATCGGCACGGCGACGACGGTCAGTGCCGCCGCGATGACCACGCCGGAGAGGGCTGCCTGCCAGACGGCCTTGAACCAGCCGGCGCGTGCAAGGAGGCCCGCAACGACGCCGATGACGAGCGCCACCGGCGCAAAGGCCGCCGCGACCGGGGCGAAGAGAAGGCCGATCACCAGGTTGGTGAGGACGCCGGCCACCCCTCCGGCGACAGGTCCGGCGAGAACCGCCACGAGGATCGTGCCGATCGAATCCAGGAAGATCGGCAGGCGCAGCAGGTCGTTCACCTGCCCGCCGACGATGTTGATGACGATCGCCACGGCGATCAGCGCCAGGACCTTCGTATCGAGAAATCTGCTTTTTGCTTCAGTGGTCATCGTTTATCCCCCGATGATGGCGCAGCCGCAGCGGTCGTCCCCTTCCGGATGCGCAGTTGAATTTATGCGCTCAGCCCGCTGCCCGGCCTTCGACGACCAGCTCTTCCCAGCCCGACTGGGCGCAGAGTTCCCGCCGGAAGGAGAGATCGGGGAATTCCGCAAGCGTGATTTCGGCGGTGGTGTAGACGGACGAGCCCAGCCCGAAATGCGCGCCGGTCGTCTTGCCGGTCCGGTCGGAGAGCGAGATGTGCAGGTGCTCGCCCTTTTCGTCGATCGTGCCGACGAGGGAGACGATTTCGAAATGGCCGCTGATTTCGCTCCACACGCCCGTATTGGCATGGCGCAGCAGGGCCTTGGTCAGGCTGCCGACGACCGAGACGATCGATACCGCCTTGAGATTGTTCGCGTCGACGAACTTGCGCAGCTCTTCGACCACGTCCTGGCCTGGTTTCAGGCGGAGCGCGTAGAAGCGGGCGGTGCTCGAAAGGGCATTGCGGTAGTCACTCATTCTGGTTCCGTACTCAAAAGTGCTGTTTCACGGGTCGTCACAGCAGCATCGCAACATTAAAGTAAATAGATAGAAAATATGTACTATTAAATGCGCCGGGCGGGGAAGAGCGTTCTGCAACTGGCCGGGTTTCGTGGTTTCACGCCTTGGCGACGACCTTTGCGAGCGTGGCGCGCGTTCCGGCCGCATGCAGTTGGATCTTCAGGTCGCCGATGGCGGCGATCGTGAAGGGGTCTTCGCCGTGTCCTGGCCGTTGTCGATCCACGGTCGGCTCTGCGTCTTGATGAAGGTGATCGCGTCCTCTATCGCACCGCGCGCGATGCCGGCGTCGATGGTGGCCTGGATGATCCGCGAGAGCGGACCGGCAATGGTAAGGTCGTGAATTGCACGGCCAAACGAACGGCGCCCTCACGGAAAACTGTTCTCCTATAAAGACCGGGCGCCGGATCCTTCCATTTGGCGAAGGCCGGGTCGTGTCTGCCGCACGAGAAATGACGGAGCATGAGCCGATGAACGCATCCCCAGTGGCAGCCTTGGAAGTCCGAAATGTCTCGCTGTCCTTCAAGGGCGTGAAGGCGATTTCCGACCTTACGTTTCAGGTCGAGCGTGAAGAAATCTGCGCATTGATCGGCCCGAATGGCGCCGGAAAAAGCTCGCTCCTGAACATTTTGAACGGCGTGCCGTTCCTGATCCTGTCGCTTGCAGGCCTCGGCCTCAATCTCCTGACCGGCTATGCGGGACAGCTTTCGCTTGGTGCGGGCGCATTCATGATGGTCGGTGCCTATGGGCGCACGGAAGCGACCGACGGTCGCGTTTTCCCCTATATCTTCCCCGTCATGGTGACCTTCTACAGCGAAGCCTCTGCCGTGGTGAATTATATCGCGGAAAAGGAACGCGGTTTCGACAAGCTCAAGGGCGAGAAGATCGAGACCGTCTATCACGACAGCGCCTATGGCCGCGAAACGCTCGATCCGCTGGCGCTGCTTGCCGAGAAATACGGCTTCGAGAACAATCCATATCCCGGTTGCCGATCCCGGCAGCGAGCAGTCCTCGCAGTGGCGCCCGGTGCGCGAACAGAGGCCGGATTGGGTCTTCCTCAGAACCTGAGGCGTTTCGACGCCGGTCGCGATCAAGACGGCGCAGCGCTTCGGCTTCCCGGCGGATCGTATCATCGGCGATGTCCGGGCTTCCTCCGAGGAGGACGTCAGTCCGGCCGGCGCCGCCGCCAAGGGCTATCTGGCTCTCACGCCATATCCCGCCGGCGCCGACTTCGAGATCCACAAACGCTTGAAGCAGCACATCATCGACACCGGCAAGTCGGATCTGCGCGACCCCAAGGCCTTTGGCGGCGTCTATTACAATTCCGGGCTCGTCAATGCGCTGATCTCGGTCGAGATCGTCCGTCAGGCGCAGGCGAAATTCAGCAACGGGCCGATCACCGGCGAGGAAGGCCAGTGGGCGCTCGCGCAGTTGAACGCGCTGCACTCCATGGACATGGCCGCCCGGGCGGTAAGGGCCATCCTGTCGGTGATGCCGCTCGATACGCCCCTTCAATCATCCGCAGGCCATCCCCGCGGGCGTCGGCTGCTGGATCGAACCGGCCTCATCTTGAGGCCGAACACGTTCGATCCGAGGCGGATCAAGGTACGAAGACGGAGACGGCTTTTTCGAGGATCGCGAAGGTGACGGGGGTCGTGGTTTTCAACTCCCCGTCCAGGTTCACGGCCCGCGGCTTGCTGGTGCGGATGGTGAGCGCCTTCGTCGAGAAGGCGCGCACATCGTCCCATTCGCCCTGGGTGCCTTTCCTGAGGCTCGGCAGCAGCCGCAGCAGGCGCCACCAGTGGTCGACCTCCAGGCTATAGAAATCGAGCATGCCGTCGGTGGCCGTCGCATCGGCGTGCACGGTCATGCCGCCGCCGTAGAAGCGCCCGTTGCCGACGGAGACCTGCAGGGTTTTTAGCTCCTCGAACTGGCCGTCATGTTCGAGCGTCGCGGTGAACAGTCGGGAGCTCGCCAGCAGGCGCGCGGCCACCAGGCCGTAGCCGAGTTTGCCCCAGCGCTTCTTCGCCTTCTCGGTCAGCGACATGGCGAGATCGGCGCTGAAGCCGATGCTGGCGACGTTGAAGAACGGGTGCTGGTTGGCCTGGCCGAGATCCACCTTCGTGGTGTTTCCCTTCGCGATCACGCCGACGGCAGACGGCAGGTCGAGCGGTATGCCCACCGTCTTCGCAAAATCATTGGCCGTGCCGAGCGGCAGCACGCCGAGCGGCAGCCCGGTATCGAGCAATCCCGGTGCCGCGCCGTTGAGGCTGCCATCACCGCCCCCGACGATCGCCATATCGACGCGCGAGGCGTGCTCGCGAATGGCATCCGCCGCCGAGACATCCGCCGCCGGGGGCAGTTCGACATAGTCGATCTGCGCACGGGTCAGCAGGTCACGGACTTGAGGGAGGCTTTCTCTGCCACGGCGCGAATTCGGATTGACCAAGAGCAATGCGGTCTTCGGTGTCATGCGGTCGTTGTCTTTCGATGGCTGCGCCCGCTCAGATATGTGCAGTGCGGTATCCGCATTCAACGATGCGTCGCCGGTATTTGCATCCCCCGATTTGACGAGCAGCGCGCCCGGGCTTTGCCGTACCCCTCATTTTACTGTTGTAAAAATAAAAATACATCTGTATCAAACTGACCGTGGGCTTTGGGTTTTGGGAGAGAGCCCCCATGCAAAGCCCCTGTTCCATCATTCAGGCGGGAGGGATTTTCGCCTGCTCCAAGGGAGGTCATCATGAAGAAACTTGCCGTGCTGCTGGCGTGTGCCGCCGCATTTGCCCTGCCGCTTTCCGTTTCGGCCCAGGACGCCGCCGGAACGACGAAGAAGGACAGCTACCGCTTCGTCGTCGTGCCGAAGGTCGTGCATCCGTGGTTCGACAAGGTGAACGAGGGCGCACAGGCGGCCGCGGCCGCGATCAAGGCGCAGACCGGCTCCAATGTCGAGGTCATCTACTCGGCGCCGCAGTCCGCCGACGTCGTGCAGCAGAACCAGATCATCGACAGCGCACTTGCGACCCAGCCCGATGGCCTGGCGCTCGACCTGCTCGATCCGTCTGGCAACCGCGCCTCGCTCGAAGAAGCGCAGAACCAGAAGATCCCGCTGGTGATCTTCGATTCCATCCCGCCGGAAGGCATGGCCATCCCCTATATCGGCTCCGATTTCTGCGAGCAGGCCAAGATCGCGGCCCGCCGCCTCGTCGAGGTTCTCGGCGGCGAAGGCGAAGTCGCCATCATGCAGGGCGTGCCGACCGCGCCGAACCACTCGATCCGCGCCGAATGCCACCGCCAGGTCTTCGCCGAACATCCGGGCATCAAGGTCGTTGCCGAAGGCATCGACAATGACAGCATCGAGACGGCGCAGCAGCAGGCGGCCGCCATCATGCAGGCGAACCCGAACCTCAAGGGCTGGGTCGCATCCGACGCCGCCGGCCCGATCGGCATCGGCCAGGCGATCGTCGAAGCCGGCAAGCAGGGTCAGGTCACCCTCGTCGGCCTCGACAACCTGCCGGAAATGCTCGACATGATCCGCGACGGCGTGGCCGACAGCTCGTCCGCCTCGCAGCCGGAGCTCCAGGGCTACTGGTCGGTCATGCTGCTCTGGGCGCAGGCGACGGGCGCCAAGGTGCCGGGTTACCTCGACACCGGCAACGCCTTCCTCACCAAGGAAAATGTGGGCGGCTGATCCGGCAGGACCGGACTGACGCGAGGCGCGGGGTGCTCCCCCGCGCCTTTTCCATCTCATTCCTGTACGCAGGTGCCCCATGGCTTATCTCGAAACCCGCGGCCTTGGCCGGGACTTTCCCGGCGTGACCGCCCTCGACGGGGTCGATCTGACGATCGAACTCGGCCGCACGCACATTCTCGCCGGCGAGAACGGTGCGGGCAAATCCACCCTCGTGAAGATTCTCACCGGCACCGACCGGCCGTCCCGCGGCCAGGTGCTGATCGACGGCCGCGATCCGGTAGAGGATGCGAGCCTCTACAAGAACGTCGCCTATGTGCCGCAGGAGCTCAATCTCTTCCCGCAGATGAGCGTTGCGGAAAACCTCTTCATGCCCTTCGACAGGACGGGGCATGGCGGTCTTCTCGTCAATCGCAATGCGCTCGTCGAGGAAGCCAGGACCTATCTCGAACGTTTCGGCATCGAGGCCGATCCGCGCGACCTGGTCGCCAACATTTCCGTCTCCGACCAGCAGCTCTTGCAGATCGCCCGCGCCTGCACCAATGCCGACATGAAGGTGCTCATCCTCGACGAACCGACGTCGTCGCTGACGCGCGTCGAGGTGGACCGCGTCTTCAAGGTCATCCGCGGCCTGCTCGACCGCGACCACGCCATCGTCTTCATCAGCCACAAGATGGACGAGGTCTTCGCCATCGGCGACGACTACACGGTGCTGCGCAACGGCGAGAAGATCGAAAACGGCCGGATCGCCGACATTGCCGAGGCGGACCTGATCCGCGCCATGTCCGGCCGGGACCTCTCCTTCGACGAACATTTCCGCCCGAAGGGGCCGGTCACCGACACGATCATGCAGGTGCGCGGTCTTTCCGGCGCACGCTTCCACGATGTTGATTTCGAATTGCGGCGCGGCGAGATCCTCGGCTTTGCCGGGCTTGTCGGCGCCGGCCGCTCGGAAGTCATGCAGACGATCTTCGGCTTCCTGAAGGCCAAGGCCGGCAGCGTGACGGTCGACGGCAAGCCGTGGACGCTCAACGACACCTCCGCCTCGGTCGACGGCGGCATGCTCTACCTCTCGGAAGAGCGAAAGCACCACGGCATCTTTCCGCTTCTGTCGCTGCGCGAAAACATCGGCATCTCCATCCTCTCGCTGACGAAAGGTGCCTTCGGCATCAGCGGCGGACGCGAGCGCGAGGCGGTGCAGAAGATCATCGACGACTACGGCATCCGCACATCCGGCATGGGCAAGCGCATCTCGCAGCTTTCCGGCGGCAACCAGCAGAAGGCCATCATCGGCCGCGCGATGGCGACGCGGCCGCGCGTGCTGATCTTCGACGAGCCCACCAAGGGCATCGACATCCGCACCAAGACCGAGATCTACAGGATCATGAAGGGTCTGGCGGAGGAGGGCGTCGGCGTCATCCTCGTCTCATCCGAACTCGACGAACTCAAGAAATGCGCAAGCCGCATCGTGACCATGCATCACGGCCGCATCACCGGCGAGTTCGACACCACCAACACCAGCAACGAAACCCTCGTAGGCGCCATCTTCGGCACGGAGGCGAAAGCCCATGCAAACTAGTTCCACGCAAACCAGGCCCTGGGCGATCCTGTCGCGCAGCCCGCTTGCCGGCGTCTTCGTCGCGCTCGCCGTGATCTTCACGCTCTCCGCGCTGATCTCGCCCTATTTCCTCACGCCCTACAACCTGTCGGTCATCGCGCGCGGGCTCGCCTTCGTCGGCCTGATCACCATTGCGCAATCCATGCTGATGGTGCTGGGCGAACTCGACCTGTCGCTCGGCGTGATCGGCGGGCTCTGCGGCGTCATCTCCGGCATCCTCATGGTGCGGCTCGGCTTCGAGCCCTATTCGGCCATGCTCATGGCGATCCTGCTCGGCGCCTGCCTCGGCCTCATCAACGGCCTGCTGGTGACGGTGCTGCGGTTGCATTCGCTGGTGCTCACCATCGGCACGGCCGGCATCTTCGGCGGCGCCAACCTGGTTTTGACGCGCGGCGTCGCGATCACCGGCATTCCGAAGGACGTGCACTATCTCGGCCGCGGCGACCTTCTAGGCATTCCCGTGCCCTTCATCATCATGCTCGTGGCTTTGGCTGTCGCGACCTTCGTCATGCTGAAGACGCCCTTCGGCCGCTACATGTATGCGATCGGCAACAACCAGGCGGGCGCCCGCATGCTCGGCATCAAGGTCGACAAGGTGCGCCTTCTCGTCTTCACCGCCGCCGGCGCCATTGCCGCCCTTGCCGGCGTGCTTATGGTCGCGCGCCTCGGCACCGCCCAGCCGTCGATCGGCGAGACCTGGGTCCTGGCGCCGATCGCGGCCTCCGTCATCGGCGGCGTCGCCACCACCGGCGGCATCGGCAGCCCGATCGGGGCGATCTTCGGTGCCGGCATCATCGCCATCATCGAGAACATCATCGTGCTCTTCGGCGTGTCGCCCTATTGGCAGGGCATCGTCTCGGGTGCGATCGTCGTGCTCGCCATTTCCTTCGACGCCATTTCCCGCCGCTATCTCCGCCGTGACGCTTGAAGCCGACGGCCGCATCGATCTGACGAAAGAAAGCAGAATGAACCAGGAAGTCAAAACGAAGAAGCTGATCAACGCGCCGGAAAACATCATCGCCGAGATGATCGAAGGCATGGTCGGCGCGCATCCGGACATGTTGCGCGTCGAGGGTGCGACGGGACGGGCGGTCGTCGCCGTCGATGGCCCGCGCGATGGCAAGGTGGGCATCGTCGTGGGCGGTGGCTCGGGCCATGAGCCGGCCTTCGCCGGCTATGTCGGGCGCGGCCTTGCCGATGCCGCCGCCGTCGGCAATATCTTCGCGTCTCCCTCGCCGTCGCACATCGTCGAGGCGGCGCGCGCCGTCGATGGCGGCGTCGGCGTCGTCATGCTCTACGGCAATTATACGGGCGACGTGCTGAACTTCACCATGGCGGCCGAGGAGCTGGAACAGGCCGGCATCGCCGTGCGCCATGTCGCGGTCGCCGACGACGTCGCTTCCGCCCCCATCGAGCGCAAATCCGAGCGCCGTGGCATTGCCGGCGACTTCTTCGTCTTCAAGATCGCCGGTGCCGCCGCCGATCTCGGCGAGCCGCTGGCGCGCGTCGAGGCGCTGGCGCAGGCCGCCAATGACGCGACCCGCTCGATGGGTGTGGCGCTCAGCCCCTGCTCGCTGCCGCAGACCGGCAAGCCGAACTTCACCATCGGCGACGACGAGATGGAAATCGGCATGGGCCTGCACGGCGAGCCCGGCATCCGTCGCCAGAAGCTCGCGCCGGTGGACGAGGTGAGCGACGAGCTGGTGGAGGCGGTTCTGAAGGAGCTGGACCTCAAGGCGGGCGAGCGCGTCGCCGTTCTCGTCAACGGCCTCGGTGCCACGTCGCAGATCGAGCTCTACCTCATCTTCCGCCGCGTCAAGCAGCGGCTCGATGCTCTTGGCATCGAGATCCACGCCTCGTGGGTCGGTGAATATGCCACCTCGCTGGAGATGGCCGGCGCCTCGGTGACGCTGATGAAGCTGGACGATACCTTGCAGGGCCTGCTCGACCATCCCTGCCGCACGCCGGCTCTTGTCGTCGGCGCCTTCGAGAAGACCGATGATATCGCGATCCGCAGCCGCAAGGCGGTCAAGCTTGCCGAAAGTGGCGCCGCGGTGCAGGAAAAGCCCCGTGAACTGCTGACCGAGGGCGACGTCACGCCGGCGATCTTCAAGACGATGATGCATGCCGTGGGCGACGAGATCATCGCGGAGAAGAACTGGCTTTCCGAACTCGACGGCGTGATCGGCGACGGCGATCACGGCGTGACGATGGAAATCGGCTGGAAGGCCGTGCAGCGCGCGCTGGAAGACACCCAGGACGACGAGACGATCGAAGGCATCTGCAAGCGTATGGCTAAGGCCTTCCTCGATGCCGTCGGCGCCTCCTCCGGCCCGCTATACGCCACCGCGTTCCTGCGCGCCGGCACGGCCGTCAGCTACCGCCTCAACCTCGACGGCGCGGGCATGGCCGAATGGCTGAGTGCTGCTTGCCAGGGCATTCGCGACCGCGGCCGCGCCGAACAGGGCGACAAGACGATGATCGACGCCTGGGTGCCGGCGGTCGAGGCTGGCTTTCGTGTTGCCAAGGATGGCGGTTCTACGCTGGACGTGCTGGTTGCCGCGCGCGACGGCGGCGAGGCCGGCATGAAGGCGACGGCAGCGCTCGAATCCCGGCGCGGCCGCTCGGCGAAACTCGGCGAACGCTCCGTCGGCCATATCGACCCCGGTGCCGCCTCGACCTATGTGACGCTGCGCGCCATGGCGGAGGCGCTTCGCAAGGCGCTCGCCTGATTTGAGACTCGAAAAGCTGACGCTTTTCCGGGCGCAAAACCGCTGCGCACTTTTGCTGGAATAGCTTTCAGCGCGGGCCTTGCAGCAAGGCCCGCGCGACACCCTCGTTGGTGACGAGCCGGTTGACATAACCGGCGCGCAGGATCGCCCGGATGATCGGGATCTTGCGGATACCCCCGGACACCAGCACGGAAATCGGCTTGAGCTTCAGCTTGTCCGGCGGCAGCGCGATGATCGAGTCGTTGAGGAAATGATCGATCGCCTGGCCGCGCGCATCGAGGAACCAGCCCATGAATTCGCCGACGGCGCCGCGCTTCAGCACCGTATCGAGATTGTCCTTCACGACGCGGATCTGGGTCAGCGACGTGTCCTGCGCCAAGGCCCCGCAGGAGACGATGCCGATATCGGCGATCTCGGTGCGCGCCAGCACGTCGGTCAGCTCGTCGTTGAGCAGCAGCGCATTGCGGCTTTCGGGATTGGCGCAGTAGATCGGCGCCGTCAGGTAGTGACATTCGACGCCGAGCGCGCGGGCAAAGGCCGTCGCGACCTCGAACGTGTTGGTGGCCGAGCCGCTGGTGACGCCGCCGGTGAGCCCCACGACCCAGCTTTCGGATTTCGGCCGGGCGCGCAGGCTGCGCACGGCAAAGCTCAGCGTCCGCCCGGAGCCGATGCCGACCCCCATGTCGCGCCCCTCGATCAGTTCGCTCGCCAGCGAACCGGCCGCCTCGCCGATGACGCGCTTCTGTTCGAGATAATCGTCGAGATCCGGCACCACCAGCGCATCGACCAGGCCGTAGCGGGCGGAGACCTTTTCAGCGAGTTCGATACAGTCGGTCAGAGGCAGGCTGACATTGACCTGCACGCTGCCGGATTCCCGCACCTGGCCGATGATCTTGTTGACCTTCAGCCGCGTGATGTTCATGCGCTGGGCGATTTCCTGCTGGGTCTGCCCGCCGATGAAATAGAGCCACGCGACACGCGCCCGCTCCAGTTCCTCATCGAAATGTCCCCAGTCTTCACCCACGCGGCGCACTCTCCCAGCTTGCTTCTTTCGATACGCCAACTGGTGGGCCATGGGCAACCACCGACAGTGCCGGCGGCGTGCGACGGTGGTGTCGGGTCAAGTCGCGAGAGCGGATCAGCTGGCGCTGTTACGGACGTCCAGCCGCTCGAGCATCTGCACAAGCTGTGCATGCTCCGCTTCGAACCGCGCGCGCAATTGGGCGATGAGCTTCCGATTTGCGTCTTCGAGTTCCAGCAACGCATCATAGGTCATGACAGCGTTTTCCACAGCCACCTGCGGGGCCCGCGCTGCTGTCTTCCGGCTTGACTGCACCGGTCGCTTCGCTGCGACGCGCTTGCGTGCGGCGCGCGGCACTTTTACCGCCGGGATCGATGGAACTGCCTCGGCGGGCGTCTCCGTCGCAACCACCTCAGGCGCCGGCGCATCGTCGGCGGCAGGTGCAGGGGCTTCGACGATCGCTTCAACCACGGCTGCCGGCTGCTCGGGCTGCGCCTTGAAAATATTGGGCGCTTCGGCCTCGGCCGCGCGGGCAAGCGCCTTGAAGTCCGTGTCGCCCCAAATGGACGACGCCTCGGCCTTCGGCCGCCGACGGCTGGATTTTCTCTCCACGACAAAGCTGCGCTGGGATTTCATGCGCGGGTAGACCTTTGGCTCGAATCGTTGCCCCGCACGTCGCAAGGCTTGGTGCCGCATACATCAGTCGCGTCTATTATACAATCTATCCGACGAGGAGCGGTTCAAGCCAATCCGAGCTTCTTGCGCAGCGCGGTATTCTCAGTGCGCAGCTTTTCGGCAAGCAGGCCCCGCAGGCGGACGTTTTCCGCTTCGAGCTCCACCAGATCCGCCAGGCCGTCCTTTTCGGGCGCGGACACGGCGGCCTGCACGCCCGAAGACGGCGTCGCGCGTTTCCATTGATAGAAGGTCTGGTCCGAAATTCCGGCGTCCTTGGCAGCAGCCTTCAACGTCGATCCCTCACGAAGGCGGCGCTCGATTTCGGCAACCTTTTCCGCTTTCTCGCTTTCGGTGTGCCGGCGCGACTTTGGTGACGAGACAGCGGACGTCTCGCCTGCGGCCTTTTTCGCGACCGCTTCTGCCGCATCCTTGCGCTTTGCCGGAGACCGACGCTTCCTGGTTTCGGTCGGGGTCGCCTCAACCGTTGGGGTGCTTGCGTCGAGGTTCGGTTCGTCTGCCATTGTGTGCTCCAGCTTGCGGACGGCATTTGTCATTCGCGCTGCAACAAGAGTCAAGTCTGGGCCGCCATAACAAACCCGCCTTCTGTCGAGCGGCTACGCAGCCCGAATGGTATCGCCCAGTGGAACTTTCCCACGACAAAAGGGTTAGACCCCCGTCGAAACCGGGAGGTCAAAATGAAGAAAATCATCATCCTTAGCTGCATCGCGCTGTCGTTGGCCGCGTGCACGGCGACCGAGCAGGGCGCAGGCGTGGGTGCCGCCACGGGCGCGGTCATAGGCGGCGTTGCGACGGGCAATGTGCGCGGTGCCGCGGTTGGCGCGGCGGTCGGTGGTGTCGCTGGCGCTCTGATCGGCAATGTCGCGGGCCAGCCCGGAAGGTGCTATTACCGCGACCAGTATGGCCGTCGCTATATCGATCGCTGCTAAACGTAAGGCGGTCTAAGACAGCGCGTTTGATGGAGACGAGAAGGCTGCGGCCGGGGGATTGCCCCGGCCGCTTGGATGCTTACTTCGTCGTATAGCCGCCGTTGACAAGAATGGTCTGGCCGGTCATCCACCAGCCGTCCGAGACGAGGAAGCGGATGAAGGGCACGATGTCTTCGATGTCGGTCAGCCCGGTCTTGGAGAAGCCGGAAAGGGCTGCCGCCGTCTTGTGATAGGCGACCGCATCGGCGCCCTCGGCCGGATAGAAGAAGGACGTGTCCATCGGACCCGGGCCGATCGCCGTCACCGAAATGCCGCGCTCGCCGAATTCCTTCGATGCCGCCCGGGTGAAATGTTCCACCGGCGCCTTGGTGCCGGCATAGGCGGCGTAGAAAGGCGTGAAGGCGCCGAGTAGCGAGGTCACCAGCGTGCAGACCTTGCCGTTGTCGCTGACCTGTTTGCCGGCCTCCTTGAGGAAGAAGAAGGCGCTCTTCGAGTTCACCCCCGTCATCTCGTCATATTCGGCTTCCGAAATCTCGACGATCGGCTTCTTCAGCACCTTGCCAACCGTGTTGATGGCAATGTCGATGCTGCTCATCGCGGCCTTTGCGTCGGCAAACAACGTCTCGACGGCGCCGGCGGCGGTGAGGTCGCCCTGGAAGGCGAAGGCGTCGGCGCCCGCCGCCTTGATCGCGGCGACAGTCTCATCGGCGGCCGGCTTCGTTGCGCTGGTATTGTAATGGACGGCGACGGCCTTCGCGCCCTGCTGCGCGAGGTCGCGCGCAATCAGGCCGCCAAGATTTTTCGCGCCGCCCGCGATGAGAACGGTTTTTCCTTTGATGCTGTGATCGGTCATTGTCGTTGGTCTCCTTGGCACTACGGAGCGACCGCGATCACGGCCACTTCCTGAGAAGCACCATATCGTCTAAGCTGAGCCTATAAAGCTTGCCGTTCTGACATCACTTGTCAGGAATTCCGCACAATCAGGAGAGCGCTGGCGCTTGGACCGTATCGATCTCTTCCGCACCTTCTGCCGCGTCGTCGAATGCGCGAGCTTTACCCGCGCCGCAGATACGCTCGGGCTTCCGCGTTCGTCGGTATCGGCTGCGGTCATCGACCTCGAAAGCCGCGTCGGTGCCCGGCTGCTTCATCGCACCACCCGAAAGGTCTCGCCGACCCAGGACGGGGCCGCGTTCTACGAGCGTTGCCTGCGGCTGATCGCCGATGTCGAGGAGACGGAAGGCCTGTTCCGCCAGACGGCAGTCGGACTTTCCGGAAAACTCCGCATCGACGTGCCCGGCCGGATCGGCCGCCTCATCATCGCGCCCGCGCTCCCTGAATTTCTGGCGCGCTACCCGCAACTCGACATCGAACTGCGTGTCACCGATCGTGCGGTCAACCTGGTCGAGGAGAGTGTCGATTGCGTCCTGCGTGTCGGGCTGCTGAGCGATTCAGGCCTTGTCGCCCGCAAGATCGGCGACCTCGCGCTGATCAATGTCGCGAGCCCCGCCTATCTCGCCGCCTATGGCACGCCCGGTTCGCCTGCCGATCTCGCTGCTCATCTTGCCGTCAATTACGCCTCGCCCTCGACCGGGCGCGTCGAGGATTGGGAGTGGATCGAGGACGGTGCGGTGCGGACGGTGCCGACGCGCGCCCGCGCTACGGTCAACAGCGCCGAAGCCTATATCGCCTGCTGCCTTGCCGGCCTCGGGCTCATCCAGATCCCGGCCTATGACGTGAGGAGCCACCTCGATGCGGGCGAACTCGTCGAGGTGATGCCGGATCACCGGGCGGCGGCGATGCCGATGACCTTGCTCTACCCGCATCGCCAGCATCTCTCCCGCCGGCTTCAGATTTTCGCGGACTGGCTGGAGGCCTTGCTGAAGCGCGCGCTTCTGTAATCCCGCCGCGATGTCGTTCAAAGGTCAGCTGGCCCTTTCGGATTCGATGTATTCGAGTGTCCGCATATAGTGCGCGACGAGCAATTGTTTGGCTTCGCCGACATGTCCGTTGAGGGCGGCATCGGCGATGCGCTTGTGTTCATCCTGGCCGCTGCGGCGGGGATAGGCGGCACTTGCCGATATGAAGACGCAGCGTTGCGCGTGGTCCATCAGCACTTCGCAGAACTGCACGAGCCACGACGAGCCGCAATTGGCGATCAGCGCGAGATGGAAGTCGTGGTCGTTGGCGTCAACACGTATCATGGCGAATTTTCGCATATCCGCTAACGGGTGAGTGCGATTCAACAAGAGGATAGGCCGACGAGAAAATCTCCGATATGGGCGGGTGATGCACGGTGCGGTCGGGATATTTGGCCGTCATGGCATCGAACTGCCTTTGAGCCTGGCGTCCATAGGCGTCGAAATCGACGCCCGGGATGACGCGGTCCTCCATGACCGGTCTTCCATCGATGAAGACGCTTCTGACGTCGCGGCCGCTGCCGGTGAGCATCAGCGTCTGGATCGGGTCGATCACCGGGCCGACATCGGGGGTCGACAGATCGAATACGACGATATCCGCCCGGGCGCCGGGTTGCAGCCGCCCTAGGTCGGGCCGGCCGAGCGCATCGGCGCCGCCCACCGTTGCGGCGTCGAAATAGTCTTCCGACCGCACCGTCGTCACGCTGCGGTCGAGCACGCGGTTGACCAGCATGCCGACCTGCATGTTCAAAACCATATCCGGCGGCGCGGTATCGGTGCCGAGCGCCAGCCTGATGTCCTTTCCGCGGAAGCTGGAAAATGTCGCAAGTGCGTCTCCGTGACGGGCCGCCACGAGCGGGCAGTGCACGATGACCGATCCGCGGTCCCGGATGATATCGAGATCATGGCCGGCCTCGTCCATGTTGCGGGACGGGCTGACATAGGTGCCATGCGGCAGAAGCGTGCGGTGGTTCAGGAAGCCGAGACTGTCCAGCCATTCGACGGAGGTCTTGCCGTGCAGGTGCCGAACCGTATCCCGCTCGAAGCGACCCTGGTTGCAATGAAGCCGGACCGGAACCGCAAGCTCCGAACCCGCGAGAGCCGTTTGCGAGAGCAGCGTTTCGGTGCAGGTCTCTATGCGATCCGGGGCAAGCATGGTTCGAACACGACCGAAGGCCTTGCCCTCGAAATCCTTGCAGAACCGCACCGCGTCGGCGAGACCCTGAAGACCCCGCTCCTCGTCGAAGAACAGGGAGACGGCGCCATTGTCGGCCACGACAGGATTGCCGGTTCGATAGGCGGGTCCGAGATAAACGCGCATTCCGAGGTCTTCGGCAGCAGCAGCCGCGGCGGCAAACTCGGCATAGGTCTCGCCCCATTCCCTGTAGTAAAGGGAGGCGATCGGCAATGCGGTGGTGATGCCGTTGCGGATCAGTCGCGCAAAGGCATAGCGCTTCTGGAATGCGAGCTCGTCCTGCGAATACATTTCATAGGGACCGCGGTCCATGTAGCTTTGCGGCCAGGTCCGGCCCTTTTTCCATTCCGGGTGGTTGTCATAGGAAAAAACCGTGGTGTCCAGGTCCGACAGGGCATCGAGGTCGATCATGCCCGGCGCGATCAGCGCCTCGCCATAGTCGATGCGGCGCGCCACCACACCGGGAAAACCATGACCCACGAAGATCACCTGGCCGCGCTCGAAGACAATCTCGCCGCGGTGCACGAGCGTGTGGCGACCCTCGGCGTGTCCGACGATCCAGCGTGCCGAAAGCATGGTGCGACCGGTCTGCTCATTCATGTTCATGCTCCTTCGATGAGGTCAGGGCGTTGCCGGCTGTAGCGGGAAATGGCAGGCCACCCGGCGGCCGTTCTGCTCTTCCAGCGCGGGCGCGATCCGCTTGCAGATGTCCTGGGCCTGCGGGCAGCGGGGGTGGAAACGGCATCCCGAGGGAGGGGCGAGGGGGCTTGGGACCTCGCCGGCGAGCTGTTTGCGTTGCCGGTTCGGCGCCTCAAGATCGGGGATCGTGTCGATCAGCAGCCGGGTATAGGGATGGCGCGGATTGCGGAACAACTGCTCGGTCGGCGCCTGCTCCACAATGCCGCCCAGATACATCACGGCGATATGGTCGGAGGCATGCCGCACCACGGCGAGATTGTGGCTGATCAGCATATAGGTGAGGTGAAACTGGCTCTGGATTTCCTTCATCAGGTTCAGGATCTGCGCCTGGACGGAGACATCGAGCGCCGAGGTGGGCTCGTCGCAGACCAGGAATTCCGGCTCCGTCGCGAGCGCTCTTGCAATGGAAATGCGCTGCCGCTGGCCGCCCGAAAACGCGTGCGGATATTTTTCTCCGTCGCCGCGCATCAATCCCACAAGACCGAGCAGCTCGTCGACGCGTTTTCCGATCGCGGCGCCCTTTCTGAGGCCGAGCTCGCGGATGGGCTCGGCGATGATGTCCTTGACTCGCCAGCGCGGGTTGAGGCTCGCATAGGGATCCTGGAAGATCATCTGGACGCGCATGCGGCCGCCCGAGCCTGCGCCGCCGGAATAGGTCAGGTTGCCGTTGGTCGGCGTGTACAGCCCGACCGCAAGGCGCGCGATGGTGGACTTGCCGCAGCCGCTTTCCCCGACGATCGCGAATGTGCTGCCGCGCGGAACTGCAAAACTGACGCCGTCGACCGCCTTCAGGGTGCGCTTCGGCTTTCGCTTCAGCGTGCGGACCAGCCACGGTTCCGACGCATCGAACCAGAGGGCCAGGTCCGAGGCCTGCAGGGCGATGTCGTCATGCATAGGAATGTCCTTCTCCTGCGCGCCAGCAGGCCGCATGGCTGTTGCCGATGGGCAAGAGTTCCGGGCGCTCGGCGCATTTGTCGATGCGTTTCGGGCAGCGGGGTGCGAAGGGACAGCCGGACGGGACCGAACCCGGCCGCGGCATGGCGCCATCGATCTGCACCAGCCGCTCGCGCCGACGATTGAGGCTGGGGATCGAGCCGATCAATCCGGCGGTGTAGACATGCTTGGGTGCCCTCAGCACCTCTTCGACCGGGCCGATTTCCACCAGACGCCCGGCATACATGACCGCGACGCGGTCCGCGGCTTCCGCGATGACGCCCATGTCGTGCGTGACCAGCAGGATCGCCGTCTGGTGCTCGCGGCACATGGTCTTCAGCAACGACAGGATCTGGGCCTGGATCGATACATCCAGCGCGGTCGTCGGCTCGTCCGCGATGATCAGCTTGGGATCGGCGCAAAGTGCCAGGGCGATCACGACGCGCTGGCGCATGCCGCCCGAGAACTGGTGCGGATAGTGATCGATGCGGACGTCCGGTGCCGGAATGCCCACCGCACGCATAAGGTCGAGCGCGCGCTGCCGCGCCTGACGGCGGCTCACCGGCAGATGTGTGAGGATGGTTTCGGTGATCTGGTCGCCGATGCGCATGAGCGGATCGAGCGAGGTCAGCGGATCCTGGAAGATGGCCGCGATCGAGCGGCCCCGCAGCTTGCGCATGTCGCGCGGCGCGAGCGTGTCGATGCGCCGGCCGTCGAGCGAGATCTGGCCCTCGGCGATCCGTCCGGGTGGGTCGATCAGGCCAATGATGGCATTGCCCGACAAGGATTTGCCGGCGCCCGATTCTCCGACCAAACCGAGTATTTCGCCCGGTACCATGTCGAAACTGACGCGATCCAGTGCGCGCACGCTGCCGCGTCGCGTGACGAAGTCGATGCTGAGATCGCGCACGCTGAGAAGGGGGGAGGGATCGGGTCGGTCCGTCAATGCGTTGGTCATGGGATTGCTGCCTGGCCTTTCGAGATCGACAAGCATCAAGGCGCCTCCACCAGGGCCCTGCCGTCGCGCGCCACCACGCGACCGCGTTTCAGCACCAGCTTTCGCGGCGGAAGGGTAACGACGGCTTCCGTGACGTTGCGGCCAGCGACGACCACGAGGTCCGCGAAGGCGCCGACGGCCAGGCCGTAATCGACCAACCCCATGACCTTCGCACCGCCGTGGGTGCACACGTCGAAGGCCCGCTCGATCTCGATATCCTGGCTCAGATTGTTGCGCTGGCTAAGAATTTGCGCACGTTCCAGCATATCGGCATTGCCGAAGGGCGCCCAGAGATCGCGCATGCCATCCGTGCCCGAACACACCGTGATGCCGGCGTCCAGCGCCCGGATGAGCGGCGGCACGGGAACCATGGAGGGGCCGGTCGACATCAGCGCGACGCCGGCCGCGGCGATCTCGTCGAGCAGGCGGGAAATGCCGAGATAGTCGTTTGCACCGAGCGCAAAAGCGTGGCTGACGGTGACCTTGCCGGAAAGACCGTGCGCCCGCGTGCGCTCCAGGATCATCCGGAACGAGAACATGCCGAGTTCGCCCGGTTCATGCAGATGGATGTCGATGGGCTTTGCGTGTTTGACCGCCAGGTCGAACACCAGATCGAGATGCCCTTTCGGGTCGTGATCGATCGAGCACGGATCGAGCCCTCCCACCACGTCCGCACCCTGCCGGAGGGCTTCCTCCATCAGTTCGGCCGTGCCCTTGCGGCTCACGAGGCCCGATTGCGGGAAGGCGACGATATCGATGTCGATGACATCGCTGTATCGGTTGCGCGTGGCGCTCACGCCTTCGAAGTCTGCAAGCCCGTTCTCGGTGTCGATATCGACATGGCTGCGGATTGCCGTCGATCCCTTGGCGATGGACATGACCACCTGCCGGGCGGACTGCCGTGCGGCATCGAGACCTATGACCCGCTTCATCTGCCGCTCGTTGTCGATCTTTTCGCGGATTTCCGGGCCGAGTTTGTTTTCCACCCAGTCCATGCCGAGAAGCGTCTTGTCGAGATGGGTATGCGCCTCGACGAGGCCGGGCAGCAGGAGCGCGCTATCGCATTCCTCGACGGCGGCGCCGGTCCGGTCCAGCCCCGGCGCGATGGCCGCAATGCGGCCGTTACTGATGCCGACGTCGGTGATCGTCTTGTCCACGCGGACGTTAGAAAGTACGAGATCGAACATGTTCAGCCTATTTCAATTTCGGATTGAGGGCGTCGCGCAGCCAGTCGCCGAGCAGGTTGACGGCGAGAATGATCAGCGTCAGTTGAAGGGCGGGGAACAGCACGATCCACCAGGTGCCTGAGAAGAAGTACTCGTTTCCCAGCCGGATCAGCGTTCCAAGCGACGGCTGTGCGCTGGGCATGCCGACGCCGAGAAACGACAGCGTCGCCTCCGCCAGGATCGCCAGCCCGAGATTGAGCGTGCCGGTGACCAGAGCCGGCGTCATGACGTTCGGCAGGATGTGCTTGAGGATGATGCGTCGCCGCGGCACGTTGATGATGCGGGCGGCCATGACATATTCCTTGCGCGCCTCGACCATCGTCACCGCGCGCACCATGCGCGCGTAGACCACCCAGCTGGTGAGCGAGAGGGCCAGTACGAGGATCGCCGGTGCGAAGGTGTCGCGGTATTCCACCGGCAGGAGCCCGCGGAAGATCGCGCTGACGAGAATGGCGACAAGCAGCGTGGGGATCGACATGACGGCATCGGCAAGCCGCATGAGCAGATTGTCCAGCGCGCCGCCGATATAGCCGGCCAGAAGTCCGATGAGCACGCCGATCGTCATCGACACGGCGACGCTGGCGAGACCGATGACAAGCGAGATGCGGGATCCGTAGACGATGGCCGAAAGAACGTCACGGCCCTGCATGTCGGTGCCGAGCAGATAGGGCATCTCCCCACCTTCCGACCAGACGGGCGGGAGGTTCGCCTTGTCCAGGAAGAGCTGCATGATGTCGAACGGGTTCTGCGGCATCAGCCATCCGGCGAAGATCGACGTGAAGGCGATGACGAAAAGAACCGTTGCCGACAGCACGGCCAACGGGCTGTTGCGGAAATTCCAGGCGAGATCGGAATCCCACAGTCGCGCGAAATAAACGCGCATGGTCTCGCGCTCGACCTCGGGTTCAACGGACATTGCTGCCTCCCATCGCGGTCGAACCCATGCGCGGATCGACAACCACGTAGATCAGGTCGGTGATGAGATTGATCAGGATGAAGATGCAGCAGACGATCATGAGATAGGCCGCCATGACCGGGATATCGACGTACTGGACCGACTGCACGAAGAGGAAACCCATTCCCGGCCACTGGAAGACGATCTCGGTTACCAGCGCGAAAGCGATGAGGTCGCCGATCAGCATGCCCGTGATGGTCACCACGGGCATCAGACAGTTGCGCAGACCATGTCGGAAATAGATGGCGCGTGCCCGCAATCCGCGCGCCCGGGCGAACCGGATGAAATCCGTTCGTAGGACTTCAAGCATTTCTGAGGTCACCAGCCGCATGATGAAGGATATCTGGAACAGCGCCAGCGAGATTGCCGGCATGATCAGGGCGTAGCGCCCGCTGCTCGTCAGCAGCCCCGTCGTCCAGAAACCGAGATCGACCACCTCTCCGCGCCCGAAGGCGGGCAGGACCTGAAGTTCGATGGAGAAGGCCAGGATCAGCAGGATGCCGATCACGAAGGCGGGCACCGATACGCCGATCATGGAGATGATATGCGCCACACGAACCATGACCGAGCCGCCATTGATCGCCGCGAAAACCCCGAGTGGCAGCCCGATGAGCAGGGCGGCGATAGAGGAAACCATCACGAGCTCGAAGGTCGCGGGAAACCGCTCCGCAATCACGCCCATCACGGGCAGCTGGTTGCGGTAGCTCATGCCGAAGTCGCCCTGGACGGCGTTGGCGACGAATTTCACGAACTGCACCGGTACCGGATCGTTCAGGCCGAGACGCAGCGTGAGGGCATCGCGCTCTTCCTGCGTTGCCTGCGGGTTGAGCATCAACTGTACCGGATCGCCAAGGAACTTGAAGATCGTGAAGGCGAGCAGGGCCACGAAAAGAAGGACGACGACGGCATTGGCCAGTCGCTTGAGGACGAGAAGCAACATCCGTGATTTCCCGATAGGATTTGCATGATGGTCACGCCGCCGCGTTCATGCACGCGGCGGCGTGATCAGGGTGCTATTCGGCCATGTGCGTCAGCCAATGGCGCGCCTTGTTGTCGGACAGCTGGAGAACATCCTTGACGTTGGAGCCGACCGCCCAGGCCATGGGCTGCTGGTGAACGGGAATGAACATCGAAAGATCATTCGCGCGCTGCAACGCCTTGGACTGAAGTTCGAGCCGGGCGGTGCGGTCGATGGTGCGGCCGGCCTCGTCGATCAGCCCGTCGATCTCGGTGTCCTTCCATGCGCCCCAGTTGAAGACGCCGGCATTGCCGGTCTTCGAATGAACGACCTGGACGAGGATGGAATAGCTGTCGAGCATCGGCTCGTTGGCCCAGCCCAACGTGCCGACGTCGAACTGCATCGTGTCGAACTTGGCGTCCTGAATGGTCGTCGGCCCGACATTGAGATTGGGCCGAAGGCCGACGCGCGCCCACATGGCGGTGACGGCCTGGCAGATCTGCTCCTCGTTCACGAACTCGGTGTTCCTGCACAGGAAGGAGAACGAGAAGCCGTTCGGATAGCCGGCCTCCGCAAGCAGCGCCTTGGCCTTGTCGGGATCGTAGCTCAGGCGTTTGTCGAGGTCAGGCACGTAGCCGGGAATGGCCGGAGAGACCAACGAGCCGGTCGTGCGCGACAGGCCGCTCATGACGACCTTCTGGATCGCGTCGGCATCGATCGCGTGATACAGCGCCTGGCGCACCTTGATGTCCTGCAACGGGTTCTTGTCCGTGACATCGGATTCGAAGGCCTTGGGAGACTGGTTCATCACCAGGAAGATCGTGCGCAGTTCGTTGTTCGAGAGCACCTTGACGTTCGACGATGCCTTGAGACGGGGAATGTCCTGTAGCGGCGCCTGGTTCGTGAAGTCGATCTCGCCGGAGATCAAGGCGGCCACCCGCGTTGCCGGCGAGGTGATCGGGGTCATGACGATCCGGTCGATATTGTGCTGCCGCTTGTCCCACCATTCCGGGTTGACGTCGAAAACGGTCTCCACGTCCGGCTTGCGGGAAACGAACTTGAACGGGCCCGTGCCGTTTGCATGGCTGGTCGCGTAACCTTCCACGCCCTTCGCCACGTCGGTGGGCGCCTCGGCCTTGTTTGTCACCAGCCAGCCCTGGTCGAAGATATGGATGTTCGTGAGGTCGTTCAGCAGCAGCGGGTAGTTTTCCGTGACATGGATATCGACGGTATGGTCGTCGATCTTTTCCGAACTCACATAGGCCGGCAGATTGCCGCGAAGGGGCGACGTCTGGTCGCTCACCCGCTTCAGCGAGGCAAGCACGTCGTCGGCGGTGAAGTCCGCGCCATCATGGAACTTGACGCCCTTGCGCAGATGAAAACGCCAGACCGTCGGGCTGACGACCTCCCATTTCTCGGCCAGGGCCGGCTCGATCTGGAGCGTCGCGTCGTAACGCACGAGGCCTTCATAGACGTGGTTCAGAACGGAAAGCGTGAACGTATCCCCGTACGAATACGGATCCATGGATACGATGTCGCGCTGAGGCGCCCAGCGCATCGTGGCGGCGATTGCGGGGGCCGCCATCGCTGTCGTGAGCGCAAGCGCTATCGCTGCTGATTTTATAGTCAACATTCTCACCTCCTGTTTGACAGTTTGTCTGTCTTGACGTTCCCGGTTTTTGTATTCGCCCGCAGGGCGGGGTGAACTGGCTTCGGTTATGGATGCAGCGCCGGTTCACAATTTAGTGTCATGAGGAATGTATGAAATGTCAACGCTACTTTGTATAATTTTTTTGTATGCAATTACTGCAACCAAAGGCGCGAGTAAACCTCCGCTATACATCCGTAAGCGGAGTCATTTCTTGCATTTCGGTTTCAGTCGGGCGTTTCGCCGAAGGCCGGAAGGTGCCTTGACAAGCTCGCCAGGGGAGTCGTATCAGACTGTTAGGAAAGTTACCAGACGGTTTGTGTGAAAATGGATGTTCTTGCTGGCAGCCCCCGCGTGTTGCGAACGCTCAATGAAAAAGCCGTTCTGGAAAGGCTTCTCTCGGCAGGCCCTCTCACGCGCACGGAACTCGAAGCCTTCACCGGTCTTTCCAAGCCGGCAATGTTCGAAATGCTAAGGCGTCTCGAGGCGGCCGGGTTGATCTACCGCGATGGTGAAAAGGCCGGCACGTCCGGCCCGAAGGCCGGTCTCTGGTCGATCGAGCCGACATCGAGCTACGTCGTCGGGATCGATGTCACGCGCCACGGCATCGATGCCGCACTGGCAGATTTGACCGGCAAAACCATTGCCACGGCCTACCGGGCCTGCGAGCCGGATGAGCGCTACGATGCGCGCGACAGGCTGTTCAAGGTTGTCGAGGAACTGACGGAGCAGGCCTCCGTTCAACCGGGGGCGGTCGACCAGTTCGTCGTGGGCCTGCCGGGAATCGTCGACATCGAACACGGCAATCTGCGCAAGGGACAGCAACTCCAGAACTGGGAAGGCTTCCATATCGCCGATGCCATCAGCGAATGGATCGGCCATGGCCATGTGCTGATCGAGAATGACGTCAATCTGGCTGCGCTGGAGGAAATGTCCTCGGGCGTGGCACGCGGCATTCAGTCCTTCATCCTGTTCTGGATGGGCGACGGGGTCGGGGCGGGGGTGGTGATCGATGGCAAGCTGCTGCGCGGTACGACCGGAGCCGCAGGCGAGTTGGGCGGCATCGTCGTCGCGCGGTCGCAGCCCGATCGTGGGGGCGTCGCGCCGCTTGAGAATCTTCTTAGCCAGTCCGCGATCGAGGCGCTGGCCACCGAATACGGCTTGTCGGGCACCGATTGCGTGGACGCCATCCGCAGGGCTGCCAAGGCCAATGAACAGTCCGGCTTTTTTTCCGAACTGGCGCAGCGGGTAACGGCGGGCCTTGCCGGTGCGATCGGAATTCTCGATCCACAGATGGTGGTGCTGGGCGGCGTCATGGGCAGGGCGGCCGGGGCGCCTTTGGTCGAGCATGTCATCGAAAATCTCCGCCCGCTGATCGTTTCCCTGCCGGTGATCGTCCCTTCCGCCGTCAAGGAGAGTGGCGCGCGCGACGGCGCGGTCGCGCTGGCGCTGCGCCATGCGCGTGAGCGTCTTTTTGCCGGGGGCAGCGCCGCACGCGGGCAACCATAAACATCCCCTCATCAATCAAGCGATCACCCGAGCGAACCGGGAACGGTCCTTTGCGCCATTCATTTTCCAGGAGTTTCGGAATGTCTTATCCTCTCAAGGTCATCGTCGTCGTCGCGCATCCGGATGAGGCGGAGCTTTACACCGGCGGCACGACGGCACGGCTGGCCGGCGCAGGTGCAGCGGTAAAATATCTGTCGCTGACCAATGGCGATGCGGGGCATCACCAGGTGTCACGCAAGCCCCTGCGCCGCCGGAGGGCGAATGAGGCCTATGCCGCGGCGCGCCATCTGGGCGTGCTGGACTACGAAATCCTGAACATTCACGACGGCGGACTGATGCCAGACGCAGCCCTGCGCAAAGCGCTGATCGCATCGGTGCGGCGCTGGCAGGCCGATATCGTCATCACGTTCCATGACGATTGCCCCGGCCATACCGACAACCGCATGGCCGGGCGTGCGGTGCGCGAGGCTGCCGGGTTCTTTGCCAATGCCAATGTCGCGCCCGGCACGCCCGCGCTTGCAAGGTCGCCCATCTGCCTCAAGATCACCGACCACTGGGCCATCGGTACGCATCGCCACGATGTCGTTGTCGGCGTGGACCCGTTCATCGAGCAGAAAGTCAAAGCCTGCGATGAACATGCCAGCCAGTTCTACGAGTTCGCCCTCTATGAGCGGGGTATGCGCAACGACACGATCGCGACATTGAGCTGGGAAGAGCGTCGCGCGTTCATCCTGAAAAACTGGGCGGAATTCATGTATGCCAGCCCGGACATGCTCGCGGCGCTGACTGCTCTGAACGCGCGCGAGCCCGAAACGACGAGGTTCGCAGAGAGCTTCCAATTGGCCGATTATGGACGCGAGACGACGGCCGTGGAGGTCTATGATCTCCTTTGCACCGGCAGGCCAATCGACGCGTAGCGGAAAGACCGACCGAAAAAGAGCATCTGGTGCACGGCGCCGGCTCGGGGTAGCGTCGACGGTCTCGCAGGTCGCCAGGACCGTGCGTCTACTATTTCGGGGACTACAGTGAACCTTCGCCATCAGATCGTCGCGCTTGCGCTCGTCCCGCTCGTCATTGCGATCCTCACCATCACCGCCTTCATCACCTGGCAGGCGACGAGCCTCGCCCAGAGCAGCATCGACACGTTCGAGCGCAACATGCTGAAGGCGAAGGAGAGCGAGTTGCTCAACCTCACCAACCTCGCCCGCTCGGCGATCGAGGAGGTCTATGCCGCGGCGGATGCGAACGACGAGACGGCCAAGGATCGCGTGCGCAGCATCCTGACGTCGCTCGATTACGGGAAGGACGGCTATTTCTTCGTCTATGACTACGATGGCAACAATGTCGTGCATCCGCGCCAGGCCTTCCGGCCGGGGCACAACTGGATGGACCTGACCGACCCCGACGGGAACCAGGTGATCGCCAACCTGATCCGGAAGGCCAAGGAGGGTGGCGGCCTGTACCAGTACAAGTGGGAAAAGCCGTCATCCGCAACCATGGCCGACAAGCTCTCCTTCGCCGTGGGGCTCGACAAGTGGCAGTGGATGCTGGGAACCGGTGTCTATCTCGATGACGTCTTCGCCCAGACGGCGGCGGCGAAGGCGGACCTGCGGGAGAAGATCGGCCACACCTTCCTCGTCGTCGCGCTCATTGCCGTGCCCGCCGTGATGGTTGTCTTCGCCACCTGCATGCTCGTGACGCTGCGCGAGCGGCGCATGGCGGACGGCAAGCTGAAGGCCCTGACCCAGCGGATCATCAACACCCAGGAGGAGGAACGCGCGCGCCTCGCCCGCGAACTGCACGACGGCATATCGCAGAACCTCGTCGGCGTGCGTTATGCCATCGACCTCGCAAGCCGGAAGGTCCGCAACCACACCGAAGACGCCTCCAGCGCCATCGAAAAGGGCGTGGACGCCCTCAACGGCGCGATCAAGGAGGTCCGTCGGCTGTCGCACGACCTGAGACCGCCGGCGCTGGACGACCTTGGCCTGACCGCTGCGCTGACGGCGCTCAGCAGCCATTTTTCTGAACGAACCGGCATTCGGACCGTGCTGGAAGCCGATCCCGGCAAGGACAGGCTGAAGCCCGAAGCGAGCACCGCGCTCTACCGGGTGGCGCAGGAAGCGCTCAACAATATCGAGCGTCATTCCGGCGCCCGAGATGTGCAGATCAGGCTCTGGAACGCCCGCGGGCGAGCACGTATGACGGTCACCGACAACGGCAACGGTTTTGAGGACGGCGTGGGCGGGACCAGGGACGGGCATCTGAACGGCCTCGGCCTGCGCAACATGCAGGAGCGCATGGCGCATTTCGGCGGCGTGCTGCTGGTCAAGAGCACGTCGGAGGGCACGGTATTGACCGCGATGCTGCCGCTCTCGGCCAATGCGGACACTGAGAAGCGGGCGGAAGCCGCATGAGCGAGGCCAAGCCGATCAAGGTTGTTCTCATCGACAACCATCCGCTGGTTCTCGACGGTCTGCGTGCCGTGCTCGAAACCTTTCCGCATATCGAGGTGGTCGGCACCGCGGGACTGGCGCTGAGCGGGCTGGAGGTCGCGATGAAGACCAACCCGGCCGTGGTGCTGATCGATATCAACATGCCGAAACTCAGCGGCATCGAGGCCATCGAGCTGTTCAAGGCGAGGCTGCCGGATTGTCGTATCGTGATGCTCTCCATGCACGACAGCCGCGAATATATCTCGGCCTCCGTCCTGCACGGTGCGTCGGGCTATGTTCTCAAGGACGTCTCGACCGACGAGATCGTCACGGCGATCGAGACGGTTGCGGCGGGAAAGACCTATTTCTCATCCGGCGTTTCCGACGTTCTTCTCGATCGACGGCCGAGCGAGCCCGCCAATCCGCTGACCAGCCGCGAGCACGACGTGCTGATGCTGCTGGCCTCCGGCAAGAGCAACCGCGACATCGCTCAGTCGCTTTCCCTTTCCGAGGCGACGGTCGAAACACATCGCAAGAACATCAAGAAGAAGCTCGGGATTTCCACGACCGCGGGCCTTATCCGCTATGCGATCGACAACGGTTTTAGTCTCGCGGACGGCTGAGACCGGCGCCTACCCACTACTGGGTAGGCGGTTTTATTTGGCGATCTCCGCCGTCTTGTTCCCCCAACAAGGACGCCATACGACTTCCGCGACGGTCGGCAGAGAGGTGCCGGCTGGGGAGGAATTCATCATGTCCGGCCTTTTGTCGCTGTCGCGCGCCATCGACGCGCTCAACACGTTTATTGGAAAATCGGTGTCGTGGCTGCTGCTCGCCGCGGTGCTGATCAGTGCCGTCAACGCGGTCACGCGAAAACTCTTCAACCTGAGTTCCAACGCCTGGCTGGAAGCGCAGTGGTACTTGTTTTCCGCCGTCTTCCTGATCGCGGCCGCCTACACGCTTTTGAGCAGCGAGCATGTGAAGGTCGATCTGGTCTATGGCCACATGCCGCGCAGGGCGCAGCTCTGGGTCGAGATCATCGGCACGCTGTTCTTCCTGTTCCCCTTCTGCCTGATCACCATCTACCTGTCCTGGCCGATCGTGGTTTCGAAGTTCCTGAGCGGCGAGGTGTCCAACAACACCGGCGGCCTGCTTCTGTGGCCCGTCTGGGCGCTGATCCCCATCGGCTTCGGCCTGCTGACGCTGCAAGGCGTCTCCGAATTGATCAAGCGCATCGCGATCCTCACGGGCGCCCTGCCCGATGCGGTCGCCTTGGCCGATGCCGAAGCCCAGACGCTCTGATTTCAGGAACACGATCCCATGTTTGCTTTCTTCGCGGAAAATCTCGCGCCCATCATGTTCCTGTCGCTGATCGTCGTGCTGCTGATGGGCTATCCCGTCGCCTTCGCACTGGCCTTCGTCGGCTTCGTCTTCGGCTTCATCGGCATTGAAATGGGCCTGTTGCCGATCAACCTCTTCGGCGCCGTGCCCGACCGAATCTTCGGGCAGATGTCGAACGAAACCCTGCTCGCCATTCCCTTCTTCACCTTCATGGGATTGATTCTCGAACGAAGTGGCATGGCGGAGGATCTGCTCGACACGATCGGCCAGCTGTTCGGCCCGATCCGCGGCGGTCTCGCCTTCGCGGTCATCTTCGTCGGTGCCATCCTTGCGGCCACCACCGGCGTCGTCGCGGCCTCGGTCATCTCGATGGGCCTGATCTCGCTGCCGATCATGCTGCGCTACGGCTACGACCGGCGCGTGGCGGCCGGCACGATCGCAGCGTCGGGAACGCTCGCCCAGATCATCCCGCCGTCGCTCGTGCTGATCATCCTCGCCGACCAGCTCGGCCGTTCGGTCGGCGACATGTACAAGGGCGCGCTGGTGCCCGGCCTGATGCTCGTCGCCATCTATGCCGCCTACATCATCCTGATGTCCTACCTGCAGCCCGCAAGCGTACCGGCGCTGCCGCCGGAAGCGCGCACGCTGCGCGGCTGGAAGCTTGGCCGCAAGGTCGTCACCTCGCTGGTGCCGCCGCTCGTGCTGATCTTCCTGGTGCTCGGCACGATCTTCATCGGCCTTGCGACACCCACCGAAGGCGGCGCCATGGGGGCGGTCGGCGCGCTGGCTCTGGCCGCAGGCAACCGCCGCCTCGACCTCTCCATGATGAAGTCGGCGCTCTATGCGACGGCAAAACTGTCGTCCTTCGTGATCTTCATCCTGCTCGGCGCGCGCGTCTTCTCGCTGACGTTCTACGGTGTCGACGGCCATATCTGGGTCGAGCACCTGATGACCTCGATCCCCGGCGGGGAAATCGGCTTCCTCATCGTCGCCAACCTGCTGGTGTTCTTCCTGGCCTTCTTCCTCGATTATTTCGAGCTGGCCTTCATCATCATCCCGCTTCTGGCGCCGGTCGCCGATGCGCTCGGCATCGATCTCATCTGGTTCGGCGTGATGCTGGCGATCAACATGCAGACCTCGTTCATGCACCCGCCCTTCGGCTTCTCGCTGTTCTACCTGCGCTCCGTCGCACCCAACCGGGCCTACAAGGACAGGGTGACCGGCGCGACGATCCAGCCGGTGACCTCGGGCCAGATCTACATGGGCGCCCTGCCGTTCCTCGGGATCCAGCTGTTCATGGTGGCCGTCGTCGTGGCGTTCCCTGGTCTCGTCACCCATTACAAGTCCGGCGCGGCCGCAGTCGATCCGGCGAGCATCCAGCTGAACGTGCCGATGCCGGGTGCCGAGGGTGAAAACCCGTTCGGAACGCCGACGCAGCCCTTCGGCGCGCCGGAATCGTCCGATGACAATTCGACGCCGTCCTTCGGAACGGAGACGCCCGACTTCGGTTCGCCGCAGCCAAGCTTCGGCCAGCCCGCCCAGTCCAACTGACACCAACCAACGGTCCCGGTCGGACATGCGTGCCGGCCGGACCATGCAGCCACCTGAGGAGGAAACGATGACTGATACCTTAAACCGCCGCAACTTTCTGACCAAGGGCGCGCTCGGCGGCGCCGCAGCGGTTGCCGGCGCATCGCTTGCGGCACCCGCAATCGCCCAGGAACTGCCGACCCTGAAATGGCGCCTGACATCCGGCTTCCCGAACAACCTTGACACGATCTATGGCGGCGCCGTCGTCATGGCCGAAGCGCTGTCGAAGATCACCGAGGGCAAGTTCCAGATCCAGGTCTTCCAGGCCGGCGAACTGGTGCCCGGCCCGCAGGCGATCGATGCGGTGCAGAGCAACACGGTGGAAATCGCCCATACCTGCGGCTACTACTTTACCGGCAAGAACCCGACCTTCGCGATCGGCTCGACCATCCCTTTCGGCCTCAACGCCCGCCAGCAGAATGCCTGGCTGTATCACGGCGGCGGCAACGAGCTTTATGACGAGTTCCTGTCGGAATACGGCATCGTCGGCAAGCCCGGCGGCGGCACCGGCGCGCAGATGGGCGGCTGGTTCCGCAATGAGATCAAGTCGCTCGACGACCTCAAGGGCACCAAGATGCGCATTGCCGGCGTTGCCGGCGAAGTCATGTCGCGCCTTGGCGTCGTGCCGCAGCAGCTTCCGGGCGGCGACATCTATCCCGCACTCGAACGTGGCACCATCGATGCCGCCGAATGGGTCGGCCCCTATGACGACGAACGCCTCGGCTTCTACCAGATCGCGCCCTACTACTATTACCCGGCCTATTGGGAAGGCGGGCTGACGATCCACTTCTTCATCAACAAGGCCCAGTACGAAGCCCTGCCGGAAGCCTACAAGGTCGCGCTCGACACCGCCTGCAAGGCCGCCAACATCAACATGCAGGCGCTCTACGACGTGAAGAACACGACGGCGATCCGTTCGCTGGTCGGCAAGGGCGTCAACCTGCGCCCGATGCCGCGCGACGTGATGGACGCCGCCTACAAGGCGACCTTCGAGCTCTACGCCGAATATAGCGAGAAGCACCCGGCCTGGGCGAAGATCTACCCGAGCTGGAAGAAGTTCCGCGACGAATCCTTCGAATGGTTCCGCGTCGCCGAATACAGCTACGACAGCTACATGTACGCCGCGCAGGCCGCCGGCAAGTAAGCCAGACAATGACGGCCGGGCTTCACCGCCCGGCCGACCAAACTAGACGTATCCCTGCTCTGAAATGAGATCCGCGATCGGCCTGACCGTTGGCGCGGGTGGTCGAGGAGCACAGCGGCCCGCTCTTCCGGAATGCGGGTGGTGATGGCGGTGATGCTCAGTGGCCTGGCATGGCTGTTGCGGGTGCCGGCCATCACTGTGGCTATGTGCCTGTCTTTGGGATCAAGCGTGAGGCCGCGCTGGGCATAATTTCAGGGTAGCGAGGAGAGGCACCGCTCGATGGTTGAGACGGAGTTGGCCTTGGCGCCCCTTTCAGCAGTGCCGGAAGCGCAGGCCGCCATGTAAAGCCCGACGGTCTGCGGCGTAGGCTTTGCAGGTGTTGCGGAGCTGGCCGCTTCGACACAACCGCGGAAGCGATCGGCAAGGCTGGCGAGATGAGTGGTGTCTGGTCGACGCCAACGCGAGAGGGAGGGGGCTTTCGTCCGACATCTCCGGCGTGGAAACATCACCCTTGGTCGTCGTGCCGAGAGACGGCGCTGAGATCTACTTGACGTGATTCTCGCTGTTCTGCTCGATGATTTGAGCCATGTCTGTATAGTGGCAAAAACGTCCGATAAGGCAAGTTACTCGGTCATGAGGCCTCTTTTGGATCTTGTCTTTCTGCTTTATTTTCGAAGGTGTGGTGCTACTATCACGGCAGTGAATGGTATCGGAGGACGCATCCCTTGTCTGAGGTCTCCCCGGAACAACTGACACCGCAAACGACCGGATCGAACCGGCGGCGGGAGCTTATCACGTTCTTCGTTCTTGCTTTTGGCATCTGGCCGATCGTCGCCGTCAGCGTCGTCGGCGGCTATGGTTTCCTCGTCTGGATGTTCCAGATCCTCTATGGCCCGCCGGGCCCGCCCGGACATTGAGGGTAAAGCCATGACGCAGCAGGCACTTTCCAGACGGAGTTTCCTGAGCGGCGGCAGGTGCAGCGCGGTCGATCGTATTCGCCCGCCCGGTATCGGGGGCGTCGGTCTTGCCGCCTGCACGGGATGCGGGCAATGTGCGGAGCACTGTCCGACCGGTGTCATCGGTCTTGTCGATGGCCTGCCCGCGCTCGATTTTGCCGCGGCGGAGTGCACCTTCTGCGGCGCCTGTGCGCAAAACTGTCCCGAGCCGGTGTTCGCCGATGGCGCCGCCGGCCGCTTCGATCATGTCGTCGCCATAGCGTCGTCCTGCCTGCCGTTCCGGGGTGTCGACTGCCAGGCCTGCCGTGATGCCTGTCCGGCGGAGGCGATCCGCTTTCGCCCGGTGCGTGGCGGTCCCTTTGTGCCGGAACTCATGGCCGAGGCCTGTACCGGCTGCGGCGCCTGCATATCCGTCTGTCCGGTCGGCGCGGTTGCCACTGCACCACGCAACGTGGAGGCGACTTATGCTTGATGCGCGCCGCTATCACATTTCAAGCGCCGTGATCGCCGTCAGGCCCGGCTACGCCGAGGGTGTGCTCGACGTCCTTGCCGGCCTTGCCAATGTCGAGGTGCACGCTTGCGACAAGGGCAAGATCGTCGTCGTCATCGAGGGGCCGAACACCGGTGTGCTCGGGGATACGCTGATGCGCATCTCAGTTCTCGACGGCGTGATCGCGGCGAACATGGTTTTCGAACATGTCGAATTGGAAGAGGACGAGGTGCATGGGCAGCGAACTGACGCGGCGTGACATCCTGAAGGCCCAGGCGGCGGGCGTTGCGGCGGCGGCGGCGGGCATCGCGCTGCCTGCTGCCGCCCAGCCGGTTCCGGGCGGGGTGAGCGCGCTGGAGATCAAATGGGACAAGGCGCCCTGCCGGTTCTGCGGCACCGGCTGCGGCGTGATGGTGGGCGTCAAGGAGGGCAAGGTCGTCGCCACGCATGGCGACATGCAGGCCGAGGTCAATCGCGGCCTCAACTGCATCAAGGGCTACTTCCTGTCGAAGATCATGTATGGCGCGGACCGCCTGACGGCGCCGCTGCTGCGCAAGCGAAACGGTGTCTACGCCAAGGATGGCGATTTCGAGCCCGTCACCTGGGAAGAGGCCTTCGACGTGATGGCCGAGCAGTGCAAGAAAGTGCTGAAGGAGAAGGGGCCGACGGCCGTCGGCATGTTCGGTTCCGGCCAATGGACGATCTTCGAAGGCTATGCCGCGACCAAGCTGATGCGCGCCGGTTTCCGCTCCAACAATCTCGATCCGAACGCCCGCCACTGCATGGCCTCCGCGGCTTACGCCTTCATGCGAACTTTCGGCATGGACGAGCCGATGGGCTGCTACGACGATTTCGAGCACGCCGACGCCTTCGTGCTGTGGGGCTCCAACATGGCGGAGATGCACCCGATCCTGTGGACCCGCATCGCCGACCGGCGACTCGGCCACGACCATGTGCGGGTCGCGGTGCTCTCCACCTTCACCCATCGCAGCATGGACCTTGCCGACATCCCGATGGTGTTCAAGCCGGGCACCGACCTCGTCATCCTCAACTACATCGCCAACCACATCATCCAGACCGGCCGGGTGAACGAGGATTTCGTGAAGAACCACACGAACTTCGTGCGCGGCGTCACGGATATCGGCTATGGGCTGCGGCCCGACAATCCGGTCGAGGTCAATGCCGCCAACGCCGCCGATCCGGCCAAGACCGAGGCGATCGACTACGAGGCGTTCAAGGCTTTCGTCGCCGAATACACGCTGGAAAAGACGGTCGAGATGACCGGCGTCGAGGCCGGCTTCCTCAAGCAACTCGCCGAGCTCTATGCCGATCCGAACCGCAAGGTCATGTCGCTCTGGACTATGGGCTTCAACCAGCATGTGCGCGGCGTCTGGGCCAACCAGATGGTCTACAACCTGCACCTTCTGACCGGCAAAATCTCCGAACCGGGCAACAGCCCGTTCTCGCTGACCGGCCAGCCGTCAGCCTGCGGCACGGCGCGCGAGGTTGGCACTTTTGCTCACCGCCTGCCGGCCGATATGACGGTGACCAATCCTGAGCACCGCAAACATGCGGAAGAGATCTGGCGGATCCCGCACGGTATCATCCCGGAAAAACCCGGCTATCATGCCGTCCAGCAGGACCGCATGCTCAAGGACGGCAAGCTGAATTTCTACTGGGTGCAGGTCAACAACAACGTCCAGGCCGGCCCGAACACCTCGAACGAGACCTATCAGGGCTATCGCAATCCGGAAAATTTCATCGTCGTCTCGGATGCCTATCCGACGATCACGGCGATGAGCGCCGATCTCGTCCTGCCCGCCGCCATGTGGGTGGAGAAGGAGGGTGCTTACGGCAATGCGGAACGGCGCACCCATGTCTGGCATCAGCTGGTGCAGGCGCCGGGCGAGGCGCGCTCCGACCTCTGGCAGCTGGTGGAATTCTCCAAGCGCTTCACGACTGACGAGGTCTGGCCGGCGGAAATCCTGGCTGCGAACCCCGACTACAAGGGAAAGACGCTCTATCAGGTACTCTATGCCGACAGCGACGTCGCGAAGTTTCCGATCAGCGAGGTCAAGCCCGAGCACGCCAACAACGAGGCCCAGCATTTCGGCTTCTACATCCAGAAGGGCCTGTTCGAGGAATATGCCGCCTTCGGCCGCGGCCATGGCCATGACCTTGCGCCCTACGACACCTATCACGAGGTGCGCGGCCTGCGCTGGCCGGTCGTCGACGGCAAGGAAACGCTATGGCGCTACCGCGAGGGCTACGATCCCTATGTGAAGTCCGGCGAAGGGGTGAAATTCTACGGCAACGCGGACGGCAGGGCGGCGATCATCGCCGTGCCCTACGAGCCGCCAGCGGAATCGCCGGACGCCGAGTTCGATACCTGGCTCGTCACCGGGCGCGTGCTCGAGCACTGGCATTCCGGTTCGATGACGATGCGTGTGCCCGAACTTTTCAAGGCATTTCCCGGCGCGCGCTGCTTCATGAATGCCGACGATGCGCGTAAGCGCGGCCTCAACCAGGGCTCGGAAATCCGTATCATCTCGCGGCGCGGCGAAATCCGTTCGCGCGTCGAGACGCGCGGCCGAAACCGCATGCCTTCAGGCGTGATCTTCGTGCCGTGGTTCGATGCCAGCCAGCTCATCAACAAGGTCACGCTCGACGCCACCGATCCCATCTCGAAACAGACGGATTACAAGAAATGCGCAGTCAAGATCGTACCCGTCGCATAACCCTCCCCAGAGGATGGGTGCTGGCTGCGCTCAGCGTCGCCGTGATCGCCACCAGCGCCATGGCGCAGATGGTGCCGCAGCTCTCCGGCCCTGATGGAGACAAGATGCAGGAAGTGCCGGCCGATCCGCTGCCGAAGTGGATCGTCGACGACATCAGGCGCATGCGCGCCTATCCCGAGCAGCCGCCAATCATTCCGCATTCCATCGACGGTTACCAGCTGTCGGTCAATGCCAACCGGTGCCTGTCCTGTCATAAACGCGAGTTCTCGCAGGATGCCGGCGCGCCGATGATCAGCGTCACCCACTACATGACACGCAAGGGGCAGATGCTCGCCGACGTCTCGCCGCGGCGCTATTTCTGCACCGCCTGCCATGTGCCGCAGGCAGACAAGAAGCCGCTCGTCGGCAATACGTTCAAGGACATGAGCGAACTGGGCGTTACCGGTGCGGGAAGTGAGTGATGATGGCGCGCATCAAGGCAATCCTCCTCTGGATCTGGACCCTTCTGACGACGCCAGCGGCGACGCTCAGCCTCGCCTTCCTGACGCTCGGCGGCTTCGTCGGCGGCGTGATGTTCTGGGGTGCCTTCAACACGGCGCTGGAACTGACCAATACGGAGAAGTTCTGCACCTCCTGTCACGAGATGAAGGACAACGTCTACCAGGAGCTGACGAGAACGGTGCATTTCACCAACCGCTCCGGCGTGCGTGCCTCCTGCCCGGATTGTCATGTGCCGCACGAATGGACCGACAAGATCGCCCGCAAGATGCAGGCTTCCAAGGAGGTCTGGGGGAAAATCTTCGGCACGATCAACACGCGTGAAAAATTCCTGAACCACCGGCTGGAGCTTGCGAAGCATGAATGGGCGCGCCTGAAGGCAAACGACAGCCTGGAATGCCGCAACTGCCATTCCGCCGTCGCGATGGACTTCACCAAACAAACCCAGCGCGCCGCCGACATCCATTCGAAGTACCTCTTGCCCGGCAAGGCAACCTGTATCGACTGCCACAAGGGCATTGCGCATGAGCTGCCGAGCATGGAAGGCGTCGAGCCCGGTTGGAAGATGCCACGCGAGCTGGAGGGCAAGGAGCTTCCCGCGGCCTCGAACGATGCGATCGGCGACCTGCAAAGGGCTGTCGCCAGCGCCCATGGCGTGACGACGTTTTGAAATCTCCTTGAAGGGGTGGGAAGCCTATGCAACAACTAGAGTTTGTCAGGGAAAAGTGGGAACCGGTTTTCCCGAAAAGACAAACGAAAACAAAAGAAACTAGAGTATGTCTGGTTCAGTCTGAACCAGACATACTCTAGCCGGTCGCAGATGATGGAAGCGACCGACTATTTAATAAACGAAATCCATCGTGGTCGAGATTTTTAAGAAGCGACACACTATTCAGCGTAGAGTGTCAAAGTATATTCCGCAGTATCTCCACGTCGAGCGGCATTCCGCATTAGATACACGCTGATCGTGTATTTTCCGCTTGAAGGAATTGTTATACTCGTACCATTGCCGTCAATGGAGCTGTTGTACAGAGCGGCGTCAGCGCCAGGAGCGGTGATGTTGAAGTATAGGCTGGAATTGCGGGAGTCGAGTTGCGCACTCAGTTTCTGACCGGCCGTCAGGGCGAGTGTATATTGGACGCTCTGATAGCCCTTCAGGTGGGAATTGATAGTTGATCCCGAGGAGCCGGCATTGAAGTGAACGGCCTCGCGGCGGATATCGTTGGCAAAGCCCGGTGTGGCTGCCAAAAGCATGAGGGCGAGAATGATGTTATGTGGGATTTTCATTTTTTTGTTTCCTAAACCATTGCAGGGCTCTCGGCACTGAAGCCAACGCGTTTTGGCCTCTTCAGGCAACGCTATCATTCTCAGCGCAGGCGTCCGCCTTAAGATCGAGAGTTTCGGCGAAGGATGCAAGATGACCATGTTTAAGGGAATGTCACACTTTGGTCCCTACTTCTTTGCGCCAGCGCAACTTCACGGGCTGGAGTTTGTCAGGGAAAAGTGGGAACCGGTTTTCCCGAAAGACAAACAAAACAAAAGACACTGGAGTAGGTCTGGTTCAGTCTGAACCAGACCTACTCCAGGAGACCTGTGGGCAGATAGGCTTTCTGGCCGAATTTCCTGCGTTTTCCCAGGCTTCCGGCGGCATGCGGGGACCGGTAGCGCTCGGGTGCGCCTTGGTTGGGGGGACTTTCCTCGCCGCTGACATGAGCTGTTCCCCTTCGCCATGTGGCAGGCTTTCCCTGCCGCGGACTACTACGAGAACTCCGCCAACATGATGGACATCAGGGGCAACTCCCTTGCAACGCAATACTCCCTTGTCATTCCATCATGCCTTCCCTCGTTCATAGACAATCTGCCATCAACACTTTGGTTGCAACGAGAGCCGTTCCGTCGGCTATTTCGGTTGATTTGGCTTCAGTTCAATAGGATGCGCTCTCCAGACCTCGCCGATCTTTTTACAGCATCGATGACCTTAAGCGTTTGCAGGCCCTCGAAGCCACTGACAAGCGGCTGTTCCTCACCCCTGATGACCCTGCAGAACTGTGTGATCTGCAGGGCAAGGGGATCCTGCGGCACGTAATCGGCCTGCTCTTTCTCAAATGGCTCCCACCAACTGCGCTTCGCGGGATTGCGCCAGATTTCAAGCGACGGGATGGCAAGGGAACCGTGCGTGCCACCAATGACATAGCAGGCTTCGTCCGCTTTCGGATAAACCGGGTTTTCCCCGGTCGTCATCTCCCAGCTCCAGGGTGCCACGACGGCATCGGAGACGGATGCGGTTGCAAGAACACCGTTCTCGAATTCGATCAGGATCACGGCCGTCTCCTCGACCGCGTTTCCACGAACTGCATTGGATTCCCGCGCCTGCACGGCAGCGATATTGCCGAACAGATACCGAAGATTGTCGATATCATGAATGAGGTTCAGGAAGACCGGTCCCGCCCCCGCCTGACGGCGCCAGTCGATATCGAAATAGTCGTCCGGCTTGAAAAGCCAGAACATCGCATTGACGACCAGCACCTGTCCAAGCCGGCCGCTGTCAATGATTTCCTTGGCTTTCCGCATCATCGGATTGTGCCGGCGATGGTGGCCGGTCAGCAGAGGCACCCCCTTCGCTTCGGCCGCCGCGATCAGCCGCTCGCCGAAAGCGATGTCGTCGGCAATCGGTTTTTCGATCAGGGCAGGAATGCGAGCCTCGATGGCTTCGAGGCCGTTCTTCACATGGACCTGGTTGGGGGTCGCCACGATGATGCCGTCAGGCCGATCGACGGCGATCATGTCGGCAAAGCTGGCGAACCATTGCACGCCGGCATTCTTGGCTATCGCCTCACCGGCGGGCGTGGGGTCCACCACAGCACTGAGCACCGCATCCGGTTCGCGCGCGACGTGCTCGATGTGTCGTTTGCCGATGAGGCCGGCTCCGAGCACGGCCAGTTTCAGAGGGGCCGTCATTGCGAACTCACTTCTTCTCTGCGGACTTGATCAACGTTGCAACCCGGCGGATACCGAGTTGATAGCCTTCGGTGCCGAGCCCGCAGATCACGCCATCGGCCCGATGCGACACGAAGGAGTGATGCCGGAAGCTCTCGCGTTTGTGGACATTGGAGATGTGAATTTCGATGACCGGGCCTTCGAACGTGTTCAAGGCATCAAGAATGGCGAGCGACGTATGGGTGAACGCTGCCGGATTGATGACGATGCCGGTGCCGTTCTCGCGCGCTTCATGAATCCAGTCGATGATCTCGTATTCCCTGTTGCTTTGATGGAAACGGATATCGTGGCCGAGTTCTGCTGCCAGCTTGCGGCAGTCCGCCTCGACGTCGGCGAGCGTCTCATGACCGTAGATGTGGGGCTGGCGTTTGCCGAGCAGGTTGAGGTTTGGACCGTTCAGGACATAGATCAGGCTCACGAGGTTCTCCTCTCATTCTAAAGGCTGCGGTTCAGTCAAGCGTACTTTCCTGAACCGCGAGTGCGGGGTCGGATTCATAGAGGTCGACGCGAAGGCCGAGACGGCCCTCGTCGAGAGCGGGCGCTGCGGCGGCACGGGCAGCTTGCAACGTTGCCCGCAGGAGCTGCTGCCTGGTTTCCAGCGTTCGGCCAGGCGCCATGCGTATGATGATCTGGATGAAGTGGTTCTGCGGATGTTCATCCGCCACACAGGAAAATGTCGCCTCGCGGGCAAACGTGCGCACAGCTTTGGGCTTCACGAGGCCGCCATCGCGGATGCAGCGATGGACCGCCGTGGTCAAGGCTTCGATTGCCACGCGTTCACCGGCACCTCGGCTGTATTCGATAATGACGTGAGGCATCGATTTCGGCCTTTCAGCGCGTGCTTAAATCATCGAAATGGCGGGACATGCGGTCCGTATCGGGCGAGATGCCCGTGAAGAGCTGGAATGCGGCCGCAGCCTGAAAGACGGTCATGCCGCTGCCCGGCAGGGTACGGCAGCCCTTGCTCTTCGCTAGAGCGAGCAGCTCGGTTTCCAGCGGCATATAGACAATGTCCGCCACCCAATGACGCTGCTCAAGCCATTGCGGCTCGATCGGGAGGCCGGGATGGCTCTTCATTCCGGTTGGCGTGGCGTGGATCAATCCGTCGGCGGACCCCAGCGCCGTGCCGACATCGGTCGTCGTACCCGCGCACGACCAGCCAAACCGGTCCTTCAACTGCGACGCCAGACGTTCGGCGCGGTCGCTGTCCTGGTCGAAGATCGACAGGCGCTCTATTCCCAGCTTGATCGCCGCATGCGCCACCGCCACGCCAGCCCCGCCTGCGCCGAGCAGCACCGCACGGGATTTGGCGACGTCCGGCAGACCCCGCTCGAAATTCTTGTAAAATCCATACCAGTCGGTGTTGTGACCGACCCGCTCGCCGTTCTGGAACACGACCGTATTCACGGCACCGAGCATTTCGGCATCTTCCGACAGCCGCGTGAGATGAGGGATCACCGTCTGCTTGCAGGGATGGGTTATGTTGCTGCCGGCAAAGCCCCTTTGCTCCTCCTCATCGAGAAGACCGGGAAGGGCAGATACGGGCAGGCCGCGCTCCGTCAGGTCGAGCAGCTCGTAGCGATAGTCCAGACCGTGATGGCGGCTTTCGGCTTCGTGAAGGGCCGGCGACTTCGACATCTGAATATCCGCGCCGATGAGGCCGACCAGGTAACGCCTGTCGCTCATGCTTCAAGTCCTTGTCTGTGTGTTCAGTGATGGGCGAGAATTTCGCCGAGGAAGGTCTTGGTGCGCTCGTGTTTCGGCGACGTGAAAAAGACGTCCGGTTCGGCTTCCTCGATAATCTCGCCGGAAGCCATGAAGATGACGCGGTCGGCAACCTGGCGTGCAAAACCCATCTCGTGGGTGACGCAGATCATCGTCATGCCGTCACGCGCCAGTGAAATCATCGTGTCGAGGACTTCCTTGACCATTTCAGGGTCGAGCGCCGATGTCGGCTCGTCGAACAGCATGATTTTCGGCTCAAGGCAAAGCGCACGCGCAATAGCGACGCGCTGCTGCTGGCCACCGGAAAGCTGCGCCGGATATTTGTCCGCCTGATCGAGGATGCGGACGCGTTCGAGATATTTTCGCGCCAGCATCTCGGCCTCGGTGCGACCCACGCCCCGGACGCGCATGGGCGCCAGGGAGCAATTTTGCAGGACGGTCATGTGCGGGAAGAGATTGAAGTTCTGGAAAACCATGCCGACTTCCCGGCGGATGGCATCCACGGCCTTGCTGCTGCCGTCGAGCACGCGGCCTGCGACGGTTATCTGCCCACTTTCGATAGTCTCCAGCACATTGATGCAGCGGATCAACGTCGATTTACCGGAACCGGACGGCCCGCAAAGAACGATCTTCTCGCCTTTGCGGACCGTCAGATTGATGTCCTTCAAAGCATGAAAGGCGCCGTACCACTTCTCCACTTTCTCAAGGGAAATCAGCATCGATTGAGTGTTGTCGGAAGCTATCACGACGCCCTCCTTGATATGTCAGTTCACGGTGAAGGGGATGTTGGGAATGGAGTCCGGGAATTGCGGAAGTTCGATCCCCATCCATTTCTGGGTAATGGCGGCCAGTTCGCCGTTTGCCTTGATCTTGTCGACAAAGGCGTTGACGGCGTCGTTCCAGTCCTTTTCGCCCAGTCGCGTCCCGACACCGTTATAGGTCGTCAGGAAATCGATCTTGCGTTCGTAAGTGCCGGCAGCCGCGGCTTCGAGCCGCTGACCGTAGAACTGGTTGCCGCCGACAGCCTTCACCTGGCCCGAAATCAGCGCCTGGATCGTGGCCGCGTCATCGTCGAAGCGGCGGACCGTGGCCGTTGAGCCGACGGCATCGGTGACGGCCTTGTCCTGCGAGCTCGACTTCGGCACGCCGATTTCCCAGCCTGCCACGTCTTCGACGGTCGCAACCTTGTCCGCCTTGGCGGCATAGAGGGCGATCGTATTGGCGGCATACGGCTTGCTGTACTGGATCGACTTGGCGCGCTCTTCCGTCATCGCCATCGTGGCGAAAAGGATATCGACTTTGCCGGTGGTCAAGGCGGGGATACGGTTTGCCACGGCGAGCGGCTGGAACTGAACCTGGACACCGATCTCCTTGGCAAAGAGCGTTGCCACGTCGGCATCGAAGCCGTCCTGGGTGCCGCTCGAGTTCACGAAGCCCCAGGGTGCATTGTCGCCCTGGATGCCCACGACGATCGTGCCCTTGGCCTTCACCTCTTCAAGGCTGGCCGCGGATGCCGCGGTCGTGCCGCCCAGGACCAAGGCCGTCGTTGCGAGCACCACGCCCATGAATGTTCTGCGATTGTATTGCATGTCACTTCCTCCTCTTTGAATTGTCGTTTGAAGGGTCAGCGGGCGGCCTTGGCCATCCGTTTTTCGAGAGCCGTTCCGAAATGGGAGAGCGGCCAGCAAATGATGAAGTAGATCGCGCCGACGATGCCGAAGACGAGCAGCGGGCGGTACGTCTGGTTCGAGATGATCTGCCCGGCGCGCGCGAGTTCGATGAAGCCGACGATTGCCGCAAGCGACGTGCCCTTGATCAGCTGCACGAGGAAACCGATGGTTGCCGGCATGGAAATCTTCAGGGCCTGCGGCAGGACGACATCCTTCATCCGCGACACGTAGTGAAGCCCGAGCGCGTTGGCGGCCTCGGTCTGTCCCTTCGGCACAGCCTGGATCGAACCGCGCCAGATTTCGCCAAGGAATGCACTGGCATGCAGGGTGAAGGCGATCGCCACCGCGAGCCAGGCGCTCACATTGATGCCAAGCAGTGCGACGCCGTAGTAGACCACGAACAGCTGCATCAGCAGCGGTGTGCCCTGGAAGAGCCCGATATAGGCCGCGGCGGCAGCGCGCGCCGCGGCGCTCGTGGAAACGCGGGTCAACGCAATCAGAATGCCGAAGACGCCGCCACCGATGAAGCCGATGATCGCAAGCAGGGCCGTCCATTTAAGCCCTTGCAGGATGAACAGGAATTCGTTTGCTCCGATAGGTCCCATGGCCAAACCTCTATCGTGTCGGGTAGCTGAAGTAGCGGCGGGAAATGAGAGCGAAGATGCCCATCATCACGGTGGAAATGACGAGGTAGATCCCGGTCACGAGGAAATAGACTTCGAAGCTTCTGAAGGTGTCGGATTCGATCCTCTGCGCCGCGGACGTCAGTTCATAGGCCGCGATCGATGTGCAGACGGAGGTCGTCAGCGTCAGCATGATGAACTGGCTGGTGAGAGACGGATAGATCGCGCGCAGAGCCGGTTTCAGAACGATGAGCCGGAAGACGTCAGACTTGTGAAGGCCCAGGGCGTAACCGGCTTCGACCTGACCCTTGCTGATGCTTTCGACACCGCCGCGGATGATTTCGATCGCGTAGGCGCCGCCATTGATGCCGAGGGCAATGATGGCGGTTGCCGTCGGATTGAGGCGGATGCCCATCAGCGGCGAAGCGAAATAGATATAGAAGATCTGCACCAGAAAAGGCGTGTTGCGCACGATCTCGACGAACGCGATGACGGGCGCACGCACGATCTTGTTCGGCGATGTCCGGCCGATGACGCCCAGCACGCCGATTACCAGCGCAAGCGCCATGCCGGCAAAGGCAAGCCCGAACGTTCCGAGCGTAGCCCACAGCAATTCGGGGGCGCGCTCGAAGACCGCACCGAAGTCGAACTGGTAATTCATGAAAAGGTCTTCCTCCTCCGGGCGCAGCCTCCACCGCGCCAGATCAAGACTGTCTAAGTCTCTGCTCGTAGAATTTCCCGGGTTTTGAGATTGAGATTTCGCAGATGTACCGATGCCGGTGTGTCACCGACCAGCGGCACTTCCACCGAAATCGCGGCCTTGCCGGCAAGCTTCGCAACCAGGTCTTTGAGCGCGAGTATTCCATCGCCCGGCGCCAATCTCCCGGTCCGCGCCTCGTTCATCATGTCTTCGGCGCTCTTCGGCGGTGGGCCGATCACGTCGCAAAGCTGAACATGCCGCACGATATCGAAATCGATCGCATCGACGTCCCCGCCGTTGCGAAAGAAGTGAATGGCATCCACCAAAGCGCCGGCATTGTCCTGTCCGCAGGCATGCACGAGTGCGGCGCTGTCGCTGTAGCTGCTGACGGCGCGCCAGCCCATATTTTCGATATCGACAGCCATGCCGTGCCGCCCGGCGAGCTGACAGAAGACGTCGAAATTGTCGACGAGACGGCCACGATCCGCATCGTCACCACAGGCGGACAGCCGTTGGGCGCCGATATCGGCTGCCGCCGCAACGATGTGTTCGATGGCGGCCGCCTGGAAATCCGGGCCGACAATGAAGAACTCGATATCGAAAACCTTCATGCCTTCGCTGTCGAGGAGTGATCGGAACTCCGACGCGGCGCGGCTACCCTGCGGCAGCTCGTAGTAAGGCGCGCCGGCAAAGGCCGGATGGAGCCGGAGCCCAACCGAGCTGAACCCGGCTGTAGCCGCCTGCCGCACGAAATCCTGCGGCGGCAACCGGATCGCGGAGAAATGCGCGACGCCGAGCGGGCTTTCCTGCATCTGCCGGGCGTCCGTCATCGTACCGCTCCGGTCCGGGCGAGGTGGGCCAGAAGATTGGTACCCGTGCGATGGATATGCTGGCGCAGCTTGTCGGCCGCGTAATCGCTGTCGCGGGCGACCGCGCCTTGCGCAATCTCGCTATGCTCCTGGCTCACATTCCTGTCCCCGGACGTCTCCTTAAGAAATGTCCTGCGGTAGCGGTCGTTGAGATTGAGCAATGTCTTGCAGAAATGAAGAAGAAGCGGCTTGCCGCAGCCTGAAATAAGGGTGAGGTGGAAGTCGCGGTGGACCGCTTCCCAGTGCTCCAGCGTTTCCGGCTTGCTCGCATCGCGCTCGGCGCGGTTCAGCTTATGAAGGGCGCGCATGACGTTGCCCTCCCATTCCACGTCGCCGACCCGAATGGATTCCTTGAGCGCGAAAACCTCGAACTCCTCGCGAAGGACGGTTATTTCCTCGAGATTCGCCAGCGACACGGGAGAAACCCGATAGCCGCGGTTGTCCTCGAATTCCACCAATCCGTCGGAAATGAGGCGCGCCAGCCCTTCACGCAGCGGGCTCAGGCTGACATTGAACGCCTGCCGTTCCTTGTCGAGGTTGATCTTGCTGCCGGCTTCCAGGCTGCCCGAGATGATCGCTTCCCGCAGGCGGGACGCCAACTGGCTGCCGATCGTGTTTTTCCCGTCGTCGGAAAAACTGCCGATCTCGGCTGGGCTAGGGGCGCCGACCTGCTGCTTCATTCAATCCTCCCGAACAGAAATCGTCCGTCGTCGATGATGGATAGAATAAACGATTATTAGTGTCAACTGTCAGGAAAATTTTCGGGTCACTTTGGCCGATGTTCTCCCGATTATTTATATAAATCGAATTAAATCAGCGACTTGACATGGTCCATTTCTCTCGGCCGTGAGATGAAAGTGGCTGTGTCGCCCCACTCGCTTGACAAATAATCGATTATCGCTGTATCGGTCGGCTATCGGGAGGTGGCATATGGTCATTAAAACTGAACGCGATGTAACGTCCGCCGTGGTCGCGGCCATGCAGCAGACGTCGGACCCGAGGGCGCGCGAAATCCTTGTGGCCCTTGTGAAGCATCTTCATGCCTTCGTGCGCGAAGTGCGGCTGACGGAGGCGGAATTTCGGGAGGCTACCGCCATCCTGAACGAAATCGGGCAACTTCAGACCGACAGTCACAACGAGTTCGTGCTGATGTCCGGCTCGCTGGGGGTTTCTTCGCTCGTCTGTCTGCTCAACAACGGTGACAAGGGCCAGACCGAGACATCCCAGTCACTTCTCGGCCCGTTCTGGCGCCTGAATTCTCCAAGGGTCGAGAACGGCGGAACGATCATTCGCTCCGATACGCCCGGTACGCCGCTTTTCGTGCATGCCCGGGTCGTCGACCGGGAGGGCAAGCCGATTGCCGGCGCCGAGGTGGATGTCTGGCACGCGTCGCCTGTCGGTCTTTACGAAAACCAGGACCCGGACCAGGCGGATATGAATTTGCGTGGCAAGTTCCTGACCGATGCGGACGGGCGCTTCTGGTTCCGCACCGTGAAGATGGTCGGCTATCCAATCCCGGTCGACGGTGTCGTCGGGCGCCTGCTCAAGGCTCAGGGCCGTCATCCCTACCGGCCGGCCCATCTGCACGCCCTGATCTTCAGACAGGGCTACAAGACACTGATTTCACAAGTCTTCGATCCCAGCGATCCTCATATTGCATCGGATGTGCAGTTCGGCGTAACCGCCGCACTCACGGGCGATTTTGTCCGCCACGACGAGCCGCATCCGACCGACCGCGACATCGAGGGGGCGTGGTTTTCGCTCGACTACACCTATGTCATGGAGCCCGGCGAGGCCGTCCTGCCGCGCGCGCCCATCAAGTAACATCACGTCCGGAGCCAGTTCATGATTACCGAAGAGCAACGTCAGACGGCGGCAGACGCCATATTGAAAGCCGAGACCGAGCGTAAGCCGATCGTGCAACCCAGCAAGACCTATCCGGATCTGGATCTGGAGGACGCCTATCGTATCCAGGCGCTCTGGGCGCAGTCGCGCATTTCCCGTGGCGCGCGGATCGTCGGCCACAAGATCGGCCTCACGTCCCGTGCGATGCAGATGGCGTCCAAGATGACGGAGCCCGACTACGGCGTGATTCTGGATGACGCGCTCTACAACGACGGAGCGCAGATCAAGGCGGAGCTCTTCATAAAGCCGCGGCTTGAAGTCGAGCTGGCATTCATAATGGGCGAGGATCTCTCTGGCACGGGCACCCGGATCTACGACGTGATGCGCGCGACCGAATTCGTCGTGCCCGCACTCGAGATCATCGACTATCGGACAGAGGTGCCGCGGGCAATCACCGATACGATTGCAGACAATGCCGCGTTCGGAGCCATCGTGGTCGGGGGGCGTGTCATTCGCCCCATGGATATCGATATCCGCTGGGTGGGGGCGACCCTGTCGAAGAACGGCATTATTGAGGAGTCGGGTGTTTCGGCGGCGATCATGGGGCATCCGGCGGCCGGCATCGCCTGGCTCGTCAACAAGCTGCATGCCGTTGGCGGTGGCTTGAAAAAAGGACAGATCGTTCTTGCCGGCTCGTTCACGAGACCCGTCGATATCGCTGCGGGCGATGTCATACAGGCCGACTACGGCCCTGTCGGGTCCATCGGCGTTTCTTTCCTGTGAGGTGGCAGATGGATGTTCCAGTCAACAAGTTCAAAGCGAAGCTGCGCGCCCGGCAAAGTCAGATCGGTCTCTGGTGCGGACTTCCGGGAAGCTATGCGGCGGAAATCGTCGCGCCGGCCGGTTTCGACTGGCTGCTGTTCGACACCGAGCATTCTCCCAGCGATGTGCTGACGGTTTTGCCGCAGTTGCAGGCCGTGGCAGCCTATGACGTCGCGCCTGTCGTTCGGCCCGCGGCCAACGATCCGGTTCTGATCAAGCGCTTTCTCGATATCGGCGTTCAGACGCTGCTCATTCCCTATGTCCAGAACGCGGCTGAGGCAAAAGCAGCGGTGGACGCAACCCGATATCCGCCTGAAGGCATCAGGGGCGTTTCGGCGCTGACGCGCGCCACGCGCTTCGGCAGGGTGAAGAATTATGCGCAGCAGGCAGCGCACGAACTCTGCGTTCTCATCCAGGTGGAAACGCGCGAAGCGCTGGATCATATCGAAGCCATCGCTTCGGTCGAGGGCGTGGATGGCGTCTTCATCGGTCCGGCGGACCTGGCTGCCAGTTTCGGTTATCCCGGGCAGCCCGGCCACCCGGAAGTGGTTGAGGCCATTGAGAAGGCCATCGTTCTGCTGAACCAACTTGGTAAGCCGGCCGGAATTCTCACGCCGGACGAGAAATTCGCGGCGCGCTGCATGGAACTGGGAACGCTGTTCACGGCGGTCGGTGTCGATGTCGCGGTGCTGGCACGCGGTGCGGAAGCCTTGTCAGGCAGGTTTGTGGATCGGGCTTGACGAATGGCGGCTCCAGACAATGTTATCGTCGAACTTGCACCGACCGGGATTATACGGGCGGCGGTGAACGGCAGCAATGCCGCCCTTGTCCGTACCGATGAACGCACGGGGGCGCCGGCCGGGCCGAGCGTCGATCTGGCGAATGCCTTGGCGGCGGAAATCGGCTGCCCGCTTTCGGTGGTAAAATACCAATCGGCGGCAGCAATCCTGGCGTCGGCGGACCGGAACGAATGGGACATTGCCCTCATCGCGGCGGACCCCTCCAGAACGGACCGGTTTGCATTTTCCCCACCCTATGCGTTTGTGACGGCCACCTACTTGGTCCCGGCGATGTCTGATGCCTGCTTTGTAGCGGATGTGGATGTGTTCGGCCGGAGGATAGCAGCTGCTCGGGGCGCCGCTTATACAAAAGAGATCGAGCGCCAAGTGAAGCAAGCGACGATCGTCTATGCCGACTCCCCGTCGGCAGCGGTGGAAAAACTGAAGGCCGGTGATTGCGATGCGGCCGCAGGATTGAGGCAATCCCTCGAGGTCCTGGCCCTGAGCGATACCGCGTTTCGGATACTGCCCGATGAGTTTTCTCAAATTCCCCAGACGGTCGCTGTCCTGAAGGAAAAAAAAAGCATCAGCGGCTTTCGTCCGCCACTTCGTCGAAGTCCTAATATTGCAGAGGCGTGCGAATTCCTATGCTGCGGGACCAAATGCGCTCTCTTCGTCGCCGTCAATACCCACAAAGGCCGATTGAAGACATCGGAACATAAGATCGACGCGACGGATACCAACTACTTTGCGACTGGAAGTAGACAGGCCGGTTTACCGCCCCATACCGGCCATTCCGAAGAGCAAGTAGTTTACCGGGCGATCCAGCGGATCGCGCTCGATATTCCAACGCCAAATCGGGATGCCGCCTGCCGGGCCGATGCCCCTTCACCCGCAGGTTTCAAGACACGCAACCGCAAATCTTCGCAGTGCTCTGGCCATGACCAACTTCCGTCAAAGCGGATGTTGAAGCAAAAATCAGCCAGGGCGCCACATCACAATCGATTCATCGATATCGGGACGTGCTCAAGAAGGTCGGTGTTCAGCACATAAGCGTTCACTGTCAGGATCCCACGACACCGGTTCTGGATCACGTCTTCATGGACACGGTTCCCGGCCAGTGCCGTCCGAAATTCGGTTTGCGTCGGCAGAAGGTTTCGCTGTGGGGTGACTACGGCGAGGGCCGGGAAACGGATCGATTCCGACCCTCACCGAAATGCGCCATGCCGGCCGGGATCAGCCAGCTACTGGCGTGTTGAGAAGCTGCTGCTCCCAAAGATATGCGATGCCGCTGCCGCCGAAGTGTTGGATGAGAATTTCGGTCAGTTCCTCGACATGTTCGGTGCGCGCCCAATCGCGTTGCCACTCGCCAGTGAGCGCCATCACGGTCATCACGTTCGCGCCGGCCGCGATCATTCGCTGGATGGCAACTTCGTGAGACTCTTTCGAAATCCCGCCCGACGCGTCGGTGATCACGGTCACGTCCCAGCCTTCGCCGGCGGCCTGGATCACAGGCATTGCGACGCAGACCTCGGTCCACAGGCCGGCGATGATCAGCTGCTTGCGGCCGGTCGCCTTGACGACGTTCACCACATTCTCGTCCTGCCATGTGTTTACCCAGGTGCGATCGATGACTTCCTGGTCGGGGAATACGTCGGTGATCTGCTTAAAGAGAAGTCCACCGCGGGCCGCGATCACGCTGGTAAGAATGGTCGGAACATTGAAGGCTTTTGCCAGCTTCGCCAGCGCGGTCGTGTTGTTGACCACAGCTTGCGGATCGTGGCTGTTCAAGTTCGCGAGCTGATAAGGCTGGTGGTCGATCAGAACGAGGACTGAATCTTCGGGACGAAGAAGCGAATCGAGGCCGTTGCGAAGGGTCATCAAGACTTCCTTTCTCTGCCGCTATGAACGGCAATGGGTTCACAGGAGACATGCGCCCGCAGGCGGCGTTGCCTGGATGCAATTTGCTGTTCCTTTCGGTGGTGCGATAGTGCCATAGTTGGACGAGCTGTGTCGCGAAATGAGGAACGCCGGAATGGACATCGAAGATCTACGGACGTTCGTCGCAGTGGCCGATGCCGGGGGCGTATCGGCCGCCGCGCGCCGGCTTGGCGTTTCCAAGTCAATCGTCAGTCGACGGCTGTTTCGGGTCGAGGCGGAGCTTGGCGTTCAGTTGCTTGCACGAACGACCCGTGGCGCCGCACTCACGGAAGCGGGGGTCACGTTCAGGGATCATGCGGCCCGGGCCAGCGCCGAGATCGACACGGCCAGGGAAACGATCCTCCCGACCGGCGACCTTCGCGGCCGCCTCAGGGTTGCCATGCCGCTTACGTTCGGCCCAACCCACTTCGCGCCCGTGCTGGCGGAAATGGCGCGCCAGCACCCGCAGCTTCACATTCATACCTCCTACAGCGATCGTTTTGTCGATCTCATTGCGGAGGGTTTTGATTGCGCGATCCGGGGTGCCTACCTTCAGGACTCAAACCTGATCGCGAAGCGTGTCGGGCCGATCCATGGAAAGCTTGTCGCCAGCCCGGATTACATCAAAGCGCATGGGTCACCCGAGAGACCGGACGAACTTGTCATCCATCAGGCCCTCATGCAGGGAACGGAAGCCTGGCAGTTCATGGATGGCGACAAGATCGTCACGGTTCAGCCGCAGGGCAGGTTCAAGGCCGATAGCGCCACGGCGCTTGCCGCCGCGGCGGCAGCAGGTCTCGGCATCGCCTGGCTCCCCGATTGCATCACATATGCATATGTGACCTCCGGCGCATTGGTCCCGATCATGATACGCTATCCAGTCCCTCCGGGGGCCACGTATGTCGTCCGCCCGCCGGGTCAGCATCCCACGCGGAAAGTGCGGGTGCTCACCGAAATGCTGACTGAGTATTTTAAACGGAACCCGGAACTATGGGGTCTCGACGGCTAGGACACGAACGGTCCGAAGCCTCGTCAGAAACCTGCGCTAGACAGTCGCTCTGGTGCTGGAGTTCGATTGCCAGCCGGATGCGGGCTGACTGTCGATTTTCAGCAGGGTTTCACCCACTTTTCCGTCTGCTGTTGTCCCGCTTCTAACACTTCGAAATGCCGTTTTCCGACAATCAACAGCCTCCAAGCCAACCCGATGTACGAGACGCATCGCTATCTGATCGCGAATATACGCGCCGCCACCTTGTTCGATTTCGATCGCGTTCTACGCGAAGTCAGGATGATTGACGGTGTATCCAACAGTGAGGCCAGCTTGCTTCTCAGCAGCGTCTAGGCTGAGGCCTGTTTTCTCGCATATTCCACGACCGCATCGATCAAGTCGGTTTGCCGCATCACCTTGTCGCTGCCTCGGCGCCAGAACACCACATGTTCATAGGTGATGGTGGGGTGGAGTGGAACGATCTTGAGATCGAACATGCCGCATTGTCTCGCGATGAATTCGTTCATCAGGGTTATGCCCGCACCATGGGCAGTGAAGGCGGCGGCAAAGCCGATCGCATCCGTACGCACCCTGACTGCCGGATTGCGACCTTTGTGGGCAAAGGCATTCAAGCCCAGAAGATTGGATGAGAACTCGCGATCGAGAGTGATCAGACTTTCGGTGGCGATATCCTCGGCCGTGATCAAATCCTTGCTCGCAAGCGGATGTCCTGCCCGCATCAGGCAGATTGTTTTGCTGATTGATATCGTCTGCCATTCGAAGAAACGCTCATCGAGTGGCAGGCGCGAGATTCCGACATCCGCTTCGCCCGTCAGAACATGCTGAGCGATCTGATCGTAACTTTGAGCTCTGATGTAAAATTCCAGGGATGGATGGGTCTGCTTCAACTCGGCGACTAGCCTGGGGAGCATGGACAGGCAGACGAAATGTGGAGCGGAGATGGTTAAGCTGTTTTGAGCCAGGGTGAAGGAGCCGAGAATCTCCCGTTCGATATGCCCGAGCGTTTCGAAATAGCGGTCGATCCTGTTGTAGATTTCGATAGCGCGTGTGGTCGGAATGAGGCCCCGCCGATCCCTGACGAACAGCTTTTCTCCAACCAGTTCCTCGAACAGCTTAAGCTGCTGGCTGACCGCTGACTGAGTGATTTTCAATGCTTTGGATGCGCGCCGCGTCGAACCCGAGCGTATGATCTCCCGGAAAATCTCGGCGCGCCTGAGCCCGATGCCGCTTTCATCCTTCGGCTTGTCCAACTGTTGTTCTCCTCATCATACGTCTGACCGAAAGGATATCAGCTGAACTAATAGGGTGGCGAAAAAACTTAATAAATTGACGGCCTGGCCGGAATTATGGATTTTGAGATCAGAATTTCTTGGCTTTCACAAGGAAGCGGCTCCGGCTCATGTTTCACATGAACGGCGGTAATAAATGGGGAATTGGGATGAAATTCACGACGCGTTTTAGCGCCGGCAGCCTTTCGGTCGCTTCGGTATTAATTACACTGTTCACCGTGGATGCAGCTCCTGCCTCCGCGCAAGACTTGCGGATTGCAACATCATACAAGCTGATGACGCTCGACCCGCATTTCTCAACCCTCAACGAAAACTCCTCGCTGCTTTCCCACGTCTTCGAGCGTCTCGTCTATCAGGACGAAAAGCTCAACCTGCAGCCCGGGCTCGCCACATCCTGGACCCGGGTTTCCGATACCCGATGGGAATTCAAGCTTCGCGATGATGTGCGCTTTCACGACGGCTCGGCTTTCACCGCCGATGACGTCGTTTCCACGATCGAACGCATCCGAAGTTTCCTGAAACCGCCGAGCGGCGGGTTCCAAGCCTATACCAAGGGCATAGCCTCGGTCTCGGCCGCTGATCCGTCTACCGTGGTTGTCGAGACAGTCGGCAGTCAGCCGACATTGCCGCTCGCGCTATCGGCGATCTTCATCATGCCGCGCGGTTCGCAGGGTTTCGCGACGACCGAGGCGCTCAATGCGGGCTCCGCCCTTGTTGGCACCGGACCTTACAAGTTTAAGGCGTGGCGCTCCGGAGAAACCCTCAACCTGACCCGCAACGACGACTATTGGGGCACTCGTCCTGCCTGGTCGGAGGTTGCCTTCCGGATCGTCGAGAGCCCGGCTGCCCGGGTCGCGGCTCTTGTCGCCGGTGACGTCGATATCGCGGACTTCGTGCCCGCGCGGGATGTCGAGACGCTAAAAAGAAGGGGAGCCAAGGTCGAAAGCGTGCCCGCCGCGCGACTGAACTTCTTCCAGTTCGAACTCGGCGAGGAAACGGTCCCGGGTGTAACCGACAAATCGGATCGCGCCATCCCCAACCCTTTCCGTGATGCGCGGGTTCGCAAGGCTCTTGCCATGGCAGTTGATCGAAGCGTCATAGTCGACAAGATTCTTTACGGATACGGCACGGCGGCTGCTCAATTCTTCCCCAACGGGCTGGCGGGCACATCCGCGAACCTGACGCCGCAGACGGCACGCTACGAAGAGGCGAAAGCGCTGCTTGCGGAAGCAGGCTTCCCGAACGGTTTCAAGGTGGTGCTTAACGGGCCGGCCGGCCGTTATCCCGGCGACGGCGAATCGCTGCAGGCCGTCGCGCAGAGCTGGGCGCGTATCGGCGTTACCGCACAGCCCGTCGGGGTTCCGTTTTCCGTGTTCGATACCAAGCGCGCCGCCGGCGAATACAGCATCTGGTATGGAGGATGTTCCGGCGAGGCGGTGGATGTTTGCATGGAAGCCGTGCTGAAGTCACCCGACGCCGCGACCGGCGCCGGAGCGCTCAATTTCGGCCAGTACAGCAATGCGGCCTATGACGACATGCTCGACAAGGCCCGTACGGTGGATGCCGGGCCACAGCGCGACAAGGCGCTGGCGGACCTGACGGATTTCGTGATGCGCGACGAGCCGATCATTCCGCTCTATCACTTCCATCACATCTCCAGCTACGGCCCGCGGGTGAGCGGCTATCTCATGCATCCGCGCGGCTGGACCACTGCCATGCAGGCAACGCCGGCTGCGAACTGAGCCATGGCGTTGTTGAAATTCATCGCGGTAAGGTTCTACCACGCCTTCCTGCTGCTCGCGGTCATGTCCTTGCTCGGGTTCGTCGGCATCCACAGTGTCGGCAATCCGGTCTACAACATCGTCAATATCGACACGGCGACGCCGGACGATATCAGACGGGCGACCGAACTCCTGGGTCTGGACCAGCCGCTCTGGCGCCAGTATTTCGTTTTCATCGAGAACCTTGCCACCGGCAGTTTCGGAACATCTTACATCTACCATCAGCCAGCCTTCGATCTGGTCCTCAGCAAGCTGTCCGCCACTTTCGAACTGGCCGCGTTCGCGATGGTTGCCGCTGCGGCGACGGGGACTGGGCTGGGATTGATCGCAGGGACGCGGCCGGGGAGCCTCATCGATCGCGTCATCGTTACGGCGACCGTTTATGCCTTGAGCGTACCGTCATTCTGGCTGAGCATGATGCTGGTGCTCCTCGGTGCGGTCACGACCGGCTGGTTTCCCTCGGGGGGCCGGGGCAGTACCGCCACGATCCTCGGATGGGACTGGAGCTTCCTCACCGCCGATGGGCTGAGGCACCTGGTTCTGCCGGCGCTTGCGCTTGCTATTCCCAACATCGCGTTGATCGCCCGGCTGGCGCGTGCCGGCACGGTCGAGGTGCAAAGAGCGGATTTTGTCCGTTTCTGCCTCGCCAAGGGTCTGTCCGACCAGCGCATCCTGCTCCGGCATACACTGCCCAATATCAGCCTGCCGATCATTACCATTGTCGGCCTGCAGTTTGGAGGAATGCTGGCATTTGCGGTGGTCGTGGAGAGCATTTTCGCCTGGCCGGGCATCGGCAAGCTGCTGATCGATTCGATCCAGCTTCTCGACCGGCCCGTCGTGGTGGCGACGCTGACCTTGGTCGCGCTTACCTTCGTCATCCTCAACGCCATCGTCGACCTGCTCTATGCCGTGCTCGATCCACGCATCCGTATTTCAGCCTGATGAAGGAGCGGAGATGAAGATCATTAATACCATGACATTCCCGCCGCGCCGCGTCCGGCGTGCCGTGACGCTGCCCAATGCGATCCTTGCGCTGTTCGTGACGGCCGCGCTGACAGCACCTTTCCTGGCGCCGCAGAACCCCTATGACCTGCTCCAGATCATCGGCTGGGAGGCGTCCTCCCCGCCAGGCACAATGAGCGGCAACGGTTACCGTTACCTGCTCGGCACGGATGGGCTCGGGCGCGATATCGCAAGCTGCATCCTTTTCGGGCTGCGCATCAGCCTTGTGGTTTCCATCGTCAGTGCCGTGGTGGCAGCAGCAGTGGGTCTGACGCTTGGCGTCATCGGGGCCTATTTCGGCGGATGGGTCGATGCGGTGATCATGCGGGTGGTCGACCTGCAGCTCAGTCTGCCCACCATGCTCGTGGCGCTGATCGCGATCGTGATCCTGGGGCCCGGCGTCGATCGGATCATCCTGGCATTGATCATCGTGCAATGGGCCACCTATGCGCGGGTGGTCCGCAGCGTGGCGCTGAGCGAGGCGGGCAAGCCTTATGTCGACGCGGCGCGCACCATGCCGTTGTCGCACGGACGGATCATCCTGCGCCATCTTTTGCCAAACAGCATCGCACCGGCCATCACGCTGCTGCCGATCGAGATCGGTCACGCGGTGGCGCTGGAGGCCACATTGTCTTTTCTCGGGCTCGGCGTCCCGATGGACCAGCCTTCGCTCGGCTCCACGGTGGCTAACGGCTTCCAGTATCTTCTGACCGGCCAGTATTGGATCAGCCTGTTTCCGGGCTTTGCCCTATTCACACTGATCGCCGCCATCAATTTCGCCGGCGAGGATATCCGCCGGCTATGGGATCCGAGGAGCAGATCGCTATGACGGCTGACAAAGACAAGACGCCTTTGCTGGACGTTTGCGACCTGTCGCTGACCTACAGGGGAGAAGCAGGTTCCACACAGATCGTCCGCAATGTCAGCTTCTCCTTGAAACGGGGCGAGGTACTGGGCATCATCGGTGAATCGGGAGCGGGAAAATCGTCGATCGGAAACGCCGTGATCGGCCTGTTGGCACCCGGCATAGCCCAGGCCGGGGGCTCTATCCGGATGAACGGAACCGTGCTTGATACCGCCGCCGACGAGGCAAGGCGCGCGCTCAGGGGCAGGGCCATCGCCAGCATCTTTCAGGATCACACCTCCTCGCTCGATCCGCTGATGACGGTCGGGGCTCAGCTTGCTGAGACGATCTCCACGCTGGCGCCCGAGCTTTCCCGTGCCGGCGTGCGTGCGCGGGCCATCGAACTTCTCGATCGGGTCGGCATTTCGGATCCCTTACGGCGTTACGGCAGCTATCCGCATCAGCTCTCGGGCGGCCAGCGACAGCGTGTGGTCATCGCCACGGCATTGGCCGGGTCTCCGTGCATCATCGTTGCCGATGAGCCGACATCGGCGCTCGATGCCACGGTCCAGAAGCAGATCCTGCGGGTTCTGAAGGGGCTGGTCGTGGATAACGGCCTTTCCATTCTCCTCATCACCCATGACATGGGTGTCATTGCTGAGATCGCCGACCGGGTGGTCGTCATGAAGGACGGCGAGGTCATCGAACAGGGCCCGACCGGTTCGCTGCTGGAGACGCCGCAGAGCGATTACACGCGCAAGCTCCTGGCGGCGGTGCCGAAGCTGCGCTCCGCGCCGGCCGATACCCCTCCCAAAAAGGGGGCCGATCGCAAAGCGATACTCGTCGTCGAAAACCTGTCGAAGACATTCGGCGGCACGAGCATCCTCGACATGTTCAACACCGCAAAACCCGGATTCGCGCTGCGGGATATTGGGCTCCGATTGCCCCGCGCCGGGGTTCTCGGCATTGTGGGCGAGAGCGGAAGCGGCAAATCGACGATCGGCCGCATCCTGGCCGGTCTTGAGACCGGCAGGGCGGACAGGGTCGAACTTGACGACAAGATATATGACATAAGCCGTCAGGGCAGGGCGGGAAGCTTGCTCGGCAGGGTTCAGATGATCTTCCAGGATCCGTCTTCCTCGCTGAACCCGCGGTTGACCGTGGCACAGGCTTTGATCGAATGCGCGAGGGAAACCGCACGATCCGCGGACGATACCCGCCATGAGCGGGTCCACGCCCGCGTCATCGAGACGATCGAAAGGCTGGGCCTGCTGCAGATCCATCTTGACCGCTTTCCGCACCAGCTTTCCGGCGGCCAGAAGCAGCGCGTGTGCATAGCGCGCGCGCTGCTGGCCCGGCCGAAAATCGTCATCGCCGACGAACCGACCTCGGCCCTCGATGTTTCCGTTCAGGCGGAAATCCTGTCGTTGCTGAAGGAGACGGTGTCGGAAAACCGCCTCTCGATGATCTTTATTTCCCACGATCTCGCCGTGGTCCAGGACATTTGCGACGAGGTCTGCGTGATGCGCAACGGCAGGATCGAGGATTACGGTTCATCCGACTTCATCTTCGGTCGGTCCGACAATGCCTACACCCGCCATCTGATCGAAGCGCGACCGAAAATCTGACCCGGTAGCTTCTCTCCCTGCCAATGACAAAACATGACGAAGGCAATCAAATGAACGACCACTTTACCTTGGCCGTGACGGGCCAGTCCTTGATCAAGCATGACACGAGAGCTGTGAGAAGCCCGGAATTCGATCGCATCAAGGCGATTCTGCGAAGTGCGGACCTCGCCTTTACCAATTTCGAAGGCACCATATATGGTAGCCATGGTGGCTGGCCGCTGAAAGGGTTCTATTTTGGCAGCAGCACGCCCGAAGTGCTCGATGCTCTGGACGATATTGGCTTCAGGGCAATGTCACTGTCCAACAACCATTCCTTCGATCTTGGGCCGCCGGGCATTCTTTCGACCCTGGAGGAAGTCGGCAGGCGGGGTTTCCTGTATGCGGGTATCGGGCGCAGCAAAAGCGAGGCACGGGGTCCCGCAAGCGCCTCCTTCAACGGCAGGCGCATTGCGATGGTCGCGATGGATGGCGGGCCGGGCCCCGATTTTATGTATGCCCAAGACGCCGACGGAGAACGAAGCGGCAGGCCAGGCGTCAACCGCATCCGCATGTCGCGCATTCTCGAACTCGAAGGCAAGGCCTTCGAGCAGCTGCAGTCCATCCTCGACAAGGCGGAGTATTCGGCTCTCAACCTTCTGATGGACAATCAGCCTGACGACGAACCGCCACTTGAGGAAGGCGAACTCGGCATCGGACGGGCGATCTTCCGCAATTCTGACCGGTTCAAGAAGACGGTGAGGATCGACAAGGACGATCTCGATGCCAATCTGAAAGCCATCCGGTCAGCAGCGGACGAGGGTGAACTTGTGATCGCCTATCTGCATCATCACCACTGGTCGAGCGACTGGCTCCTCTCACCGGACTGGATCAGTGACTTCGCGCGTCAATGCATCGATGCCGGCGCCGCCATTTTTGTGAGCCATGGCGTACCAGTTCTCCTGCCGATCGAGGTCTATCGCGGACGTCCCATATTCCACAGTCTCGGCAATTTCATCTTCCACACACGATCCGAGATCGCGCTATGGAAGCATCGGGAAGTATGGGAAAGTGTCGTCGCGAGCTGCACATTCGACGCTGATAACCGGCTTACATCGCTGACGCTGCATCCGCTGATAGTGGGCGGCGAGGCAGGACTTCAGGACGAAAATATCGAGAACCGGCTGGTGCCGCATCTCGCAACTGGCGCTTCCGCGGAGCGAATTCTCAACAGGGTTACCGCATCCTCCGCCTATTACGGCTCGCAAATCGAGATCGTTGAAGGGCTCGGCCAGGTTCAGCTTGGAAGAAATCACTCGACCGATGTTTATAGCGCAACAGGATGGCCCCATGGATCTCCGCGATGAACTAAAACAACGCTTCTTTCGCTATCTCGCCGTCGAAAGCCAGAGCGATGCCCGTTCTACCACCCTGCCTTCGACGCCGGGGCAACAACGTCTTGCAGCCCTTCTGGCAATCGAGTTGCGGGAACTGGGGCTGGAAGACGTCGTTCTCGACGACCGCGCGACCGTGACGGCGGTCAGGCGGGGAAGGAGACCAGGTTTGCCCAAGATCGGATTCATCGCCCATCTCGATACGGTCGATGTCGGCCTGTCCCCGGTCATTCGGCCGCAGGTTCTGCGTTTCGAGGGAATCGACCTGTGCCTGAATCGAGGTGAGGATATCTGGTTGCGCACCGCTGAGCACCCCGAGATCATGCAATGGATTGGCCAGGACATCATCTTCAGCGATGGTACCAGCGTGCTTGGCGCCGACAACAAGGCTGCGATCGCAGTCATCATGACGCTGTTGGCCCGGCTTCCGCGGGATGGCGACCACTGTGACGTTCATGTCGCCCTGGTTCCGGACGAAGAGATCGGCCTGCGCGGCGCCAAGGCGCTCGATCTGACGCGCCTCGCCTGCGATTTTGCCTACACGATCGACTGCTGCGAACTGGGCGAGGTCGTTCTGGAGACCTTCAACGCGGCCGCGGCGGAAATCATCTTCACAGGTGTCAGCGCTCACCCGATGTCGGCAAAAGGTGTCCTGGTCAATCCTTTGCTTATGGCGACCGACTTCATTGCCCGGTTCGACCGGAGCGATACACCCGAGAGAACTGCGGAGTTAGAAGGATTCTTCTGGTTTAAGAGCCTGACGTCCAATGATCAGTGCGCGCACCTTCAGGTGCTCATCAGAGATTTCCATGACGATGGGTTGGCAGAGCGGAAGGGGCGGCTTGAGGAGGTGGCGAAGTCCATTGCGGCGCTGTATCCATCCGGGGCGATCAGGTGCAAAATAACGGACACCTACCGTAACATTGCCCGGTCCTTGAATGCCGATCCTCGCCCGGCTGAACGACTGCTTCGGGCACTGGATGCATTGCAGATAACCCCTAAGAGCCTGGCAATGCGGGGGGGAACGGATGGTTCGGCGCTGGCGGAGAAGGGCATAGCAACGCCGAATTTTTTCACCGGCGCGCACAATTTTCATTCGAGATTCGAATTCCTCCCGCTGGAAGCTTTCGAAAAATCTTATCAAACAGCAAGACTTATCGCTATTTTATAGTGGTTAAAGATGTGCAGGATGTTCTGCATGGACCGCTAGAGTTTGTCAGGGCCTGAGAAGCTATTACCCGAAATTCCGCCCTTGACGGCCGCGACCATGAACAATCTCATCAATCTCGCAAGGCATTTTCCGACGCCTGACGCCGTTCTCAGTGTGGCCTACACTCCGATCCGTCTTCCGATGCCAGGCCGTCAGCCGCTGGAACTGCGTTTGACAGCGCCCGCAACCGGCACGGGCTGCCGATCGTGGTCCTCTCGCATGGGTTCGGCCCAACCAACTATATACCGTCAAAGGACGGTTACGCTCCACTTTCACAATTCTGGGCGAAGCGAGGGTTCGTCGTGCTCCAGCCGACGCACGCGAGTTCGCGGGTCGGTGGCCTGCCGTCGGATGCACACGGCGCGCCGTTCTCTTGGCGCGAGCCCTTCGAGGAGATAAAGGCAATCCTCGACGGCTATAACGCCGCCTGTCAGCCCGGCACTTTCAACCACACGGTCCTGGATGATTGCATGACCGAAGGCGTGACGCCCGCCAAGTCCCACTGAGCACAGAGGATCGATACGGCGTCCTTCTATGCCTATGCGCTGAGGCCCGGTATCACCTTCACCTACCTCTCGCTCAAGGTCGACGACACCGCAGCCGTGCGCTTCGCCGAGAGGCCGAGCCCCAACCTGTTCGTAGCGGGCGAGATGATGGCGGGCAATGTGCTCGGCAAGGACACACGGCCGGCGTCGGCATGAGCATCGGCACGGCCTTCGGATGACCGAAAAGGCGCCTGCTTTAGAAGGTTATGTTGCTGAAGGCCTTGCGGTTTCGTTCCAGTTCCATGCGGGTTCGACGAATGTGGCTGTAGAGGGCTCTCTCCGAGTCCTCGACATTCCGCCGCTTGATCGCTTCCATGAGAAGGCGATGCTCGCACTGGATGATCCAGAAGCGTTCCCGGCCGAGAAGCATCGTATAGGCCCGGCGATAATGCTGGGTCGTGTTCCAGATGCGTTCGATCATCGGAATGAGCGTCGGCATGGCCGTTGCGCGATAGCTTGCGAGATGGAATTGCCGGTCGAGCCTGAGGAATTCCTCGACATCGGTCGTGCTGTCGATGGCGGCACAAATCTCTTCCAGGCCGAGAATATCCTCGTCGGTCAGGTGCGGCAGGCTTTCCCCGAGTGCAAGCGGCTCTATCCGCTCGCGGATCTTCCACATCTCCACGCATTCCGCGATATCGACGCGGGCGATCCACACGCCGCTGTTGGGCACGATGACGACGAGGCCTTCGCTCTCGAGCTGCTTGAGGGCTTCGCGTACCGGCACGCGGCTGGTGCCGAATTGCGCGGCAAGCTCTTCCTGGCGAATGCGCAGGCCCGGCGCGAATTCGCCGGTGAGAATCTTTTCGCGAATTTCTCCTGCGACCCGCAAGCCCAAGGTGGTGTCAGTCATAAAGGCGGGCTCCTCCGTATGCCGTGGGGCGGCACCGCAGATATAACAGACAATATCCGTCACCCGTCCACCACTGTTTCGCGACAAGCCCTGCATTTGTTTTCATCTAGGTCGCCGGGCCGGCAGGGTGCCAGAGGTGGCGTGATGTGCCCGCTTCATAGGCTTTGCCTCGTGGAAAGCAAACGAGTTCGAGCTGCATGCCCCAGGGTGCCAGGAAATAGACCCAGGTCTGGCCGGCGCTCGGGCCGTCCGTCCGCACCACGGGCGTGCCGAGGATGCGGACGTCCTTTGCGCGCAGATAGTCGAGTGCGGCATCGATATCATCGACATAGAAGGCGAGATGGTGCCCGCCGACATCGCTGTTGCGGGGCTGGCGCCTGTTCTGGTCGGGAGAAGTGTACTCGAAGATCTCGAAATTCGAGCCGTTCCCGCAGCGCAGGAATTTCAGCCGCTTCATGACGGCGCGCGGATGCACGTTGAGCGCCGTCTCCATCCAGTCTCCATCCGACGCGAACGGGCCGAGCTCGTAGAACGGTTCGCATCCGATGACGTTCACGAAGAAATCCACCGCCTGATCCAGGTCCGGAACCGTGAAGCCGATATGTTCCGTGCCCCTCAGGCCCGGCAGGCCGCGCCCGGCCGGAATGCCGTCGTTCCGGTGGCTCTTGTCGTCGTCGGGCATTCGGGTGCTCCTCCAAGCAAAATCGGCAATGAATCCATTTTCAAATGATTGGATACATTTATCTGTTTGTCGAGCGATTAAACTGCATAATTTGCCGATTATCGCCGTTAAATATCGATCTCTGAATATTTGTGGATACAATCCGTTGACATCGAACGAGGAAAATGAAAGCCTTGGCATAACAAGACCATCAGAAACGTGGGAACCACACCGGCTCAGCCGGGAAAATCCGGGTCGTCCGACACCGAGCGCGTGACGCTTCATATCGCCTGTCGTTTGCAAGCCTCTTGCAAGCCGTGGCTACGCTATTGTCCGTTGAGGGAAGAAATGCCGCAAACGAAGAACGTATCGAGTTCCACGCGCTGGCTCGATTTCGGGACCACCAAAAAAGACTGGGATGGCGCGAAAGCCGCCGAGCTGGAAACCGTTCTGTCGTCCCTCCACCTCATCCGGGCCTTCGAGGAAGCGGTGCTCGAACTGGCGAACGAAGGGCTGGTCCACGGACCGGCGCATTCCTCTGTCGGCCAGGAAGGCGGCGCCGTTGGATCCATCCTGCCGCTGAGGCCCGACGACCAGATCAACGGTTCGCATCGCGGGCACCACCAGTTTCTGGCAAAGGCCCTGAACTATGTTGCGCCCGGCGGATTGCCCGTGGGCGCGGATTTCGACCGGTCCGTCGTGGCGCTTCTTCGCCGCTCGCTCGCCGAGATCATGGGGCTTGCGGAAGGTTTTTGCGGCGGGCGCGGCGGGTCCATGCATCTGCGGTGGTACGAGGCGGGGGCGCTCGGCACCAATGCCATCGTCGGCGGTGGCGTGCCATTAGCGGCGGGTGCCGCCTTCGCCCACAAGCAATCCGGCACGGATGCCGTTGCGGTCAGCTATTTCGGCGATGGCGCGATCAACATCGGGTCGGTTCTGGAAACGATGAATCTCGCCGCCATCTGGCGCCTGCCGCTGTGCTTCTTCATCGAGAACAACCGTTACGCCGTCTCCACCAGCCTTGAGGAATCGACGGCGGAAACCCGCCTGGCGGCGCGCGGACAGGCCTTCGCCATTCCCTCCTGGCATGTCGACGGTATGGATCCGCTTGCAGTCAACCTCGCGATGAAAGAGGCGCTGGCGCATATGCGCGCCGGCAAGGGGCCGACGATCATCGAGGCGGATGTCTACCGCTATTTCCACCAGAACGGCTCCTTTCCCGGCAGTGCCTTCGGCTACCGCATGAAGGAAGAGGAAGAGGCCTGGAAGGCGCGCGACCCGCTGGACCGGGTGGCAAAGGAAATGATCGTGCGCGGCCTGATCGATCAGCCTGCCGTCGATGCGCTGAGGGCGCAATGCAAGCAGGTCATGCAGGCGGTGACCGAAGAACTGACGGATAGGGTCGATAATCGCCGGTCGATCAAGCCCGAGCTGTGGCCTAAGCCCGACTTCTGTGATGTCGGCGTGCGGAGCGACGGGTCGGAACTGGCGAAGCTGCGTTATGTCGAGCAATCCGGCTATGCCGGCAGGATCGAACAGCGCAAGTTCGTCGACGTCATTGCCGAAGTGCTCGATCGGCGCATGGAGACGGACGATAGCGTCATCATTCTCGGCGAGGACATCCACCGCCTGAAGGGCGGGACAAACGGCGCGACGCGCGGCCTCAAGGCAAAATATCCCGATCGCATTCTCGGCACGCCGATCAGCGAAAACGCCTTCATGGGGCTCGGCGGCGGGCTTGCCATGGACGGGCGATACCGCCCCATCGTCGAGTTCATGTATCCGGACTTCATGTGGGTCGCCGCGGACCAGGTGTTCAACCAGGTCGGCAAGGCCCGCCACATGTTCGGCGGCGATATCGCCATGCCGCTGGTGCTACGCACCAAGATCGCGATCGGCACCGGCTACGGGTCGCAACATTCGATGGACCCGGCCGGCATTTTCGTGACTTCGCCGGGCTGGCGGATCATCGCGCCCTCGACACCCTTCGACTATGTCGGCCTGATGAACACGGCGCTCGCCTCCAACGATCCCGTTCTGGTGATCGAGCATGTCGATCTCTACCAGACGACAGGGCCGGCGGCGGCCGGCGATCTCGATTATTTCATCCCGTTCGGAAAGGCGGCCGTGCGGCGGGCGGGCTCGGCGGCGACGATCCTGACCTATTCCGCCATGGTGCAGGCGACGCTCGATGCCGTGGCGGAGACGGGACTGGATGCCGAGGTCATCGACCTCAGGTGCCTCGATCGCGCAAGCATCGATTGGGACACGATCACCGACAGCGTGAAGAAGACGAACATGGTCATGATCGTCGAGCAGGGACCACGCGGCTCGTCCTACGGCGCCTGGCTTGCCGACGAGATACAGCAACGCCTGTTCGACTGGCTGGATCATCCGATCGAGCGGGTGACCGGCCGGGAAGCGTCGCCTTCGATCTCCAAGATTCTGGAGCGGGCGGCCTATGCCGGACGGGAGGAAATCGCGACCGCCCTGAAGGCTTTGCCGGAGCGCCGCAATGGCTGAGTTCCTGGTCCTCCCCTCCGTCGTCGCTAATGCGCGCGACGGGACGATCGCCCGCTGGCTGAAGGCCGAGGGCGACCTGGTCGCCTCCGGCGAGGCCTTTGCCGAGATCGAAACGGACAAGGCCGTCATCGAAATTCCAAGCCCGAAGGCCGGCCGCGTCGCACGCATTTTGCACGGCGACGGCGCCACGGTTCCCGTCGAGACGCATATCGGCGTCTTGGCAGAAGCCGGCGAGGATGATGCCACAATAACGGCCTTCCTGTCGGGCGCTGCACCGGTCGAGGAAGCGCCGCAGGCGGTTTCTGCTCCCGCGGCAGCAATTCCCGCACCGGCAACATCCGATCGGATTTTCGCCAGCCCGCTTGCCCGACGCCTTGCTCGGGAGGTCGGTATTTCCCTCGGCGATATCAGCGGAACGGGACCGCGCGGGCGCATCATGCGGGAGGATGTGGAGGCCATTATCGCTGCACGTCTCGTGAAGCCCGCAGCCGTGCCGGCCGCCAAGGTCGTCATTGCTGAGGAGCTAGCTCCGGCCACCGCCGTGGACATCCCGCACTTGGTGGTGCCGCATTCGCCGATGCGCCGCACGATCGCGCAGCGCCTTTCGGAGGCCAAGCGGACAATTCCGCACTTTTATCTGAATGCAGACATCGCCATGGACGCGCTGATCGCCTTGCGCGCCCGGATCAACGGCGAGAGGCCCGACAGCGGCAGACTGTCCGTGACCGATTTCCTGGTGAAGGCAGCGGCGGCGGCGTTCGGTCTGGTGCCGGCCTGCAATGTGATCTGGACCGAGGCCGCGCTCCTGCAATTGCAGCGGACGGACATCTGCGTTGCAGTTGCGACGGAGGGCGGGCTGATCACGCCTGTCGTCAGGGATGTCGGCAACAAGTCGCTCTCCGTCGTCTCCCGCGAGATTGCGGAACTGGCGTTGCGTGCCCGCAACGGCGCGCTCAAGCCGGAGGAGTATCGCGGCGGGTCCTTCACCATCAGCAATCTCGGCATGCATGGCGTCAGCGATTTCACCGCGATCATCAACCCGCCGCAGGCCGCGATCCTGGCGGTCGGCGCGATCGAGGAACGCATCGTCTCGCGAGGCGGTACGGCGCTCAGCGCACGCATGTTGCGCGTGACACTGTCGCTCGATCATCGCGCGATAGACGGCGCGGTCGGGGCGCAGTGGCTCGCGCGCTTCAAGGAGCTCGTCCAGAACCCGATGCAAATTCTCGTCTGAGATCAAGCCGTACGAACGATCAACAATGAAAGAGAGGAACATGATCATGCATAAATATATGAAGACGCTTCTTGCCGCCGGCGTCGTGGCGGCGGCCGGCCTTTCGGCGGCCGAGGCGCGCGACCTGACGGTCGTCGGCTTCGGCGGCGCGGTACAGGATGCGTTCCGCGAAGCCTATTTCACGCCCTATGCCAAGGAAAAGGGCATCACGGTGCTGGAGGACACCACGAATGGCGGCCTCGCCAAGCAGAAGGCCATGGTCGAGGCCGGGAACGTCACCTGGGACGTCATGCAGATGGAGGACGACGAGGTCACCATGGCTTGCGAGCAGGGCCTGCTCGAGGACATGGACTGGTCGACCCGCGCGCATGCGGATGAAATCGACCCCTCCCAGTTCAAGGATTGCGCGGTCGGTGCGCTGAGCTGGGCAAATATCCTGACCTATGATGCAAGCAAACTGACCGACGGCCCGAAGAACTGGGCAGACTTCTGGAACGTGGAGAAGTGGCCGGGCAAGCGCGGGCTGCGCAAGACGGCGAAGCTCACCATGGAAGTGGCCCTGATGGCCGACGGCGTAGCGCCCGCAGACGTCTACAAGGTCATCGCCACGAAAGAGGGACAGGACAGGGCATTTGCGAAGCTCGACGAGCTGAAGCCGCATATCCAGTGGTGGGAAAGCGGCGCGCAGCCGCAGGAATGGCTGTCGTCCGGCGACGTGGTGATGACGTCCGCCTATAACGGCCGCGTCGACAATGCCCAGAAGGAAGGCAAGAACTTCCCGATCATCTGGGACGGGCAGATCAACTCCGTCGAGTTCTGGGCGGTCATGAAGGGCACGCCGAACCTCGACCAGTCCATTGCCTTCGTGGAGTTCCTCATGTCGAAGGACCCGCAGGTGACCTTCGCCAACGCCATCGCCTACGGCGTCAGCAACGTCAAGGCGATGGAAGCTTTGCCGGCCGACCGCCTTGCCAAGCTTCCCTCCGCGCCGGACAACCTCAAGAATGCCGTCCGGTTCAATTCGGAATTCTGGATCGACCACGGCGAGGAACTGGCGGAGCGTTTTGCTAGCTGGGTTGCCCAGTAATCCGTCGCAACAACGTCTGAAATCCTGTCGGGCAGTCGCTGTCCGGCAGGATTTCCGGAGGCTCGAAGCCAGATGACCCTGACCGTTCAAGACAGCGCCGAGACGCGGAAACTGCGCCACGCCTGGGGCCAGGCCGGCAAGCGCCGGCGCACCATCTCGCTTCTGCTGGTGGCGCCGCTGTTCGTCTATGTCCTGCTGACATTCATGCTGCCGATCGGCTTGATGCTCTACAAGGCTGTCGAGAATGTCGAGCTGATCAGGGCCGTCCCGGAAACGACCGTCGCACTCGGGCAATGGAAGCCGGAGAGCCCGGACGAGCTACCGCCCGATATCGTCTTCACGACATTCCTGAACGAAATTTCGGCCGCCCCGCGCAACCTTGTCGGCGAAGCGGCAAGACGCCTGAACTATGAGGTGAGCGGCTATCGCACGCTTCTCACCAGCACCGTGCGCAAGCTGCGCACCCTGCCCGAAAACCTCAGCGAAGAGGGTGCCGCGCGGCGTTTCATGGCGGACATCGACGCGCGCTGGGAAGAGCCCGCCTACTGGCACGCGATGAAGCGGGCGTCCTCCACCTACACGCCATATTACATGCTGGCGGCGGTCGACCTTGGCATCGACGATGCCGGACAGGTCGTGCAGGCGCCGGAGGAGCAGCGCACCTATATCGACATTCTCCTGCGCACCCTCAAGACAGCGGCGATCGTCACGGCGGTATGTGTGCTCCTGGGTTACCCGCTCGCCAACCTGATGGTCGTAGCGCCGCGGCCGTTCTCGATCGCGCTTATCATTGCGGTGATGCTGCCGTTCTGGACGTCGCTGCTGGCGCGCACCTCCGCCTGGATCGTGCTTCTTCAGCGTGAAGGGCTGGTCAACTCGCTTCTCGGTTATCTCGGGCTGATCCGGGAACCGCTGGAACTCATCTTCAACACCACCGGGCTCTATATCGTCATGATCCACATGATGCTGCCGTTCATGGTCCTGCCGCTCTATTCCGCGATGAAGGGCATCCCGCCGCATTTCATGAAGGCCTCGGCATCGCTGGGGGCGCATCCGGTCCGCGGTTTCCTGAGCGTCTACCTGCCGATGACCCTGCCGGGCGTCGGGGCGGGTGTGCTGCTGACCTTCATCGTCACCGCCGGCTATTATATAACGCCGTCGCTGGTGGCGAGCGCGCGCGACCAGATGCTCGGCTATTTCATCGCCTTCTTCGCCAACACCACCATCAACTGGGGCATGGCGTCCGCGCTCGGCATCATCCTGCTCGCCTGCACCGTCGCCGTCTATTTCCTTGCGGCGCGCACGGTCGGCGTGCGCCAGCTTGCGGGGCTGAAATGATGCAGTACCGCCATAAAATCATGGCCCTGCGCGCCCTCTACTACGCCTTCGGCGTCGCGATGATGCTGTTTCTCGTGGTGCCGCTGCTTGCCATCGTTCCCCTGTCCTTCAGCTCCGGCAGTTTCCTGTCCTATCCGCTGCCGGGCGTATCGACCCAATGGTACGAGCGCGTTTTCCAGGATGGGCCTTGGCTCGGTTCGCTCAAGAACAGCCTGATCATCGGCGCGGTCTCAACGGTCGCCGCGACCATTCTCGGCACGCTGGCCGCCTATGCCTTTGCCCGGCGCGACCTGCCGATGCCGACCGCCATCCTCGGCTTCCTCATCGCGCCGATGATCGTGCCGCCCGTCATCAGCGGCCTCGGCATGTATTTCCTGATGGCGAAGGTGGGGCTCACGGCCAGCATGCCGGGCGTCATCATCGCGCACACGGTTCTCTCGGCGCCCTTCGTGCTCATCACCGTCACCGCGACGCTGCAGGGCTTCGACATGGGGCTGCTGCGCGCGGCCGCAAGCCTCGGCGCGTCACCCGCCAAGGCGTTCATGACCGTTCTCGTGCCCGTCATAGCGCCGGGCATCATCTCGGGCGCGCTCTTTGCCTTCATGACGTCGTTCGACGAGGTCGTGGTGACGCTGTTCCTCGCCGGACCGACCCAGCGCACCCTGCCACTCAAGATGTTCGAGGGGCTGCGCGACAACATCGAACCCTCCATTCTGGCAATGGCGACATTCCTGATGCTCATTGCCGTCCTCAGCCTCGTCGCCGCGCTGTTCCTGGTGAACCGCAACGCCAGAAACCTCGGAAAGGCCTGACATGACCCAGCAGAACGAAATCCATATCCCCAATCCGCAGGCCGGTGTCGCGTTCATGGACGGCAGGTATATGCCCATCGGAGAGGCGAGCGTGCCGATCCTCGATCGCGGCTTCGTGCGGTCCGACGCCACCTATGACGTCGCCCATGTGTGGAAGGGACGGTTCTTCCGCCTCGACGACCATATCGAGCGCTTCTTTGCCTCGATGCGGGGCCTGCGCATGTCGCTGCCCTATACCCACCAGCAGATCGCCGACATCCTCATCGAATGCGTGAGCCTGAGCGGCCTGCGTGATTCCTATGTGCAGATGACCTGCACGCGCGGCATGCCGCCGGTCGGAAGCCGCGATCCGCGCCTGTGCACGCAGCGCTTCTACGCGTTCGCCGCTCCCTTCGTCTGGATCGCCAACGACGACCAGCGCCGGCAGGGCGTCCCGATGATCGTCAGTTCCGTCCAGCGGATCCAGCCGCAGGCCGTGGACCCGCGCATCAAGAATTTCCACTGGCTGGATCTCACCATGGGTATTTTCGAGGCCTACGACCGGGATGCCTTCGTGGCCGTGCTGCGCGACGGCGAGGGCAACATCACCGAAGGCGCGGGCTTCAACGTGTTCGTGGTGAAGGACAATGTTCTCTGCACGCCCGTCAGCGGCGTCTTCGAGGGCATGACCCGGCGCACGGTCGTCGAGCTTTGCGAGCAATTGCAGCTGCGCTGCGATGTCCGCACCGTCGGGATCGACGAGATCCTCGGCGCCGACGAAATCTTCATGACCAGCACGGCGGGCGGCATCATGCCGGTGACGACGATCGACGGCAAAACGGTCGGCGATGGCAAGCCGGGCGCGCTCACCACCCGCCTGCACGATCTCTACTGGCGGCGCCAGGAGGAAGGCTGGCTCGGCACCGAGGTTGCCTACAGGGATTAGAAGCCGCGCATCGGACGCGGCGGGAAAACACTTGGAAACAACGAATGCGCGGCGGTGCGCATGGAAGGTCTTATATGGAATCCGGCACTATCGTCGAGTTCGTCGGCGTGCAGAAGACATATGACGGGCACACGGTCGTCATCCAGAATCTGGACCTGTCGGTCAGGCAGGGTGAATTTCTCACCCTGCTCGGGGGCTCCGGCTCCGGCAAGACGACGACCCTGATGATGCTGGCGGGTTTCGAGACGCCGACTCGCGGCCATATCCTCGTCAAGGGCGAGCCGATCGAGCACCTTCCGCCGCATCGCCGCGGCATCGGCGTCGTCTTCCAGAACTACGCCCTGTTTCCCCATATGACCGTGGCGCAGAACCTCGCCTATCCGCTGAGGATGCGCAAGAAAAGCCGCGCCGAGACGCAGATGAAGGTCGACAAGGCCATCGAGATGGTGCGGCTCGAAGGCATGCAGCACCGCCGGCCGGCCGAGCTTTCCGGCGGCCAGCAGCAACGCGTGGCGCTGGCCCGCGCGCTGGTGTTCGAGCCCGACCTCGTCTTGATGGACGAACCCCTCGGCGCGCTCGACAAGACGTTGCGCGAACACATGCAATACGAGATCAAGCAGATCCACCGCGACCTCGGCGTCACGATGGTCTACGTCACGCACGACCAGTCCGAGGCGCTCGCCATGTCCGACCGCATCGCCATCTTCCAGGCCGGTGCGGTCGCGCAGATCGCAAGCCCGCAGGAACTCTATGAGCAACCGGCAAGCGTCTTCGTCGCAGGCTTCATCGGCGAGAACAACATTCTCTCCGGCAAGTCCGGGGGGCGGGACGAGAGCGGGCGCGGCCTTGTCGTCCTCGATTGCGGCCAGTCGGTCCGCATGCAGTCGTCCGCCGGCTTCGCAGACACCGAAAAGCCCTTGAAACTCGCCGTGCGGCCGGAAAACCTGGTGATCGGCACCCCGGCGCGCGATCGCCTCAATCAATGTTCCGGCAAGATCGCCGACACGACCTATCTCGGCGACCATCTGCGCGCGCTCGTGGATATCGGCATGGGGCAGACGATGGTGGTCCGCAAGCCGCTTCAGGATTTTGCCCGCCCGCCGGTAATCGGCGAGGACATCCTGATCGGCTGGAACGACGGCGACGGTCACGTCTTCGCCTGACAGGCACAAGGTTGGATTTAAACAGGGGAGGCCATATCGATGACGACGAATTCCAGGGACCGCGCATTGAGGGAACGGGCACGCGCGGTGATTCCGGGCGGCATGTACGGCCATGAATCCGTGGCACTTCTGCCGGAGGATTTCCCGCAGTTCTTCTCCCGGGGCGAGGGCGCGCGCATATGGGACGCCGACGGCAACGAATATGTCGACTATATGTGCGCCTTCGGCCCGAACCTTCTGGGATACCGCAACCCGGCCGTCGAAGAGGCCGCGAGCGCGCAGGCCGCGATGGGCGATACGCTGACCGGACCGTCGGAGGCGATGGTGACGCTGGCGGAAGACCTCGTTTCGATGATCAGCCATGCCGCCTGGGCGATGTTCTGCAAGAACGGCAGCGACGCGACCTCCATGGCGATGGTGCTGGCACGCGCCCGTTCCGGGCGGCGGAAAATCCTGGTCGCTCAGGGCGCGTATCACGGCGCCTCGCCCTGGAACACGCCGAACCCGAAAGGCACGCTTCCGGAAGACCGGGCGCATATCCTCTATTTCCGCTACGACGATCTCGATAGCCTGCGGGATGCTTTCCACCAGGCCGATGGAGATGTCGCCGGTGTTTTCGCGACGCCGTTCCGGCACGAGGTTTTCGAGGACCAGTTCCTGCCGTCGGCCGAATTCGCGAGAGGCGCGCGGCAACTCTGCGACGATGCGGATGCGCTCTTGATCGTCGACGAGGTCCGGGCCGGTTTCCGCCTGGCGCGGGACGCGAGCTGGAGCCTTCTCGGCGTGGAGCCCGACCTCACCACCTGGGGCAAGGTTCTCGGCAACGGCTATCCCATCTCGGCGCTTCTCGGCTGCGAGAAGCTGCGCGCCGCGGCGTCCAGCATCTATGTGACGGGCTCCTTCTGGTTTTCCGCCGTGCCGATGGCCGCCGCCGTCGCGACACTCGCGGTCGTCCGGACATCGGACTACCTGGAACGCATGATCGCGCGCGCCGAGGAGATGCGCAAAGGCATTGCCGCGCAGGCCGCCGCGCACGGCTTCGGCATCCGCCAGACCGGCCCTGCGCAAATGCCGCAAATCTTCTTCGACGACGACCCGGATATGCGCATCGGCTATTTCTGGGCCGCCGCCGCGGTCCGAAGAGGCGTCTACCTGCACCCCTATCACAACATGTTCGCGACCTCGGCGCTGACGGAAGCGGATATCGCCAAAACGCTCGCCGCCACGGACGAGGCTTTCGCGGAGTTGAAGCGCGCATGGGCCAATATCCCACCGCAATCCAATCCCGCCGTTCTCGCGCGTATCCAGTCAAAGGCGTTGAACAAGCCGCGTTGACGGCAACATCGTTATGGTGTCGTCAACTTATGCCGATCGAATGGACGGCGCCCCCTGTCGCACTATAGTCTGCTTGGAATTTCTGCGCGGAGCGTGAGTATGATCAGGGATGGTGTCGGCTTCGTGGTTCATGCAACGGCACCTCGACATAGCGGCGGCGGGCATGGCTGATCCGAAGCTGATGCGCGACGGGGCTGAAGAGCCGCGACTGCGCCAATACGTGGCGACCATGGCGGCGGCCTTCAACGGTTCGCCGCTTCGGGGCATCCTGGTCCTGCTTGCCGTGGGCGTGCTCGTGGTCATTCTTGCGACCGCCTACGGGCAGATCGTCCTCAATCGCTGGAACCAGCCGTTCTACGACGCGCTGCAGCAGCGCAACATGCCGGTCTTCCTCGCCCAGTTGCTGGTCTTCTTCGAGATCGCCGGCGCGCTGCTCGTTCTCAATGTCGCGCAATTGTGGCTCAACCAGATGCTGCACCTGAAGCTCAGGGAAGCGCTGACGCGCGACATGATCGACGAGTGGCTTCGTCCCGGGCGTGCCTTTCGTGTGGCGCGGAGGGGGCAGATCGGCATCAATCCCGACCAGAGGCTGCACGAGGATGCGCGCCATTTGAGCGATCTCTCGGTCGATCTGGGCGTCGGCCTGTTGCAGGCGGGCATCCTGCTCATAAGCTTCGTCGGCGTTCTGTGGGCGCTGTCCTCGGGCTTCGTCTTCCATCTGTGGGGTGCTGCCTTCCTGATCCCGGGCTATATGGTCTGGGCGGCGATCCTGTATTCGGGAACCGCGTCATGGCTCAGCTGGATGGTTGGCCGCCCGCTGATCGCGCTGAATGGCGACCGCTACGCACGCGAGGCGGACCTGCGCTATTCCCTGATGCGGGTGAACGAACAGCTCGATGCGATCTCGGTCTCGTCCGGCGAGGTGGACGAGGCCAGGCGCCTTCAGCGCGACCTCGCCGCGGTCATGGCCGCAACCCGTCGCATCGTTTTTGCGATGACGCGCCTCGCCTGGGTGACGTCGGGTTACGGCTGGGTGACGATCGTTGCGCCCATCATCATCGCGGCACCGGTCTATTTCGGCGGCGACATGACATTTGGCGGGCTGATGATGGCTGTCGGCGCGTTCAACCAGTTCCATGCCTCGCTCAGATGGTTCGTCGACAATATCGGCTCCATCGCGGACTGGCGCGCGACGCTCGGGCGGGTCGCGGCCTTCCGGCTCGCCTTGATGGATGCCGAGACTGCCGACGGAACGGCGGAGCGCATCGCTTTCGTCCCGTCGCCCGAACCCGTCATGGTCTTCGACGATCTGGAAATCGACGTGCCGTCGGGGCCGGTGCGGCTGTCCGAGCCGCACGTGGAGGTTCGTCCCGGCGACCGCGTGCTCGTCACAGGCGCCATGGGGGCCGGCAAGACGCTTTTGACGCACACGATCGCCGGGCTGTGGCTCTGGGGCAGGGGCAGCATCAGCCTGCCACGCGATGGCGGAATTGCCTTTGTGGTGCGCGATCCCTACCTGCCGCCCGGCACGCTGCGCGCGGCCCTTTGTTATCCGCGCGATGCCGACGCCTACACGACCGAGGACATTCTGGGCGGCCTGCAACGGGCAGGGCTCGAGCGCCTGGCGCCGTCGCGCGATCGCGTCGACCGCTGGGAACGCGAGTTCGGCAATGACGAACGCCGGATGCTGAGCATCGTTCAACTGCTCCTTCACCGCCCGGGCTGGATCGTGATCGACGACATCGGCGACCTGACCGATGGCGACAATGGCGAGCGGGTGGTCTCCATATTCCGCGAAGACCTGGCAAGTGCTGCGATCGTCGCGATGGGGACGGGAGAAGGCCGCGTCGACCTGTTTGCGCGCACCCTGCGCCTCGTGCCGGGGACTGGCGGCCGGTAGACCGCCGATCGATCAGGCCGATGGCTCTCCGTATGGGGCGGCCTGCCGGGCCATCCTGTCGAACTCGCGCTTGTAGGCCTGTGCCGCGAGCATGATCGCGCCGGACTGCGCCGGGTAGGTGTGGACCACCTCGGCAAGCGCCATCATGCCGATGCCGGTGCTCATGATGACGGCTATTTCATTGATCAGTTCGCTCGCCCGCGAGGCGACGATGGTCGCGCCGAGGATCTTGTCGCTGCCCTCGGCGACATGGATCTTGACGAAGCCGGTCTCCTGTCCGTCCGTGATGGCGCGATCGGCGTCGTTCATCATCACGGTGAAGCTCCTGATCGGGATGGATTGCCGGCGGGCTTGCCAGACATGCAGGCCGATATGGGCGATCTCGGGGTCGCAGTAGGTGCACCAGGGAATGAGCGAACTGTCGTGCCGCTGCCGTGCGTTCATGAGTGCGTTCTGCGCCGCCACGCGCGCGGACGATTGCGCGGCGTTGGTGAACTTCAGCGACAGGCAGACATCGCCGGCGGCGTATATGTCGGGATTGCCGGTGCACAGGAAATCGTCGACCCTGATGCCGCAGCCGGGATCGACCGCGACACCCGCCGCCGCCAGATCGAGTTCCTCGACATTGGGCACCCGCCCGGCGCAGACCAGGATTTCATCGGCCGCGATCTCGCCTCTGACATCGTAGTTGAGGGTTTCCAGGACCTTGGCGTCACCGTCGCGCCGGGCGCCGGTGACGGTGGTGTTCAGGTGGATGTTCATGCCGTCGCGCGCCATGGACCATGACAGGATCTCGGCCGCGTCGCGTCCCTCCCTGGGAAGGAATTTCGGGCTGTTCTGCACGATCGTCACATGCGACCCCAGTCGGCAGAAGGCTTGCGCCAGTTCGCAGCCGAGCGGCCCCCCGCCGATGACGACGAGACGTTTCGGCAGTGCCGTCATGTCGAAGATCGTCGAACTCGTGCGATAATCCATCCCGTCGAGACCCGGAATGTCGGGAATTCTCGGCCGTGCGCCGGTGGCGACGAGCGCTTTCTTGAATGCCAGGCTGACGTCCTTGACGAGGAGCGTATTCGCGCTCGCGAACCGGGCGGCGCCGAAGAAGATGTCCACACCGAGTGCTGCGAGTTCATGGACCGAATGATATTCCGATATCCGTGTCCGGATCCGGCGCATGCGCGCCATCACCGCGTTAAAGTCGAGAACGGCCTCGGCCGGGATGGGCACGCCGAACCCGTCGGTTTCCCGCAACAGGTCATAGGCCAGCGCGCTGCGGATGATCGCCTTTGAAGGCACGGACCCGGTGTTCAGCGAGTCTCCGCCGATGCGCCCGCGTTCGACAAGTGCCACGGAGAAGCCATTCCGCGCCGCCCATTCCGCCGCCTCCAGGCCCGCCGGCCCGGCGCCCACGACGACGAGATCGTAGACGCTTTTCGGTTCGGGATTGGTCCAGTCCCGCGGTCGCACGCGCTCGAGAAAGAGGCTTTCGTCGCCGGGCCTTGCCTGTGGTGCACTGTTCTGCATGTCTATAACCACCCGCCCTTGAACCCGGCGCGCGCAAGACCGTCACGCACATATCCGCAGCGCCGGATGATGTCCCAGATCAAGCCCGTGCGGTGATTTTCGATCGTCATCGCGAGCAGGCCCTGGTCGAGCCCGTACCATCCTTCCGAAAGCCATCCTTCCGAGCCGCAGCGCAGCGTCGGGTTGAAGCCGCTCGAGAACCGGTCCCGGGTGCAGACCTGCGGGTAGGTTTCGAGAAGATGGCGCGTGCCGGAAAGGGCGGCATCGGGGGCAAAGGGCAATGTCGCCAGCATTGCCCAGGGGGAGATCGTGCCGTCGTCTGGGCCATAGGGCACACCGCGCGACATATAACCGTAGAACCGGCGGTCCCTGCCGTTCTGCCGCAATGCCGGCACCGATGGGCCGTCTCCCGCCGTGACACCCCAGAAATCGCGACTATAGCCCTCGAATTCGTGTGGATTGCGCTCGCCATAGTCGCGGTGGATGGCAATCGTTCTTTTTGTATTCTCGAAATAGTCGCTGTTCTTCTCGCGCATGAAATCATCGCGGATGCCGCGGAAGTCGATCCAGGCATGCGAAAACAGATGCGTGAAGAGCGGGCCGGAATAGAGCACGTTCCGGTCCATGAGGTTCTCCCACTGGTAGGTCAGGCTCCATGTCTCGTAGCACTCCGATGTCAGCGGGAAGGTCGGCGAGCCGAACCCGAGGACATAGAGGATCAGCGCCTCGTTATAGCCTTCCCAGCCATAGTGGAGAAAACCGCATTCGGGTTTCCAACCCTGCGAGAGGCCGGCGGTTCCATTCTGCGCCCAGCACCAGTCGACACGGCGATAGAGCGCGTCGGCATGATCGCGAATTTCGCTCTCCTCGTCCCCGCCGTCGAAGTAGCCCGCCGCCACGAGGATGCCCGCGATCAGCAATGCGCTATCGACAAGCGAGAGTTCGCATTGCCAGACACGCTTGCCCGTCTTCATGTCGAGAAAGTGGTAGTAGAAGCCCTTGTAGCCGGTGGCGTCGCTCGCCTCGCTTTGCGCGCTCAGGGAAAAGAACCTGAGCACCTTGAGCGTGCGGGCCGCAGCCTCGGCGCGCGACATCCACCCGTTTTCGACGGCGACGGGATAACAGGACAGAGCGAAGCCGACGACGGCAATGCTGCAGGGCGATCCCGGGCGGGACGTATCCGCGACGAGGCCGGTCTCCTCATCGGCATAGTCGACCAGATAGGAAAAGGCTGCCCGCTGGAGCCGGGTGACCAGCGCCTCGTCCGAAAGGAACCTCAAGCCGTCCATCGGCCCGGCACACCGCAGCGATCGTCCGCCATCTTCGTTTCTCGCAATGCGATCAGTCCTTTTTCTTCTCGACATGGCCGCCGAAGGCGAAGCGCATGGCGGACAGGAGCTTGTCGGCAAACTCGGATTCGCCTTGCGAACTGAAGCGATCGAACAGCGCCGACGAGAGCACGGGGGCCGGCACGCCGGTGTCGATCGCTGCCTTCAGCGTCCATCGGCCCTCACCGGAATCCGAGACACGTCCGCCGAAATTGGCAAGCGCCGGATCGTCCTTCAGGACGCCTGCCGTCAGGTCGAGCAGCCATGAACCGATCACACTGCCATGCCGCCAGACTTCGGTGACGGCGGCAAGGTCGATGTCGAACTGATAATATTCCGGATTCTTCAGCGGGCTCGTCTCGGCATCCGCCTCGCGCTTGCGCTTGCCCGCATTGGCGGCTTTCAGGATATTGATGCCTTCGGCATAGGCCGCCATCATGCCATATTCTATGCCGTTATGGATCATCTTGACAAAATGGCCGGCGCCGCTCGGTCCGCAATGAAGGTAGCCGAAGGGGGCGGTGTCTCGATCCGCCGCGTGCGGCGTGCTCGCGCCGGCACCAGGGGCAAGGCTTGCGAAGATGGGATCCAGATGGCGCACCGCGGCGACCGGACCGCCGATCATCAGGCAGTAGCCGCGTTCGAGGCCCCAGACGCCGCCGCTGGTGCCGACGTCGACGAAGCTGATATCCCTCGGTGCAAGCTTGCCGGCGATGTCGACGGCGTCCTGGTAATGCGAGTTGCCCCCGTCGATGATGATGTCGCCGGGCTGCATCAGCGCCGCAACCTCGTCGGCGATCCTGCCGGTGATCGCGGCAGGCAGCATCAGCCATATGCATGCGGGCTTGGAAAGCTTGCCAACGAAATCCTCCAGCGCGTTCGCGCCGGTTGCGCCTTCCGATGCAAGGGCTGCAACGGCCGCCGGATTGATGTCGTAGACCACGCATTCATGGCCGTCCTTCATCAAACGCCGCACCATGTTGGCGCCCATGCGCCCCAAACCCATCATGCCGATCTGCATAGCAACTCCTTCCTGGAGGAAATGGCGTGTCCGCCGGAGACCTGTCGTTCTCGATCTGGCGCGATTATGACGGCGAAATTCTTACCTTGCCAGCACCCTGCATCGCGGCGATCCTGTTCCTTATGTAGCGCCATGATAGCCACCGTGAGGGCTCTTCTGTCACGCATATATAGTGAGGTAGCTGATGACATTCGGCTCCTGATCACCATATTTATAGAACTGCCAGCTTAGAGGTAATATTTGCAACGGGAGTTACATCGGTGAGTGGACTGCAGAACGGCCTGCTTTTTGGCTTGGTCGCGACATTTCTGGCGATGGCAGCGAGCTTTTCCCCGCGCGATGCCGAGGCCGCGGATTGCCGCGCAGACGCCGCGCCCGAAGTCGATTGGAGCGACTGCACGAAGAAGAACCTGATGCTGAGCGGCAACGATTTCACGGGCGCGAATTTCCGTGGTGCCGATCTGAGCCTCACCGACATGCGCAATACGACGCTGACGGCCGCCGATCTGGAAAAGGCGACCCTGATCCGGACCTGGTTCAATGATGCGCGTCTGGACAAGGCGAATTTCGCAAGGGTCGAAGCCTATCGATCCGGCTTCAAGAACGCCTTTGCGCAGGGCGCCTCGTTTGCATCCGCCGAACTCCAGCGTGCCTCGTTCAATGGTGCCGACCTTAGCCACGCGAATTTCGCGAAAGCCGACCTCAGCCGCGCGGACTTCGATAACGCGATCCTTTCGGGTGCCAGCTTTGCCTATGCCAACCTCTCGCGCGCCGATCTGAGCCAGGCGAACGTGGAGGGAACGCTCGGTTTCGACAGGGCGTTCATGCTGTTGACGCGGATCGAGGGACTGGATCTGTCCCGCGCGACGGGGCTCGACCAATCCCAAATCGACATTGCCTGCGGCGACGCCGAGACGAAGCTTCCGAAAGGCCTCACGGTGCCGACAGGCTGGCCCTGCGCAAAGGACTAAAATTTGTCTTTTCGGGAAAACCGGTTCCCACTTTTCCCTGGCAAACTCTAGGCGAGGGCGTGCGAGACTGCGATCCTCGCCATGTCGAGGGCCGCTTCCCGTGTCTTGGCCGCGGCGATGAAGCGGCCGTTGTGACAGAAGGTTGCACCGGTCACGCCTGAGGCCGCTTCCAGATCCTTTCCCGTCAGGCCCGCCCAGGCCGCCGGCAAGTCGGCGCGCAGCTCGAACCCTTCGCTCGATCGGCGAATGCCCGTCAGGCACCAATCGGTTTCTCTCGGATGGACGACGAACAGAAGATGATCCGCGCCGGATTTTACGATCGCCGGCCGGAACGGCATGCCCATCGGAAGTTCCAGCACATGGCCGTCCCCGGTCAATTCGATCGCCTGGCGCACGACCGACTCGGCCCGCAACTTTGCGGCACTTTGCGCCAGCGTCGCCTCTACGAACGTCCGCGCGATCGAGAGCGCGGCGTGGAACGCCCGGTCGTCAGCGTCCGGCGCCCTGTCGTCGAAGACCGGCTTCAAGGTTTCCAGAAGCGTGGGCAGCGTCAGCTTGGCCATCTGTCCGGCCGCTGATGGACTAAGCGCGCCATTGTCCATGAGATCGACCGGCAGGACGAAGTCCGTATCGAATTTGGCGTGTACGGCTTCGATATCTCCGGCCGGAACGCCAAAAGCGGCCAGGTAGTCACACCCGAATTGGCGCCAGATCAGGCCGAAGGAGCTGAACGGCTGGCCGTCGTCGCGCAAGGGAGCCCCGCGCTGATGGTGATCGAAGATGCCGGCATCGGGATCGTAGGCCCCGCCGACATCGTAAATGATCCTGTCGGTGCCAGGCGCAATCCACTCGGGCGCGCGCGTGCGGACGAGGCGGGCCGCCGGAAACAGGCGCGTCAGGACGACGCTCGACAGCAATTCGTCGGCGTGGAATCCCCCGGAATGGGTGACAAGAAACTCTGGGGCCATGCCGGTCAAACTCTCGATGGTTTCGCGCTGTCGATGCGCGTCGGATATCGGTTGCTTGGCGGCAATTCAAGGGGCGTGTGCCGAACGGGCTTGAGTTGGCCCGGCACGCCAGCCCCGCGCCCGGCAGCTATTGGCGCGCAAGTGTGATCCGGCTGGTCGTCACCATCTTGCCCGATGAAGGGTCGCGGTCGGTCGTCGTGAGCGTCAAACCGTCGTTTCCGGCTTTCGCCAAGGAGAGATTTGCGCGTCGATCGCCGTTCACCTCTTTTGCCCAGCCGATGGCGAGGTTCAGCGTGTCGCCTTTGCGCTTGCCGGACAGGGATGCCGTTCCGGAACCGGCGCCGATATAGGACCCGCGGTAGGACCCGCCGGAAATCTTGAGATCGACGCCAACGGCTCGCGACACGACCAGCAGGCCGCGGCATCGCCCCTTCAGGGACAGCGAATTTGCAGATGCGGTCGAGGTGAACGTGCAGTTGACGTTGATGGGCTTCTTGTTGGTGCGGAGCCGAACCTGGCCGTGACCCGCATACTTGCCCTCAAGGCCGCCGAGGAACTGTGCTTCGCTGGCACTCGTCCCCGTGGAAAACAGGATCGCGGCACAACAGGCCAGAACGGCTGGAACAAAACGATTCATCAGGTTCTCCCCGAAACAGATTGAGGCTGTCGGCGTAACCGCGGATCGCCCCGCGAAGTTCCATCCGTGTTCTTCAAGGAGCCACGCCACCCGGGGAAATCGTATTTTGAAATAAATTCAAAAATGCCTTCCTTGTCGTAGGAAATTCTCGGATCGGCGCCAAAACCTCACGTCATCGGCGTGCTTTCCGGAAGGATTTAGAATAAAATTCTGTTGTTCTCAGGTTGGTCCAGCACTAGCGTTGAAGCGCTTCAATTGGATCGATCGTCATGCAACGCAAGCGTCCAACCATTGCAGATGTCGCCCACGCCGCCGGTGTTTCCATCGGCACGGTGTCGAATTTCATCAACGATACGGCGACGATCAAGCAGGCGACGCGCGAGCGGATCGAGAAGGCCATTTCCGACCTGATGTACCGGCCGAGTGCGATCGCCCGGTCGCTTCCCGGCCGGACCCTGCGCAAGCCCGGCCTTCAGACCTTGCCCCGCCTGCTGGTCGTCGGCCGCGTCAGCGTCGATTTCCTCTGCCGCGTGGACGTGCTGCCGCACCGGGATGATCGCATCACGGCCCAGCACATCGAGAAGGCGCTCGGCGGACCGGCAGCGAACCTCGCCGTGGCGGCCGCGGCCGTCGGCGAGCCCTACGCGCTCGATGTGGAGCTTGCGACGGCTGTCGGCGACGACCCCGAAAGCGACTGGGCGCTGGCATCCCTCTCGAAACTCGGCGTGCATGCACTGCCGCTGCGGCGCACCTTCAACAGCCGCCTCTCGCAGGCGATCGTCATCATCGAGCGCAACGGCAGCCGCACCATCATCAGCGAACCGTTCGAGCTGAGCGAGGTCGACCTGACGGCCAATATGGACATCCAGCCGGAAACACGACCCGCGTGCCTGCATATCGAGGGTTTCCACTACGAAAGCATGACCGGCTCCATCGCCCGCTTTCACGAGGCCGGGTGGAAGGTCAGCCTGCATTCCGCCGGCCTGCCGGCGAGCGTGCGCACGCCGGATGCCTTCACCGCGATGATCCAGTGCATCGACCTGACCTTCATCAACGACGTGACGCTGCGCGAAATCTTCGGTTTCCGAACGCCGATGGCAACGATGATCGAGCAGACGCACGCCATGCTGTCGCAGATCAGGAAACGTGGCGACGTGGTGCTGACGCTCGGCGAGTTCGGCGCGGTCGTCTTCCGCAAGACCGGGGCGCCGCAGATCGAGGTTCCGGCCCTGCCGGTCGACCGGGTGGACGCCACCGGCGCCGGCGACAGTTTTGCCGGCATCTTCCTCAGCCTCTGGCTGCATGGCGCGTCGCTGGAAGACGCCGCGCGCTACGCCGCCATCGGCGGCAGCCTGACCACGACGGTGGAGGGCGCCCAAGGATACATCGCGAACTTCGCGCAGCTGGAAGCAGCCCGCGCGCCCGAACGAACCATGATGGCCCGGTGAAACACACCGGCGCTCTGTCGAGAACAGGAGAACGGATATGACGAAGACGAAGGTGCTTTTGGTGGGGGAGAGCTGGGTGAGTTCGGCGACCCACTACAAGGGTTTCGACCAGTTCGGAAGCGTGACCTTTCATCTCGGCGCCGAACCGCTTGTCGCGGCGCTGAAGGACAGCGATTTCGACCTTCACTACATGACCGCCCACGAGGCGGTGGAAAAGCTGCCGTTCACCCTCGAAGGCCTGTCGGAATATGACGTCATCATCCTGTCGGATATCGGCGCGAACTCCCTGCTGCTGCATCCCGACGTCTGGCTGCACGGCAAGACCATTCCCAACCGGCTGAAGCTCCTGCGCGACTGGACGGCGGCCGGCGGCGGACTGATCATGATCGGCGGCTATTTCAGCTTCCAGGGCATCGACGGCAAGGCGCGCTGGCATCGCACGGCCGTTGAAGACGCACTCCCCGTCACCTGCCTTCCCTATGACGACCGCCTGGAAATCCCCGAAGGTTTCCGCCCCGTCATCAACGCCGACCACGCGATCTTTGCCGGCATCGACGGCGAATGGCCCGTGCTTCTCGGCGCCAACGAGGTGGTCGCCCGCAAGCGCGACGATGTCGAGGTCCTGGCCTCCCTTCCCGACGATCAGGGCGGGCATCCGCTGCTGGTGACCGGAACCTACGGCAAGGGCCGCACCGTCGCCTGGACGTCGGATATCGGTCCGCACTGGCTGCCGAACACCTTCGTCGAATGGCCGGGTTACGCGAAGCTCTGGAAGAACCTGCTGGGCTGGGCCGCCCGGCAGGCATCCTGACCGAGAGGGCCGCCGACATGACCGCTCCCTTTCTCGCAGCAAGAGGCATCGCCAAGCGCTTCGGCGCCCTGACGGCGCTGTCCGGCGTCGATCTCGACATCAATGCCGGCGAGGTGCTGGCACTGCTCGGCGACAATGGGGCGGGCAAATCGACCTTCATCAAGATCCTCGCCGGGGCGCATGCCCAGAGCAGCGGCGAACTGCTTGTGGAGGGCGCGCCGGTCTCCTTCGCCTCGCCAAAGGATGCGGCCTCCTCGGGCATCGCCACGATCTTCCAGGAGCTGGCGCTCTCTGAGAACCTGTCGATTGCCGAAAACGTCTTTCTCGGCCGCGAGCTGAAACGCTCGGTGCTCGGCATTCCGTTCCTGAAGCGCGGGGAGATGCGCAAGCGGGTGGATGCGCTCTTGACCGAACTGGACGCCCATATTTCCGATCCGGAAGCGCCGGTCGGCAGCCTGTCGGGCGGCCAGCGGCAGGCGGTCGCCATCTGCCGGGCGCTCAACCTGAACGCCAGGCTGGTCATCATGGACGAGCCGACGGCGGCACTCGCCGTGGCCGAGACCCGCAAGGTCCTGTCGCTGACGCGGCGGCTTGCCGAGCGCGGCTGCGCGGTCGTGCTGATCAGCCACAACATTTCCGATGTCTTCGAGGTCGCCGACCGCATGGTGGTCTTCCGCCGCGGGCGAAAAGTCGCCGAAAGGCTGCGCGCCGACACCAATCCCGAAGAGATCGTTTCGCTGATAACGGGCGCCCATCCCGACGTGCGGGCGCTGGAAAGAACAAACTAAAAAGCACGTCCAATACGTCCAGAGAGGTTCAAAATCGCCATGCTGAAACAGATCAAGACCATGCTGACGGTGTTCGCGCTGTCGCTCACCGTCGCAACCGCCGCCTTTGCCCAGGACAAGCCGAAAGTCGCCTTCGTCCCGCAGCTGATCGGCATTCCCTACTTCAACGCCATGGAGGCCGGTGGAAAGAAGGCGGCCGAGGAGCTCGGTGTCGACTTCATCTATAGCGGCCCGGTCGATACCAACCCGGTCGACCAGTTGCAGATCGTCCAGAACCTGATCGACCAGGGTGTCGGCGCCATTTCGGTCAGCGTGCTGGATGCCTCCAGCATCGCACCGGTCGTGGAGGCGGCGACTGCCAAGGGCGTGAAGCTCTTCACCAGCGACAGCGATGCGCCCGACAGCGGCCGCGCCGTCTATGTCGCGCAAGCAACCGACGAGGGGCTTGGCAGCACGATCATCGATGAACTGGTCAAGCGCGTCGGCGAAGATGCGAAGATCGGCATCGTGTCCGGCGAGGCGACGGCCTCCAACCTGAATGCCTGGATCGGCTTCATGCAGAAGCAGGCGGCAGCAAAATATCCCAAGCTGCAACTGCTCGAACCGCAATATGCCGGCGGCACGGCGCAACGTGCAGCGCAGATCTCCGGCGACCTGATGGCGGCCAATCCCGATATCAAGGCGATCATCGCGGTCGCCTCGACCACATGCCCGGGCGTCGCGCAGGCGATCGAGACTGCCGGCAAGATCGGCAGCGTCATCGGTGCCGGTTATTGCAGCCCGAACACGGCCCGCTCCTATCTGAAGAGCGGCGCGTTCGGCTTCACCGTCCTGTGGGATCCGGCGGAGCTCGGCTACCTCACCGTCTGGGCCGGAAAGCAACTCATAGACGGCAAGGCCTTCGAGGCGGAGAACACGGTTCCGGGCTTCGCCCAGCCGGTCACCTACGATGCCGCAACCGGCATCCTGCTGCTTGGACCGCCGGCCGTCTTCACGGCGGAAAACGTCGACAAGTTCGACTTCTGAAGCGGCGTGAAGGGAGGATGCGACCGGTGATGAACGGTGTTTTGACAAGGAACGGTCGGGAGTGGTCGCTATTGGCCGCCTGTATCGTGGCGATCATCGTCTTCTCCGTCGCATCGCCCTATTTCGCGACGTCGGGCAATGCCGCGACCCTGCTGCGCAACAGTGTGGAACTGTTGCTGGTGGGGCTCGGCATGACGCTTCTGCTTGCCATGGGCGGCATCGACGTTTCCGTCGGCATCGTGATGGGGCTGGCGGCAATCGGCGTCGGGCGAGCGCTCGGCGCGGACCTGCCGGTCGGTGTCACAGCGATGGCGGGGCCGGTCATCGGCGCCGGGCTCGGTCTCGTCACAGCAGCCGTCGTGGTGCTCGGGCGCGTGCCGGCCATCGTCGGCACGCTCGGCCTGCTCGGGGTCTATCGCACCGCGATCTTCGTGCTGCTCGGCGGGCAATGGCTGTCCGGCCTGCCGACCGGCCTCACCGATGTGCTGGTGGCGACGTTCCTCGGCATCCCGGTCGCAGCCTTCCTGATCGCGCTCGCCTATCTGGCGGTCTGGCTGGCGCTCCGGCGCACGCCCTATGGGCTCCACCTGCTGGCGATCGGCAATTCGGAGGAGAAGGCGCGCCTCTCCGGCATTCCGGTCGTGCGCGTGCGCTTTGCCACTTTCATCGTCAGCGGCGCGCTGACGGGGCTCGCCGCCACCTTCTACGTCGCCAATTATCGCAACGTGGAAATGACGATCGGCACGACGCTGGCGCTCGACGCGATTGCCGCGGTCGTGCTCGGCGGAACGAGCATCCTCGGCGGCAAATGCAGCCTGCTCGGCACCGTGCTCGGCGTGCTCCTGCTGCGCATCCTGCAAAACGGCCTGCTCCTCGTCGGCGTGCCATCGCTCTGGCAACCGGTCCTCACCGGCGGCCTCTTGATCGGCGTGCTCGTGCTCGAGGTGGCCGCCGGCCGCCTGTCCTTCCCGCAAACCGGATGGGTGCGCAAATGACCCGCCTTCGCACGCTTCAAGGTCCGGCCCTCACGCTGAGCCTGCTCGCACTTCTCTGGGTCGTCGTGCTCGTCACGCTGCTCGCGCTGAAACCCTCGGTCTTCAGCCTCGGCACGATGACATCGATCATCCAGTTCTCCACCATCCTGGCGCTCGTTTCGCTCGGGCAGGCGTTGGTCATCATGGCGGGCGGCGCGGGCATCGACCTTTCGGTCGGCGGCATCGTTTCGCTGTCGGCAATCGTCGCCATGCTGCTCGTCAAGCTCGGCCTTCCGCCGGTGCTGCTGCCGGCCGCCTGCATTCTCATCGGCACGTTTCTCGGCGCCTTGAACGGCATCCTGGTCACGAAGCTCACTCTCCTGCCGCTGATCGCGACGCTCGGCACCTTCTTCATCTATTCCGGGCTGGCGCTGGCGCTGACGGGCGGGGCGGCGCAGTCGGGCGTGCCGGCCTGGCTGCTCGGCTGGGGCCGCGGCACGCTGGCCGGCATCCCCCTGACCTTCCTGACCATCGCCCTCCCGGCCTTCGCCATAACCGGCATCGTCCTCGTCTGGACCGCCTGGGGGCGCTGGATCTACGCCATGGGCTTCAATGAGCGTTCGGCGCGGCTCGTCGGCATCCCGGTCGATCGCGCGCGTCTCATCCTTTATGCGGCAAGCGGGGCGCTTGGCGGGGCGGCGGCCCTCGTCTCCGTCGCCTGGCTCGGCAGCGCAAGGGCGAATATCGGCCAGAACCTGGAACTGGAATCGCTGACGGCGGCCATGCTCGGCGGCATCGCGATCACCGGCGGGCGAGGCGGCGTCGGCGGCGTGCTCGCGGCCGTCATCCTGCTGGTCACGCTCAGGACCGGGCTCCTGCAGCTCAACGTCAATACGGTCTGGCAGGTGGGTATCGTCGGCACCCTGCTGATTTTCGTGCTCCTTGCCGATCGTCTTTCGCAACACTGGAGATAGTTCATGGCGTCCCTTGAAGAAACCATCGCCGAGCGGGTCGAAGCCCAGGCCGACCGCATCGTCGAAACCCTGAGCGCTCTCGTCGCCTTCCCCTCGATCGTCAAATCGAATCCGAAGGAGGCCGGTCCCGGCGAACGCGATTGTCAGCTCTATCTCCAGGGCCGGCTGGAGGCGCTGGGCTTCACCACCGACCTGTGGGATCCGGACGGCCCCGCGCTCTATGCCAAGTACCAGGGCCGCCCCGGCGCCAACAAGGGCCGCACCTTCGAAGGCCGGCCCAATCTCGGCGGCGTCCTCAAGGGCACCGGCGGCGGCCGCTCGATCATGCTGACGGGCCACATCGACGTCGTGCCGCCGGGTGCCGCCCAACACTGGACGACCGACCCCTTCGAACCGGTGCTAAAGGACGGCTTCGTGCATGGCCGCGGCACAATCGACATGAAGGGCGGCGTCGCCTGCATGCTGATGGCGGTCGAGATCCTGAAGGGCCTCGATGTGCCCCTTTCCGGCGATATCGTCTTCACCACCGTGGTGGACGAGGAGATCGGCGGCATGGGATCGCTCGCCATGGTCGACCGCGGATTTCATGCCGATGCCGGCATCATGACGGAACCGACCGCCAACAAGATCGCCCCCCTTTGCCATGGCATCCTTTGGGGGAAAATCATCATCGACGGCATCGGCGGCCATGCGGAACTGACGCCGAATGCCTGGTATTCGGGCGGCCCGGTCGATGCCGTCCAGCTCTGCCGGCAGATGCTCGACGGCATCGACATCCTCAACCGCCGCTGGATGTTCGACCCGAAGAAGAATCATCCGCTGATGGACCAGCCGAACCAGATCATCGTGACGCAGGTGAGCGCCGGAGAACACCCGTCCTCCATGGCCGGCCGGGCGGAAATCATCATCGACGCTCAATATCTGCCGAGCGAGAAGGACGAGTTCGCCCTTGGCGGAAACGTCAAGCGGGAAATCGAGGAACACGTTTCCAACGTCTGCCAGGCCGATCCCTATCTTCGCCTTCACCCGGCGCGGGTGGAATGGATCCTCGACGCCGATTGCGCGGAAATCCCGGCCGACAATCCCTTCGTGCAGACGTTCCAGGAGGCGGTGAAGGCCGCAAACCTGTCTCCGGCCCTTTCGGGTTTCGGTGCCCACAGCGACATCGGCCTGCCGAGCGGGCTTGGCAACACGCCCACGGTCAATTTCGGGCCGGGCGACCCGGCACAGTCGCATCAACCCAACGAACGCGTCTCCGTGCGCGATCTCGTCGACTGCACCAAAGCCATCGCCCTTGCCGTCGAACGCTGGTGCAGATGATGGAGTTCAGCGGATTTCCAAGTCCATCGTCGTGCCGAAGACCGGCACATTGCGGGCCGACCAGCTGTCGCCATCCGCTGTGAGACCGAGTTCCGAACACAGCTTGTTCTCGCCGCCGGACGGGTTTGATGTTTGCAGGCCGCTGCCGGTGAGGAAGGATTGGGAAAAGGTCTCATCGAAGGGAGCGGGTGTCAGGCAGGCGACGGCCTTGTAGAAACGGTCGCGATGCTCCGGGTTCGTTGCGGAGAAGGATTGGAAAATGCCGCGAAGGCCATCGAGCTTTGCCTGGCAGAATGTCGCCATGCCCGCGTCGTAGCGGCAGCCGAGTTCGGTCGAATATTGCACGTTGCATTGCGGGTCGGCGAGGTTCTTGAGGCAGGCCGGCAGCCGCGCGGCGAAGGCTTCGGCCTCGTTCTTGTCCCAGTTGTTGTCGGCGGGGCTGCCCTCGATCGTTTCCGGCGACTGGTGCAGTCGCGCGCCGGTCTCGGGATCGTAGCGCAGCATGTCCCATTCGGCGGCGATGAAGCCGGATGTCAACGGCCCGAACCCGCTCACCTGGCGGATCTTCGCCTGGAATTCGCTGACATCCTTGCGGAAGCTCCAGTCCTGCACCTTGCGCGGTCCCGTAGCGAGTGCCACGCGGTCGGCAACGGTGCGCATCGGCGGCACGCCGAGCCGCAGCATGACCCATGCATCGCGCTGGAACGCGCTTTGCTGCACGCGCCGTTCGGACCAGCTCTTGTCCGCAAGGCCCGCTTCCGCAATGTCGGGATCCAGCAATTCATCGAGCCGCGCCTCGACCATCGCCTGGCGGCAGGCCTCGGGGCTGGCAGGGTTCGCGCCGGCAAGCGCGCATTGGCGCTCGCTGAAGGTCTCCCACGCGGCTTGCGATGCGGCCAGTCTCGAACGTTGCGCCGCAGCCTTCTCCTGCGCGATCCGGCCGGTGGCGGCGAGGTCCGCGATATGGGCATCGAGCTGGCGAAGGGTGAGGGCGAGGGCTTCCGCTTGAGCCGCGGATCGCCAGGCCTCGCACCGCTCCGGCGCCAGGGCGTGTTTCTCGCAATCGGAGACCTCCTGGGCAAGCGCCGGAGCCGCCATTAAGACCAGAACGACGAACAGGCCGGTTGCAAAACGGCTCATAGGCCGGCCTCCTCAAGGGCTTTGACGACGCGTTGCAGGTGATCGGCATAATCCGGGTCGCGTGCCGGATCGGAGACAGCGGCATCCTCGCGAACCTGCGAGAACGCGCTTTCCACGGAGAGGGCGTAGAGTTCGGTGTCTCCCGAGCCGATCGCATTGTTGTTTTCGTCGAACGTCCAGCCGACGAGTTTGCTGCAAAGTGCGGTTTCTCGCTCGGGAAGCGTCTCGATATCGACCGTCTTCACCTGCGCGTCGCCGCCCGCCGGCTGGGCGATGAAGGTGAGCTTGCTGACGGTTTCCGCATTGTCCGGCGCAAAGACCGCGAGGCCCGCACCCTTGCCGCCTTCCGCGATGCAGCCCGCCATGCCGTAGACCGAATGGGCCTGGAAGCTGGAGAACAGCGACGCCGTGCGGCCATCGCGCTGATAGCCGGCGGCAATGGCGCGCTTGATATCGAAGACGCTCTGGCAGGCTTTGGCGATGGGCGGGTCCAGTCGGCAGCCGAGCTCTATGGAATAGTTGATGCGGCAATCGGCCTTGCCGAGGTCGCGCATGCATTCGGGAAGGTTGGCGGCGAGCGCCTGCAGGTCGGCGTCGCTGGCGCTGATCGGTGCGCTCTCGATGAGGGGTTGGCCGTTTTCCGGGTGGTATCGCCAGGCGTCCCAGTCGGTGGCGATGGCTTTCGCGGTCTCCGCCTCGAAGCCGCGCGCCGCCAAAGCCGTCTCGACCAGCGCCGCGCCGTAGCGCTTCTTGATATACCAGGTGTAGTCGCCGAAGCCGAAGGCGCGCGGGGAATATTGCGAGTCGGCGAGCGTGTCGAAATCCGGTTCGAGCCCGCCTTCCGCCTGCGCCTCGCCTTCTTCCGGCGGCACGATGCCGAGAAGCCCGTCCAGTTCCTTCATCCGCTGCCAGGATGTCCAGCGCAGGCATTGCAGGCCCTGGATGACCCCGACGATGCCCTCCTGCCCGGCGAAATAGTCGCAGGTTGCCTTGCGATAGGCGAGCCAGGCCTCCTGGGTGGCAAGCACCGCGTCCGGTTCCGACGAGGCGGCGAGCACGGCGGCAAGCCGGCTTTCCACCTCGCCGTCCAGCCCGCCGCCCATGGCCGCCAGGCAGGCTTCGATTTTCAGATTGCCGGTGTCCTTGCATTCCGCCGGCGTCTCGAAATTTTCGACGATCCCGCCGGCCGCCGCCGGTTCCGCGAGTGCGCCGAGCAGCACGGCTATGACAAGGCGTTTCATCGTCTTCTCCCTTCACACACCGTCAATGGCATCGAAAACCCGCCGGCACGGCGTCATAGATCTTGAGCGCGTGGATCGTTTCGAGCGTCAGCCCGCCTGGCTTGAGCCGCGCCTGTTGCTGGAAGGTCCCGACCGCGTCGGGCAGCTGTTCGGCATTGGCGACGTTTATTCCCGTCTGCGCCAGTGCCTGGGTGAGCGCCGTTTTTCCGTTATCGGAAAGGTAGGGCAGCAGGTCCTGCGAGGTGAGCGTCGAGCCGGCTTCGAGATCGCCGAGATCGCGGGCTCGCGAAATCAGCTGAAGCGCGTGAGCCACATCCGGCTTCGCCATGCCGCATCCGGCGAGATACATGATGCCGAGCGCGTTGATGGCGGCCGGATGGCCCTTGTCGGCGGCTGCCTGGTAGTGCTCCAGCGCCTCGGTCAGGCGCTCGGCCTTTTCCAGGGCGCGGGCGAGATTGTGCTGAAGCCGGGCGCTTTGCGGTTCGCCGGCAACGGCATCGAGGCAGGCGGGCACGGCCTTCACGGCGTCGATATCCTCGAAAGTGATGCCCTTGAGGCCGACGAAATTGCGCGCATCGACCGCAAGCCGGTCGCACTCCGTAATGTTCGGCGGGCGGAAGAACAGCGTGCGGCTCGTCTGCACCAGATATTCGGGCTTCTGTACGCCATTGGTGCTGGCCAGCACGTCGCCGGCGGCAAGGCGGAACATTTCCGACACTTCCAGCCCGGGCTGGTCGATGAAGCGCAGCAGGCTTTCGGTATAGGGGCTATGCTCGCCCCGGCCGTCGGAGGCGACCTGGCCCGCCGCCGTGGCGAAGGCCACGACGCGGAAATATCCCGCACTCGCTGCCCCGGCGACGGGCTTGGGCAGATCGATCCGGGCAAGGCCGCGCGATCCGCCGGCACCGTGCACCAGGCCGCTGAACGGGTTGTCGCGGCAGGCATCGAGCACGATGATCTTGGCCGCGTCCGGCTTTGCTCCCGCCTCGATGGCGGCGAGGATCGTGTCGACCGCGATGAGGTCGTCCCGGCGTCCGTCGCGGGCGAGATCGACCGGCACGATGAAGTTTCGGCCATCCAGCTGGAGGCCGTGGCCGGCATAGAAGACGAAGATCACGTCGGCGCTGGAAAGATCGTCGGCAAAGCGGCGGATCGTCTCCTGTAGGGCGTCCTTCGGTTGGTCGATCGCCGTGTGCAGGCGAAAACCGAGGCCGCCGAGTTTTTCGGCCATTGCCTTCGCATCATTGGCGGGGTTGGCGAGCCGGCTTGCCGATTGGTAGCTGGCGTTTCCGATAACGAGGGCGACGCCGTCGAATGCACCATGCGAAGCGGCCACCTGTGCTCTGGCGGTCGATATGCCAGCAATCAGAAGCAGAAGTAGCGTGGTGAGAAAGTGGAGGATTGCATGTCTTTCGGGACGTCCCTGCATGCTTTCTGCTCCGCATTACGCGCACCCGGTTCGCAGGCGCGGCACCTCGGTCCGCTCATCGGCCTGCTTATTGAAGCCGAAAAAGCGCGAAGAGGCAATCGCCTGTGCGATCAGCGTGCCGACATGATTTCCGGGATCATCCGCTGCGCCACCGGGCGCAGGCGCTCCGCCTCCGCTTCGTCGATCCAGCGATAGGGACGGCGCAGGCGCGTGCCGACGGGTGCCCAATTGCCGATGGCGGCGAGGAGTTTGTCGAGTGCGGCGTTCGAATAGCCATGGTCACGCCGGAACGGTACGATGTGCTCGTCCATGAAGGCGCAGATGCGTCTTTCGATGTCGAGCGCGGCGGCGATGTCCGTGTGCATCATCTCGGTCCAGAGTTGCGCGCCGCGTGGGTTGAGGCAGGCGACATTGGAGAAAGCGCCCGCAGCAACGCCCGCTTTTACGCCGGTCGCCAGATGATGGCCCGGCACGAACAGCGCCCAGGCGTCGAGATGGGCGGTCGCCTCGGCGTACCAGGCGGCGTCGCCATCGGCCAGCTTTACGCCGACGAATCGGCGCGCGGTCTGGAGCACGCGGGCCAGTTCGGCAGGCGCCAGCACCCGCTTGGCATGCGGCGGATTGTAGAGGATCAACGGCGTGTCGCCGGCCGCGTCCGATGCCATCGCCAGGAAGTCGATGGCCTCCAGATCGTTGAGCGGCCACCAGTCCGGCAGGATGACCTGAAAGCCTTGCGGTTTCAGCGAGGCGGTGCGCGTCAGGCGTTCTAACGCCAGTGTCGGATCGGGCTGGCAGGCGCCGATGACGAAGGGCATCCGCGCGGTCGCACATTTGTCGGCGAGAAGATGCTGGATCGCGTCGAACTCGGCTTCGGTCTGGTTGTGCAATTCGCCGGCCGTGCCGTTGGAATAGATACCGTCGACCCCGGCCGCAATGGCCGCATCGATCTCGTCACCCAGCCGCGCCATGTCGATCGATCCGTCTTCGCCAATCGGCAGAAGCAGCGTCGCCCAGTTGCCGCGAAGCGGCCCCCAATCGGCTCTCTCCAACTTGCCCGCCATGCAACCCGTCCTCCAAAATAGATATTGACTTAGTGGATATCCTACAAGTATGAGAATGACAAGAACGCCGATGACGACGACCTGTTTGTTCATTGGCGGGGTGCTGGTAGCGAAATAGATCGCAATGTCCGGGAGGAGGTAGCGCGTGACAACCTCGATCAGGCCGTTGAAACGGCCGCAGTCACTCCATGTCTCCGTACAGGAGAGCCTCAAGGCCTACATCAACGACAATGGCCTGAAGCCCGGCTCGGCGCTTCCGCCGGAAGGCGAATTGGCGCATCAGCTCGGCATCAGCCGCAATTCCGTGCGCGAGGCGATCAAGGCGCTGGAGTCGGTCGGCATCCTGGAAACGCGCCGCGGCATCGGTATCTTCGTCAGCGATTTTTCGTTTGCGCCGTTGCTCGACAATCTCGCCTTCGGCATGCGCGGGTCGCTGGAGGACATCGACGACCTGCTCGAAATACGCCAGGCGCTGGAAGTCGCCTTGATCGGGAAAACCATCCGCCTCATCAGCGACGAGGACATTGCCGAGCTGCGCGCAGTCACCGCGCGCATGCGAAGCATGGCTGAGCAGGGCAAGGGCTTTCCCGAAGAAGACCAGCAGTTCCACCAGCTGCTGTTTCGCTGCCAGAACAATCGCATGCTGGTGAAGCTGATCGATATCTTCTGGATGGCTTTTTACAAGGCGTCCAACTTCGTCAACCTCGAGAATGTCGATCCGCTGGAGACCTGGCGCGATCACCACGACATCGTCGAGGCCGTCGCGGCGCGGGATGCCGAAGCGGCACGCCAGCGGCTCGACCATCACTACCATGGCATTTCCAGAACCATCACGAAGAACAAAGAAACGCAGTCTTAGGAGGAGACACACATGGCATCGAAATTCATGCGCGCCGCCGTGCTCGGCGCGGCACTGCTCGGCTGTTCGGCGCTGACCGCGCCATCCTTTGCTGAGGACGCGAAGACGATCACCGGCGGCTTCGACGTCGGTCCGGGCGGCTTCCAGGGCAATTTCAACCCGATGGCTGCCACCAGCGGCTTCACTTGGCTCAGCATCTATTTCGAGCCGCTCGTCACCTATGATGCCGGTTTGAGCAAGTTCGTGCCATCGCTGGCGTCGAGCTGGGAGGTGAGCGCCGACCAGAAGACCTACACGTTCAAGCTGGTCGAGGAGACCTGGCATGATGGCGAGGCCTTCGATTCCGCCGACGTCAAGTTCACCATCGAACTGAACAAGAATCCGGATGCTGCCTCCGTTCTCAGCGCGCGTCTCAAGACGGTCGCGAGCGTCGAAACGCCCGATCCGCGCACCGTCGTGGTGACCCTGTCGGAGCCGAATGCGGCGTTTCTCGACTCGCTCACCAAGGTGCTGATCCTGCCCGAGCATGCGGTTTCGAAAATCCCGGCCGCCGAACTGTCCAAGAATGCCTGGTGGTCGACCTCGCCGGTTGGAACGGGCCCGTTCAAGTTCACCAAATATGAAACCGATCGCTTCGTCGAACTGGCCGCCGATGAAGACTATCGCGACGGCCGGCCGAAGGTCGACCGCCTGATCAACCGCTATTTCGAAAGCTCGGCGGCTGCGGTGGCAGCACTTCGCGCCGGCGAGATCCAGTTCAGCTATGTCGAAACCGACGACGTGCCGACCTTTGCCGCGGATTCCGCCTACAAGGTGATCGAAGGCACATCCTACGTCGCCAATTATATCGGCTTCAACACGGAGGTGGCGCTGTGGAAGGATTTGAAGGTGCGTCAGGCCGTGATGCACGCCATCGACCGCAAGGCGATCATCGAGAGCCTGTACAAGGGCGCCGCCACCGAAGCCAATTGCGGCTTCGTGGTCGATCGCCTTGTGCCGCAGGGCCTCGAGACCTTCGCCTATGACCCGGAGAAAGCCAAGGCGCTGTTGGCGGAAGCGGGATGGGACGAGGTCAACGGCGACAAGCCGATCGTCTGGCTGACCTATTATACCAACCCGCTGGCGACGAATGTCATGGCGGCGATCCAGGCGATGCTGGCGGAGGTGGGCATCAATGTCGTGCCGCGCGCCGTCGACACCGCCACCTATAACGGCATCATCCTGGCCAAGACGCCGAAGCCGGAAGACTTCCCGCTGGTCTATGCTGGTCTCGGCAACGGCCCGGATCCAAGCTCGATCAATATCGGCCTCAACGAGACGCAGATACCGCCGGTCGGCAACAACTTCCTGCACATCCGCGTTCCGGAGCTCAACGCCGCGCTCGATACCGCGCTGGCCGAGACGGATGATACGAAACGCGACGCCCGTTATCAGGACGTCTGCAAGGCGATGAACGCCCATCTGCCCTGGGCGCCGATGTGGGTGACCAACCGGTATGGCGTCGCCTCGGTCAAGCTGAAGGATTTCGTCTGGACGCCGGCACCCGGCGGCGGCCCCTTCGACACCGATGCTGAAAAGTGGTCGCTGGCCGAATAGGCCGGCGATCGCGAACCGGGCGGCTGCGTTCGATGCGGCCGCTCCTCCTCCCGAAACGGTAGACATCGTTATGCTGCTCTATTGCCTGAGACGGCTGGCCATCGGCATGCTCATGCTGATCGCGCTCAGCCTGATGGTGTTCGTGCTGTTGCGCTTCGCGCCGGGCGATCCGATCGACGCCTATATCAATCCGAACGCCCCGTTGAGCCAGACGGAGATGGAGATGCTGCGCGCCCGGCTCGGGCTAGATCAGCCGCTGCCGGTGCAGTATCTCGGCTGGCTGTGGGCCGCTGCAAACGGCGATCTCGGCTTCTCGATCCAGCGCGCCGGTGTGCGCGTGCTGCCGCTGATCGGCGAGCGCATCGGGCCGACGCTCCTGCTGATGCTGACGGGCCTGGCGCTTGCCATCGTCGTCGGCATCGCCGCCGGCATCATCAGTGCCGTCAAGCGCAATTCGGCCATCGATCTCGGCCTCGGGGTCCTCGCTTTCGTCGGCATTTCCAGCCCTGCCTTCCTGACGGCGCTTCTCGGGCTCTATTTCTTCGCCGTGCAACTGCGCTGGGCGCCGTCCGGCGGCATGCTGACGCCGGGTGCGCCGTTCTCCTGGGGCGATCTGCTCTCCCACCTGATCTTGCCGGCGGCCCTCCTGTCGATCGGTTATGCCGCCCTCATCATGCGCTACATGCGCTCGTCGATGCTGGAAGTGTTGAACCAGGACTATGTCCGCACCGCGCGCGCCAAGGGCGTCAGGGAATTCTGGGTCGTCACCAAACATGCGCTGCGCAACGCGCTGCTGCCGGTCATCACGCTGATCGGCTCGACCATCGGCGTGGCCATCGGCGGCGCGATCTTCATCGAAAGCGTGTTCGACTGGCCCGGCATGGGGCTGCTGATGGTCAATGCGGTCGAGACACGCGACTATCCGGTGATCATGGGCGGCACGCTGGTCATCGGCGCCGGCGTCATCGTCGTCAATCTTCTGACCGATCTCACTTACGCGGCGATCGATCCGCGCATCCAGGTGGCGTGACATGGCAGGGACCGCAACGATCACGGCACCCGCCGGCAACAGCCCGCTGCGGCGCTCGCTCACCCGCTTCTATAACAACCGCGCGGCGATCGCCGGCCTGGTGATCCTCGCGCCGATCCTGATTACAGTGCTGACCTATCATCTCTGGTGGCCTTACGGGCCGAACAGCATCGACCTGCGCGCCATGAATTCCGGCCCGAGCGGACGCCATTGGTTCGGCACCGACGGTGTCGGCCGGGACACGCTGGCGCGGCTGATGCAGGGCGGCCGCGTTTCGCTGATGGTCGCCACCGTCTCCGTCGTCATCTCCTCGGTGATCGGCTTCATGCTCGGCGCCTTTGCGGTGTTCGGCGGGCGTTTTGCCGATGGCCTGATCATGCGTTTCGTCGACCTGTGCATGACGCTGCCGCCCGTGATCCTGCTTCTGGTGCTGGCGTCGATCGCCGGCACCGGTATCGTGCCGACCATATTCGTCATCTCGCTTCTGTCATGGCCGGTGCTGGCACGCATGATCCGCGCGCGCCTGCTGGAACTGCGCGAACGCGATTTCGTCGTTGCCGCGCGCGGCATGGGCGCCGGGTTCTGGCATTTGCTCTGTCGGCACGCGCTACCCAATTCCATCGATATCCTCGTCGTCTACGCGACGCTGCAGATCGCCAACGCGATCCTGCTCGAGGCCGGCCTGTCGTTTCTCGGCCTCGGCATCGCGCCGCCGGAGGCGAGCTGGGGCAACATGCTGAACGCCGCCCGCTCGACCGTCGTGCTGGAACAGCATCCCTCGCAATGGATGTTCGCCGGTGGTGCCCTGGTGCTGACCGTGCTTGCCATCAACTTCGTCGGCGACGGTTTGCGCGACGCCTTCGACCCTCGCTCCGATCTGAATTGAACCCATAGGAAAGGTTTGCAATGTCCAGTTTTCATGGTGTCGTCCCTCCCGTCGTCACGCCGCTGACGCAGGATTTCAAGGTCGACTTCCCGTCCTTCACCCGCGTCATCGAATACCTCATCGATGGCGGCGTGGACGGCCTCTTCGTGCTCGGCTCGACCAGCGAAGTTGTGTTCCACGGCGACGCGGCCCGCAGGGAGATCATCGAGCATGCGGTGAAGGTGACGAATGGCCGGGTGCCGATCTTCGCCGGCGTCATCGACCCGACGACGGACCGGGTGATCGAACATGCCAAGGTGGCGGAAGCCGCCGGCGCCGACGCCCTGGTCGTCACCGCGCCCTTCTACACCCGCACCAGCCAGGTCGAGACGATCGACCATTTCCGCTATGTCCGCGATGCCGTGAAGACCCCGGTGATCGCCTATGACATTCCGGTCTGCGTGCACATCAAGCTGGAGCGCAAAACGACCACGACGCTGGCGCGCGAAGGCACCATCGCCGGCCTGAAGGATTCCAGCGGCGACGACGGTAATTTTCGGTTCGTGGCGATGGACATGGCGGACAAGCCGGATTTCTTCGCAATGACCGGCTCCGAGATCGTCGTCGACAATTGCGCGCTGATGGGCGCCCACGGCGTCGTGCCGGGGTTGGCGAATGTCGATCCCAAGGGCTACGTGAAGCTGTGGAAACTGGCCAAGGCCGGCAAGTGGGACGAGGCGCGCAAGGAGCAGGAGCGGCTCTGCCGCCTGTTCGAAATGGTCTGGGTGGCCGCCGGCCGCACCAGCCCGGGCTCCGCCGGCGTCGGCGCCTTCAAGACCGCGATGCAGGCGCTCGGCGTCATCGACAGCAACACCATGGCGCGTCCGCAGCGCACGCTGAACGCCGAGGAAGCCGCGGCCATCAAGACGATACTCAAGGAAACCGGGCTCGCCTGACGGCGAACCCAACCCAAAGGCGACGGCTATGCAAGCACCGATCCTCGACATTGCCGGCCTGACGACGGTGTTCCGCATCGGCGGCCGCGACATCGCGGCGGTGCGAGACCTCGACCTGACGGTTGCGCCGGGGGAGACCGTCGCCCTGGTCGGCGAGTCCGGATCGGGCAAGTCCGTCACCAGCCTGTCGATCATGGGCCTGCTGACCAGGCGGGTAGGGCGCATCGCGGCCGGCACGGTCGGCTTTCGTGGCAAGGCGGGGCCGGCGGAGCTGACGGCACTGGACGACGAGGGCATGCGGCGGCTGCGCGGCAACGACATTGCCATGGTCTTCCAGGAGCCGATGACCAGCCTCAATCCGGTCTACACGATCGGCGAGCAGATCGCCGAACCCGTGCGCATCCACAAGGGCAAGCCGCGCCGAGAGGCCATGGCGGATGCGGTGCAACTGCTGGCCGATGTCGGCATTCCCGATCCGGACAGGCGCGCGCGGCAATATCCGCATGAACTGTCGGGCGGCATGCGCCAGCGTGCCACCATCGCCATGGCGCTCGCCTGCGACCCGACCCTGCTGATCGCCGACGAGCCGACCACCGCCTTGGACGTCACCATCCAGGCGCAGATCCTCGACCTCCTGAAACGGCTCCAGAAGGAGCGCGGCATGGGCATCCTGTTCGTCACGCACAATCTCGGCGTCGTCGCCGAGGTCGCCGACCGGGTGGCGGTCATGTATGCCGGCCGCGTCGTCGAGACGGGCACGGTGGCAGACGTGTTTGCCCGGCCACGCCATCCCTACACGCTCGGTCTCATGGCCTCCGTGCCGAAACTCGGCGAGATGGCCGCGCTGAAGGCCGCGGGCGCGCCCTTGCCGATGATCCCCGGCAGCGTGCCGAGCCTGATCAACCTGCCGCAGGGATGCAGTTTCGCGCCACGCTGCAAGTTTGCGATCGACGACTGTACTCGGGCGGTGCCCCCGCTGTTCGAGGTTGGAAACGGGCAGATGGCGCGGTGTATCCGCTGGCAGGAGATCGCGTGATGGCTGAACCTATGCTGGTCGTCGACAAGCTGAACAAGCATTTTCCGCCGGCCGCGTTTTCGCGCGGCGCGGTGGTCAAGGCGTTGCAGGACATTTCGTTCACGGTGCCGCGCGGCCAGGTCGTCGGTCTGGTCGGTGAGTCAGGCTCCGGCAAGACGACCATCGGGCGCAGCGTGCTCAGGCTGATCGAGCCGACCTCGGGCGCGGTCAATTTCGATGGCGTCGATCTCACCAAGCTGCCAGCGGCAGAGATGCGCAAGGCGCGGCGTCGCATGCAATATATTTTCCAGGACCCCTTTGCCAGCCTGTCGCCCCGCATGACCATCGGCCAGATCCTCATGGAGGGCCTCGACATCCAGCGCACCGGCAACCGCGCGGAGCGCATCGAGCGGGCACGCGCCGCCCTTGCCGCCGTCGAATTGCGGCCGGATGCCTTCGATCGCTATGCCCATGAATTTTCGGGCGGCCAGCGCCAGCGCATCGGCATTGCCCGCGCGCTTGCCCTGCAACCCGATTTCATCGTCGCCGACGAGCCGGTCTCGGCGCTGGACGTTTCGGTGCAGGCCCAGATCATCAACCTGATGCGCGACCTGCAATTGAAGCTCGGCTTGACCATGCTGTTCATCTCGCATGATCTCGCCGTGGTCGAATACATCTGCGACACTGTGATCGTGCTCTATCTCGGGCGCATCATGGAGATCGCGCCGAGCGCCGACCTCTATGCCAACCCCCGCCATCCCTATACGCGCGCCTTGCTGTCGGCGATCCCGTCGCCGGAGGTCGGGAAAGCGAAACACCGGCAGATCCTGAAGGGCGACATTCCATCGCCGTCGAACCCGCCATCGGGCTGCGTCTTCCGCACGCGCTGTCCGCATGCCATCCCGGCCTGCGCCGAAGTGGTGCCGGCGCTCGAGCCCGTCGGGGTGGGCCACGCCAAGGCCTGCATCCGCAACGACATTTGATGCCGGCCACCCGCTTCCTATTGCTGTCGCCCCTTGATCCCCCTCGCATTCCATGCCTCTATCCAACTCTAAATCGGTGTGGGGATTTGCCGTGACGGTTTCAGGCACGAGGACGGCTGCTTCGCGGCGGCGCAGGGCTGGTGCAGTCGCGGCTCCGCCCCAGGCAAAGGGTGCAACTGAAGATTTGGGGACGGCTATTTTGCGGAAGAATTCCACGCGGGTCGGCCCCGGCTTTCCACAGCTCGTCGTGCTCTTCGGCGCGACGGGCGACCTCTCCCGGCGCAAGCTTTTGCCGGGGCTGTTCCATCTCGTCACCGCCGGCTTCATTCCCGGCTGCCGGATTATCGGTGTTTCGCTCGATGATATCGATGCCGACGCCTTCCGCACCATCGCCCGGCAATCGCTGGACACGTTCCTGACCCGCAAGTTCACGCAGGCCGAATGGGAGGAATTCGCCGCGTCGCTTGATTACGTGCCGCTGGGCGCCGGCGCCGGCGCGCTGAAAGAGGCGGTCGACAAGGCCGAAGAGGCGCTTGGGCCCGAGACACGACGCGTGCATTACCTCTCTGTGCCACCGAAGGCAGCGCTTCCGGCCGTGCAACTGCTCGCCGAGGCCGGGCTGGTCGAGCGTTGCCGCATCATCATGGAAAAGCCGTTCGGCACGGACCTCGCCAGCGCCGTGGAGCTGAACAAGAAACTCCACGAGGTCTTCGACGAGAAGCAGATCTTCCGCATCGACCATTTCCTCGGCAAGGAACCGGCGCAGAACATCCTGGCGTTCCGCTTCGGCAACGGCCTGTTCGAGCCGATCTGGAACCGCAATTTCATCGACCATGTGCAGATCGACGTGCCGGAGACGCTGGGCCTTTCCACCCGTGCCGCCTTCTACGAGACGACCGGCGCCTATCGCGACATGGTCGTGACCCACCTCTTCCAGATCCTCGCCTTCATGGCGATGGAACCGCCCACCGCGCTGGAGCCCGCGCCGATCTCGGAGGAGAAGAACAAGGTGTTCCGCTCCATGCTGCCGATCGAGCCGCGCGACGTGGTGCGCGGCCAATATATCGGCTACCGCAAGGAGCCGGGGGTGGACCCGGAGAGCGACACCGATACGTTCATCGCCCTCAAATGCGCCATCGACAATTGGCGCTGGGCCGGCGTGCCCTTCTTCCTGCGCACCGGCAAGCGGCTTGCCGAAGGGCAGCGCATCATCTCGATCGCCTTCCGCGAGCCGCCGAAATCGATGTTCCCGGCGGGCTCCGGCGTCGGCGCGCAGGGCCCGGACCATCTCACGTTCGACCTTGCGGATGCCTCCAAGGTCTCGCTTTCCTTCTACGGCAAGCGCCCCGGCCCGGGCTTCCGGCTCGACAAGCTCTCGTTGCAATTCGCCATGAGCGAAACCGGCATGATCGGCGAAGTTCTGGAGGCCTATGAGCGCCTGATCCTCGACGCAATGCGCGGCGACCACACGCTGTTCACCACCGCCGAGGGCATCGAACGCCTGTGGGAGGTCTCCAGCCAGCTCCTCGAGAACCCGCCGCCGGTGCGTCTCTACGATCAGGGCGGCTGGGGCCCGAAGTCGATCCACCAGCTCATCGCCCCGCATGCCTGGCGCCTGCCGTTCGAGCGGGCCTGGCGGGATTCACCAAAGGAATGATTGGCGGCCGCACTGCATAGCCGACAGCGCGGATTACAGCGCGCGCTCGCCCCAGCCCCGTGCGAGCGCAAGGCATTCCTGCCAGGGGACGATGGCGCCGGTGGTGGAGATGCTGCGCAGCGACGCGGCGGCAGTGGCGTGGGCGAGGCGGAGACATTGCTCCATGCTCCAGCCCTCGTGAATGCCGTAGAGCATGCCGGCTGCAAAGGCATCGCCCGCACCATTCGCCCCCAAGACTTCCGTCTGCGGGATAGCCACGGGCGGCAGCGTCGCGGTCTCTCCGTCGCGCGTGACGGCGATCGCGAAGGCGGGGCAATGCACGGCGACCATTTTCATGGCGCCGCGTTCGAGCGTTATGCGCGCGGCGCGCTCGCAGGCCTGCCTGTCGGTGGCTTCCGCACCGATGGTCTCCACGCCGGCAATCGCGCCGATCTCCATGTCGTTGACGATCAGGAAATCGAGATGGGGCAGGCAGGGTGCCACGAGCGCGGCCATCAGGCTCTTTTCGATGCTGGCCAGTTCTAGGTTCGTCTCAAGCCCTGCGGCGCGGGCTTTCTTGAGCACCGTGACCCACCCGTTGGGATCATCATGCCAAGGGCTGTCGAGCGTCCTGTGAACGCCCGGCAGGCCGAGATGGAGATAGCGCATGCGGGTCGTGGAGAAGTCGAAATGGTCCGGCGTCAGCAGCGCGCCCGTGCCGGCATGGAAGATGTGAGTGCGCCGGTGCGACTTGCGCGAGACATAGGCATCGCAGAATTGAGTTGCGGCGGCATCGGTTGTCACCATCTGGCGCGTGTCGATACCCGCCGCCTCGGCCGTCGCCTTCAGGTAGCGACCGTCGTCGTCGTCGCCGACGAGGCCGACGGTCTCGACCGGCATCGACGGATCGAGACGCCTCATGTCGAGTGCGAGATTGCAGCTCGATCCGCCGCCGTGGCGCTCCTCCTCGAAGAGCTCGGCAAGGCCGTCCTCACCCGGCCAGTGGCTGACGCTGCGATTATAGTCGGCGCACCACGTTCCGCCGGTGAGGAAACCTCGCCGCGCGCTCGTCATTTGCTTTGCTCCGGCTTGAGGACGGCTTCCGTCACCTCGTTGTCCTTGGCAAATTCGCGGATCGGCGTGATGTCGTCCTTAGCAAGTGTCGCGTGGTAGGCCTTCACGGCTTCAGCCGGGGAAATATTGCCGGAGGCCACCTCGCGCATGAAGCGCACCATCGCCAGCGGGTCCTCCGCCAGATTGATCTTGCGGCCGAACAGCGCCACGCGTGCGCCAAAACGTTCGGCCTGGTGCAGCAGCTCGAAGCAGTCGCGGGTAGTGCCCGCACCACCGCCGAGCACGCCGACGATGACGCTCGGGTCGTAGGAGGCAAGCTCCTCCATCGCCTTGGCGCCGTTGAACGGGATCTTCAGGAATTGCGGGCGGTCCGCTTTTGTGACCCCGGCAATGCAGCGCATCAGCACGTCGTTGACATAATGCGGCACGGTCTCGGGCGCGATGCGAGAATCGACATTGGGATTGAAGACTTCGAGGAAGTATTTGAAATTGTTGCGCGCCGCGTCCTCGCGAAACGCCCCGAAGGCTTCCAGCGCCTGGTAGTCGCGGTCGAGATCGTTGTTGAAGGTGATGGAGTAGAGGCCGAGATCCGTGCCGGTGATCGGCGCGCCGGGGGCGGGATCGATGGTGCCGGTGGCGACGCGCGACAGCGAGGCGCTGCGGAACGGGCGGGAGGCCTGCTGTGAATAGGTGGCGCCGCGGCAGACCCAGACGTCGGTCGTGTCGTTGGCGCGGATCGCCGGCTTCACGGCGCTGCCGCGATAGACGCCCATATCGATCAGCGCCTCCATGTTGGAGGCCGAGGTCAGCATGATGTCGACGATGTCCTGCTCGACGACGGCGCGGATGTTCTCGAGGAATTCCGGGCGGGTATAGTGGCGCGACCATGTGCCGTCCTTCGCCCGCCTGGGGCCGCAGGAGGTGATGCTCGGCCCCATGTCGCCGTCCTTGGCGTCGGCGATGATGAAGTCGTTGCGGGTGTATTTTCCGGCGCGGATGCGGGCGAGCTTCTGGTCGAGGCGATACATGGATTGGCTCCGTTCGGTATGGTCCGGCCCGTCGGGAACCGGACGGGAAGGATCAGGCGGTGGCGGCCCCCGTCATGATGGCGACCACGTCGTTCATGGAATGGGTCTTCGGGGTCACCACGGCGGCGCGGCGGCCGAGCCGCATGATGTGGATGCGGTCGGCGATATCGAAGACATTCGGCATGTTGTGGCTGATGAGAACGACGGCGAGGCCGCGTTCGCGGATCGAGCGGATGAGCTCCAGCACCTGGCCGGTCTCGCGCACGCCGAGCGCCGCCGTCGGCTCGTCCATGATCACGAGTTTTCGCGCGAAGAGTGCTGCGCGGGCGACGGCGACACCCTGCCGCTGGCCGCCGGACAACGCTTCCACCGCATTGTCGATCGACGGCAGGCGGAACTTCAATTCGCTCATGGCGCGCCGGGCTTCCTCGCGCATCCGCTTCTTGTCGAGGCGACGGAAGACGCTTCCGAGGATGCCGGGTGCGCGCAGTTCGCGGCCGAGGAAGAGGTTGGAGGCGATGTCGAGCGCCGGCGCCATGGCGAGATCCTGGTAGACCGTCTCGATGCCGGCATGGCGCGCATCGAGTGGCCCGCGGAAGTGGACGGGCGCGCCATCGAGCAGGATTTCGCCGCTCGTCGGATGCAGCGCGCCGGTCAACGCCTTGATGAGCGTGCTCTTGCCGGCACCGTTGTCGCCGACGACGGCGAGGATTTCGCCGGCGCGCAGTTCGAAGTCGACGCCGGCGAGCGCCGTGACATGGCCGTAGGTCTTCACCACGTTGCGCGCTTCCAGCACGATATGAGGCGTCTCGGTGTTGGTTTCGAAGGACATCAGCTCCTCCTCCGCGACATCTGGTCGAGGGCGACGGCGATGATGACGAGGATGCCGGTCACGAGGTCCTGCCAGAGCGGGTCGATGCCGGCGAGCGTCAGGCCGTTGCGCAGCACGCCGACGATGAGGGCGCCGATCAGCGTGCCGATCAGCCCGCCGCGTCCGCCGAACAGGCTGGTGCCGCCGATGACGACAGCCGTGATGGAATCGAGGTTGGCGGTCTGCATCGCGTTCGGATCGGCATTCGGGATGCGGCCGAGCGCCAGCCAGGCGGCGATGCCGTAGATGAGGCCGGCGACGAGATAGACCGAGAGCAGGTGGCGGCGCACCGGGATGCCGACGAGGCGGGCGGCCTCCGGATTGTTGCCGATGGCATAGACGTGGCGGCCCCACTTGGTCTGGTTCAGGAAATACCAGACCACGGCATAGAGCGTGAACATGATGAGCACGCCGTAGGTCAGCACAAAGCCGCCGAGCTTCATCGTGTTGCCGGTCCAGGAGAGGAACGGGTCGCGCACGGCGAAGGCCCCGCCTTCGGAGATCAGGCGCAAGGCCGCGGTCAGAATGCCGAGAATGCCGAGCGTGACGATGAAGGGCGGCAGCCTGAGCCCGCTGACGAGGCCGCCCGCCGCGAGCCCGGCTGCCGTGCAGACCAGCACGGCGAAACCCATAGAGAGGACGGGATCATAGCCGAGATTGACCAGCTTGCCGGCGATGATGGTGCCGAGCACGCAGATCGCGCCGACGGCAAGGTCGATGCCGGCCGTCAGGATGACCAGCGTCTGGCCGATCGCCAGCACGCCGATGATGACCGTCTGCTGCAGGATGATCGACAGGTTGTGGGTGGCGAGGAAACGCGGATTGGTGAGCGAGAAGATCACGCAGAAGCCGATGAGAACCAGCAGCGGCCCCGCGGAAGGGGCGCCGATGATGCGGGCCTTCAGGCTCGGGGATGTCTCGGGCGGAGAGGCGGTGGCTGTGTTCATGGGAACCTCATGCTTCGGGGGCGCCGCACCCCGACGGATTGCCGTGGCGCTGTCGCGCCGTGACCGTTGGACGCCCGTTCGGGATCACGACGGCACCGCGCCAAAAGAGGCGCGGGACCATGCGTGATCCCGCCGGGAGAAGGGCGCTCAATCGCCCCAGCAGTTTTCCAGGCCCCAGGCCGTGTCCTTCGATTCCAGGCCCTCGACGGGCTTGTCGGTGATCAGGAAGGAACCGGTGTTGACGAAGCCGCTCGGCTTCTTGCCGGTCGCGGCATATTCCGCCACGGCATCGATGCCCATGGCCGCCATCTTGTAGGGGAACTGCATGACCGTTGCGGCGATCTTGCCGTCCTTGACGTCGCGCACGCCCGCGCAGCCGCCGTCGATGGAGGTCAGCATCACGTCGCTTTCCTTGCCGAAGGATTTGAGCGCCGCATAGGCACCGGCCGCCGCCGGCTCGTTGATCGTATAGACGGCGTTGATGTCGCCGTTCTTGGAGAGCAGGTTCTCCATGCCGACCTGGCCCTTGTCCTGCGCGCCGTTGGTGATGGCGGCACCGGCAATCGACGGGTCGCCCTCGGCGATGCCGAAGCCCTTCAGGTAGCCGTCGTGGCGGAACGTATCGACCGTGCCGCCGGGCGTGCCGTCCAGCATGGCGACGACCGCCTTCGTGTCGCCCATCGCCTTGCGGGCATAGGCGCCCTGCTGCACGCCGGCCTCGAAATTGTCGGTCGCGAAGGTGGCATCGACCGCGTCGGCGGGGTCGGTCGCCGTGTCGAGCGCGATCACCAGCACGCCGGCCTCACGGGCCTTCTTGATGATGTCGAGCATGCCCGACGAGTTGTTCGGCGTCACCAGGATGCCCTTGGCGCCGGCGCTGATCAGATCCTCGATGGCGGCGACCTGGCCCTCGTTGTCGCCGTCGAACTTGCCGGCGCGGGCGATCAGCTTCACGCCCTTTTCCTTGGCGCGGGCTTCTGCGGCCTGGCGCATCTTGGCGAAGAACGGGTTGACCTCCGTCTTGGTGACGAGGCCGACGATGACCTCCTGCGCCGAGGCGGAGCCAGCGCCGAAGGCGACACCGAGCATCAGGCCGAGGGCGCTGATGCCGGCCTGGAGAGCTTTGGAACGTGTGGACGTGCGAATGCGATGAAACGTCATGAAATCCTCCCAAAATCTACGATACCGCCGAGCCTTTGGCTCTGGGCGGGCCGGCCTCTCCTCAAAGGCCATGATGGATTAGGGCACTCCTTTTGGATAAAGTCAAATAGTAATAACTTCTCTTTTGTATATTTTTATTCATAAATGGCTGGCCCCCGTTTTGTCAGGTCAACCCTCCAGGCGGCGTAGCGCATGCATGGCGGCATGGACGGGTTTCTGGCGGGAAAGATCGCGGTAGATGGCGTAGGCCGAGCGGTAGGCCTGGATATGATCACGCCGCGGCAGGACGCGGCCGATGTCGCGCGCGCCGAACCGCTCCGCGCCTTCCGCATAGGTGCTGACCGTACCGCCGGCAACGGCGCCGTGGATGGCGGCGCCGACGGCGGTCGCATTGGCGATCTCCGGGATGTCGACGGGGCGGTCGAGCACATCGGCCAGGATCTGAATGAGCAGCGGATTGGCGCGGGCAAGGCCGCTTGCCATCAGCACGCGCTCCGGCACGAGCCCGCTCTCGGGGAAGAGGTCGAAGATCGCTTTTGCGCCGAAACAGAGGCCTTCCAGCAGGGCGAGATAGATCTCGGCCGCTGTGGTCCGCCGTGTCAACCCTGCCAAAAGGCCGGAAAGATTGCCGTCGGCGAAGGGAACCCGGTTGCCGCCCCACCAGTCGAGCGCGACGACCCGCCCGGCCGCAGGCGCAAGCGTGGCAGCCTCCGCGTTATAGGCGCGAAAACTCTCCTGCATGTCGCCGCCGCGCGGGAACGTCTTTACAAACCAGGCAAGCGTATCGCCGAAACTCGGCTGGCCCGCCTCGTAGCACCAGAGCTGGCGCATCGAGCCGTCGAAGGCCATGCCCTCGATGCCGGGCGGCAGCGGGCGCTGAATGTCGCTGAGGTAGAGATAGGCGGCCGAGGTGCCGAGCGCGCCGACGAAGCAGCCGGGCGAAACGGCGCCGATCGCCGGGAGCACCACGTGGGAATCGATGACGGCGACCGCGACGGTCGCGCGGCCGCGAATGCCGGTCAGGTCGCGCCATTCCGGCGAAAGCGGGCCGGCCGCAGACCCGACGGGAAGGGGTGTCGCAAGGCGCCGCTCGAGGCCCGACACCACGCCCTGCGGATAGCCCGCATCGCTGGAAAACTGCGCCTTGTAGGCGGCAAAGCCGAGACCGCGCCCCTCCCTGCCTGTAAGCTGCCAGACGAGCCAGTCGCCGCCTTCGATGAACCGGTCCGTCTCGGCCCAGACGGCGGGCGCCTCCGCGGCGATCTGCGCGGCCTTGGCCAGCAGCCACTCCCCGGAAAGCCGCCCGCCGAAATTGGCGAGAAAGGGCGCCGGCTTGGTATTGATCGCGTCGGCATAGGCCTGGGCATTGTGCTTCCAGAGCTTGACATAGGCATGCGGATCGGACGGGCGGAGGCGGGAGAGCGGCGCGCCATCGGCGCGGGCGGGCAGCGGGGAACTGGCGGTGAAGCCGATGCCGATGCCCTCGACTTTGCGGTCCCGCCCCAGCCGCGAGAGGATTTCGAAGGCCGCTTCGGTATAATCGTCGGCGTTCTGCAAGGCGAAATCCGCCGGCAGGGGCGTTCCGTCGGGCAGCGCCCGGGTGAGGATGCCGTGCCGGTAGGCATGGACATGGCTTGCCACCTGCATTCCGGTTACGACCTCGATCAGCACGCCGCGCGCTGATTCCGAGCCGTAATCCAATCCGATAAGGTAGGTGTCCAAGGGGCGTCTCCGTCTGACCGTACGGTGCATATATACAAAATAAAACATAATTCGCAATCTTATGTATTATGTTATACATAAGTGCGGGTCGCGTTGGAAACTGCCGCTTTATCTCGCTGTGCTTTGCCGCTAAAGCGGGGAGGCAACAGGAGTTTTGCATGGGACGGCATGAGCAGGGGCATGAGGGGCCGACGCTGGACGGCGCGGGGGGCATTCTTTCCTTGATCGCGACAGGCCAGGCCTTGTCGAGGGCCGAGTTGCTGCAGGCGTCGGGCCTTTCGCGTGTCACCGTCACCCAGCGGCTGAATGCGCTTCTTTCGAGCGGCCTGGTGCGCGAGACCGAGGAAACCCTGCCGAGCGGCGGGCGGCCGACGCGGGTTCTCGCCATCAATGCGGCAAGCGGCTTCCTGCTGGTCGCCAATATCGGCGAAACCCACATTCACCTGGCCGCCATGGACCTGACGCCGGCCATCATCGCCCAGGCGACTTTGCCCTTTTCCGTGACGAGCGGGCCGGAGGCGACCCTCGCGCAGGTGGGGGATGTCTTCGCGTCGCTTGCGGCGGAGGCGGAAAAAACCCACGGCTTCTTCATCGGCATCAGCCTCAGCCTGCCGACGCCCGTCGATTTCAAGCGCGGCTGCGTCGTCGGTCCCTCGGTACTGCACGGCTGGGACGATTTCGACATTATCGGGCAGTTGCAGGCGCGTTTCGCGGTGCCGGTCTATGTCGAAAACGACGTGAACCTCATGACGATCTGCGAGCACAAGCGCCGGTTCCCGACCGTCGACGACATGCTGTTCGTCAAGGTGGGCACCGGCATCGGCAGCGGCATGATTGCCGGCGGGCGCATGTTCCGCGGCGCGCAGGGCGCTGCCGGGGATATCGGCCACATCCAGTTCCTGTCGGATGACGCACCCCTTTGCCGCTGCGGCAAGTTCGGCTGCGTGGAGGCGCGCGCCGCCGGCTGGGCGATCGCCCGCGATCTCTCCGCACGCGGCTTCCATGCCGAGACGGCGCGCGACGTGATCGACCTCGTCGAACAGCGCAAGCCCGAGGCACTGATGCTGCTGCGCGCCGCCGGGCGGACCATCGGCGAGGTCATTTCCGACGCCGTCAGCATCGTCAATCCGAGCCTCATCGTCATCGGCGGTACGCTGGCGCGCGGCGGCGATTTCCTGCTGTCGGGCATCCGCGAACTCGTCTACCAGCGCTGTCTTCCGCTGGCGACGCGCGACCTTTCCATCGTGCTTTCCACCGCGCAGGAAGACAGCGCCCTGTTCGGCGCCGCCTATCTCGTGATGGAAAACACCTTTGCACCCCTGAAGATCGACCGCCTGCTCGAACGGTTCGCCGCCAGGCTTGCCTAGCTGCTGGGCATAAAGCCGGGTTCTACTTGCCGGAAAACCGTTTTTACGGTCGAAAACATGAGATTGACCTCGGAATAACGCTCTGGATGATGGTCGGATATTGACTCCCTGACCAGCGCACCTGAAACATAGCTTGAGCGATCATAGGAGGTAACCGATGGCTGACGAACAAATTCCCGGCACCAATTCCGACGTTGCAGTGGTGGTTCCTGACGCGACCGCGCCAGCGGCCAGGAAGCAGCGCGCGCCGAGAGTAAAAAAAGCAGCCGTGGAAGCCAAGGTAAAATCGGCCCCCGCCAAGACGGCAGAGGTCTCCGTCGGGCGCAAGAAGCGCGCCGCGAAGACTGTCGAGGCGACGCCTGCGGTCGCAGTCGAGCCCGTTGCGGCCAAGCGTCGACGCAATGTTGCTACGAAGAAGCAGCCCGCAGCTGTCGTTAAGGCGCCTGCTTCGGCCAGCGATGAAATGGCCGATCTTCTTCAACTCGAGGAAGAGAACAAGCGGCTTCGCAAGACGCTGGCTGATAAGCTTCGTGCTGAAAACGCCGACCTTCGCAAAAAGCTTGGTCTCGCCTAGCCGGCGGAAAGATATACGGGCACCCGGATAAGATCAGCCCTAGCCATGACATCGTCGGTAGCGAAAATGCGCTCAGGCTCACGTCGCGAGTCGGATAGGTGCGTCACACTCGTCGTGACGCAGATGCTCGAGGTTGAAGCACGATGAAATCACCATGGAAGCTTATCGGGAACTTGTTCTCGCGGGGCGGGTCAGCGGGCCCGGAAGACGGCCGGAATTCAGGTGATGACGAAGCAAGGGCACGCCCGGACCGAGCGCAGGAAAGTACAGTGCGCCTGCCATCTGCCGATGACGTTTCGCCGAAAGGCCAAACGGAACCGGGAGAGGCGGGCGCAGTAAGTCCGGCAGACGAGGCGCCGGCGCCGGCACCTGAGCGGCCTCTTCAGGCCCGTTCCAACGCCCGTGCGACATCGAAACGAAACGTGGCTGTCAAAGAGGTCGCAACGCGCACGAAGCGCGCTGGCCGGGCGAAGAAGCCTGCGATCGACACGATAGCGCAAAGCGTCGAAGCGCCGAAGAACCAGGCAGAAAACGCCGAAAAAACGCAGGACGCCTTCCAGACCGGCGTGGAAGATGTGGATGCGGAGGTCCGGCGGCTCAGGCGCCAATTGGCAGATGCGCTCCTCGTGCAGAATGCTCAGCTCAAGAAGATGCTGGAGCGATTTGGCGTTTCGTGAGGAGGGAGAGGTGTCGATCAGTCGGTCCCCGGCGCGTCGTAGAACCTCCGCGCGTCGATCATCATCTGCCGCCGGGAGGCGGGATCGACGTAGAACATATGGCCGCCACGATAGATCCTGAGTTCGGTGCGCCCTGCCGCGAGGCTCGGCGGCAGGTGGTCCAGCACGTAGCGGCTCGATCCGTAAGGGGTCAGCGCGTCGCTGTAGCCGTGATAAATCGCTAGCCGGAACCGCGGAATGGTCGAAAGCAGGTCGCGCAGATCGCCGGTGGCGCTGGCATTTGCCCGTCCGTCTCCACCTCTTCCGCCGTTCCACTCCCAGCGGCGGTTAACACCTGTGCTGAGCAGGGAATAGGTCATCTCGGTATGAAAGCCGAGCGTGTTGCGCGCGTAATCCGCAAAGGCGCCACCATAGGCGCGGGTGAAGCCGTCGAGGATCGGGTCGTCATTGCGGCTCGTGCTCGATTCCGGATAGGCGTCGGGCACCGAGTAGGCGGCGTCATAGGGGCTGACGACCCGGCCGTCTTCACCGGACAGCTTGGCGTAAAGGCCGTCCAGGAAACCCCGCGCCCGCGCCACATCCGCTTTGGCAATTCCGGTGAGGTCTGCAACACGCTGGTAGAAGACATCGGCCTGCGGGCCGGATGGGGCGGGGCCGGCAAGCGTGACGAGATAGTCCGTCATGGCGAAGCGTTCGGCTTCCCGAAGTTTGTCTAGATCGAAAGCGTTTCGCCGCTCCATCTCGGCGGCGGCAAGGGCCGGAAGCTGGAGGGCGGCGTTCAGCGGATCGTCGGCCGCGCCGAAGAGGAAGCGGCCTTCAACCAGCGGAGAGACCATCAGGACACCCGAGACGAGAATGCCCTGTGTCTCCTTCAGCGCCGAGGCCACCTTCGCCGTGCGAAATCCGCCATAGCTCTCGCCGAGCAAATAGATGGGGGCGGCGATGCGCCCGTTCTTCTGCGTGTAGAGCGCGATGACCTTGGCAAGACTTTCGGCATCCTGCCGCACGCCGTAGAACTGGCCTGCCGCATCGTCATTCGCTGCACGGCTCCAGCCCGTGCCCACGGGATCGACCAGGACAAGATCCGTGAAGGCAAGCCAGCTGTCCGGATTGTCCTTGAGTGACGGGCGCGTGCCGTCGTCGCGACTTTCACCGAATTCCAGTACTTTCGGGCCGACGAGGCCGAGATGAAGATAGGCCGACGCCGCACCCGGTCCGCCGTTGAAAACGAAGGTGATCGGGCGTGCCGGATCGGTTTTGCCGGCGACATAGGCGGTGTAGAAGACCTTCGCCGTCCGGTTGCCGTCCTGGCCGTAGAGGTCGAGCGTGCCGGCCGTCGCCGTGTAGGAAAGCGGACCGTCCTGTGTTCCCAGCGTGTGTTCCGTGACGGAATCGCCGGGAATGAGGCTGAAGATGCCCGCTTCCGAGGTTGGCTGCTGTCGGCTCCCGGCGTCCGGCGTCTGGGCAACGGCGGACCCTGTGAGGATCGCCAGGCACAGGCAGAACCCGACGATGAAGCGGCTATGGGACAAACGCTTTCTCCCTTTGACGCCGCGACGATACCCGCGGCGGTTATGGTTTGCGCAGACTATACGGTGCGTTGGCCTGTCTTTCCGCAAAAGACTGTTCACCTTCGCTTGATCGGATCCAGACCGTCCTCAACGGACCGCCAAGCAGTAACGAGCCCTCTTTGACGGGCTGCGCCGCTCCCTCTATGACGGGGAGCGATGGAGTGGCGGTGAACATGGTCTCCAACCGAAACGAGCTTTCCGATCTGGCCGTCTTCCTCCAGATCGTCCGGCACAGAAGCTTCCGCAAGGCGGCCGATCAGCTCGAAATCTCGGTTTCGGCTCTGAGCCACCGCATGAAGGCGCTTGAGGCGCGCCTCGGTGTCCGGCTGCTCAATCGTACGAGCAGAAGCGTTTCGCCGACCGCCGCCGGGTCGGCGCTGGCGGAGAAGGTCGCGGCCGGCCTCGATCTCATCCAAACGGGTCTCGAAGAGCTCCAGGGACAGTTTCGCGGCATCTCGGGCAGCGTTCGCATCAATGTGCTGCGCGATGCCGTCGATCTCCTGCTGGCGCCGGTCCTGCCGCTGTTTCGCGAACGGTTTCCGAATATCGAGCTGGAAGTCGCGTCCGACGACTATTTCGTCGATGTCACCGCGGAAGGCTTTGATGCCGGTCTCCGATATGCGGGGACCATCCCGGAAGACATGATCGCCGTTCCGGTGACGGAGCCGTTGAACTGGGTCGCCGTTGCCTCGCCGGCCTATCTGGAACGCTTCGGACGGCCCGCCAAACCCGACGATCTCCTGTCTCACAACTGTGTGCGCATTCGAACGGGGCGAGGGCAGATCTATCATTGGGAGTTCGACCGGGGCAACGAGCGGCGCCAGATCGATGTGCCGGGTTCCCTCATTTCCGGTTCCACCGACATTTCGCTCTCGGCCGCACTTTCGGGCATGGGCATTGCCTATTGCCTGGAAAGGCTGGCGGAGCCGGACCTGCGCGCGGGTCGTCTGGAACTCGTGCTGCCGGAATGGTCGTCCGTCGGTCCGCCGCTGGCCTTCTATTATTCGAGCCGCCGGCAGTTGCCTTACGGCCTGCAGGTGCTGATCCAGTGCATCCGGGAAGCGCAGCGAACGGATCGTTGAATTGAGATCAATGATCCGTTGAATTGGTGGCGATTGATTCAATGATCGCCGGTGCGTACTCCTTGTTGCGAGCAGCCGAAAGCTTTTCACGCCGGCCGTACTGCAATGGAGACGACCATGTATCTTGCCAATCCCGGCCGCTATGACGGCATCGACTATCGCCGCACCGGTCGTTCCGGCCTCAAGCTTCCGCCGATCTCGCTCGGTCTCTGGCAGAATTTCGGCGGCGCCGACGTCTTCGAGACCGGCCGCAGCGTCATCCGCCGGGCCTTCGACCGTGGCGTCACGCATTTCGACCTCGCCAACAATTACGGCCCGCCCTATGGCTCGGCAGAGGAGAATTTCGGCCTCATCCTGACCAAGGATTTCCAGCACCATCGCGACGAGCTCGTCATTTCGTCGAAGGCCGGATGGGACATGTGGGACGGTCCCTATGGCCGTGGCGGCTCGCGCAAGCATCTCATGGCATCGCTCGACCAGAGCCTTCAGCGAATGGGGATCGACTATGTCGATATCTTCTACTCCCACCGCCCCACGCTGGACGTGCCGCTGGAGGAAACCATGGCGGCACTGGTACAAATGGTGCGCCAGGGCAAGGCGCTCTATGTCGGCCTCTCGTCCTACGGTCCTGAACGCACACACGAGGCAGCGGCCATCCTGCGCGCCGAAGGCGTTCCGCTTCTCATCCACCAGCCATCCTATTCCATGCTCAATCGCTGGATCGAGGACGGGCTTCTCGATACGCTCGGCGAACTCGGTGTCGGCTGCATCGCCTTTTCGCCGCTGGCGCAGGGCCTGCTGACCTCCAAATATCTCGGCGGCGTCCCGCAGGATGCCCGCGCGGCGCGGGGAGGGTCCTTCAACGAGAAGCTGCTCAGTGACGACAATCTTTCGCGCGTGCGGGCGCTCGACGAGATCGCCAAGCGGCGCGGCCAGTCGCTGGCGCAGATGGCGATCGCCTGGGTTCTGCGCGATGCCCGTGTGACATCCGCCTTGATCGGCGCGCGCAACATCGCGCAGCTTGACGATTCGCTCGATGCGCTCGACAACCTCGCCTTCTCCGACGACGAGTTGAAGGAAATCGATACCCACGCCACGGAAGGCGGCATCGATCTCTGGCGCGGTGTCGCAAGCGAGGCCTGATAGGATTTCGCCGCCAGGACATTTGCGATTGAACTGCTCTGACGACCCCTGACTTACGCAAGGAGAGCGATAATGGAATACCGTTTGCTGGGCCGCTCCGGCCTTAAGGTTTCGACGATCACCATGGGCACGATGACCTTCGGTGGCGTCGGCTGGGCAAAGACCGTGGGAGATCTCGGCGTCAACGACGCGCGCCGTCTGGTCGACATATGCCTCGATGCCGGGGTCAACCTGATCGATACGGCGGATGCCTATTCGCAGGGTGTCTGCGAGGAAATCCTCGGCGAGATCATCGGTGGGCCGCGCAAGAACGGCGTGCTGATCGCCACCAAGGCACGCTTTCCGATGGGTGATGGTCCGAACCAGAGCGGCCTGTCGCGCCAGCATCTGATCGCGGCTTGCGAGGCCAGCCTGAAGCGCATGAAGACCGATGTCATCGACCTCTACCAGGTGCATGAATGGGACGGTCAGACACCGCTCGAAGAAACCATGGAGGCGCTCGATACGCTCGTGCGCCAGGGCAAGGTGCGTTATATCGGCTGCTCGAATTTCTCCGGCTGGCACATCATGAAGGCGCTGGGCGTTTCCGAGCGCGAACGCTTCCAGCGCTTCGTCAGCCAGCAGATCCACTACACGCTGGAAACCCGGGACGCGGAGAACGAACTGGTTCCGATCAGCATCGACCAGGGTCTGGGCATCCTCGTCTGGAGCCCGATCGCCGGCGGCCTGCTGTCCGGTAAACATCGCCGCGATCATGCAGCACCCGAAGGCACGCGCCAGTTCGCCGGCTGGACCGAACCGCCGATCCGCGACGAAAACCGGCTATGGGATATCGTGGAGACGCTGGTGGAGATCGCGGACGGTCGCGGCGTGTCCGCGGCGCAGGTGGCGCTCGCCTGGCTGATCGGCCGCAAGGGCGTGACCTCGGTCATCATCGGCGGCCGCACGGAAGCGCAGTTCCAGGACAATCTCGCGTCCGCCGAACTGAAGCTGACCGACGAAGAGCGCGCGAGGCTCGACAAGATCAGCCAGCCCTGGCTTCAATACCCCTACTGGCACCAGAGGAATACGGCAAACGATCGCCTGAGCGACGCCGATCTCGCCCTCATCGCACCCTATCTGAAGGACGCCTGAGGCGAGCGGGTCGTCCGCAATCATCCCATATCCTCGTTCACGGCGCGTTTGCGCCGTGAATGCGTTGGGCCATTCCCGAACGCTGTGCCGAGGCGCGCGTTTGCCCGATACGACACCACCTTTCGGCTTAGAGAGGACGGTGGCTCTCCATTTTGTCCATCTTTACCGGCATTTGCAGGGGATTAGGCTGGTCTTCTGCCTGAAGGCAGGCGCGCGAATGCCCACCAATGGGTTTGGCTGCGAAAGGACGCGAGATGAGAAAGATATTCCGGGCGCTTCGACGGGCGGGTTATCAACTGCTTGAGCGCCTCCCCAGATCGCCGTCAGACCTGAGCCTTGCCCACGACGCTCAAAAATACTGGGAGGATCCGGCGCAAACGGCGTTTCAATCGAATTCTCACTGGAAGGGTAGCGGAGGGCTGCGCGAAGAGGTCTGGTCGGAACTTGGCAGGCCCCATGTCCAGCTTCTCCAGGAGTATATGAAAATTCGCGGCCAGTCGGCTCCGTTGGAGCGGATCATCGAGTGGGGGTGCGGGGGCGGCGCGAATGCGGTGCATTTCGCTCCGCTTGCCAAGTCGTTCGTCGGCGTCGATGTGTCGAGTGCGTCTCTCGACGAGTGCGAAAACGTGTTGCGAAGCGTCGGGCAGGACAATTTTTCGCGACTGCTGGTCGATGTTTCGGAGCCGGAAAAATCTGCCGAAGATCTAATTGCAACGGCCGACGTCTTTCTATGCACCTATGTTTTCGAACTGCTTCCCTCACAGGAATACGGCCAACGCATTCTGGACCTGGCCTACAAGCTTTTGCGGCCAGGCGGGTTTGCGATCATCCAGATAAAATACCAAACGCATGAACGCCGCACGCAATCGCGAAAGTGGGGATATCGCAGAAACCTGGCGAACATGACGACCTATCCGATCGACGATTTCTGGCGCAGGGCGGAAACGGCCGCGTTTACGCCGAGATACGTTTCCCTTCGGCCCAAGGACAATCTCGTCGATGATGAACGCTATGCGTACTTCATCCTCGAGAAGTCTGGGCTGGCCATAAGCGAACTGGCGGATGCACACAATGTGGATGGCGGCACATCGTGGCGCCGTTACGCATAGCGGCTCAGTCTGAAGTGGATCGATCAAGGCTCGGCTTGTTGGGTATGAAAGCGTGTCTTGCCGGATAGCGCGAGGGCCATCCGCTGCCATAGGCCCGCCTTGCGCCAGGCGTAGCCGAGCGGCGGAAAGACGGCGCTCGCCGGTCGAAGTTTTACCGCATATCTGGCAAGGTCCCGCACGCCCGGTTCTCCCCGCAGGACATGCGAGACCGCGCACCAGTAGGCCCTGTCGCTGAGGCTCCGCCGGGCGAGCGCGAGAAGCTCACGTGCTTGCGGCAGGCTGCGACCGAAATCCGAGAAGAAGGCTTCGAACGCAGCCTCGGACGCGACGTTCCAATGGTGAACGTTCGACACCACGGCGGACTGGTTCGAGCCATGGATGCGCACGATGCTTTGGATATGCTTGATCTCGACAACGGCGCCGATGGCCGCGAAGCGCAGCCACATTTCCATGTCGTCCGTATGCGGCAGGTCCCGTCGAAAATGCCCGGCGCGCTTCTGGGCGCTCGTTCGCACCACCGCCATCGGGCCGCCAATGAGATTGCGGCCTCTCTCGCAGGATGTTCGAAGGAAGCGCTCGCCGCTCCACAGCCGTTCGTCGGCCGGCAGCGTCGCCCGGTCGCTGCGCGGCGGCATCGAGCCATCCTCGAGGAAAAGCGTCTCGCCAAATGCCAGATGTGCCTCGGGGTGCCGATCCAGTGCCGCTACCGCCCGGTCCAGCGCGCCATCCGGCAGGTAATCGTCGGAGCACAGGATGACGAAGTAGTCCGACTGCGCCCAATCGACGGCGGTGTTGAAAGAAGCGTGCTGGCCGAGGTTTTCCGGACGCAGGCACAGTTCAATCCTCGGGTCTTTAGCCGCAAGGCCGCGCGCTATTGCGGCACTCTCATCCGTGGAAGCATTGTCGATGATGAGGATGCGGATGTCGTCGATGTCCTGCCGATAGACGCTTTTGATGCAATCATGCAGGAAACGGCCGTAGTTGTAGTTCGGTATCGCTATGTCCAAGCGCGCCACGGCTCTACCCTCCTATCCTGGTGCGCTCGCCAACCTCCGACGGCGCACTTCGCAAAGACGACGGCGACCACCCGCGCAGCCATCGACTGCCATCGCCCATCGTCGCCAGGATCTCGTTGCGAAAGGGATGGGCCGTCAGCAGGATGCCAGCGAACCAGCCGACAGCGCCCAGGAAACTGATGTAGATCGCCTCGGCGCCTGAAAAATTCAGCCGGAAGCCAAGACATGCGATGAGTGTGGCAGGCCCCGATATGGTCGCGAGCGAAACCACGAAACTCGGCCACAGAACCGCGAACAGTTCCGACCAGGCGAAGTAGGCGTGGCGGCGCACATAGATCAGCGCGAGCATCATCTGCATCGGCAGAGCGAAGAACTGGCTGTAGGCGATCGCCATGAGCCCGAAGAAGCCGGCACCGCAGATGATGATCGCGGACAGGGAGCGCGACACGATGTTGAAGGTGAAGGCCGAACGATTGGCGCCGAGCCCGATCAGCACGGGATAGGTCAAGACGACGGGAAACCAGAACACGGCCGACAGGGCCAAAAGGCGGGCGACCGGGATGACCTCGTCCCAGCCGGCGCCGAGAAGGAGTTCGGAGATGGGCGTGATCAGGATGACCAGCATGAGCAGCGCGGGCCAGTAGACGACGGTAATGAAGCTGATCGCGCGCAAATACGACTGTCGAATGTCGACCTTCTGGCGAACCGCGGCTGCCAGCGCCGGAAATGCCACCGTAAAGACCGCCGACAGGACCAGGCGATCCGCCAGGCCGGAAATGGTGACCGCCCTGCTGTATTTGCCGACCGCGGCGGAAGGCATGATGCTGCCGAGAAGGATCTGCGGAAGGGCATCGTAGAACCGGTCGACGACGTTCGTGGCGCCTTTGTAGCGCCCGAATTCGGTCACGGCGGCAAGTGACTTCAGCGACGGCTTGAAACTCCACCAGTCCTTTCTGGTGATGAGTGTCAGCCCTGTGATCGTGACGCTGCCGGCGATCGCACCAAGCGCAAAGCTGACGACGCCCCAGTCCAGCACGGCAAACAGGATCGTGACTGCGGCATTGACCGCTGCCGCGACGGTCTTGATGACCGTGACCTTGCCAAACAACATCTCCCGGCGCAAAAGCGCCATGCCCGGAAACGAGACGCCCTCGATAGCGACCGCCAGGATCATCAGCAGGAAGAACGACTTCAGCACGTCGCTCTTGTAGAAATTGGCGAGCCAGGGAAGGGCCATGATCAAGGCGAGGGACAGCAGGACCGTCAGGATGACCATCATGGTCATGGCGGTCTGCACATCATTGCGTTCAACGGTGTCGAGCTGAATCAGGAAATCGGATGTGGCGAACTCGCGCAACGAGAAGATCATCGTTACAGCGCTGGCGCCAATCACCGAAAGACCAATCTCGGCTGGCGTCATCAGGTGAGAAACGACGGCGATGGTCACGAAGCTGACCACCAGCGCGAGATACTGCCCAAGCGTCGCCATCAGAAATGCGCTGCGAACCCGTATCATTCTTGCAATGCCCTCAATGGCTGCGAGCATGTCAGAGTATATGAACTGGCCCCAACGGGAACGCGGCCATAGGGAGTAGGGGAAACAGTCGGCGGTTAGCCGCCTCTTGCGAAATACCCTTGCAGAGATTCTGCCTGAACACATTTGAAATCAACAAGTTATGGCGCAGCCCGCGGTGCCTTTTCGCGCGCTCGACCATTCGCCGAAAGGACAGGTGGTCATTTCAGCAAAGCCTTATTATACGAAGTGTTGCGCGCCAGGAACGTGCTTGCCGACCGCAAATGGCGAGTTTGACGTTCCGCTTGGAGGTCGGCATGAAAATCGGGCTTTTTGGGCTCTTCGGATGCGGCAACAGCGGTAACGATGCATCCCTGGATTCGATGTTGATTTTCCTGCGCCGTTTTTGCCCCGTCGATTCCATAACCTGCATTTGCCCGAATCCCGGCGCTGTGGCGCGCGATCACGGTGTTCCGTCCGTTGAAAGCAGCCCCGCCGGCTTTGCAACGTCAATATCCCGCTGGATGGACGGCCTCCTTTGGCACTTGCCGCGCCGGGTCATGGGCGTGTGGTACGCGTTTCGATCTGCCCGCACAGTAGATATCCTGATCGTGCCGGGGACGGGTTTTCTGGACGACTTTCAGGACAACCCTTTCGGCTGGCCGTTCATGGCGTTCAAGTGGTGCCTGGCCGCCTGGATCTGGCGGCGGAAGATTTTCCTGGTCAGTATCGGGGCGGGTCCCATCCGGCATCCGCTCAGCCGGTTCTTCCTGGTCAGCGTGGCGCGCATGGCGAGCTACCGATCCTATCGCGACAAGAACTCGTGGCAATTCATGCAAAGCCTCGGCCTCGATGTGAGCGACGACCGTGTATACCCGGACATCGTCTTCAGCTTGCCATCGGGCCTGGAGCGTTATCCTGCCAACGACCCCCGTGTCGTCGGCGTTGGCGTCATGTCCTATTTCGGCTGGCTCAAGGCAAACGCGAACGGCGAGGGTATCTACCAGACATACCTGGAAAAACTGGAGGCGTTCATCGTCTGGCTGCTCAACCAGGGCTACTATATCAGGCTTCTGACGGGGGATGTCGGCGACTGGCCGGCCGTCGAAGATCTGCGCAAGCGGATCGCCTCATCCGACGCAATAGTGCATTCCGGGCTCGAACGCGTCACGGCGGTGCGAACCAGCGATCTGCGTGGCCTGATGGATGAGATCAACGAGACGAGCGCCGTCGTCGTGACGCGCTATCACAATCTGGTCAGTGCCCTGAAGCTCGGCCGCCCCGCAATCTCGATCGAATATTCACAAAAGAACCGGGCCCTGATGGATGAAATGGGCCTGGGAGATTTTTGCCAGCATATCGAGGATCTGGACCTCGACCTTTTGAAGCAGCAATTCCAGCGGATGTTCGGTGATCGAGCAGCAATTCGCAGCCACATACTCGGCGTAAACGCCGATTTCCGCAAGAGGTTGACAGTGCAGGAGGACATCCTCGCCGACAGCCTTGGAGGGCTTAAGCCCGTTTACATTCCCACCGCGACGGTTGGTTGATAGCCATATTCCAGCCGGCGACAGAGCGGATCGCTGTGGCAGTATGCTCATCCAAAAGCGGTAGAGACCTTCCATCAAAAGGTGATTGCGCTTGCGTCATTTGCCGAGACTACGCGCAGGGCTTTGCCCCCGAGAACTGTCTACGCCTGATGAGTAAGTTGCTTAAGTCCGTGGTCATGGCCAGCATGCGGGTCCTAGGGGTCGAGGGGCTGACATGGCATGGCTTGCGGTCGTTCTGTTGTTCATCACGTCCATCGCCATGCTCGTCTCGGGCCTGTGGAGACGCGGAGGGTTCTTCGGTTTTCCCTTTCTCGCCGCAGCGATGTTCCTGACATTCGTCCTGCCGCAGATACCCGGCCTGATCGACGACCGTTTCCTGCCGCAGAATTCCGCATTGGCGCGTGCTGTCTTTTTCTCCTGGCTTTGCCTCGTCATGTGCTCTGTCGGGTGGTGGCTTGGCAAACACTCGAAACTGGGTCCGGATCTGGTCTTCAGCGAAAAGCGGCTGCTGTATTACGCTGCTGGTTTATCACTGGTGGGAGCCTACTTCTTTTATCGGTTCGGCCAGCTTGCCGATGAGGAGCGCCTTCGTGGCTTTCTGACAGGGACGGCGGTGGCCTATCTGTTCTTCGCCAAATTGCTGACCTACGGTCTTGCGATTGCGCTGTTGTGTTTCGCACGTCGCCGCTCCACCCTTGCACTCTGCATCGTCCTTTTCGGTCTTGCCTTTTACTTCGATCGCATCGTGATCGCGGGCCGCCGTTCGGAAGCCGCTGAACTGGGGCTGATGGTCGCCCTTGCCTTCTGGTTTCACAGGGGGTGGGCGGTGCCGCGGTCCCTCGTATCCCTCAGCCTGGTGTTCGCCATGGCCGGCCTGGTCAGCGTTGGAGAGTATCGAGCCGCGACCTATTACAACGGCGCGCCCGATTGGCGCGCGGTTCTTGAAATAAATCCCGTCGAGAATTGGCAAAAGCTTTTGAAGCAGGGAGGGCCGGAATTTCGAAACCTGGTGTTTTCCATGGCGTCGATCTCGGAAAACCAGGCGTATGATTTTGGCATATCGCATTGGAACTCGGTCGTGTTCGTGTATGTCCCCGCGCAACTCGTCGGGTCGAAGATCAAAGAGAGCCTCTACATCGATACACCCTCGGTCTATTCGAGGGATTACGATCCCGCGCCGGGCACGACGCCGACCGGAATGATGGATTCCTTCGCGTCGTTCTCTTATTTCGGCTGCCTGAAATTCGCACTCATGGCAGGTATTCTAAGCTGGATCTATTTCTGCGCCATGCAGGGCAACACCTCCATGCGACTCCTCTACATGCTCTCCGCGACGCCGGCGATGCTTGCCATTACGCATTTTACAAATGAGATCGTCATTGCCTGGGTACACATGGCGGTGTTCCTCATTCCCGGCCTTCTATACGCCGGCATGCGACCGGCACGCAGGCACCGAGACAACTTGAACGACGGCGGCTTACCGCGGGGCGCCCCGCAAAGTGTGGCGTAACGGATGACAAAGGCTGGTCGAAAATGCTGACGCCGTTTTTGAAATATGCATCCGTCGGCGTGCTGAATACGGCCATTCACTGGACGACGTTCTCCATATTCTATGCGGGAGTTGGAATGCCGCAGAGTTGGTCGAATGTTTCGGCATTCGCCCTGGCAGTCACCTTCAGTTTTTTCGCCAACGCTCGACTAACGTTCCAAACCGACTCTTCACCCAAAAGATTTGCTTTGTATTTCGGCTCTCTCGGTTTGATCGCCTATTCGATCGGTGGCCTTACAGACTATCTGGCGCTGCCGGCCGTCGTGGCACTCGTGACGTTCTCCGCAATAAGCTTGGTCACAGGTTATGCCTGTTCTCGTTTTCTCGTGTTCAGATGAGGTGACGCGTGTCTATTTCCCTTATTGTACCCATTTACAATGAAGAGGCGACAATCCCGATCTTCTACGCGGCTGTAAGGTCGGAAGACACGTTGAAGAATGAATCGATCGAGATTGTTTTCGTCAATGACGGCAGCAAGGACCATTCCGCAGAAATCGTCCAGCAGATCATGAGCACCGATCCGCTGGTCCAGCTTGTCGACTTCACTCGAAACTTCGGAAAAGAGCCGGCGCTATTCGCGGGCCTGGCCTATGCAAAAGGCGATGCGGTGATCCCCATCGATGTGGATCTGCAAGATCCTATCGAGCTCATCCCGAAAATGCTGGAAAAGTGGAGATGCGGTGCGGAAGTCGTGCTCGCCAAGCGCCAGGACAGATCCAGCGACAATTTTTTGAAGCGAAGGACAGCACAAGCGTTCTACGCCGTGCACAACTTCATCAGCGACACCAGGATCGAGGAGAATGTCGGTGATTTCCGATTGATATCCCGCCCGATCGTCGACGAAATTTTGCTCCTGCCGGAGCGAAACCTCTTCATGAAGGGCCTTCTCTCCTGGGTCGGTGGGCGCACTGAAGTCGTCGAATACAGACGCGCGCAGCGCGTTGCCGGAACGACAAAGTTCAACGGCTGGAAGCTGTGGAACCTGGCGCTCGAAGGCATCACGAGTTTTTCGACCATGCCTTTGAGAATATGGACCTATATCGGCCTGTTCATTTCAACGATCGCCTTCATCTATGGTGCGTGGATTGTTCTGGACAAGCTCTTTTTCGGTAACAGCGTTCCAGGGTATCCCTCGATTTTCGCCGCGATCATGTTTTTTGGCGGCGTTCAAATCCTCGGTATCGGAATTATCGGCGAGTATATCGGAAGAATTTACCGAGAGACAAAGATGAGGCCGCGATACATCGTGCGGAGGTCGGCTGCCAACCAAAGCGGACCGGTTTTCCCGGCAGGATTTCGTCAAAAAATCTGACCGCGAAACCGTTGGCGGCAAGAGGCGTAAAATGCGCGATTTTTCAACGAAGAAAGCGGACGTTTTTTACCTGCTTTCATTGGCCGCGATCGTAATTTCCTGCGTTTTGGTGATGATACTTTCGCTCACCTATACTTTCCTCGCGGAGGCTTCCGCGGATGACTATTGCAGTGCGAGTTTGCCGCAAACGGCGGGCTTCTGGCATTCCTATGCGGCGCTGCAATATTCTCAATGGACGGGCCGCTGGCTCGCCATGTCGATCTATCCTTATTTTTTCCCACGCCTCGGGATCGATACGATAAACTACAGCATATTTTTGCTGCTCGCGCCGCTGATGTCCGTTGCCTCGTTTTACATCATGGCCCGCGTTATCCTGTCACCGCTTATCAATAGAACCACGTCGTTCTTCATCTCGCTCGCGATCACGGCGATATTCTGGGCCTATATGCCGTCAATCGGTGAGCTATGGTATTGGGCGACGGGCATTGTCGAATACCAGCTCCCGTTCTTTCTCCTGGTCATAGCGTCGGCATCGCTTCTCGCCGTGACGAGAGGTCTTTATTCGAAAAACGTGGACCTGCTTCTCGCGGGCTTGGCGATGGTGAGCGCGGTCGCCTTGAGCGGCTTGAACGAGCTTCTCGGGCTTTATTTCGTTGCGTTCTGCGCGTTGCAACTGATGCTGGCGATCATCCGGAGCGACAGGCGCGCCACGGTTCTATTCGCTATCGTGTTTTCAGTGGCTGTCGTCGCCTGGTATATTTGCGTGTCCGCGCCAGGAAACGCCGTGCGTTCGGCCGGCGAGTTTCCAAATTCCATGCGTCTGGTGCCGGCAGTTCTGGCGTTTCTCTACGATCCGGAGCACTCATTCATTGCCTGGATGATAAATCCGGCGCTCATTTTTCTGACGATCGCACTCCTGGCTCATATGGGCAGAGAAGGCACTCAAGCAAGCTGGCCGCCCGGCGGGCCGAGCGGGGAACACAAGATGCTGCATCTTCCCGTTCTGCTTTGCATTGCCTTGCTCGCGTGGTTCTGCGGAAGGTTTGTCGTTTCCTTCGCGCAGGGGACTATCCTGCCGGGCCGTGTGTCAAATGTGCTCTTTGCGGTGTTTATCGCGTCAATCCTGCTTCTGCTTCCGCCCGCTCTCAGATGGCTGAGCAGCAGATCGATGGGGCCTGCCAATTGGCCCAGACAAACGGCTTCGATCGCGTTGCTCCTGTTGTCGGTGAGCCTGATCGCTGCACCGAACACATCGGCCGCGATCAACGATCTTCGGTTCAATTTTGCCGAATATCGCCCGGTCATCGAGGCGCGCAAAACAGAAATTGGAAATGCGCCTGATGACGCAGATCTCACCTTCAAGAGGTTGTCCCGTCCTCCACGCCTGTTTTTCAAGCCCGAGTTGACCACCGACCCGGACTATTGGGAGAACAGATGCTACGCAAAATATTATGGGGTTAAGTCGGTCAGGGTTGTCGGCGAGTAGAATATCCCGCCGCTCTTAACGGCGGGATTGCCCAATCAGGTCGTCATGCCGCCATCCACCGTGAGGATGGTTCCCGTGATGTGCCGGGCGGCGGGGCTGGCTAGGAAGGCTACGGCGGCTGCCACGTCTTCCGGCGCGCCATATCGGCCAAGCGGTATCAGGGCGCGTTGAAAGTCGGCAAATTCACCGTTGGAGGGGTTCATATCCGTGTTCGTCGATCCCGGCTGCACCAGGTTGACGGTGATATCCCGAGGTCCGAGTTCGCGCGCAAGGCCCCGGTTGAACGAGTGGAGCGCGGATTTCGTCATGAAATACACCGTCCCGGTGTCGCCGACGATGCGTTCGGCGCCGGCCGAGCCGATCGTGAGGATACGGCCGCCCGCTTTAAGATACGGAATGGCGGCCTGTGAGGCGAGGATGGGCGACCGCACATTGACGCCCAGCAGCGCATCGATCTGCTCAGCACTGATATTGGCGATCGTATCGTAGAGCGCGATGGCGGCATTGTTGACGAGGATGTCGAGGCCACCCAGTGCGTCGGCCGCCTCCTCTACGGAACGCTTCACCGCGACGGGATCGGCACTGTCCGCCTGTATGGCCAGCCCCTTGCGCCCCTTCTTTTCGATTTCGCGCACGACCTCTGCGGCGCGATCGGCTGCACGCTCATAGGTGATCGCCACATCCGCCCCTTTTTCAGCCAGCGCCAATGCGATCGCGGCGCCGATGCCACGCGACCCGCCTGTGACGAGCGCGCGCTTTCCCGACAATTCATTCATGGATTGAACCTTTCTGTAATGATCGACATAGAATTAGCTGGGGATGCGGGCGCAGCGCGTCAAGGGATTTATGTATCGATCGGCACAATAAATGCGAAGCGTTGTCGAAATGGCTTGGGAGGTTTATATAATGATCGATGCAGAAATCGGACCAAGCCCCTGAAGTCCTTGAATCCTCGCCGACCCGCCGGCGGGGGCGCCCACGCGCGTTCGATCGAAAGGCTGCGCTGGCGCAGGCGACCCGGCTCTTCTGGCTCAAGGGCTTCGAGGCCACGTCGATGACGGACCTGACCGAGGCAATGGGCATCGGATCGCCCAGCCTCTATGCCGCCTTCGGTTCGAAGGAAGCGCTCTATGTAGAAGCGGTGGGTTTTTATCGTGAGAGCTACGAGGCCTTCGTCTGGGGTGAATTCCAGCGCGCTGAAACGGCGCGCGAAGCCATTTCGGCGTTCCTGCTGGATTCGGCCGCGGTCCTGACCGGCGGTGTTGAAGACATTCCAACCGGCTGCATGGTGGCCCTGTCGTCTGTCGGCAGCCAGGGCCACCTGGAACTGGGTGAGTTGATCCGCTCCGCCCGTGCGGTCACGTTCGAGCGTATCGAGGCGCGGCTGGAACAAGCGGTGGCAGATGGTGAAGTTCCCATCGCTGCCGACGTTCCGGCGCTGGCGCGTTTCATCCAGACCGTCCAGTTCGGCATGTCCATTCTGGCGCGCGACGGGGCCGGGCGCGCGGAACTGGAAGCGGTTGCGCATGTGGCGATAACGGGCTTCGACGCCAGGGTGGCGGCCGCTTCTTTCTAGTCGAAGACGATCCTCGGAAAATAGAAGCTGACCACCCAGTTGGGAAGGTCGACGATCTCGCTGATCCGGAGATCGGCGCAGACCGAGCAGAGCATGTAGGCGTCGTTCGGATCGAGGCCGTGTTCGGCGGAGAGGAGATCGACCATGCGCATGACGGCCTCGCGCGCAGCGGTCATCAGGTCGGGGCCGATGCCGGTGGTCACCTCGTAGCCGGCGCCGTCGAGATGGCGGGTGACCGGGCCGGGCGTGGTGAAGCGCGGCGCGGGCAGGCGGGGATCCTTGACGAGCTCGACCGTCGCTTCGACATCCATGCGGCTCTCGATCGCCGTGCCGCAGACCTCGCCATCGCCTTGGGCCGCATGCGTATCGCCGATGGAAAGCAGCCCGCCCTCCACCTCGACCGGCAAATAGAGCGTCACGCCGGCGGAGAGATCGCGGATATCGAGGTTGCCGCCCACGCGGCGCGGCGGCACCACGGAATGCAGGCCCGGTTCGGCCAGCGCGACGCCGATGGTGCCGGCGAAGGGTTTCAGCGGCACGCGCCCCTTCGGCCCGAAGGCGGCAGGTGCCAGCGTGCCGGAATCGTAGGACCAGACATGCAGCGCGGGCTCCTTGAACTGATCGGCGAGCAGACCGAAACCGGGGATGATGGCGGTCCAGCCTCCGCCCGAGGGATGGAAGGCGCGCAGCGTGATCTTCAGGGCGTCCCCCGGTGCGGCCCCTTCCACGTAGACGGGCCCGGTGACCGGATTGATGCGGGCGAAATCGAGCGCCGTCAGGGTTTCGAGCGTTGCATCGCGGCCGATCTGGCCACCGGAAGAATCGAGGCATTCGAACAGGATCGTTTCGCCGGATTTCGCAACGATTGCCGGTTCAAAGTCCCGGTTCCAGCCGAAATGATGCCGGGCGCGGTGGATGGTGTGGGTGCAGGTGACGCACATCGGATATCCTTTCTGGCTTTCCTGATGCCGAGGGGGTCAGTCCAGCGGAAAATGGCAGGCCACCTTGCGGCCCGTCGCAATGGCGGCGAGCTCGGGGCGCTGTTCCCGGCAGATGTCCTTCGCGTAGGGACAACGGGTGGAGAACTTGCAGCCGGGGGGCGGCGAGAGCGGGCTTGGAATTTCGCCCGAAAGCAGGATGCGCTCGCGCTTGCCCCGGTTGTGGGGCTGCGGAATGGCCGACAGCAGCGCGCGCGTATAGGGGTGGTGCGGCTTTGCATAGAGCGCGTCCGTCTCGCCCGTCTCGGCGATCGAACCGAGATACATCACCGCCACCCGCGTCGAGACATGGCGTACCACGGCCAGGTCGTGGGCGATGAAGACATAGGTGAGGTTCAGCCGTTCGCGCAACTCGTCGAAGAGGTTCACCACCTGCGCCTGCACCGAAACGTCGAGTGCGGAGACCGGTTCGTCCGCGACGATCAGCTTCGGCTCCACGGCAAGGGCGCGCGCAATGCCGATGCGCTGGCGCTGGCCGCCGGAAAACTCGTGCGGGTAGCGGTCGAGATACTCTCGCCGCAGGCCGACGAGTTCCATGAGTTCTTGCAACCGCTCCTCGACAGCAGCCCCTTCGCGGATGCGGTGCACGTGCAGCACCTCGGACAGCATGTCGCGGATGCGTCGGCGCGGATTGAGCGAGGCGGAGGGATCCTGGAAGATCATCTGCATCTTGCGTCGCACCGGCTTCAGGGTTGCCGCGTCTGCCTTCGCAATGTCCTGCCCGTCGAAGGTGAGGTCGCCCGACGTGATGTCGTAGAGCCGGGTGAGGCACCGGCCCAGCGTGGATTTTCCGCTGCCGGATTCGCCGACGAGGCCGAGAGTTTCGGTGGGGTAGACGTCGAGATCGATGGCATCCACCGCATGCAGGACACGGCCCGAGCCGGGGCGCATGGTCTTGCCGACGACGAAATTCTTGGTGAGCTTGCGGGCGGAAAGCAATGCAGGGGTTTCGGACCTCATGCGAGTTCCTCCTGCGGAAGGGCGGCGCGGCGGAGTGCAGGTCGCTCGTCATCGTCGATAACGCAAAGTGCCGACTGTCCGCCGACCTTGCGCAGTGGCGGCCTCTCGGCGCAGATGGGCCGGGCAAAGGCGCAGCGCGGTGCAAAACCGCAGCCGTCCGGAACCGTCTCGGGCGTCGGCGGCATGCCGGGGATCGAGCGCAATTTGGTGAGCCGTGGCCCGGTCAGCGGCGGAATGGAGGCCATGAGGCCCCAGGTGTAGGGGTGGAGCGGCGCCGAGAAGATTTCCTCGGTGCGCCCGCGCTCGACGATGCGCCCGGCATACATCACCGCCACCTGTTCGGCGACCTCGGCTACGACGCCCATGTCGTGGGTGATGAGGATGATGGCGGAGCCGAAATCCTTGCGCAGGCGCAGAAGCAGGTCGATCACCTGGGCCTGCACGGTCACGTCGAGGGCCGTGGTCGGCTCGTCGGCAACGAGGAGGACCGGATTGCAGGAGAGCGCCATGGCGATGACGGCGCGCTGGCGCATGCCGCCGGACAATTGATGCGGATAACGGTCGACCGCCTCGCCCGGATTGGACAGGCCGACCTCGCCGAGCAGTTCGATGGCGCGGCGGCGGGCGGCTCGGGCCGATATATTTTCGTGCGCGCGGATCTGTTCGGCGATCTGCCAGCCGATCGTGTAGACCGGCGTCATCGCCGTCATCGGGTCCTGCGAGATCAGGCCGATCTCCCTGCCGCGGATCGCCCGCATCTGGCTTGCCGGCAGGTCGAGGATCGTCTTTCCGCGAAAGGACACCGCACCTTCCACGTGGGTAGATTTCCTGTCGTGCAGGCCGAGCAGGGAGAGCAGCGTCACCGATTTGCCGGAGCCCGATTCACCGACGATCGAGAGGATTTCGCCCTCATGGACGCGGAACGAGACGTCGCGCACGGCCTGTACCAGGCCGCGATCGCTGGCAAAGGACACCGACAGCCCGTTGACGTCGAGGAGGATTGGTTTGTCCTGCACCATGCGTCAGTTTCCCCTGACCCGTGGGTCGATCAGCACATAGACCACGTCGACCAGCGCATTGGCGACGACGACGAAGAACGAGGCGTACATCACGGTGCCGAGGATCATCGGCAGGTCGAGATTGAGCAGCGCCTGGTAGGTGAGGCGGCCGACGCCGTTGAGGCCGAAGACGACCTCCGTCAACAAGGCGGCGCCGCCGACCAGCACGCCGAAATCGAGCCCGAACATGGTGACGAAGGGAATGAGCGACGTGCGCAGCGCATGGCGGAACATGACGCGCGCTGGCGACAGGCCCTTGGCGCGGGCGGTGCGGATGAAGTCTTCCTGATAGGCCTCGACGAGGTTGGCGCGCAGCACCCGGCCGTAGATGCCGATATAGAGGGCGGCCAGCGTGAACCATGGAATGACCAGCGTCTTGAACCAGCCGGCGGGATCTTCCATCAGCGGCTTGTAGCCGAGTGCGGGCACCCAGGAGAACATCCAGGTGTCGTGGAAACGGCTCTGGCTGATCAGGTTCATCACCTCGCCCAGCCAGTAGACCGGCATGGACACCCCGATCAGCGCGAGTGCCATCAGGCCACGATCGATCAATGTGTCGCGCGTCAGGGCCGCGATCACGCCGACAAAGATGCCGCCGACGATCCAGAGTATGGCGGCGCCGGCCACGAGCGAGATCGTGACGGGCGCTGCGGCGACCACGGCCGGCACGATGCGATAGCCGCGGTTGACGAAGGAGGTGAGGTCCTGCGTCACGAAGAGCCGCTTCATCATGACCACATATTGCACGGGGAGCGGACGGTCGAAGCCGAATTCCTTGCGGATGGCCTCGACGGTCTCCTGCGAGGCATTGCGGCCGGCAAGACGGGCGGCGGGGTCGGAGCCGGGGGTGGCGAAGAAGATGAGGAAGACGAGCGCGGAGATGCCGAACATCACGAAAAGCATCTGGCCGAGGCGCTGCAGGATGGCGAAAAACATGAAAAGCCTCCTCAGACCAGTTTCGTGCGCGGATCGAGCGCGTCACGCAGGCTGTCGCCCAAGACGTTGAGAGACAGCACCGTCAGGACGATGGCGATGCCGGGCGCCAATGCCACGACGGGCCGTGTGTAGAGCAGGGTCTGGCCGTCCTGGATGATCGTGCCCCAGCTCGCATCCGGCGCCTGCACGCCGATCGACAGGAAGGAGAGCGAGGATTCCGTGATGATGTTGAGCCCCATCATCAGTGGGACGAAGACGATGAGCATGGTCGAGACATTGGGCAGGATATCGTGCAGCAGGATGCGCCAGGCCGGAATGCCGAGCCCGCGCGCCGCCAGCACGAATTCGCTCTGCTTCAACGACAGCACGCGGCCGCGCAAGGGGCGCGCGACATAGGGCACGTAGATGATGCCGATGATGAAGATCGGCAACAGCAGGCTGTCGGAGCCGATCTCTATCGGGCCGATGACGATGCCTTGGGAAATCAGCACGATGGAGAGCGAGATCGCCAGCAGGTAGACCGGGAACGCCCAGAGAATATCGAGGATGCGAGACAGGATCTTGTCCACCCAGCCGCCGAAGAAGCCGGCGGAAATGCCGACAAGGGCGGCAAGACAGAGACAGATGACGGTGGCGGATGCGGCGATCAGCAGCGAGTTGCGCCCGCCATAAAGCAGGCGGGCGGCGACGTCGCGGCCCTGCGTGTCGGCGCCGAGCATATATTGCGCCCCCCAGGTCGGCCCGATCGGCGTGACGCCGAGGCCGAGCCCCTCCGTCGAGGCCTGCATCACCTTCACGCGCTTGCCATCGACCATGATGCGCGCGCTGAGATTGGAGCGGAACGGATCGGTGCCGGAGACGTAGCTGGCATAGAGGGGGGCAGCGAGGGTCGACAGGATGATCAGCACGAACACCGCGGCTGCGAGCAGCGTCGCGCGGTCACGCTTCAGGATATGCCAGGCGCGCCGCCAGGGGCCCGAGGACGGGCGGGAGGAGACGGCTGGCGCGTCGATGCGTGTTGCCTCTGTGATATCGGTCATCTGTTTCCTGATCGGCTCGATGCGGCGTGCGGGCGGCAATTGTCTTGCCGCCCGCCGAGGCTTTTTCAGGTGGGCCTCACTTCACCCAGGACTGCGAGGTGATCCAGCGGTTCTGCTTGTTGAACAGATAGTTGCCGAGCCGTGCCGAGGTGAAGTTCACGCTTTTCGGCGTGAAGAGCGGTGCGATCGGCGACTGTTCCATGAAGCCCTTGTCGACCTCCGCCCATTTGGCATTCGCCGCATCGGCATCCGTCAGCGCAAGGGTCATCGCTTCCTTCATCTTGGCATCGAGTTCCTTGTTGCAGTAGCCCGAAATGTTGATCGAGGCGTCGCTGCCCGGCGTGAACGAGGCGCAGGAGAGCAGCACGTTCAGGAAGTTCGAAGCGGCCGGATAGTCCATGTACCACTGCGAGATGCTGATTTGGACGTTGTTGCTGGTGTTCTGGATGTAGGTGAACTGGATGTTCGGCGAGACGGCCTTCATCGAGGCATCGTAGCCGAGCTCCGACAGCACGCTCTGGATATAGGTGCCGACGCCGCGCGAGGTCGCGTTATCCTCGGCAATGACCGTGACCTTCTGGCCCTTCGTGCCGGATTCCTCGACGAGCTGCTTGGCCTTCTCCATGTCGGCGCCGATCCATTCCGGGCTTGCCTCCGTGGTGTAGAGGCAATCGTCGACATGGCCGGGGAAATCCGGCGGCAGGATCTGGCAGGTCGGCTGGGCGAGGACCTCGCCGCCGAACAGGCCGACCAGCGCATCGCGATCGAGCGCGTAGTTCACCGCCTGGCGCACCTTGATGTTGTCGAAGGGCGCGAGATTGGTGTTCATCGGCGCGTACCAGAAGGCGGCAAGCGGGTCGATATGGACCTGGCTGGCATATTTCGCGCCGATTTCCGGCAGGCGGTCGGAGGGCGGCGTGTCGTACATCCAGTCGATCTGGCCGTTGATGATCGCGTTGATCATCGCCTCCTCGGTCAGGCCGAACTTGTAGATGATCTCGTCGGCATAGCCGTCCGGCTGGGCATCCGCGCTCCACTCCTTGAAGTGCGGATTGCGCTTCATGACGAGCTGTTCGGTGGGGTTGTAGCTCTCGAAATAATAGGCGCCCGTGCCGGCAATCGGCGTCGTGCCGGCATCCGTCAGCGGCGCATCGGCCGGCAGGATGGAGGCGTGCGGAACGGCGAGCTTGGAGAAGATCTCCGAATCCGGCGCGGTGAGGTTGATCGTCACCGTGCCGGCCGCATCGTCGCCCACCACCCCGCCGTCGAGCGTGCAGGTCGCGGCATCCGCGATGCATTTGTCGGAGCCGACGATGCCGTTGTAGAAGCTGCCGGTGGTCGGGCCCTTGACCTTGAAGATGCGCTGGAAGGAGGCGACCACGTCGGCCGGCGTCACGTCCTTGCCGTTGGAGAACTTGATGCCCTTGCGGATCTTGAAGACATAGGTCTTGCCGTCATTGGTCGGCTGGGGGATTTCTTCCGCGATCGCGGGCACGATCTCGAAGCCATCGGTGCCGCCGGCCTGCTTGAACTTGACGAGGCCGTCATAGGTCATCTGGTAGATCTGCCAGTATTGGGCGGTGTAGTTGATCATCGGATCGATCGTGCCGGCGGCCGAGACGGCGGCGAGCGTCATCGTGCCGCCGCGGTGTTTGGCCATCAGGTCGGCACGCTCGTCGGCCAGAACGGGGCTGGAGAGCGCCGTCTGCGCAAGCAGGATGCCGGCGGCAAGGAGGCCGGCTCGGCGGATGGAAGGTTTCAGATCTATGGTCATGATGCGGTTTCCCTCTGGTTTTCTGGTGGTCGGTGATCGCGCCCTTGGGGCGCGCGGTTTCTTCTTCTGGAATGGTCAGGGTGCCTTTTCGTCGAGGAAGCCGGCGACTTCGGCCATGCAGGCCTCGCGCTCCTCGACATGCGGCATGTGGCTCGACTGTTCGAAGATGCGCCAGCGCACGTCCGGGATCTCGTCCGCATAGGGCTGGACGCAGGCCTCCGTCGCCTCGTCGAAGCGGCCGGAGATCAGCAGCGTCGGGGCTTCGATGGTCGCAAGCCGGCCGACGATCGACCAATCCTTCATCGTGCCGATGACGTGGAATTCGTTCGGGCCGTTCATCGTGTGGTAGACGGTCGGGTCGTCGGCAATGGCATCGAAGGTGCGCTTGACCTCCGGCGGCATGGGCACGACGCGGCAGACATGGCGCTGGTTGAAGACCTCCGTCGCCTCCATGTACTCGGCGCTGTCGGTGGTTTCGGCCTGTTCGTGGCGAAGCAGCGTCGCCTGAACCTCCGGCGGCAAGGCGTCGCGCAAGCGGTTGGCTTCCGAGACCCAAGTCGTCATGGCGGCCGGCGAGTTGGCGATGACGAGCGCCTTCAGGCCCGCGGGGCGCTCCCGGGCGAACTCGGCCCCCAGCATGCCGCCCCAGGACTGGCCGAGCAGGCAATAGGCATCGCGGATGCCGAGATGGTCGATCAGGTTGTGCAGCTCGGTCCGGAAGAAATCGACCGTCCAGAAGTCACCACCCTTTTCCGGCAGGTGGGTCGACTTGCCGTTGCCCACCTGGTCGTAGTGGATGACGGCGCGGCCGGTCGCGGCTATGTCCTTGAAACTGTCGACATAGTCATGCGTGCAGCCCGGTCCGCCATGGGCGACGATGAGCGGCGGCTTGCCGGAGGTCAGATCCCCCGTGATGCGGTACCAGGTCTTGTAGTCCCCGTACGGGGCGTAGCCTTCAGTGATCGACACGCGTCATGCTCCTTCTCCCTTGTCCTTCAGGCGCCGCTTTTCGTGCGCCGGTCGTCGCGGCAGATGGCGTCTGCCGTCTCTTCGATGGTCATGCCCCAATCCATGGCGATCTTGCGCAGGCGCTTCCACGCGCCGGCCTCGTCGAGCCCATCCTGCTGCAACAGCCGAAGGATCGCCCGCACGACGATCGGCCGCTGGCGCAGCCTGTCTTCAAGGGCGCGGATGTCGTCGGCCTGGTTGCGGGCGATCTGGTAGGCATGGGTGGCGATCAGCAGCGCGCTATAGGCGCCGGTGGAGCCGATGGGCTTGAGCAGATGGGCATTGGAGCCCTGCGCCAGCGCCCATTCGATGCGGCCGGGCGCCTCGGAGCCGATGAGCGCGATCATCGGCATGGGCGCAAAACCGGGCGGCCAGGGGAACTGGCCGTCATGGCCCATATCCGCATCGAAAAAGACGATATCGCTTGCCGCATCCGCCCCGTCGATCTGCGGCCAGACGACGTTGACGCGGATGTGCAGCAGTTCGAGCTGCCGTTTCAGGGCATCCACGGAGGGGTGCTCCCGGTGCAGGATGACGGCGCGCCATGTCGCCAAGGCAGGGCGGTCTGCGCGGCTCATTTGATCACCTTCAAGATGTTGTCGGCTGGTGTTCCGCCGACGGCGTCCGCCCCGTCGGCGGCAAGCGGCTGGCTGAGCGAATGCACCAGATAGGGATCGGCCTCGACCGGGTTTGCGGCGCTGTGGAAAATCTCGAATTCGCCGTCCGCATTCGAGATCGCCAGGTGCGGGCGTAGCGCCGCATGGTGGGTGCGCGGATTGATGGCGATGGGGCCGAGCGGCGTGTCGAACAGCCGGGAGGTGACGACGCGGCGGATCGCGTCCGGCGCGTCGGTCGCCGCATCCTGCATGGCCTGGGCAAGGATCGAGACGCTCATATAGGCGGCCACGAAAGGCGTCGTCAGCCGGTGGTCGCTGCCGTGACGCGGCGCCATGCGCGCCTTGAAATCCCGGTTTTCGGTGGTGTCCAGCCGATTGAAATAGGGCGATGCCGAAATGTGCCCGGCAGAGGCCGAAGATGTGAGGCCGCCAAGCTCGATCTCACAAAGGTTGCAGGCGACCACCGGCGCGGCGGACGGATCTCCGTCGCGCAGCCGGTCATAGGCGGCAAGGAAGGCCGTGGCCGATTCACCGACCAGGTTGCTCAGGATGAAGTCAGGCTTCTTCTGCGCGATTTCCGCAATCAGGTGATCGACCTCGACGGAACCGAGCGGAACGAAGCGCTCGGACACCACCTGGCCGCCGACCGCTTCGGTCATCTCACGGGCAATGCGGCTGATTTCCCAACCCCAGATGTAGTTCGAGCCGACAATGAAGGGGCGGCGCCCATAGCGCGGCAGGACATGGTCGAACAGCGGCAGCAGATGCTGGTTGGGACAGGCGCCGAGATAGATGGCGCTGTCGCTCGCCTCGTAGCCCTCATAGGGAAAGGCATACCAGAGAAGCGCGCCATGGCGCTCGATTGCCGGCAGCACGTCCTTGCGGCTCCACGAGGTGATCGTGCCGATGACATGGCGACAGCCGTGCTGGCGGATCGCCGCCTCGGAAAGCAGCGTATAGCGCTCCGCCCGCCCGGCCGGGTCGTCGATCTTCGGCTCGATGCGGAAGGAGAAGGCGGCATCCGCATTGATCTCGGATATGGCCGCAAAGGCGCCGGCAACGGCTTCCCGGCCGACGGCCGCATAGGCTCCGGTCGTCGAATAGAGGATGGAAACCGGCACGGTCTCGCGCTTCATCGCGACCGTCCGCTCGGCAGCGGCTGCCCGCTCCATTCCGCGTTCATCGGCATGTCCCATGGCTTCATTGCCCGGTTCCCGTCCACGCTTGCGCCTCGACGCATGAGATCAGCGGAGTGCCCGAAACAAAAAAACCCCGCACCGCAGGACCTGCGGTATCGGGGCTCGTTTGCCGTGGCAGTTTCTGCCGTTTTCGAAGAAAAAGCTAGAATACGGCCGCTTTGTAGTCAATTGTTTTCTTTGCATAAATAAAAGGCCGGTTGCATCTCTTGCGAGCGGTCCTTTGCCCCGATAATGAGCTTGCCGCTCGCCGCGACAATGCCCAAAGTTGTTGGTATCCATCGGGCTTGGCAATAGGATTCGCCCGCGGCTTGCGTGACCAGGGAAAGCGTCGATGCATCTCAATCCAAGGCAGATCGAAGCATTCCGGGTCGTGATGATGACCGGGAGCATGACGGTCGCGGCCGAGTTGCTGCGCATCACCCAGCCGGCGGTGAGCCGCCTGATCAAGGACCTCGAAGCCGATCTCGAATTCCGCTTGTTCCGGCGCGATGGCAACCGGCTGATACCGACCCAGGAGGGAACGATCCTCTTTGCCGAGGTCGACCGCTTCTTCGCCGGCTTCGACCGGATCGAGAAGATCGCGGCCAATCTGCGCCAGACCCGATCCGGGTCGCTGCGCATCGCGGCGATCGGCTCGCTTTCCCTGAGCTGCATGACGGAGGCCATCCGGCAATTCCATGCGGACCGGCCGGCCGTCGACGTGACGCTCGAAAGCCTGAATTCCCTGTCGATCCTCGAACTCGTCGCCGGCCGCCATTTCGACATCGGCTTTGCGCAGGTGGGCGGGGAATTTCCGGGCGTCGACCTGAGCCCCATGCCGCCCGTCGAGGCGGTCTGCGTCATTCCCGCCGACTATGAGATCGCCAGGAAGCCGGTCATCGTGCCGGAGGATTTGCGCGACCTGCCCTTCATTTCGCTTGGCAAGAACAGTCCTTTCCGCCTGAAGGTGGACCGGACCTTCGAGGCCGCCGGCGTTCGCCGGCACGAGATTCTCGAAACCTCGCTCGCGGCAAGCGTCGTCGCCTTCGTGACGTCGAGGCTGGGCGTCTCGGTTGTCGATCCTTTCTCCGCAACCGCCTTCGCGAGCGACCGCTTCGTCATGCGGCCTTTCCGGCCGGCCCTGACTTTCGACATCCTGGCCGTCACGCCGAGCCATCATCATAACTCCAGATTGAGCAACGAGTTCGTCCGCATCACACGGGTGTTGTTCAGGCAGATTCATGCCGCGAATTCGTCTGCCGGCGACGCGGCATAGGCGGGAATCCCGGCGACAGCCCGGCCGGCGCGAAGCAGCGATAAGCGAAGCGAATACAAGAGCTTGCCGTGGCATTTCATCCTATCCGCATAACATTTTGTTATGGAGGCAGTAGGACTCCTGCAGTTGAACAGACGGGCGCTCTCAATAAAACTGTCATCAAGCTGAAAAATAAGAGAAGGGGCGCCGAGTATGGCGAACTATATAATCAGACGCCTTCTGATGCTGATACCGATGCTGCTGGGAGTATCGGTCGCTGTATTTCTCGTTCTGCATCTCATTCCAGGTGATCCTGCACGAATGGCTGCCGGACCGGATGCGAGCGAGGCCGACATCGAGCAAATCCGCGTCAATCATGGCCTCGACAAGCCGATTGTCGTTCAGTACGGCATCTATCTGGAAAAGATTATTCGCGGTGATCTTGGAGAATCCTTCCAGACACTCGCACCGGTGACGGAAGGCATCGCCCGGACTTTTCCGGCAACGCTCGAACTCGCCGTGGCGGGCATGCTGATCGCGGTCGTTCTCGGCGTGCCGATCGGTATCTATTCCGCGCTCCATCCGCGCGGCACGGCGGACCGGCTGGTCACGAGCCTTGCGGTGCTGGGCATCTCGATGCCGGGCTTTTTCCTCGGCCTCGTCCTGATGCTGGTCTTCGCGTCGATGCTCAACTGGTTGCCGCCGACGGGGCGGGGGAGTTTTGCCCATCTCGTCCTGCCCAGCCTTACGCTCGGCCTGCCCTATGTGGCGAGTTTCGCAAGGCTGACGCGCTCCAGCATGCTCGATGTCTTTTCCGAAGACTTCATCCGCACGGCGCGCGCCAAGGGCCTCTCCTGGCGCAAGCTCACCTATCGCCATGCGCTGCGCAATGCCTCGATCCCGCTCGTCACGATGCTGGGGCTGGATTTCGGCCGCCTGCTCGGCGGCGCGGTGATCGTCGAGAAGGTTTTCGCCTGGCCCGGCATGGGCCGCTACATGGTCGATGCGATCATGGTCCGCGACATCTATGTCGTGCAGGGGACCATCCTCGTCTTCGCCGCCTCCGTTGTCGTCATCAATCTGCTGGTGGATGTTATCTATGGCGCCCTTGACCCTCGCATCGTCTACTCCTGACCCCAGGCGGCGTCAGGGTTTCCTCGGCTACCTCATCCGCCGCAGGAACTACACGGTGCTCGCCGCCGCCGCCGTCATGGTCGTCTTCGTCGCCGCCGCACTCGCCGCACCGCTCCTCTACGACTGGGAGACGACGACCCGCGTGGTGCTCGACAAGGCCCTGCTGCCGCTCTCGATGGCCTATCCGCTCGGCACCGACGAACTCGGTCGCGACATGGTCGCCCGCCTGGTCTGGGGCGCCCGCATCACGCTCGTCGTCGGCGTCGTCAGTGTTGCGATCGCCATGGTGGTCGGCGTCGTCGTCGGCGCGCTGTGCGGCTACTACGAGAACTGGCTCTCCAGCACCGTCATGCGGCTGATGGACTTCATGATCGCCTTTCCGCGTACGCTCTTCGCGATCATCATCGTGACGATCTTCGGCTCCGGCGTCGTCAGCCTCATCCTCGCCATCGGCATTTCCACGGTGCCGGCGAATGTGCGGCTCTTCCGCGGCCCGGTGCTGGCGCTGAAGCGCCGCCAGTTCACGACGGCGGCCAAGGCGCTCGGCGCGAAGGATTCGAGCATTCTCTTCTCGCACATCCTGCCGAACACCATGTCGCTGGTCATCATCCAGGGCACGCTGTCGCTCGCCGAAGCGATCCTGATCGGGGCGGGGCTGAGCTTCCTCGGCCTCGGGCCACAGCCGCCGACGCCGGAATGGGGCGCGATGATCGCCGCCTCGCGGGCGCATATCACGAGCCATCCGCACGTGATCCTCGTGCCCGGCCTTGCGCTCTTCCTGGTGATCCTGAGCTTCAACCTCGTGGGCGATGCGCTGCGCGACTACATCGATCCGCGCTCGAAGAAGGCGCTCTGAGACCAACCGCATATCAAACCAAGAAAAGAGGGAACCATGTCCAATCCATTCTCCATGACACGCCGAACCCATATCAAGCTGGCGCTCGCGCTCTTCGCCTCCGTTGCGCTGCCGATCGGTGCCGCAGCCCAGCAGGGCCTCGAATTGCGCATCGTCCAGGGCGCCGACGTCGATACGCTCGATCCCGCGGTTTCGCGCTCGACGCCGTCGCAGCTCGTCTTCAACAATATCTTCTCGACACTCGTGCGCTGGAAAGACACCAAGCTCACCGAACTCGTGCCGGACCTGGCGGAATCCTGGACGAGGAGCGAGGACGGCCTGAAGTGGACCTTCAATCTGCGTAAGGACGTGAAATTCCACGACGGCACGCCCTTCGATGCGGAAGCGGTGAAGTTCAACATCGAGCGCATTCTCGATCCCGCACTCGGCTCGCCCAACCGGTCGCTGTTCACCGGCATTTCCAGGGTGACCGTGGTCGATCCGCTGACGGTGGAAATCGAGACGAAGGAGCCGTCGCCGATCCTGCTCGAGACGCTGGCCGACGAATATTCGTCGATGAACAGCCCGACGGCCGTCAAGGGCGCCGGCCGGGCCTATTCCCGCAAGCCCGTGGGCACCGGCCCCTATGTGTTTTCGGAATGGATCCCGGGCCAGAGCCTGACGCTGACGCGCAACCCCGACTATTTCGGCACGCCCGGCAAGGTCGAGACCATGACCTTCCGGCCGGTTCCGGAAGCGGGCGCACGGCTGATCGAGCTTCAGACCGGCAATGCGGATATCGCGCTCAACATCGCGCCGGAATCGGCGGGCGAGCTGAAACAGGGCGACGGTGCGACGCTTGTCGAGGCGCCGAGCTCGTTTCAGATCTTCTTCGAACTCAACACGACGAAGCCGCCCTTCAACGATCCGCGCCTGCGCCTCGCCATCAACCAAGCCATCGATCGCCAGGCAATCATCGACAAGATCCTCGGCGGCTACGGCAAGGTGCCGGAAGGCATATTCCCGGAAGGCGTGCAGGGTCGTGTCCAGCAGGCCGCCTATGCCTACGACCCCGACAAGGCGAAGGCGATCTTCGCGGAAGCCTTCCCCGGCGGTTTCAAGGAGAAGGTCGTCATCTGGACCAGCGCCGGCCGCTACATGAAGGACAAGGAGGTGGCGGAGACCGTGCAGAGCTATCTCAACGCGATCGGGCTTGAGACCGAGTTCAAGGTCTGGGAATGGGCGACCTACCAGAAGACGCTCTACCGGGCCGAGGAAGGCGGAACCGGCAAGGGGACGAACGAAGCGAACATGTGGCTGCTCGGCACGGGCGTCACCAATGCCGACTGGCGCCTGCACCGCAAGTTCTACTCCTCCGACAGCTCGAACCTCACGGGCTACAACAATCCCAGGGTCGACGCGCTGATGGACATGGCGGCGACCGAGATGAACTACGACGCCCGCATGAAAGCCTATGGCGACGTGCAGGCGATCGTCTGGAACGAGGCGCCGAACGCGCTTTCGCTCTTCGACCAGGTGCAGTTGATCGGGGTCGGGCCCGGCATCAAGGGCCTCGAGATCTTCGGCGACGAGATCGTGCGGCTCGACCAGGTTACCAAGGAAGAATAGGCCGCCCGGCATCAAAACCTAAACCGATCCGCCGCGCTTTCGGCCCGCGGCGGGTTTCAGAAGAGAAACAATCGGGGCCGTCGTGGCCGCCGACGGCGGAGCCATGCCTTTGCCGAATACAGATGCTGGATTTGAGATGACGATGAACAAGCCGGTGGGCGAGCACGAGACCCTTCTGACCGAGGCCCGCCTTGGCACGCCTCCCTCGCAGGCGCTGATCAAATACCACGACATTCCGGCGCTTGCCCGGGAGAAGCGCCAGTTCCGCGAGTTCAACGCGGTCGACAGGGCCCATACGGTGATGCTCGCCGAACAGGGCATCCTGCCGCCCGCGGTGGCCGGCCTTATCCTTGAGGGTCTTGTCGAGATCCGCGGCATGGACCCGGAGACCTTCCCGATGGATCCGATGAAAGGCAGTTTTCTGCTGCAGATCGAATCCTTCCTCTTCGCGCGCATGAGCGAGGATGTCGGCGGCCAGATGCATACCGGGCGCAGCCGCATCGACCAGGGAGCGACCGTGCGCCGGCTCTACAAGCGCAACCGGCTTCTCGCCGTGCTCGACCGGATGAACGGGTTTCGCGCGGCGCTCATCGACAAGGCGGCCCTTCATTCGCATGCCATCATGCCGGGCTACACCCATATGCAGCAGGCGCAGCCCTGGGTCTTCGGGCACTATCTGCTCAGCATCGTCAGCCGGCTCGATGATGATTTCGACCGGCTGGTCGAAGCCTATGCCCGGGTGAACCTCAATCCGCTCGGCGCGGTCGGCCTTTCCGGCACGTCCTGGCCGCTCGACCGCCGGCGCACGACGGAGCTTCTGGGCTTCGGCGGCCTCATCGACAATTCGAAGCTCGGCCGCGAGGCCTTCTACGCCGCCGAGGCGATCGCCGCCCTTTCCTTCGTCATGTCGACGCTGAACGACCTTGCGACCGACCTGCACATCTGGTCGAGCACGGAATTCGGTTTCGTCGAATCGGACGATGCCTATTGCGGCACGAGCAGCATCTTCCCGCAGAAGAAGAATCCCGCCGGCCTCGAAACCGTGAAGAAGGCGGCGGGCGGCGCCATCACCTGGCTTGCCACGGCGCTCGCCACCTTCCGCGCGGAAGGCACCGGTGACCAGGCGGTGCGCGACCTGCCGCTCATCGACGACGCCTTCGATACGGTGGAGGGCGTGCTCGATCTCTTCACCGGCATCATCGAGACGCTGATCGTGCACGAGAAGCGCATGCGCGCCGCCCTCGACGGCAGCTGGTGCACGGCAAGCAACCTAGCCGATGTCATCGTGCGCGAGACCGGCCTTTCCTTCCGCCAGGTCCACCACGCCGTCGCGAGACTCGTGCGGATAGCGCTTGCGGAGAAGATCACGCCGGAGACCGTTACCGCGCAGCTTCTCGATCGTGCGGCAGAGGAGACCCTCGGGCGAAGGCTCGGCATGGACGAGACAATGCTGCGCACGGCGCTCGATCCCGATATTTTCGTGAAGACCCGCATGACGGTCGGCAGCGTTGCGCCCAGCGAGATCGACCGCATGGTCGAGGTCGCGCGCGGCAGGCTTGCCAGCGGTCTTGGCTGGCACCGCGCTGAAAATGCCCGCATAGCGACGGCGAGCGCCAAGCTGGACGCCGCAACGGACGCCATTCTGGTTGCCCATCGCCAGTGATTGGTGGAAGCTGGACAAAGAGGTTTAAAACAATGGCACCTGAAAAGGGTACTGACGATCTGCTCGTCATCCACGGCCTGAGCGTCGATTTCATCACGATCGACGGCGAGGTTTCGGCCGTGAAGGACGTGTCGTTCAGCCTGAAAAAGGGCGAGACGCTGGCGCTGGTCGGCGAATCCGGCTCGGGCAAGTCGATCACGGCGCTGTCGATCCTGCAATTGCTGCCCTATGCGGTGAAGAGCAGGATCGCCGGCACCATCCGCTTTGCCGGTCGCGACATCATCGGTGCGGCGGAAAGCGACCTGGAGCGGTTGCGCGGCAACAAGATCGCCATGGTCTTCCAGGAACCGATGACCTCGCTCAACCCGCTTCAGACGCTGGAAAAGCAGATAGGCGAGGTGCTGGCGCTGCACAAGGGATTGCGCGGCGAGGCGGCGCGCAAGCGCATCCTCGAACTGATGCATCTCGTCGGCCTGCCGCAGCCGGAAAAGCGGCTCAACGCCTATCCGCACGAGCTTTCGGGCGGCCAGCGCCAGCGCGTGATGATCGCCATGGCGCTCGCCAACGAGCCCGACCTGCTGATCGCCGACGAGCCGACCACAGCACTCGACGTCACCGTGCAGGCGCAGATCCTCAAGCTCCTGAAAGACCTCCAGAAGCGCTTCGGCATGGCGCTGCTCCTCATCACCCACGATCTCGGCGTGGTGCGCAAGATGGCGGACCGGATCTGCGTGATGAACAAGGGGGTGATCGTCGAGGCCGGCAGGACGGCGCAGATCTTCGATGCGCCCCGGCATGCCTATACCAGACACCTGCTCGATTCCGAGCCGAAGGGAAGCCCCGTAAAGCCCGGTCCCAACGCGCCGGTCGTGCTGGAAGCGCGCGACATGAAGGTCTGGTTCGCGATCCGGGGCGGGTTCCTGCGCCGTGTCGTCGACCATGTGAAGGCGGTGGACGGCATCGACGTGACGGTGCGGCGCGGGCAGACCGTCGGTGTCGTCGGCGAGAGCGGCTCCGGCAAGTCGACGCTCGGCAACGCCATCCTGCGCCTCGTCAATTCGCAGGGCTCCATCCTTTATCGGGGCAGGGACGTGCAGGGCCTATCCCGCGAGGAATTGCGGGCGCTGCGGCGGGAAGTCCAGATCGTCTTTCAGGACCCCTACGGCTCGCTGAGCCCGCGCAAATCGGTCGCGAACATCATCGGCGAAGGCCTGAGGATCCATGGTATCGGGAGCTCGGAGGCCGAGCGCGACGCCATGATCGCGGCGATCCTCGACGAGGTGGGTCTCGACCCCGCCGTCCGCCACCGTTTCCCGCACGAATTCTCCGGCGGCCAGCGCCAGCGCATCGCGATCGCCCGGGCGATGATCCTGAAGCCGAGCTTCGTCGTGCTGGACGAGCCGACCTCGGCGCTCGACATGTCGATCCAGACCCAGATCATCGACCTGCTGCGCGATCTCCAGAAGAAACACGACCTCGCCTATCTCTTCATCAGCCACGACCTGAAGGTGGTGAAGGCGCTCTGCGACGAGATCATCGTGATGAAATCGGGCAAGGTCGTCGAACGCGGACCCGCGGAGCGCATTTTCTCGGTGCCGCAGGAGCAGTATACGCAGGACCTGCTGAAGGCCGCGTTCGACGTCGTTGCCGACAGCGAAACCGAGACCGCAAAACGACCGGGTTTCGAGGTGGTGCGTGCGACGGCAGCGGCTGGCAACTAGAGTATGTCCGGTTCAGACTGAACCGGACATACTCTGGTTTCTTTTGTTTTCGTTTGTCTTTTCGGGAAAACCGGTTCCCGCTTTTCCCTGACACACTCTAAAGGTCAGCCCATCTTCTCGACGATCGGCGGAATCTGCACGACGGTCAGCTCCGTCGCCCCTGAATCGATGATTCCGAAGACCGCTTCCAGCATTTTCGGCACGTCCTGGCGCACCATCTCGATATGATCGCCGAGCATGGCGACGAAGGGGTCCCAGTCGAAGCAGCCGAGTTGCGGCACGCGGTCGGCATAGTGGCCGGAGCGGCGGATCCAGCGCATGACGCCTTCCAGCGAAATCGTCGAGTTGACGAACATGCCGCGCGGCAGCGGGCTCATGCGCTCGGCGAGTTGCCGCATGGCGTTTTCCGCCTTTTCGGGGGCATATCCGACCGCTTGCACGAGCGTTTCGTCGAACGCGACGCCGGCCTCCGCATGGGCATCGCGAAAACCGCGCACGCGCTCCACCGTGTTGTGGTCGGTGCCGCGGCCGCCGACGAAGAGGAGAGGGGTCTTCTCGCCATATTCCTTCTCGCAATTGGCAAGCACCCGGCGCGTCAGCGCCAGCGCGCCGCCGTAATTGTCGGAGATGACCGAGGGCGCGCGCGCGCCGGGCAGGTCGAGATTGATGGTGCGCACGCCGGCGGCAGCGCACAGTTCCATGACGCGGTCCGGATCCGTGGCGCCGGTCGCGATCAGGCAGTCGACCTGGTAGGACAGCATGGTGCGCGCGGCTTCCAGCTCCAGAGCCGGGTCGCGCATCGTGCAGGTGATGATCGGAAACAGGCCGCGTTCGCGGGCCAGCGCCTCGAACTGTTCGACGATCGAGCCGAAATAGCGGTTGTCGTATTTCGGCACGATCATGCCGATGATTTTCGACCGCTCGCGGCGCAGCACGCTCGCCTGCATGTTGAGCGCGTAGCCCTGTTCCTCGGCGAGCTTGGTGATCTTTTCGGCGAGCTTCACGCTAATGCGGCGCTTCTTCCAGTTGCCGTTCAAAACGGCGCTGACGGCGCTGGCCGAGGTGCCCGCCAGCTCTGCCAGATCATAGATGGTCGTCCTTTTCGTCTGCGTCGTCCGCTTCACATTTCCTCTCCGTTTCGAGAGCCACCTTGACACCAATGATGATTGGTGGCAATTCTTGCTTCATCGATTGAGCAGGCTTGCTTCATCGATGAAGTTGCCTGAACAGCAAGGCTGACCCAAGGGAGGAGTCAGACGGAGCATCGACGAACCGGACGTTGCGGCAGTGCCGCAGCGAACGATGATCTGCGCGCCTCGCGTGCGCGGAAGGCGTCGGTCCTGTCGCCCTTGTCGGCTTGAGGACGCTGGCGAAAAATCAACCGTGGAGGAACCCAATGAAGACGCTTACCTATTTGCTCGCATCGACCGGCCTCGTCCTGTCGCTTAGCAGCGCCGCCCTTGCCCAGGAAGGGGCGACCGTCGCCTTCCTGATGCCCGACCAGGCCTCGACCCGCTACGAGCAGCACGACTATCCCGGCTTCAAGGCCGAGATGGAAAAGCTGTGCCCGAGCTGCACCGTGATCTACCAGAATGCCAATGCCGACGTCGCCCTCCAGCAGCAGCAGTTCAACTCGGTGATCGCGCAGGGCGCCAAGGTCGTCATACTCGATCCGGTCGATTCCGCCGCGGCCGCAGCACTGGTCGAAATCGCCCAGTCACAGGACGTCAAGGTCATCGCCTATGACCGCCCGATCCCCGACAAGCCGGCCGATTATTATGTCTCCTTCGACAACCAGGGCATCGGCAAGGCCATCGCGCAGTCGCTGGTCGACCATCTGAAAGCCAAGGGCGTTGCCGATGGTGCGGGCGTGCTCCAGATCAACGGCTCGCCGACCGATGCGGCCGCCGGTCTTATCCGCGACGGCATCGACTCCGCGCTCGACGCCTCGCCCTACAAGACGCTCGCCGAATTCGACACGCCGGACTGGGCGCCGCCGAAGGCGCAGGAATGGGCGGCCGGCCAGATCACCCGCTTCGGCGACCAGATCGTCGGCATCGTCGCGGCGAACGACGGCACGGGTGGCGGCGCGATCGCGGCGCTGAAGGCGGCCGGCGTCAAGGAAATGCCGCCGGTCACCGGCAATGACGCGACGATCGCGGCCCTCCAGCTGATCATCTCGGGCGACCAGTACAACACGATCTCCAAGCCCTCCGAAATCGTCGCGGCGGCTGCGGCCGGCGTTGCGGTGAAGCTGCTCAAGGGCGAAACTCCGGAAGCGACCCACAAGCTCTACGAAACGCCCTCGCAGCTTTTCGTGCCGGCTGTCGTGACGGCGGAGAACATCAAGGCCGAAATCTTCGACAAGGGCATCAACAAGCCGGAAGAAGTCTGCACCGGCGAATATGTTGAAGGTTGCCGTAAACTCGGCATCATCAACTAACCTGCCCATCGTGTCCGGCCGTTTGACGCGGCCGGACACCCGATCAGTCGAGGTCAGCCCCAGAGGTTCCAGAGGCCATGACAGCCACGCTTCAAAACATCCCCGCCAAGGGAGAATCCGTGCTGCGCCTGAGCGGCATATCCAAGAATTTCGGCGCCGTGTCCGCCTTGACGGATATCGATCTCGACGTGAAGGCCGGCGAAGTCGTCGCCCTTGTCGGCGACAACGGCGCGGGCAAGTCGACGCTGGTCAAGGTGCTCGCCGGCGTGCACCAGGCATCCTCCGGCACGATCGAATTCTGTGGCGAGCAGGTGACGCTCGACAGTCCCGCCAAGGCGCTGGACCTCGGCATCGCCACCGTGTTCCAGGACCTGGCACTCTGTGAAAATCTCGACGTCGTGGCGAACCTGTTTCTCGGCCACGAAATGTCGCCCTGGGCGCTCGACGAAGTCGCCATGGAAGTGCGCGCCTGGACGCTGCTGCGCGAGCTTGCCGCGCGCATTCCCTCCGTGCGCGAGCCGATCGCCTCGCTCTCCGGCGGCCAGCGGCAGACGGTCGCCATCGCGCGCTCGCTGCTGCTCAATCCGCGGCTCATCATGCTGGACGAACCGACGGCGGCGCTCGGCGTCGCGCAGACGGCGGAGGTGCTGAACCTCATCGAGCGCGTGCGCGACCGCGGCCTCGGCGTCATCATCATCAGCCACAACATGGAAGACGTGCGCGCCGTCGCAGACCGCATCGTCGTGCTGCGGCTGGGCAAGAACAACGGCGTCTTCACGCCCGAATCCTCCAATCAGGAGCTGGTCTCCGCCATCACCGGTGCCACCGACAATTCCGTCTCGCGCCGCGCTGAACGCAAGTCGCATGTCCAGGAAAATCACGGGGGTGCCGCATGAGCCAGAATCCTTCCCAGCCGACACTCGACCGCAGCGACGAGCGCGTGCGCCACGACGACAGCCTTTCCGCCATGGCGAAAGGGTTCATCGATCGCGTGCGCTCCGGCGACCTCGGCATGCTGCCGGTCGCCGTCGGCCTCGTCGTCATCTCCATCGTCTTCTCGGCGCTGAACCCGATCTTCCTGGCGCCAAACAACCTGGTGAACCTGCTGTTCGACTGCGCCACGGTCGGCGTCATTTCGCTCGGCATCGTCTGTGTGCTGGTGCTCGGCGAAATCGACCTCTCCGTCGGCTCCATGAGCGGGCTCGCCTCGGCCCTGGTCGGCGTCATCTGGGTCAATATGGGCTGGCCGGTCGCGGGTGCGATCATCGTCGCGCTGGTGGTCGGTGCGGGCGTCGGCATGCTTTACGCCATGCTCTACAACCGCCTCGGCATGCCGAGCTTCGTCGCGACGCTTGCCGGCCTGCTGGCATTGCTTGGCCTGCAACTCTATATCCTCGGCCCGACCGGCTCGATCAACCTGCCCTATGCCTCGCCGCTCGTGCGCTTCGGCCAGATCCTGATCATGCCGGACTGGCTGTCCTATACGCTGGCGCTCGTGCCGGGCCTCGTGATGATCGGCCGGGGACTGCGCACGCGCACCCAGCGCCTTGCCGCGAACCTCTCCGCCCAGCCGATGCGGGCGCTGATCCTGAAGGCCGTCGTGCTGACGGTGGTGCTGGAAGCGGCCGTGTTCTACCTCAATCTCGGCCGCGGCATTCCGTGGATGTTCGCGCTGTTCATCGCGCTCGCCGTGATCCTCAACTACGCGCTGACGCGCACCAAATGGGGCCGCTCGATGTTCGCCGTCGGCGGCAACAAAGAGGCCGCGCGCCGCTCCGGCATCAATGTCCGCCGCATCTATATGAGCGCCTTCATGCTCTGCTCGACGCTCGCGGCGCTCGGCGGTATCCTCTCGGCCTCGCGGCTTGCCTCGTCCAGCCAGCAGGCCGGCACGGGCGACGTCAACCTCAATGCGATCGCCGCAGCGGTCATCGGCGGCACCAGCCTGTTCGGCGGACGCGGCAGCGCCTATTCCGCGCTGCTCGGCATCATCGTCATCCAGGCGATCTCGAACGGCCTGACGCTGCTCAACCTCTCGTCGTCTCTGCGCTATATGATCACCGGCGGCGTTCTCGCCATCGCGGTTATCGTCGATTCGCTTGCCCGTCGCTCCCGTGTCAGCCACGGTCGCGCTTAACATACTGGAATGGAGTTCTAGACCATGGCTGACCTCATGAAGGGCAAGATTGCCGCCATCACGGGTGCCGCATCCGGCATCGGCCTCGAATGCGCCAGGACCTTGCTTGCCGAAGGCGCGAAGGTGGTGCTCGTCGACCGGGCGCAGGACAAGCTGGAACAGCTCTGCAAGGAGCTCGGCCCGAACGCCCTGCCGCTCGTCGTCGATCTGCTGAAACCGTCCGAGGTGTCCGGCATGCTGCCGCGCATCCTCGACATTGCCGGCGGGCTCGACGTCTTTCACGCCAATGCCGGCGCCTATATCGGCGGCCCGGTGGCGGAGGGTGATCCGGATGCCTGGGACCGCATGCTGAACCTCAACATCAACGCGGCCTTCCGCTCGGTCCATGCGGTGCTGCCCTACATGATCGAGCAGAAGACGGGCGATATCCTGTTCACCAGCTCGATTGCCGGCGTCGTGCCCGTCATCTGGGAGCCGATCTACACGGCCTCGAAGTTCGCCGTGCAGGCCTTCGTGCACTCGACCCGCCGCCAGGTGTCGCAGCATGGCGTGCGTGTCGGCGCGGTCCTGCCGGGGCCGGTGGTGACGGCGCTGCTCGACGACTGGCCGAAGGAAAAGATGGACGAGGCGCTGGCCAATGGCAGCCTGATGCAGCCGAAGGAAGTGGCCGATGCCGTGCTCTTCATGCTGACCCGGCCGCGTAATGTCACGATCCGCGACCTGGTGATCCTGCCCAACAGCGTCGATCTCTAAACAAGCGGCGGGCGGCATGAGGCCGTTTGCCGGAAACATTTCTGATTGCAGGCGGTAGCCCCATGAACACCCCTTCCTCCGAACGCTACCTGGTCGGCGTCGACGTCGGCACGGGAAGCGCCAGAGCCGGCCTCTTCGATCTCAACGGCCGCATGCTGGCCTCGGGCAAGCGCGACATTTCGCTGTTTCGCGAGGCGGGCGCGATGGTCGAGCAGTCGAGCACGGAAATCTGGGCGGCCGTCTGCGCATCGGTGCGCGAGGCCGTCGCCAAGGCGGGTGTGGCACCGGAGCAAGTCGCCGGCATCGGTGTCGATGCGACCTGCTCGCTGGTCGTGCTCGGCAAGGAAGGGGCGCCGCTGCCCGTCGGGCCGTCGGAAAATCCCGAGCGCGACATCATCGTCTGGATGGACCACCGGGCCGTCGATCAGGTCGAGCGCATCAATGCGCTTGGCCACGAGGTTTTGCGCTATGTCGGCGGCCGCATCTCGCCGGAGATGGAAACGCCGAAACTGCTCTGGCTCAAGGAAAACCGTCCGCATGTCTTCGACGCCGCCTGGCAGTTCTTCGACCTGGCGGATTTCCTCACCTGGCGCGCGACAGGCGATCTCGCCCGCTCCACCTGCACTGTCACCTGCAAATGGACCTATCTGGCGCATGAGAAGCGCTGGGACCCGAGCTATTTCCGCGAGATCGGTCTCGGCATTCTGGCGGACGAGGATTTTTCCCGCATCGGCCAGCAGGTCGTCGAGCCCGGCACACCGCTCGGCAACGGCCTCACCGCGCGCGCGGCGGAAGAACTCGGCCTTGCCGCCGGCACACCGGTCGGCGCCGGCATGATCGACGCCCATGCGGGTGGTATCGGCACGGTGGGTGTCGATGGCCCGCCGGAAAACAATCTCGGCTACGTCTTCGGCACGTCGTCCTGCACCATGACCTCGACCCATGAGCCGGTCTTCGTGCCGGGCGTCTGGGGGCCTTACTTTTCCGCCATGGTGCCCGGCATGTGGCTGAACGAGGGTGGGCAGTCGGCGGCCGGCGCCGCGATCGAACAACTCCTCTCCTTCCATCCGGCGGCCGGTGAAGCGGCCGCACTGGCAAAGACACGCGGCCTCTCGCTGCCGGTTCTGCTCGCCGAACTGGCGGCTGAAAAGGCAAAAACGTTGTCAGCCGTGGTGGAATTGGCCGACGGCGTACATGTCGTGCCGGAATTCCTCGGCAATCGTGCGCCTTTCGCCGATCCGCACGCCCGCGCGGCGATCGTCGGCCTCGGCATGGAGCGTGATCTCGACAACCTTATCTCGCTCTACATTGCCGGCCTCTGCGGCATCGGCTACGGCCTGCGCCAGATCATCGAGACACAGACCGCGGCCGGTGCGCCGATCGACAAGATCGTGATCAGCGGCGGCGCCGGCCAGCTCGATCTCGTGCGCCAGCTTTTGGCCGATGCGACGGGCAAGCCGTTGCTGGCAACGCGCGCCGAAGAACCCGTCCTGCTCGGCGCCGCCATTCTCGGCAGCGTCGCGGGCGGCGCCTTCCCGAATGCGCGCTCGGCGATGGCGGCCCTTTCGAGGACCGATCGGACCTATCACCCGGCGGAAGGCGAAACGGCTGCCCAACACGCCAAGCGATACGATGCCTTCACCCGGCTGCAAGCGCTAAGCCGCGAAATCCGCTAGACGGCGTCGGGTATCGCGGTCGCCTTGCGCTCGGCGTAGATCCGGGCGAGCCAGGCGCAGACCATCAGCTGGATCTGGTGAAACAGCATCAGCGGCAGGACGATCGCACCGATCGGCTGGCCGGCGAAGATCACGCCCGCCATCGGCACGCCGCTCGCCAGGCTTTTCTTCGAGCCGCAGAAGACGGCGGTGATACGATCCTCGCGGTTGAAGCCGAAGAGCTTTGCGCCAAGGCTGGTGACGAGGAGCACGACCACGAGCAGCAGGGCGTCCAGCGCGACGAGCATGGCCAGGTCCTGTGCCTCCAGCTGGTGCCAGACGCCCTCCGTCACCGCATCCGAGAAGGCGAGATAGACGACCATCAGGATGGAGCCGCGGTCGAAGGGCGTGAGCAGTGACTTGCGCGCGCGCACCCACTTGCCGATGAAGGGCTGCAAGAGCTGGCCGGCCACGAAGGGCAGGAAGAGCTGGAGCATGATCTTCCAGACCATGTCGAACGACACGCCGACATGACCGCCGGCCGAAAACAGCATGGCGACAAGGGCGGGCGTCAGGAAGATGCCGAGAATGTTGGAAGTCGAGGCGGCGCAGATCGCCGCCGGCACGTTGCCGCCGGCAATCGAGGTGAAGGCGATCGACGATTGCACCGTCGACGGCAGCACACACAGGAAAAGCAGGCCGAGATAGAGCGGCTGCGTGATCAGCCAGGGCGACAGGATGCCGAGCCCGAGGCCGAGCAGCGGGAACACCACGAAGGTGGTCGCCAGGATGAAGATCTGCAATCGCCAGTGCAGGAAGCCGGCAATCACCACGTCGGTGGAAAGGCGCGCACCATGCAGGAAGAACAGGCCGGCGATCGCGATATTGGTGGCAATCCCGAACCACGCTGCCGGCTCGCCGGAAATCGGCAGAAGGGAGGCAAGGCCCACGGCGGCGATGAGAAGCAGGGTGAAGGTATCGGGGAGAAGGCTTTTCATGGGACGGTCCGGAATCCATCAGTCTCGACAGGCTGCCGATCTTTGATATCCTGATTCACAATGCAAGGAATAACAGTTATCGAGGATCGCGATATGCTTGACATGGTGCAGTTGCGCAGCTTCGTGACGGTGGCCCAGCTCAAGAGCTTCACGCTCGCCGCCGAACGGCTGGACCTCGGCCAGTCGACCGTCAGCCAGCATCTGCAACGGCTGGAGCGCAGCCTGAGCCGACGCCTCGTCCATCGCGACACGCACACGGTCCGGCTCACCGCCGACGGGGAAGCCCTGTTGCCGCACGCCCGACAGCTCCTCGCCCTGGAACGCCAGGCCGTCGCGCAGTTCGAGGCCGAAACGCCGCGCGGCGTCTTCCGGCTCGGCGTTTCCGAGGATCTGGTGAGCGGACAGCTGCCGGGCTTGCTCGAGGATTTTATCGCCGATTATCCCTCGGTCGATCTCCAGCTTTCGGTCGCGCTGTCGAAGTCGCTCGCCGAAATGCAGGATCGCGGCGAGCTCGATCTCGTCATGGCCAAGCGTCGGATCGGCGACAAAAGGGGCGACGGGGTGCTGCGCGAGCCGCTTGTCTGGCTGGCGAGTGATCCCGAAGCGGTGCTTGCGAAACCCGCCCTGCCGCTGATCGTCTTCCCGCCGCCGAGCGTGACGCGTGTGCTGCTGATGGAGGCGCTGGAACGCAGCGGCATGCCTTGGCGCATCGTTTGCTCGTGTCACAGCCTCAGCGGGCTGACCGCGGCGGCGCGGGCCGGCATGGGCGTGCTCGTCCAGCCGCGCAGCCTCGCCCCGGCCGGGCTTCGCGAGATCGTCCCGCCCCACCTGCCTGTTCTGGAGGATGTCGAGTTCGTGCTCGTCACCGCGGCCTCGGCCAACCGCGCCACCGTTTCTGCCTTCTCCAGCCGGGTGCGGGAACGGTTCGGCAAGGGTTTTGTGCCGACAGCGAACGCCGGCTGATTATTTCGGCACGCGCCGGCTTGACGGTGCACATCGGCAGTGATTGGATAAGTGGATACAAAAATACTTTTTGGTTCCATGCCATGTCCGCAGGTTTCTCCAGCCAGCCGAATGCCGCCGCGACCGCGGAGGAGGAAGCCTATCGCCATATCCAGCAGGCGCTGCGTCTTGGCCGCTACAAGGCGGGCGAACGGCTGATCCCCGAGGATATTGCCGCCGAGATCGGCATGAGCCGCATGCCGGTTCGCGAGGCCTTCCGGCGGCTTGCCTCGGACGGTCTCGTGGTTCTGCGTCCCAATCGCGGCTGCATCGTCGCCGGCCTCACGCTCGACGAATTGTACGAAGCCTTCGAGATGCGCTCCGTGCTGGAGGGACTTGCCGTGCGCCTCGCGGTTCCCCGCATCGACGAGGATATGCTGGATGAACTCGAACGGTTGCTCGCGCGCATGGAACGCGCCGGCCAGAGCGGCAGCAGCGACTGGGTCGTGCGCCACCAGGAGTTTCACGGCCGGATCTATGCGCTGAGCGGCCGGCCGAAACTCATTCACCAGATCTCGGCGCTGCATGTGGTCATCGAGCCCTACATGCGCATCTGGTTCGACTATGTCGACAAGCCGCTTTCCGCCCGGGAGGAGCATGCGGCGTTGATTGCGGCGCTACGTTCGGGCGATGCGCGCCACGCCGAACAGGTGATGCAGGAGCATATTCTCGGCACGGCGCCCCTGCTGGCCGATTTCGCGACCCCGAGCCGGCGCTGATTCCAGCGGCTGGCCACGAAGAAGAGGAACAGCATGCGCAATTTCGAGAAGCCGACACGGTCCGTCGCCGTATCCCGCCAGGCGATGGCGGCGACATCGCATCCGTCCGCGACGCTGACGGCATTGCAGATCATGGAGGCCGGCGGCAATGCCATGGATGCGGCCATTGCCGCGTCCGCCGTGCAATGCGCCGTCGAGCCGGGCTCGACCGGCATCGGCGGCGACTGTTTCGTGCTGTTCGCGCCGGAGGGCTCCGACAGGGTCGTCGCCTTTAACGGTTCCGGCCGCACGCCGGTGGCGCTGACACTCGACTGGTTTATCGAGCGGGGCCTGACGGAGGTGCCGCGCCAGTCGCCGGCGGCGGTGACCATTCCCGGCGCCATCGATGCCTGGGTGCAACTCCACGCCGATCACGGCCGACTTCCGTTCGCCGATGTCCTGGCCCCGGCAATCCGCTTTGCCGCGGAAGGTTATGCGATCACGCCGCGGGTGCATCGCGACTGGTCGCTGGAGGAGGAGTTGCTGGCGGCCGATCCGACCGCCGCGCGCATCTTCCTGCCCGCCGGTCGCGCGCCGAAAATCGGCGAGGTCCACCGTCAGCCGGAACTCGCCGAAACGCTGAAGCGGATCGCAGTCGATGGCCGCGACGGCTTCTACACCGGGCCCGTCGCGGAAGACATGGTGTCCTATCTCCGTTCGCTCGGCGGACTGCACAGGATGGAGGATTTTGCGACGGCGCGCGGGGCCTATGTCACGCCGGTCACCACCGATTTTCGCGGATACACGATTCATGAATGCCCGCCGAACGGCCAGGGCATCATCGCGCTCCTGATCCTCAACATCTTGAGCCGCTTCGAGGCGAAGGGCGATCCGCAATCGCCCGACCGGCTGCATATCGAGATCGAGGCGACGCGGCTCGCCTATGCCGCGCGCGACGCCTGGCTCGCCGATCCGGACAAGGCGGATGTGCCGGTTGAAGAGTTACTGTCGGACGCATTGGCCGACAGGCTGGCCGGCATGATCGACCTTCGCGGCGCGTTGACTGACTTGCCGCCCTTCGACATGCCGCTCCATCGCGACACGGTCTATATTTCCGTGGTGGACCGCGATCGCAATGCCGTCAGCTTCATCAACTCGGTCTTCGACAGTTTCGGCACTGGTCTCGTTGCGCCGCGCTCGGGCGTGGTCCTGCACAATCGCGGCCAGAGTTTCTCGCTGAAACCCGGCCATCGGAACGTGGTGGCGCCGCTGAAGCGGCCGCTGCACACGATCATCCCCGGCATGGTCACGCGCGCCGGAAGGGTCGAGATGCCCTTCGGCGTGATGGGTGGCTACTACCAGGCGATGGGCCATGCGCACCTGATTTCCAAGGTGTTCGACTACGGCATGGATTTGCAGGAGGCGATCGACCTGCCGCGGTTGATCCCGAAATCCGACGGCACGCTTGTCGAGGCGGAACACACGCTGCCGGCGGCGACCGCCGAAGAGCTCCGCCGACGCGGCTTCACGATCGCCCCGGCGGAGGATCCCATCGGCGGCGCGCAGGCGATCCGCATCGACTGGGAGAACGGCACGCTGACCGGCGGCTCCGAATCGCGCAAGGACGGCATCGCGCTCGGCCTCTGATGGGCAACGAGCGCCGGCCAAGGGCTGGCGCTCGCCGCTATCTCAGGCCCTGAGAAAGACACTGATCGCGTCAGCGATTTCGTCGGCATGGGTTTCAAGTGCAAAGCGGCCCGTATCAAGAACCTGGGCGTCCGGGAGATAGCGCTTGTAGGCTTGTTGCCCGAGAACGCTAGAAGCCTCGGCTGATGCTCGCGGAAATAGGCCTGGAGAGATGAAGCCGGCGCAATTCAGTCGGCCCGGGCTCTCAGTTCGGCGTTTTCCGCTTCAAGTGCCGCGAGACGCTCGCGCAACGGCTGGACAGCATTGGCGATCTCGTCTTCGGTAAACCGCGGAACGATGTGCTGCGGGCAGTTCCAGTCGAAGGCTTCGAGCCGCAGGCGGAAGATGCGCTCAAGCTTCGCCCTGTACGGGCCATCCGTGACCAGCGCGGTCAACGCTGGGTCCTCGTCCAGCTCCAGTCTTTCGACATGGGCATAGATCTTCAGCCGCGCCCGTCTCGGATAATCCATCAGGAAGAGGCAGGCGCGGTCGTTCGCCGCGAAATTTCCGGTGCTTATGTATTGCCGGTTGCCGCGATAGTCCGCGAAGGCCAGGGTCCGGTCATCGATCACCTTGAGGAAGCCGCGCGGGCCGCCACGATGCTGGACATAGGGCCAGCCGGTCTCCGACACGGAGGCGATGTAGACGCTGTCGCGCTCGGCGATGAAGGCTTTTTCGTTCTCGCCGAACCGGTCGAACTCCCGATGCCCGCGAAAGTCCGACCAGATGCCGTCGGCTCCCATTTCGGCCTGCACCGCCCGCACGCTCGGCGTCACTGCAATGTCCATAAATCCGTAGCCCATGGCCGCGCTCCAACGATTGACTTCGATGGAAATGAATTTAGTCATTTCGATTTACGGGATAATCAGCTATTTCTGGTTATGAACTAACCGAAAAATGGGAATATGGATGGATCGTCTCGGCGCCATGTCCCTGCTGATCGACGTCGTCGATAGCGGCAGCTTTTCAGCGGCGGCAAGACGGCTGGGCGTGCCGCTGACGACCGTTGCCAGGAAAATTTCCGACCTTGAGGCGGCGCTCGGGGCAAAGCTCCTTGTCCGCACCACGCGCAAGCTCAGCCTGACCGATGCCGGGGTTACCTACCTGACCGCCGCCCGGCGGATCATCGATCAGGTGGATGAGGCCGAGCGCGAGGTTTCTGGCGAATTTACCGCGCCCAAAGGCGAGCTCGTCATCACAGCACCGGTGCAGTTCGGCCAGCTTCATGTCCTGCCGATCGTCGCCGACTTCCTCGACCAGTTTCCGGACATCAACATCCGGCTGCTGCTGCTCGATCGAAACGTCCAGCTCGTGGAAGATCACGTCGACATGGCGGTGCGCATCGGCAGGCTTCCCGACAGTGCGATGATCGCGACGACCGTCGGCTCGATGCGCACGGTCATCTGCGCGAGCCCCAGGCTGCTGGCGGTCCACGGCGTGCCGCAGGCGGTGGCCGCGTTGCAGGAGATGCCCTGCATCGTTTTCGACGGCCCCGGTTCCTCCGCCAACTGGCGGCTTACCGATCCGCAGACGAAGGCATCCACGCTGGTCCCGATGGCGCCGCGCCTTTCGGTCACGACCGTCGAGGCGGCCATTCGCGCGGCCCTCCTCCATGTCGGTGTTATACGGCTGTTCCAGTATCAGGTCGCGGATGCCGTCAAGGCGGGCAGCCTGCGGATCGTTCTCGAGCCGTTCGAACCGGAGCCGGCGCCGGTGAACGTCGTGCATGCGGCGCGCGGCCAGATGCCGCTGAAAATGCGCAGCTTCCTGGATTTCGCCTTGCCGCGGCTGCGGCGCCGCCTGCTGGAATTCCAGGGCGCGAGTGCCGGCTAGTCAGGCTTGCAGGCGCCGTGGGGCGTGCAGCCGCCGCTTGCGCGTCACGCCTTTCAGGCGGAACTGGCCGAGATCCTCGAACGTGTCGCTCTCCGAGGTGGAGAGCAGGGCAAACAGGTCGTCCGAGATCAGCAGCGGGCGATCGACCTTTCGGGTGGCGGCGACGATGCGCGAGGCTTCGTTGACGGCCGGCCCGATGACGGTGAAATCCAGCCGCTCGTCGCTGCCGATATTGCCGTAGAACACCTCGCCGACATGGAGCCCGACATGGACGGTCGTGGTGGCGAGCCCGGCGGCCTGCCGCGTCGTGTTGAGCGCGTCTATGCGTTCTGCGAGGTCATGCCAGGCCTTGAGGCTTGCAGCGGCGGCTTCCTGTGGGTCGGCATGGTTGAAGATGGCGAGCGTGCCGTCGCCGATCAATTTGAGGACGTCGCCGCCCGCCCCATGCACGGCGGAGATGACCGCCTCGGCATAGTCGCCCAGCATGGCGATCAGTTCGTTGCCGGGCACGCTTTCCGAGAGCGAGGTATAATTGCGCATGTCCGAGAACCACAGCACGGCGTGGATGCTGTCGACCTTGCCCCGCTCGATGCGTCCCTTGAGCACGCGCCGCGCCGCATCGCGCCCCAGGTAAACCTCGGCGAGCGAGCTGGTGATCTGGCGCAGTGCCGTGGATTTCACGGCCAGCGCGAAAGCGGGCACGATGCGCCGCAGGCAAACGAGATCCTCCTCGCTGAAGCCGCCTGGCCGTTTTGTCGACCACCGCGAAAACAGCCCGTCGATCTCGCCGATCGAGGCCGTGCTTCCCAGCCTGTGCAACTGGACGAAATAGTCGGTGTGGCCTGCCTCCCGCATGTCGTCGAGCACCGGGAATGTATAGTTCCCGTAGTTGGAAAGCAGCACGCGCACTTCATCGAGCCCGTTTTCCAGGAGATGATGGAACGGGCTGTCGAGCCATTGCTGTTCATAGCGTACGGCCTCCAGCCGCAGAAAATCCCGCCGCCCGGCATTGGCCTCTTCCTTGACGTCCCAGAAATAACCCTGCGATTCGAGCACGGGATGCAGCGTATCGATGAAGATCACCGCCTGTTCGAGCTCGATGCCCAGCAGGCGGAGCCGGCGGCAGAAGCCCGCGAGCAGCTCGGCCGGGTCCGTCCCGTCCAGCCCCTGCCGCACGAGCCAGTCCACGATGTTGCCGATCTCTTGCTGATCCAAGGACACACTCCGAAGGTGAGAACCAGGCGCGACGCACCCGTCAAGCAAGATCGATAAAGGTGCGTAGCGCCGCAGGCAATCGCCTGAAGCGCCGATTGTAAAGATAGAGCCTTTGCTGCTCGAACCTAGATTTCTTCGAATTCGACGAGCGCGCCGTGAAAATCCTTCGGGTGAGCGAAGAGCACGGGTTTGCCGTGGGCGCCGATCTTCGGTGTGCCGTCGCCGAGGATGCGGGCGCCGGTGGCGCGAATGGCCTCGGCTGCCGCGCCTATATCCGCGACCTCGAAGCAGAGATGGTGGATAGCGCCGGCCGGGTTCTTCTCCAGGAAACCGGCGATGGGGGAGGTCTCGCCGAGAGGATGGAGCAGTTCGATCTTGGTGTTGGGCAGCTCCACGAAGATGATGGTGACGCCATGTTCGGGCAGGTCCTGCGGGGCGGAGATCTTTGCGCCGAGCGCGGCGTAGCGGTCCGCGGCCGCAGCAAGGTCGGGAACGGCGATGGCGACGTGGTTGAGCGCTCCGAGCATGGCTTCTCCTATTGGTTGCGGATGCGGCCCTCGACGAGGTCGAGCACGGCATTGGCGGCATCGAGCACGTTGGTGCCGGGGCCGAACACGGCCGATACGCCGTGTTCGAGCAGGAAGTCGTAATCCTGGCGCGGAATGACGCCGCCGACGACCACGACGACGTTCTGCGCCCCGCGCTCGCGCAGTGCCGCGACCAGCGCCGGCGCAAGCGTCTTGTGTCCGGCGGCAAGCGAGGACATGCCGACGACCTGCACCTTCGCGCCGACGGCAAGGTCGGCCGCCTCCTCCGGCGTCTGAAAGAGCGGCCCCATCAGCACATCGAAGCCGAGGTCGCCGAAGGCCGAGGCGATCACCTTCGCCCCACGGTCGTGGCCGTCCTGGCCGAGTTTCGCCACCATGATCTTCGGCCTGGCGCCGTGCTCGGCAATGCGGCCGGCAAGCGTCCTGTATTCCGGGTCGTCGCCATAGGCGGGGCCGTAGATATCGCCGACCACGTCGGGCACGGCGGCGTGGTCGCCGAAGGCGCGGCGCATGGCATCGGAAATCTCCCCCACCGTTGCACGCGCCCGCGCCGCGGCGACGGCCGCTTCCAGAAGGTTGCCTTCGCCGGTCTTCGCGACCGTTTCCAGTGCTGCGAGCGCTGCGGCCACCGCCGCGCCGTCGCGCCGGCGGCGGATGTCTGCGAGCCGTTTGACCTGCGAGGCGCGTACCGCGCTGTTGTCGATCTCCAGAATGTCGATCGGCTGTTCGTCCTCCAGCCGGTATTTGTTGACGCCGACGATCACCTCGTCGCCGCGGTCCACGGCGGCCTGCCGGCGGGTCGCGGCCTCCTCGATCAGGCGTTTCGGCAGTCCCTCGATCACGGCCTTCGTCATGCCGCCCATCGCCTCCACCTCTTCGATCAGCGCCCAGGCCTTTTCGGCAAGCTCATGGGTAAGGCTTTCGACATAGTAGGAGCCGGCCAGCGGATCGACCACCTTGGTGACACCCGTCTCGTGCTGGAGGATGAGTTGGGTATTGCGGGCGATGCGGGCGGAAAATTCCGTCGGAAGCGCAATCGCCTCGTCGAAGGAATTGGTGTGCAGCGACTGCGTGCCGCCGAGCACCGCCGACATCGCCTCGAAGGCGGTGCGTACGATGTTGTTGTAGGGGTCCTGCTCCTGCAAAGAGACGCCGGACGTCTGGCAATGGGTGCGCAGCATGCGCGAGGACGCCTTCTTCGGCTGGAACTCGTCCATCACACGGTTCCAGAGCAGGCGGGCAGCGCGCAGCTTGGCCGCCTCCATGAAGAAATTCATGCCGATCGCGAAGAAGAAGGAGAGGCGGCCGGCGAACTCGTCGACGGAGAGCCCCTTGGCGATGGCGGCGCGCACATATTCACGCCCGTCGGCGATGGTGAAGGCGAGTTCCTGCACCAGCGTCGCGCCCGCCTCCTGCATGTGGTAGCCGGAGATCGAGATCGAGTTGAACTTCGGCATTTCGCGCGCCGTGTAGTCGATGATGTCGGCGATGATCCGCATCGAGGGCTGCGGCGGGTAGATGTAGGTGTTGCGGACCATGAACTCCTTGAGGATGTCGTTCTGGATGGTCCCGGACAGGTTTTCGCGCGCGACGCCCTGTTCTTCGCCGGCGACGATGAAACTTGCGAGGATCGGGATCACCGCACCGTTCATCGTCATGGAGACGGAGATTTTCTCCAGCGGAATGTTGGAGAAGAGGATCTTCATGTCCTCCACGCTGTCGATGGCGACACCCGCCTTGCCGACATCGCCGACGACGCGTGGGTGGTCGCTGTCGTAGCCGCGGTGGGTGGCCAGGTCGAAGGCGACGGAGACGCCCTGCTGGCCGGCGGCGAGCGCCTTGCGGTAGAAGGCGTTCGAGGCCTCGGCCGTCGAGAAGCCGGCATATTGCCGGATCGTCCAGGGTCGGCCGGCATACATGGTGGCGCGCGGGCCGCGCACGAAGGGCGCAAAGCCCGGCACGGAACCGAGATGGCCGGTGCCGGCGAGGTCGTCCTGCGTATAGAGTGGTTTGACCGCGATGCCTTCGGGCGTCTGCCAGGTCAGCGTGTCGGGCGAGGCGCGCAGTTCCTTTTCCGCCAGCGCTTCCCAGTCCGCAAAAGTCTTGCCGGCCATCATTCGAACTCCAGGATCGTTTCGTCCACGGCCAGGCTTTGCCCGATCGTGACGGCGATGCGCCTGACCGTGCCGCGGCGCTCGGCCTTCATCGCGTTTTCCATCTTCATCGCCTCGACGGTGGCGAGCGTCTGTCCCGCCTCGACCGTTTCGCCTTCCGTGACGAGAAGCGTGGTGATGACGCCGGGCATAGGGCAGAGTAGCAGCTTCGACGTATCGGGCGGCAGCTTTTGTGGCATCAGCCGGGCGAGCGCCGCCACGCGGGGCTCACGCACATGCGCCGTCACGTCCGTGCCGCGCCAGCGCAGGCGGATCGCCGATCCGACGAGATCCACCTTTATGCCCATGCGCATGCCCGCCACAGTAAAGATCGCGTGGCGGCAGCCGGGCGTCCATTTGCCCACGACAGTCAGCGTCTCGCCATCGTCGAAATGCACGGCAAGACCGTCCTGGCCGGTTTCCAGCGTCAGCGCGTGGTCGCCGCCGGCAAGGCTTGCGACCCATTCGCGACCGACGATGCGGCGGTGGTTACCGATCGTGCCGGAGATCTTCGCGGCGCGTTCCTGCAAGGCCTGCTGGACGAAGGCGGCGACGGCGGCAAGCTGCCGGGCGGCGGCTGCATCCGGCGCGACGCCGTGGAAACCATCCGGAAATTCTTCCGCGATGAAGGCGGTGGTGAGCTGTCCGTCGCGAAAACGCGGGTTGCCCATCACGGCGGAGAGGAAGGGCAGGTTGTGGCCGATGCCTTCCACCTCGAAATCGTCGAGCGCGCGCGCCATGGCGTCGATGGCGGAGAGCCGGTCCGGCGCCCAGGTGCAGAGTTTTGCGACCATCGGGTCGTAATACATCGAGATCTCGCCGCCCTCGAAGACACCGGTATCGTTGCGCACCACGGTGCCGTCCGCCTGCTCGCCTTCCACCGGCGGGCGATAGCGGGTGAGGCGGCCGATCGACGGTAGAAAATTGCGGTAGGGGTCTTCGGCATAGAGGCGGCTTTCGATGGCCCAGCCATCGAGGCGCACGTCCTCCTGCCCGAAGGCAAGCCTCTCGCCGGCCGCCACGCGGATCATCTGCTCGACGAGGTCGATGCCGGTGATCAGCTCCGTCACCGGATGCTCCACCTGCAGGCGCGTGTTCATTTCGAGGAAGTAGAAGTTGCGCTCTCCGTCGACGATGAATTCCACCGTTCCGGCGGAATGATAGCCGACGGCCTTGGCGAGCGCCACGGCCTGCTCGCCCATCGCCTTGCGCGTCGCCGCGTCGAGAAAGGGCGAGGGGGCTTCCTCCACGACCTTCTGGTTGCGCCGCTGGATGGAGCATTCGCGCTCGCCGAGATAGAGCGTGGTGCCGTGTTTATCGCCCAGCACCTGGATCTCGATATGGCGCGGCTGCGTCACGAATTTCTCGATGAAGATGCGGTCGTCGCCGAACGCGCTCTTCGCCTCGTTCCTGGAGGACTGGAAGCCCTCGCGTGCCTCGGCATCGTTCCAGGCGATGCGCATGCCCTTGCCGCCGCCACCGGCAGACGCCTTGATCATCACGGGATAGCCGATGCGAGAGGCGATCGTTACCGCCTCGTCGGCATCCTCGATCAGCCCCATATGGCCGGGCACCGTGCTGACGCCGGCCTCGGCGGCGAGCTTCTTCGACGTGATCTTGTCGCCCATCGCCTGGATCGCGCCCACCGGCGGGCCGATGAAGGCGACGCCTTCCTTTTCCAGCGCCTCGGCAAAAGCAGCGTTTTCCGACAGGAAGCCGTAGCCCGGATGCACCGCGTCCGCGCCGGTCTTGCGGATGGCCTCAAGTATCTTGTCGATGACGATATAGGACTGGGATGACGGCGCGGGGCCGATATGCACCGCCTCGTCGGCCATGGTGACATGCAGTGCGCCCCGGTCGGCATCGGAATAGACGGCGACGGTGGCGATACCGAGTTTCCGCGCGGTCTTGATGACGCGGCAGGCGATTTCGCCGCGGTTTGCGATGAGGATTTTCTTGAACATGCAGTCTCTTACCTATCCGCCCGTCATCCTCGGGCTTGACCCGAGGACCCAACACGGCCGCGGGCATCAGAATGTGGATGCCCGGGTCGAGCCCGGGCATGACGGAGGGGAGGTTACAACGGAATCGTGTCGTGCTTCTTCCAGCGCGTTTCCACCTGCTTGCCGCGCAGGGAAGCGAAGGCGCGGGCGATGCGGCGGCGCGAGGAATGCGGCATGATCACTTCGTCGATGAAGCCGCGCTCGGCGGCGACGAAGGGGTTGGCGAAGCGTTCCTCATATTCCTTCGTGCGGGCGGCGATCTTTTCCGGGTCGCCGAGTTCGGAACGGTAGAGGATTTCCGCCGCACCCTTGGCGCCCATCACCGCGATCTCGGCGGTCGGCCAGGCATAGTTCACGTCCGCGCCGATATGCTTGGAGGCCATCACGTCATAGGCCCCGCCATAGGCTTTTCGCGTGATCAGCGTCACCATCGGCACGGTGGCCTGGCTATAGGCGAAGAGGAGTTTCGCGCCATGCTTGATGACGCCGCCATATTCCTGGGCGGTGCCCGGCAGGAAGCCCGGCACGTCGACCAGCGTCAGGATCGGGATGTTGAAGGCATCGCAGAAGCGCACGAAACGCGCGGCCTTGCGTGAAGAATCGATGTCGAGGCAGCCGGCCAGCACCATTGGCTGGTTGGCGACGACGCCCACCGTCTCGCCCTCGATACGCACGAAGCCGGTGATGATGTTCCGGGCGAAAGCCTCCTGGATTTCGAAGAAATCGCCCTCGTCGGCGACCGCCGTGATCAGTTCCTTCATGTCGTAGGGCTTGTTGGAACTGTCGGGGACCAGCGTGTCGAGCCGCGCCTCCAGTCGCGCCGGGTCGTCGTGGAAGGGGCGCAGCGGCGGCTTTTGGCGGTTGTTGAGCGGCAGGAAATCGAACAGGGCGCGGACCTGCTCCAGCACCTCGATGTCGTTTTCATAAGCGCCGTCGGCGACGGAGGATTTTTGCGTGTGGGTGCGGGCACCGCCCAGTTCCTCGGCGGTGACGATCTCGTTGGTGACCGTCTTCACCACATCCGGGCCGGTGACGAACATGTAGGACGAATCGCGCACCATGAAGATGAAATCGGTCATGGCCGGCGAATAGACCGCGCCGCCCGCGCACGGCCCCATGATGACGGAGATCTGCGGGATGACGCCGGATGCCTCGACATTGCGCTTGAAGACATCGGCATAACCGGCAAGCGAATCCACGCCCTCCTGGATGCGCGCACCGCCGCTGTCGTTGAGGCCGATGACCGGGGCACCGTTCCTTACCGCCATGTCCATGATCTTGCAGATTTTCTGCGCATGGGTTTCCGACAGCGAGCCGCCGAGCACGGTGAAGTCCTGGCTGAACACATAGACCTGCCGGCCGTTGATCGTGCCCCAGCCGGTGACGACGCCGTCCCCGGCCACCTTCTGCTCGGCCATGCCGAATTCCACCGCCCGGTGGGTGACGTACATGTCGTATTCCTCGAAGGAGCCCTCATCGAGCAGCACGTCCAGGCGCTCGCGCGCCGTCAGCTTGGCCTTGGCGTGCTGGGCATCGATACGGCGCTGGCCGCCGCCAAGCCGCGCCGCCTGCCGGCGGGCTTCGAGTTGGTCGAGAATTGCGTGCATCCGGTCCGTCCATGGAAAGGGTCAACTTGATCCTGCTTACGGCCGATGCCGGCAGAAATGAACGCTTGATCGGGTGCACATGTAGGCGTTACACATTTTGCAAAGTAAATTTGCAAAGTTGCAAACATGGCTGCGAACAAACTCTATATCGGCCGCAAGGTGCGGGACCTGCGCCAGGCGAACCGCGCCACGCAGGCGCAATTCGCCGAGCGCCTCGGCATTTCCGTCTCCTATCTCAACCAGATCGAGAACAACCAGCGTCCGGTTTCGGCCGGCGTGCTGGTGGCGCTCGCGGAAAAGTTCCGCATCGACCTTGCCGAACTCTCCGGCGGGGAGGGCGACCGGCTGGTTTCGGCCCTGTCGGAGACGCTGACGGACACGCTTTTCGACGGCTACACGCCGAGCCTTCAGGAGTTGAAGCTCGTCACCCAGAATGCGCCGGGATTCGCGCATGCTCTCATTGCCGCGCACCGGGCCTACCGCCACAATTCCGAACAGCTCGCCAGCATCAACGACACACTGGGCCGCAGCCTCACCGCCGCAGAGGCGACGCCTTACGAGGAGGTGCGCGACTTCTTCCACTTCGTCGACAACTATATCGGCGATCTGGATATGCTTGCAGAAGCGCTGGCGGCCGAGATCGGCATCGGCGATGCGGATCCGGGGCCGGTCCTCTCCGGCTATCTCGAACGGCACTATGGGGTGAGGGTCGCGCGCGCGACGCAGAACGACGACCTCGTGCGCGCCTATGATCCCGAGGCGCGTCTGCTCACGCTCAATCCCTATCTGCCCGCGCCGACCCGCCATTTCCAGATTGCCCTCCAGATCGCGCAGCTTCATGCGGAGGCGGTCGTCGATAGCGTCGCGGCCGGCGCCGGTTTCCGCACGACGGAAGCCTACGAGATCTGTCGCATCGGCCTGCACAATTATTTTGCCGGTGCGTTGCTTTTGCCCTATCGCAGGTTCATGGCGGCGGCGCGCGAGGTGCGGCACGATCTCGACCTGCTCGCCGCGCGTTTCGGGGCGAGCCTCGAGCAGGTCTGCCATCGCCTGTCGACGCTTCAGCGGCCCGGCCAGAAAGGCGTTCCGATCTTTTTCGCCCGCATCGACCGGGCAGGCAACATCACCAAGCGCCACAGCGCGACCCGCCTGCAATTCGCCCGCTTCGGCGCGGCCTGTCCGCTGTGGAATGCGCACCAGGCCTTCGAAAGCCCCGGCCGCATCACCCGCCAACTCGCCGAAACGCCGGATGGTGCGCGCTATCTCTGTCTCTCCATGCAGGTCTCGCGCGGCGGGCGCGGATTCCGCCGGCCGCAGCAGCACTATGCGCTGGCGCTCGGCTGCGAGGTCTCCTACGCGGAAAACTTCGTCTACGCCGATGATATGGACCTCACCAACGCTGGCGCCTACGACCCGATCGGCATTTCCTGCCGCATCTGCGAGCGCACCCAATGCGCCAGCCGCGCCGTGCCGCCTCTCAAGGGGCGCCTGGTGATCGAGCACAACATGCGCCGCACGATCCCCTATTCGATCCGTCCGGCGAGGGATGCGCCGCAGTCCTGACGGTGCTATTGGCGTTTCCGACATGGATTTCAGGCCGACATGGAAACTTCGCTTTACCTCCCGATCAAAAACTTTCTCGAGAGCGCCGGTTATACCGTCAAGGGCGAAATCGGCGGCTGTGATCTCGTCGGATTGAGCGAGGGCGATCCGACCTTGGTGGTCATCGGCGAATTGAAGCTCGTCTTCAATCTCGAACTGATCCTGCAAGCCGTCGATCGCGCCGCGGTGGCCGACGAGGTGTGGATTGCGGCCCGCATTTCCGCCAAGGGCAGAGGGCGGGAGAGCGATCGGCGGTATCGCGACCTCTGCCGCCGGCTCGGGTTTGGCATGCTTGGGGTTTCGGATGCCGGCGAGGTGAGCGTCATCGTGAGCTCGGTATCCCCCATGCCCCGCAGCAACCCGAAGCGCCGCACACGGCTGGTCAAGGAGCACCGCAAGCGCGCCGGCGATCCGGCGCTCGGCGGTTCGACGAAGGTGCCGATCATGACGGCCTACCGCCAGCAGGCGCTCGCCTGCGCCGCCGCCATGGCCGATGGCCCGCAACGGCCGCGCGACCTCAAGCCGATCGTGCCCACCGCCGGCCAGATCCTGCTCAAAAACTACTATGGCTGGTTCGAGAAGGTCGACAAGGGCGTCTACAGGCTCAGCGATGTCGGCGCGCTGGCTGTGGAGAATTCGAGGCGGACGGCCGAAGGCGCGAAATAGCGGGCTGCCGGCCTTACGCATGCCGGACAGACCGCAGCGACGGCGCTCTTCATGGTCCGAAAAAGAAGCGCTGGTCGCCAATATCGCCGTGGCACTTCGGAGGCTGTCCATGGGGGAGCTGTTGTTCTAGCGGGCGACGGATCGCGCGACGTCGATAAGCTCCCTGACGAGCGGGTTTGCCGGATGTTTGTAACCGATGGCGATGACGCATTCGTCCATGTTGGTGATCGTGCGGAAGGCGACGCCGGGACGGGCGTAGAAGCGGGCGGTGCTTTCCGCCGTGATGCTGATGCCCTTGCGCATGGCGACCGCCTGCAATTCGGAATCCACCGTCGCCGCTTCGAAGACGACGCGGGCCTCGCGGCCGTTGCGGTACTGGCCGGCCAGCCAATAGTCGCGCCAGATGCCTGAGCCTGGCGCCGCGATGAAGGGCTCGTCGAGCAGTTGTTCCACCTCGACGGTCTCTTGCAGGCTGAGCGGATGGCCGTCCGGCAGGCAGGCGACGCACCGTTCCCGCGCGATCTCGACGATGTTGATATTGGTCGTATCGACCGGCGGGCGGAAGATGCCGCAGTCGACCTTTCCGCTGGCAAGGCCCGCATCCGGGTTGTTGAAGTCGTATTCGATGAATTCCAGCGTGGCATTGGGAAACCGGCGCTCGAATTCCTGGGTGATCTTCGGGATGAATTCCACCGCCGTGCCGATGAGATAGCCGACCCGCAGGGAATTGTGCACGGAGAGCTGGAGCGACTTTACGTCCCTGTAAAAACTCTCCATCGCCCGGTTGAGCTTCTGGGCATATTCGCAAAGTGCCTCGCCATCTTTCGTCAGGGTGACGCTACGCGTCGTGCGCTGGAAGATTTCGAAGCCCAGCGTCTCCTCGAGCTGGCTGATGGTTTGCGACAGCGCCGGCTGCGAGACCGCGAGCTTTTCGGCGGCGCGCGCAAAGCTCCTCTCGCCCGCGACGGCAAGCAGGCAGCGGACGTGCCGTAGCTGGATATTCATAAGCGCCATGAATTAATCCTTTCGCTAATCGTCCTTGTTGTCAACGCGCTTTCATGGGGTAATCGCGCTCATAAAAGGTGAGAGGAAAAAACCATGAATGTCGCACAAACGGCTGTAAAATCGGACGAATATCGGATCGAGGAGGGGAAGCGCTCGCTGATCCACGATCCGGTCGAAGGGGACAACACCAAGATCATGCTCGTTCGGGCGCGCGGCTCCCATGTCTGGGACGACAAGGGCAATCGTTACCTCGATTGTACCTCGCAGGCCTGGTCGAACAATCTCGGTGCCAACGATCCCCGTGTCGTCGAAGCGGCGATCGCCCAGCTCCGGGAAATCACCCATGCGCGGCCGAACTTCAACACCAAGCCGCTCTTGACGCTGACGTCCAAGCTGCGCGAGATCTCGCCCGACGATCTCAATCGCATCGGTTATGCGCTGCATGGCAGCCTCGCGGTCGAAATGGCAATCAAGCTCGCCTTCAAGAACCGCCCCGGCGCGCAGAACCTGATCGTCCTGCAGGACGCCTATCACGGCCGCTCGATCACCACGATGGCGGCAAGCTGGCCGCACCCGAACAATCCCTTCCTGCCAATCTCGCCGCGCTTCACCCGCGTGCCGCATCCCGATCCGTACCGGCCGCGCCTCGGGCTCGATCCCGAGACCGACGTGCAGCTCTGCCTGTCGCTGCTCGAAGATGCGATCGACAGGGGCGTCGATGGCGGTGTCGCCGCGATCATGATGGAGCCGATCATGGGCAATGGCGGCCATATCGTGCTGCCGCATTCCTACCTGCAAGGCGTTCGCGAGATCTGCGACCGTCGCGGCATCCTGCTGATCTGGGATGAAATCCAGAGCTGCTTCGGCCGCACCGGCAAGATGTTCGCAGCCGATTTCTACGGCATCGTTCCCGATATCATGACCTTCGGCAAGGGCATCGGCGGCGGCTTCCCGCTGGCCGGCATCTTCGCCAGCGACAAGCTGCAAAAGTTCGATTCCGGCGAGGATGCGCTCACCTTCGGTTCCTTCCCGGTTGCGATGGCCGCCGCGGTCGCCACGGTGGATGCGATCATCGGCGACGGGCTTTGCGAGAAGGCGCATGCGCTCGGGGACTATGCCACCGGCCGCCTTCATGAGATGGCGGGGCGCCGCAAGCTGATCGGCGATGTCCGGGGGCCGGGCCTCTTCGTGTCGATCGAGCTGGTCAAGGATCGCGACAGCAAGGAGCCGGCGCGTGCGGCCGCCGCAGAGGTCTATCGCCGGGGTGTCGACCGTGGTGTGCTGTTCGGCGAAAGCCGCTATGCCGGCCTCGGCAACCTGATCAAGGTCAAGCCTCCGCTGGATTGCTCCATGGAGGACATGGCCCACGCGCTCGACGTGCTCGACGAGGTGCTGGGCTCGATCGAAGCGGATGGCATCGCCTGACCTTTTTATCCGAAAATAAGCTTCCGGCGGTAAGTCTGCCGGAAGCATTGGGAATGACAAGACGTGCCGAAGCACGCGACGCTGTTCAGCAAGACCAACAAAGGGGATCACGACAATGTTCGACAGGAAGTTCACACGCCGATCCGTTCTCGCCGCCGGCACCACGGCGGCGCTTGCCATGCCTTTCATACGGCCGTCCTGGGCGGCACCGGACCAGGTCCGCGCGCTGATGTGGGAGGCCTATCTTCTGCCCGACCAGATCACCGCCTTCGAGGAGACCAACAAGGTCAAGTTCGTCCCGACCTTCTTCGACGGCAATTCCGAGGCCTATAACAAGCTGCGCGTCGGCGGCTCCAAGGAATTCGACCTGGTCCAGGCCGACGGCTTCTGGCCGCAGCTCTACTATCGCGAAAAACTGCTGCGCACGGTCGATTACGCCAAGGTGCCCAATGCCGGCGGCTACCTGCCGGAGTTCCAGGCCGCGGCCTTCGACGTGCTTTCCGAGCCGGAATCGGGCGGGAAGATCGGCTTTCCCTTCTGCTGGGGCGCCTATGGCATCACCTATGACGCCGGCAAGGTGGCGCCGGAAAAGACCGAGACGCTCGAATGCATGTTCAATGCCGATTACTCCGGCATGCTTTCGACCAGCTCCCGCTTCGAGGAGAACATCGCGCTCGCGGCTCTTCTGGTCACCGATCGCCTGGGCAGCCGCACCAAGCCCCGGCCGGACGGCAAGCCGTTCAACCCCTATGTGCTGACCGACGAGGAGCTTGCCGAGATCGAGAAACTGCTCGTCCAGCAGAAGGCATTGCTGCTCACCCGCTACCAGGACAATCCGACGCTCTTCCAGCTGCTGCAAAGCGGCGCCGTGGTGGCCGCCACCGAGTTCGCGCAGGTCTTCCGCCAGTTGCTGACGGCTGAAAGCCAAGGCGCTCCGGCCGTCGACTTCCGCCATGCGCTCAAGATGAAGGAAGGCGGGCTCGGCTGGGTCGATACCTGGCTGGTCACGTCCGGCGTCGAGGACGGGCCGAAGCTCGACCTCTGCTACAACTTCATCGACATCATGATCTCGGCGCCGGTGATGAAGAAGATCGGCGAAGTGGCGGGTTGCTCGACCACGGTCGACCTGCGCGCCATATCGACGGAGGACGAGCGCAAGCTCTTCCTCATGGACCGTTCGAGCGAGATCGCCGACCTCTTCATGTTCGACCAGCCGTCCTCTCCTGAAAAGTGGGAACGTGTATGGTCGAACGTACAGGCGGCGTGACCTGCCCGTATTCCACCCTCCCAGATACGGCGGCCGGGGCGGCTTTCACGCCCTGGCCCCCATCTCATGAGCACAGGTCCATGTCATGCGACAAAGCGATTCCTATATCCGGATTGACAATGTTTCGCGCCGCTACGGCGCGGTAAAGGCGCTGGACAGCGTCACCCTCGACATCGCCAAGGAGGAGTTCATCGCCATCCTCGGGCCGAGCGGATCGGGCAAGAGCACGCTGCTCCGGCTGATCGCCGGCCTCGACCGGCCGACCGAGGGCCATATCAGTTTCGAAGGCAAGGACGTCACCGGGCTGCCGCCCCACAAGCGCGGCATCGGCATGGTGTTTCAGGAGTTCCTGCTCTTCCCGCACCGGACGGTGCGCGAGAACCTCGCCTTTCCGCTGCGCATGCGCCGGGAGCCGCAGGCTTTGATCGACGAGCGGCTCGAATGGGCGGCCGGCATCCTGTCGCTGACGGCGCTGCTCGATCGGTATCCGAGCCAGCTTTCCGGCGGCCAGCAGCAGCGCGTCGCGCTTGGCCGCGGTCTCATCGCCCGGCCGACATTGCTGCTGCTCGATGAGCCGCTGGCCAATCTCGATCGTGAACTGCGCCAGGAAATGGAGGTCGAGATCCGCCGCTACCAGAAGCAGCTCGGCATCCCCTTCATCTATGTCACGCACAACCAGGAAGAAGCGCTCAGCATGAGCGACCGGATCGCCGTGATCCACAATGGCCGGCTGGAGGCACTGGATGTACGCCAGGCGATCTACGACAATCCTCCGACGCCCTTCGTCGCCCGATTCGTCGGCAAGTCGACGAAATTCCAGGGCACGGTGACGCCGGACGGCAAGACGGTGCGGGTCGCCCGCTACGACCATGAATTCCCGCTGCCCCCGCAGGAAAAGTTTCGGCCCGGCGATGCGCTCGACGTGTTCGTCAAGAACGAGCGCTTCGACCTGAGCCCGAAATCCGCTGGCGGCAGCGGCATCGTCTGCACGGTGTCCGATATCGTGCTGCGCGGGCCTTTTCTCGAATATATCCTGGAGACCGATCGCGGCGATACGGTGATCGTCGTCAAGCCGAAGCGCAACGACCCGCTGCCCATTCAGGAGCGTGTCCTGCTTTCCTGGGCGCCGTCCGATTGCCACATCTTCAAGGGGGGGAGCTGACGATGCCAAACGTTTCGCTGCGCCAGCGCCTGCTGCTCTACGTTCCGAGCGGCTTCCTGCTGTTCTTCTTCGTCTTCCCGCTCATCGCGCTCGTCGTGCTCAGCTTCTGGCAGACGGAGAACTACAAGATCGTGCGTGAACTGACGCTCAACAACTATGTCACGCTGGCGACGGAGGGGGCCTATATCACCTTCTTCCTGCGGTCGCTGACGATGGCGGTCGGCGTCTCGGTCACCCTTGTCGTCATGGCCTGGCCGATCGCCTATTTCATTGTGCGTTATGGCGGCCGCTACCGGATCATCCTGTCGCTGCTGCTCGTCATCCCGTTCCTGTCCGGCGAAGTGCTGCGGCTGATCGCGCTTCAGGGCATGCTGGGGCCGGCCGGCCTCGTCAACGGCATGCTGGTGCGGATGGGGGCGGCACCGCTGCGGCTGATCATGTATTCGAACGTCGCCTCGTTCATCGCCTTCATCTATCTCTACCTGCCGCTGGTGGTCACCACGGTCTATCTTTCTCTGATCAACTTCGATTTCCGCCTCGCTCACGCCGCCAATGCCTGCGGCGCCAACCGCTTGCGGGTGTTCACCGAGGTCGTCTGGCCGCTCAACCTGTCCGGCACGCTCGTCGGCTTCATGCTGGCCTTCATCCCGACGCTGTCGGCCTCGCTGGTGCCGCGTTTTCTCGGCGGACCGAACGGCACGCTCTACGGCATGTCGATGTCGCAGCAATTCGGCGAGTCCGGCACCTGGGCGCTGGGTGCGGCCATGGGCGTCGTGTTGTTCTTGTTTTCGGCGCTGGCGCTTGCGATCCTCAGCTTCGGCGTCGATCTGCGCAGGACCGGATTTACCGGAATGGGGAGGCAGTAAGATGAACCCGCATGTTTCCGATGCCATCGCCAAATGGCTGCTCGCAGCCTTCGTGATCCTGGTCTTCGCCTTCCTGTATATGCCGATCGTCCACATCCTCTTCGCCTCGCTGTCGAGCCGGCCGAACTTCCCCTATCCGCCGGAGTTCAATGTCGCGAGCTATGTGCGGCTGTCCAACAACACCGTCTATCAAAGTGCCTTCCTCAACAGCCTGCTGCTCGCCTCGTGCACGGCGGTGCTGTCGACGGTGCTGGGGTTCCTCGCGACGATCGGGGTGCTCCGGTTCGGCGGCCGCAGGGCGCTGTTCTACGCCATCCTGTTTGCCGCGCCGCTCTTCGTGTCGGAGATCATGCTCGGCATTTCCAGCATGGCGCTCTACTATCTGCTGTTCGAATTGCAGGGAAACATGGTGACGGCGATCATCGCCAATGCCGTGCATTGTTTCAGCTTCTGTTTCCTCATCATGGCGGCCATGCTCTACAAATACGATTGGCGGATGAACGAGGCGGCCATCGTCTGTGGTGCGTCACCCGTGCGCTCCTTCCTGGAGATCATGCTGCCGATCACCTGGCCGGCCATCATGGGCAGCCTCATCACGGCCTTCGTGCTGTCGCTCAACGGTCTCGACATCTCCTTCTATCTGCTGGGCGCAACGCCAACGATGCCGTCGGTCGCCTGGGGCGCTTTGCGCTACGGCGTCAAGCCGGAACTCTATGCGCTCTCGACACTGATCAACCTCGTCGTCTTCGGTCTTGTGCTCGGTTTGCTTGTCTCCATCAGGCTGAAGCGCAAGGATGCGTAGAGGAGGAAGGGGCCTGACTAGTGAATTCTAGGTCAGCGCCTTGACATGCCGGAGACGACACGGCATCCAACGTGCAACGGCAGCACCATCAATACCTTGCGTAAACTGTTCCTGTATTAGGAACGGCAGTGCCAGCCGATACAGACCAGCACTCACAGGGCGTTTTGATGGATATAGTTCGTCTGCTTGGCCGCGTGCGGCCTGAAGGTTCTATCCGCGTGACAGCGATGGGACTGCTTCTCGCTCTCGGCCTTGCAGGCCCCGCTTTTGCAGCAGGCTGCGGCCAGCCCATTGCACCCGGCCAGATGGAATTCACGGTAAAAACCGGCGGCATCGAGCGGCCGGCGCTGGCCCATGTTCCGGCTGCCTATGACGGCAAGACCAGGCTCGCCGTCGTCTTCGATTTTCACGGCAGCAATTCCGGTCCGGCCGGGCAGTTTCGCCGCAGCGGCTGGGATGCCGTCGCCGAACATGAAGGCTTCGTGGCGATCGCGCTGCAGGGCAGCCTCGACGGGCAGTACAAGGGCACGCATGCCTGGAACGTGCCGGGCGTGACGAAGGGCGGCACGCACGACGACGAGCGCTACATCAAGGATGCCATCAAGACGGTGAAGGACACTTTCTGCGTCGACCCGACACGCATTTACGCCTCCGGTTATTCCGGTGGCGGTCGCATGCTGTCGCAATATATCTGCAATGGGCATCCGGACTTCGCCGCCGCCGGCTTCGTCATGGGCCTGCGCGCCGGCTACCCGGTGGAGCGCGATGGCGTCTGGCAGCCGGATGTCGCATCGTGCAATCCCGGCAATCCGATCTCCATCATCGCCTTCTCCGGCATGAAGGACGTCACCAATCCCTTTGTCGGCGGCGGCAGGCCCTATTGGCAATATGGTGGCGAAGCTGCGCTGCGGCGCTGGGCGGAGCTGGACAAGTGCGAGGCCAAGGGCGACGTCCTCACCGATGCAGCGATGACGGCGCTGTCCTTCGATACCTGCGCGAGCGGTGCGCGCATCACATCCTATCTGCTCAAGGAAAACACCCACGACTGGCCGGCCCGCAGCGTGCTGTTCCGTACCTTCGACGCAAACGGGAAAGTGACCTCCGAACGGGACGCGACCGGCCGCATGTGGGAGTTCTTCCGGAACACGCGCTCTCCGGAAGAAACCCCGGTGACGGCGGGAGAGGCCACCGAGCGCGCCGGCTAGGCTCTTCCAAATCTGTGCGTGAAGAGGCTTGCGCCCGGCACTGCGAGGAAAAGCGACAGACAAACGTCGCCGCACAGAAGCCGTCGGTTATTCGAAAGCGGGGCTCGTGGCGGTGAACACCGCCAGCTGAGCGGCGAAAGCACGTTTGTAGGCAGGTCGCGCCTGGCCGCGGGCGATATAGGCCGCGAGGGCTGGATAATCGCCCAGGATATCCGGGCCTTCCAAGCGGCGCAGCACCGTCACCATCAGGAGGTCGGCGGCACTGAACGCGCCGTCGAGCCAGTCGGCATCGCCGAGCCGGCTGGAAAGCGGGTCCAGCCGGTCACGGATACGACCCTTGAGGATGGGCTGGCGCGCCTCGTGCCAGGCCTTGTCGCGCTCCGCATAGTGGGCGGCTTCGCGCTCGACGATCGGCGGCTCCACCGTGCTGAGCGCGGCAAACATCCAGGTGATGGCGCGCGCCCGGGCATTCGCATCCTCCGGCAGCAGGCCCGGATGGTGCTCCGCGATATGGAGCACGATGCCGCCGGACTCGAACAGAGCCAGGTCGCCTTCCTCATAGGTCGGGATCTGCCCGAAAGGCTGAAGTGCCAGATGCGCCGGTTGCTTCATCGCCTTGAACGAAACAAGCCGTACGTCGTAAGGCTGCCCCACTTCTTCGAGCGCCCAGCGAACGCGCATGTCGCGCGCCAGGCCCCTGCCGCGATCGGGCGAGCTTTCAAAGGCGGTGATGGTGATCGTCATTGTCGTTCTCCCTGGTCTGTCCGTCTTGAAGACGATCAGCCAAACGAGATTCCGACACTACATGTTTCAAGCCGCAAGCCTTAGCCCTGTGCGAGCTCTGCCTCCATTTCCGCAATATCCTGGAACCGGTCGGCGATGCGGGCGTGCGGGCGGCCGCCGTCGGCGGCGGCGATGGCAATGACGATCTCGTCGGGATGCGGCGCATCGGCAATCTGGAAATTGGCGGTGAGGAAGTGGGAGCGCTTGCCGTTTTCGCTCTTGTGCATCATCGGCAAGGAGAGCAAGGCGCCGGGCGCGTTGCGCGTATTGGCGAATTCCAGATAGTTCGTGCCACCGATCGCATGGCGGAAGGGATTGCCGAAACGCAGCGTATGGATCATCGCCGAGGCATGCTCGATTTCGCCGTTGACGCCGACCGCGGCCGCCTTGCCGCACGCCTCGATTTTGTCTGCCGGCATCTGCGCCAGCAGCCGGCGGGTCATCTCCTCGCTCAACGGCCCCGCAATGTCGATGATCTCGGGCCGCAGGTTCTCGACGAAACCCTTGCCCGCCCATGGATTTTGAATAATGGCGGCCACCACGACGATATTCAGGGGACGCGGCGCGGCCTTGCCGCCCTCGATGTGGGTTTCCTCGAGGAAGGTGCAGATCTTTCTGATGCCGAGCGCCATGTCTTTTCCGCCGTGTGTTGACCGTTTCCTCAACCTAGCGTGCAGGGGCTAGCGATCCTCCTATCATTCAGAGGAAACGGAGCAGCCTTCCTCCTCCGAAAACAAGTAGCATTCGCTAGTTTTGCGCCGCATTATCGCGGGCTCAGATGGGAGTGCGCTGCGGGTTGGACCAGAAATCACGGATACTGTCGCTTCGCGACGTTGCCAGCCAGATCAACAGCGGCGGCGACCTGACGACCGTGCTGCAGCACCTGATTGCGGCTGCCTGCCGGCATGCGAACTGGGCGCTTGGCTCCATCATGGGCATCGATGCCGCGCATGGTTATGCCCATGTCATCGTGCGGCATGATCCGACACTCATCCAGCGCGAGCTGCCCGACCGCTGGGAACTGGCGACCAGCCCGTCGCTGATCGCGCTCCAGCGCAACGAGCCGGTCTATCTGCGCGATGCGCGCGAAAGCGCGGAGTTTCCCGGCTACCGCAAGGAGGCCTTCGAGCGGGATTACCGCACCGTGCTGGTCATGCCGATGAACTGCGCCGACGCCGAGGGCCGGCCGATGGTGCTGAGCGTCATCGCCCGCACGGTGACGGAGGTCACGGAAGACGATCTCGCCTTTCTCGGAACGATCATCCATCTCGGCGCGATCGCAGTGGAAAAGCAGCATCGCCTCGCGGCGGAAAAACGGGCGTCCGATCGGCTGGACCGGGCGCTCACCGCGCATACGTCGCTGCTGGAACACGTGCTCAGCGACGGCTCCGTCTCCTCGCTTGCCGCGATGGTCGGCAGGCTGCTGCCCAATCCGCTGGTTGTCGTCGATTTCACCGTCAACCAGGTGATCGCCGGGCGCTCGCCGCTTACGGCGGACTTCGACGATGCGGCATGGCAGGCAGCGGCCCCGACGGTCTTTTCCCGCACACTCATCAAGGCGGCACGCGATGCCGTCGAACGCGGCACCCTGGAAACGGCGGCGATCCTGCTGGATGACGGCACGCGGCGGCTGCGTGTCTCCGCGCGGATCGAAGCCCTGACGGTCGACCGGCAGCTGGTCGGCGCGCTCGTCATCTTTCCGGGCGCCGTCGCCGAGGGCGAACTGGACCAGCTCATGCTCGACAGCGCCAAGTTTGCGCTCAGCGTGCAGATGATGCGTTCCTTCCTGCGCTTTCGTTTCGAGACGCGCACGCAAAGCGAGCTGTTTTTCGAAGTCGTCGAACGGCGCTGGCGCGATGCCGCGGATGTCACCCAGCGCGCCACGCGCCTCGGGCTGGATTTTTCCGCGCCCCAGCAGATGATCGTCGTCGATTTTCCGGAAAAGGCGAAGGCTTTCGGCGGCGGGTCCGTCGATGTCGAGCACACCCTGTCGCGCATCCTGCGGCAGGCTTCGCTGGAAGCGAGCCTCGTCGCCATCGATGGCGGTGTCGTCTGCCTCGTGCCGCACGAGGCGGGGCGAAAGCAGGAGCGCACGACGAAACTCATGCGCCGCATGGCCGATGAACTGGGCCGCTATTTCGACGAGGCGCCGGTCATCGTCGCCGGAAACCGCTGTGCCGGGCTGGAAGATTACCCCGCCGCCTGGGAACGGTGCAGCCGGATGATCCGCATCGGCCGGTCGTTCGGGCTGACGGGGGCGCTCTCCACGCAGGATTTCGGTCCGCTGCCCATGCTCGTTTCCGCCGCCGATGTGGGCGACGTGCGCAGTTTCGTCCGCGAAAGCATCGGCGCCATTGCCGAACACGACCGGGAGAACGGCACGCCCTATCTCGAAACGCTGTCGGCCTATCTCGAGGAGGGCTGCCGCAGCCAGGCCTGCGCCGACCGCCTCGGCCTGCATGTGACGACGCTGCGCTACCGGCTTTCGCGCATCCAGGAGCTCTTCGGCATCGATGTCGAAACGGCGGAAAGACGCTTTTCCGTCGAGCTCGCCCTGCGTCTCTACGGCGTCATCGAGAACCACGCCTTCAGCGAACGCTGACGCCTTCGGGCTCTCCTTCGAAGCGCAGGAGAACTCTCTGCCACTCTCCTTCACCTCAGAGGAAGAAGCAGCCGGCCGGCGGCGGTAGCTTCCTCTCAATGAACCGGAGAGGAGGTCGGGATGGTGGAGCAAGCGGCAGCACAGGATGCACCGATCGACCCGATCGCGCTGCGCCGTGCCTTCGGCACCTTCGTCACCGGCGTGACGGTCATAACCACGCTCGAAGCCGACGGCACGCCGCGCGGCATGACGGCGAATTCCTTCACCTCCGTGTCGCTCGATCCGCCGCTGCTGCTCGTCTGCGTCGCCAAATCGGCATCCAGCTATGCGGTGTTCAAGGCGGCGGACTGTTTTGCGGTCAACATCCTGCATGAGGGACAGGTCGACGTATCGGCGACCTTCGCCTCGAAGGCGCAGGACAAGTTCCAGTCGGTCAACCACGACCGGGTGCATACGGGTGCGCCGGTTCTCACCGATAGCCTGACCTGGTTCGATTGCAGCCTTCACAGCGCGGTGGATGCCGGCGACCATGCCATCCTGATCGGCCAGGTGCGCGCCTTCGGCACAAGCCCCACCGCGCCGCTCGGTTTCTGCCGTGGCCGTTACGCCAGCGTGAAGGACCCGTTGCCCACCGGCTGGCTCGCCTCGCACGGCATGATCATCGGCTATCTCATCGAGGCGGGCGACAGTCTGCTGCTGCGCTCGGACGGCAAGGGTGGCTGGGTGTTGCCGTCGGCGCGCCGGCGCAAGGCGGATAGCCAGCTGGTGCTCGACGGCGGCGATGCGCTGCGCCTCGTGCCGGAGGAAACCTTCCTCTATTCCGTCTTCGACGTCGCCGACAGCGATCCCGGTTATCTCGTCTACCGCGCCCGTCTGGCGGGCGAGGGCGCCGCGGGCAATCTTCCCGCCGGCCTTCGCTTCTTCCCCGTCGACGACCTGCCCTATGACACGATCGCGACCCATGAGCTGCGCTCCATGCTGCGGCGCTACGGGCGCGAGCGGCTGGCGGGCCGCTTCGGCATCTACATGGATTCCGACGACGGCGGCCGTGTCGCGATGATCGACGGCGAAGCCCGTGCCTGGCTCCAGGCCTCCCAAGACCAAGGACAATGACATGAAGACGACAGTCAGCTCCATCGAGGGCTCCCGCCAACTGCTGTTCATCGACGGCCGGTTCTTGGCCCCGAAGAACGGCAACTACATCCAGAGTTTCGACCCGACGACGGGCGCGCCCTGGTATGAATTTGCCGAGGCCGATGCGGACGATGTCGAGGCTGCCGTCGCCGCTGCCAATGCCGCCTTCCGCAATCCCGACTGGCGGCGCATGACGCAGACCGATCGCGGCGCGCTGGTGCGGCGTCTCGCCGAACTCGTGCGGGCCAATGCCGATGCGCTCGCCGAGATCGAGACGCGCGACAACGGCAAGCTGCTCAAGGAGACGCGGGCGCAGATGCGCGCCATGTCGGACAGCTACCACTACTTCGCCGGCATGGCCGACAAGTTGCAGGGCGACACGATCCCGATCAACCGGCTCGACACGCTGAACATCAACCTGCGCGAACCGCTCGGCGTCGTCGGCATGATCACGCCGTGGAATTCGCCGCTGATGCTGCTGACCGGCACGCTGGCGCCCTGCCTTGCGATCGGCAACACCATCGTCATCAAGCCTTCCGAACATGCGACGGCCTCCACGCTGGCGCTGGCCAAACTCATCCACGAGGCAGGCTTCCCGGCCGGCGTCGTCAATGTGGTGACGGGTACCGGCAAGAGCGCCGGCGAGGCGCTGACGCGCCATCCGGGCGTCGCGAAATACGTCTTCACCGGCAGCACCGCCACCGGCCGCCGCATCGCCGGCAACGCCGCGCAGAACCTCGTGCCGTGCTCGATGGAACTCGGCGGCAAGTCGCCCCATGTCGTCTTCGGCGACGTCGATATCGAGCATGCGGTGAACGGCGTCGTCTCCGGTGTCTTCGCGGCGGCGGGGCAGACCTGTGTTGCCGGTTCGCGCTGCTTCGTCGAGGCGAGCGTCTACGACAGGTTCATCGACGCGCTCGTCGCCCGCACGCAGCGTATCCGCGTCGGTCTTCCGACCGGCGATGACACCGATATCGGCCCGCTGGCGCTCGCCGACCAGCTTTCCAAGGTCGAATCCTATGTCGCCTCCGGCGTGAAGGAGGGCGCGAAAGTCGCAGCCGGCGGCCGGCGGCCGCAGAAGGATGGGCTTGCGCCCGGCGGTTGGTATTTCGAGCCGACCGTGATGGTCGATGCCGAAAACGACATGACCTTCATGCGCGACGAATTGTTCGGCCCGGTGGTCGGCGTCATGCCGTTCCGCGACGAGGCGGAGATGATCCGGCTCGCCAACGATACGCGCTACGGCCTCGCCTCCGGCATCTGGACGAAGGACATCGACCGGGCGCTGCGTTTCGCCAGCGAGATCGAGGCCGGCACCGTCTGGGTCAACACCTATCGCTCCGCCTCCTTCATGTCCGCCAATGGCGGCTTCAAGGAAAGCGGCTACGGCCGGCGCGGCGGTTTCGAGGTGATGCACGAATTCTCGCGGCTGAAGAACGTGATCATCGACTATTCCGGCGCGATGCAGGACCCCTTCGTCATCCGCCTCAAGTAACAAGCATCGAAAGGCAGAACCATGAAGTTCGCAGTCTCGCTCACGATGGAACGCTTCTCGCCGGATGTGCCGATGGCGACCGCGAAGAACAACCTGCTGACGCTGGCCCGCATGGCGGACGAGGGCGGTTTCGAGATGCTCTGGACCGCCGAGCATCACACGATCGAATGCACGATCTCGCCCAATCCGTTCCAGACGCTCGTCTGGCTGGCACAGCACACCGAGCAGCTGCGGCTCGGCACCTCGACGCTGGTGGCACCCTACTGGGACCCGATCCGGCTGGCGGGCGAATCGGCACTTTGCGACCACCTGACGAACGGCCGGCTGGAATTCGGCATCGCCCGCGGCTCCTATCAGTACGAGTTCGACCGGATGGCGGGCGGCATGCCGCAGCAGGAAGGCGTCGCCTACATGAAGGAGATCGTGCCGGCGGTAAAGAAGCTCTGGGCCGGCGACTATGCCCATGACGGGCACTACTGGAAGTTCCCGCTCGCCACCTCCGTGCCGAAGCCCCTGCAGCAGCCGCATCCGCGCATCTGGGTCGCCGCGCGCGATCCCGGCACCTTCGACTGGGCGATTGCGAACGGTGCCAGCATCCTGTCGACGCCGCTTTCGGCACCTGCCGCCGAAATCCAGGTGCTCTCCGACAAGTTCCACAAGGCCGTGGCCGACCATCCGGAGGTGCCGCGCCCGCGCTTCATGATGCAGCGGCGCACCTGCGTTTATGATCGGCCGGACGGCTGGGAAAAGGCCGTGCAGCACAGCATGGATTATGGCCGCGCTTTCGAGAACCTCATGCAGAATGCCGGCACCGTGCAGAACGGCTTTCCCGAGGCGGTGCCCTACGAGGCGGTCAAGGGCAAGGAGAACTATAATCCGGAGAATATCCGCAAGAACCTGATGTTCGGCACACCGGACGAGGTGATCGAGAAGCTGCTGGTCTTCGAAGCGGCAGGCGTCGACCAATATTGCCTCGGCCTCACCTTCAACCTGCCCTTCGAATTGCAGAAGCGCACGATCGAGCTTTTCGTAAAAGAGGTCATGCCGGTCTTCGCCGCGCGCGAGAACGACCGGAAGCGGGCGGCTGCGGGGGGCTGATCATGGGCGAGGCACGAGAGCACACGGTCGGCGAGGTCACGCTCAACTATCGCATCGATGGCGATGGCGGCGAGCCGCTCGTCTGCATCCACGGCGTCGGCTCCTATCTGGAGGCCTGGTCCGGCGTGGTCGAGCGGTTGAAGGACCGCTTCACGATCCTGACCTTCGACCTTCGCGGTCACGGCCGATCAAGCCGCGTCAAGGGCCGCTACGAGATCGACGACTTCGTGGCCGAAACGCTGGCGCTTGCCGACAGAGCGGGCTTTCCGACCTTCAATCTCGCGGGATTTTCGCTGGGCGGGCTGATCGCGCAACGTCTTGCGCTGACGCATCTGCCGCGCCTGCGCCGGCTCGTGCTGCTGTCCACGGTTGCGGGCCGCACGCCCGAGGAGCGGGAACGCGTCCTCGCCCGCCTCGCGGCGCTTCAGGCCGGAACGCCGGCGGATCACCACACCGCGTCGCTCTCGCGCTGGCTGACGGAGGCGTTTCAGGAAAAACATCCCGACGTGATCGCCTGGCTGCGGGCGCGGGATGCGGAAAACGATCCGGACTGCTATGCGGCCGCCTATCGGGTGCTGGCCGAGACGGATTTCGGCGGGTTCCTCGACCAGATCCGCTGCCCGACCCTGATCGCCACCGGCGAGGAGGATGTCGGCTCCAACCCGCGCATGGCCCGCTATATGCACGACCGCATCCCGGGATCGCAGCTCGCCCTTTTTCCGGGCTTGCGCCATTCCATCCTCATCGAGGCGCCGGGCATCGTGGCCGAAACCATCGATAATTTTGTCCTGAAGACGGAGGCCGCCCATGGATGAGACTTTGCGCAAAGACGGGGAAGCCGTCCGGCGGCGCGTGCTCGGCGACGACTATGTCGATCGCGCAAGGGCAGGCACAGATGCCTTTTCCGCACCCTTGCAGGACCTGCTCAACGAATATTGCTGGGGCATGGCCTGGACGGACGGCGGCCTCGACCTCAAGCAGCGCAGCCTGCTGAACCTCGGCATGCTTGCCGCCAGCAACCGCATGCATGAATTCGGCATCCATTTTCGCGGCGCCATCCGCAACGGCCTGTCGGACAGGGAGTTGCAGGCGGCCCTTCTCCAGATCGCGATCTACTGCGGCGTCCCGGCAGGCGTGGAGGCGTTCCGGGTGGCCCGCGCCATCCGCGCGGAAATGGGCGGGGAAGGCACGGTTTGATTTCCGTCATTTCGATGAAGCCAGGGGCCACGCGCTGCTTGGGAACGCCGGAAGACGGGGAGGGGCGATAAGCCCCAAGATTGTTACCATCGGCAGGGAGAGGAACCCGCGCCGTCGACAGAAACGACAATGGACAGAGGGAACAAACACATGATGAAGACATCGACACTTGCGGCGCTCGTCGCCTCTCTCTCGCTTTCGCTCGCCGCCGTGCCGGCCCAGGCCGGTGCCGTTCTGGACCGGGTCCTCGCCGCCAAGACCCTGAAGGTCGCGACCGACGCCAACTGGGCACCGCAATCCTTCGTCAACGACAAGAACGAGATGGACGGCTTCGACATCGACGTCGCCAAGGAGATCGGCAAACATCTCGGCGTCTCCGTCGAATTCGTGACGCCCGGCTGGGACATCATCACGGCCGGCAAGTGGCAGGGCCGCTGGGACATGCATGTCGGCTCGATGACGCCGACGAAGGCGCGCGCCGAAATCTTCGATTTCCCGGCGGTCTATTATTACACGCCCGCCGCCGTCGCCGTGCACAAGGACAGCAAGGCGGAAATGCTCTCCGATCTCGAAGGCAAGGTCGTCGGCGTGACGGCAACCTCGACCTTCGAAGCCTATGCCAACCAGGACCTGACGCTGGATGCTGCCGGCGCGCCGCCGTTCACCTATGAGTTCAAGGCGGGCGAGGTGAAATCCTACGCCAACTCCACCACCGCCTTCGACGACCTGCGTCTCGGCGACGGAACGCGCCTCGATGCCGTCGTTTCCACGTTGCCGAGCATTCTCGATGCGGAAAAGGCCGGCTATCCGATCAAGCAGCTCGGCAAGCCGGTCTTCTTCGAGCCCCTTGCCGTTGCCGTCGAGCATGGCGACAAGGAGCTGAGCGAGAAGATCGCCGAGGCCGTGGACGCGATCCGGGCCGATGGCACGCTGAGCAAGCTGTCGGTCAAGTGGTACGGTGTCGACTACACGGTCACGCAGTAAAAAGACCCATCCGTTCGCGCGCGCCCGCAATGCCGGGCCGCGCTTTGTTTTCAGGGAGCGGAGATGCTGTATCCGGATACCGTCGAGTCCGAAGTGCTCGTCCACAAGCCGTGGTTCGTCGCGGTGATGTTTGCGGCGATCCTCGCCCTGTTCCTCACCTTCGATCTCTCGGGGACGTCGATGGGCGAGCTGATGCGCCCGGTGATCGGCGAGCCGCTGGAAAGCGGCCTCTACGGTCGCTTCGCCATCGCCTTCGTCATTGCGGTGCTGTTCTGCCTGAACGTCGTCCTGATCGGCTTCGCCTCGCTTAGGGTGCAGATCACGATCGTCTGGCTTGAACTCCTGCTGCTGTTCCTCGCCTTCTTCAAGACGTTCAATCTCAGCCTGCCTTTCATGGCCGAGAAATTGCCCTTCCTCGTCACGCAGGGGCTTTTCACGACGATCTACGTTTCGGCGATCTCCATCGTCATCGCGTCCGCCATCGCCATTCTCGGTGCTGTGGCGAAGCTTTCGACGAACGGGTTCGCCTATGCGATCGCGAGTTTCTACACCTCGTTCTTCCGCGGCCTGCCGCTCCTGATGCAGGTCTACCTCATCTATCTCGGCCTGCCGCAGCTCGGCTTCATCATCGATGCGGTGCCGGCCGGCATCCTTGCGCTGTCGCTCTGCTACGGCGCCTATATGACGGAGATCTTTCGTTCCGGCATCCAGAGCATCGACCGCGGCCAATGGGAGGCCTCGCGCTCGATCGGCTTCGGCTTCGGCATCACCATGCGCAAGATCATCCTGCCGCAGGCGCTGCCCGTCATCATCCCGCCGACCGGCAACCAGTTCATCTCGATGCTGAAGGACAGTTCGCTCGTCTCGGTCATCGGCGTGTGGGAACTGATGTTCCTGGCGCGCACGCTCGGCCAGAAGTCGTTCCAGCACATGGAAATGCTGATCTCCGCCGCGATGCTCTACTGGGGCATCTCGATCTGCCTCGAACTCATCCAGTCACGCATCGAGCGTCATTATGCGAGGAGCAAAGTCCGATGAGCGAAAAGATCATCGACGTCCGCAACGTCTCCAAATGGTACGGCGCGTTCCGGGTGCTGACCGATGTCAACCTGACCGTCGAGAAAGGCGAGCGCATCGTCATCTGCGGCCCGTCCGGTTCGGGAAAGTCGACGCTGATCCGCTGCTTCAACCGGCTGGAGGCGCATCAGGAAGGTGACATCGTCGTCAACGGCATCCCCCTGCACGACAAGATGCGCAATGTCGGCGAGGTGCGCAAGAATGTCGGCATGGTCTTCCAGCACTTCAACCTTTTCCCGCACATGACCGTGCTGATGAACTGCATGGTCGGGCCGATGTGGATCAAGGGCGTCTCGCAGGCCGAAGCCCGCAAGACCGCGCTGCAATTCCTGGAGCGCGTGCGCATTCCCGAACAGGCGGACAAATATCCCGTCCAGCTCTCCGGCGGCCAGCAGCAGCGCGTGGCGATCGCCCGTTCGCTCTGCATGCAGCCGGCCGTCATGCTGTTCGACGAGCCGACATCCGCGCTCGATCCGGAAATGGTGTCCGAAGTGCTGGACACCATGACCAGCCTGGCGCGCGACGGCATGACCATGGTCTGCGTCACCCACGAAATGGCCTTCGCCCGCGCGGTCGCCGACCGGGTCATCTTCATGAATGCGGGCCAGATCGTCGAACAGGGCAAGCCGGACGAGTTCTTCAAGAACCCGCAGCACGAGCGCACGAAGCTCTTCCTCAGCCAGATCCTGAAACACTGAAGGGCCGGCGATTGCCGACCCGTCCAAGCATCAATCGGCCTTCGCCGCGGCGATGTCGTCAAGGCGCGCCCTCGCTTCCGCCGACAACTCGATATCCGCGGCGGCCAGGTTTTCGCGCAGATGGCCGCGGGACGAGGTGCCGGGGATCAGCAGGATGTTCGGCTTGCGGGCGAGGAGCCAGGCGAGGGCGACCTGAAGCGGGGTCGCGTTCAAATCCGCCGCGACCTCGGACAGGGTTGCGGATTGCAGCGGCGAGAAACCGCCAAGCGGGAAGAAGGGCACATAGGCGGTGCCTTCGGCCGCCAACTGGTCGATCAGCCCGTCGTCTCCCCGATGGGCGAGATTGTACTGGTTCTGGACGCAGACGATATCCGTAATCTTCCGGCCATCTGCGATCTGCCGGGCGGTGACGTTCGACAGCCCGATATGCTTGATCAGGCCTTGGCGCTGCAACTCCGCGAGAACCGTGAGCGGTTCCTCCAGCGAGCCCTCGGCAGGCCCATGCACGTCGAACATGGCGCGCAGGTTGACGACGTCGATGACGTCGAGGCCGAGGTTCTTCAGGTTGTCGTGCACGGCCTGCGTCAGCGCTTCCTTCGAGAAGGCCGGGTTCCACGAGGCGTCCGAGCCGCGCGTCGCGCCGACCTTGGTGACGATGACAAGGCGGTCCTTGTAGGGATGCAACGCCTCCTTGATGATCTGGTTGGTGACATGCGGTCCGTAGAAGTCGCTGGTGTCGATGTGGTCGACCCCGCTCTCCACCGCTTCGCGCAGCACGGCGATCGCTTCCGCCCGATCCTTCGGCGGGCCGAAGACGCCTTTTCCTGCAAGCTGCATGGCGCCATAGCCGAGCCGTTTTACCGTGAAGTCGCCGAGTTTGTATGTGCCGGATTTGTCGAGATTGGACATGTCGTGCCTCCATTGTCTGGTCGATCCTGAAAATAGGGCGGCTTGTTCGCAGCGAAAATGGGATATAATCCGCACAGCTTGTCCGTAATGGCGGACAGTGGTGGAGGACAACATGGCGCTGGGCAGCTCGAACATGGCGGATCTGGGCGCCTTCCTGGCGGTTGCGCGCGCCGGCGGTTTTCGCGAGGCGGCACGCGCGACCGACAGCAGTTCGTCGGCCTTGAGCGATGCCGTCCGGCGCCTTGAGACCGATCTTGGCGTTCGGCTCTTCAACCGCACCACGCGCAGCGTCGTGCCCACCGAGGCGGGGCGGGGCCTCATGGAGCGCATCAGCCCGGCCTTCAGTGAAATCGGTGGCGCGCTGGCGCACGCCAGGAGCCTTCGCGGCCGACCGGCGGGCACATTGAAGCTCAATGTCCCGGTCAGCGCGGCGCGGCTGGTGCTGCCGAAGATCGTGCCGAAGTTCCTGGCGGCCTATCCCGATATCCAGCTGGAAATCCTCACCGATGAGAATTTCGTGGATATCATCGCGGCCGGATGCGACGCCGGGATCCGCTATGACGAGCGGCTGGAGCTGGACATGATAGCGGTGCCCATCGGCCCGCGCATTCAACGCTTCGCCAGCGCCGCATCGCCGTCCTATCTTGCAGCGCGCGGCCAGCCCGAGCATCCGCGGGACCTGCTGTCGCACAGCTGCATTCGCAGCCGCTTCGCCGGCCGGTCGCTCGTCTCCTGGGAGTTCGAGCGCGACGGCGAGGTCGTTCGGGTCGATCCGCCCAGTTCGCTGATCGTGCAGGCGGGCGGCGGTTCGGACCTGGGCGTCATGGCCGCGATCGACGGAGCCGGCATCGTGTCGCTCTTCGAGGATTGGCTGAAGCCCCACTTCCTGAGCGGCGCGCTGGTTCCCGTGCTGGAGCCCTGGTGGCAGAGCTTTTCCGGCCCTTTCCTCTACTATCCCGGCCGCCGGCTGGTGCCGGCCCCGCTGCGCGCTTTCATCGATTTCATGAAAGTATTGCCCTGACGTCCCAGGCTGCCCGACGAGAGATCAGCTCTTCCAGAAGAGCGGCGTCAGGACCACGAGCACGGTCAGAACCTCGAGACGGCCGAGCAGCATCATGATGGTCAGAAGATAGAGCGCCGGATCGGAAATCGTCGAGAAGTTTCCGGCCGGACCGACGATGGGGCCGACGCCCGGGCCGACATTGGAGAGCGCGGTGATGACGGAGGATGCGGAGGTCATGAGATCGTAGCCCATCGCCGTCATCGCGACGCTGCCCGTGGCCCATAGCAGGAGGTAGGTCACGAAGAAGAGGAAGACGTTGCGTTGCAGATCGGAATCGACCGCCATCTTGCCGTAGCGCACGATATGGATGCCGTTCGGATAGATCAGCTTGTATAGACCGGTGCGCATCGAATTGAAGAGGATGATGAACCGGTAGGCCTTTATCCCGCCGGCCGTCGAGCCCGAGCACCCGCCCATGAAGGTCATGAAAAACGCCATCGTGACGACGAACGGTCCCCAGAGCGTATAGTCCTGGCTGGCATAGCCGGTGGTGGAGAGGATCGTCGAAACGGTGAAGAACGAGTGCGCAAGCGCCTCATGGAACGGCACGCCGTTCTGGATGCGGTGGTAGACTGCGATCGCCAGCGAGAACAGCACGAGATAGCCGAGAAACACGCCGATCTGCGGATCGCGCAGCGCATCGAGACGGCCGCGGACCATGAAGACGATCAGGATCGAGAACGGCAGGCTGCAAAGCGTCATGAAGAACGTGCCCGCCCACAGCAGCGGCAAGCTGTTGAAATAGCCGAAGGACGCGTCATGCGTCGAAAAACCGCCGGTGGCGACCGTTGCCATGGCGTGGTTGACGGCATCGAAGCGGCTCATGCCGAGGGCGGCAAAAACCAGCGTGCAGGCGAGCGTGATCAGCACGTAGATGAGGACGAACGCCCGGGTGAAACTGGCAATCCGGGCGAACGGCTTGTCGTTCGTATCGGACGATTCCATCTTGAAGAAGGAGATGCCGCCGACGCGCAGGTAGGGCATGACGAAGAGGCCGAGGGCGACGATGCCGATGCCGCCGAGCCAATGGAGGAGCGAGCGCCACATCAGGATGCCCGGCGGCGCATTGTCCAGCCCCGAAATGACCGTCGAGCCCGTCGTCGTGATGGCGGAAACGGATTCGAACAGCGCCTTGGCGAAGTCCATCTCGAGTGACGACAACATGAAGGGCAAGGCACCGACGAGCGAAAAGACCAGCCACAGGACGTTGACCAGCAGAAAGCCCATCTTCTTGTTGAACGGCGGCGGGCCGGCATGTGTCGCGGCCGCTGTAAGGGTCGAGAGGCCGCCGACCAGCGCGGCCGACAGCATGAAGACCTTCCAGTCCCGGTGGCCATAATAGATGTCGACGAGCGCCGGCACGAGCATGGCCGCGGCAAGGTAGAGACCGCAGATTGCTGCGATATTGACGACGGCGCGATAGATGGTGGCGTTCAACGGAAGGTGTCCTGCGTGCCGGCTATCGACTGGTTCGAAGGATCGAGCGGCCGCAGTCCGTTGCTGCGATACGCAATAGCCTTTGCCGTCGTCAAACTCAAGGTTGGTGGCGAACCTGCCTGAAACGACGGGCTTGCAGTCCCGCTTTAGGTCGTTGTTCAGCTTTCTGCCATAACGTCGGGTGATCTTGCTGCATGCGGGGATTTTCGGGATGGGCGTCGTGACGCTGGACCAGGTGGAGCGCCAGATCGGGCGGGGCTTTCGGTTTCTGCGTTTTACCCCGGATATCGAGGCCGCTTTCCGCAAGGACTATGTGGCGGAGCGGGTGCGGCTCGCCGTGGTCTGGGGCGTGATCGGCACGCTGATCTACGATCTCGTCTATTTCGGCGATCGCACCATGATGGCGGACGTCTTCACCGAGCTGGTCTTCGCGCGCTTCCTGGTGTTCACGCCCTTCGTGATCGCCTGCGTCCTGACCGTCCGCCGCTGGCGGAATGCACTGCTCTACGACAGTCTTTCGGTCGCGATCGCCGTGCTGGGCGTCACCCTGCCGATGCTTGCCGCCACGCAAAGCGCAAGTCCCTACCTCTTCGTCTACCAGAACGGCAACTCCGCCGCCTTCCTCTTCTTCGTCATCGCATTGCGGCCGCGTTTTCCGGCGGTCCTTGTGGGGCTCGTGCTGATGTGCGCCTCGCATTTCACCACAACGCAGATGACCGGCGCCTTCGACGCCGTGACCTATTCCGGCATTGTCACCTTCTATGTGACGCTCTCGATCTTCCTGGCGGTGAGCGCCTATTTCCTGGAGCAGAAGGACCGGCAGAATTTTCTCAATCAGCTGCGAGCCGGCCTGCTCTACGCGCAGCTGGAGCGCAATGCCGAGCGGGACGAACTGACGGGACTGCTCAACCGGCGCTCGCTCGTGCGGATCTGCGAGGGGCTGTGGAGCGGCGGGCGACATACCGCAGTCGCGGCCATCCTGCTCGACATCGATCATTTCAAGCGGTTCAACGACGTTCACGGCCATATCGAAGGTGATTCTTGCCTTCGCGCCGTCTCGCAATGCATCCGCGACACGGTGGACGAGGCATCCTTCGTGTTCCGCTTCGGGGGCGAGGAGATGCTGGTGCTTGTCGCCGACCGGGAACCCCTGACGGCGCTGGCGATGGCGGAGCGCATCCGGGCCGCAATAGAGGACCTCGCCATGCGCCATCGCGGACTGGACGACGGCTGCGTGACGGTCAGCCTCGGTGTGGCCCTGGCGGCCCCTGCCGAGACGACGCTCGAACGGCTTCTGTGCGACGCCGACAGCGCGCTCTACGAAGCGAAGCGCATGGGCAGGAACACCGTGGCGCTCGCCGGCGGGCCGGTGGCCGACGCCCGCGTCGCCTAGATCATTCGAGCTGGAGGTTTTCCTTGAGCAGGACCTCGATACGGATCCGCTCCTGGGAAGCGAGCAGTTCGCGGTGGTCGGCGCGGGCGCGCATGATGCGCAGTGCGCTTCTGACCGCGTGGCCGGGGTCCTGGGCGATCACGGCGTCGATGCGCTCGTCCATCAGCGCCTTTTCGCTGAAGGGTGTACGCTCGTGCGCGACGACGGTGAGGGGACGGGAACCCTGCGCGTTCCAGACGGCCGACAGCGGCACCCTCGCTTCCGAACTCAGCACATAGACGGCCACGGTATCCGGGTTGTGTTGCAGCGTGCGCTGGATGATCAGCTCGGTGCGCTTTTCGTCGGCATAGGTTTCGAGGGAGGGCAGACTCTGGAGATGGGGGAACTGGGCGTTGATGATGCTGTCGAAGCCAAGGCGGCGCTGGATACTGTCGAGCGCCATCATGGTTTCCGCCACCACCATGATCTTGCCGGGCCTCTCGCTGATGAAGCGGCCGGCGATCTTGCCGGCGGTGGCACCCGCCGCGAAATTGTCGACGCCGACATAGTCGGCGCTCTCCAGCCGTTCCTGGCCTGAGAGAAATTGCACGACCTTGACGCCGCGTTCGACGAGCCGCATCAGCGCGTCGCGCACCTGCGGCGATTCCGGCGCCATGACGGCGACCCCGTCGATGGCTTCGGGGTCGACGGCGGTCAGGTATTTGGCGACATGATGCGGGTCCGCCATCGGGATCTGCACGGCCTCCACCGCGATGGAATCGGCGCGCAGCGCTTCCTTCGCCTCGGTGACGCGGCCGATGAGTTCCTTGAGATACTGGTCGCCGGAGGTCGGCAGCACGAAGCGGAAGCGGTAGGTCTTGTTGCGCGCCAACGCGACCGCGGCCGGATTCCGGATGAAGCCGATGCGCTCGATCGCCTCGGCGACTTTGCGCGCGGCCTTCCCGCTGACATTCGGGCGCTCGTTCAGCACGCGGTCGACGGTCGCCAGGCTGACGCCCGCGGCTTCTGCCAGGTCTTTTGCGGTAGGCCGCATGCGCCCGCTTTCTCCTCCCAAGAGTCTGAATCGGATTTCTCTAGCAAAAGCAGGCGAAAAGCAAGAATTGAAGTGCGCACCTCAAAAATTGCTTGCATTGAGGTGCGCACCTCAATATGACTCTCTTCATGGCCACGAGGAGGAACACCGCGGCCATACAGGCGGCGTGGAAGAGGGCCGGCTCAACAGCCATCCTTCCGCGCCTGTTGCCCGCCACGGGCGTTTTCGCCTTTCGATGGAGGTCGGAAGGGAGGGGGAGGAGGCCCCAGTCATGAATTTTCACAAAGTCAGATCATTGATCGCTCTCGGCGCCCTTTTGGCCGCCGGCGTTGCAAGCACGAGCCAGGCCGGCGCCGCCGACTTGACGCTGTGCTGGGCCGCCTGGGACCCGGCAAACGCGCTCGTCGAGCTCAGCAAGGATTTCGAGACCAAGAGCGGCAACACCATGAAGTTCGAGTTCGTGCCGTGGCCGAACTTCGCCGACCGCATGCTCAACGAGCTCAATTCCGGCGGCAAGCTCTGCGATCTTCTGATCGGCGACAGCCAGTGGATCGGCGGTGCCGCGGAGAACGGGCAATACGTCAAGCTCAACGATTTCTTCGACAAGGAAGGAATCAAGATGGACGACTTCATCCCGGCCACCGTCGTCGGTTATGCCGAATGGCCGAAGAACTCGCCGAACTACTGGGCGCTGCCGGCCTTCGGCGACGTCGTCGGCTGGAGCTACCGCAAGGACTGGTTCGCACGCCCCGAACTCCAGGCGGAGTTCAAGCAGAAATACGGCCGCGATCTCGCGGTGCCGAAAACCTTCGCCGAGTTGAAGGACATCGCCGAATTCTTCCAGAAGCGCGAGATCGACGGCAAGACCGTCTATGGCGCGGCGATCTACACGGAGCGCGGTTCCGAGGGCATAACCATGGGTGTCATGGACGTGCTCTACAGCTTCGGCTTCCAGTATGAAAACCCCGACAAGCCCTATGAGCTGGAAGGTTACGTGAATTCCGCCAAGGCGGTGGCGGGCCTGGAGTTCTACAAGGAACTCTACAATTGCTGCACGCCGCCCGGCCATTCCGACGCCTACATGTCGGAGGACATCGATGCCTACAAGTCGGGCCAGGTCGCGCTGCACATGAACTTCGCCTTCACCTGGCCGGGCATCAACGCCGACCCGAACGTCGGTGGCGACAAGTCCGGTTACTTCCCGAACCCGGCGGGCCCCGATGGCGTCGCCTTCGCGCAGCTCGGCGGGCAGGGCATTTCGGTGGTCGCGGCTTCCGGGAAGCAGGAGGAGGCGCTTGCCTATATCAAGTGGTTCGCCCAGCCGGAGATCCAGCAGAAATGGTGGCAGATGGGCGGCTATTCGGCGCTGCGCAAGGTGGTCGAAGACCCCGGTTTTGCAACCAGCCAGCCCTATGCGCAGACCTTCCTCGACTCCATGGCCATCGTGAAGGACTTCTGGGCCGAGCCGTCCTACGCCTCGCTGCTACAGGCGGCGCAGAAGCGCTTCCATGACTATGTGGTCGCCGGCCAGGGTACGGCGCAGGAAGCGATGGACGGTCTGGCAAAGGACTGGACGCAGGTCTTCGACGACGAAGGCAAGTACTGACCGCCACGAGCTTTGTGCCCGCCGCCTCCCAGCGGACCAAGGCGCGGCCGGAGCCGGGGATCTGCCCCGGCTCTGTCGCCGCTCAGTTGAAAAACCAAGGGACCTTCAATGCTGAAATCATCCGTGGAGCGGGTCGCCGAAGCGACGCCGCACGCCAATGCCAAACGCATGCACGGCCTGTCGGATCGTGCGCTCGCCTGGCTCTTCGTCGCCCCGTCGATCGTGCTGCTTCTGGCGGTCAACATCTTTCCGCTCATCTGGACGATCCGGCTGAGCTTCACCAATTTCCGGGTCAATCGCCCCAATGCCGAGGTCGAGTTCGTCGGCCTGAAGAACTACCTGAACATCCTGTCCGACCGTGACATCTGGCTGACCATGCAGGCGACCGCCCATTTCCTGATCTGGACCATCGTCCTTCAGGTGCTGATCGGCTTTTCGCTCGCCTACCTGATCAACAAGAAGTTCCGCGGCAACGATCTCTGGACGACGATCATCGTGCTGCCGATGATGCTGAGCCCGGCGGTGGTCGGCAATTTCTGGACCTTCCTCTACCAGCCGCAGATCGGCCTGTTCAACTATGCCGTCGGCTTCCTGACGGGGGCCGACCCGTCGAGTTTCTCCATGATCGGCGACGTGTCGCTGGCACGCTGGGCCATCGTCATCGTCGACACCTGGATGTGGACGCCCTTCGTCATGCTGATCTGCCTTGCGGGCCTGCGCTCCATTCCACCCAGTATCTATGAAGCCGCCGAATGCGACCGCGCCAGCAAATGGCGGCAGTTCTGGACGATCACCATCCCGCTCGTGCTGCCCTTCCTGATGCTCGCCGTGCTTTTCCGCGGCATCGAGAACTTCAAGATGTTCGACCTCGTGGTTCAGCTCACCGGCGGCGGGCCGGGCTCGATCACCGAGCTTACCTCGATCAACCTGAAGCGCGAGGCCTTCGAGAAGTGGCGCACGGGCTATGCGTCCGCCTACGCCGTCATCCTCTTCGTCACCGTCTTCGGCCTTGCGTCGATCTACGTCAAAGCCCTGAACAAGGTGAAACAGCGATGAGCTATTCCGTTACCGAACCGTCCCTGCGGCAGAAATGGTTCGCCGGCAGCCTGGTCGTTCTCTATGCGCTGATCACGCTGCTTCCGCTCGTCTGGATCATCGCGACGAGCTTCAAGACCCCGGCGGATGCGATCGCCTATCCCCCGAAAACCTTCTTCACGCCGACGGTGGAAGGCTACGTCAACGTCTTCACCACGCGCACCCGTCTTACCGCGGAGCAGCTGGAGGCGGTCGGCGAGCCCACGACCTGGTACGACAAGCTGGTGCGCAAGGACGGGCTCGTCATTTCCGGCCCCTCGCGCTTTTCCGAACGCTTCACCAATTCGGTGATCATCGGCTTCGGTTCGACGGTGCTGTGCATCGTGCTCGGCACGGCCGCCGCCTATGCCTTCTCGCGCTTCAAGGTGCCGTTGAAGGATGATCTGCTGTTCTTCATCCTCTCCACGCGCATGATGCCGCCGATCGCCGTCGCCATACCGATCTTCCTGATGTTCCGCTCGCTCGGCCTCAGCGATACCCATGCCGGCATGATCCTGCTTTATACGGCGGTGAACCTGTCGCTCTCCGTCTGGCTGCTCAAGGGCTTCATCGACGAGATCCCGATCGAATACGAGGAGGCGGCGCTGATCGACGGCTACACGCGGTTCCAGGCCTTCTACAAGGTCGTGCTGCCGCAGGCGGCGACGGGCATCGCCTCCACCGCGATCTTCTGCCTGATCTTCGCCTGGAATGAATATGCCTTCGCGGTGCTGTTGACATCCGGCAACGCCCAGACGGCGCCGCCCTTCATTCCCACCATCATCGGCGTCAGCGGCCAGGACTGGCCGGCCGTTGCGGCGGGCGCGACCCTCTTCCTCGTGCCGGTCATGGTGTTCACCATCCTTCTGCGCAAACATCTGCTGCGCGGCATCACATTCGGAGCAGTCCGCAAATGACAAGATTCTTCAAGGGGTTGCTGCATCTGCGGCGCGGCGCCTGGGAAATGCTGGCATCGGTGCTGATCGCCACGGGCGTCGTCATGCTCATGCAGCCCTTTGCGCTTGCGCTCTATTCCTGGTCCTTCGTCATAACCTTGCTGGGTACGGTGATGTTCATCATCGTCAGCCATTTCCCGGAGTAGGCTGATGGCGCAAATCAGAATCCAGAACGTGCGCAAGGAATTCGGTGCCTTCACCGCGGTCCGCTCCTCCAGTTTCACCATCGAGGACGGCGAGTTCTTCATGCTGCTCGGCCCCTCCGGCTGCGGCAAGACGACGACGCTGCGCATGATGGCGGGCCTCGAACTGCCGACGTCCGGCGAGATCTTCATCGACGGCGAGGAGGTCGGCATGAAGCCGGCGAGCCAGCGCGACATCGCCTTCGTCTTCCAGATGTTCGCGCTCTATCCGCATATGAACGTGCGCAAGAACATCTCCTATCCGCTGGTGAGCCAGGGCCTACGCGGCGAGGAGTTGAGGACGCGCGTCGCCGAGGTCGCCCGCATCCTGCGGATCGAGCATATCCTCGAAAAACCCGTCGGCGGCCTTTCCGGCGGCGACCGCCAGCGCGTGGCGCTCGGCCGCGCCATCGTGCGGCGGCCGAAGGCCTTCTTCATGGACGAGCCGCTCGGCGCGCTCGATGCCGAGTTCCGCGAGCACATGGCCGAGGAGCTGCGCGCCCTGCACGACCGCATGGGCGCCACCACCGTCTATGTCACGCACGACCAGCTCGAAGCCATGCAGATGGGCGACAAGATCGTCGTCATGAACCATGGCGTCGTCGAGCAGTTCGGCCGGCCGCAGCAGATCTACGACTGGCCGGCGACGAAGTTCGTGGCGCAGTTCATCGGCTCGCCGCCGATGAACTTTCTGGAGTTCGACGGCATGATCGGCATCGGCGGCGACAGTATCGATCTCGGCGGCGTGAAGGTGAAAGTGCCGGCCACACGGGAAGGCCGAGCCGGGCGGCTGACGCTCGGCGTGCGCCCGGAACATGTGCGGTTCGCCAGCGATGCTGCCTACCGGGGGCGCGTGATCGCGGTCGAATATCTCGGCACCACCCAGATCGTGACGCTGTCCACCGGCCACGGCGACCTGAAGGCACGCATCCCCTCCGGCCATGTCGTGCACGAGGACGAGTTGATCGGCCTCGATTTCGATGCGCGCACGCTGTCGGTCTTCGATGCGGAGACCGGCAAGGCGCTCATTTCCGAGGCCAATGAAGGAGTGCTGGCACATGGCTGAAGTCATCCTTGAAAACGTGAGCAAGGCCTTCGGCAACACGCTGGCGCTCGACAATGTCTCGCTGACGGTGCCTGACGGCGCCTTCGTCGTGCTGCTCGGCCCGACGGGCGTGGGCAAGACGACGACGCTCAGAATGGTCTCCGGCCTCGACACGCCGGACAGCGGCGAGGTCTATATCGGCGGAAGGCCGATGAAGGGCCTGTCGCCGGCCGAACGCAACGTCGCCATGGTTTTTCAGCAATATTCGCTCTATCCGCACCTGACCGTTCGCCAGAACCTGGAGTTCCCGCTGAAATCCCCGCTCCTCAAGACACCGAAAGAGGCGATCGAACGCAAGGTGCGCGAGGTCGCCGAAACGCTCCAGATCGCCCACAAGCTGGACAACAAGGCGACGGCGCTCTCCGGCGGCGAGATGCAGCGCGTCTCCATCGGCCGCGCCCTTGTCCGCAACCCGCAGATCTTCCTGATGGACGAGCCCTTGAGCTCGCTCGACGCGAAACTGCGGGCGGACCTGCGCATCGAGTTGAAACGTATCCAGGCGAAAACCGGCGCGACCCTGCTCTATGTCACGCATGACCAGATCGAGGCGATGACCATGGCGACCCATGTCGGCGTGCTGAACGAGGGCCGGCTCGTGCAGTTCGGCTCGCCGCGCGAGGTCTATGAACAGCCGGTCAGCGTCTACGCCGCGACCCGCCTCGGCCAGCCGCGCATCAACGTGCTGCCGGCCGATATTTTCGCAGGCGCGCCGTCCGGTGCGAAAAGCATCGGGCTGAGGCCGGAGCATATCGCACAGGGTGAAGGCGAGGAGGCGCTGGTCAAGCGCGTCGAACATCTCGGCGACCAGACGCGCCTGCATCTCACCTTCCGCAAACACGACCTCATCACCGTCACGGATGCGCACACGCCGCTCAAGGGCGGCGAAACCATAAAAATCCAGCCGTCGCGGCCGCTCTACTTCGACGCGGCAGGCATGCGTTTAGCTTAAGGAGAACAAAAATCATGGCGCAATTCATCAACAAGCGCGAAGACGTCGTCACCGAGGCGATCGATGGCCTGCTGGCCTTGTCCGGCGGCGCGCTCACCCGTCTCGACGGTTATCCGCATATCCGTGTCGTCAAGCGCAGCGATTGGGACAAGTCGCGCGTGGCGATCGTTTCCGGCGGCGGCTCCGGCCATGAGCCCGCCCATGTCGGCTTCGTCGGCAAGGGCATGCTGACGGCCGCGGTGTGCGGCGATGTCTTCGCCTCGCCGAGTGTGGACGCCGTGCTTGCGGGCATCCTGGCGGTGACGGGGCCGGCCGGCTGCCTGCTCGTCGTCAAGAACTATACCGGCGACCGGCTGAATTTCGGCCTCGCCGCCGAGCGCGCCCGCGCCTTCGGGCTCAATGTCTCGATGGTGATCGTCGGCGACGACATCGCCCTTCCCGACCTGCCGCAGGCGCGCGGCGTTGCCGGAACGCTGTTCGTGCACAAGATCGCCGGCGCGCTCGCCGAACAGGGCGCCGACCTCGAAACGGTCACGGCGGCGGCAAAGCGCGTCATCGCCGGCACGCACTCCATCGGCATGTCGCTCGATACCTGCCGCGTTCCAGGCTCGCCGAAGGAAGACCGCATTCCGGAAGGCAAGGCCGAACTCGGCCTCGGCATCCATGGCGAAGCCGGCGTCGAACAGATCGATTTCGCCGGCGCGCGTCCTTCCGTCGCGACCATGGCGGAGCGGCTCGCCGCCGTGATGGGCGAGGGGCCGCATGTCGCGCTGATCAACAATCTCGGCGGCACCTCCGAGCTGGAAATGTCCGTGCTCGCCCATGACCTGCTCGGCTCCTCCATCGGAGGAAAGATCGCCCATGCGATCGGCCCGGCGCCGCTGATGACCTCGCTCGACATGCAGGGTTTTTCGATCTCCGTCTTCGCCGCCGATGCGGCCGAACTGGAGCTCCTGAAAGCGCCGGTCTCGATTGCCGCCTGGCCGGGGGTTTCCGAGGTGCGCCCGATTGCCGTCGCGGCGCTGCCGGACGGCCTGACGCCGATCACGCCCATGCGTTCGGAACATCGGGCGACGCGCGAATTCCTGATCAATTGCTGCAACGTGCTGATCGCCGCCGAACAGGACCTCAATGCGCTGGACGCGAAGTCCGGCGACGGCGACACGGGCTCGACGCTGGCGGGTGCCGCCCGCGCGCTGATCAACGCGATCGACCGCTTGCCGTTGTCCGATCACACCCAGCTGCTGCGCGCCATCGGCCAGGAGCTCAGCCAGACCATGGGCGGCTCCTCCGGCGTGCTGCTCGCCATTTTCTTCGCCGCCGCCGGCGACGGTGCATCGAGCGGTCTGCCGATGCGCGAGGCGCTGCGCGCAGGCCTTGCCCGCATGCAGGAGATCGGCGGCGCGAGCATCGGCGACCGGACGATGGTGGACGCCCTTTCCCCCGCCCTCGACGCGCTTGGGGAAAACATCGTCGCCGCCGCGGCTGCCGCAAGGAAGGGCGCGAACTTCACCGCGACGCTCACCCGCGCCAAAGCCGGCCGCGCCGCCTATATCAATGCCAAGCAGCTCGAAGGCCATGTCGACCCGGGCGCCGAAGCCGTCGCACGGCTCTTCGAGCATCTGGCGAGCTGACAGAGCCCTGCGTCATAGGCCGAGACGACGCCGCAGAAGCGCCTCGACCTTCGTCGAGGTCTCCTTCCTGTCCAGCGTCTTCGACCGCGACAAGCGAGCCGCTATTTTGCCGGGCCCACAAGGCTGAGCTTGCGCAGCACTTCGCGCGGCGCCGGCATGCGCCAGACGGTCTGGAAACATTCCACGACGTTGCGTGCCGTGACGGCAAGGCCGGGGAGCGCCACCCAGGCGGGGGCCAGCCGGCCAAGCAGGGCGGTCACGACGATGGAGGCGGCGGTCTCGCCCTGGCGGAAGGGTTGCTGGGCGGCGATGGCAACGAGCGGTTCGCTGGCAGCAAGGCCGATGGCAGCCTCCTGGCCAAGGTCCACCGTCGCCATCGAAATCCTGCGGCCCATCGTTTCGAGAACCTGGGCGGCGGTCGTGGCCGGCGTGTCCCAGACGACGAACAGGCCGGCAAGCCCGGGATGGGCTTCGGCAAGATTTCGCGTGGTTTTCGCGACCTCCGACAGGGAAGGGAAGCGCTGCACGCGGAGCGTCACATCCGGGCGGTTGATCTGCATCCACTTCACGAAGGCGATTTCGCGTTCGTTCGTTGCAAAGAAATCGGCGTCGTAACCCAGCACGCCGACCTCCGCGCCATCAGGCAGATGCGGCGACAAGCCTTCCGCGGCGATCTTGCCGAGCCCGAAATTGTCCGCCGAGACGAGCGAGATATAGTCCTTGCCCGGGAGAAGCCCGGTCGGCGCGTTGTCGAGCAGGATGAGTTTTATGCCGGCCGCAGAGACGCGCGCATGCGCCGCCGCCACTTTGGAATTGGCGACGGGCAGGGATATGATGGCGTCCGGCGCCTCGCCGATCAGCCGCTCCAGCGCCTCGATCTGCACCTCCGGCGTGAAGGCGCAGTCGACCACATCGATGACCGCGACCCCGCAATTGCCAAGCATGCCGACGATGCCGGAGAGCTGCTGCTTGGCCCAGTCGCTGGCAAGCGTGTGCAGCACGATCGCGACGCGGAAGCCGCTTGCCCGTGCGCGCGCCATGTCTTCCGGCAGCAGCAGCACCCGTTCGGGCGCCGATGCGCGCTCTCCGTGAGGGCCGAGACCCGTAATCGCCATTCAATCCTCCTCAAACATCCGGCGGCCGGACGGTGTTTCCCTCTATGGACTTCCTCTGGGCAATCTCGTGCTTCACCTGCTGGAAGAGCGGATGGGCCTGCGGCCGGCCCGCCATGATCCAGTCCCTCAGCATGGCAGGGGCGAACAGGCCCTCCGTCGCGACGATGGCGGCCCCGACAAGCCCGGACGAGCTGCCCATCTGCGAGCGGATGATCTGCAGGTCCCGGCTCACCAGCGGGTGGCAGGCGCCGTAGATCGCTTCACGCGCCGCTGCGAGAAGGATGTCGTTCGTCTGGGCAATCGAGCCCGACAGCACGATGAGCGCCGGGTTGAGCATGTTGGCCAGCGTCGCGACCACCTGGCCGATCAGCCGGCCGCTCTGGGCGAGGATGTCGATCGCCGCGGCATCGCCCATTTGCGCGGCCTGCGCGACTTCGAGGGCCGTGATGTCGCCGCCGCGCCGCACATGTTCGGCGAGGACGGGGCTTGCGCCGTTTTCGGCTGCGACCTTACCGTCCTGGGCGATATGGTCGGAGCCTGCCATGGCTTCCAGCGTGCCTGTCCTGTCGCCCAGCGTCACCGGAACGGAGCCGATAAGGCCGACGGCGCCCTGCGCGCCGCGAAACAGCACGCCGTCGCTGGCAAGACCGGCGCCGATGCGTTTGCCGACCTTGACGAACAGCATGGTGTTGCGGCCGTCGCCGGCGCCGGCATGGAGTTCGCCCATCGTCATCGTTTCGACACTGGAGCGCAGCCAGACCGGGGCATCGAAGGCGGCGATGAGCGTCTCGACGAGCGGGAAGCTTTCCCAGCCGGGAAGGACGCCGGGGGTGCTGCGCTGGAAAAGCGCTTCGCCGCCATCCGGCACCGCACCGGGAACAGAAATGGAAATGCCATAGAGCTGCGGATCTGCCTGCCGCTCGAGGATCCAGCGGAAGAGCGTGATCAGTCGCTCTGCCAGGGCAGAAACCGGCTGGGTCAGCTCTGCTGCCTCGTGATGTTCCATGAGCAGGGAACCGGCGAGATCGGCAACACCGACGCCGATGGCGGTCTGGTCGAGCGTCGCGACGAGAATACGGCCGCGATCGGCCGCAAACCGCACGAGGCGCGGCGCGCGGCCGCCGGTGGCGGTGCCGAGTTCGCTTTCATCGATGAGGCCCAGTTCGCCGAGCGTTCCGAGCCGATCGGCGACGACCGCGCGCCCAAGCTCGCTGTGCCGCTCGATTTCCTGGCGGGTGGTGGCCTGCTCGGTGCGCACGAGGTTGAGGATGTCGACCAGACTGGGTGCCGCGGTTTCGGAGACGCGCGGACGGCCTTTGCGGCGGGGATGGCCATCAGTTTGCGCGCTCGCCGTCGTCGGCATGGGTCTTCCTCTCTGGCGACTTCGCCTTCTTTCCCTTGATAAGGCCGCTTGTTTCGACTGGCAATATCGGACTTTTGCATTAAATCAGCAAAAGATACCTAAGATATGCGCATAAATAATTGACATCAGATTTTTCACGCCGTAAGACGGTCTGCAAGTCACGACAGTCACTGGGAGGAGGCGCCGATGTCGAACTTCAAGCTCGCCTATCATGCGAACTGCTGGGGCAATCTCGGCGGGGATGCGGTCGGCGTCACGTCGATCACCAATCTCGCCTACCGAACCTTCGGCGACATGCGCCGCGCCTTCGCCGATATCGCTGCGGCAGGCTACGAGGGCGTCGAACTCTTCGACGGCAACCTTCTCGATTTCAGCACCGGGGACATGCGCGCCCTGCTGGCCGACAACGGGCTCGCGCTCGTGGCGACCTATGCCGGCGGCAATTTCATCTTCGACGATATCCTGCCAGAGGAACTCGCCCGCGTGGTGCGCGCTGCGGATCGTGCCGCCGAACTCGGCGCGCCGCATCTGGTGGTCGGTGGCGGTGCCAAGCGCTTCGACGGCATCCGCGAGGCGGACTATCACAAGCTCGCAGCCGCGCTCGACCGGGTGAAGGAGATCGCCGAGGCGCGCGGCCTCACCGCCCATTACCACCCGCATCTTTCGACGATCGTCGAGGGGCCGGCGCAGGTGCGCAAGATCTTCGGGCTCACCGGCATCCATTTCTGCCCGGACACCGCCCATCTTGCGGCTGCCGGCGGCGATCCCGCCGCCCTCATTCGCGAACATGCGGCGCGCATTTCCTATGTGCATCTCAAGGGTTTCCAGAAGGAGCCCTTCGCCTTCACGCCGATCGACCGTGGCGACATCCCGACGGACGGGATCATCGCGGCCCTTCGGGAGACCGGCTTTGCCGGCTGGGTTTGCACGGAACTCGATTCCTGGCCTGATCCGCTGGAGGGAGCGAAAGCGAGCATGGCCTATCTTAAATCGGCCTGACGGCCGCGACCGGGGCGCAAGCCCCACTTTCGGGAGGAGAAAGTGATGATGACAAGACGATTCCTGTTGGGCACCGCCGCCGCGATGGCGCTTGCTCTTGCCTATTCTGCACCGGCCGCGGCCGATCCGGACACGGCGCTGGCGGAACTTCAGAAGACGGTTCTCTCCAAGGGGCCTTCCGGTGAAGATCCGGCCCCGGCATCCGATGTCACGCTGAGCGACGAGGAACTCGCCAAGATCAAGGGCATGAACGCCACCGCGGCGATCGTCATGCATTATGGCGGCAACGACTGGTCGCGCGCCCAGGTCAACGGACTGCAAACCCAGTTCGCCGCCATGGGCATCAAGGTCCTTGCGGTGACCGATGCCGGCTTCAAGCCGGAAAAGCAGGTCGCCGACATCGAGACGATCATGGCGCAGAAGCCGAGCGTCATCGTGTCGATCCCGACCGACCCGACGGCAACGGCCGCAGCCTACAAGGCGGCGGCGGAGGTCGGCACCAAGCTCGTCTTCATGGACAATGTGCCGACCGGCTTCGTGGCCGGAAAGGACTACGTGTCGATCGTCTCGGCAGACAATTACGGCAATGGCGTTGCTTCGGCGCATCTGATGGCGAAGGCGCTGAATGGCGAGGGCGATATCGGTCTGGTGTTCCACGCCGCCGACTTCTTCGTCACCAAGCAGCGGTACGAAGCCTTCAAGGCGACGATCGCCGCCGATTACCCCAACATCAAGATCGTCGCCGAGCAGGGCATCGGCGGACCGGATTTCTCAGGCGATGCCGACAAGGCTGCGTCTGCGATCCTCACCTCCAACCCGAATATCAAGGGCATCTGGGCGGTCTGGGACGTGCCGGCCGAAGGTGTGATCTCTGCCGCGCGCGTTGCCGGTCGCGACGATCTCGTCATCACGACGATCGACCTCGGCGAGAACGTGGCGATCTCGATGGCCCAGGGCGGTTTCATCAAGGGACTTGGCGCGCAGCGGCCCTATGATGCCGGTGTCGTGGAAGCCAAGCTTGCCGGCTATGCACTGCTCGGCAAGGAAGCCCCCGCCTTCGTGGCACTGCCCGCCCTTCCGGTGACGCGGGAGACGCTGCTCGACGGCTGGAAAGCTGTCTATTCCAGCGAAGCGACCGACAACATCAAGGCCAGCCTTGGCCAGTGATGTGTCCGGCACGGGGCGCCGCGGTGCCCCGTGCCGCAAGGATTGACCCGGCCTAGCCGACTTCTTTCAGGAGAAACCCGATGACCAAAGTGATGAACGTCGCCATGATCGGCGGCGGCTTCATGGGCAAGGCGCATGCCATGGCCTATGCCTCCATGCCGATGTTCTTCTGGCCCGCGCCGGCCATTCCCCACCGCAAGGTCGTCGTCGACGTGACCGACGGCATGGCGGAGGAAGCGCGCCGCCGCTATGGTTTCGAAGAGGCATCCTCGGACTGGCGCGCCGTTGTCAACCGGCCGGATATCGACGTCGTGGATATCTGCACGCCGAACAACGTGCATGCCGAAATCGCCATCGCGGCGGCGAAGGCCGGCAAGCACATCATCTGCGAGAAGCCGCTTGCCCGCACCGTCGAGGAGGCGAGGGCGATGTACGAGGCGGTGAAGGCCGCCGGCGTCATCCACATGGTCGCCTTCAATTATCGCCGTACGCCGGCCGTGGCGCTCGCGAAGAAATATATCGAGGAGGGCCGCATCGGCCGGATCCTGAATTTCCGCGGCACCTATCTGCAGGACTGGTCGGCCGACCCGGATTCACCGCTCTCCTGGCGCTTCCAGAAGAAGATCGCCGGCTCCGGCTCGGTCGGAGACATTGCCACCCATGTGGTCGATCTCGCCCACTATCTCGTCGGCCCGATCGCCGAGGTGAGCGCGCTTACCACAACCTACAACAAGACGCGCCCCCTCCAGCAGGGCGGCGTCGACAAGCTGGGCGCGGCGGAAAAAGCCAAGGATGCGGAGCGCGGCGAGGTGGATGTCGACGACGAGGTCGTCTCGATGCTGAAGTTCGAGGGCGGCGCCATCGGCAGCCTCGAAGCCACCCGCAACGCCTATGGCCGCAACAACTTCATCACGCTGGAAATCCACGGCACCAAGGGCTCGATCCACTTCAACTACGAGCGCCGCGACGAGTTGCAGGTGATGTTCGCCGACGACCCGGCCGATGCCCGCGGCTTCCGCACCGTCTATACGGGGCCGGCCCATCCCTATGGCAACGGCCTCTGGCCGATCCCCGGTCTCGGCATCGGCTATTCGGAAACGAAGATCGTCGAATGCTACGATTTCTTCTCGGCAATCGCCAAGAACCGGCTCCCGAGCCCGAACTTCGAGGACGGCCTGTTGACGGAACTCGTCGCGGACGCCCTTATCCGCTCCGGTGAAACCGGACAATGGGAGAAGGTGGGATGACTGCGAGCGCCGCTGCCGTCCGCATGACCGGCATAAGCAAGGCCTTCGGCGGGGTGCGCGCGCTGGACGACGTCTCCTTCGAGGTCTTGCCGGGCGAGGTTCACGCGCTGCTCGGCGGCAACGGCGCCGGCAAATCGACGATCCTCAAGGTCCTGAACGGGGTGCATCGCCCCGACCAGGGCGCAATCGAGGTCGGCGGCGTGCCCCTGACGGTGCATACGCCGGAGGCGTCGCGCGCGGCCGGCATCGCGATGAACTACCAGGAAATGAGCCTGGTTCCGACCCTGACGGTCGCCCAGAACATCTTCCTGACGCGGGAATGCCGTGACGGCATGGGGCTTATCGACGACCGGGAGGCCGAGCGACGCACGGCGGACATTTTCGCGCTGCTTGAAGTTTTCGTCGATCCGAAGGCCGTGGTCGGGGATCTGGGGGCCGGCCAGAAGCAGCTCACCGAAATCGCCAAGGCGATCTCGCAGGATGCCAGGGTTCTGGTTCTGGACGAACCATCCACGGCGCTGGCCGTTTCCGATGTCGAGCGGCTCTTCGTCTTCCTGCGCAAGCTGAAGGCCAGGGGCGTGGCGATCATCTATGTCAGCCACCGCATGGACGAGATCGCCCGCATCGCCGACCGCGCGACGATCCTGCGCGACGGCCGGCACGTCATTACCGCGCCTCTTGGCGACCTGCCGATCGATACGATGATCGAGCACATCGTCGGCCGGCGCTCGAAAGGGCTCTCCGATGTCGAGCGCGGGCAAGCCATTAAGGGCGAGGTGCTGCTGGAGCTCGACCATGTCAGCGGTGCTCACAAGCCGGAAGATATTTCCCTGACGCTGCATCGTGGCGAAGTGGTGGGACTTGCCGGCCTGCTCGGCTCGGGCCGCTCGTCTCTGGCGCGGGTGATCGCCGGCATCGAGCCTGCGGTCAAGGGCGAGATCCGCATCAAGGGCCGCGCCGTCGCGATCCGCAAGCCCGGCGATGCGATTGCCGCGGGTGTCGCGCTGGTGCCGGAAGCGCGCGCGACGCAGGGCATCATTCCCGCCCATTCGGTCGCCGCCAACATGATCCTCGCCGTCATCGGCCAGCTGTCCAAGGGCGGCCTTGTCGATACGAAGGCGGCAAACGAGCTGAGCGACAAACAAATCGAGCGCCTGCGCGTGAAGACGGCGAGCCGCGACCATGCCGTCTCGACGCTTTCGGGCGGCAACCAGCAGAAGGTGGTCATCGGCAAGTGGCTCGCCACCAATCCGGACATCCTCATCCTCGACGAGCCGACGGCGGGCATCGACATCGGCTCGAAATCCGAGATCATCCGCCTGGTGCGTGAACTCGCCGCCGCCGGCAAGGGCATCGTCATGATCTCGTCGGAGCTTTCCGAATTGCTGACCGCCTGCGACCGCATTCTCGTCATGTCCGAAGGACGCCTGCACCAGGACCTGCCGCGCGAGGCGCTGGAAGATCCATCGGTGCCCGCCGACGACCTCGCCCACCGTCTCCAGGCCGCCGAACAGCGGCTGCAGATCGAAATCCAGAAGGCCCTCGCGGTTCAAGAGGTATCCCATGGCTAACGCCTTCTTCGCCAACTGGCGCCAGAACATCATCTACATCGGCTTCGTCGTCATCTTCCTCGTCTTCGCGGTGACGCTGGCCGACAAGGGGTTCCTCAATCCCAACAACCTGCTCAACATCGTGCGGCAGACGGCGATGATCGCCGTCATGGCGATTGCCATGACCTTCGTGCTCTCGGCCGGCGAGATCGACCTTTCGGTCGGCGCGGTGGCGGGCCTTTCAACCGTCACCGTGGCGATGGCGATCGCCGCGGGCGGACCGGTCGTCGGCGTCGGCGCCGGCATCGCCACGGGGCTTGCGGTCGGCATGTTCAACGGTTGGCTGACCACCCGCATCGGCATCCCGTCCTTCCTCACCACGCTCGCCATGATGGGCATCGCCAAGGGGGTCGCCATGTGGATATCGGCGACCTCGGCCGTGCCGATCCTGTCGCCCGGTTATGCCTGGCTGTTCGGCGGCGGCAATCTGGGACCGGTGCCGGTGCTGCTTCTGTGGATGGCCGTCATCGGCGGCATCGGCCATATCGTGCTGCGCCGTTCCAGCTTCGGCCGTCGCGTGCTGGCGACCGGCGGCGGCGAGACGGCGGCGCGCTATTCCGGCATCGATACCAAGGCCATCAAGTTCAAGGTGCTGGTCATCTCGTCCCTGGCGGCAGCACTTGCCGGCATGCTTTATGCCGGGCGCCTGCAATCCGGCCGTTTCCAGCTCGGCGAGGGCGATGAACTCTCGGTTATCGCAGCCGCGGTGCTCGGCGGCACCAGCCTCTTCGGCGGCAAGGGAACCGTCATCGGCACCATCGTCGGCGCGCTGATGATCGGCCTCATCAACAACGGCCTCATCCTGATGGGCCTCGAATTCAGCCAACAGCTGATCGCCCGCGGCGGAATCATCATCCTCGCCGTCGCGCTCAGCCAGAAGAGGAGCTGATCGATGATCGTTACCGTCATAGGCACCGTCACGGCCCGCCCGCAAACCCGGGAAGACCTGCGTCGCCTGCTGGCCGATCAGGTGGCACCGGCACGCGCGGAGCCCGGCTGCATCAATTACGACTTTCACGTCGATGCCGCCGATCCTTGCGTCTTCGTCTTCTACGAGAACTGGAAGAGCCAGGCGGATCTCGACGCGCACATGCAAATGCCGCATCTGAAGCCGCTGCTCAGCCAGATCGACCGGCTCCTCGCCAAACCGATAGCCATCCGGCGGCTGACGATGATCAGCCCGCTGGCCTGACGCACCACGGCCCGCGCGGCGCCGTTTCGAACAATGCGGAAATCCGACCCTGCCCGAAAACGGGCAGGGTCGTGATGCATCACATCAGCATGAGCTTGTCGTTCAGCGCCATCCAGCCGCCGGGCTCCTTGATCAGGGCGGCGGTGTCGTGTTTGCCGAAGATGCGCGTGAAGCTGCGCTTGGTGAAGATCTCATAGAACATCGCCGAGGCAGGGCCGACCGGGCCGCCGCGGGCGCCGAAGGCGCCGGCAATCACGGTTTCCTGGTAGGCGCGCCAGTGCACTTCCATCGCGGTGCGGGCGACGAGCTTGCTCAGCGTCACCTTGATGCCGAGCTTGGCGACGGTGGTCGCGATGTTGGCCGCAAGTCCGACCGCGGGGATCGGAATGGCGGCACCCGCCAGGCCCACGCCGCGAATGCCGATCTTGGCGACTTTCGCCTTGAGCATCGCGTCGACCCAGCGCGTGACCGTTTCGCTCTTCTTGAACCCCTTGCCGGCCGCCTTGATGCCGACCAGATGCGCGGCAGTCGTGCCGACCGCGCTGCCCTCGCGCAGGATGCTGCCGACGTCGACGGCCGTCACGCCGGATGCCAGGCCGCCCGCAAGGCTGACAGCACTCCCGCCCAGTCCCTTGAACGTGCGCCCGGTGAAATATTTCCGGGTCTTCGGCGACAATCCGTCATGGCCGTTGGCCAGGAAGGCCGGGTTCGGGATGACCTTTTCGTCGGCCTCCTCGGCGCCGTAGGCTTCCCGCAGGAAATGGATGACGGAAATGAGATTCGAGGCCGTGTCGTCGATACTCGCGACAGATTCGACGACGCACCAGCACACGTCTTCCGCGTCGTTCTTGTCGATTGCACTAAAATTGAAACTGCCCGGCACGATGTCCCCCTGGATCTGGATCTTCGCGCGCAAAGCTACTTCAAAGCCTGCTTGATTGACAGTGCGATTGTTGCTTTCTCAGGCCTTTGCGGCACTTTAACTAAGCCTTTTGACGACGAGCACCGTGATGTCGTCGAACTGCGGCGCGCCGCCTGCAAAGGCGTAGGCCGTTGCCAGCACGCTGCGGGCGAGATCAGTTGCAGGCGCGTCCGGACGGGCGGCGATTTCAGCAAGGATGTTTTCCGTGCCGAACTGCTCCTGTTCGGCATTCTGCATGTCGGAGAGGCCGTCCGAGGTGAGGAAAAGGCGGTCGCCCACGGCGAGCACGAGCTCATGGTCGTGGAAGTCGAGCGCGTCGATCACGCCGAGTGCGGGATCGGGCGTGGTGGCCACTTCGGCGACGGTGGTTCCGCTCGTCCAGATCGGGTAGACGTGGCCGGCATTGCAATAGGTGAGGCGGCCGGTCGCGACCTCCAGCAGGGCATAGAACAGGGTGACGAACCGCGAGTTCGGATTGTTCTTGCCGAGTTCGTCGTTGATGAGGGCGACGATTTCCGAGGGGCGCGGCACGCGTCCCGAAATGGCGTGGAATTGCAGGGTGCCGGCCCGGAGCAGGCTGCGCGTCCGCGCCATGAAGAGTGCTGCCGAGGCACCCTTGCCCGCGACATCGCCGATCGCCAGCGCGATCAGGCCGGGCGTCACCTCGAAGACGTCGTAGAGATCGCCGCCGATTTCCAGCGCGGGGTCGATGCTGGCGAAGATATCGAGCTGCGCGGGATCGACGGGGAACGTGGTCGGCAGCATGGATTGCTGGCAGAGCCAGGCTTCCGCCAGCTCCCGTTCGAGCCGTTCGAGCTGGCGCTGGTTGATATCGCGCAGGAATTTCTTCTCGAGCACCGCGCCGACGCGTGCGGCAAGCAGCGCCGGGTTGAAGGGTTTCGGCAGGTAATCCTCGGCGCCGAGTTCGATGCAGCGCACCACCGTCTCGATTTCGGACGCCGCGGAGATCATGACGACCGACAGCGTCTTGAGCCAGCCCTCGTCGTTCAGCGCCTGGAGGGCGTCGATGCCGTTCATGCGCGGCATCATCACGTCGAGCAGGACCAGGTCGAAAGGCTCGGCACGCACCTTCTCCAAGGCTTCGAGCCCGTCACCGGCTTGCACCGTATTGACGAGGCCGAGCCGGCGGAGACGGCGTGCCAGCACATCCCGGTTGTCCTCGATATCATCGACGATGAGGATACGCGCCTGGGAGAAATCCAAAGAGACCTCATGAATGCTGTGCGGGAAAACCCGCGGACCGCCGCCGCCCTACGTTACGCCAATCGCCGATGGTTTCAAAGGCGCTGTGAGGGGTCAGCGCCCGTTGATCGAGAGCATGCCGGTGACCGGGTCGACGGCCGTGTTGAAGATGACGGCCTCGCTGGAGGAATCCGTTTCCAGAAGCGCATTGATCTGGAAGCGCAGCACCCGCTCCACCTGGTTTTCCGGCGCGACCAGCACCACGGAAAGCTCGCGGAAGCGCGGTTCGAAGCGGCGGATGATATCTTCCAGGCGCTTGCGGAAATGCTCCTGCTGGGTAGGCGAGGCGAGGTGCTGGCTCTGCACCTCCGGCAGGCCGTAGGTCAGGATCGACTGGCGCAGTTCCTGGAGTTTTGCGTCCTCCGGCAGGCGGCCGGGGCGGGTGTTGAAGAGGATTTCGAGGTCGCGCCGCACGGATTCGTGCATTTCCTGCATGGCGCGGTCGACATTGCGGTCCGTCTCGATGCTGTCGCCCTGCAACAGCCGATCGAAGAGGGGAAGCCGCGGGGGCGCCTTGTTGGGAAGCCGGGCCATGCTCTATCCTTCGTTTTTCACCGCGACCGCACGGCCTGCACTTCTGTCCGCATCCGGAACCCCGAGACGACCTGGTCGAACTGGAAATGCGGCTGGAGGTGGAGCACGCAGTTCATTACGCCGGGGCGGCCACTGACTTCGCTCATCTCCAACCGGGCGCCGGCGAGCGGATAACGCGCCTTCAGCTCCGGGCCGGCATCGGTGTTGCCGATCGTATAGTTGCGCAGCCAGTCTTCGAGGTAACGTTCGAGATCCTGCGGCGTCGTATAGGCGCCGACCCGGTCGCGGGCCATGATCTTCACGTAATGGGCAAACCGGCTCATGCACATGACGTAGTGCAGCATGGAGGACAGCCGGCCGTTCACCTGGGCCGGAAGGTCGTTGTCGCTCGGCGCCGCATAGAGGGACTGCGCGCCGAGGAAGATCACGGAGCGATCGAAATTGCACGGCGTGAGCGCGATGAAGCCGAGCGCCTCGAGGATTTTCTGCTTCTTGTCGGTCAGTTCGACCTCGAGCGGCCGCCGGTAGGCGACCTTCTCGCCCGTCGAGAATTGCGCCACAGGCAGGTGCCCGACGATGCCGCCGAGATCGCCCTGGGGCCCGCGCGTGCCGCACATGTCGGCAAACCAGCCCCAGTCGCGAAACGCCCGGATGGCGATGAGGCCGAAGGCGAAGGCGGCATTGCCCCAGAGCCAGGAATCGACACCCTCGCCGCCTTCGCTGTAGCGGAAGCCGTCCTGCCGCGAGGCGCTGTCGCGATATCGGTCGCGCAACAGGACGCGCGGCATGGCGATACCGAGGAAGCGGCTGTCCTCCAGGTCGCGCAGCCGGCGCCAGCGGTGGTATTCGCCGAGCTGGAAGCCGGCATCGAGCCGTTGCGCGTAAGAAAGGTCGGCGAAGGTGGTGACCCCGAAAAGTTCCGGTGCCGCGCCGAGAATGCAGGGGGAAAACGCCGCCGCCGCGACCTGGGCGAGTCCGGAAAGCGTGCCGACATCGTCCTGCACGCCCGCAGCACCCGAGGGCGCGCGATGGCGCACCGCATGATCGCAGAGCAGTAGCCCGTAGGGCACGCCGCCGGGCATGCCGTATTCCTCGCTGTAGACCTTGGCGAACAACGTGCTCTGGTCGAACTCGATGGCGCGGTCGAAATCGCGCGACAGCTCCGCCCAGGTGGCGTTGAACAGTTTGACGCGGACCTTGTCGTCGTTGCCGGTTTCCGACAGCAGCAGATCGACGCCGCGCCAGGAGGCTTCGAGCGCCTTGAACTCCGCCGTGTGGATGATCGCGTCGACCTGGTCGCCAAGCAGCGGGTCGATCGCCGCGATGTCACGGGTCAGGATCGCCCGCCAGCCATCGCCGCCGCCGCGCGTGCCGAACCACAGGCGGAGGCATTCCGCCGGGTCGTCGCTCTCGATGAAACGGTCGAGCGTGGCGGAGATTTCCTCTCCGCCACGCTCGAGAACCGCATCGATGATGCGAAGCCGGATGCCGGCTTCGCTCTTTGCGCCATCGCTGCTGAAAGCGTCTTCCGTGGCGATGGCTGCGTCTTGTTCCATGCCTGCGTCAGCCCATCTGCGGGATGCGCGCGACGAGGCGCATGGATGCGGTGAGTTCTTCCATCTGCAACCACGGGCGGAGATAGGCGACCGCGTTGTAGGCGCCCGGCGAACCGGGGATTTCCTTCACGGTGATCGAGGCGTCGGCCAGCGGATACTGTGCCTTCATCTCGGCGCTCGCATCCGGATTGCCGTTGACGAAATTGCGGATCCAGTTGTTGAGCCAGGTCTCGCAATCGCGGACTTCGAGGAAGGAGCCGATCTTGTCGCGGCCCATGACCTTGAGGTAGTGCGAGAAGCGCGAGGTCGCCATGATGTAGGGCAGGCGGGCGGAGATCGCCGCGTTGGCCGTGGCATCGGGCTTGTCGTACTTCTTTGCGCGCTGCGTGGTCTGCGCGCCGAAGAACACCGCGTAGTCCGTGCTCTTGTAGTGGCAGAGCGGCAGGAAGCCGAGCTTGGAAAGCTCCGCCTCGCGGCGATCGGTGATGCCGATTTCCGTCGGGCACTGCTGGTCGGCGTCGCCGTCGTCGCTGGTGAAGGTGAAGGTCGGCAGGTTTTCGACCTTGCCGCCGCCTTCCGCACCGCGGATCGCCACGCACCAGCCGTATTTCGAGAAGGCCGACGTGAGGCGCTCGCCGAGCGCATAGGAGGCGTTCATCCAGGTGAACTCGTCCGACTTCATCTTGGTGACGACGCCATTGGCGCCGATCGGGGCTTCCTCGAAGGAGAACTCCTCGATCTGCTTGCCCTGCGAGCCGTAGGGAACGCGGGCGAGCACGCGCGGCATGGTCAGCGTGACGAAGCGGCTGTCTTCGCTGTCACGGAAACCGCGCCACTTGATGTATTCCGAGCTGTCGAAGATCTTTTCGAGGTCGCGGGGCTTCGAGAGTTCGGTGAAGCTTTCCAGGCCGAACATCTTCGGGCTTGCGGCCGAGATGAAGGGCGCGAAGGAAGCCGCAGCGACATTGGACATGCCCTGCAGCACTTCGAGGTCTTCCGTGCCGGAGCCGAACTCGAAGTCGCCGATGAGCGCGCCGTAGGGCTCGCCGCCGGGGGTGCCGAACTCGGTTTCGTAGAGCTTCTTGAAGGTCTGGCTCTGGTCGAACTCGACCGCCTTGGTCAGGTCCTTGTGCAGTTCCTTCTTCGACAGGTTGAGAACGCGGATCTTCAGCGTCGAGCTGGTTTCCGAATTCTTGACGAGGTAGTTGAGGCCCCGCCAGCTGCCTTCCAGTTTCTGGAACTCTTCGTTGTGCATGATGGCGGTCAGCTGCTTCGACATCTTCTCGTCGATCGCGGCAATCGCCTTGTTGAAGGTCTGGGTCAGGTTCTTGCTGAACGTGACGGTGCCGGAAAGGGCTTCCGACGTCAGCGTGCGCAAGAGGTCCTGGATCTCGTCGGGCTCGGCGGTCTTGGTGACCTGGATGGCCTGATCGAGAAGGCTCAGGGAGCCGGTTTCCTCAGTGGCGGCTGCGCTGCCGGCTGTTTGCGTCTCGGCGCTCATTCGACTACTCCTTCGCTTTCTCGGCGCCAAGCTCGTTGGCAAGGGATGCAAGCTTGTCGGTGTTCTGCAGGACCTCCTCCAGGAGGCTTTCGAGTTCTTCCGACCGGTCAACCTTCGACATCAGGTCGCGCAGCTTGTTGCGTACGGCCAGAAGCTTGCGCAGCGGCTCGACCTGTTCCACGACGGCGCCGGGTTCGAAATCGTCGATCGACTTGAACTTCAGCGAGACCGGCATCAGCGTCTCGTCGCCGGCCAGCGTGTTCTCGACCTTGAATTCCGCGCCGGGCGTCATGCGCTGCATGACGTCGTCGAAATTGTCGCGGTCGATCTGGATGAACTTGCGGTCGCGCAACGGCTTCAGCGGCTCGTAAGGCTTGCCAGAGAAATCGCCGATGACGCCCACGACGAAGGGCAGTTCCTTGCGGACCTGTGCGCCTTCCGTCTCCACGTCGTAAGTGATGTGGACGCGCGGTGCGCGCACCCTCTTGAGCTTCTGTTGAACGCTTTCTGCCATGACGGCCCCCTCTTCAAGCGGTGAATTGTTGCGGATATGGAATAGGGATCAATAACCTTGTTCTGCCGACGGCGGCTTGATGCCCGCCGCCAACAGGATGCGCTGCAAATGGGCCGGGTCTTCGACCAGTTCCACCAGCAGATCGGGCAGGCTCATGCGCGCACGCCGGACGGCGTCTTCGAGCGTATACGACATGGGCGAATGCGGTTCGGTCTTGCGAAAATAGGCGGAAATGCGCGTCAGCTCCGCCAAAGCCTCTTCACGGGACTGGTAACCTTCGATCTTGCGGACGACCACGGTGCCTGCCGCCTGCTGGCCGGCTTCGCCCGGTTGGCCGGCATCATCGGCGACTACTTCGTCGCCTGCGGCAGAATAGTTCGCGACTGCCAGCTTGTCAGCGGCGAAATGGGCAATCGAGCGGGAGATTTCCTCGAGCAATTCGCGAAGCGCCGAGATGGGTGGTGCATCGACACCCGCCACGGCATCGAAAGCCGCGGACATCTCGGCAAGGGCTGCGAGCGCCTCCACGATAACGGCCTGGGTGTCGGCGAAGAAGGCGGGGGACGTATCCGCCACGCTTTCCAGGAATTGCTCCATGGTCACGGCGCCGTTGTCGATGCGCTCCTGGCGGCGGCTGGAATCGGTGACCTTGGCGAGGTCCGTCGCCTGCTCGTAGTTCCAGAGCGAAAAGCTCCATTGCGAGCCGTGGGTGATCGGCACCAGCCGGATCGGCTGGATGAGCGTTCCGACCGCGCCCGAGCCGTTGAGGCCGGCGACCGCGGAAACCTTGCCTTCCACGCCGTCTTCGTCGAGCTCGGGGAAGCAGGTTTCCCAAAAACCGTTGACGATGCCGGCGAGCACCTTCATGCCGTCGCGCAGGCCGGCAAAGCCTTCGGTGCGCAACAGCGCCTCGACCAGCCAGGCGGCGATTTCGAGATCCTTGCCGTGCGAGGTGAGGATCGTCATCGCGGTATCGGCGACGGTGTCCCATTCCTCGGGCGATGCACCGCCGGTCTCGACGGCGGCCCGTTCGGCGGAGCGGGCGGCGTTGCGGGCGTCCTTCGTGCGGTAATAGAGCGAGGCCGGCGAGCTATCTGCGCGCGGATCTGTCCCGGCAGGCGCCTCTTCGGAGATCGCCTGGAGCAGAGCGTCGATATCGATAACCTGCGGCAGAGCCATGGATAGATATCCTCCTGCCCTTGCGGGCCTGGTCGCATGGAAATTCTTACTCGGATACCGCTACACGCGGAGCTGGCAGAAGAATGCTTAGCCCCAAATACTTAATCGATCTTGAAGCGAATCTCTCGATTCACCCGGGATCAATTTCCTCCCGTCGGCCGTTCGCCCGGCAACCAGCCGTTGCCGCCATTGGCGATACTCACCGCTCGTATCACTGCCGTCTCGAAACGCTCGACGAGGTTCTTCGCGTCGCCTGCGGTGATCGACAGCAGGACCGAAGCCCCGGCACCGATCGGCCCCAGCCGGGGGTCGGCGTCGGCATCCGGCATGCCTTCCGGCGCCAGGCTGCCGCCCGACCAGAAGACCGCGAGCGCCGCATAGGCTGCGGCCCCCGTGAACTTGGCCGATTCGGCGCACTCCATGCAAGAGCGCCGGCGGGAATCGTCCGGCTCGTAGACCCAGGCGGCCGTGCGCTCCAGGCAGAGCAATTCCAGCTCCGTCGGTGCCGGAATGCTGGTTTTCGCGACCACATGGCACCACCAGATCGCCTCGCGGATCGGCAGTGCGAAGGCGAGGAAGCGGATAGCGTCCCCAATGTTTTCCGCCTCGACGAGGAGGGACAGGAAACCCTGCGGCGACAGGCCGGGCACCAGGAAGGGCAGCGCCTCGGCAGAAAGCTCCGCCCGGCTGCAGATTTCCTGTGCCGTCTGGGCCGTCACCTTGCGGAAGGCTTCCGTCTGGATTTTCACCATCTACCCCTAATTGATCTTGACCATGCCGCCCTTGACGATGGCCATGCCATCGCCTGCGACATTGACGATCGGACCCTTGATCTCGCTCTTGGCGGCCCCCTCGATCGACACCGTGACACCCTTTATGGTGATGCCGGTCTGGGTGATCTCCACGGTGCTGCTGCCGCATTTCAGCGTGATGCCCTGCATCGCTTCGAGCGTGATCTTGCCGGCGCTGGCCTTCGTCGTCTGGTTGCCCTGGTTGAGGGTCAGGCTGTCGCTGCCGGCCGTCAGCGTCACCGCCCGGTCGCCCTGCTTGAGCGTCAGCGTGTCGCCGCCGGTGGAAAGCGTCACCGTGCGGTTGCCCTTGTCGATGTCGAGCGTCTCGTTGCCGGTCTCGATCTTCTCCGTCCGGTTGCCCTTCTTGATCGTGAAGGTCTCGTTGCCCTCGGTGATCTCGGTGGTGCGGTCGTTCTTGATCGTGCGTTTCTGGTCGTGGTCGACGGTGAGCGTGTCGTCATTCTCGACCTCGCGCAAAAAGTCCTTCTCGGCGTGGAAGGTGATCTTCTCCTCGCCCTTCTTGTCCTCGAAGGAGAGCTCGTTGGCATTCGCCGTCTGGCCGGATTTGCTGCTGCGCGTCAGCAGGCCGCTCTTCGTCATGTTTGTCGGCAGCGCCCAGGGCGGCATGTTGTCCGCATTGTAGACGGCGCCCGTCACCAGCGGCCGGTCCGGATCGCCGTCGAGGAACTGCACGACGACCTCCATGCCGATGCGCGGCACGAAGACGGAGCCCCAGTTGCTGCCGGCTAGCGACTGCGCCACGCGCACGAAGCAGGAACTCGTCTCGTTCTTCTTGCCGTAGCGGTCCCAGTAGAACTGGATGCGGATGCGCCCGTATTTGTCCGTGTGGATCTCCTCGCCGGAAGGGCCGACGACGAGGGCGGTCTGCGGCCCCTGCACGACCGGCTTTGGCGCCGGCAACGGATTGCGGGCGATCCGGGTCGCCGGCATGCAGGTGAATGTGTTGCGGTAATAGGGTCGTCCGTCGGTACCCGGCCGCGTGGTGAAATGCGCACGGTCGATCGCCTCATGCTGCACTTCGGTCAGCACCAGCCGGCGGTTTTCCGCGTCGACCGGGTGCTCCTTCAGCGTGAAGGCGTGGCCGCCGGTAAAGCTTGCACAGGTTCCCCCGCCGGTCGCGGTTTCGAAACCGGCCTCCGCGGCGTCGATCGCCGCCGTTGCGAACTGTTTCAGGTTATCTGCCTTGAGGGACTTGCCCGGAAAGCGGAAATGCTCCCAGCTTTTGCCCGAAGCCGGCTGCTGGTTCGTCTTGCGCTCGCCCTCGATATTGGTCGAGGGTTTTTCGAAATCATAATCCTCGATATGCCAGCTCGCGTCGGTGAGGCTCGCGCCCGTATCGAAGCTATGGACGCTGTCCACGGCCTCTTCCTGGGCCTGGCGATATTGCACGTCGTCCTGCGCGCAATCGGCATAGGCCGAGGCATTATCGGCGAGGACCAGCTTGTGATCGCCGTCCTGGTGCTTGAAAAAGTAGAAGATGCCCTCTTCGGCGAGGATGCGTTGCAGGAAATCGAAATCCGTCTCCCCGAACTGCACGCGGTATTCGGAGGTCTCGTAGGTGCCGTTGAGCTTCTTCTCGAAGGCGACCTCGCTATCGCCCAGCAATTGTTCGGCGATCGCCACGGCGGTCTTTTCCTGGAAGACCTTGTGGTCGGAGGTGCGCTGCAACAGCCAGAGGCTGGGCGAGATGACCAGCGTATAGAGGCGGTAGTCATTGCGCGTGAAAGCGCCGGCCGAAAACGACGTCACGATGCCGTTGACATAGCGCCGGCTGCCGCCGGGCCTAGCGAGCGAAAGCGTCACGCTCTTGCCGAGCAGGTCCTTCGGATCGATGGACTTGCGGGTGGAGAGTGCGCTGACCGTGAATGTAAAGAGACGGGATATGCCTTCCGTCCCGCGCGCTTCCGTTGCAACGAAGACGTCTTGCCCGAGAGGGGTCTCGAGGGTGATCCAGCGGTCCTCTTGAACTAGGGTCGTCGCCATTGCGTTTCACTTGTCTGGTCGATGCGCGTCGAAGAGGGATGCCGGCCGCCGCATGTCGCGACGACCGGCCCCCGATGCGCCTTGCGGCGCCGGCCGATCAGCCGCTCTTTGCCGTGCTGAGGTCGTAGTTGACGGTCACCGGCGTGCCGCCCTTGTTCTTGTCGTCGTACGGGATGAACTTGAACTCGACCTTCGTGAAGTTGATCGAGATCGATTCGGACGGACGATCACCGCCGGAGCTTACGCTGTAGCCGGAGATGAGGGAGTTCGTGAGCACGTATTCGACGTAGGTGTTGCCGGGATTGCCGGTGGAGACGAGGTGGATTTCCACCTTCTTGCCGGCCGTACCGGTCACCGATTCGGTGAACAACTTGGGCGAGGCACCATCGAGCGTCTTCGTGACGACGACTTCGCTGATGTTCGGCTCGCTCGCCTCGCGGTTGGCAGTCGCGCCAGCGGGCGTGGAAATGCCGCGGCCGGTGCCGAACTGCAGCGAACCCACTTCGATCCACTTCTTGTGGCTGTCGTGTGTCGCTTCCCCGTCGATGCCTTCATATTTCAGGTAAATTGCCATAGTCAGCTCCCTTCGTGTCCTGGTTGTGAGGTATAACCGATGTGCCGGGACCGTCAAAGACCGCCCGGCATCCCGTTCATTGTGCCGCCGCGCGCTCTACCGGCTCATCCGGCTGCGCGTGGAATTCGAACTGGCCGTTTTCATCGAGCACGGCTTTCAGTCCGCCGATCTGGCCGCCTTCCGCCATGACGGCGAGAACATGCGACGAAAGCCGCGGCAGAAGCCCACGCGACAGAATGTACTCGATGTTTCGTGCGCCGCTTTCCACCTCGGTGCAGCGGCTGGCGATCGCTTCGACGAGCGTCTCGTCCCAGGTCAGCGTCGCATTGTAATTCTCCGCGAACCGCTTGCGGATGCGGTTGAGCTGCAGCGTGACGATCTTGCGGATCACGTCGTCTGCGAGCGGGAAATAGGGCACCACCGAGCAGCGTCCGAGGAAGGCCGGCTTGAAGCTCTTGAGCAATTCCGGCCGGATCGCCTCCGTCAGTTCCGTGACATCCGGCCGCTTGGCCGGATCGGCGTAGAGGCGGTGGATGAGGTCGGTGCCGGCATTCGAGGTCATGATGATGACCGTGTTCTTGAAGTCGATGTCGCGGCCTTCGCCGTCGCGCAGCATGCCCTTGTCGAACACTTGGTAGAACACGTCCTGCACGCCCGGATGGGCCTTTTCCATCTCGTCGAACAGGATCACCGAATAGGGCCGCCGGCGCACGGCTTCCGTCAGCACGCCGCCTTCGCCGTAGCCGACGTAACCGGGCGGCGAGCCGACCAGCATCGAGACCTTATGCTCTTCCTTGAACTCCGACATGTTGATGACGGTGAGGTTCTGTTCGCCGCCATAGAGCAGGTCGGCGAGCGCCAGCGCCGTCTCGGTCTTGCCGACGCCGGACGTGCCGACCATCAGGAAGACGCCGATGGGCTTGCGCGGATCGAGCAGTTTGGCGCGCGAGGTGCGGATCGTCTCGGCGATCGCTTCCAGGGCGTGCGACTGGCCGATGACGCGCTCGCGCAGCTTGTCGTTGAGGGCGAGGATCGTTTTGATCTCGTTGGAAACCATGCGGCCGACCGGAATGCCGGTCCAGTTGCCGACGACCTCGGCGATCGCCTGTCCATCGACCGTCACGCGCATCAGCGGCGTCTCGCCCTGCAACGCTTCCAGCTCGGCCGTCAGCGCCGCCAGTTCCGCCTTCATCTCCTCCGGGGTCTTTTCGCCGGCCGGCGCGTCGTCCGGGCCGGTCAGCGCGTCGTGCAGCGCGCGAATTTGTCCGACAAGGTCCTTTTCACGGTTCCACTGCTCTTCGAGCTTTTCGAGCTCCTCGGAGACGCGCACCCGCTCGTCGTTGAGGTCCGCAATGCGCCTGGCATGGTCGGTGCCGATCTTGGTTTCGCGCGTCAGCACGCCGAGATCAGTGTCGATCATATCCACCCGGCGGCGGCGATCCTCGACGGCGGCCGGAACCGCGTTGCTCGCGATGGCGACGCGCCCGCAGGCCGTGTCGAGCAGGCTCACAGCCTTGTCGGGCAGCTGGCGGCTCGGAATGTAGCGGCGGGACAGCCGGACCGCGTCCTCCACGGCCTCGGCCAGCACGCGCACGCCGTGATGCCGTTCGAGCGTCGGGATAAGGCCACGCATCATGGCGATGGCGGCCTCGTCGCCGGGCTCCTCCACCTTGACCACCTGGAAGCGCCGCGTCAGCGCCGGGTCGCGCTCGAAATATTTCTTGTATTCCGCCCAGGTCGTGGCGGCGATCGTGCGCATCTCGCCGCGGGCAAGGGCCGGCTTCAGGAGGTTTGCTGCGTCGTTCTGGCCGGCTGCACCACCGGCGCCGATCAGCGTATGCGCTTCGTCGATGAACATGATGATCGGCTTTGCGGAGGCCTTGACCTCCTCGATCACCTTCTTCAGCCGGTTCTCGAATTCGCCCTTCATGCCGGCGCCGGCCTGGAGCAGGCCGAGGTCGAGCGAGAGCAGTTCGACGTCGGCCAGCGCCGGAGGCACTTCGCCGGCTGCGATCTTCAGTGCAAAGCCCTCGACGACCGCCGTCTTGCCCACGCCGGCCTCGCCGGTGAGGATCGGGTTGTTCTGCCGGCGGCGGGTAAGAATGTCGACGATCTGGCGCGTTTCGGAATCGCGGCCGAGCACCGGGTCGATCTTGCCTTCACGCGCACGCGCCGTCAGGTTGATCGTGTATTGGTCAAGCGCGGAACCGCTCACGACACCGGAGCCGGACGATGCGGGCGCGTCACCGGAAGCGGAGGCCGTCTTGCCGCCCGAGGCGGACTGGCCGGCCTCGCTGCTGCCCGACACGATCTTCATCAGGCCGGTCTTCAGCACTTCGGCATTGATTCGGGCAAATTGAGAGGATGCATCGCGCGCCAGAGCGGACAGTGCATCGTCGCCGAGCAGGCTGACGAGCAGATAGCCGCTGCGAATGGACGTGTCGCCGGATTGCAGCGACCCGTAGATCCAGGCCTCGCGGATCCATTTGACGACGTTCGGCGTCAGCGCCGGCGAGCGGCTGTTGCCGGTCTTCAACCGGTCCAGCACCTTCGTCAGGTCCGCCAGGAGCCGGCTCGAATCGATCTCGAAATGCCGCAGGATGGCGGCGACGTCGCTGTCGGGCGTCTCCACCAGCTTCGTCAGCCAATGTTCGATCTCGACATTGTAATGCGTCCGGGAAAGCGTCAGCCCGACCGCGCCTTCGAGCGTCGAACGGCAGAGCGCGTTCAGACGCCCCACAAGTGATTGCAGATCCACGTTCAGCAAAGCGGCCCCCCAGCTTTTGCCGCGCCGACGCGACGATCCGCACCAACGCAAAAAGATGACTAGAATCAATTCATATAGGCAAGATGACGGACAACTCTAATTCGGAGTTCCCGTAAAAGTCTACCACTCTGTCGTGCTTCAGCCGGAGAGTGCGGCATCCACGTTGGCATAGATTGGGAACAACCTTAAGAAACCACTCATTTCGAAGACCAGACGGATACGGCTGTTCAGTCCTGTCAGCGCCATGCGCCCCCCCGCGGCGCGCACTTTCTTTGCGGCGGAAAGAAAGGCGGAAAGCCCGGTGCTGCTGATATATTCCAGTCCGGCCAAGTCGATGATCAGGTTGACGTCTCCCCGTTCGATGATGGCGGAGAGGTGCCTGTCGAAAACCGGGGAGGTCTGGCTGTCTATCCGCCCGGTGGGCGCGACGACGAGGCTGTTTGCCTGCCGCGTCTCGGCGATGTTCATGATGATATTGACCTCGGGCTTCCTGTTGATCACTTTGTGGTGTGATGATTTCAGAAAGTTATACGACTTGCCAGAAGGTTTTTTGAAACGCTTTGGGGTGGCGACGTGATGGCGGTGTCGGATGACGGTCTTGTCGCGCATTTGCGTGCGGCGCTCTCGCCGCAGCGTTTCCCCGTCCGGCGCGAGGCCGAGGTGGAGGGCGGCGCCGGTGATGGGCGCGACGCGATCTCCTTTTACGATCACTATTGGCCGGCCCGCTCGGTGCTCGCCATCAGCACCGCCCGCGTCGCGGGAGGCGATGTCGATGCGGCGCTTCGCGCGACCGGCCTGCGCCAATTGTTGCGCGCGGTCGTGGCGACGACGCTGAGCGCCGGGCAAGCGCTGGAGGCGCTGGCGGCGCGCGTCGATACCGCCGGCCTCGATATCGGCCTGCTCGTTCTCGACGTTGTGTCCGGCAAGGTGTCCTATGCGGCGCGCGGCAAGGCGGCGGTGACGATCTCGGGCCGGACGAATGAGCGCGCAATGGTGTCCGGCGACATCGCCTGGCTTGCCGCCGGCGATATCGATTCGCCCGGAAAAGCCGCCGCGTCATCGGAAGGCATCGCCGGGCTCATCCGCGACGGCATCGACCGCAGCCGCTCGGGCGCTGCCTGCGCGCTGCTGTTCAAGACGCCGGGGCGCCTCGCGCAGGAGACGATTTTTTCCATCGGCAACAGCCATGGCGACATCCAGGTCGCGGCCGAAAAGGTGCGGCGCTTCCTGGAAATGCACGGCGTCGTCGAGGAGGACGTCACGCGCATCGATGTCGCGCTCGACGAAATCCTCACAAACGCCGTCAACTACGGTTTCGAGGACGGCGAGGCGCACGAGATCCTGCTGTCGCTGTCGATCGCCGCGGATCGCCTGGCGATCGAGGTGCAGGACGACGGGCGCCCCTTCGATCCGCTCGGCATCCCCGAGCCCGATCTCGACGCGGACCTCGAAAGCCGGCAGATCGGCGGGCTCGGCATGCATTTCGTCCGCACGCTGCTTGACAGGGTATCCTACAGCCGTCGTAATGGCTGGAACGTGCTGAGCCTGGAAAAACAGTTGGCCGGCAGGACGGATAGGGCATCATGAACGCCGCGCGCATGGGGGATTTGGTCAAGCAGGACGCGCCGCATTGCCATGCGCCGATCCATCCGGCCGCCCTCGTGCCGACGCCCGCGCCGCATCCGGCTTTGCCGTTGGCGATCATCGGCGGCCTGCCGACCGTGATGATCGGCAACATGCCCGCCGCAAGGGTCACGGACATGACCATTCTGTGCTCCCTGCCGGGCTGCGTTCCGGGCGGGCCGGGCATGATCAGCAAGGGGTCCGCGACGGTCCTGATCGGCAACCTGCCGGCGGCGCGCATCAACGACCTGACGCTGCACGCGGCCTGCGTCGCGCCCATCCCGAGCCCTGTGGGGAAAATCCTGCCGCCCGGATGCCCGACCGTGATGATCGGCGGCTGACATGCGCCTGTCCCATTTCGAGAAACTGCGGCCGGTCTGCCCCGTCTGCCGCCTGAACGGCCGGGATGCGCCGTTGGCGCTCAGCGTCGTCGAGGCGGAGGCGCAGGGCGATGTCGCCAGCGGCATCCTCGGCTGCCAGGCCTGCGGCTCCGAATTCCCGATCGTCGACGGCATGCCGATCATCGTACCGGAAGTGCGCCGCTTCGTGCAGGACAACATCTTCTACCTTCTGGCACGCAACGATCTCACACCCGCGGTCGAGAGCCTGCTGGGGGATGCGGCGGGGCCGGGCAGCGGCCTCGAATCGATCCGCCAGCACGTCTCCTCCTATGCGTGGGACCATTGGGGCGACCAGGATCCCGTGGCTTTTCCTCCGGTGCCGGGTGGCGGGGAGCCGGGGGCGGTGTCGCGCAACCTCGCGCAGGCGCTCGACATGCTGGGCGACGGATTGCCGGACGGTCCGGTGCTCGATATCGGCTGTGCTGCTGGGCGTACCGTCGTGGATGCCGCCGAACGGCTCGGCCGCGACGTGCTCGGCATCGACCTTTCCGTGCCGCTGGCGCGCACCGGCCGGCAGGCCGTGGTGGGTGGCGAAGTCAATTACGGCCTGCGCCGGATCGGCCTCGTCTATGACCGGCGCACCTATCCGCTCAGCCATCGGGCCGAGGGGCGCGGCGACGTCTGGCTCTGCGATGCGCTGGCGCTGCCGTTTTCCGCCGGCACCTTCGCGCTCGCCATCGGCATGAATGTCGTCGATTGCATGCGCGATCCGCGCGCAGGCCTCGTCGAGATCAGCCGGGTGCTAGCCGACGAGGGCAGCGCGGTGCTTTCCGTGCCCTTCGACTGGGCGGGGCAGGTGACGCCGGTGGAGGCCTGGCTTGGCGGCCATTCGCAGCGCTCCGGCCATGCCGGCAGCCCGGAGGCCATCCTCGACCTCCTGCTCTCCGAAGGGCCGCTCGCCGCCGGCAGCTTGCGCCGCACCGGTTCGGTCGGAGAAGCACCCTGGCATGTCCGGTTGCACGACCGATCCTGCATGTATTATTCCGCATATCTGGTAGTCGCTCGCAAGACGGTGGGGTAACATCCGGCCGAGCCAGCGATTCCGTGATTCCCTGCGAGGCGGGAAAGCGGATCGCCAGCGGGGGTAGGCCATGTTATTGCGACTCGTACTCAAAGGCCCGGAGCGCCTGACGGCCGGCCTGCGGGAAAAAACCGTCGAGACGGGAGCCCTCGTCATCGGCCGGTCGGACGATGCCGACTGGGTGCTGGCCGACCCTGAGCGCATCGTTTCCAAGCGGCATTGCCGGATCGAGCGGCAGGCCGGCGGCTTCCTGCTCACCGACATGTCCACCAATGGCGTTCTGGTCAACGGCGTGCCGCTCGGCCGTGAAGCCTCCCGCACGCTCGTCGACAAGGATGTGCTGACGCTCGGCGATGCGATCATCGCGATCGCGATTGAGACGGCAGCGCCGGATGTCGCACCGCTGCCCGTCGCGGACGATCCCTTCGCCGAGGGCCCGTTCGGCTTCGACGAGCAGGCCGCCGAGGCCGTGAAGGCAGCGATCCTGCCGGATACGGCGGCAGAGAATGCCCGGGACAAGGTTGCGGTCCTACAGGACTGGTGGATACCCACGGCTGACGGCCGGCATGGCGAGCCGAAACCTGTGGATATCTCCGGGGGCATGGGGAATGCCTCGATTGCGCGTACCAATGCGGCGGGCGAGGCGGTAGCCTCGACAGCCGATACTGGGACGAATTTCGCTGCGGAGGCCTTGGGGCTGGATGCGGCGGTGTTTGCTAAGGCTGTTGAAACGGCGATGTTGGTTTTGTCCGTAGAGGAAAAGCGTAGGTTCGAGGGGCGTTTGGTTGAACTTCTTCGCAAGGAGAAGTCAGGTTGACGATCGAACACTCTCCGGCGGGGCGGTGGTCGATCGGGATGCGCGCGGTTGTCTCGCGTCTCTTCGTCCTGTTGTGCCTGTGCCTGTTTGCGTTCGCGCTGCCCGGCTGCGGCCTCATGCCGAAGAAGCCGCCGCCGAAGGAGATCGAGATCAAGCCGGCGCCGGCGGAAGCCAGCATCGACGTCATCGCGGTCGCTTCGCCGCTGGTCAATCCGGGGCCGGACGGCCTGCCGCAGCCCGTCGTCATGCGGCTCTACCAGTTGAACGCCGAGACGGCCTTCGTCAATGCGAGCTTTCGCCAGCTCTGGGAGGCGGACGCGGAGACGCTCGGGCCGACCATGCTGGGCAAGACGGAACTCTATCTGGCGCCGGCGGAGGTGCAGCGGATAAAGGCCAATATGATCGAGGGCACGACGATCATCGCGGTGGTCGTCGGGTTCCGCAATTTCGAAGAGGCAAAGTGGCGGGCCATGGTCGGGCTTCCGGGCGACAAGAAATTCAAGCTCAAGGTGGACCTGAAGACGCTGTCCGTGGAGATGGGGCCGCAGGACTGAGACTGTTCGCAGAGAGGGGCAAGGTCGGTCGCGACGCGGGGATGGACCTGCGCCGCCGGCAGAGGGAAGGGTATGCATGTCGTTCGATGACAAGGTGATCTGGTCGGAGGGGATGTTTATCCGTGCCCAGCATTTCCAGCAGGAGGCTCGCCATTTCGAGCGTCAGCTGAGGGCCCGGACGAAAGCGCTCGTGCCGCATGGCTGGGGCCTGACGGAGCTGCGTCTGAACCGCGAGCTCCTGTCGATCGGGCAGTTCGCCGTCGAGCGCGCAGCCGGCGTCTTTGCCGATGGCACACCGTTTTCGTTGCCCGACGACAGCGTGCGCCTGCCGCCGCTGTTGCTCGGCGAAAACGTCCGCAATGCCGTGCTCTACCTCACCCTGCCGCTGACGGAGCCGGGCGGGCGCGAGGCGGCCGACTCGGAGGCCGAACTGACGACCCGCTATACGCTCGCCGAGATCGACGTGTCGGACGCCAACAGCGGCGACGTGTCGGCAGCCCCCATCAATGTCGGCAAGCTGCGCCTGCGCTATGCGCTCGATACCAGCGACCGCAGCGGCCTCGTCGGCATCGGGCTCGCGCGCATCGTCGAGGTGCGCAGCGACAATTCGGTCGTGCTCGACGAAAGCTACGTGCCGCCGGCGATGGATTGCGCCGTCTCGCCGATCCTGTCCGGCCTGCTCACCGAGATCGTCGGCCTGCTCAACCATCGCGGCGAGGCGATCGCCGCGCGCCTTGCCGGCACCAATGTCGGCACGGCCGCCGAAATCACCGACATGATGATGCTCCAGACCATCAACCGCTGGCAGCCGCTCTTCACCCATATGGCGTCGGCCACCTTCGTCCATCCCGAACGGCTCTTCACGTCGATGATCGGGCTTGCCGGCGAGCTTGCCACCTTCACCGCCGCCGGCCACCGGCCGCGCCCTTTCCCGGTCTACGACCACGAGCGCCTGCAACTGTCCTTCGCCCCCGTCGCCGCGGCTGTGCGCCAGGCACTGAGCGCGGTGCTGGAGCGCAGCGCCATCACCATTCCGCTCGTCGAGCATCGCTACGGCATCCGCGTCGCCGACGTTTCCGACCGCTCGATCTATTCGAAATATTCCTTCATCCTCGCCGCCAAGGCCGATATGCCGGCCGAAGCGCTGGTGCGACGGCTGGTCGGGCAGTTCAAGATCGGCGCGGCCGAGCAGATCACCGAGCTGGTCAATGCCGCGCTGCCGGGCATCATGCTGCGCGCGCTGCCGGTGGCGCCGCGCCAGATCCCCTATCATACGGGCAAGGCCTATTTCGAACTCGACCGTTCCAGCCCGATCTGGAAGCAGGTCGCGGCCGGCAACGGCCTCGCCATCCATGTCGCAGGCGACTTCCCGGCGCTTGAGCTCGACCTTTGGGCCGTGAAGGACTGAGGAGGCGGGCGTGAACGATCCATTTGCCGATTTTCCGAGTGCCGACGATACGATCCGCAGGCCGCTGGGCGGGCAGCCGTCGCGCCAGTCGACGACCTTCGGACAGGAAAGCCTGCCGCGCGGCGGCTTCGGCGGCGATGGCGGGTTTTTCGGCGGCCGTCCCGCCGCCGGCGAGAAGGACGATCTCGATTTCGGCCTGGATGCCTTGCCCGTCGAGCGCGCGCGCCATCGCGGCGATCCGGCAATCGAAAAGGCCTTCGAGCTTGCGGCGGTCAACCCGCTGGTCGGCGCGGCCTCGCCGTTGCTGTGGCTTGCCGGCCGGCTGAACGAGAGCGCGGCACCCGACGATATCGCCGAATTCCGCCGCCGGGTGCTCGAAGAGATCCGCAATTTCGAGACCGCGGCGATGGCGCGGGACACGCCGGACCGGCTGGTGCGCGTGTCGCGTTATGCGCTCTGCGCCGTCATCGACGACATCATCCTCAACACCCGCTGGGGTGCGACGACCGGATGGGCGAGCCAGAGCCTCGTTTCCATTCTCTATAACGAGACCTGGGGCGGCGAGCGCTTCTATGATCTGCTCCAGCAGCTCTTGCAGCAGCCGGAACAGAATATCGACGTGCTGGAACTGATGGCGATCTGCCTGTCGATCGGCTTCAGCGGAAAATATCGCGTGATGGACGGCGGGCAGGGGCAGTTCGCCCGGCTGCGGCAGGATCTCTACCGCGTGATCCGCCGGGTGCGCGGCCCCTATGAGCGCAACCTTTCACAGGTCTGGCAGAGTGCTGCGGCACCCCACCGCGCGCCGCGCAGCATGGCGGCCCCGTGGCTCGCGGCGCTGGTGCTGCTGGCGCTGCTTGCCGTCGTTTGGGCGTTCTCCTCGATCAGCCTGCGCTCCAGCATGGAGCAGACCGCCGCCGAGATCGCCGCGCTCGTCCCGGCCATCCCGCTTCTGGTGGAACAGGCCGGCATCCCGACCATTCCGGACCCCGTGCCGCCGGTGCGCAAGACGCAGGTCGAGCGGCTTTCGGAAGCGCTGGCGCCGGAAATCGCCGACGGCCGCGTCGAGGTCGCAAGCGTCGGCGAGCTGGTCGTCATCCGCATGCTGAAGGCGTCCTTCCCCTCGGGCGGCACCGACCTGTCGCTCGGCGAGGAGCCGTTGATCACCCGCATCGGCGATGCGCTGAACCCTGAAAGCGGCAAGATCGCCGTTGTCGGCCATACGGACAACACACCTGTCGGTGCCGGAAGCCCGCTCGGCGACAACATGGCGATCTCGCTCGCCCGTGCCCGCTCCGCCGCGCAGATGCTGCAACGCCATGTCGACGACCCCGCGCGGGTGAGCTTCGAGGGCCGTGGCGCGAACGACCCGCTGATCGCCAACAACAGCCGTGAGAACCGGGCGCGCAACCGCCGCGTCGAATTCCAGATCCCCGCGGAAAAGACCCCATGAGGCCGTGGCTGCTCTTCCTCTGGCTTCTCGGACTTGCGGCCGCGGCGGCCGCGAGCTGGTTCCTGGCGAAGCAGCCTCTCGTCGCCGATCCCGATCTCGGGCTGCTGCTGTCGCTTCTGCCGGTGGTCGTCTGGGCGCTGCTGCCGGTCCTCTTTTCGCGCCTGTTCTTCCGGCGCTCGACGCCGGAAACGCCGGCATTGCGCGATCTGCGCCGCCAGGTCGGGGCCTTTCTCGCCGATCGCGGCCTGAAAGGCCGGCGCGGGCGTTATTCGGTGCCGTTCTTCCTGATCGTCGGCCCGGCGGGCAGCGGCAAGACCTGCCTACTCGAAAGTGCCGAAATGCGCCTCGGCATGCCGAAGACCATCGGTCCGGCCAACTGGTGGGTCGGGCCGGATGCCGTCTTCGTCGAGGCGCAGGTGTCGGACGACGCCGGCGAACTCTTCCGGCTCTTGCGCGCCGTGCGGCCGAAACTCCCCGTCAACGGCATCATGCTGGTCGTCAGCCCGGCCGATCTCGTGCTGGCCGACCAGCTCGAACAGCGCATGACCGCCGAGACGATCGCCGCCTGGTTCCGCCAGGCCGACGAGATGCTCGACCAGACGCTGCCCGCCTATGTGCTCCTGTCGCGCACCGATCTCGTGCCCGGCTTCCAGGAAATCTTCGAGCGCATCGAGCCGGCCGACCGGGCACAGCCCTGGGGTTTCGCCCTGCCGCACGACGCCAGGGAGCCGAAGACCGTCGACGCGCTGCATGCGGAAATCGACGCCGGTTTCGGCGACATGGTCGAGACCATGCGCAAGCGCCATATCGAACTGTTGTCGAAGGAGTCCGACGCGATCCGCAGCAGCCATATCCACGGCTTTTCCGCGCAGATCGCCGCCATCCAGCGCATCGTCATGCCGCTCATCGACGCGATGACGCCGATGGGCAACGGCACCTGGCGGGGCGTGCTGCTGCGCGGCGTCTTCATGACGAGCGCGCGCCAGGAAACGCTGTCGATCGACGCCCTGCTGCCGGAACTGTCGCGCCGTTTCGCCATGCCGCGCAGCGGCATGCTGCCGCCCGATCTTGGCGTCGACGACGAACTGAACCACAGCTATTTCATCAGTGGCGCGGTGAAGAAGGCGATCCTGCCGGAAGCAGGCCTGGTGCTGAAGGACCGGCAGGGCGCCTCACGTTCGGCCCTCTACTGGCTGCCGATCGCCGCGACCGTCATCGCCTGCGCGGCCGGCGGCTATGTGCTGTTCTCGACCTTCGACAACGAGATCCGCCTGCGCCGGCAGGTGCAGGAGGCGATCGGCGACGCCGCACCGCTGAAGGGGCCGCTGCGCCGGGCCGACGTGCCGGTGCTGCTTTCCGCCCTGCAACGGCTCGATGCCGTCGGCGTGATGCTCGACGGCCAGCGCCCGGTTCCCGCCTATGCCGTCTGGCTCGACAAGCGGGCGATGCTCAGCGACGGCATTGCGGACGCGAAACGCGCCGTGCGGGCCAATGCGCTGCTGCCGGAGATCGCCGCCTGGCTTCAGGCCGATCTCGTCGACGATGGCAACGACACGGCCGCCCTCAACGATCTGATCGCCGTTGCCGAAAACCCGGCATCGCCGCAGCTCAAGACCTGGCTCGAAAAGCGTGCGCCGACGATTGCCGGCGACCGTGACGGCGAATTCGTCGCCCGCGCGCTGGAGGCGATCGACGAGGCCGGCGGGCTGGTCCTTGATCGTGCCTATGTCGATGCGGCGCGCAGGCGCATCGCCTATCGGGAAAGCCTGACGTGAGCGTGCGGGCGAGATTGCGGAAATTCGGGCGCACCTTGCGCCGCCCCAGCGTCATCCTGACGGTCGTCGTCCTGCTTCTGGCGCTTCTCATCTGGTTCATCGGCCCGCTGATCGCCTTCGGCGAGGTGCGCCCGCTCGGATCTGCTGCCGCCCGTCTCACGCTGCTCCTGCTGCTGGCGCTCGCCTGGGGCGGCCTCGGCTTCCTGATGCGCACTAGGCGCAGCAGCGAGGAGGCGGCGCTGATCGCGGCTTTGCGCAAGCAGGAGGAAGAGGCCGCGGACCGGACGGACCGCAACCGGGCGGCGGTCGACGCCGAGATTTCCGCCTTCCGCGACGCCGCAGGCCGGGCGATGAGCCTTCTCCGGCGCGGCCACGGCGATCTCTTCGTCAGCGCGCGGTATGCGCTGCCCTGGTACATGCTGCTCGGCGCGGACGGTGCCGGCAAGACGTCGCTGGTGCGCGCCAGCGGCCTGACGCTGCCCTTTGAGAGCGACGGCGCGGTGGAGGCCCCCTCCGCCCGTTTCCACATCAGCGACCAGGCCGTGCTGGTGGAGTTTTCCGGCCGGCTCACCGGCAGCGAGGCGCCCGAGGCGCGTCAGCTCTGGCAGCAGGCGCTGCAACACATCCGACACCTGCGCTCGCGCCAGCCCGTCAACGGCATCGTCGTGGCGGTCAGCGTCGATGAATTGCTGGCCATGCTGCCGGAACAGGCAGTCGCCTATGCCACGGCCATCCGCCAGCGGCTTGACGAGGCGGTCCAGCATCTGCGCGCCAATGCGCCGGTCTATATCGTCGTCACCAAGCTCGACCGGGTCGTCGGCTTCGAGGAGATTTTCGAGGACCTGACGACGGAGGAGCGTGCGGCCGCCTTCGGCATCCCGATCGCGCCGGATCTCGGCGGCGATGCGCGCGGCCCCGCCGAAGCGCTCGACCGGGGTTTTGCCGGTCTCGTCGAACGCATCGCGCAGCGCCAGTTCGTCTGCCTGCAGGAGGAGCCGGACGAGCTGCGCCGCCGCCGCACCTTCGAATTCCCCGCGCAATTCGCCCTGCTGCGCGAGCGCATCCAGCCCTTCGTGCAGCAGCTCGCCACGCTGCACCGTTTTGGCGCGGCGACGAACATGCGCGGTGTCTTCTTCATCTCCTGCCGCCAGACCGGCGACAATGTCGATGCGCTGGCCGGCTCGCTCGCCCCTCTGTTCGGCCGCAGCCCCGCCACGCTCGCACTCGCGCCGGATCCGGGCGCGCGGCGTGTCCGGCCGTTCTTCCTCTTCGGCCTGCTGCGCAAGGTCATCCTGCCGGAGGCCGATCTCGGCGGCCTGACGCGGCCGGCGCTGGTGGCCGCCCGGTTCAAGGATCTGGCGATCAACGCATTGCTCTGCATCGCCGCCTTCACCGTGCTCGCCTTCTGGTGGCTCGGCTTCAGCGACGGGCGCGCCTATGTGGCCAGTGTCACCGACCAGACGACGGCGGCGCGCGGGCGCATCGCCGAGGCGGTGCCGGCCGGCAACCTCTCGACACGCTTCGAGCCGGTGCTTGCGGTGCTCGACCGGCTGGCGACCCTCGCCAAGGAGGAGCCGCGCGGCGCGACCTTCGGCCTCTATAGTCCGTCCTCCGTGCAGGGCGAGGCGCGTAAGGCCTATGACAAGGCGCTCGCCAACCTGTTCTTCCCCTTCGTCTGGCAATATCTGCGCCAGGGCCTGGCGAACCAGCAGACACCTGCGGCGCTCCGCTTCACCCAGCTAAAATTCTACCTGATGTTGACCGGCGAGCGACCGCCCGGCCGCGAGACGGCCGCACTTCTCGGCCCCGACTTCGCGGCGAACTGGATGCTCTACGACCGCAGCGACGCGGTGGACCAGCGCATCGCGGATCATTTCTCCGAACTCGCGTCGGTCGCCATCCCAACGCCCTCGGCAGACGGCGCGCTTATCGAAAACGCGCGCGCGCGCATCACCGACTACAGCGTCGCGCGGCTCGCCTACGACATGGCCGAGACCTACCCGGCGGTGAAGGGGATGGCGATGTGGCGGCCGGTCGACCATATGGGGCTGGCCGGCCCCGAGGCGCTGGCGCGTGTAAGCGGCGCGAGCTTCTTCGACGGCATCGAGGGGATTTACACGAAGAACGGTTTCGGCGTGATGATGCGCGCCTCGGGCGATGCGGCGCTCGCGCTCGCCGCCGATCTCTGGGTGATGGGCAAGCCCGATACCGCGCTCGACCGCGAGCGTGAGGCCGGCCGCATCCGCGATGGCCTCGCCGATCTCTACCGCGTCAATTACATGAGCCGCTGGGACAGCCTGCTCGCCGATCTCGGCATTGCCGGCGAGACCGATCCGCGGCGCCTCGCAGATGCAGTGGCGATCGTCGCCGGCAACCCGTCGCCTGCCAAGGAACTCTTCGTCGCTATCGCCGCCGAGGTGGACCTAACGGACCTCACGTCGAGTGCGGCGGGCGCGATCGAAGCCATGGTCGCCGAGCAACTGACGCAGGTGACGAAGACCGTCCGGGCACCCCGCCGCGTCGTCAACGTGCCGCAGTCGGTGACCGATCATTTCAAGGTCTTTCGCGATGCGGTCGTCGCGAAAGCCGAAGGACAACAGACGCCCGTCGACGACATGCTGGCGGCGCTGGAGCCGCTCTACCGCCAGCTCAATCATGTCGCAGCTGGAGGCGACGTGCTGGAACTCGGAACCGAGCCGCAGACGTTGCTCAGCCAGCTGACCGACCGCAACGGCAAGCTGCCGCCGAGCGTCCAGCCCTTCTTCGCCCGCATCCTCAGCCAGGTCGGAGCGGTGACGGGGGGAAGTTCGCGCGAGCGGCTGGCGGAAATCTGGACCTCCACGGTGCTGCCGCTCTGCACCGCGACGACGATCGGCCGCTATCCCTTCGACACGGAGAGCATCAACGATGCCTCGCTCGACGATTTCGCCCGGCTCTTCGGGCCGCAGGGCGCCATTGCAGGTTTCCGCAACGACTATCTGAAGCCCTATATCGACCGGACGACGAAACCCTGGCGCTGGAAGGCCGGCCAGCAATTCGGCCTCGGTTTTCCCGATGCTGTGCTTGCGGCCTTCGAGAAGGCGGACGATATCGAGACGGTCTTCTTCGCCGGGCAGGAGAAGCCGAATGTCGATTTCACCGTCGAGGTCGGCAAGCTCGACGCGACCGCGCGGGCCTTCCTGCTGGATGTCGGCGGCAAGGTGGCGAGCTACAGCCACGGCCCGCCGGCGGGCACGCAATATCTCTGGCCGCCGGAAAACCTCGTGGCAGGCGCCTCCATGTCGATGACGCCCGAGGTCGCCGGCCAGCGCAACATCCTGACGGAGCAGGGCGCCTGGGCGCTCTTCCGGCTTTTCGACCAGGGCCGCAAGGTCGACAAGAACCCGACGGACGTCGTGACCTACCAGTTCCGCGTCGGCAACCGGGCCGTTCTCATGCGGCTGACCGCGCCCGCGACCCGCAATCCGTTCGCCCGGGACACGCTGTCCGATTTCACGTGCCCAACCCTATGACGAGGCCCCGACGGTTCCTTGACAGGGTGAGAAGGAGTACGCCAATGTCCGTGCAACCGCCGGTACACAGTTTCGAATCGACAAGGCGTTGGAGAGAGGTTCGGCCAGCCCATGTCGGATGATCTGCTCGTCCATTATAACCGCGAACTTCTGAGCATCCGCAGGGCCGCTGCCGCCTTTGCCGCGGAAAATCCGCGCATCGCCGGCCGGTTGCGGCTGTCGGAAGATGCCATCGAGGATCCGCATGTCGGCCGCCTGATCGAGGCCTTCGCCTATCTCACCGCCCGCGTGCGACAGAAGATGGACGACGATTTTCCCGAGCTGACCAATGCCATGCTCGGCATCCTCTATCCGCATTTCGACCGGCCGATCCCCTCCATGTCCATCCTCCAGCTCGATCCGAAGATCGAGCTTCAGGAGCCCCATCACGTACCCGTCGGCACCCTGCTGGATACCGAGCCGGTCGATGGCGAGCGCTGCCGCTTCTCCACCTGTTTCGACGTCACGCTGCACCCGGTCGTGGTGCGTTCGGCGACGCTGACCGGCCGCCCCATCACGGCGCCGGAGACGCCGCAGGCGCACAATGCGGCGGGCTGCCTGCGCCTCACGCTGGAAATGGCCGGCGAGGGCCTCGATTTTTCGAGCTACAATCCCGGCCGCCTTCGCTTCTTCCTGCGCGGCCAGCCACAGCTGGTCTATCCTCTCTACGAGCTTCTCCTGAACGACGCGGTGGCCGTCGCCTTTGCCGAGGGCGCCAACGACCGCAATCCGGCGATGCTCGATGCGTCGGCCCTGTCGCCCGGCGGCTTCGGCCAGGACGAGAGCATGCTGCCCTATCCGCAGGCCTCGCATCCGGCCTACCGGCTGCTCACGGAATATTTCGCGTTCCCGGAAAAGTTCCTGTTCGTCGACCTTGCCTTCCCGGACGCGGCCCGCCTTGCCGGCAAGGGCCGCACGCTCGACGTCTTCATCTATCTCAACCGCTCCGTGCCGAGCCTCGAACGCTCGCTGACGGCCGCCGCCTTCGCGCTCGGCTGCACGCCGATCGTTAACCTGTTTCCGCAAGCGGCGGAACCGATCAAGCTCGACCGGACCGTCACAGAATATCGCGTCGTGCCCGATAGCCGGCGGCTGCATGCGCTTGAAGTCTACAGCATCGAAGCCGTCTCCACGGTGACCGCGGAGGGTGAGGCGCGCGCACTGCTGCCGTTCTACGGCATCCGCCATGGCGCCGATGGCGAGGCGCTGCGCGGCGAGGAGCGGTCGGCCGCCTGGTGGCTCTCCCATCGCCGGCCGGCGGAGGAGGAGAACCCCGGCAGCGAGGTGTTCCTGTCGCTGTCCGACCCGGATTTCAACCCAAAGGCCATTGCCGACGATGTGCTTTCGGTGGAGACGCTCTGCCTCAACCGCAACCGGCCGGAGCGGCTGCCCTTCGGCGGCGGCCAGCCGCAGCTGCGCATGGTCGAGCCGGTGCCGATGGTGAAGACCATGCGTCTCCTCACCGTGCCGACCCCGACGATCCGGCCGCATTACGGCCAGGGCGGGCGCTGGCGGCTGATCTCGCATCTGGCGCTCAACCATCTCTCGCTGGTCTCGGATGGCGGCGTGGAGGCGTTGAAGGAAATCCTGCTGCTCTACGATTTCCGCAATTCCGCCGAAACCCGCGCGCTGATCGACGGCATCACGGCGCTGTCATCGCAAAGCGGTACGGCGCGGGTGAGGAGTTTCGGCCAGAGCGCCTTCTGCCGGGGCGTCGATGTGACGATGACCTTTGAGGAAAGCAACTTCTCCGGCAACGGCGTCTTCCTGATGGCCAGTATCATCGAGCGCTTCCTGGGTCTCTATGCAAGCGTCAATTCATTCTCACGGCTCACCGCCCTGGTGAGGGGGCGAAGCGGAAAGCTGAAGACATGGCCGGCACGGGCAGGCGATCGAATTCTTCTCTAGAGCAATTCCAGCAAAAGTACGCAGCGGTTTTGCGTCCGGAATTGCGGAAAACAAAAGGATAGGGGATTTGCGCATTTCCAGGAAAGGCGGAAATTCTCTGGTCGCGAGCGTCTTCGAGGCGCCGCAGGCTTTCGAGTTCTTCCAGATGGTCCGCCTGCTGGAGGCGCTTGGCGCCGAGGAGGGGCGCGAGGTTTCGCACCGGCCGGTCGATCCGGTCGGGCAGGGCGTCGATCCTGAGCACGCGGCGCTGAAAATCCGCTCGTCGGTGCCGCTCGGCTTCGCTTCGGCCGAAGTGCTTTCCGTGCGCCGGCCGCGCGGTGGCGGGCCGGTCGAGATGACGCAGACGCTGGTGGGCCTCACCGGCCCTTCGGGCGTGCTGCCGCATGCGATGAGCGAACTCGTGCAGGTGAGCGTGCGCGAGCGTAATTTTGCGCTGCGTGAATTCTTCGACGTCTTCAACAATCGGCTTTCCGGGCTGCTTTACAACGCCTGGACAAAATACCGCCCCATCATCGAGCGCGAGCGGGCGGCGCAACTCGGAACCCCCGCCACCATCGACCATGCGCTGAAATCTCTTGTCGGGCTCGGGCTTCCGGCGACGGCCAACCGGACGCATATCGGCGACAACGCCTTCGTCTTCTTCGGCGGCCTGCTCGCCCGGCAGGGCCGGTCCGCGACGGCGATCGAGCGGGCGCTTTCCGGGGCGCTCGGTCATCGGCTGCGCGTCGAGCAGTTCTCCGGCGAGTGGTATCCGATCGCGCCTTCCGATCGCACGCGCCTGCCCGATCGCGCCCAGCCGAAGGGTGCCTTTGCGCGCCTGGGCGACGACGCGGTGATCGGCACGAAGACCTTCGACATTCAGTCCGCCGTGACGATCTGCCTGGAGGCGCTGGATTATCCCGCCTTCCGCTCGCTGCTGCCGGATGGAAAACGCGCGCGCCTGCTGACGGACCTTGCGGCAGGGGCGCTCGGCGCCGACAAGATGTTCAACATCCGCCTGGAGCTGAAGCCCGACCAGGTGCCCGCGCTTCAACTCGGCGGGCATCGCGAGGAGCCGAAGGCGAGCCGGCTCGGCTGGAACACCTGGCTCCAGCCTGCCCGCCCGCGCCAGAAGCCCGCTTCCATCCAATTCCGCCCACCGCCGCATTTGCGCTAGGATTTTTCATGAACGACTGGACCCACGGTTACGTCTCCGACATCGAATATCTGCCCGGGTTCTATGCCGAGCAGACGCCGGCGCATCTGGATGTGGCCTGCCTGCTGCGCGGTGTGGAGCCGCCGGTCGAGGAGGGCGCGCCCTTCGCCTATTGCGAACTCGGCTGCGGGGTGGGCGAGACGGCGCTGACGATCGCGGCGGCCAATCCGCAAAGCAGCGTCTGGGGTTTTGATTTCAACCCGGCCCACATCGCGAGAGGCCGCGCGCTTGCCGAGGCGGGCGGCGTGGGCAATATCCGCCTGGAGGAGGCCTCCTTCGAAGACCTCGCCGATGGCGGCTATGCCGGCCTGCCGATGTTCGATTATATCGCGCTGCATGGCGTCTGGAGCTGGGTCAGCCCGGAAAACCGCGGCCATATCGTCCGCTTCGCCGCGCGGTATCTGAAGCCCGGCGGGCTGCTCTACGTCACCTACAACGCCCTGCCGCGCTGGACGCCATCGACGCCGATGCAGCGGCTGGTCAGCCTTGCCGCCTCGCTCGACAACGATCGCAGCGATCGGCGCGTGCTGCGCGGGCTGGATATGGCGCGTGCCTTTTCCGCCGCCGGCGCCGATATGATCTCGATCGACATGCTCGACCGGCTCGACAAGGAGCGGGCGGAAAGCACCGCCTATCTCAGCCACGAATATCTGAACGCCCATTGGTCGCCCTGCTACCAGATCGACGTGGCGGGGGATCTCGCCGAGGCGAAACTGTCCTTCGTGGCGACGGCCAATCTCTTCGAGAACTATCCGGACCTTTCCATGACGGCCGAACAGCGCAGCCTCGTCGAGGGTTTTCCCGCGGCCTATGCGGAAACTGCCAGGGACTTTTTCCTCGTCCGCAGTTTCCGTCGCGACGTTTATATGCGCGGCGCCCGGCCGATTGCGCCGCGGCGGCTGGAACGGCGGCTTGCGGCCCGCAGGCTCTGCCTCGTCGTGCCGCCTTCGGAGATCAAGCTTGCGGTGAAGGTGCCGGTCGGCGAGGCGACGCTCAACGAGAGTTTCTACCGTCCCGCCCTCGACGCCCTCGTCGAACGCCCGATGACGATCGGCGAGCTCAGGAGCCTGCCGGAGGCGGACGGGTCGAGTGCGACGGAACGCGAGGTTCTGGGCATGCTGATCGGCGCGCGCCAGGCGATGGCGCTACCGAACGCGGTGAGCGAGGAGGGCGTCGCCTCGGTGCGGCGCTACAACCGCGCGCACCTGCGCATCTGCGCCGACGAGGGCCGCGCCGTCTGCGCGTTGGCCGCCGCCGGCCTTGGATCGGGCATCACGGTGCGCCTGTTCGAGATGCTGGCCTACGAGGTGCTGGTCGATGGTGCCGAGCCGGAGGTCGGCGCGGTGACGGCGGCGATCCACGCCCTGCTGCAAGAGCGCGGCGACCGGCTGCGCGATGGCGGCGTGCCGATCGAGGACGAGGCACAGGCGCTGCGCGTCATCCGGGAGAATGTCGAACTGGTCCTCGCCATCGCCCTGCCGATGTGGCGACGGGTCGGCGCGATCTAGCGTCATGGGCGAGGGCGCGCCACCGGTCGGCGAGGTGCTGCGCGGACGCGGCCCCGTCCTCGTCTATCGTTCCCGGATCGGCGAGGGCACGCCCGTCATCGTCAAGCGGATGGTGGAGGCGCAGGACGCTGTGGCCCGCCGCCGGTTCGAGCGGGAACGCCGGTTCGCGCCTCTCCTGCCGCATCCCGCGCTGCCGCGGCTTCTTGCCGAGGGCGACGACTGGATCGCCTTCGAAGCCCTGGAAGATGCGCTTCCCACGCCGCCGATCGCGGCCAGCGCGGTCGGCGCGCTGCTTTGCCGCCTCGCCGACGCACTCGCCTACATCCACGCGCGCGGCGTGGTGCACCGCGACGTGAAGCCCGCCCATGTGCTGTTTCGCGGCGAAACGCCGGTGCTTATCGATTTCGGTATTGCCGGAACGCCCGGCGACGATCTCCAGCATGAAGAACTTTCCGGCACGCCGGCCTGGATGGCGCCGGAGCAGCTTGCGGGCGGTCCTGTCGGGCCGGAAGCCGACCTATGGTCGCTCGCTGTCCTCGGCCTGTTCCTGCTGACAGGGGGAAAACCCTATTCCGGCGATGCGGAGACGGTGCTGCGCCGGCGCATCGCCGGAGAGCAGCCGGCATTCGCGGTTCCTGAGGCGTTGGAACAGGACGAACCCGACCTGCTGCGTCTGCTGCGGGCCGGGTTGGGAGAAGCGACGAAACGTCCGTCCGCCGCCGATTTCGTGCGGCTGCTGGCGATCAGGCGATCACCAGGTTGACGGCGGGGTGCAGCTTCTTGAGGTTGGGCAGGGATTTCGACTGCCACGGAATCTGCGTGCTGCCCTTGACCATCAGGCCGGTGCCCGGCTGCTTGCGCACGTCGATGGTGAATTTTGCGAGCAGGTTGATACCCGAGGAGTTCAGGAATTCGAGCCCGGAAAGGTCGAGCGTGATCGTCTCCGGCTTCTCGTTCAGCACCTGCTGCATGAGTTCGAGGATGGGCGCATAGGCCTCCGTGCCGGAAAGGCGCATGGTGCCTTCGTAATGGATCGCGGACCCCTCGCTCCAGACCCTATATTCGTTCGTTTTGATTTCCATTTTTTGCAATAAACTCCCGGTATTGTCTGCTCAAACGATGTCGAGGGCGGCATAGGTGTCGAGGCGCATGGCGTCCGGCTCTGCCGCCGGTTGAAAACGCCAGCCGAGACGCGCGCCATAGTCGCTCATTAAGGTGAGCAGGCCAAGGCCCGAGCCGCTCGAATGTATGTTCTCCGCATTTTCTTCGATGCGTTCGATGAGAAGCTCGCCCGGATCGCGCGTCGTCAGTTCGGCGAGCAGTGCCTGGAACTTTCCGGCCGTCTCCTGGGTGATCAGGTTGCTGATGCGGATCTCGAAGGAGGCGCCGTCGAGCGAGGCTTCCAGCGTGATGCCGTTGCCGTGGCGGAATTTCAGCGCGTTTTCCAGAAGCTCGTTCGTCAGATAGCCGATTGAGTGGCGTGCCTCGTTATAGTCGCCGCCCTTCACCACCCTTTGCAGGGCGAAGAAATCGCCCAGAAACTCGGAGGTGACGCCGCAATGCTGCCAGGCGAGGTCGAGCGGACCGTCGGCAAGACGGATGCGGTTCTTCAGCGCGCCGGCGCCGTTGGTGAATTCCACCTGTCCGAATGTGGCTTCCATGACCTACCTGTGTTTCATGACGACGAGCGTGATGTCGTCGTGGATCTTCTGCGTGCCGATATGCGCCATGAGATCGGCGATGATGCCGTCCTTGATCTCGTCGGCTGTCTCCCGGCGGCGTTTCTTGGCGCTCTCGCACAGCCGATCGAACCCGAAGAGTTCGCCCCCGGGGCTTTCCGCCTCGGTAACACCGTCCGTATGCAGCACGATGACATCGCCGGTGTCGAACGGGAATTCATGCGTTGCGATGAACGGGCCGATGTCGCTTTCAAGGCCGATCGGGAAGCCGAGGTCGACGGTGTCGATGCGCTCGACCTCGTCATTGTCGCGCAGCACGAGCACTTCCTCGTGCTGGCCCGACAGCGTCATCTTGCGATCCGAGTAGTCGAGGAAGGCGAGCGAGAGATGTTTGTCGGTCTTGGTGCGCTGGATATTTTTGAAGACGGCGCGGTTGAGCACTTCCAGGAATTCGCGCGGGTTCTCGTCGCCCTGTTCCTGAAGCGCGCGCGCTACCGATTGCACCATCAGCATCAGCACGCCGCTTTCAAGCCCGTGTCCCGTCACGTCGCCGATGCCGACCTTCATGCGCCGCTCGTCGTGCAGCACGTCGAAATAGTCGCCACCCACTTCGTCGGCCGGCTCCATGTAGCCGGAAACGTCGATGCCCTTGATCTCGTCGAGTTCGTCGCGCCGCGGCAGCACCATCATCTGGATTTGCCGCGCCACGTCGAGTTCGGCGCCGAGCCGCAGGTTCTCGCTCTTCAGCTTGCGGTTCAGCGCGCTGATTTCGCCATTGGCGGTTTCGAGCGCCTTTGTGCGCTCGTTCACCAGGTTTTCGAGGTTTTCCGTGTGGTAGCTGATCTCTTCCGCCATGCGGTTGAACGCAACGCCCACCGCGGCCACCTCGTCGCGGGCGGGAATGGCCACGCGCACGGAATAGTCCTTGTTCTGGAGGCGCTGGGCAGCGTCCGCCAGCGCCCGAAGCCCGGCGGTGATGCGGCCGGAAATCGCGAAGACGGCGCTGAGCACGACCAGCAGCGACAGGATGACCGTGCCGATCTGCCAGGTCACGACCTGGCGCGTCTCGTCGGAAATGCCCTGCTTGGCTGCAATCAGCGAGGCGTAGATCTCGTGCTCGGGAACCATGAAGCCGAGCGACATGACCTCGCGGGTGACGGGCACCTGTCCGGTATAGAGGTTTTCCGCCTCGAGCTGCTTGAGCAGCACGACATAGGGCACGTCGACGCCGTTCTCCTTCAGCGACAGCCTGGTGATGACGGTCTCCGCGCTTGACGGCATGGCGAGCGAGGCGATGGCCGCCTGATCGCTGTGTGCGAGCCGTCGGTCGAAGCCGCTTTCATTGTTGATCTTGACGCCGAGCGTCTTCTCGCCCTGTTCGGTCACGGCGAGCACGTTGCCGTTCGACATGGTGAGGAAGGCGAAGCCCGTTTCGGCGATCTTGACGCTCTTGACGATGTCGGCAAGCTGGTCGAGCGTCAGGTCGACGCCGACGATGCCGTTCAAGTCTTTTCGGTCCGGCGTCATCAGCGGCTGGAAGAAGCTGACGATGATCTTGCCTGTGATGCCGTCGAGATAGGGCGAGAGCATGGTGATCTTGCTGTCGACCGGACGCTCCGCCGGCGTCGCGAGCCAAGATTGCCAGGTCTCGTAGAGGCCGGGGAAATAGAAGTCCCACCAGTTCGTCTCGTTGTGGCCGGGATAGACCTTGTCGAACACCGAGCCCTGGTCGTTATAGGGTGCCGATCGCAGGATCGGGTTCTGGCGCGGACCGATGTAATACATCTGCAATTTCGGCGGGCCGGCCGAAAGGAAGCTCGGGCCGAAGAGGTCGAAGACGGCGCTTTCGCGCACGGTCTTCAGCGCCTCGGGTGTCGGCTGCTTGTTCTCGTCGAGCAGGTAGCCCCAGACGGTGACGGCGGAGGCTTCGCCGGGCAGGTTCTGCCACCAGTTGCCGGCTTGGTTATAGGCGAGCGCGGTGGTCACCTTGCCGTCGGCTTGCAGCTCCTGGCCGAGCTTTTCGGCGAGTGCGGGATTGTCCATGACGGTCTGCATGGAACCGGCAAGGCCGCTGACTTCGGCGTGGTAGCGGTCGAGCAGCAGGTCGGTGCGCTCGACCGTCGTCCCGATATAGTTCTGCAGATATTCTATGTTCGCCTTTTCGAGGCCGAGGCCGACTTCCTGCATCGCATTGGTGGAAAGACGGTTGACGTTCCATAGAGCGATGCCGCCGGCAAGCAGCAGGTCCACCAGCACGGCGCCGCCCACGACGAGCACGAATTTCGCCCGGAACGAGGTCAGCGAAAAGCCTCGGAGCGACCGGGAGGTTGCTGTAACGTCGCTCATCGGGGCTTGCGCCCCGACGCCACCCAGACCGGCCAGCCGGCATAACCACCGGGATGGAGGGCGGCGGCAATGTGATCTTCGAAGCCGCGGCGAAACTTTTCGACGAAGGCGGCGTCATCACCACGTTTTTCCGACATGCCGCCTGCGAACATTTCCTCCCAAGCCATGATCATGTCGGCGAAGGCCTGTGCGTCGCCGTCGCGATTGGTCACCATGAAGCTCTCGATTCGAAGATCTTCAAGGCCGGCGCGTTGCAGGGCCTGGTAGCTCTTCGGGCCGAATTCCAGGTCCATGTCGAAATCCGCGAAGAGCTTCGAGAGCTGCTCGTAGGTCCACTGGATGGACGGCCCGCGCGGCTCGCCGAGGCACTGGGAGATCTTCTCGTTGGTGACGTAGATGCGTCCACCCGGCTTGCAGATGCGCACGAGTTCGCTGACGATCATTTCCGGCTTGTTGAAGATCTGCAGCGCATGGCGGCAGGAGACGAAATCGAACTGGCCGTCTTCGAGCAGCATTTCGGCGGCGTCGCCATAGATATATTCGATGCCGCCGATGTCGAAGTCGCTGGCCACCTGGCGGGCATAGGCGAGGCTCGACTTGGAATGGTCGAGCGCCACGATGCGCGACGGCGCGAATTCCTTGGCGACCAGCATAGCGAAATCGCCGATGCCGCAGCAAATGTCGGCCATGGTCATGCCGGGTTCCAGCCCATGGCGCGGCAGGATGGCGCGTTCGTGTTTCCAGGTGAGCTTCGTCTGGGTGCGCAGCACCGGCACGAAACCGCCTTCTTCGAGGAAGGCCTGGCCGGGATAGAACTCGCTGTCATATTCCTCGACGACGATTTTCGGGTGCATCGCGGCCAGCGTGCCGAATTTCTTCGTCGACCAGCCGATCACGCTCGACGTCACGATGGTGATCTTGATGTCCGGCCGCTCATCCGCCGCCTTCAGAAGCGCGCCGGCGAGCGTGTGGAACGCCACGTTGTTGAGGCGCACGAGACGCTTCACATTGACGTAGAACGTGCCCCGGATCGAGGCGATGGACGTTTCCAGGAGCTTGACGCAATCCGCCATCTCGGCGGCGCGCTGCGGGCGCATCGAGCCGGCAAGCGCGAGTTCCTGGTTGTTCTGGTCGAAGGAGACCTTGTAGGTCCGGACAAGCTGTTCGGAGATCATGGAGCACTGGCCTCGAGCGTGAGTTCGGCGATGAGACGGATGGCGTTTCCGTCCGCTGGTTCGATGGAGAAACGGGCGGCATAGTCGACGGCAAGCTCGAGCAGGCCGATATTCGGCTGCAACGGCCCTTCGGAAAACAGCGCCTTGTGATAACGCGGCGAGACGTCGCCTCCGTTGAGGATGACGACCGCGTCCCGGTAAAACTGTTCCGTTTCCGCATCGACCGGGATGGTGAGGGCGATCCGGTCGCTGGCGCCGCTACGCGACACCGAGCAGACGAAGCTGCCGGTCGGCGCATGCAGGCGGTAGACGGTTTCCAGAAGCTCGTTCAGCGCCGAAGAAAACAGGTTGGAATAGAGTAGCGAATCGCTGCGGTTATGGCTGATCATGCGCGCGAAATAGGTCGACAGCCGGTCGCAATAGGCCCAATTGGAGGTGAATCCTCCCATGTCCATGTCGAATTCCAGAAGCAGCGCGTGATCGCCTGCCTCTTTCTGCCCTGCCCCCAGATCCATTCGCCCCTGCCTTATGATTTCGTAAGCGGGATTGCGGCCGCGCGCTTACATATCTTTCCGGAAAAACCTAAACTATGTAATGTCCGAAGTGCGGGCGATACGCATGGCCGCCAGCGGAGGTCGACGTAAGCGATATGATATCGCGGGTTGCGCCGTCCCCTCCGAACTCAAGAAGGAAGCTTTCCATAGAATCATGAACGATTTGTCAAACTCAACCGTTGCTTCTTCAGCAACCCCTGCGGGCGATGACGCCGCGGAACTTGCCCGGGTACGCCACGATTTCGCACAGCTCCAGGAGGAATATGACGACCTGAAGCTGCTCTACGAGGCGATGATCGAACATGGCGAGGCTGTGGAAGACCAGCTGGCCGAACAGAATCTGCTGCTGGAACGCACGCGGGCGCGGCTCGACGAGGAGTTGAACGACGCCGGCCGGTACGTGTTCTCCATCCTGCCCGACAAGCGCGTTGCAGCGCCCGCGACCGACTGGCTGCTGGTGCCCTCCACCGAACTCGGCGGCGATTCCTTCGGCTACCACCAGATCGACAACGACCATTTCGCCATCTACCTGCTGGATGTCTGCGGCCACGGCGTTGGCGCAGCCCTGCTTTCCGTTACCGTTATCAATGTGTTGAGGGCGTCCGCTCTTTCGAATGCGGATTTCCGTGATCCCTCCACGGTCCTGAAGGCGCTCAACGACACGTTCCCGATGGAAAAGCAGAACAACATGTTCTTCACCATCTGGTACGGCGTCTACAAGGCGAGCACCGGGGAGTTGCGCTATGCGACGGGCGGACATCCGCCGTCGATCCTGCTGCGCGGCGCGAACCGGCCGGAAGGTACGCCGTCGCGCGAACTGCTGATCACCGTCGGCGGCGTCGCGATCGGCGCGCTTTCGGAGATGGACTACGACAGCGACGTCACGCATGTTTTCCCGGGTGATCGACTGCTCGTTATTAGTGATGGAACATTTGAGGTGAATGGTCCCGGCGACGAGATGCTGAGCGTCGAGGCGCTGGCCGACCATGCGGAGAAGGAAGGCTGTGGCCCCAGGGACGTTCTTGCCTGGGTGCGCTCGTTCAACGCGGAGGGCCCGCTGCCGGACGACTTCTCGCTGCTCGAAATCCGGTTCTGATCGGATCAATTGCCGGTTGCCGGAGAGCTGAATTCCGCTATCTTTGCAGCATGCTGGAGGAGGATTGCTCATGGTCTCGTTCATGAAATGCGGCCTGGCCGCGCTCTTGGTTCTCCAGCTGCTGTCCGGTAGCGCTGCGGCGGCCGAAGCGGCGCCGGCTGACCTCGCGATCGCGCGCAGCCTCGCGACCATGCTGCAATCCGCCCGCGCGGTGATTTCCGTCAACCAGGAGCGGATCAACGATCCGGCACTCGGCGACAAGGGGCTGACGGGCGCGGCCGTCTTGGAAAAGGCCATCGCCAACTACACGCAGGCCACCGGCCGTGACCCGAACACCATCGATCCGGCCTCCTATGAGGGACGGCTCATCCGGGCGCAGATGGACGCGGTGGTCGAGGTGATGGACGCCAACCAGGCGACGATCAACGCAAAGGGCGAAGGCTTCAAAGGCTTCATCCCCGCCACCTTCACGCGGCTGGTCACCGAAGCCTTCCAGGCCCGCGTCGGCGAGGAGGCGAGCATCAAGTTCACCGCGCCGCCCGTGCTGATCCGCAACCGCAAGGCCCGGCCGGACACCTTCGAGGCGGCGGCGATCCGCGATTATCTGGACGCCGCCGACTGGCCGAAGGGCCAGATCTATTCGGCGCTGGTTTCCGAGAGCGGCGGCGAGCGGGCGCGCATCATGGTGCCCGAATATTACGTGCCGTCCTGTCTCACCTGTCACGGCGACCCGGCCGGCGAACTCGACATCACCGGCTACCCGAAGGAAGGCGCGCATGAGGGCGATCTGGGTGGCGTGATCAGCATCGGGCTCATCCCGCAATGAGCAGCGCCGCCTTCTTCTCGCCGCGGCGACTGTCGATCCGGCTGCGGCTGATCATCCTCGCGGCGGTGCTGCTTCTCGCCATGCTCGGCAGCAGCCTGTTCACCCGCGGCGAACTGTTCCGCGCGCTGGAATCCGGCGACGAGGCCAATCGCATCGCGCAGATCAGCACGCTGTCCGATGACGTGCGCGAAGCGTTCAACAGCCTGCGCTACTGGCAGACCGACCTTGCCGTCAGCCTCCTCACGCTGGCCGAAACCCGCGCCGAGGAAGCCCGCACCCGCCTTCGCGAGCGGCTCGACAAGCTGGCCGAGCACCGGCCGACCGAGGCGGCGGCGATACGTGAGGGGGTCGACCGGTTCGACGCGCTCGCCAACCAGGCGGTTGAGGCCTATACGGACGACCAGCGGGTGATCGGCAACACCCGCTTCGCCGAGGCGCGGCGCTACGGCATCAGCGTCGAAGAAAACCTCGCCGCCCTGCAGGCCGATCTCGCCCGCCAGTCCGGCACCGCGCGCGCCAACATCCTGCGGCAGTTCGAGCGGGCCTCCAATGTGGCCTCGCTGCTTTCCGCCATCGCCGCCATCATCGGCACCGCGCTCACCGTCGTCATCCTCGGATCGATCCTGAAGCCGCTCGGCGAGATCGTTTCGGCCGTGCGGGGGCTGACCGCCGGCGATGCCGAGGTCGTCGTGCCGCAGGCCGGCGGCGACGAACTCGGCAAGGTCAGCGAGGCCCTGCAACTCCTCAAGGAGAACCAGGGCGAGCGCGACCGCCTGACCCGCGCGGCCGAGCACCAGCGTAAAACCCTTGTCGACGCCATAGAGAGTATCGACGAAGGGTTCACGCTCTACGGCCCCGAAGGACGCCTGCTGATCATGAACCAGCGCTTTCGCGACATGCACCCCGTGCACACCGAAATGGTGGCGGGCACGTCGACGTTCCGCGACGTCATCGAAGCCGCCGGGCGCCACGTCGTCGAACTCGACCGGCCCTTCGACGAATGGCTCGCCTCCCGGCTCTCCCTGCACGATCACAGCGCCACCCGCGTTACGCCCTTCAAGGACGGCCGCTGGATGCAGGTCAGCGAGCGGCGCACCCATGAAGGCGGCTTCACCGTCGTCTATGTCGACATCACCGAGCTGCGCCAGCGCCAGCACGAGCTGGAACTCGCGCGCGACGAGGCGCAGCGGGCGACGCAGGTGAAATCCGAATTCCTCGCCAATATGAGCCATGAGCTGCGCACGCCGCTCAATGCCATCATCGGCTATGCGCAGATCCTCCAGGAGGATGCCGAGGATACCGGCCAGACCGAATCGCTGCCCGACCTCAAGAAGATCGAGAGCGCCGGCAACCACCTGCTCGGCCTCATCAACGGCATTCTCGACCTGTCGAAGATCGAGGCGGGTCGCATGGAGGTCTACCGCGAGCGCTTCGATGTCGGCGCGCTGATGAACGACGTGGCCTCGCTGATCCGCCCGCTTGCGGCCAAGAACGACAACAATTTCGTGGTCGATTGCCCGGACGATATCGGCACGATCGAGACCGACGTCACCAAGGTCAAGCAGGCGCTGCTCAACCTTTTGAGCAATGCCTGCAAGTTCACCGAAAAGGGCACGGTTTCGCTCGCCGTCACGCGGCAGGGCAACGGCGCGGACCGCCTGCTGGTGATGACCGTCACGGATACCGGCATCGGCATGAACGAGGAACAGCTCGGCCGGCTCTTCCAGGCGTTTTCCCAGGCGGACAGCTCGACGTCCCGCAAATTCGGCGGCACCGGGCTGGGTCTCGCGATCAGCCGCAGCTTCGCGCAGATGCTCGGCGGCGACCTGACAGTCGAAAGCCAGCCGGGCGAGGGCTCCCGCTTCATCTTCGTCCTGCCCGATCCGGAGGAGGCGGCAGCAGGCGCGGAGATGGCCGAGGGCGACGACCTGTCGGCGTCAAAGCCGGAGCAGAGCGAGCGGCGCGCCGTGCTTGTCGTCGATGACGACGAGGCGTCGCTCAACATCATCGGCTCGCACCTGAAGCGCGAGGGGTATCGCGTGCTGTATGCCGGTGCCGGGGAACAGGCGCTGGAGATGGCGCGCAAACACCGCCCGGCCGCCATCACGCTCGATATCCTGATGCCGCAGATGGACGGCTGGTCGGTGCTCGTCGCGCTGAAGTCCGATCCGGATCTCGCCGCTATCCCCGTCGTAATCGTCAGCATCAGCAACGAGAAGGCGCTCGGCTTCACGCTCGGCGCCGCCGCCATGCTCACCAAGCCGGTCGATCGCGGCGAACTCAGCGATTTCATCGCCCGCATCACCGGCGGCAGCCAGGGCGGAACGGTGCTCGTCGTCGAGGACGACCAGGCGACGCGGCTCCTCATCCAGCGCACCGTCGAGCGGCTCGGGCGCGCCGTCGCGCTCGCGGAGAACGGCCGCCAGGGCATGGCCTGGCTTGCCGCCAACGAGCCGCCGATCGCCATTCTGCTCGACCTGCAGATGCCGGAAATGAACGGCTTCGAGTTCCTCGCGGCCCTGCGCGACCGGGAGGAATGGAACGCAGTGCCGGTGCTCGTCGTTACCGCGAAACATCTCTCCAATGCGGAACGCGATCTGCTCAGCGCCCGTACGACGCAGATCATCGGCAAGGGCAAGGGCGCGCATATCGAACTCACGCAGGCGCTTCGCGACGTCATCATCTCGGGCGCGCCGAAAGGGACCGGGAATCCATAGAGATGGTGAAGATCCTGCTTGTCGAAGACAATGAAATGAACCGCGACATGCTCTCGCGGCGGCTGGAACGCCGGGGCTACGAGGTCATCTTCGCCCATGACGGCGAAGAGGCCGTCGCGCGGGTGGAAGCCGACGCGCCCGATCTCGTCCTGATGGACATCGGCCTGCCCGGCATCGACGGCTGCGAGGCGACGCGCCGCATCCGCAGCGGCCCCGCCGGCACGGGCCTCCCCATCATTGCCCTCACGGCCCACGCCATGAATGTTGACGAAGCCCGCGCCCGCGAAGCCGGCTGCAACGATTTCGACACCAAGCCGATCGACCTGCCGAGGCTGATCGGCAAGATCGAAAAGCTCCTACCGGGTGCAGGCTGACCTACGGTCCCTTGTTTGCCATGCGTTCGACGATCATGTCTGCGATCGGGATCGCCGAGGTGGCGGCGGGCGAGGGGGCGTTGCAGACGTGCAGCATGCGATCGGTCTGCGCGAAGAGGAAATCGTGGATCAGGGCGCCGTCCTTGCGCACGGCCTGGGCGCGGATGCCGGCTTCGTGTGGCAGCAGGTCGGCAAGCTCGAGGCTCGGGCAATATTTCCGGCATTCTTCCAGGTAGCCTGGTTTCCAGAGCGAGTTGCGCAGCTCGGTGACTGCCGATTTTCGGTTGGCGAACACGGTTTTCCAGAAACCGGGAAACAGTGCGTAGTCGGCCATGTCGGCGACATTGACGGAAAGGCGTGGGTAGCCCTCGCGGGCAAAGCCGATCACGGCATTCGGCCCGACCGTCACGCTACCGTCGATCATCCGGGTCAGGTGTACGCCGAGGAAGGGCAGGGCAGGATCCGGGACGGGATAGATCAGATGGCGGACGATGTCGTTCTTCAACGCCGGCAGGCGATAATATTCGCCGCGGAAGGGGACGATGCGATGCTCGATCGAAAGCCCGGCGAGCACGGCCAGCCGGTCCGACTGGAGACCGCCGCAGACCACCAGCTTTTTCGCCTGCCAGCTTTCTCGGGCCGATGCGATATCGACGGAATCGATGGATTCGCGGATTCCGGTGATGCGCGTCGAAAGGCGAATGTCGCCGCCGAGCGCCTTGATGCGCTGTCCCATGGCCTGGCAGACTTCGGCATAGCTCACGATGCCGGTCGAGGGCACGAACAGCGCGCCGCGGCCGCGGATGTTCGGCTCCCGCTCCTTCAACTCGCCCTCGCTGATGCGCTGGACCTCGATCGTGTTCTGTTTCGAGCGTTCGTAGAGCGCTTCCATGCGCTCCACTTCGAGCGCGGAGGTGGCGACGAGCAGCTTGCCGCAGACCTCGAAGCGGATGTCGTTCTCCAGGCAGAAGGCCTTGGTGGCTTCGGCGCCCTTGCGGCAGAGCTCGGCCTTCAGGCTGCCCGGCGGATAGTAGATGCCGGCATGGATGACGCCGCTGTTGTGGCCGGTCTGGTGCTTGCCGAGCGCGTCCTCCTTTTCGATGAGGATCAGGCTGCTGCCGGGCCGACCTTCCAGAAGCCGCATGGCCGTCGCCAGCCCGACGATGCCGCCGCCGATAACGCAATAATCGAAAATCATCTGTCCTGCCCCTGCCTGCCCGATTATGCGCCCGCAGCCTGGCGTTCGCCATAGCCGAAATAGGCCTCTTCCAGCGCGTGGCCGTCGGCAAGCTCGTTTGCCGGACCCTCCAGCGCCACATGGCCGTTGCGCAGCACGTAGATGCGGGAGGCAAGGTCGAGAATGCGGGCGGTGGATTGTTCGACGACGAGCAGCGTCAACCCGTCGGCATTGAGCTGGCGGAGGCTGGCATAGACCTGGTCGATGACGAGCGGTGCAAGGCCGAGCGAGGGTTCGTCGATCATCATTAGCGACGGGCGTTGCAGGATGGCGCGGGCGATGGCGAGTTGCTGTTGTTCGCCGCCGGAGAGGTGGCCGGCAACGCCGCGATAGCGGGCCTTCAGGATCGGGAAGATAGCCAACACACGCTCCAGATCGGCGGCGGCCTCCGCCTTGTCCTTGCGGATCATGCCGCCGAGCAGCAGGTTTTCCTGAACCGTCAGCGTGCGAAAAATGCTGCGGCCTTCCGGCACCAGTGCCAGGCCCTTGCGGCACAATTTTTCCGGAACCTGGCCGGCGATGGCCTCGCCATTGAAGGTGAGCGTGCCTCCCGTGGGCGCCATGAGCCCGGAGATCGTCTTCAAAAGCGTGGATTTGCCGGCGCCGTTGGGGCCGACGACGAAGACGATCTCGCCTTTCTTGACCTCGAGATCGATCGATTTCAGGGCCGTAAGCCGGCCGTAGCCGGCGGAGAGGCCGCGGATTTCAAGCATGTCGTTCCCCTTTAGCGCGGTCGAGGCCGTGGATCGAAATCGGAAGGGCTCGCCGTTTTTTGCCGTTGACAAAAAAAATCTAACCCGCATTCTGTCTTCTGTCCACAGAGGACTATGTGCAAAAATTATGGCGGTGCATCGTTCATCGCCAAGGGGAACGACGATGAAACCTGTTGCTGTGGCCGCCTCGGCCGCAATCGCCTTTCTGTTGCCTTTGACCAGCGTGCGAGCGGAAGAGCCGATCAAGATCGGCTTCGCCATCGCGGAATCCGGCTGGCTTTCCAACTACGACAGCGCGCCCTTCAAGGCGGCCGTCATGAAGATCGAGGAGATCAACAAGGCCGGCGGCCTCCTGGGTCGCCAGATCGAATATTCCGTCATGGACACCAAGACGGAGCAGGCCCGCGCCGCGACTGTCGGCGCACAGCTCGTTGACGGCGGCGTCGACATGCTGGTCGTCTCCTGCGACTACGATTTCGGCGCACCCTCGGCGCTCGCCGCCAAGCAGGCCGGCAAGATCGCCTTCAGCCTCTGCGCGGCCGATCCGAAGATGGGCGTGCAGGGCGTCGGCCCGCTCGCCTTCACCGCCAACAGCGCGGCCCAGTCGGAAGGCATCGCCATTGCCGAATACGGCAACAAGAAAATGAACCTGAAGTCGGTCTATGTGCTGGAAGACCTGACGATCGAATACAACAAGTCGGCCTGCGCCGGTTTCCGCGCGGCCTGGACTGCAAGCGCCGGCGCGGAGACGATCCTCGGCAACGACACGTTCAAGAATGACGACCCGTCGATCGCCTCGCAGATCACCCGCCTCAAGGGTCTGGCGACGCAGCCGGATGCCGTCTTCGTCTGCTCCTTCACGCCGGGCGGCGCTTCGGCCGTGCGCCAGCTGCGCGCCGCCGGCATCGATCTGCCGATCCTCGCCAACACGGCCATGGTCGACAATTACTGGCTGAACGCCGTGCCGGGCCTCAAGGATTTCTACCTGCCCGCCTTCATGTCGCTTTACGGCGATGATCCGCGCCCGGAAATGAACAAATTCCTCGAAAGCCACAAGGCGCGTTACGGCGAGCCGCCGGTCTCCTCCTATTCGGTTCTCGGCTATAGCCTCATCGAGCAGTGGGCCTATGCGGTCGAGCAGGCGAAGACGACCGAATCCGAAGCCGTGGTCGGTGTCATGAACACCTTCAAGGACCAGCCGTTCACGGCAGGCCCCACCTCTTTCACCGACCAGCTGCATATCCAGGTCGACCGGCCCTGGCTGATCATGAAGGTCGAGAACGACTCCTTCCGCGCCGTCGAGGTGTACCGGAATTCGTTCAAGCCCGACATGAAGCTCCTGTTCCGCGTCGGTCAGTAACCGACAGCGATCCGCCGGCCGCATGGCGGTGCGGCTGGCGGAACCAAATCTCCTGAAAAATTTGTAGCCGAGCTTACGGATAGGTCTCGCCCGATATGTCACGTCCATTGAAAGAAAGGCTGGAAGCCCGCGGCGTTGCCGTTGCCTTTGGCGGCATCCGGGCCTTGAGCGGGGTCGACCTCGAACTCCGGCGCGGCGAAGTGCTCGGCCTCATCGGCCCGAACGGCGCCGGCAAGACGACCATGGTCAATGTGCTGAGCGGCTTCCAGCGGCCGACCAGCGGCAGCATCCAGCTTGACGGCATCGATGTTTCGAAGCTCACGGCCCGCAAGATCGCCCAGGCCGGTGTCGGCCGCAGCTTCCAGGCGGCTCGGCTTTTCCGGGCGATGACGGTGGAGCAGAACCTTTCGGTCGCCGCGATCGGCAGCGGTCTTTCACGCAAGGCGGCCCGGGAGCAGGCGCTGGAAATCCTCGACTGGATGGGTCTCGCCAAAAAGGCCGATCATCGCTGCGACAGCCTTTCCTATGGTGACGAGCGGCGTGTCAGCATTGCCCGGGCACTCGCCTTGCAGCCGTCCTTCGCGCTGCTCGACGAGCCGGCTTCCGGCATGAACGACGCGGAATGCGAGGCGCTGATGGAGGTCATCGCCGAACTGCCGGCGCGTTTCGGCTGCGGCGTGCTGCTGATCGAACACAATATGAAGGTGATCATGGGCGTCTGCCAGCGCATCCATGTGCTCGATGGCGGCCAGAGCCTCGCCGAGGGCACGCCGCAGGACATCCAGAAAAACCCCGCCGTCCGCCGCGCCTATCTGGGCGAAAAGGCGACCGACAGCACCCTCGCGATCTAGGACCGCACGCATGGCCAACATCGTTCAAGTTCTCGTCGATGCCATCGCGCTGGGCAGCCTCTATGCTCTCGTCGCACTGGCGATCGGCCTCGTCTTCGGCGTCATGCGGCTTATTAACTTCGCGCAGGCCGACTACATAACCATCGGCGCCTATGCGCTGGTGGTGCCGACGGCGAGCGTCGCACCGCCGTTGCTTCTGGGCGCATTGCCCTCCGCGCTCATGATCGGCGGCGTGCTGGTCGTCGTGGTCGTGCTGGCCCTCCTGACGGAACGCGTCGCCTTCCGGCCGCTGCGCAATTCCAATCCGTCGACGCTGCTCATCTCCTCCTTCGCCGTCAGCTATTTCCTGCAGAACCTCCTCATGCTCATCCATACCGGCCGGCCGAAATCGGTCGGCATCGGGCAGGGCCTTGCCAATGCGGTGGAGATCTGCGGCGTGCGCGTTCCGGGCATCCAGCTCCTGACCATGGCCGTCACGGCCGGCCTGCTCGTCGCGCTGGTGCTCTTCCTCAAGAAGACGCCGCTCGGCATCCAGATGCGGGCTGCGGCGGAGAATTTCCAGATGGCCCGCCTGCTCGGCATGCCGGCAAACCGGGTGATCGCGCTTGCCTTCGCCATCTCCGGCCTGCTCGGCGGCGCGGTCTCGCTGCTCTTGACGATCCAGACGGGCACGCTCGACCTGCGCATGGGGCTTATGCCCGTCGTCTACGCCTTCTTCGCCACCGTCATCGGCGGCATGGGTTCGCTGCCGGGTGCAGCGCTCGGCGGCTTCGTGGTCGGTGTCGCCAGCGTGCTCTTGCAGACCTATCTGCCGGCGGATCTGCGCCCCTTCCGCGATGCCGGCGTGTTCGGCCTCGTCATCCTGATCCTCCTCGTCCGTCCGCAGGGCCTGATCGTCACCAGCGCCGCCAAGGAGCGCGTATAATGAAGAGCGATACCATGTCCTTCGCAACGATCGGCCGGTTCTGGTTTCCGGTGCTGGCCCTCGTCGTGCCGCTTGCGCTGATCGTTGTCTTGACGGGCCAGTTCGGTGGCCTGTCCATCCAGCGCACCGTCATCGAGATGCTGATCAGCATCGTCATCGTCGTCGGGCTCTATGTCTTTGTCGGCAATTCCGGCATCATCTCCTTCGGCCATGCCACCTTCATGGCGATCGCCGCCTATGCGTCCGCCTGGCAGACCTGCTGCGAGATGCTGAAGCCGATTACCATGTCGGGCCTGCCGCCCTTCCTGCGCGACCAGAGCATTCCGCTGCTGCCGTCGGCCGTGGTCTCGGTGCTGCTCGCCGGCGGTGCCGCCTTCCTCACCGGCCTCGTCATCATGCGGCTCACCGGTCTGGCGGCGTCGATCTCCACGCTTGCCGTGCTCTTCATCCTGAACGTCGTCTATTCCAACTGGGACAGCGTCACGATGGGCTCGGCCTCGATCGTCGGCCTGCCGACCTATGTTACGGCCTGGCTGGCGCTCGGCTGCGCGGTGTTCGCCATCGTCATCGCCTATCTCTATCAGACGTCCGCTTTCGGCCTGGCGATCCGGGCGACGCGCGAAGACGAGGTCGCGGCCGCAGCGTCGGGCATCTCGCTCTACTGGTCGCGGCTGATCGCCTTCACGCTTTCGGGCTTCATGGTCGGCCTCGGCGGGGTGCTGCAGGCGCACTACCTCGGCACGGTGTCGATCAACAGTTTCTTCCTGAGCTTCACCTTCCTGGCGCTCGCCATGCTCATCGTCGGCGGCATGGGCAGCCTTGCCGGCGCGGTTGTCGGCGTCGTCGTCATCACGGCGATGGTCGATATCTTCCGTCGCCTCGAGGGCGGGATTTCGATCGGCGGCGAGCAATGGTCGCTGCTTGCGGGCACGCAGGAGCTTATCATCGCGGCCTTTATGCTGTTGATACTGGTCTTCCGCAAAGACGGAATCATGGCAGGGCGAGAAATAGGCCTGCCGCAGCAGGCACAGCGCGAGGAGGGGCTCATCAATGGCTAACAATCTACTTTTCAATACAGACGAACCGGTCGGCATCATCGACCACCGGATGCTGTCCGATCAGGTTTCGACCTTTCTCGTGCGCGAACTGATCTTCGGCAGGCTCCAGCCCGGCCAGCGCATCAACGAGGCGGAGCTCGCCCGCCAGCTCGGCATCAGCCGCAATCCCATCCGCGAGGCCATCCGCCGGCTGGAGGAGCGCGGCCTGCTCGTCGCGGTTCCCCGCAAGGGCACCTTCGTGCGCACCTTCCTGCACAGCGATATCGACGAGATCTTCTCCTTCCGCGTCGTCGTCGAGCGCTTTGCCGTCGAGCAGGCGCTGCCGCAGATGACCGACGCCGACATCGAGCGCATTGCCGGCTTCGTCGATGCGATGGTGACGGCCGCCAATGCCAATGACGAGATCGCGCTGGTCGAAAACGACCTCGCCTTCCACCTCGAAATCTGCCGGCTTTCGAAGAACCGCCAGACGCTGCACGCCTTCACCAACATCCAGGCGGAAGTGCAGATGCTGATCACCATGGCCGAGCGCCAGTTCGAAAGCCAGATGGCGGCTGCCGTCGATCACTGGCCGGTCGTCGAGGCGCTGCGCACCCGCAATTCCGAAAAGGCGATGGACGCCATCCGCGATCATATCCGCGATTCCTGGCGCCACCTGCTTGTAGCTTACGAACGGGACAAACCCCGCTCGTCCTGACCCTATCCATGAGAAAAGAGGGAACAATGCCTGACAACAAAATCATCGGCATCGATATCGGGGGAACGTTCACCGATTTCGTATCCTACGATGCGGCGACCGGCACCATCGAGAACTGGAAGAACCTGACGACGCCCTCCGAACCGATCGAAGGCGTGCTCCAGGGGCTTGGCCAGGTGGAGGATGTCGCCGGCGTCGACAAGATCCGCCTCGGCACGACGATTGCCACCAACGCGCTGCTGACGCGCCGCGGCGCCAAGGTCGCCTATGTCACGACCACCGGTTTTCGCGATGTTCCCTTCATCCAGCGCGGCGACCGCCGCAGCCACTATGACATTACCTGGATCAAGACCAAGCCGCTGATGAAGCGCGCCGATACCTATGAGATCGGCGGGCGTTTCAGCGCCAAGGGCGAGCTTGTCACGGCGCTCGACGAGGCGGCCGTGCGCGAGCTCGCCGCAACGATCAAGGCCGACGGCACGATCGAGGCGATCGCGGTGTGCACGCTGTTCTCCTATATCGACCCGAGCCACGAGCAGCGCATCCGCGACATTCTTGCCGAAGAGCTGCCCGGCATGCCGATCTCGATTTCCTATGACGTTCTGCCGAAGTGGAAGGAATACGACCGCGCCTCGACGACGATTGCCGACGCCTATCTGAAGCCCATCGTCTCCGACAATTTCCACCGCATGCAGAAGCGCCTCGACGCCATCGGCATCGGCGACCGCATTGGCGTGATCAAGTCGAACGGCGGTGAATCGACGCTGAAGGGTGCCGCCGAAGCCCCCGTTCAGATGACGCTGTCCGGCCCGACCGGCGCCGTTGTCGCGACCCGCGTCCTCTCGGAACTGACCGGCATCAAGAACCTCGTCACCTTCGACATGGGTGGCACCTCGACCGATTGCTCGACCGTCGTCGATGGCATGGAGCATGTGACGACCAATTTCGAGATCGAATGGGGCCTGCCGATCCAGATCCCGATGATCGACATCCACACGATCGGCGCCGGTGGCGGTTCCATCGCCTGGATCGACAAGGGCGGCATGCTGCGCATGGGCCCGCAATCGGCCGGTGCCGCACCCGGACCGGCCAGCTACGGCCGCGGAGGGGAGAATGCCACGGTCACCGACGCCAATGTCGTCCTCGGCCGCATCAACCCCGACTATTTCCTCGGCGGCAAGATGAAGCTCGACGCGGAGGCGGCGCATCGCGCGGTGAAGAAGATTGCCGACCAGCTCGGCCTCGAGGTCGATGCGGCGGCCTTCGCCATGGTGCAGATCGCCAACAACAACATGCTGGGCGCGTTGCGTGCGGTTCTCCTCCAGCGCGGTCTCGATCCGCGTGACTTCTCGCTCGTCGCCTCGGGGGGGGCGGGCCCGGTGCATATCTGCGACCTGATGGATATTTCCGGCATCCCGCAGGGCATCGTGCCGAACTATCCCGGCCAGTTCTCGGCCTTCGGTTTCATCATGACCGACGCCCGCGTCGACCGGCACCGCACGGTGCAGCAGATCTCGAAATATTTCGACGGTGCCCGCGCCACCGCGGCGATGACGGAGCTGGTGGATGGCGCCATCGCCGAGCTGGTCTCGCAGGGCTATCAGCAGAAGGTGGAGATCTACCGCTCCATCGAGGCGCGTTACTTCGGCCAGAACCACGAGCTGGAACTGAGCTTCCCAGCCAACCAGTTCACCGAGGAGACGATCGCAAACCTTTGGGAGCGCTTCCACGAGGAGCACCAGAACCGCTTCGGCTTCTCCATTCCCGGCGAGACCATCGAGACCGTCAATCTCAAGGTCGTGGCCGTTGCCGTTTCCGAAAAGCCGCAGATGCGCGAGCTCGAAAAGGGCGAGGGCACGCCTGCCTCTTCGGGCAGCCGCAAGGTGCGCTTCGAGGACGGTTGGCACGAGGTGAAGACCTACGACCGCGGCACCTTCAAACAAGGCCAGACCGTCACCGGTCCCGCCATTGTCGAGGAAAACGCCTCCGTCACCATCCTACAGCCGAAACAGACGCTCCGCGTCGACCGTCTCGGCAATCTGATCATTTCGGCCTGAGGAGTACCGTCATGGACTTCGTTACGATGAACATCCTGGAATCCAGCATGGTTTCTCTCTGCAAGGAGATGGGGATCGTGCTGATGAAGACGTCCTATTCGACGATCTTCAACGAGGCGCTCGACTTCACCTGCGGCCTCGCGGACATGAATGGCGACATGATCGCGGTTGCCGACTATTGCCCGGCGCAGATCGGCGGCATGCCGCTGCTCGTCAAGTCGTGCCTAAAGGAAATCCCGATCGACGAGATCGAGGAGGGCGACGTGATCCTCCACAACGACCCCTATCGTGGTGGCCTGCACACGCCGGAGCACACCTTCTTCAAGCCGATCTTCGTCGATGGCGAGATCATGGGCTTTGCGGTGGCGATCGGCCATATCGCCGAAGTCGGCGGCATGGCGCCGGGTGGCTTCTGCGGCGAGGCGACGGAAATCTTCCAGGAAGGCCTTCGCATCCCGCCGGTGAAGATCAAGAAGCGTGGAAAGGACAATATCGAGGTCTGGAAGCTGCTTCTGGCCAATGTGCGCACGCCGCGCGTCAACTATGGCGACCTACGCGCCCTCATCGCCGCCGTGGATCTCGGCGAAAAGCAGATGACGCAGATCTACAAGAAATACGGCAAGGAGAAGATCAAGGAGACCGTCAACGACCTGCTGCTCTATTCGGAACGCCGCATGCGCGCCGAACTGGAAGCGATCCCCGATGGTATCTACGCCTTCTCCGACACGATCGAGAGCGACGGCATCGATGCCGAGCGCACCTATACGGTCGCCGTAGAAGTGCACAAGCGCGGCGGCGAGATCATCGTCGACTATCACGGCTCCTCGCCGCAGGCCTCCGGCCCGATCAACGCGACGCTCGGTGTGGCCACCTCGGCGGCCTACAATGCCGTGCTGCACATGACCGACCCGACGATCCCGCGCAATTCCGGCTGCTTCCGGCCGATCCGCGTGATGGCGCCCCCCGGCACCATCGTCAATGTGGATTTCCCGGCACCGGAGGTCGGCGGCAATACCGAAACCCATCCGCGCATCGTCGGCACCATCCTTGGCGCCATGGCACCGGCCATTCCCAACCGCGTCATGGCGGCGGAAGGGGCGACGCACTGCAACTTCGTCTTCGGCGGCGTCGATGCCGATACGGGCGAATATTTCGCCTGCTACGACCTCGAAGCGGTCGGCTGGGGCGGCCGCGCCTTTGCCGATGGCAATGACGGCGTCGACTCGATCAACGGCAATTGCCGCATCACGCCGGTCGAAGTCTACGAGACGCGCTTCCCCTGGCGCATCGAAAGCCTTGCCTTCAACGTCGATGCCGGCGGTGCCGGCGAATACCGCGGCGGGGTCGGCTATTCCAAGCAGATGCTGTGCCTCAACGACGAGATCATCTGCTCGCAGATGACCGACCGCCACCTGCTCGCCCCCTGGGGTCTCAACGGCGGTACGGAAGGCGGCGTCGGCGCGACGCTGGTCATGAAGAACGGCCGCGAGGACTGGCAGACGATGCGCGAGGCCTACGGCAAGGCTTCGACCAGCCGCTACTCCAACGTCTCGATCCGCCGCGGCGACCGCGTGCGGCTCGTCACCCCCGGCGGCGGCGGTTACGGCGAACCGGCGAAGCGCGATCCGGCAGCGGTCGCAGAGGATGTCCGCGAGGGCTACGTCTCGAAGGCGGCCGCCCAGAAACATTACGGCTACCAGGAGGCCTGAGACCATGAAGTTTTCGCTGAACGGGCTTTACATCGAAAGCTACACGAAATGCGCCAATTGCGGCGTGCTGATCTACGACGCCTCGGCCGAGGATTCCAGCCGCAAGAAGACCCATGACGGCAGCATCTATTGCTCGCAGGAATGCGTTGACTGGAAGCTCGCCCGCGACGCTCGCCGCGCCAAGGCGGCCGTCTGAGTACTGATGCGCCGGCCCCGTCCGAGAGGGTGGGGCCGGCCACTGACACGCAGCATTTTGCCGCGCCAAAACAACATACCAAGGGAGACACCCATGTCCACGAACGCTGCCTTCACGGCGCGGCGCGCTGCCGCCATTCCGGCCGGCCTGTCGAAACATCTCGACGTCTATATCGAGAAGGCGGAGAACGCCGAACTGTGGGACGTCGAAGGCAAGCGCTATATCGATTTTGCCGCCGGCATCGCCGTCAACAATACGGGCCACCGCCATCCGAAGGTGGTCGAGCGCGTGCGCAGCCAGCTCGACAAGGTCACGCACACCTCGTTCCAGACCACGCCCTACATCGACTACGTCTCAGTTTGCGAAAAGCTGAACGACCTGGTGCCGGGCGATTTCCCGAAGAAGACCTTCCTCGTCTCCACCGGCGCGGAAGCCATCGAGAACGCCGCCAAGATCGCCCGCGCCGCGACCGGCCGCTCGGCTTTCGTCGCCTTTTCCGGCGCCTTCCACGGCCGCACGCTGATGGCGATGACGCTGACCGGCAAGACCACGCCCTACAAGGCCGGCTTCGGCCCGCTGGTGCCCGATGTCTTCCACCTGCCGTTCCCGATCCCCTATCACGGCATTTCCGAACAGGAATCGCTGACCGCGCTCGACCGCTTCTTCCGCTCCGAGGTCGACCCGACGCGCGTCGCCGGCATCTTCGTCGAGCCGGTGCAGGGCGAGGGCGGTTTCTATCCCGCACCTGTCACCTTCCTGCGCACCTTGCGCGAGATCTGCGACAAACACGGCATCCTGCTGATCGCCGACGAGATCCAGACGGGTTTTGCCCGCACGGGAAAAATGTTTGCGATGGAACATGCCGGCGTCGCTGCAGACATCGTCACCATGGCCAAGGGCCTCGGTGGTGGCTTCCCGATCGCTGCCGTCACGGGCCGTGCCGATATCATGGACAAGATCCCGATGGGCGGCGTCGGCTCGACCTTCGCCGGCAATCCGCTGTCCTGCGCGGCATCGCTCGCCGTGATGGAGATCATCGAGGAGGAAAAGCTGATCGACCGCGCCAACGAGGTCGGCAGCCGGTTGAAGGCGGTCTTCGAGGACTGGCAGGAGGGCAACGAATTCGCCTGCATCGGCGAGGTGCGCGGTCTTGGCGCCATGGTGGCGATCGAATTCGTGCGCGACCGCGAGACGCGCGAGCCCTGGCCGGAACTGGTGAAGGCTATCACCCACACCGCCGCCGAAAAGGGCCTGCTGCTGCTGTCCTGCGGCGTGCACGGCAATGTCGTGCGTGTGCTGACGCCGCTGACCATTCCCTTCGACCATCTCGACGAAGGCGTCGCCATTCTGAAGGACAGCCTGCGGGCGGCGCTGGAAAAGGTGGAGGCCGGGCAATGACGCTCGCGCTGCTTCATGACCAGGCCTTCATCGACGGCACCTGGGCCGGGGCGGAGACGGGCGCGACCTTCGAGGTGCGCAATCCGGCGACGGCCGAGGTTCTTGCCCGCGTCGCCGATCTTGCCGCCGCCGATGTCGAACGCGCCATCCTTGCCGCCGAGCGCGCGCAGGTGGACTGGCGGGAGCGCCCGGCCAAGGAACGGGCAAAGCTGCTGCGCGCCTGGTTCGACCTGATCACCGCCCACACGGAAGATCTTGCGCGGCTGATCACTGCCGAGCAGGGCAAGCCGCTGTACGAGGCGCGCGGCGAGGTGGCGTTCGGCGCCTCTTTCGTCGACTGGTTTTCGGAAGAGGCCAAGCGCGTCTATGGCGACGTCATCCCGTCAGCTGGCCGTGACCGGCGCTTTATCGTGCTGAAACAGCCGATCGGCGTCTGCGCCGCCATCACGCCCTGGAATTTTCCCTTGGCGATGATCACCCGCAAGGCGGCGGCAGCGCTTGCGGCCGGCTGCACCATGGTCGTCAAACCCTCCGAGGAAACACCGCTGACGGCGCTCGCCATGGCAGAGCTTGCCCGGCAGGCCGGCATCCCGGCCGGCGTGCTCAACATCGTGCCGTCGAAGGATTCCGCCGACATCGGCCGCCTGCTCTGCGAGCATCCGGTCATCCGAAAACTTTCCTTCACCGGCTCGACGGCCGTCGGCAAGCTGTTGATGCGGCAATGCGCGGACACACTGAAAAAACTGTCGCTGGAACTCGGCGGCAACGCGCCGTTCATCGTCTTCGACGACGCGAACCTCGATCTCGCCGTCGCCGGCGCCATCGCCTCGAAATTCCGCAATTCCGGCCAGACCTGCGTCTGCACCAACCGCATCTATGTGCAGGACGGCATCCACGATGCCTTCGTGGCGAAGCTGACGGAAGAGGTTGCGAAGCTGAAGGTCGGAGACGGTGCTGCGCCGGAGGTGGTGCAGGGACCGCTCATCAACGCCAAGGCCGTCGCGAAAGTGGCGGAGCTGATCGGCGACGCCGTGGGCCATGGCGCTCGCGTCGAGACCGGCGGCAAGCCGCATGCGCTCGGCGGCACCTGGTTTGAGCCGACGGTGCTGAGCGGCATGCGGGCGTCAATGCGGCTGGCGCAGGAAGAGGCGTTCGGCCCGGTCGCCCCGGTCTTCCGCTTCAAGGACGAAGCCGAGGTCATCCGCCTTGCCAACGATACGCGCTACGGCCTGATGGCCTATTTCTACGCGCGCGATGTCAATCGCATCTGGCACGTGCTCGAAGAGCTGCAATTCGGCATGGTCGGCATCAATGAAGGCCTGATCTCCACCGAACTTGCGCCCTTCGGCGGCATCAAGGAAAGCGGTTTCGGTCGCGAGGGCTCCAAATATGGTATCGAGGAATATGTCGAGTTGAAATATGCCTGCTTCGGCGGGCTGAAGAGAGCGTAAGGGGCAGCATGTCGCAAAAGGTGGCGTTGATCGTTGGAGCATCGCGAGGCCTTGGCCTGGGCCTCGCCGAAGTCTTTCTGGCGCGCGGATGGGAGGTAATCGCGACCGTCCGCAACGAGCGTGGCCGCGCAGCCCTCGAAGCGTTGGCGGAGAAGGGCACGCTCTCGATCGTGACGATGGACATCACGATCGCCGAGGATATCGAGCGTGTGCGGAAAACCCTGTCCGGGCGCAGGCTGGACGTGTTGTTCGTCAATGCCGGCATTGCCAATGATCCGGCCGCGCCCATCGAGCGCGTGCCGGAGCAGGATTTCCTGGATGTCATGGCGACCAATGCGCTGGCGCCCTTGCGCGTCATCGGCGCGCTGCACGGTCTGATGGCGCGTGACGGCGTCGTTGCCGCCATGTCCTCGAACATGGGCAGCATCAGCGGCAATGCCGGTGGCGGATGGGACGTCTACCGCGCCAGCAAGGCTGCGCTCAACCAGTTGATGAAGAGTTTTGCCGCCCGGCATGCGGACGGCAAAACCTACCTTGCCGTTTCACCCGGCTGGGTGCGCACCGACATGGGCGGCGATGGCGCACCGCTGGATGTCGAGACGAGCGCTGCCGGCATCGTCGGCACGCTGATCGCCCGCGCCGGCAGCGGCGGGGTACATTTCGTCGATTATCGCAACGAGACGATCGCCTGGTAGGCCGAACCGGCACGCCGGGGCGTGCCGGTTCTCACTCAGATGCCGAAGCCGAGCTGCGCGAAGCGATCGGGGCTTGCGCCCCTGAGGCGGGTGGCGAGCAGGATGCCGATGATCGCCGCCGCCGGGATCAGGGCGGGAAGCGCCACGGCAAGCACCGAACTCGCTCCGGTCAGCACGCCGAAATTCACCGTCACGAAATAGATCATCGCCGCAAGCGTGACCGCCACCGCGAGCGGTGCGATCGTCGTGACGAAGACGCCGTGCTCCAGTTGCGGATTCTTGCGGAAGTAGCAGAAGATCGCCACGGCGGTCAGCGCCATCAGCACCATGACGGCGAGCGTCGCCAGCATGGTGAGCCAGGCGAAGAGCGCCAGCACCGGATCAAGCCCGGCGATCGCGAAATAGGCGATGATCACGATGGCGATGACCGTCTGGACCACGGAGCCGACATGCGGGCTCTGGAAGAGACCGTGCGTGGTGCCGCAGATTTTCGGAAACAAGCCCTCGCGGCCGCCGACATAGACATAGCGGGCAACGGCGTTGTGCAGCGCCAGCACGGCGGCGAAGAGGCTGCTGATGAAGAGCAGGCTCATGATCGGCACGATCCAGCTGCCGACATAACGTTCGGCGAGCGCAAAGAGAAAGGTGGTCGGATCGGCGAGGCTCTGCAGTTCCGGCAACAGCTTCGCCTCGCCGACGCCGATGACCATCAGCCATGAGGTGAGCATGTAGAAGATGCCGATGGTGAGCACGGAGACGTAGGTCGCCCGCGGCACGGTCTTCAGCGGATCGCGCGCCTCCTCGCTGTAGATCGCCGTCGCCTCGAAGCCGACGAAGGATGCGAAGCAGAAGAGCAGGCCGATGGCCGGCGAGCCGGAGAAGAAGGCAGCGGGCGTGAATGGGGTGAAGGTGAAGCCGGAATCGCCGCCGCTCACGAGAATCGCGACATCGACGATGATGACGACGAGGAATTCAAACAGCACGAGCACCGCCAGGATCTTGGCCGAGAGGTCGACATGGCGGTAGCCGCAGACGGCGACGATCGCGATGCCCGCGAAAGCGCAGGCCCACCAGGGCAGGGTGATGCCGAGTGTGGCGAGGAAGCCGGCTGTCGCCGCGCCGAACAGCCCATAGACGCCGATCTGCATGGAGTTATAGGCGAGGATGGCGACGAGCGAGGCCGCCCCGCCGGCAATGCCGCCGATGCCCTGCGAGGCATAGGCATAGAAGGCGCCGGCATTGCGCACGTAGCGCGTCATGGTCACGTAGCCGACGGAGAAGAGCAGCAGTACCGCGACCACGACGAGGAAGGCGGCCGGAATGCCGGCGCCGTTGCCGAGCAGCATCGACATGGGCACGCCGCCCGCGGTGGCGGTGAGCGGCGCCGCCGCCGACACTACGAGAAAGGTAATGGCGCCGACGCCGAGAGAATCCGGCCTTAGCCGGTTGGCTTGTGTATCTGCGGAGGCTTGCTTTGACATCTGGTTCCCCTTTTTTGTCGTCAAGCAAAAGACCGGCCTAGAGGCCGGCGAAATAACGCTGGAATTCGAAATCGGTGATGTGCCGGTCGAGCCAGCCCTTGAAGGCTGCGACCTCGAAATGGCGGCTCGCCGCATAGTGCGCCTGGAACCCAGCGCCGAGCGCCTCGGTCACGAAGGCGTCCTTTTCGAAGAGCGCGATCGAGCCTTCCAGCGTATCGGGCAGTTCCCGGTCGGCGACGGCATCCGGATCGAGGCGTTTCTCGATGCCGTCGAGGCCGGCGGCCAGCATCATCGCGACGCTGAGATACGGGTTGATGTCCGAACCCGGAACGCGGTGCTCGAAGCGCGCAGCGGGCTCCGACGGGATGGTGATGGCGCGGATCGATTTCGTGCGGTCTTCATGACCCCAGCCGATCGTCGTCGGCGACCAGGCGCCGCGGTCGAAGCGGCGGTAGGAGTTGATGTTCGGCCGGAAGGCGAGATGCGAGGCCGGCAGGTGTTGCAGCAGGCCACCGAGATAGTGCCGGCCGACCGCGCTCAGCTGGTTTTCGCCGGTCGCGGTGACATTGCGGCCGTCCTTCCAGAGGCTCTGGTGGTGGTGCGCGCCGGAGGCGCTGTGCGTGCCGAGCGGCTGGAAACGGGCCATGAAGGTGGCGGTGAGGCCGTGCTCCAGGCAGAGTTCCTGAAGGACGATTTTTGCGCGCACGGCATCGTCGGCCGCTTCCAGCGGCGATTTCGGGCCGAGCGCATACTCGTACATGCCGTAGCCGTATTCCGTCGTCACGGCGGCCAGTGTGATGCCGACGCCCTTCAGCCGGCGGATGAGTTCGGCGAAGAAGGCCTGGAAGCCCTTGGAGCGCATCAGCGAATAGTTGATGTCGCCATGGCCCCAGGGTTTCAGGTCGCGGTAGCGCCCGGCCCGCATCTTCTCCTCGTCGATCTCGAAGATGCCGAACTCGTATTCGAGCGCGAACTTCACCTCGTAGCCGAGATCGACCGCCCGCTTTTCATGGCGCGCGATGACGCCGCGCAGGTCGAGCGGATTGCGCCGGCCGCCGATCTCGAAGGAATCGACGATCGCCGAGGCCCATTCCGGCGCCCATTCGTGCTGGCGCACCGTCGCGGGGTCGATAAGGCCGCGCATGTTGGGAAAACCGTTCGTCTCGCTGGAGACCTCAGCCGGAAAGAGCGGCTCCAGCAGCGGCGCGCCTTCGCCGGGCGCGGTGCAGAAGAAGTTGCAGTTCACCGCCTCGCCCTGCGAGGAGATCTTGAAGGGCGCGATCTTGGTGCGGAAGTTGCCGTTGATATCGGGCAGGTGGACCTGGATGAACTGGGCGCCGTTTTTCGCAAGCGACGCCTGGAAGTCGTCGAGGGCGGGCGCCCTTTCGGCGCGGGCGGTTTCGTAATCGTTGGACACGCGGGTTCCCCTTTTGGCTTATAGATGTGCCTTGATGTGATCGGAGGCCTTTTCTCCGATCATGATCGAGGCTGCATTGGTGTTGGCGCTGGGCAGCGTCGGCATGATCGAGGCATCGGCGACGAAGAGGCCGGACAGGCCGTGCACGCGCAGCGTCGCGTCGACGACGGCGCCGCCGTCGCGCCCCATGCGGCATGTGCCGGCGGGATGGCTGAAGCGCATGGATTTCTGGCGCAGGAAGACGTTCCAGTCCTCGTCGGTGCGTGTCTCAGGCCCTGGCTTGACCTCCCGCTCATAGGTCGCGGCAAACGCGGGTGCCGCAAGGATGTCGCGGGCCATCAGCGCGCCGCGCCGCAGCGTGTCGAGGTCTTGCGGGTCGCCGAACATCGGGTGGTCGATGACGGGAAGCGCGCGCGGATCGGCAGAGCGCAGGCGAAGCGTGCCGCGCGACAGCGGGCGGCAGACATTCACAGCCAGCACGATCGCCGGAAAAGGTAGCAGCATCGGCCCGTCGCCATCGGTGTTGTAGCCGATCGGCGTGAAGGTGATCTGGACATCGCCCTCGGCAAGCCCTTCGCGCGTGCGGGCAAAGGCGACGGCATGGCCGATCGGCGTCGCGCCCGGCCCGCGGCCGCGCAGCATCCAGTTCAGCCCGTGTTTGACGACGCTGAGCGGGTCCGTCTCGACATTGTAGGTGCGCGTGCGAACGGCCGCGGTGATGAGCACGCCCGGATGCTCCTGCAGGTTCTCGCCGACACCCGGCAGGTCCGCAACAACGTCGATGCCGTGGGCGCGGAGATGTTCGGCGGGGCCGATGCCCGACAGCATGAGGAGACGCGGGGAGGCGAGCGCGCCGGCGCTGAGCACGACGGCGCCGGCATGGACACGATGCGTCTTGCCGCCCTGCACATAGTCGAGGCCGGTTACCCGGCCGCGCTCGGTCAGGATGCGGGTGACCTGCGCCCGTGTGCGGATCGTCAGGTTACGCCGGAAGAGGGCCGGCCAGAGGTAAGCGCGCGCCGCGCTGTGCCGCCAGCCGCGTTTCTGGGAGGCCTGCAAGGGGCCGACGCCGAGCTGCGTCTCGCCGTTGACGTTGGGATTGTAGGCGTGGCCCGCCTGTTGCGCGGCCGCGATGAAGGTCTCGACCAGCGCGTGCGGCGTGCGCACGTCCGAGACGCTTAAAGGACCGTTGGCGCCGCGAAAGGCATCGCCGCCGCGGGAATTGTGCTCCAGCCGCTTGAAATAGGGCAGCACGCTTTCATAGTCCCAGCCCGCTGCACCCGCCTCAGCCCAGGCGTCGAAATCGCCACGGTTGCCCCGCAGAAAAATCATGCCGTTGATCGAGGAACTGCCGCCGAGCACACGCCCGGCCGGCCAGTTCTCCTGTCGTCCATCGCGGGTAGGGTCCGATTCCGTCCGGTAGGCCCAGGCATAATCGGGATTGCCGATCGCCTTCTCCTCACCGGCCGGCACGCTGAACACCGGCGACCAGTCCCAGCCGCCGGCCTCCAGCAGCAGCACGCGCCGCGTGCCGTCCGCCGAAAGGCGGTTGGCGACGACCGATCCGGCCGAGCCCGCGCCGATGACGACAATGTCCGTGGTCCTGGTCGTCATCGTTTGTCCTTGATGTCTTTCGAATAGGTGCGCAGCAGGTCGCACATGAAGAGCGCGGCCGGCGACAGCGGCACGGCGGAGCGCCTGAGCAGCCAGTAGCGGCTCGGCTGGAGCTTTTGCTCGAAGGCGAGGCTGACGATGCGGCTTGCCACATGCGGCTGGTCGATCAGGGGCTCCGGCAGGGCGGATACCATGTCGCTGTTGGCGATGATCGAAACGGTGGCCGGCAGGCTCACGCATTCGACCAGCTTCGGCGGCATGGCAAGGCCCGCTTCCTGCATGAAGGCGTGCATCGGGTCCGACGGATCGCTCGGCTCCTGCGGCAGCACCCAGACCGCATCGGCAAGCTCCGCCGGGTTGCGGATCCCGGCCAGTGGATGGCCGAGGCGCAGCGCGATCCGCTTGTTGACGCTGAGCAGGAATTCGCAGGCAAGGTCGCTGGCGGTTGCCGGCTCCCGGCCGGCGCCCACGACGGCAAGGTCGAAGGTGCCGTCGCGGATGTCGGGCAGGGAGCCCGGCAGCGACGCCTCGTGAATGACCAGCCGCACGCCCGGCATGCGGGTGCGAAAATGCCGGATGATCTCGGACAGCACCGTCTCGATGATGGTCGGTGTCAGGCCGACGACCAGCCTGCCGCCGGTGCCGGCATTGAGCTGGCGGATATCGTCCTGCGCGGCGCGCATCTGCTCGACGAGGAGATGGGCGCGCGCGGCAAGCTGCCGACCGCTCTCGGTGAGCACGACGCCGCGGGCGCTGCGCAACAGCAGCGACACGCCGGCTTCGGCCTCCAGCTCGCGGATCGCCTTGGTGATGGCACTTTGCGTGAGGCCGAGCGTGCGCGCGGCTGCCCGGATGCCGCCGGCGCGCGTCACGGCCTCGAAGGCGCTGATCTGGTGGAATTTCATGGTTGCACCTCCTCTTTCGAGGAGGCGAGGGCCGCAAGCGCGTCGGCAAGGCAGGCCGCCACCTGCTCGACGCCCTCGGCCGTATCGATGATGTCGTTGCGCACCTCGATGATGATGGCCTCGACGTCGACCGCGGCCTGGATGCGGGTCGTCGTGCCCGGCGCGACCTTGCGCAGGTCGTAGGGATCGTTGTCGCCGATGACGAAGCGGCCGTCCTGCTTCAGCCAGTCGAGCATCGCCTGGCCGGTCCGGCAGCCGTCGGCGCGCAGCACGCCGATCTCCGTCCGGCGTGCCTTGCCGTCATAGATGCCGGAAAAGCTGTGGATGCCGACCAGCACGTCGCCCGGCCGCAGGCGGCGGATGACGGCGCGGTCGAAGGGCTCGCGCACCAGCGCATCGCGACGATCCCGTTCCGCGTCCGTCAGGTTCTGATTGCCTGGCACTGGAATGCCGCCCATGTCCGGGCGAATGCAATCCCACGAGCGCGAACCGCGGTTGATGTCGTAGAACAGCCGCGAATAGCGGGCGAGGATCGCAGGTGCAGAGAGCTGGGCGCTGAGCGCGCGGGTAAGCTCGGCGGCGCCGATATCGTGCGAGAAATGCGTGTTGAAATAGGCCTCGCCGAGGCCGAGCCGGTTCCATGCTTCCGGCACCTCGCATCCGGCATGTTCGCAGATCAGCACGAGGCCCGAACGGCGGCCACCGATTTCCTCGATCGACCCCTCATCGGACTGGGGATGCGAAAAATGCAGGTCTGCGTTCATCGATGGTGCCCGGCTCGGATATGCTGGCAGCGACGCTAGGCCAACGGCACCCTGCGCATAAGACATCCAAATGCATCGAGTGATCACCACAGGTCGTCTCCCTGTGGATGGACACGCGTGCTTAAACGGCACGGGATTTTTCAAGGACACCGACCTCATGCTGCCTTCCCTTTCTCCTGATTTCGACGCTGCTTTGAACGCGCTCGCGTTCCCCGTCCAGCCATTCATCGACGGCGCCTATCGTCCGTCAAGCGCGCGTAAGACCTTCGAGCCCGTCCACCCCGCTGACGGCCGTCGGTTGCCGGCCGTGGCGACCTGCGGCGCGCAGGATGTGGACAGCGCGGTCCAGGCCGCGCGACGGGCCTTTGCGGATGGCCGCTGGCGGTCGCTCGGCCCGTTGCGGCGCCAGGCGATCCTCGGCCGGTTTGCCGATCTCGTGCGGGAAAATGCGGAGACGCTGGCGCTTTTCGATACGCTGGAAATGGGCAAGCCGCTCGCCGACGCCCGGTTCGACGTGTCGATCGCCGAAGGCCTGATCCGCTTCTTCGCCGGCGCGGTGGACAAGACGGAGGGCGCGGTCATGAGCGCCGATCCGCGCACGCTCGCCTTCTGGCGCGACGAGCCGCATGGCGTCGTCGGCGCGATCACCCCCTGGAATTTCCCGGTGGTCAACGCCGCCCTGAAGATCGCGCCGGCACTGGCGGCGGGCAATTCGATCGTGCTGAAACCGTCAGAGATCGCATCCTATTCGACGCTGAAGCTCGCGGAGATCGCCATGGAGGCCGGCGTGCCGGAGGGCGTGCTGAACGTGGTGACCGGGTTCGGCACTGAAGCCGGCGCGGCGCTCGGCGGGCATGCGGATGTCGACCTGATGAGCTTTACCGGCTCGACGGCGACGGGAAGGGCGCTGATGACGCTTGCCGCCCAATCGAACGGCAAGCCGCTGCTGCTCGAATGCGGCGGCAAGTCGCCGGCGCTGGTGTTCGAGGACATGGCCGGCGATATCGAACGGATCGCCGCAACCGTCGCACAAGCGGGCCTCTTGAACGCCGGCCAGCTCTGCGTCGCCCGCACCCGCATCCTCGTCGCGGATGCGATCGTCAAGCCGTTCACCGAGGCGCTCGCCGCGAAGGTCGATGCGATGCGTCTGGTCGCGCCGTTTTCCGGCGCGGCCGGGCTCGGGCCGCTTGCCAGCGCATCGCAGAAACGGCGCGTCGATGCATATATCCAGTCCGCGCTTGAGGATGGCGCGCGCCGGGTGACGGCCGGGCAGGCACCGCCTTCATTGGAAGGCAGCTATATGGCCCCCACGGTCTTCGATGGTGTTTCGCAGGGCATGCGGATCGTCCAGGAAGAAGTCTTCGGGCCGGTGCTGACGATCCAGTCGTTCGCCACCGCCGACGAGGCCTTCGCCCTGGCGAACGATACGGTCTACGGGCTTGCCGCCACCGTCTACACCCGCGACCTGACTATCGCCATGGACGCGGCCCGCACGATCCAGGCCGGCAAGGTGGTCGTGATGGGCGACGACGCGGCCGGCGAGGGCTCCGGCTTCGCGCTCGGCTCCGCGCCGTGGAAGCAATCGGGCTTCGGCGTCGAAAGCGGCATGGCGGGCATCGCGTCCTATAGCCGGCGCAAGGCGATCGAAATCCGGGCCTAGCCGGGAAAGGGCGTCTTGCCCTATCGCATGATCAGAAACGCACCGCTGGCCAACGCGAAGAAAAGTACGCCCAGGCGGAGCCCTCGGCCGCGGATATGATTGTGCGTCAGGCGGGAAAGGGCGCTTCCGAGGAGAACGGCCGGCGCAAGGTAGAGCGCGGCAAGCATCTGGTCTGTTCCCAGACGGCCCGTGACGGCGAGCAGCGCCAGCGACATGACTTCGCCGACGAAGAAACACACGGCCACGGTTGCCCGCAGCACCGGGCCCTTGGCGTGCTGGTAGAGCAGAGCGAGCGGCGGGCCGCCGATCCCGGTCGCCGTCTCGGTGATGCCGGTGAACAGGCCGACGCCGAGCGAACTCGGGCGCCCCGGCTGGAACGGCGGCGCGAGAAGGGCGGCGGCGGCGGCGATGACCGTGAACCAGCCGACGGCGAGGTCCAGCTGCTGGGCCGAGAGTGCCGCCAGCAGCCAGACGCCGGCGAAGGTGCCGGCGAAGCGACCGAGCGTGATCCATTTGGCGCCGGACCAGTCGACGGCAGCCCGTTCACGCCATGCGACGTGGAAATTGAGCGGCAGCATCAGCAGAAGCAGCGTCACCGGCAGAAGCTCGGGCTTCAGGATGCCGACCACGGGGGCCACGATAAGCGCGAAGCCGATGCCGAGCGCGCCCTGGATGAAGGCCGAGACGAGGGTGACGGCGCTCAGAATAGCAAAAAGGCCGAGGGTCATGCAAAGTGCCCCAGCGCCCGGTGTTCGATCGATGGCTTGTGCACGCGCTGGATGGGCGCTCTTGCGATGGCGTCGGCGGTCGCGTCGCGAACCTCGGCGAGGAGGGCGCGTGCATCCCAGTCCACCGGCCAGCCCTGCCAGAGGCGAAGCTTTCCGGCCGTGAAGACCGCGTCGATCTGGTCGCGGTTGCCATAGCGCACCAACTCCCAGGGCAGGTCATGGGACGGGGTGAATTCCGGGCGGTCGAGATCGATCAGCAGGAAGTCGGCGGCCAGTCCCGCGCGGATGGCGCCGGTGATGTCGGCGAGACCGACGCTATCGGCCGCCTGTGTCGTTGCGTGGTCGAGCCAGAGCCAGCCGCCGCCGCAGGACGAGTCGCCGGTTGCAAGGCCGAAGCCGGCACGCTGCAAACCTTCGGCGGCGTCCATGAGGCGAAAGCCGTCGGCGCGCGTGCCGTCGGTTCCCAGCCCGAAGCGGATGCCGAGCGCGGCCATCTGGAGCGCGGGCGCGATGGCGTTGCCCTTCCACAGGCTTGCGACCGGGTTGTAGGCGACGGCGGTGCCGGTGTCGCGCAACAGGTTCAACTCATGCGGCGTCACGAGCGTGGAATGGGCGATCAGCACATGCCGGCCGAGCGCGCCGACATGCGCGAGGTGTTCCAGCGGACGACGGCCGTTTGCGACAAGCGAGCGTTCGACGGCCACGAGATGTTCGTTGACATGGGTCTGGAAGATCGCGCCGGCGTCCCCCGCCATCGCGGAGATATCGGCCAGCATGCGGTCGCTTGCGACCTCCGGTATGGAGATGGCGAGCGAGGGGTGAACGAGGCCGTCGTCCCGGAAGGCGGCCAGATGGTCGGCTGCGTTCTTCAGGATCGTTTCGCGATCGGGCACGACCGCCGCGCCGCCGAGGTCGTTGCAGATCAGGCCGACGACGCTACGCAAACCGGTCTCTCGCGCCGCCCGCACCAGTGCGCCGATATGGCCCGCCGAGCGCGTGCCGGCATCGACCGCCGTGGTGAAGCCGCCGCGCAGGCACTCCAGCGCGGCGAGTTTTGCGGAAAGGTAGACCATGCGCTCATCAAGGCTGCCCTCCAGCGGCACCCATATCCGACGAAAGATCTCGGACGGCTCGCCGAAGACGAGCGATTTGCCGAGCGATTGTGTCAGATGCGTATGGGCATCGATGAAGCCGGGCATCAGGAGGTATTGCGGCAAAGCGATCGGCGTCAGGTGGGGGTTCCGCTCGCCGACACGCTCTGCGGTATCGACCTCGGCGAAGCGCCCGTCGCGGACGACAATTGCCATGCCGGAGCGAGGCCCTTCCGGCAAGAGAACCTTGCCGGGGTGAAGAAGGAGCTCGCCGCTCCTCGCAAGCGTGTCGCGCAATTCGGTCACGTCTCGATTTCCTTATATTTCAGCTTCGACGCCGGCTGCGGGCTTCTTTGCCGTGCCGAGCGGGAGGTGTTGGAAAAGGGCGTTCACAAGCACGGCGGTGATCGTGCCGGCCGCAAGCCCGTTGCCGAGGATCATCTGGCTCCATTGCGGGAACTGGCTGTAGACGCCCGGCACCAGGATCGGCAGCAGGCCCATGGAAAGGGCTGCCGCCAGCGTAAACATCGGGCCATGCTCGCGCAGATCGACGCGGCGCAAGAGGTCGATGCCGATGACGCCGATGATCGAGAACACGATCACCGCGGTTCCGCCGATGACCGAGCCGGGCAGGGCGTTTGCCAGACGGCCGACCGGGGCGAACAGGGCGATCAGGACGAGGATGACGCCGGCCGTTGCGGTGACGTAACGCGACTTGACGTTGGTCGCCCGCACGATGCCGACATTCTCGCCGCTGGTGATGATCAGCGAGGTGCCGAACAGGCCGCCGATGAGCGAGGCGACGGCATCGCCGCGGATCGTTGCGGGCACGATGGCGTGCGCATCGCCGCGGCGTCCGACGATTTCGGCGGTCGCGATGGTCTGGCCCGTCGCTTCGGCCATCGAGATGATCGAGAACACGATGAGCGGCAGGGCGGCGAAAAGGTCGAACTTCGGCATGCCGAAGGGAAACAGCTGCGGCACGGCGATGGCCGGCCCGCTGAGCACGCCCGAGAGGTCCATGTGCCCGGCCGCAAGTGCCAGGAGCGAACCGGCGATGAGGCCGAGCATGACGGAAATGCGCTGAAGCGTGCCGGTGAAGACGCGCGCAAAGATCACGGTCAGGGCGATGGTCGCGAGCGCCAGCCCGACATTCAAGGGATCGGCAAACCCTTCGCTTCCCGGTTTGCCGGTGATGGTGCTGCCGTAGATGCGCACGAGGTTCACGGACACGAGCAGCAGCATCGTGCCGACGACGATGGGCGGGAAATAGCGCAAAAGGCGCCGGAAGACCGGCAGCGCGACGAAATAGAAGGCCGCGGTCAGGATGACCGATCCGACGGCGGTCTGCACGTCGGTCTGCTGCGCGATGGCGAGAAAGATCGCGATCGGCGCGCCACCCGGCACCATTATAAACGGCAACCGCGCGCCAAAACCCCACGGGCCGAAGCTTTGCAGGATGGTGCCCAGTCCGCAGATCAAGAACGTCGCGCTGATCAGCGATACCGTGACGGGCTCGGAAAAACCGAGCGCCTTGCTGACGAGAAACACGGCGGTAATGGGCGAGGCGGCCATCACCAGCACATGTTGAAGTCCGAACAGGACGAGGCTGCGCGGCGGCAGCATCTGGTCGGTCGGGTCGATGGAATCACTTTTGGTCCCGGTCATTTGATCTCCTCCCCGCCAGCCTCCGTGCTGGCGTGCAAATCGTTTTGCATGAGGAGGAATAGCAGGTTTTTTGCGTTTTGCAAATCGATTTGCAAACGTGTCCACCGCGTGCCACCATCCCGCTCGGTTCAAAGGCTGGGTGTAGGGATGGCAAAATCGACGATCGTGGAACTGGCGCGGGCGGCCGGCGTGTCGCCGACCACGGTGTCCCATGCCTTCAGCGGACGGCGCTATGTCGATCCCGAGACGCGGGCGAAGATCCTCGCTCTCGCCGACGAGATCGGCTATCGGGCAAATCCCCGGGCGCGCAGGCTGCGCACAGGCGGGGCGGGCTCCATCGCGCTCGCATCGTCCATGCCCTTTGCAGTTGCGGCAGGCCCGGCGCGGCTTGGGTTCCTGATGGAGATTGCCGCCGCTGCCGCCGTCACGGCACTCTCGCGCAACCTCGCCCTCTGCCTGGTGCCGCCGCTGGAGCCTGATTCCAATCTGGATGCACTGGAGGTGGACGGCGCGATCATCGTCGAACCGGCGGGGGAAGACCGGCTGCTGGATTTCTTTTCAGCCCGCAACGTGCCCGTCGTCTCGATCGGCCGGGCGCCGGGAAGGACGGATATTCCATGGGTGGATATCCAGAGCACGGCCACGGCGCGTTTGCTGCTGGACCATCTCGGTGAAACGGGCCGCCGCGTCGGGCTGATCACCGGCGAGCAGCGGCGCAATTCCTATATCGAGACCGAGGCAGCGTATGCGGCTTTCGCGGCGGAGAGGGGATTTTCGCCGGCCGCCTTGCGCCTCGACGAGCGCGGCGGGGAAGGGGCTTCTGCCGCAGCGGCCGAGACCCTGCTGCGGCGCAATCCGGATATCGACGCGCTCTGCGTGCCGGTCGACGCGTTCGCGACCGGTGTGCTCGATGCGGCGCGGTCGCTCGGCCGTCCCGTTCCACAGATGCTGCGCCTCGCGACGCGATACGACGGGATGCGGGCGAAGCTGGCGACGCCGCAATTGACCGCCGTCGACCTGCATCTGGATCAGGTGGCGGATGCGGCGATCGACATGCTGATTTCGGCCATGGACGGAAAAGAGCCCACGCAACACGTCATCGCGCCCCCGCAGCTGATCGTGCGGGGCTCCTCGTCCTGATCGGTGGACCGCCCCATCCTCTTTCAGGAGGATTGCGGGGGGTCTCCCGGCGCGGGATAAACGGGCAAACAGACCTGTTTTGCAGAGAGTGTAGCCCATGACCGCCTATCCGATCGAGGCAATCCGTCGCTGCCGCCGCACCGCGTGCGCTGCGCAAGCGACGATATTCCCGACCGCTTCTGCACCGGCACGCCGCAGACCGAGCTTCTCGCCGGCCTTACCGCGACGATCGACTATCTGGCCTGGGCCGGCGAGGCGACGGGCCATGCCGGCACGCGGCGCGAACGGATGGCGGGCGCCTACCTGGCCTTCGACGCTTACGAGGCCGGCCTGACCCGCCGGCTGATCGGCGGCCTGACGGCGCTGCCCGGTGTCAGGCTGATGGGGATTGCCAACCCGAACCTCTTTGCCCATCGCGTGCCGACCATCTCCTTCACCCATGAGGGTGTCTCGACCCATCGCTTCGCCGAGGCGCTGGCGGCGGAGGACATCAATGTCTGGTCGGGCCACAATTACGCGCTGGAGCCCGCCCGCCATCTCGGCCTTTCCGAGGAGGAGGGCATCGTGCGCATCGGCATCACCCACTACAATCGCGAGGACGAGATCGAGCGGACCCTGGCGGTGATCGAGCGGCTTGTCTCGTAAGCCGCCATGCCCTAACCATGCGGGCAAATAGCCGGTTTCCCTCAGGAATTTGACAGATGGCCCCATGTCGGAACCCCTTGCCGCCAGCTGGATAGCGCCCTTCGCGCACGCTCTCGACCGGTATGACCAGCCGGACGCCGCCGCGGCGCTTCTGGCGGCGATCGGCTCGGTCGCGCGGTTTCATCTGGCGCTATCGGTGGTCCACCGGCGCAATGGCGGGCCGAGCTATGTCTTCGACACGTTCTCCGGTCCGCGCGCCAAGCGGGCCGTCGCGTTGTTCATCGCCGGTACCTATGTGCTGAACCCGTTCCACAATGCTTTTCTCGGCGGCCTGTCATCGGGCGTCTATCTGATGCGGGACCTCGCGCCCGACAATTACCTCGCTTCCGATCTCTACCGCGGCCTCGATATCCGCCGCCATGAGGACGAGGAGCTTGGATACCGCACGCATGGATGGCCGGAGGGCATGGAGGAACTGCTCATTGCCATCGACCTGCCCGGTGGCGAGATGGCGGAAATCAGCCTGTCGCGCATTCGCAGCGAAGGTGGTTTCGACGAAGCGTCCGTCGCGCGGCTCCGTGAGGCGCATGCCCTGATCGCCGCGATCTTCCGCCGTCTTTGGGCCCATCTGTCGCGCGGCGACGCCGCTCCGCAGTCGCGGCCCATCGACCACCTGTTCACCGATTTCGGCCGCGGCCTGCTGAGCCCGCGCGAGCGTGAGGTGGCCCTGCTCATCCTCAAGGGCCATTCCTCCGAGTCGATCGGCTATCATCTCGGCATTGCGATCGCGACGGTGAAGACCCACCGGCAGAAGCTCTATGCAAAGCTCAATCTCTCGACCCAGCAGGAGCTGTTTTCCACTTTTCTGCGCAGCCTCAATCTGTGAGGCTCTCCCGGATCGCGGCGGAGATCGCGGCGAGGCCCAGGCGCAGTTCGTCCTCGGTCGGCCAAGCATAGCCGATGCGGAAATGCCGGTCGTCCTGCTCGAACCAGCGGCCGCGGCCGACATAGGCGTGGTGCGCGCGATAGAGCCGGTCGTGGAAGGCCGCGAGGTCGACATTCGCGGAAGGCACGATGCGCGGGAAGCAGACGCAGCCGCCGGACGGCTCGACCCACTCGACCAGCGGCTCGGTTTCGATCCAGTCCTTGACGATGGAAAACGCGCTGGCGATGCGGGCATTGTTGAAGCGCAGCCATTCGTCGCGCTGGCTGAGGGCGACGTAGGCGATGTATTCGTCCACCATGCTGCCGGAAATGCCGATCTGCTCGCGCGCGGCGAGGAAGGTGTCCATCAACGTGGCGTCGCGGGTGATCAGCCAGCCGATGCGGATGCCGGGAATCCCGTAGGTCTTCGACAGCGAGGAGACGCTGATCACACGATCCGACAGGCTTGCGGCAACCGGCAGCATCGGGCCGAAGGTCATCTCGCGATAGGTCTCGTCGAACAGCAGGTAGATGCCCTTGCGCTCCACCAGGCCGACGAGGGCCCGAAGTTCGGCGGGCGACAGCATCACGCCCGTCGGATTGTGCGGATAGGTGACCGACAGGTATTTCGTCTCCGGCCGGATCGCCGCTTCGATTTTTCCGAGATCCAGCCGGTAGCCCTCTTCGAAGGTCAGGTCGATGAGGCTGAGTTCACAGCCGATGGCGCGCGGCGTTTCGAGGTTGGTGGCATAGTTCGGCCGTACCACGACGATATGTTCGCCGGCCTCGAGCATCGAGGTCGAGATGATGAACAGCGCGCCCGCAGCCCCCGCGGTCACCAGCACGTCGTCCGCGACAAGCCCTTCACCCGTGCCGGCGATCAGGCCGCGCAGGTCCGGCGCGCCGCGATGGTCTCCATAGCACAACAGGATATCGTCGAGATCGAGCTTGAGGTCGCCGAGACGCCGGTCGGCGACAGAACTTTCCGAGAGGTTGTAGCGGATCGTGCCGTAGCCGAGCTGCTCGGGCGATTCGAGTTCGATGGGCATGCGGACATATTTCATGGGGGCGCTCTCCTTGCCGCTCGCCGGCGTGCAACAGGCCTAAAGCAAGACAACCGCGCTCGCCATCCACCCGGAAGGGGATGGCCCCCGTCACTCCTTGGGAGGATTTCTCCGTCCCGCGGCACGCTTGGGCCTATGCCGTTGCCCGAAGCCCGGGTTCCACCTCGCGCAGCGTCACCAGCCTCTTGGACGCTTCGTCCCAAAGGATGAGCTTCACACACTTCAAGCTGTCCTTGAGCGTGATGCGCCCCAGATCACCCAGTTCCGGGTGATCGCGCATGACCTCCGGCAGCCGGTAGAACGGGACGCGGCTGGAGAGGTGATGGATATGGTGCAGCCCGATATTGCCGGTCATCCAGCGCAAGGGGCGTGGCAGATCGTAGTGCGAGGCGCCGTGCAGGGCCGCGTGCTGGAACGTCCATTCCGGCGGCTTCGACCAGTGGGTGTCCTCGAACTGGTGCTGGACATAGAACAGCCAGACACCGGCCGATCCGGCAATGAGCACGATCGGCAGATGGATCAGCAGAAACGGAACGATTCCGACGCACCAGATAATGAGGGCCGCGAGCGCGAGGATAGCGGCATTCGTCGCCATCGTCGAAATCCACGGCAATGTGCCCGATCGCATCATGCCGAACGGCAATCTCTGCTGGAAGAGAAAGAGCCAGGCAGGGCCTATCCCGAACATGACGAGGGGATGCCGATAGAGGCGGTAGCCGAGCCGCCCCCGGGGCGTCAGAGCCCTGTATTCCTCGACGGTGAGGGTGGTAATATCACCGACGCCCCGTTCATCGAGATTGCCTGCCGAGGCATGGTGCTGCGAATGGGCGCGGCGCCAGTAGTCGTAGGGCGTCAGGGTGAGAACGCCGATCGCCCGGCCCGTCCAGTCATCCAGGCCGCGCCGGCCGAACAGTGAGCCGTGTCCGCAATCATGTTGCAGCATGAAGAGGCGCAGGAGAAAGCCGGCGGCCGGGACGATGAGGATCAATCCGAACCAGAAGCCGAAATGCATCGAAGCCCATGCGCCGGCCCAGAGGAGCGCGAACGGGATGAGCGTCACCGCCAGTTCGAACACGCTGCGGCCCGTACTCGGCTTGCGGTAGGCGGCGAGGATCTTGAGCCAGGCTTTTCCCGGGTCGCCGCCATCATGGGCGGTCGTTTTTATGGCAGTCATAGGTATGGGGTGACTTTCGGTTCTGCGGTGCATGCTGCTCGGCGCCGACGGGCGTATCCTGCCGACGTCTCCTGGGCAAGCGATAGATACTGTTTTTCATGTTCCCAACGCGTTTGTGAACTGTGGTGTCCCGTCACGAGCGTGCGCAGCGCAACCGGATCGATTGCCTCTGGCGGGACGATGGAACAATGCTACGATCCTGCTCGACGCAATCAACGGCCTCAGTGAAAAGGAAAAAAGATGGAGCAGTCCGCTCTGATCGATATCGGTTTGCCGATCGCCGTGTTCATCATCATGACCGGCATCGGCATGACGCTCGTGCCCACCGATTTCCAGCGGGTGGTGACGCGGCCGAAAGCGCTGGTCTGGGGCGTCGTGGCCGCACTCGTGCTCGTGCCGATGGCGAGCATGCTGGTTGCCATATCGATGGGCCTGCCGCCGAAGATCGCGGTCGGCCTCGTTATCGTCGCCGCCTGCCCGATCGGCACCACATCCAGCCTGTTTTCCTATTTTGCGCGGGGAAACGTCGCGCTGTCGATCGCGTTGAGCGCCGTTGGCAGCCTGGTGACGATTGCAACGCTGCCGCTGTTTGCGAATTTCGCGATCGAGCGCTTCAGCGATGGCGACGCCCGCATCTATCTGCCCGTGCTGCGCACGATCGGCATCATGGTCGGCCTCATCCTGCTGCCGGTCATCGTCGGCATGTTCATCCGGCACAAGGCCCCGGCCTATGCCGCGCGCGCCGAAAGGCTGGTCGGCGCATTTGGCGGGGTGGTGCTGGTGGTCTTGATCGTGGGCATCGGTGTTTCGGTCTATGGCCGCTGGGCGGAAATCCTCGCCAGCGCCGGACCCGCCGTCATCGCCCTGGTTTTCTGTGCGATAGCAATCGGCTTTATCGGCTCGCGCATTCTCGGCCTGTCCGGCCCCGAGACGGTGACGGTCGCCCTGTCGATCAACATCCGAAACGCCGCTATCGGCATGCTGCTCGCGATCACCGTGATGAATTCGCCGGAAATCGCCGTGCCGCCCGCGCTGTTCGGATTGCTGATGTACGCCGTCGGCTTCGGCCTCGTCGCCTATGGCCGCATGACCATAAAGCCATTGCCTCCAGGCACTGACGCCTCAACTAGGTGATCGCGGCATTGCGGCCGAAGGACAGCAGTTCGCGCGTGTAGGCCTCGGCCGGCGCGCGCACGATGTCTCGCGTGCGGCCGAATTCGATGACGTCGCCGCGGCGCATGACGAGCAGCGTGTCGGAAATGTGGGCGACGACCTTCAGGTTGTGGGTGACGAAGAGCATCGAGAGGCCGCGGCTCTGCTTCAGGTCGGCGAGCAGGTTGAGGATCTGGGCCTGTACGGAGACGTCCAGTGCGGAGGTCGGTTCGTCGAGGATGAGGAGCCCGGGTTCCAGCGCCAGCGCCCGGGCGATCGCCACGCGTTGTGCCTGGCCGCCGGAGAGTTCCCGGGCGCGCCGGTCGAGGAAATCGGCCGGAAGGCCGCAATCGGAGAGGAGGCTGGTGATCTTCGCCCGCATTGCGGGCCCGTGCCGCTCGCCTGCGGCCAGCATGGGCTCGGCGAGGATCTCGGCGATCGTGAGGCGCGGGCTCAGCGACAGGAAGGGGTTTTGTGAAACGACCCCGATTCTTTGCCGGGTCCGCCGCAAGGCATCGCCCTTCAGCGCGAGCCACTCCTGGCCGTCGAGCCGCACGGCGCCGCTTTCCGCCGGCAGCAGACGACGGCGGCGATGACCGGAAAATCCTTGACGAGGATGGCTTCGGAGACATAGCGGCCGAGGCCGGGCCAGGCGAAGATGATCTCGACCAGCACCGCGCCGGGCCCATGGCGTTCGGCAGCGCGTGGCCGAACAGGATGCGCGGCTCGGAAAGGCCGAGCGCGCGCGCGGCGACGATATGGCGGCAATCGAGGATCTCGATCATCGCCGAGCGCGTCAGCCGCATGGCGACGCCGGCAGGATAGGAGGCGAGCGTCAGCGCCGGCAGGATCAGGTGTTTGACCGCATCGCCGAAGGCCTCGATCGCCTGCGACGTCGAATAGGTCATCACCAGTTCGAGACCCGGCTCGATGCCCTCCTCGGCAAGCAGTACCCTGGCCGCTTCGAGATCGGTCTTCGGGATGGGTGCTGCTGCGTCATGGCCCCAGATGCCGGCGGGCACCACGCCCTTGGCGCGCGTGCCGAAGCCGCTGGTTCCGGCCGAAATCACATCGTCATAGGGGAAGGCGAGCGAAAGGGCCTGGCGCACCTTGATCTTGTCGAGCGGCGCGCGCTTGACGTTATAGAGGCCGAACAGCGTTTCGAAGGACGGGTTGACCACCACGTTGAGGTCCGGGTTGGACTTCAATGCCTCGAGGTTTTCGTAGGGTAGGCTGTAGGTCCAGCCCGCATCCCCTCACTCCGGAATGCCTCTTACAGCCCCGCCGACCATGGAAAGCGTGTCGGCGGGATCGTTTTTCGATGCCGTCAAGGCAGGCGTTATTTTGCGAAGTCGGTTGAAACGGAGACGCTTCGCCAGGCTGCCAGGATCTCGGCGTCGGACGTGTGTTTGTTCTCGATCGCCGCGACGGTGTCGCTGCCGAGCGGCAGGCGGACCGGCGGATTGGGAGCGTCGACGAAGTCGATCAGCACATCCGCCAGTTTCGCTGGATCGCCCGGCTGGTTGTGGCTCACTTCGGCGGCCAGCCGCCGGACGGCGCCCGCGGTGCCATCATAATCTTCGATGACGGGCGAGCTGACGGAGAGCGAGGAGGCGTCCAGGAAGTCCGTGCGGAAATATCCGGGTTCCACGGCAGTGACGTGGATGCCGAGCGGGGTGAGCTCGGCATGCAGCGATTCGCTGAGGCCCTCGACGGCGAACTTTGCCGACGAATAGACGCCGAAGCCGGCGCCTGCCCGATACCCGCCGATCGACGAGATGTTAAGGATGCGGCCCGAACGGGCCTTGCGCATGTGCGGCAGGACGGCGCGTGTGACATTGAGGAGGCCGAACACGTTGGTGCGGTAGATCGCCTCGACTTCGGCCGCGGTTGCCTCCTCGATGGCGCCGAGCAGGCCGAAGCCGGCATTGTTCAAGAGGACGTCGATGCGGCCGAAGCGCTGGATGGCCGAATGGGCGGCGGCGATCGCCTGGTTCTCGTTGGTGACGTCGAGCGCCACCGCGAGCAGGTTGGCATGGTCGCCGAAGCGGTCGAGGATGGCTTTGGGGTTGCGCGCCGTGGCGACGACGTTGTCGCCCTTGGCAAGCGCGCGTTCCGTGATGAGGGCGCCGAAGCCGCGCGAGGCGCCAGTGATGAACCAGGTTTTCATGGGAATGACCTCAGGTTTGAATTTGAGCGGCCACCGTTGGCCGGCAAGATGAATTTAGGCCTTTGCCATTCCGTCGATTAGCGAGATAATATTGTCGATTATCATGAATGTGGCTCAGCAATGCGCGCGACCGACCTTTCCGAACTTGCAGCCTTCGAGGCCGTCGCCCGCCATCGCAGCTTCCGAAAGGCAAGCGAGGAGCGCGGCGTGACCGCCTCGGCGATCAGCCATGCGGTGAGCAATCTGGAGGCCCGCGTCGGCATCCGCCTGCTGAACCGCACGACGCGAAATGTCTCCGCCACCGATGCGGGCGCGATGCTTCTTGCGCAATTGTCGCCGGCCCTGCGCGATATCGGTTCGGCGCTCGATGCGCTCAACCAGTTCCGCGACACGCCCTTCGGCAAGGTCCGCATCAATGCGCCCAATTCGATCGCACCCTTCGTGCTGGGACCTGTCATGGGCGAGCTGATCCGGAACAATCCCAAACTTGAGCTGGAAATCGTCGCGACCGACCGGCTCGTCGATATTGTCGAGGACGGGTTCGATGCGGGCATTCGGCTGGGCGAGAGCCTTCGGGAAGGCATGGTGGCCGTCAAGATCCGGCCGCGGCTGCGCTTTGCCGTGGTGGGATCTCCCGGCTACTTTGAAACGAGGGCCATCCCCCAGACGCCGGCTGACCTGACGGCCCATGTCTGCATCCGCAACATGTATCCGAGCGGCGCTTTTTATCCGTGGTCTTTCGCGCGGGACGGCGAGGCGATCGATGTCGAACCGCGCGGCCCGCTGGCATTGCATGACCACGAATTGATGGTGGAAGCGGCCCTTGCCGGCATCGGGCTCGCCTATATCTGGGAGGCGCGCGCCAAGCCCTATGTCGAAAGCGGCAGGCTGGTCGAATGCCTGCAGGCATGGTGTCCGCCGGAAGATTGGCTCTATCTGTACTACCCGACGCGCCGGCACATGTCCGCGGGCCTGAGAGCCGTCATCGACGCCATGCGGGTGTGATGCGCTACGGCCGTCTTTATGAAATCCCTATTCGTTCCGCCCCGTTTCCCAATCGAGAAGTTATGCCGGCGCGCCTAGCTTGAGATCGCAGTCTGAAATCGATGACTGCGATCTCTTGTGAGGTGCCGCCATGCGGAACGATTTTCCGAAACACCCGCTTCCACCGCTGTCGACGCGGATGATCTTTCTCCATCATCGCGTGCGGATGCATCATCGTTTTCATCACGGCAGCGCGGGACCGCAGAGCCCGTCGCTCGCTATGCGTCTTTCGCTCCTGGCGCTTGCCGTCGCCATCGTGGTTTTGATCGGTGTCTTCCATGCCTAGGGCCTCCACATCCGACACGCATCGCTCCCAGGGCGGTGAGGGGCAATCGACGGCCGCGGATGAACTCGCGGGACGGATCAGCGCCGCGCGGCGCCTGCGTGAACATCACCTGTGGGAAATCCTGCGCTCCTTGCCCTCGCTTGCCGAGGCACGCGACGATGTCGCCTTCCGGCAGCAGTTCCGGGCGTTGATGGAGCGCGACGACCTGGAGGGTGCGAGCCGCGCGCTGGTCGATGCGGCCCGCCCGAGGCGCCATCTGGATCGCCTGCAATCCATCGACGGCAACTGGATCGCCCGCATTCTCTCCCGCGAGGCCGCGCCGTCCCGCTCCGTCGCCGTTCATGTCGACCCTGTGGCCGCCATCATGGCGGCCCTGGTTGCGGCGGACCGGCGGGCTGAAGGTCCCGCAAAACACTGAAAGGATTTGCATCATGCCAGATTATCGGCGTCGTCTTCCCGTGCAGGGATTGGTCTGCGACCTCGTCACGCCCTTCCGCGGAGACACCGTGGACCATGGCGGCCTTGCCGCGCTCGTGCACTGGCAGATCGCCAGCGGCGTCTCGGGGCTCTCCGTCTGCGGCAGGGTCGGCGAGGGCGGCGCGCTCAGTCGCGCGGAGCGCCGTGCCGTGCTTGCCACGGTGATCCGGGCGACGGGCCTCGCCGTTCCGGTTCTGGCCGCTGTCGGCACCTATGCGACGGAGACCACCATCGGCCTCGCGCTGGATGCGGAAGCGGAAGGCGCGGACGGATTGGTCGTCACGACGCCCTATTACAGCAAGCCGACGCAGAAAGGCATCATCGCCCATCTGCGCGCCGTTGCGGAGGCCACCACGCTTCCGGTTCTGGTTCTTGCCGATCCTGCCGCGACCCGGTCGGATGTCACGGCGGAAACGCTTCGCGAACTCGGCGAGATCCCCGGCATCCATGGCTTCATCGACGCCTCCGGCGACATTGCGCGGCTCGCCGTGATCGACCGGCCGTTGCGCGAGCGGCTGGCGCTCTATTCCGCTCATGATGCGACCGCCTTCGCCTTCAACGTGCTCGGCGGCTGCGGAACGCTGTCGTCTGCCGCAAACCTTGCCCCGCGCATGACGAGCGCGCTCCACCAGGCGCTGCGCACCCGCAATGTCGATCTCGCGCTCGACCTGAAGGACCGGCTCGCCCCGCTCTTCGCCGCCCTTGGCGATATGCCCGACCCCGTCATGCTCAAGCACGGTCTCGCGCCCTTGCTGGGCGTGGACGAAGCGGTGCGGCTGCCGCTGGTATCAGTCTCAGCGCTTGCCGGTGCGGCTGTGCGCCATGCGCTGGCGGGCCTGCCCGAATGCGCGGCGCAGCTCGCCAAGGCAAGTTGATCCGGAGGCCACCATGAAACGCAAGAGGAAGAACCCTAAGGCTGTCGCGACCACTATGCCGTCGCCACGGCCTGAACTCCCGATGCCGGCGCTCGTGTTACGCGTGGTCCTGATCCTCGCCGCTGCCGCGCTCGCCCAGCATTTCCTGCCGCATCCCTGAGCCACCTCTCCCTATCGACGAAAGGAAGAACCATGCATCCCCATGCCAGACAGCCGCGTCCTCCTCGCGAAACGAGCCGGACAGAACCACCCCGCTTCACCGTCGGCCGCGATTGCCACGGCTGGTGGGTCGTCGACGACAGCCTCGGCCGCGTCGGCGGCATTTTCGCCAGCGAGGACGCCGCGATGCATTATGCGCTGGAAGAGAGCAACAGGGACCGCAACGCGGTTCGCTGCCAGCGCCGCGGCAAACCCGTCGAATTCCGGCTTGTTCCGGCGCCGTGATCGCGCCTCAGGACATGATCAGCCCGCCGTCCACATTGATCGTCTGCCCGGTGATGTAGGCGGCGTCGGGCGATGCGAGGAAGGCGACGAGGGCGGCGACTTCGGCGGGCGTGCCGGCGCGGCCCATGGGGATGCCTTCCACCCATTCGGCCAAGAGTTCGCCCGGACCGTATTCGCCGAGCATCTGGCCCCAGACGCGGTCGTTATAGTCCCACATCTCGGTGTGGATGATGCCGGGGCAGATGGCATTGGCGGTGATGCCTTCGCGGGCGAGTTCCTTGGCGAGGCTCTGCGTCAGGCCGACCACGCCGAATTTCGAGGCGGCATAGTGGGGGGTGTAGATGAAGCCCTGGCGGGCCTGGCCGGAGGCGGTGTTGACGAGGCGGCCCCTGGTGCCGCTGGCGCGGAAGCGGCGGATCGCCTCCTGGCAGCACAGGAAGACGCCCTTGGTGTTGACGTCGAGGTTGAGGTCCCATTCGCGCTCGGTGAGGTTCTCGACCTTGGCGATGGTGATGACGCCGGCATTCTGCACGGAGACGGACAGGGCGCCGAGCTTCGCCTCAGCCTCGCCGTAAGCTTCCTGCACGGCCTTGGCGTCGGTCACGTCCAGCGCGAGACCCAGCACCTCGGCGCCGGTTTCCTCTGCCAGCGTCGCGACCGCCTCGACCGTATCCTTCTCGATTGCGGCGATGGCGACCTTCGCGCCTTCTTCCGCAAAGCGCTTGGCGATGCCGCGCCCGATGCCCTTGTTGCCCCCGGTGACGAAAACCGTCTGGCCTGCAAAACGTCTCATGGTCTCTTCTCCATAATGCGCAGCAGGCCTTCGGCTGAAATCAGGCCGTCAGCCGCGCTGCTGTGAACTTGTCGGTGACAAGCACATCGATGACGCCCAGTTTCAGGGCGCCGGCGATGGCCTGGGTTTTCGATTCGCCGCCCGCGAGCGCCATGACGCGGTTCGTCCGGCGCAGGTCTTCCAGCGAGATGCCGATCACGCGCTCGTTGAGCGGCGTTTCGACCGGCTTGCCCTGGCTGTCGTAGAACCGGTAGGAAATTTCGCCGACCGCGCCCGCCTCGTGCAGCATCGCCATTTCCTGGCGGGAGAAGGTGTTGCCGGAACGGGCGAGCAGTTCGGACGGCTCGACGGCGCCGATGCCGATGATGGCGAGGCTGAGGCGGCCGAACAGGTCCATCGTCTCGCGCACGACCGGGTCGGCCAGCATGACGAGTTTTGCCTCGCGCGACGAAGTGATGCCCTGCACGAGGAGCAGCCGCGGCTCGCCGCCGGTGAGCCTTGCAAGGCGCGCCGTGAGCTGCGTGGCATGGGTCTGCACCGAGGCGTCACCCATGCCGCCGAGGATCTGCGCGATATATTTGGCCTTGGCGTTCTTCAGCGGGTGGATGTTGTCCACCATGCGCAGGATCGTCTGGCTCCAGCTGGAGACACCGATGATCTCGTCCTGCTGGAGCGTGACTTCGAGGAAGTGGGCGGCGGCTTCGCCGATGCGGGCCATGATCGCGCCGTCGCGGTCTTCCGAACAGTCGATGACGATGGCTTCCGTCAGGCCGTAGCGCTCGCGCAGCGCGTTTTCGAGGTCCGCGAACGTGCCGGCGGGGGGGATGACCGTGGTGCGCACGATGTCTTCCTGCTCGGCCCGCTTCAGCATGCGCGAAACGGTGGCCTGCGACATGTGCATGGTCTCGGCGATCTCCGCCTGCCGCTTGCCCTCGATATGGTACATCTGGGCGATGCGGGCGATCAGTCGCAGCTCGTTGAGCCGTCCCATGGGAGCCTCCAGTGGTGAATTTTTATTCACTCATAGTTGAAGGACCCGGAACGGTCGAGCGGTAGATTGCGTCCTGCCAGACCGCAAGGCGATCCGCGGTGTCGGTGTTGCGCGGCACGATGGCATTGCCGGCGCGCGGCAGGGCGGCGATGGCGGCAAGATCGGGCCACACACCCAGCGAAAGGCCGGCGAGATAGGCGGCGCCAAGGGCTGAAGCTTCCGGCGCATCGCATTGCGTGATGACGTGGTTCAGCGTGTCAGCGACGCATTGCATCAAGAACGTGTTCCGGCTCGGCCCGCCATCGGCATAGAGGCGGCCGAGCGGCATCGGCGATTGCGCGGACATGGCCTTGAACACGTCATGCACCTGGAACGCCATGGAATCCGTCACCGCGCGCGCCATCTGGGCGCGGGTGGTGGTGAAGGTGATGCCGGAAAACAGCGCCCGCGCATCGGCCTGCCAATAGGGCGCGCCGAGGCCGACGAAGGCTGGCACGAAGCCGGGACCGTGGGGCTGGGCGGTCGCGGCAAGATCGGTGAGGGCCTGCACGTCCGGCAGGCCGAGCATCTCGGCCATCCAGGGCAGGGCGGCCGCGGAGACGAGGATATTGCCCTCGAAGGCATAGGTCGGCTTGCCGCCGATCGACCAGGCGATGGTCGTGGTGATGCCCTGCTCGGGCGCGATGAAGCGGGGCAGCGTCGTCATGATCGACGAGCCGGTGCCGAAGGTCACCTTGCCGTCGCCGGGATTGAAGGCGCCGTGGCCGAAGAGTGCGGCATGGCTGTCGCCGATGGCGGAGGCGATCGGGATGCCGTCTTTCAGGCCGGGCACGTTCTTCGTCACCCCGAAGCGGGAGGCGCTGTCGCGCACCTCGGGCAGGGTGGATTTCGACACGCCGAAGAGGGCGCAGAGTTCGTCGCTCCAGGCCCGCCGGTTGAGGTCGTAAAGCTGGCTGCGGGCGGCATTGGCGGCGTCGCAGGCATGCACTGCGCCATCCGTGAAACAATGGATGAGCCAGGCGTCGATGGTGCCGAGCCGGACCGTTTTTCCGGCGGGAACGCGATCCAGCAGCCACCTCATCTTGGGGCCGGGGAACATCGGGTCGATGGGAAGGCCGGTGAGCGCCTGCACGCGCGGCGCATGGCCGGCCGCGATCAGCTCGGCGCAGGCCGGCGCGCTGCGGCGGCATTGCCAGCTCACCACCGGGCCGAGCGGTTCGCCGGTCGCGGCATCCCAGACGGTGACGGATTCGCGCTGGTTGGAGATCGCGATGCCGAGGATGTCGACCGTGGGGCCGGCTTGCAGGCAGGCGGCGATCGCTTCCTGGACCGATTGCCAGATGCGCAGCGGGCTCTGTTCGACCCAGCCGGGCTGCGGGTGCTCGATACCGACCGGTGAAGCGCCGCGCGACAGAATTTCGCCGGCCGTGGAGACGAGCACGGCCTTGGAATTCGTGGTGCCCTGGTCGATGGCGAGGATGGCGGTCGTCATGGCGGCTCCGGCAGGCAGAAATGGGGGGCGCGGCGAAAGGGAGGCCTTGCCGCGCCCGGCACGTCATCTAATCCGGCGCGATCACGCGCGGGAAGACTTGCGTGCAATCAAAGCGATGGCCGCCTCGGCGATTGCCGCGGGCGACATGCCGAATTCGTCGAGCAGGAACTCGGCCGAACCAGTGGGAGCGAAGATGCCGGGCACCCCGAGGATCTTCATCGGCACGGGTGCTTCGGCCACCACATATTCGGCGATCGCCGAACCCAGGCCGCCGATGGTGGAATGTTCCTCCGCCGTCAGGATGGCGCCGGTTTCGAGCGCGGCGGCCACTACGGCCTCGACGTCGATCGGGCGGACCGTCGCCATGTTCAGCACGCGGGCCTCGATGCCTTGCCCGGCCAGAAGTTCGGCCGCCTTCAGGATGCGGTGGGTCACGGTGCCGTTGGCGATGAGGGTGATGGCATCGCCATCGCGCAGCAGGTTGGCCTTGCCCAGTTCGAACTTGTGGCCCGCCGGCAGCAGGTCCGGCACGCCGACGCGTGAGAGGCGCAGGAACACCGGCCCGTCATAATGCGCGGCCCATTCCACGGCGGCGGCCGTCTCGATCGAATCGCAGGGCGCGACGATGGGCAGGTTCGGCAGCACGCGGGTCCAGGCAAAATCCTCGATGGAATGATGCGTCGGGCCGAGCTCGCCGTACGCCATGCCGGAGGAAATGCCGATCAGCTTCACATTGGCGTTGGAATAGGCGATGTCGGCCTTGATCTGCTCCAGCGAGCGGCCGGTGAGGAAGCAGGCGGCGCCGCAGACGAAGGGCAGCAGCCCGCCATTGGCAAGGCCGGCGCCCACGCCCACCATGTTCTGTTCGGCAATGCCGACATTGACCAGCCGTTCCGGCCATTTCGCCTTGAACCCGCCGAGCTTCGACGAGCCCACGGAATCGTTGCAGACGGCGACGATCCTGGAATTGTCCGCGCCGAGGCGCTCCAGCGTGGAAACGAAGGCGTCGCGGCAATCGTGCAGCTTGGCAGAAGGTGTCACGGCATTCATCACAGGGCCTCCGAAAGCTCAGCCACGGCAATCTTGTATTGCTCGGCATTCGGCACCTTATGGTGCCAGTCGACGGTGTCCTGCATGAAGGAAATGCCGTGGCCCTTGTTGGTATGGGCGACGATGCAGTGCGGGCGGCTGCCGCGCTTTTCCAGCGCCGGCACGATCTCGTCCATGATATTGCCGTTGATCTCGGTGACATCCCAGCCGAAGGCCTCGAGCTTGGCCGGGAAGGGCGCCATGTTGTTGGTGTCCTTCAGCGTGGCGCCCTGCTGGAAGCGATTGTGGTCGATGATCAGCGTCAGGTTGTCGAGGCCGAACTGCGCGGCGGACGAAATGGCCTCCCAGTTCGAGCCCTCCTGCATCTCGCCGTCACCGGTCAGCACATAGGTATGGTAGGTCGCACCGGTCAGCTTGGCAGCCTTGGCCATGCCGACGGCGACCGGCAGGCCATGGCCGAGCGGGCCGGTATTGGTCTCGACGCCCGGAACCTTGGTGCAGTTCGGATGGCCGTTCAGGCGCGAATGCGGCTTCAGGAACGTCGCGATCTCTTCCTCCGGAATGAAGCCGCGCTTGGCGAGCGTCACGTAGAGCGCCAGCGCCACATGGCCCTTCGACAGCACGAAACGGTCGCGGTCCGGATGCTTCGGCTGGTCCGGCCAGATACGCAGCACGCGGAAATAGAGCGCGGTCAGGATGTCGATGGCGGACATCTCTCCGCCGATATGGCCGGCGCCGGCTTCGAAAACCGCTTGCAGATCGCGCAGGCGGATCTGGCGAGCGATGCGGTCGAGATCGTTCGGCTGCATGAAACCCTCATTGTGAATAAATATACAGTTGCCTATATACTTGCACGGAGACCGGCCAAGTCAAGCGGAAATCGCGGATGGTGGCGCAAAAATTAGCTGGCGGGATCGTATTGACAGGACCCGGATCGATCATATACGAATTTACACACCGTAGTGAATATTTATGCGCGCCGCCAATCCAGGGTGGCCGGCTGACCGGGAGGAGCGTTCATGCTGGTTGCAGCGAAGGAAAAACAGGGCATCGTGAGCGGGCTGCTGCCATCCCTGCGCGGGGCCACCGGGCCGCTGATCGGCCTGATCGTGCTGTGCCTCTTCCTCACGTTTGCGACGGACAAGTTCCTGTCGATCCGCAACTTCCTCAACGTGCTAGACCAGATCACGGTGCTGGGCGTCATGGCGGTCGGCATGACGCTGGTCATCCTGATCGGCGGCATCGACCTTGCGGTGGGCTCCGTCATGGCGCTGGCGATGATGGTGCTCGGCTATCTCCATGTCGTGGCCGGCGTGCCGATGGGGATCGCCATTCCGCTCGCTTTGCTCGCTGCCTCGCTGAACGGGCTCGTCGCGGGTCTGTTGATCACGCGTTTCAACGTGCCAGCCTTCATCGCGACGCTTGCCATGATGTCGATTGCGCGTGGACTTGCGAACATGATCACCGACGGCCAGCAGATCATCGGCTTTCCGGCCTGGTTCAACATGATGGCGATCGTGCGTTTCGGCGGCTTCCTGACGCTGACCGTCGCCGTGATGATCGTGGTCTTCATCCTCGGCCTCATCTACCAGCGCTACCGCCACGGCGGGCGCGTGCTCTACGCCATCGGCGGCAATGCGGAAGTGGCCCGGCTTGCCGGCATCAATGTCCAGCGCGCGACGGTGCTCGTCTATGTCGTGTGCAGCTTCCTCGCCGGTCTTGCCGGCATGGTGCTCGCCGCGCGCCTCGACTCGGTCCAGCCGTCTTCGGGCGTCTCCTATGAACTCGACGCCATCGCGGCGGTCGTCATCGGCGGCACGTCGCTTTCGGGCGGCACCGGTGGCATCGGCGGCACCATCATCGGCGTTCTCATCATCGGCGTGCTGCGCAGCGGCCTCAACCTGCTCAGCGTCTCGCCCTTCATGCAGCAGGTCATCATCGGCGCCGTCATCGTGCTCGCCGTCACGGCGGAAACCTATCGCAAACGGAAATAACGATTTTCACCCCGCGGCGACGCGGCGGGGTGCGGAAAACGGTCGGCAATGGTGCGGACCGGCAAAAGGGAAGGTGGTTTCCGGCAAACGGAACCCACCGGGAAAACTCGGAGGAGAAACCATGAAACTGTCCAAACTGCTGATGGCGGCAACCGCGGCTGCGGTCCTCGCCTCTCCCGCGGCCGCCGCGGAGGTCAAGACGATCGGCCTCGCCGTCCCGAACCTCCAGGCCGACTTCTTCAACCAGATCAAGCTCGGCGTCGAAAAATACGCCAAGGAAAAGGGCCTCACGGTCATCGTCGTCGACGCGAAGAACGACACGGCCACGCAGGTCAGCCAGGTGCAGGACCTGATGACCCAGGGCATCGACGCCTTCATCTACATCCCCGCCGGTGCCGCCGCCGCCGCCGTGCCGACGCGCCTTGCCCGCGAAGCCGGCATTCCGGTGATCAATGTCGACCGCGTTCCGGATGGCGCGCCGGGCGACACGTTCATCGCCGGCGAGAGCGTCGAATCCGCCTATGCGGTCTGCAAGCACATCATCGAGAAGGCCGGCGGATCGGGCAAGATGGCGATCATCCACGGCCAGAAGGGCACGACGCCGGAAGTCGATCGCTTCACCGGCTGCAAGCGCGCCATCGACGAGAACAAGGGCATCGAGCTGGTCGACCAGCAGTGGAGCAACATGTGGTCGGCCGACGAGGGCTTCACGATCGCGCAGAACATGCTGCAGGCGAACCCGGACATCACGATCATCTTCGGCCAGGCCGATGGTCTCGCCATGGGGGCGGCCAAGGCGGTCGACGTCGCAAACCTCTCGGACAAGGTGATCATCGGCGGTTATGACGGCGACGTCTCGGCGCTGGAATACCTCGCCAAGTGCAACGGCCCGTTCATCGCCACCGCGACGCAGAGCACGCAGAAGATGGGTGTCCTCGCTGTCGAATCCGCGCTGGCCGTTGCCGCCGGCCAGAAGGTCGAAGAGCGCCAGACGCCGAATGCCGTCCTGACGACCTGCGACAACGCGCCGGAATTCGTCAAGAGCCATCCGTAATCCGGACACGAAAGGCAGCAGCGCCATGACGACCCGCTCTCCCATCCTGTCGCTCCGTGGGATCCAGAAATCCTACGGTCCGGTCAAGGTTCTCCATGGTGTCGATCTCGACATCCATCCGGGAGAGGTCGTGGCGCTGCTCGGTGAAAACGGTGCCGGAAAATCGACCCTGTCGAACATCATTTCCGGCACCGTGCAGCCTTCTGCGGGCGAGATGACCTGGCTCGACAAGCCCTATGCCCCCGCCAATCCGCGCGCCGCGATGGACGAGGGCGTGGGCATGATCCACCAGGAACTGAAGCTGCTGCCGAAACTTTCCATCGCGGAAAACGTCTTCGTCGGCCGCTATCCCATGAAGGCCGGCCGCATCGACCGCAAGGCGATGGAAGAGCGGGCGAGGAGCGGCCTCAAGCGGCTCGGCCTCGACATTTCGCCCGATCGTCTCGTCGAGGGGCTTTCGACGGGGAAACAGCAGCTCATCGAGATCGCCAAGGCACTGACGCTCAACGCGCGCCTGCTCATTCTCGACGAGCCGACCGCGGCACTCGGCGGGGAAGAGACGCAGCTCCTCTTCCAGCAGATCGAACGGCTGAAGGCTGAGGGTGTCGGCATCGTCTACATTTCGCATCGCCTCGAAGAGATCCGCCAAATCGCCGACCGCATCGTCGTCATGCGCGATGGCGCCAAGGTGCAGGAATTCGACAGCGGCGACGTGCCGGTGCGCACCATCGTCGAGGCCATGGTCGGGCGCTCGCTGGAGCGCATGTTCCCGACGCTGCCCGCTCCGACGGAGGAGGTGACGCTGGAGGTGCGCAACCTGACATCGCCATCCAATACGTTTCGCAACATCAGTTTTTCCGTCCGCAAGGGCGAGGTCTTCGGTATTGCCGGCCTCATGGGCGCCGGCCGCACCGAACTCGTGCGCGCCATTACCGGCGCCGATCCGATTTCCGGCGGCGAAGTTCTGCTGCGCGGCAAGGCCGTCACGCCGCGCTCGCCGATCGACGCGATCCGCAACGGTATCGTGCTGGTGCCGGAGGACCGCAAGCTCCAGGGTGTTGTGCTCGAACATTCGATTGCGGAAAATATCGGCTATGCCAATCTCGGCGAGATTTCCCGCAACGGCTGGCTCTCGTCGCGCCGCATCCGCGAGTTCGCCGAGGATTATATCAAGCGCTTCGGCGTGAAGGGCCGCGGCGGGCAGAATGCGGGTGAACTCTCCGGTGGCAACCAGCAGAAGGTGGTGCTCGCCAAATGGCTGGCGCGCAAGCCGCAGGTGGTGGTGCTCGACGAGCCGACGCGCGGCATCGATGTCGGTGCCCGTTCGTCGATCTACGATCTCATCATGGACCTCGCCCGCGCGGGCGTCGCGGTCATCGTGGTCAGTTCCGACCTCGAAGAAGTGCTCGGCGTGTCCAGCCGCATCATGGTCATGGCGCAGGGCAAGCAGGCCGGCATTCTGGACCGCGAGGACGCCAACGACGTCTCGGTCATGGAACTGGCGACGATTTGAACAGGAAAAGCATCATGTCTGACATCACCCTCAACGCGCCGAAATTGTTCGATCTCTCCGGAAACGTCGCCTTCGTGACGGGTGCCGGCAGCGGCATAGGCCAGCGCATTGCCATGGGCCTTGCCCAGTGCGGCGCGAATGTCGCGCTGCTTGACCGCCGTACCGATGATGGGCTTGCCTCCACGGCCGATTTCATCGCGAAGGTCGGGCGCCGCAGCATCCAGATTGCGGCCGACGTTACCAGTGGTGCGGCGCTGAACGACGCGGTCGCGCGCACGGAGGCGGAACTCGGTCCGCTCACGCTCGCGGTCAATGCGGCCGGCATCGCCAACGCCAATCCGGCGGAGGAGATGGCGGAAGACCAGTTCCAGACGATGATGGACATCAACCTGAAGGGCGTTTTCCTCTCCTGCCAGGCGGAAGCGCGCGCCATGTTGAAGACCGGCCGCGGCTCGATCGTCAACATCGCCTCCATGTCCGGCGTCATCGTCAACCGCGGCCTCAGCCAGTGCCACTACAATGCCTCCAAGGCCGGCGTCATCCACATGACCAAGTCGATGGCGATGGAATGGGTCGGCCGCGGCATCCGCGTCAACACGATCAGCCCCGGCTACACCGCGACGCCGATGAACACGCGGCCGGAAATGGTGCACCAGACGAAACTGTTCGAGGAGCAGACGCCGATGCAGCGCATGGCCAGCGTCGACGAGATGGTCGGACCCGCCGTCTTCCTGCTGTCCGACGCGGCGAGCTACGTGACGGGTATCGACCTGCTCGTCGATGGCGGTTTCTGCTGCTGGTGAACGCCGGCTTCCTCTGGCGCCTTACTCGATGGCAGGCGGCATCTCGCCTTCGGCGCGACCGCGCAGGCGCTTTTCCGGCATGAGGTGGAAGATGACGAGCGACAGCGCCATGGTGAGGGCGCAGGCGAGGAAAATATAGGTGAAGGGCAACGCCGATGTGACGCCGGCGCTCACCGTCTGGATGCCTTCGCCGCCGAGCGGCAGGCCGTTGCCGAGGGCGATCGCGCCGAGGATCGCGACGCCGAGCGCACTGCCGAGCGAGCGCAGGAACGTCAGCACGCCCGTCGCGACGCCGAGATGCGCCTGGTCGACCGCGTTCTGGACGGAGACGGTGGCGACCGGGAATGTCATGCCGGTGCCGAAGCCCACGCCCGCCGTCAGGATTTCCAGCACGAGCAGCGACGTGCGCCCGGCGAGAAACGCCAGCACGATCAGGCAGAGGAAGCTGATCACGCCGCCGACGAGCGCGATCCTCTTGTAATGGGTGAAACGGGGTATCGTCCGCCCGCTGGTCGTCGCGCCGAGCACGGTGCCGAGCAGCAGGCCCAGCAGGGCGATGCCCGAGCCGCTGGCGGAAAGCCCGTGGAACGACTGCACATAGACCGGAATATAGACCGAAAGGCCGACATTGGCGGCCTGCACCAGGAACATCGCCAGGGTTCCGTAGCGCACGATCGGATTGCCGAGAACCTCGAGCGAGATCAGCGGTTCGGTCGCCTGCCGCAGCCGCAGGGCGAAAATGGCCCAGACGACCATCGAAGTGCCCAGCAGCCCGACGATGACGGGCGAGACCCAGGAATAGCGGCTGCCGCCCCAGTTGAGGGCGAGCAGCAGGAGCGTCGTCGCGACGATGAGCAGGACGGCGCCGGCGCCGTCGATGCGGTGTTTGCGCGTGATGGCGGGCAGCTTCTTCAGCGGGTTGTTGATGATCATCATTGCCGCCAGCCCGAGCGGAATGTTGATCCAGAAGATCAGGGACCAGTGGAGATGCTCGGCGAAGGTGCCGCCCAGCAGCGGTCCGGCGATGCAGGCGACCGCCCAGGTTCCGGATATCCAGGCGGCGTACCGCGCGCGTTCGCGGGGCGGAACGAGGTCGCCGATCACCGTTTGCGACAACGCGAACAGACCGCCGCCGCCGAGCCCCTGCATGGCGCGGCCGATGATCAGGGTCAGCATGTTGGGCGCCAGCGCGCTGATCAGCGATCCGACGAGGAAGAGGATGATGGCGGCGAAGATCGTCGGACGCCGGCCATGCACATCGGCAATCTTGCCGTAAAGCGGCGCCATCGCGGTCGCGGTCAAGAGGTAGCCCGTGACGATCCAGGGCAGGTAGTCGCTGTGCCCGAGCGCCCTGCCGATCGTCGGCATGGCGGGCGCCACGATCGTCTGGTCGAGGGCGGCGAGCAGCATGGAGAGGAGAACGCCTGCAATGATGACGTTCTTTTCCGGCTCGGACAAAGCGGGTGCCGCCGTTACCGTTCCGCCCGGGTGACGTGCTTCATTCATTCCTGCAATTCCGATGTCGACAGCTGGATTTTGGCCCGTCGGCTCTGGCGAGTCGGCCGCCTGTGTTGGTGCATGGATCCCGGTAAAGCACCTTCTCTGCCGCAAAGTCCATCGAATAGAGTATATTAGCGGTACGATGCGGGCCGGTTCCGATGCTAGCCGCGCCCTTGATTCGGCAGCACGCCCTTCAGGATCGTCTCGGTGATCGTCGTTGCCGCTTTTTCATAATCCTCGGCCTTCAGGCGCGATTTCCTGAGGCCGTCGGCGGCGACGGGTTCGAAATCGGCGTAGAACTGCGTCGATGCCCAGAGCATGATGAACAGGTGGCGCGGATCGACCGGCAGCATCTTGCCCGCCGCGATCCAGCCCTCCACGACCACGACATGCGCGTCCGTGACCTGGCGCATATGTTCGCGATCCTTCTTCTTCAGGAACCGCGCACCCTGGATGATCTCGCTGGCGAAGAGCCGGGATTCGGCAATGTTCTTGCGCGTGTAATCGAGCTTCGCCTTGATATAGAGACGGAGCGCCTCCGCCGGCTCGCGCTCGGGCGAGATATATTTCAGCGCGTCGTCCCAGCTGGCGATGAGATGCGCGACGATGGCCGTGTAGATCTCCTCCTTGGAGGAGAAGTAGTAGTAGACATTGGCCTTGGGCAGGCCGGAGGCCTCGGCGATCTCGGCAATGCGCGTGCCGTCAAAGCCCTTGCGCGCGAATATCTCGATACCGGCCTTGATGATGAGGCGCATGTTGCGTTCGCGGATGCGCTCCTCCGGATCTCGTGCTGCCCTTGCCATGCGATCTCGTCTCCATCTCGCCGTCGCTTCTTGCCAGGCAATCATGCGTGGCGGCGGTCCCGCCTGTGCAATTGCCGCGTTTTCCGGCGAAATGCAAGCACGTCGCCCTCTTGCAAAAAGCTGACGACCTGGTCAAGAAAAACTGACGTTATAGTCATTTTTTATGTTTTCGAAAGTTGACACTTTGGTCAGCTTTTGTCTAGTCTCTCCTCAACGAACGAAAGGGGAGCGGCGTCATGCCGGCACGACTGAGAGAGGCGATGGCGCAAACGCTGGCCGGCTGGGAGAGCGATCTTCCGCATGCCTGGCGGGATGCGCTCGGACCCGTCGGCGATCATTTCGACCGTGTCGATGCCGACCTCGAATTCGAGGCCTGGGAGCCGATCTTCCCGGCGCGTCGCGGCAAAACCTTTCCCGGCCAGCCGAAGGGCGCGCATGCTCTGGCGGCGTTCGATGGTATTGCGCCGGACGGTGTGCGCTGCATGATCCTCGGCCAGGATCCCTATCCGGAGCCGGGCTTCGCGACGGGCCGCGCCTTCGAGGCCGGCAACCTCGCCGAGTGGACCGAGCTGGACAAGATGTTCTCGAAGAGCATCCGCGCCTATATGCAGCTTATCGCAGCCGCGCGCCTGGGCGACGAGGGCCTCGCGCAGGATTTCGGCCGCTGGCCGGACGTGCGGCGCCTTTTATGCGACCCCGCCGGCCCCTTCGAAGCCCCCGGCGCGATTGCTGACCGCTGGGTGGGCGAGTGCGTGCTGCTGCTCAACGCGTCGCTGACGCTTTCGCGCTTTCGCGTCGATATCGATCCGCACCAGTCGCGCGGGCACCTGCCTTTCTGGCGGCCTCTGATGTCGCGCGTTGTCGAAATGCTCTTGGCGCGCGGCGAGCCGATCGTCTTTCTGGGTTTCGGTGCCGCCGCGGCCGATATTCTTGCCGAGGCCGGCATTCGCGAAGGACAGGCCGGCCATGTCGCCCATGTCCAGCGCGAGCATCCTGCCTTCGCCGACAAGGTGCTCGGCCGAGAAAATCCCTTCCTTCTCTGCAATTCCTATCTGGAGGCGATGGGCGGCCGGCCCATCGCATGGTGAACCATGGCGTCTACCCCGGAATATGATTTCATCATCGTCGGCGCCGGCTCTGCGGGCTGCGTCCTCGCAAACCGCCTGTCGAAAAATCCCGCAAACCGCGTGCTGCTGGTCGAGGCCGGCGGCAAGGACCGCAATCCGCTGTTCCGGCTGCCGATGCTGATGGGCAAGCTCTTCCATTCGGGCATCTACAACTGGCACTACCACACCGAGCCCGAGCCCTATCTCAACGGCCGCTCGCTCTACTGGCCGCGCGGCAAGGTGCTGGGTGGCACCTCCACGATCAACGGCATGATCTATGTGCGCGGCAACCGTCACGACTATGACCGCTGGTCGCAGCTCGGCCTGTCCGGCTGGTCCTATGACGAGGTCCTGCCGGCGTTCCGCCGCTCGGAGACGCATGTCCAGCGCAACGGCGAGTTCCACAGTGCAGACGGCGAACTCACCGTCTGCCGGGCGCGCGGCAACAATCCGCTGATGGACGTGTTCTGCGAGGCGGGCCTTGAGGCCGGCTATCCGCTGAACGACGACTTCAACGGCGCCAGCCAGGAAGGCTTCGGCCGCTACGATTTCACCATCCGCAAGGGAAAGCGCTGGTCCACGTCCTGGGCATTCCTGCGCCCGGCGCTCGACCGCGAGAACCTCACCGTGCTGACCGGCGCGGAAACGACGCGTCTCATCATCGACGGCGGTCGCACCTGCGGCGTCGAGTATCTGAAGGATGGCAGGCCGGGTGTTGCCCGTGCGGGACGCGAGGTCATCCTCTCGGCGGGCGTGGTCAATTCGCCGAAGGCGCTGCTTTTGTCCGGTATCGGGCCGGCGGACGAGTTGCGGGCGCTCGGCATCAAGCCGATGCTCGATCTTCCGGGCGTCGGCAAGAACCTCCAGGATCATGTCGATTGCGTCATGAGCTGGGAATGCCGAGAGCCGATCACGCTGTTCGATGACCTGCGCGCCGACAAGCTCATTCCGGCCGTCGCCCAGGGCATGCTGTTCGGCGAAGGCATCACGACGACCTTCCCCTACGAGGCGGGGGCATTCGTGCGCTCGAACGACAGCCTCGTTGCTCCTGACATCCAGCTTCATTTCATGCCGGCGCTGGAAAAAACCGCCAACCTGCACTTTCCCAACCCGTTCCGGAAGAAGCAGGCGGTGGAGGCCAATCACGGGTTCACGATCCGCGTCGGGCCTGTCAATCCGGCAAGCCGCGGCGAGATCACGCTGCGGTCGTCAAACCCGACGGACAAGCCGAAGATCCAGGCGAACTATCTTCAGGCCGATTTCGACATTCGCACGATGATCGATGGTATCCGGCTGACCCGCGACATCGTTGGCCAGAAGGCTTTCGAACGCTATCGCGGCAAGGAACTGGCGCCCGGGCCGGAAGCGCTTGACGATGCCGGGTTGACCCGCTGGCTGCGCGCCACCGCCATGACGACGTTCCACCCGGTCGGCACGGCCAAGATGGGCAACGATCCGATGGCCGTTGTTGACGCCCAGCTGAAGGTCCATGGCATCGAGGGGCTGCGCGTCGCCGATGCCTCGATCATGCCGATCATCTCGAGCGGCAACACCAACGCACCCGCGATCATGATCGGCGAAAAATGCGCCGACCTGATTCTGAACGCCTAAGGGAGTGATCCGATGATCCTGGAACACCGCACCTATACCTTCAAACCCGGCACGGTCGACAAGTGGATGAAGAAATACGAGGCCGATGGTCTCCCGGTGCAGAAGCGCCACCTCAATAAATTCGTCGGCCTTTATGTCTCGGAGCTCGGCACACTGCACACCACCGTCCTGATGTGGGCCTACGACAACCTTGCGGACCGTGAGGCGCGCCGGTCGGCCATGTATGCCGACCCGGACTGGCAGAAATTCATCTCGGAAGTCTGGGCGCTCGATGCGATCCAGAAGCAGGAGGTGATGATCATGAACCCGGCATCCTATTCGCCTCCGCTTTGAGGTGATGGGGCCACGCGCGGCGTTGCCCGCGCGTGTTCGAATACGCACTGAGAGACGACAACCAACAAAAGAGGGAACGACCATGACTGACAAGCTTTCACAATACATGATGCACCGCCGCACATTCCTGCAGGCAACTGTGGGTGCTGCCGCACTCGGCTTTGCCGCAAGCATCGTGCCGGAATTTGCCATGGCTGCCGGCGGACTGGTTGCGCTGGTCCACACACAGGCTGCCGGTGACAACGGCCCCGTGGACCAGATGATCTCCAAGCTCAAGCAGCTTTCGGAAGAAAAGGGCTTCGAGTATCGCGCGATCTACGCGCAGGACCCTGCGACGTACGAGACGATCTATCGCACGCTCGCCGACGCGGGCGCGGCGGTCATCATCTCGACCTTCAACGAAGTGGCCGAGCCTTTCAAGGCGCTGGCACCGTCCTATCCCGACACCAAGTGGATCCAGCTATTCGGCGATGCCTTCGAGCCGGCGATCCCCAATGTCGTGACCGTTTCCTACGACTATTACCTCGGCTGCTACCTCTCGGGCGTCTTTGCGGCCAAGATGACGGCGACCGGCAAGACCGGCTTCATCGGCGGCGTTTCGATCCCGCCGCTCAACGCGGATTTCAATGCGTTCAAGGCCGGCGTGCACTCGATCAACCCGGACGCCAGCGTCATCGCCGCCTTTGCAGGCTCGTTCCAGGACCCCGCAAAGGGCCAGGAAATCGCCACCCAGATGTACAATGACGGCATCGACTACATCCAGACGGACGCGGCAGCCACCGATGGCGGCATCATTGCTGCCGCCAATGAAAAGGAGGGCCGCATGGTGAGCTGCCTGGCACCAGGGCAATATGCGCTCGGCCCGAAGTCGCTCATCTCCATCGTCAGCCTCGACTTCGGCGTCTCGCTCTACAACGAGGCCACCAAGGCGGTCGGCACCGAATGGAAGGGCGGCACACACGAGCATACAGGCCTCGGCACCGGCGTCATCGACTTCATCCCCTCGCCGATCTTCGCTGAACAGGGTTCGGCGGAGCTGAACGCCAAGGCGAAGGAAGCACTGGTCGAAGTCGACAAGGCGCGCGCCGGCATTCTGGACGGTTCCATCAAGGTTCCGTTCAACACCACGCTCTAAGCCTCCGGCGCCGGCCCGCAAGGGTCGGCGTGGAGCCTTGACGGATTACTGGCATCGGCCTCCCTTTTCTCGGGGAGCGTCGCCGGAGGTTCGCGGATCGTCTGCAGCCCTGTTGATGTCCGCGAACCTTTGCTCTCGATAGGAACCGCATCATGTCGAATCTTTCGAAGCCTGCCCTGGAGTGTCGCAACGTCACTGTGAAATTCGGAGACGTGACAGCGCTGTCTGACGTCGCAGTTTCGTTCGCTGCCGGGCAGATCCACGCAGTGCTGGGCCAGAACGGTGCGGGCAAGACGACCTTCGCGCGCGTCGCCGCGGGGCTCGTTCAGCCGACCTCGGGTGCTGTCGACGTGATGGGTCAGGAAATCCGGACCGGCCAGGTGAGTGAAAGCCGGGCTGCGGGTGTGGAACTCGTCCATCAGAGTTTCGCCCTGCCGCCCTCCTTCACCGTCGCCGAGGCCATGGAATTCGGTGCTCCCGGCAAGGGAGGCATCTACAGCCGCAAGGGCCTTGCGGAAAAGTGGCGGGCGCATCTTGCCGGGCTCGATGTCCAGGTCGATCTCAACAAGCGGATCCGCGACCTGCCGATCGAAACCCAGCAGGGTATCGAGATCGCACGGGCGCTCGTCACCGATGCGCGGGTGCTGATCCTCGATGAGCCTACCGCGGCGCTCTCGCCGTCCGGCATCGACATGCTGTTTAACCGCGTCCGGCGGCTCAAGGAGCGCGGCGTCACCGTCATTCTCATCCTGCACAAGATTCGCGAAGTTCTCGGCATTGCCGATATGGTGACGGTGCTGCGCGGCGGGCGGAAGGTCGAGGGGCCGCTTCCCATCACCGAAGTGTCGGCCGAGAGGCTCGCCAACCTGATCGTGGGCGATGCCGTTGCCAAGACACTCGATCAGCACGATCGCGACGCGTTGGTGGGAACGGAGCCACAGACGGGCGAAGACACCCGGAAATCGGGGCATGCGAACGGCCCCACCGTGCTCTCCATGAAGGCCGTCTCGACGCGGCCCGACAGCGAGGGCATCACGCTCGATAACATCCACCTCGACATTCGTCCGGGCGAGATCGTCGGCATCGCCGGCGTGGAAGGCAACGGGCAGAAGACGCTTGTGCGGGCGATTTCCGCGCTTGCGGATCTTGCCGGCGGATCGATCACGCTCTCGGGCCAGGACGTGACCGGCAAGCCGCTCGCCGCCCGCCGGGCGATCGGTCTCCGGATCATTCCCTTCGAGCGGAATGTCGAGGGGCTTAGCCTTACCAGCTCGCTCTGGCAGAACTGGAGCGCGCGGGAGCTGCTGCAGGGCAGCCTGCTCAGGATGATCAGGCCCTCCGCAGTGCGCGAAGCCTGCGACCAGTCACTCCGGGAATGGAGCGTGCACTATCACAATTCCGGGCAGAAGGCGGGGTCTCTCTCGGGCGGCAACGCGCAGAAGGTCATTCTCGCACGCGAGGTCGACGGCGATGCGAAGCTGATCATCGCCGCCCAGCCGACGCGCGGCCTCGATATCGGTGCCACCGCCTTCGTGTGGCAGGCGCTCCGGCAGGCGCGTGATCGCGGCGCTGCCGTGCTGCTCATCTCGTCGGACCTCGACGAACTCTTCGACATTTCCGATCGCGTCGTGGTGATGCTGTCGGGGCGGGTGAACGGCGAATTCCGCGCGCCCTTCGATATCGGCTCGGTGGGTGCCGCAATGACGGGTGCGGGAGCGAGGGCAAGCGCATGAAAGACAGTCTTCTCACGGTCATCCGCAGCCTGGTCTTCGTCGCCTTGGCGCTCATCCTCTGCGCGCTGGTGTTCCAGCTCGCCGGCTACAATGCGCCGACCATGCTCTGGGCGGTGGCCGATGGCGCCTTCCTGCGCAGCGGCGCGATCGAGCAGAGCCTCCGGTGGGCGCTGCCGCTGTTCATCACCGCCGTCGGCGTCGGCATTTCCTTCCGGGCGGGCTTCTTCAACATCGGCGCCCAGGGCCAGTTCTATGTCGGCGCGATCTGCGCCGCCTTTGCCGCCGAGGCGTTCAAGGGCGGGCCTGCATTCCTCGTCATTCCGGCCCTGCTGATATCCGGCATGCTCGGCGGCGCGCTCTGGGCGCTGTGGCCGGGGCTTCTCCGGCTGCGCTCCGGCACCGACGAGGTGATCACCACGCTGATGGGCAATTTCATGGCCGGCCTGCTGCTGGTCTATGTCACCTCCGGGCCGCTCAAGGACCCCTCGGGCTCCGGCCAGCAGGCCTCCAGCCGCCCGCTCGATGCCGCCTACCGCATCTCGGATTCGCTCGGCCTGTCCCCGACGATCATTGCGATCGCGGTGGCCGTCGGCATCCTGATGTGGCTGCTTGTCAACCGCACGGCCTTCGGCGTGCTGGCGAGCCTTGCCGGCCGCAACGGCACGATGGTCGAGTGGCAGGGCGCGCGGCTCTGGAAGCTCGGCCTGTCGAGCTTCCTCATTTCGGGGGCGCTTGCGGGCCTCGCCGGCACCATCGAATTCATGGGCCCGAACGGCCGCATCGCCTCCGGCTTCCTGCCGGCGCACGGCTTCACCGCCATCCTGATCGCGCTTGTTGCCAATCTCTCGGTGGTCGGAACCGCGGTGGCGGCCGTGTTCTTCGGCGGCCTTGCCTCGGCAGCGCTCTACCTGCCGATCATGGCCGGGCTGCCGGCCGCCGCGATCGACATCATCAACGCGGCGATCGCGCTGTTCATCACCGCACGGTCGAAACTCATCGACAGGGTGCTGCGTCTCGGGGGGAGGCCGTCATGAACGACATCATCATCGCCATCCTGCGTTCCGGAACGCCGCTGATCTACGTCACGCTCGCCGGCGTCATCGCGCAGCGAGCGGGGGTCTGGAACCTCGGCCTGGAGGGCCTGATGATCATCGGCGCCTGCGCCACGATCCTCGGCATCATGGTCACCAATTCCATCGTCGCGGCCCTCCTCATCGCCATTCTCGCCTGTGTACTCGCCTCGATCCTCCTCTGGTTCGTCATCGACAGGCTGAAGGCCAATCCCATCATCGCCGGCCTTGGGTTGACCGGCCTCGGCATCGGCGGCACGGCGCTTGCCGTGCAGTCGATCTTCGGCAGCCAGGGAAGCGTGACCGCGCCCTTCGGCCTTCCGAAGCTCGGACCGGCCTTCGGCGCCTATGGCGTGCTGTCGATCTCGGTGGCCGCCATGCCGTTCGTCGTCTTCGGCATGTGGGTGCTGCTCAGGCGCACGCGCTTCGGGCTCCGGCTTGCCGCCTGCGGCGAGCATCCCTTCGCCGCCCGCAGCGTCGGCGCCAATCCCTCCCGCATGCGGCTCGTGGCGCTGGCGATCGGCGGGGCGCTGTGCGCCATCGGCGGCGCGGAACTCGCCGCCGGCAGCCTCCAGTTCTTCGCCCAGGGCATGACATCGGGCCGCGGTTTCATGGCGTTTGCCGCCGTCATCTTCGGCGCGGCCCATCCGGTGGGCGCCACCTTCGCCGCACTGTTCTTCGCCGTGGTGGGGGCGATCGGCATCCGGGCCCAGCTGATGTTCGGCGACAGGATCCCGCACGACCTGCTGCAGGCGCTGCCCTATCTCGCCACCGTCTTCGGCGTCTGGCTCTCCGGCAAGCTGCGCGGCGGCGCGAAGGCCGCGAGCTCCTTTGCCGAACTCAAGGACCAATAGGAGGCACGATGAAATTCGCGCAACGCCATCCCATTCAGGACGTCTGCATCCTGGTCACCGACCTCGAAGCGTCGATCCGTTTCTATACGGAGAAGCTGGGCTTCGAACTCAAGCACCGCGCGCCAGGCTTTGCCGATTTCACCGGCGCCGGCCTGACGCTCGCGCTGTGGGAGCGCGCGCATATCGAGACCCACGCCAATGTGCGCGTGCCGCAGGGTTCCGCATCCGCCGTGCTTGTGGCCGTGAGGCTGGACAGTTGCGCCGACATCGACGCGCTCTATGCCGATCTCCGGAAGGATGGCGTCGCCTTCGTCAATCCGCCGGCCGATTATCCGTGGAATGCGCGCTGCCTGTATTTCTACGGACCTGACGGCGAGACCTGGGAGCTTTACGCCTGGCTCGACGGCGGCGCTCCGGGCAAGGTGGCGGCATGACGCGCAAGCTCGTCATCCTCACCGATCCCGGCCAGGACCAGGCCGCCGCCATCCTGATGATCCTCGGCCGGCCACAGGCGTTCGACGTGCTGGGGCTGGTCGCCACGGCCGGCAACATCAGCCTCGACCACACGATCGCTAATTGCCTCAAGCTGATGGAACTGGCCGGGCGGCCGGACATACCCGTTTTCGCCGGTTGCCCCCATCCGATCCTCCGCCCGCTGGTGATGGCCGAGCACGTGCATGGCCCGACGGGCCTCGACGGGCCGGACCTGCCGGCGCCGTCGATCCGGCAGCAAGACAAACATGGCGTCGATTTCATCATCGACACCGTCCGCGCCCATCCCGGCGAGGTGACCATCTGCTCGCTGTCGCCGGTGACCAACCTTGCCATGGCGTTGCGCAAGGCGCCCGACATCGCCGGCAAAATCCACGAGGTCGTCGCGATGCTCGGGGCCTATTTCGAGGTCGGCAACATCACGCCGACGGCGGAATTCAACTGCTATGTCGACCCCGAAGCCGCCGACATCGTGCTGAAGGCCGGCATCAGGACCACGCTCCTGCCGCTCGACGTGACCCACCGGATGCGCTCGACGCCGGAGCGGCTGAATGCCATGCGGGCGCTCAAGAACCGCTGCGGCGTGGCGACCGCCGAAATGCTGGAATTTTCCGAGGCCTTCGACCTCAGGAAATACGGTTGGGAGGGCGCGCCGCTGCATGGGCCCTGCGTGCCCGCCTTCATGCTGGCGCCGGACATGTTTTCGGGCCGGCAGATCAACGTCTCCGTCGAACTCCACGGGACGCTGACCGCCGGCATGACGGTTGCCGACTGGTGGCAGATCACCGACCGGCCGAAGAACGTCTTCTATGTCAGGGACGGCGATCCCGCCCTCTATTACGACCTTCTCATCCGGTCCCTGGGGAACCTGCCATGAGTGAAATCCTGATCCGCAACGCCACCATCGTGGCGATGGACGGCGTCCATGGCGCAACGCCCTTTGCCGGCGATATCCTCATCGAAGACGGGATCATCAAGGCCGTCGGCGAGGCGCTCGCCGCCGGGCCGGAGGCGCGCATCATCGACGGGCGCGGCAAGCTGGTTATGCCCGGGCTCGTCAACGCCCATACCCATTCCAGCGAGACCTTCCTTCGGGGCCGCTACGAGCGCATGCCGCTCGAAATCTGGCTGCTCTATGCTTATCCGCTGCTGATGAACGACCCGATCGGCGAGCGCCTGCTCTACCTGCGCAGCCTGCTTCTGGCGATGGAATCGCTGCGCAACGGCGTCACCACCTTCTGCGACGATTTCTTCGATCCGCCGCGCCATGATCTCGACCGCCTCGCGACGGTCTTTCGTGCCTATGACGATGCGGGCATCCGTGCCAATGTTTCGAGCGCCGTGATGAACGTCCATACGCTCGACGCGCTGCCCTTCGCGCGCGAGGTCATGCCGGCCGCGTTGCAGGCCCTTCTCGATTTCGGCCCGCCGATGACGGCGGGCGCCTATATGGACTATTGCAGATCGGCCTTCTCCAGCCTGCATGGCAAATCGGGCCGTCTGAATTTCATGATCGCGCCCTCGGCGCCGCAGCGCTGCACGCCGGATCTCATGGCCGCCTGCATGGATCTCGCGATCGAAAAACACGTGCCGTTCCACACGCATATTCTCGAAACCAAGACCCAGGCCGTGACCGGGCACATGCTGCACGGCAAGTCCCTGATCGCCTACATGCACGATCTCGGCCTCCTGAAGCGCAACACGACGATCGCCCATTCGGTCTGGGTCAGCGACGAGGACATGCGGCTGATGGGGGAGGCGGGCGTCTCCGTCGCCCACAATGCCGTGTCGAACCTCAAGCTCGGCGCCGGCATCGCACCGATCCGCCGGCTGCTCGATGCCGGCGTGACGATCGGGCTCGGCACGGACGGCGTCTCTTCGAACGACACGTCGCGGATCTTCGACGTCATCCGGGTTGCCGGCCTCGTGCACGGCGTTGCCGGGCCGGACTATGAAAAATGGGTGACGGCGGACGAGATCCTCACCATGGCGACGATCGGCGGCGCGAAGACCGCGATGCTGGAGCAGGTGACCGGCTCGATCGAAATCGGCAAGGCGGCCGATCTTCTGATCCTCGATCTGCGCACCTATCCGTTCATGCCGCTCAATGGTGTCGCCAAACATCTGGTCTATTCGGAAAACGGCTCATCGATCGAGACGGTGATGGTCGCCGGCCGGATCGTGATGCAGGAGGGGCGTCTGACCACGGTGGACGAGCGGGCCGTCTTCGACGAGATTGCCGAACTCGTGCCGGCCTATCTCGCCGAACATGCCGAACTCGAGCGCCGCAACAGAGTTTTCGAACCGGTCATGGCGGAAATTCATCGTCGCGCCACCCGGATGGATATCGGACTCGACCGTTATCAGGGGGATTCTGCCTGACGGCTGGGCTTGTCCCCGGCACAATCAGCAGTGTTTCCTTAATCATCTTGCAAGCAGCCGCTGGCACTGTGCGCGGATGAGAATCACCACGATCACCAACTGGGCCTACGGCATCACCGTCGTTTTGACGGCGCTGTCCGGGGCGTCCTTCATCATGTCGTCGCGCAGCGCCCTTCAGGAACGTGTCGCGGTCGAGCAGCACCTGACGCTCGACACGCTCGCCGAAGAACTCGCACTCGGCGCCGAGGTCCGCAGCGACGAAGCGAGGCTCTACGTGATGCGCGGCGAGGAGCGCCACTTGCAGGCGTTTCACGCGGAAGAGCAGACGGAGCGGCGCCGCGAAGCGGCCGCAGGCAAGCTCGCGGCCGAAAAATTGACGCCGGCCGAGGTGGCGGCGCTGGCGGATGTCGTGAGGGACGCGGAGGAACTGGACAAGATCGAGGTGGCCGCGGTCGAGGCATTTCAGCGTGGCGACAAGGTCGCGGCGCAGGATGTTCTCTTCGGCGCGGAGCATGAACGGGTTCAGAAAGCCCTTCTCCAGACGGTCGCCCATTTCCGCGATCTGACGGCGACGCGCGCAACGTCTGAGCTTGAAGCCGCCCGCGCGCGCAGCGACTGGTGGAGCCTTGCCGCCGAAATCATGCTTGCGGTGACGGGCGCGCTGTTCGTCGGCGTGCTTTATTTCGTTCTGAGGCGGCGGGTGGCGATGCCGCTGATGCGCATGACCGGGATCGTCAGTAGGCTCGCGAAGCAGGATTATACCGTCGAGCTGCCGGTCGACCGGCGGGGTGACGAAATCGGCGAGATGAACGAGGCCATCGACGTCTTCCGGACAAACCTGATCGAGCGCGAGCGGCTCGATTCCGAGCGAAGGGCCGATCAGCGTACCAAGGACCTCATTCTCCAGATGATGCACCGCGTACAGGCGTGCGAGAACCAGGCGGAACTGACCGATGTCATCGTCCGGTTTGCACCGCAGATCTTTCCCGGTCTCGCCGGCGGCCTCTATGTTCTCAATGAAGGCAATACGTCGCTGGTGCGCGCCGGGGCATGGCTCGAGCCGAAACATTCGGCTGCGGTCTTTCCCGCCACCGCTTGCTGGAGCCTGCGACGCGGTCGCGCGCACCAGAGCAGCGCCAATGGATCGGACGTGCCCTGCCAGCACCTCGATCCTCCCGATGTGACGGCGCTCTGCGTTCCCCTGACGGCCCAGGGCGACATGATCGGGCTTCTGTCCCTGGAAGAGCGGGACGAGGACGCACTCGGGCCGATGGGTGCAAGGCTCTATCTCGAACTGATCGCCGAGAATGTCGGCCTGGCGATCGCGAACCTGCAATTGCGGGAGAAGCTGACGACGCTTGCCGTGCGCGATCCGCTGACCGGCCTCTTCAACCGCCGCTTCCTGGAGGAAACCTTGCAGCGGCACACCAGGGACCATGCCGGCGAACCGCTCGTCTGCCTGATGATCGATATCGACCATTTTAAGCGCTTCAACGATCAGTTCGGCCACGATGCCGGCGATCTGGTCATGCAATTCGTCGGGCAGACGATTCGTGAAGTCTGTGTCCCCGATGGCTATGCGTTCCGGTTCGGTGGCGAGGAGTTTACGGCGCTGCTGCCTTTCCCCGGTGAACAGGAAGGCATCGAACTCGCAAATACGCTGCGCGACAAGATCAGCAGCGTCGCGCTCTCCCATGCCGGCCGGATTCTCGGCACGGTCACCATCTCCGTCGGGGTGGCGGCGTCGCCGGGCGACGGCGCGGTCGAAACCCTTGTCACACGGGCCGATGCCGCGCTGCTGCAAGCCAAGGCGGAAGGCCGCGATCGGGCGGTTGCCGCAAGCACGGTCCACAGGAAGAGTTGATCGGCGACGGCGTTCTCAAGCCCCCGACGCGCTCACCGTGTTGAGCCGGCGCGCCGCTAGGTGAGGATGCCCTGCGAGACGCCCGCTTGCGTCATTCGAACAGGCCGGGATGATCGGCCTCGATCTGCGGCAGGTCGGAAAGGATGCCGTTGAGGTGGCTGCGCATGGCGGCCGCGGCGGCCTCGGCATCCTTGGTGTCGATGGCGGCGATGATCGCCTCGTGTTCGGAAATCAGCCGCGTCATGGAATCGGGATGGCGGAGTTGCAGGTTGCAGACCCGGTCCATATGCGCCTTGATGTCCGAAATGGCGTTCCAGGCGAGGCCACAGCCGGCGCCCTCGGCAATCGCGATGTGAAACTGCTCGTCCTCGCGGCGGAAGGCATTGTGGTCGTGTGCTTCCATCGCGGCTTTCTGGCGGGAAAGGATCGTATCGATCTTGCGCCGGGTCCAGGCATCGAAGGTCTCGCTGGCCCGCCGGGCCACGGCAGTCTCGATCGCCTCGCGCACGAAGCGCGCTTCCATCATCTGCCGCGCTGAAATCCTGACGACCACGGTGCCCCGGTTCGGACGGATATCGACCAGCTTCGACTTGCCGAGCGCGATCAGCGCCTCGCGCACCGGCTGGCGCGACACGCCCATGCGCGTGGCGATCTCCTGCTCGGAAAGCCGCATGCCGGGGGCCAGTTCGAGGCGGATGATCTGCTCCCGCAGGTCGCGCTCGACCTGCGCCGCCGCGGTTTCGCCGGTGTCGATCTTCAGGGATTCAAGGTTCATCTCTTTCGCCGCCGTCATGCGTTGACATCCAATTTAAACCACCATACAGTACCATACATCTTAAACGCAACATAAATCCGGTAGCCTGAAAACCGGGTGAACAGGGAGGGGCCGGCACCATGTGTCCGGCCGTGGGAAGATATTGCTGTCCAATTTCATTGCACCCGATTCCAGTGACGCGCGGCTGAACATTAAATCCCGCTACCGGATGCTTGTCGATGGCAAGTCGGTGGATGCCGCTTCGGGCCGGACGATCGACCGGGTGAGCCCCGGCCATGCGGGCGTCGTAGTCGGCACCTGGCCGGAGGCTTCGGCGGATGATGTGCGGCTCGCTGTCGCCGCCGCGCGCAGTGCCTTCGATACCGGCCCCTGGCCGCGCATGTCGGGCGCCGAGCGCTCGCGCCTGATGTTCAAGGTGGCGGACCTTATCCTTGTGCATCAGGAAGAGCTGGCGCTCGCCGAGAGCCTGGAGGTCGGCAAGCCGATCAACCAGGCGCGCGGCGAGATCGGCTTCTGTGCCGATCTCTGGTCCTATGCGGCGGGACAGGCCCGGGCGCTCGAAGGCCAGAGCCACAACAATATCGGTGACGACCGCCTCGGCCTCGTGCTGCGCGAAGCGGTCGGCGTCGTCGGCATCATCACGCCGTGGAATTTCCCCTTCATCATCGCCTCCGAGCGCGTGCCGTGGGCGATCGGCGCCGGCTGCACGGTGGTGCTGAAGCCCTCCGAATTCACCTCCGGCACCTCGATCCGCATGGCGGAACTGGCGCGTGAGGCCGGCATTCCGGATGGCGTCTTCAACGTCGTCACCGGCTATGGCGATCCGGCCGGCCAGGTGCTGGCCGAAGACCCCGGCGTCGACATGGTCGCCTTCACCGGCTCCGTGCGCGTCGGTACCAAGCTCGGCGAGATCGCGGCCCGCAGCGTCAAGCGCGTCGGGCTGGAGCTCGGCGGCAAGGGGCCGCAGATCGTCTTCGCCGATGCGGATATCGACGCGGCCGCCGATGGCATCGCCTATGGCGTCTACCACAATGCCGGCCAGTGCTGCATTTCCGGCAGCCGGCTGCTGGTGCAGGAGGGCATCCGCGATGCGCTGATGGAGCGCCTGCTCGACATTTCGCGCAAGGTGACCTTCGGCGATCCCTTGAACGAGCGCACCAGGATCGGCGCGATGATCTCTGAGGCGCATGCGGACAAGGTGCATTCCTATGTGGAAGCTGGCATCGCGTCGGGCGCGGAACTGCTGCTCGGCGGCGAACGGGTCGGCAGGGAGGCCGGGCTCTATTACGCGCCGACGGTTTTCGCCGGCGTGACCCCGGACATGTCGATCGCCCGCGAAGAAATCTTCGGGCCGGTGCTATCGACGCTGACCTTCAGGACGGCGGACGAGGCCGTGGCGATGGCGAACGCCAGCGATTTCGGTCTGTCGGCCTCGGTCTGGTCGACCAATCTCGAAAACGCTTTGCAGAGCATCCGCCGCATTCGCGCCGGCCGCTGCTGGATCAACAGCGTCATCGACGGCACGCCGGAACTGCCGATCGGCGGCTACAAGAAAAGCGGTCTCGGCCGCGAACTCGGCCGCTACGGTTTCGACGAATATTCCCAGTTCAAGGGCGTGCACGTCACGTTCGGGCGCCCGGCGCCCTGGTTCGGGTAACCGGCCGCTCAGGCGGCAGGAGCAATTCCAGCAAAAGTGTGAAGCGGTTTTGCGTCCGGAATTGCGAAAAAACAAAGAGATAGAGCGTTTTCGCTTTTCGTAGAAAGGCGGAAAGGCTCGGGAGGAAAATCTCGGCTGGCGTGATCTTTGGTCGGAGCCCGCCAGCCGAGACTTGGGTCTTTTGGACCCGCATTGCACATCCATAGGGAGGATACGCAAATGAAATTGACCAGGTTGAAAGCTGCGGTTTTGGCCGCGGGCGTTACCACCATGCTGGCATCCACGGCGCTTGCCGCGGACGTCAAGGCCACGATGATCATCTACCTCGATCCGAGTGTCCAGTTCTTTAACCCCGTGGTGAAGGGCGCGCAAGACGCGGCCGCGGCGTTCGGCGTCGATCTCGACGTGCAATATGCCAACAACGATCCGGTGCGCCAGAACGACCTGATCGAGAGCGCAACCGCCAGCGGCGTCGACGGCATCGCCGTCGCGATCTCCTCGTCGGATGCCTTCGACGAGAGCATCTGCGCGGCGGTCAAGGCCGGTATCGTCGTCATCGGCTTCAACAATGACGACCTCGACGGGGCCAAGGGCAATTGCCGCCAGGCCTATGTCGGCATGGACGAATTCGCCTCCGGTTACGAACTCGGCAACCGGATGATCAAGGAATTCGGCCTGAAATCCGGCGACGTCGTCTTCAACCCGCGCGAAATTCCGGAAGCGAGCTTCGCGGTCGCGCGTGGCGGCGGCATCGAGAAGGCGATGACGGAAGCCGGCATCAAGGTCGAGACGGTTCGCGCCGGCCTCGATCCGGCGGAAGCGCAGAACATCATGGCGCAGTTCCTGATCGCCAATCCGACGGTGAAGGCGCTGTTCGGCACGGGCTCGGTGACCTCGACGGTGGGCGCTGGGGCCATCAAGGATGCGGGTATCGACATCCCGTTCGGCGGCTTCGACCTTGCGGTCGAGATCGTCAACGCGGTGGAAACCGGCGCGATGTTTGCGACCATGGACCAGCAGCCGTATCTCCAGGGCTACCACCCGATCGCCCAGATCGCGCTTGCCAAGAAGTACGGGCTGACCCCGACCGACATCGACACGGGGCAGGGCGCCTTCCTCGACAAGTCGCGCATCAGTTCGGTCAAGCCGCTGATCGGCAGCTACCGCTAACAGCATCAAGAGGGAGCCTGCCGGCGTGCCCGGCGGGTTTCCCCGTTCCCAAACGATCGAGTGCCAGACCGTGACCCCTATCCTAGCAGACAGTGCCGCGCCCCGGTCGCGGACCCAGAGACAATCCATCCTCAAGCAGATCATGGCCATGCCCGCGGGCGGCATCTTCCTCGTCTTCATGGCGTTGCAGGTCGTCTGCATCGCCGGTGCGCTGCTCTATCCAAACGAGTTCCGCTATCTCTCGCCGCAGAACCTGACGATCCTGATGAAGGCGATCCCGGTGCTCGGGTGCCTGGCGCTCGGCGCCGGTGTGCTGATGATCGCCGGCGAGTTCGACCTTTCCATCGGCTCCGTCTACACGTTTACGGCGGTCCTGATCGCAACGCTCGTCGAAGCGGGGTTGAGCGCCTTCCTTGCCGCACCGCTCGGCATTCTGGCCGGCGTGCTGATCGGGCTATCGAATGGATACATCACGCTGCGCTTCGGCCTGCCGTCCTTCATCGTCACGCTCGGCGGCCTCCTGTTCTGGCGCGGCGCCGTGCTGCTCTATAACGGTGCGGTGCAGGTGCGCTTCGATCCGGAGCCCGCCTTTTCCAGCCTGTTCTCCGGCACACTTCTCGGCATCAACGCCGCCTTCATCTGGATCGTGCTCTTCGTCGTCGGCTTCCATTTCCTGCTGCACCGCCACCGCTTCGGCAACCATGTCTTCGCCACGGGCGGCAATCCAGGGGCGGCCACGGCCATCGGCATCAATACGAACCGCGTCAAGCTCATCGCCTTCGGCATTGCCGGCGGCATGGCGGCGGTAGCGGGCATTCTGGCCACGGCGCGCGTCGGCAGCGTACAGCCGGGACAGGGCGCCGGCCTCGAACTCCAGGCGATTGCCGCCTGCGTTATCGGCGGCTTGTCGCTGCGCGGCGGTCGTGGCTCGATCGTCGGCGTCTTCCTCGGCGTGCTGCTCATCCACACCATGACGGATGTGCTGCTGCTGCTCCGCGCCCCGGGCTTCTATCTCGACATGTTCATCGCGACGCTGATCGTGGTGGCCGCCATCTTCAACCATCTCATCGAGCGGCGGGGTCTTGCGTGATGGCGAACCTTCTCGAACTGCACAATATCTCGAAAAGCTTCGGTGCCCTCACGGCGCTCAGAAACCTCAGCTTCCACATCGGCGAGGGGGAGGTGGTCGGCCTGCTCGGCGACAATGGCGCCGGCAAGTCGACAACGGTCAACCTGATCTCCGGCATCCACAAGCCGACCGACGGTTACCTCAGCGTCGATGGCAAGAAAACCGCCTTCACCTGCCGCTCGGATTCCGCCGATGCCGGCATCGAGACGATCTACCAGCACACGGCCCTCGTCGATAGCCTCTCGATCACCCGCAACATCTTCATGGGGCGGGAACGGACGGACCGCTTCGGCTTCCTCCGGCAAAACGAGATGCGCGACATCGCCATGGACGTGCTGCAGAACGCCGTGCACATCTCCGGCATCGACAGCCCGGATACACTCGTCGGCAATCTTTCCGGCGGCCAGAAACAGGCCGTCGCCATTGCGCGCGCGGTCTACTTCAAGAAGCGCGTGCTGCTGCTCGACGAGCCGACCTCCGCACTCTCCGTGCGCGAGACGGAAGCGCTGCTGAACCAGGTGCTGAAGCTGAAGTCGGAGAACGTCTCCAGCGTGCTGGTGACGCACAATATCTACCACGCCTACCAGGTCTGCGACCGTTTCGTGATCATGAGCCACGGCACGAAGGTGTTCGACGTCGCCAAGGCCGACACGACGATCAGCCAGCTGACCGAATATGTCGTTCTCACCTGACACAATCCTGAAAGAGGCAATGCCGTGACTATTTCCGTATCAGTACGCCAGGTCGTCGGGCCTGAAGATGCCGCAAGGCGCAACACCCAGGGCCTGCGCGATGGCTTCGTGATCGAGGCGCTGTTCCAGCCGGGCAAGGCGAGCCTCACCTACAGCCATCTCGACCGCATGATCGTCGGCGGCGTGGTGCCGCTTTCCGAAACGCTGGTGATCGACTGTGTTCCAGAGACCGGCACGGAGCGGTTCCTGGAGCGCCGCGAGGTGGCGATCGTCAATATCGGCGGCGCAGGCACCGTCAGCGTCGGCGGCAAGGACTATGCGCTCGGCTTTCAGGAAGCGCTCTATGTTGGCATGGGCGAGGGCGCGCTCGGCTTTGCCAGCAGCGACCCTGCCGCTCCGGCTTTGTTCTACCTGTTGAGCGCACCGGCGCACCGCGTATGCCCGACGGTGCACATCACGCGCGAGATGGCGAAAAAGGTCGTGCTCGGCTCGGCGGAAGAATCCAACGCCCGCACCATCAACCAATATGTGCACCCGGATGTCTGCGAGAGTTGCCAACTGCTCGTCGGGCTGACCATGTTCGAGCCGGGTTCCGTCTGGAACACCATGCCGGCGCATGTGCACGACCGGCGCATGGAGGTCTATCTCTATTTCGGCATGCAGGAGGCGACGCGCATCTTCCACTTCCTCGGCGAACCGGGCGAGACGCGGCATGTCGTGCTGAAGAACCATGAGGCGGTGTTGTCGCCCGGCTGGTCGATCCATTCGGGTGCGGGCACCGGGCGCTATGCCTTCATCTGGGCCATGGCCGGCGACAACATGAGTTTCACCGACATGGACAAGGTGCCGATGGACGCGCTGCGATGACCCACTTCGACCTGACCGGGCGCACGGCAATCGTCACCGGCGCCAATACCGGCATCGGGCAGGCCATCGCCGTTGGGCTGGCGAAGGCGGGCGCCGACATCATCGGCGTCGGGCGCTCGGCCATGACGGAGACGGCGGCGGAGGTCACATCCGCCGGCCGAACCTTCCTGTCGATCACCGCCGATCTTTCGCAAGCGGGTGCCGGGGCCAGCGTCATCGAACAGGCGCTGGCGGCGGGTGCAACACCGGACATCCTCGTCAACAATGCCGGCATCATCCGCCGCGCCGACGCGCTGGAGTTCACGGAAGACGACTGGGACGCGGTGCTGGACACCAACCTGAAATCCGTCTTCTTCCTTTGCCAGGCCTTTGCGAAAGCGGCGATCGCGGGCCAACGCAAGGCGAAGATCATCAACATCGCCTCGCTGCTCTCCTTCCAGGGCGGCATTCGCGTGCCCTCCTACACCGCTGCAAAGAGCGGCCTTGCGGGGCTGACGAAACTGATGGCAAACGAATGGGCGGCGCGCGGCATCAACGTCAACGCCATCGCGCCGGGCTATGTCGAGACCAACAACACGGTGGCCTTGCGGGCGGATGCGGAGCGCAGCGCCGATATATTGAAGCGTATTCCGGCCGGCCGCTGGGCAAGGCCCGAAGACATGGCGGGTGCCGCGGTTTTCCTCGCGGCGCCGGCATCCGACTACATACATGGCACCATCCTGCCGGTGGACGGCGGATGGCTCGCCCGCTGAGAGGACATATGCAACATTATACCCTGCCCGAAGACACCGTCTGGACCGAAGTCGCGCCCGGCAACCGCCGCGCGGTGCTGAGCCACCGCCCGGAACTGATGCTCGTCGCTTTCCGCTTCGACGAAGGCGCCATCGGCGCGCTGCATTCTCACCCGCACACGCAGGTGAGCTACGTTGCCGAAGGCGCCTTCGACGTCACGGTGGACGGCGTCACCACCCGGCTTGCGCAGGGAAGCAGCTTCATCGTCGCCCCGAACCTCGTGCACGGCGTGGTCGCGCTGGAACCCGGCCTGCTGATCGACACGTTCACCCCCCGGCGCGACGATTTCCTGTGAAGCGTCCGCCCTATGATCAGGTCCGCGGCATGCCGGTCGGGCGCAGGTGGCGGCGCAGCGCCGCGATGCGGAAGATGGCGTTTGCCGCGCCATAGCCGCGATAGCCCCGGCGTTCCACGATCTCGAAGAAGAAACCCTCGTGGTAGGTGGGGCTGTAGAGCTGGAAATATTCGCCGTGTTCGTCGCGGTCGTAGAGGATGTTGTGCGCCTGAAGGCGTTCGGTGAGGGCGGGGTCGAGGCCGAAGCGCGCTTCGAGATCGTCGTAGTAGTTCTGGGAAATTTCCAGCGCGACGAAGCCGTTTGCCGCCAGCGCGTCCGCCGTGGCGAAGATGTCGTGCGTGGTGAAGGCGAGGTGCTGGATGCCGGAGCCGAAGGTTTCGCTGATGAAGCGACCGGCGACGGTGTTGCGGTTTTCCGCGCCGTTCATGGTGATGCGAAGCGAGCCTTGCTCGTTCTCCACCACCTGGCTGCGCACCAGGCCGGACGGATCGACGATGTCGACCATGGGCGTCTTCTCGGCCTGGAAAATCGCGGTGTAGAACAGCAGCCAGGTCAGGAGTTCGTCATAGGGCATGGTCTGGGCGACATGGTCGATGGTTTTCAGCCCGGCGTCCTGCGTTTCCGGCGCATTTTCCAGGGGAACGAATTCACTGTCCCAGATGCGCGAGAGGTCGCTCGTCCGGTCGAGAAAATAGAGGACGCCGCCGCCGACGCCGCGCACGGCGGGCATTTCGATCTCGCCGGGATCGAGCGGCTGCTCGAACTCTTCCGCGCCGAGCGCGATCGCCCGTTCCCGCGCCGCTCTTGCATCCTCGACGAGAAGGCCCATCGCATAGGCAGACGTGCCGTGCACGAGGTAGGAGGAGCCGGCAAAGCCTCGATCGTCCGCATTGACGACAAGCCGGATGTCCCCTTGCCGGAACACCGTGACGTTCTTCGTCCTGTGGCGCGCATCCCGGCGAAAGCCGAGCATGGCGATCGCCGTCTCAAGCTCGGGCGCTTCGGCCGCGTCCACCGTGAACTCCACGAAGGCCACGCCGTCCACCCGGCTGCGCGCCGGCATGTCCGGCACGTTCAGCGACAGATTGGCATTGGCGCGGCGAATCCGGTCACCGAGATAGAGCAGGGACCGGTGCCCGTCCGCGGCGATTGCGGCCGGTGAGCCGCCGCGAAACTGGTCGTTGAAGATTTCCAGCGAGAGATAACCGTCGTAGCCCGTCTCTGCCACGGCGGCCATGAAGTCCTGCACCGGCAGCTCGCCTTCGCCCGGCATGTTGCGGAAATGGCGGCTCCAGTAGAGCAGGTCCATGTCGATCTTCGGCGCATCGGCGAGCTGGATGATAAAAATCTTTTCCTTCGGGATCGAACGGATCGAGTTGACGTCGATCTTGCGCGCCAGCGTGTGGAAGCTGTCGAGGATCAGGCCGATATTCGCATGGTCGGCGCGCCGCACGATTTCCCAGGCGTCCCGGTGGTCGTTGATGTGCCGGCCCCAGGCGAGCGCCTCGTAGCCGACCCTGAGGCCGCGTCTGGCGGCGCGCTCGCCCAGTTCGTGGAAATCGGCGGCGGCGCGATCGAGCCCGCCAAGGGCGGCGGTGGAGACGTTCGAACAGACGAGCACGAGGTCGGTGCCCATCTCCTGCATCAGGTCGAACTTGCGCTCGGCGCGGTCGAAGGTGCGGCTGCGCAGCGGTTCCGGCATGCCTTCGAAATCGCGGAAGGGCTGGAACAGCGTGATCTCCAGTCCGAAATCACGCACCATGCGGCCAAGCTGGCGCGGGCTTTCGTCGAAGACGAGAAAGTCGTTTTCGAAAATCTCGACGCCGTCGAAGCCGGCCTTGGCGATGGCCGAGAGCTTTTCACGCAGGTCACCGCTGAGCGATACGGTTGCAATCGAGGTCTTCATGGCGATGCCCTTCAGCGTGCAAGGGTGTTGAAATGGGCAAGCATGCGCTCGGCATCGGGCTCTATGCCGGTGAACAGCCGGAAGGCGCCGACAGCCTGGAAGACCGCCATGCCGCCGCCATCCAGCGTCCGGCAGCCACGTCGCCGCGCTTCGCGCAGCAGTTCTGTTTCGAGCGGAAAATAGACCACCTCGGCCACCCAGTGCCGGGGGTCGAGGAGATCGGCCGGCAAGGGCAGGCCGGGATATTTCGCCATGCCGGTCGGCGTCGCATGCACGAGACCCGCGGCCTCCCGCATGGCATGGGCGAGCGTATCGGCGACGGCGACCTCGGCGCTCGGAAAGAGCGGCGCCAGGGCGTGCACGAGCGCCTTCGCTCGCTCGGTCTCGCGGTCGAAGACCAGGAGCTTTTTCAGGCCGAGCGAGAGCAGCGCATAGGCCGTGGCCGCACCGGCACCACCGGCGCCGAGTTGCAGCGCCGAGGAGAGGTCGGCCTGCGGCAGGCCTTTGCGGAAGCTTTCGGCAAAGCCCCACCAGTCGGTGTTGTGTCCAAGGCGCTTGCCGTCACGCATCACGATCGTGTTGACCGCGCCGAGGTCGCGGGCCTGCGGCGAGAGGTCGTCGAGAAAGGGGATCACGCTCTGCTTGCAGGGATGCGTGATGTTGAGCCCGGCGAGCCCGCGGGCCTCCGCCTCCTCGAGCAGGCGCGGCAGGTCCTTCGGCGTCGCGCCGATCTGGCTGAGGTCGATCAGCTCGTATGCGTAGGAAAAACCCTGCGCTTCGCCCTCGCGCATATGCATGGCGGGCGTCAGCGATGCCTGGATGCCGGCGCCGATCAGGCCGGCTTTCATCGGTTTGAGCAGCGTTTCGATCATCTCGCAGCGGTCCGTTGAGAGGTCAGGGCCGGCCCACCGGGATCGATGGGCCGGTTCGGCGGCTCAGTTGCCGCGGATGGTCTCGAGTTCCTTGAAGAGGGCCGACACCGTCTCCGGGCCGATCTCGGCGCTGAACTTTTCGATCAGCGGCTTCACGGCGTCGCGCAGCTTCTGGGTTTCCTCCGGGCTCAGCTCGTTGACTTCCATGCCGGTCGCCTTGATGCCCTCGATCGCCTTGGCATCCACCTCGCGCGAGACCTTGCGCTGGTAGTCGCGGGCCTCGTCGGCGGCCGACTGGAAGAGGGCCTTCTCCTCGTCGTTCAGCCCGTCCCAGGTCTTCTTGCTCATCAGCACGATCTGCGGATTGTACTGGTGACGGGTCACCGTCATGTACTTCTGCACCTCGAAGAATTTCGCGTTGAGGATGTTGGCGGCCGGGTTTTCCTGGCCGTCGACCGTGCCGGTTTCGAGCGCGGTGTAGAGTTCGGTATAGGGCAGCGGCACGGCGTTGGCGCCGAGGCTGTTGAACAGCTCGATCGGGATCGGCGACTGGATCGTGCGGATCTTCAACCCGTTGATATCTTCCAGCTTGGTCACCGGATGACGATTGTTGGTGAGGTTGCGAAAGCCCAGTTCCCAGTAGCCAAGGCCGACGAGGCCCGTGGCCGGCAGAAGCTCCATCAGGCTGGTGCCGAAGGCGCCGTCCATGATCTTGTCGGCTTCCTCGCCGCTGTTGAACAGGAAGGGCAGGTCGACCGCGCCGAACTGCTTGACGTTGCCGGCGAGGATGCCGGCATTCAGCACCGTCATTTCGATGACGCCGCCCTGCAGCGCCGAGACGGTCTGCACGTCGCCGCCGAGAACGCCGCCCGGGAACAGCTTGACGTCGATCTTGCCGCCGCTCTTCTCCTTCACCAGCTCGGCGAATTTCTCCATGCCGGTCACCTGCGGGTGACCCTTGTTGTTGGCCGCCGCGAATTTGAGCTGATGTTCGCGGATTTCCGCCGAAGCTGGCAGCGCCATCAGCACCGCCACTCCGAAAGCCAGTGTCTTCAATTGGTTCAGCATGTTTTCCCTCCCAGGTTTGGCCGCTTTTGTGATCGGCCGGTTGAATGAATGCGGGTTCAATGCCCCATCAGCGCGACGGGAACCGTCACGATCTGCGGAAACAGGATGAGCAGAAGAAGCACGATCAGCTCGGCGATGAGGAACGGCATGACGCCCTTCATCAACTGCTCCATGCTAAGCTTGGAGACGCCGCAGATGACATTGAGCACGGTGCCGACGGGCGGCGTGATCAGGCCGATCGAGTTGTTGATGATGAACAGCACGCCGAAATAGACCGGATCGATGCCGGCCTCCCTGATGACCGGTATCAGCACCGGCGTCATGATCAGGATGGTCGGGGTCATGTCCATGGCGGTGCCGACCAGCACCACCATCGCCATGATGGCAAGCAGGAGCAGCGTCTGGTTGTCCATCAGCGGTTCGAGCAGCGACACGAGTTCGCCGGGAACGTCGGCGACGGTGACGAGCCAGGCGGAAACGGCCGCGCAGGCGACGAGGAACATGACGACCGCGGTGATCTTGGCCGCCGAGACGAAGACGCCGAAGAGTTTTGCCGGCGGCAGTTCGCGGTAGATCACCATCGACACGAACAGCGAATAGACCGCGGCGACGACGCCCGCTTCCGTCGGCGTGAACACGCCGAACTTGAGGCCGACGATGATGATCACCGGCAGCATCAGCGCCCAGATGCTATCGACGAAGGCCTTGAGGCGCACGGCGCCGCTCTGGCGGGGCGGCAGCGCGAACTGCTCCTTGCGCGCGACGATCAGCCAGGTGATGCACAGGGCCACGGCGATCATCAGCCCCGGCACGATGCCGGCAAGGAAGAGTTTGGTGATCGAGACGCCGCCGATGACGCCATAAAGGATGAAGCCGATGGAGGGCGGGATGATCGGTCCGATGACCGAGGCCGACGCCAGCAGGCCGCCGGTGCGGGCCGGGTCATGGCCGGATTTCACCATCATCGGGTAGAGCAGGGCGCCAAGTGCCGCCGCATCGGCGACCGCCGAGCCGGAAAGGCTCGACAGGATGCAGGCCGCGAAGATCGCGACGAAGCCGAGCCCGCCGCGAATGTGGCCGACCAGGGCCATGGCGAGGTTGACGATGCGGCGCGACAGGCCGCCGGTATTCATCACTTCGCCGGCCAGCAGGAAGAACGGCACGGCCATCAGCGGAAAGCTGTCGGCGCCGTTGAGCACATTCTGCGCAACGATCTGCGCGTCGAACAGGCCGAGATACATCATCAGGGCAACGCCGCTGAGGATCAGGGCAAAGGCGATCGGTACGCCGAGCGCCATGGGAACGAGAAGGGCACCGAGGAAAATCGTGACGGTCATCGGCGCGGCCTCATCGCTTGACGGAAGGGGTGACGAGGGACGGGGCGGGCTGGTGCTCGAGCGAAAGCTCGTCCTCGCTGTCCTTGACGAATTCGGCCGTGGTCACGTCGATGCGGCCGGTGAGAACGCCGATCATGTCGGAGAGGATGAGCAGCAAGGCAGGGACGCCGAAGGCGAGACCGGCGCCGTAGAAGAACCCCATCGAAATGCCGGTTGCCGGGGCGGAGACGTGGAGGTTGATCACCGTCTGGGTCCAGCTGCCGCTGATCATCAGCCAGGTCGCCCACAGCATCAGCGCCTGGCCGCAGAGAACGGCGCTCTTGGCGGTGCGAGGTGACAGGCGGCGCAGCAGAGAATCGACGCCGAGATGCCCGTGCTCGCGCATCGCCACGACGGCGCCCAGAAAGGTCAGCCAGATGAAGAAGATGCGCGACAGTTCTTCCGAATAGGTGATGCCGGTGTTGAAGGCATAGCGCAGCACGACATTGCCGAAGACCAGAACGACCATGCCGGCAAGCAAGGCGGCGATCGCGGCCTTCAGGACCAGGAAGCAGAAATCGATGATGCGGACCATGGTGCTCCTCCCAAAGCGAATTGCCGCTTGCGCGGCCCCGTTCCTCCCTGGCGCAGGTCCGGCGGGACGCGTTGGGGGCACGGCGCCCTGACAGCTTCCTCCTCGCCGTCAAAGTCCACTACAAAATGTACTAACTAGTACGTATGTCAAGTGGCATCTCTTGAAAGACCTCTCCAACCTCAATATGACTTTGAGCAGGGGCAGGAAGCGGAGGCCTTTGGCGCATCCGCTTCGTTTCGGTTTCCTGATGAAAATCAGGGTGATCGCCGGGAGGAGCGACGGAGGAATGGTGGCGCGGGCTGAAACGAACCGAAAGAACGATCCGGAGCGGACGAAGGAGGACATCCTCGCCGTCGCCACCGAGGAGTTCGCCACTCACGGTCTCGCCGGCGGGCGAGTCGATGCCATCGCCGAGCGCACGCGCACGTCCAAGCGCATGATCTATTATTATTTCGGCGGCAAGGAGGGGCTCTATCTTTCCGTGCTCGAACGCGCCTACCGCAAGATCAGAACCCTGGAAGAGGATCTGAAGCTCGCGAGCCTTGCCCCGGAAGAGGCGCTGCGCACGCTGATCTCCAGCACCTTCGAACACGACGAGGCCAATCCCGATTTCGTGCGCCTGGTCAGCATCGAGAACATCCACCACGCCGCGCACATGCTGCGCTCGGAAGCGATCCGCGACCTCAATGTCTCGGTTATCGCAACCATCGCCGGCATTTTGGAGCGCGGTCTTGCGGACGGGGTCTTCAAGCGGCAGGCCGACCCGATCGACGTGCACATGCTGATCAGCGCCTTCTGCTTCTTCCGCGTCTCCAACCGCTACACGTTCGGAACGATTTTTCGCCGGGACCTGTCGGAGCCCGAAACGATGACGCGCCACAAGGGCCTAATCGCCGACGCGGTTATCACCTATCTCAAGGGATAGGCCTTATTCCGGCGGCTGGAGGAAGGTGCGGGCGGCGGCGCAGAGCACCAGCGCGCCCTGTGGTAGGGCGGCTTCATCCACCCGGAATTTCGGGTGATGCAGCGGATGGATCGCATCGACCTCCTCGTTGCGAATACCGAGGCGGAAATAGACCGAGGGGCATTTTTCACTGTAGAAGGCGAAGTCGTCGGCAGCGGTCCAGCCGGGCAAGGCGAGCACATTTTCCTGCCCGATGATCTCGCTCCCGGCACGCCGGACCACCTCGACCATTTCCGGCGCATTGACGACCGGCGGTTCGCCGCGTTGCAGGTTGATTTCGACCGTGGCGCCATGGGTCGCCGCCACGCCTTCGAGGATCTGGCGCAGCCGAGTCCAGGCTTTCTGGCGCGTTTCCTCATGTCCGCTGCGGATCGTGCCCTTCAGCCGGGCCTCGGCGGCGATGACATTATAGGCCCCGCCGCCTTCGATGCCCGTGACGGAGATGACGAGCGGATCGTAGGGATCGATCTCGCGCGCCACGATCTTCTGCAATTCCGTGACCATCGAGCAGGCGACGGCGATGGCATCGATCCCCTCGGAGGGTTTTGCGGCATGGGCGGAATTGCCCATGACGACGACGTCGAAAATATCGCAGGCAAGCGTGTAGGGTCCGGCGCCGACCGCGATCCTGCCGGTCGCGGTATAGGGGTCGACATGAATGCCGATCGCCGCATCGACATCGTCGAGCAGCCCTTCCTCCACCACCCGCCGGCCGCCGAGCGGCTCTGCCTCTTCGGCCGGCTGGAAGATGATGCGCACGGTGCCGCTGAACGCTTGTTTCTGCTGGTCGAGCAGCACCGCGGCGGCATAACCCATCGCGGCATGGGCGTCATGCCCGCAGGCATGCATGACGCCGGGACGCTCGGAACTGAACGGCACGCCGGAGGTCTCGGTGATCGGCAGTGCGTCGATATCGGCGCGGATGACGACCTTGCGGTTGGACGGACCGGCGGTGCCGACGATATCGACGGCGAGGCCGAAGCCGGCGACGGGCCGGACGTTGCGGAGCCCGGCATCTTCCAGGACCTGCTTCAGGTAGGCCTGCGTCTCGCGCTCTTCGTTCGAGAGTTCCGGATTGCGATGCAGGTGGCGCCGGATGTCGATCATCCGGCGCTCAAGTGCCGCCTCTATTGCGCCCGTGCCGATGTCAGGATTTGACATGGATGTCTCGCGAGAAACGGGTCAGCGTCTCATTGCCGCTTTCCGTCACGAGGATCGTTTCGCTGACCTCGATGCCCCAGCCGTCCATCCACATGCCGAGAATGGAGTGCAGCACGTTGCCGGGCTGCAAGACGGTCTTGTCGCCGGGGCGCAGGCTGATCGTGTGCTCGCCCCAGTCCGGCGGATAGGCGACGCCGATCGAATAGCCGATGCGCGATTCCTTCTTCAGGCCATAGCGCTGGATGACCTGGCGCCAGCTTGCCTCGACCGCTTCCGCGGTGATGCCCGGCCGGATGGTCGCGAGCACGGCCTCCATGCCTTCGAGCACGGCCTTGCTGGTGTCGCCGACCTTGGTCGGCATGGTGCCGAGCTGCATGGTGCGCGCGAGGCCGGCGGTATAGCGGCGCACGACGCCCGCAAGTTCGAGGGCGACGGTTTCGTTCGCGCCGAACCGGCGGTCGCTCCACATGACATGCGGCGCCGAGGCGTTCTCGCCGCCGAGGATGGTCGGCGGCAGGGCGGTGATGTCGCCGGCGAAGTCTGGAGAGCCCGCCACCTGCGCCGCCTGGATTCTGGCAATCGCGTCGCATTCGCGCACGCCTGGCGCAATCACCTCATAGGCGGCGGTAACGGCCGCTTCGGCCAGGCGCGATGCCTTGCGCAGGTAATCGATCTCGGCCGCCGACTTGACGCTGCGGATCCAGTTCACCAGCAGGTCCGCATCCTGGAATGTCGCGTTCGGTAGGCCCGCGGTGAGGCGGGCATGGGCCTTGGGCGAATAATAATAGGCTTCGAACTCGATGCCGATCGTGCCGCGGCCCCAGCCTTTCCGGCTGATCCATTCGGCAATCCAGTCCATCGGGTGCCGGTCGGCGCGCTGGACATGGTCTTCAGGGAAGCCGACGACGTTTTCGGGCTTCATCCAGGCGGTGAGCAGGCCGCCCGCGGCGTCCATGGCGCGGCCGATCCAGACCGGCTCTTCGTCGACGAGCGGGACCAGCACCACCTGCGGCGTATAGAACGACCAGCCGTCATAGCCGGTGATGTAATGCTGGTTGGCGACGTCGTTCACGATCAGCAGATCGAGATTGCGCCGCGCCATTTCTGCGCGGATGGCCTGGAGCCTGGTCCTGTATTCGCTGAGCGCGAAGGGCAGTTGGATCATAAGAATTCGTCCTGTTCTTAGGCGGGAAGGGGTATTTCGAGGGTGCCGGGAAGCGCCAGCAGGCGTGCGGTGGAATGCCGATCAGCGGCGACGCCGCACAGCCGGAGGCTCGCCCAGGCGGCGGCGAGATTGCTGGTGACGACCGGCAGGCCGGTCTGTTTCTCGATCTCCGGCACGCATTCCGCGGCGCGCAGGGCCGTACAGGCGATGAAGAGCGCCTGCGTCTCCGGCTGCACCGTCTCGATGGCGAGCCTGACGATTTCGGCATGCGGCAGGCGCGCCATGTCGCGGTCGTCTTCCATGCCGAGGCAGGCGAGGCGATCGACCTGAAATCCCTGTGCCGTGAAGAAGGCATGCATGGGCTCGGCCGTTCTGCGCACATAGGGCGTGAGGATGGCGATGCGGTCGGCCTGCAATGCGCGCAACGCGGCAACGGCGGCACCCGCCGGTGTTATGACGGGCACGCCCGGTTTGCCGGCTCCGATCGCTGTGGCAATCTCCGGCTCGCCGATGATGACCGAGGCCGAGGTGCAGCCATAGACGATCGCATCCAGCGTCTCGTCCGGCAGGATGAGCGAGGCCGCGGCCGTCAGGTGCGGCTGCATGGCCCGCAGGTTTTCCGGCGTCGTCGGGTTGGCGTAGCTGACGCGCGTCACATGGACGGCGATGTCGTCGCGCGCCACGAGCCGCCGGAAATCCGCCTCCACCGTGTGGTCCGTGGCAAGCGCGATGAGGCCGATCCGCTTTCCTGCCGGGCGGTCATCCAAAGTCGACTGATGCTGCCTCTCTTCGATCATGCCAGCTCCGATGGGTTCTGCGGACATTGAGCAATGGAAAGAGATGCGCGTCAATCGGTGAAAAAGACACGTGTCAATTTCTAGATCGTCAGCACGCTCCGGTCGGGCGCGGCGCGCAGCAGCGACGCGAGGATATCGAGCCCGGTGCGGAGCTCGTCCGCCTCCGTCGCGCCGACCGACACCCGGACGGCCCCCACCGGCGATCCCGAAAGGGAGAAGGGCGTGCTGGGGGCGACCGCGACGCCGCGAACCCGGGCCTGCGACACGAAGGCCAGTTCGTCGTGATCCGGCGGCAGCGTCAGCCAGACATGCAGCGCTTCCGGATGCGCGCGATAGTGGGCACCGTGCAAGGCGTCCGTGACGATCCGGTGCCGCGCCCGCAGGGCATCGCGCTGCCAATCGACGAGTTTGCCGATCGTGCCGTCGCCGAGCCAGAGCGTGGCCAGTTCGGCGATCATCGGTGTCGCCATCCAGTTGGCCATCAATTGCCGGTTGGCGATGGTCGCCGCAAAATGATCCGGCGCTGCGATGTAGCCGATCCTCAGTCCCGGCACGGCGACCTTCGTGAAGCCGGTAAAATAGATCGTGCGTTCGGGAGCGAGTGCCGCGATCGGCCTCGGGCGGTTGGATATCAGCGGGCCGAACACATCGTTCTCGATAATGGTCAGGTCGTGTTTGCGCGCCATCTCGGCAAGCGCCAGGCGCCGGGCGTCCGGCATCAGCGTGGCGGTCGGATTGGCAAGGTTCGGCTGGAGAACCAGGACACGCACCTTGTCCCGCAGGCAGGCCTCTTCGAGCGCCTCGGGCAGCATGCCGTCCCCATCGGCTGCAATCGCGCGCACGCGCATGCCCAGATAATCCGACAGGGGGCGGATCACATGATAGCAGATTTCTTCGGCCGCCAGCACCGTTCCGGGGCCGGCGGCGGACATCAGCGCGATGGTGAAGGCGGAGGAGGCGCCGTTCGTGACGAAAAGGTTTTGCGGCGACGTGCTCACGCCGAGCGTGGAAAGCCAGGCGACCGCCGCCTCGTTGTGCCGTGGGAAAATCGTGTTCGGCCGAAAGGACAGCACGGCGGCAGGCGGCAGGGTGTCCGCCAGCCGGTGCAGCGCATCCTTCATCCGGTCCAGATGAAAGGATGTGCAGACGGGCGTGACGATGGAAAGATCGATGACATTCGCCAGGCGCTCGGCGATGTAGGGAGATTGCAGGGAAGGGCCGGTCGAGGTCACATAGGTGCCGCGGCCGACCTCGCCCGAGACCAACCCACGTCGCGCCAGGACGTCATAGGCCTTGCTGACCGTCTGGATGGAGACCTTTAGATCATAGGCAAGGTCGCGGTGCCCGGGCAGCTTTTCCTCATGCACAAGCCGGCCGCTCTTGATGGCCGCCGTGAACTGGTCTGCAAGGGAAATGTAAACCGGCCGCCGCAACTGGCCGGCATCGGGTTGCCACTTTGTCATGCATTCTTGTCCTCCAAATGCAGGACAATTTCAATCCTCATAGGAATCTTTCCAGTCGCAGGCAGCCGCAGGGTTTACGACCGGATGGCGAGCAAGACGGCGTGGGTGATCTACGGCATCAAGATCTAAAAAGGGATCGCCTTTAAATTGTAAAAGCTTCTTTCTTTCCGCCGATTTGGCGGCATACTTTCCGGCGGCAACGCTCGGGAGAAGGGAAGATGCATCTCATCATATTCTGCGACGGAACCTGGAACACGCCCGATCAACTGGAAGACGGGCTGCCGGCGCCGACCAATGTCGTGAAACTGCACCACGCGCTGGCGCCTCTGGATGCGGCCGGACGGGAGCAGCGGGCCTATTACCATCCCGGCGTCGGCACCGACGGCGGTGTGTGGGATCGCCTTGCCGGCGGCGGCATGGGCGAGGGGCTCGATCGCAACATCATGAGCGCCTACAACTGGCTGGCGCGCAACTACGAGGAGGGCGCGCAGATCTGGCTCTTCGGCTTCAGCCGCGGCGCCTATACCGTGCGCAGCCTCGGCGGCATGATCTCCCGCTGCGGCCTGTTGAAGGCCGCGGGGCTGGAGGAAAAGGCGATCTGGGCCGCCATCGAGACGCTTTTCGAGACCTATCGCGCACCGGAAAAGACCGCAAAGCCGGTGACCGCGACGAAGCGCCTGCCGTTCCATGGCGTCGCGAGCGGCCAGAAATGCAAACATTCGATGCCGATCCATTGCATCGGCGTGTGGGATACGGTCGGCGCGCTCGGCGTGCCGGACGACCTGGCGCTGCTCAACCTGCTGGACGATCCGGCCAAACAAAGCTTTCACGACACGGAGCTGAGCCCGGTCGTCAAGAACGCCCGCCACGCCATCGCCATCGACGAGCGCCGCCAGAGCTTTACGCCGACGCTCTGGACGAATGTCGAGGATCGTCCGACGGTCCAGCAGATCTGGTTTCCGGGCGTGCATGCCGATGTCGGGGGCGGTTATGGCCGCAGCGGTCTCTCCGACGGCGCGCTCGACTGGATGATCGAGGAAGTGCGGGGGCTGGGCCTGAATTTCCGCGAGAACATCCAGCAGCAGCTCGTCGCCGATCCGCTCGGCCTGCTGCACGATTCGGTGACCGGCGTGTTCAAGACCCTGCGGACCCGGCCGCGCAGCGTGCCGCTTTTCTCCGCAAGCAGCACGGAGCTGCACCGCTCCGCCCGCGATCGTCACGACAACCCGCCGCTCACCCAGGGCGACTACTGGAAGACCAGGCGCCTCGACAAGGGACAGGAGGCGACGGTCGACGTTTTCGCGCGCGAGCGCTGGAATTTTACCGGGCTCTTTCTGGAGGCCGGCGTCACCTACCGCTTTTCCGCCAAGGGCGAGTGGATGGACGGCGAGATCACCTGCCCGCCCTCCGGCACCAATGACGGAAAATTCCATCTCGGCGAAGCCGTCCAGATCGCCTCGTCGATCTTCGGCAAGGGCGAGCAGCTCTTCACCAAGCTGACCGGCAACCACCAGGTGGATTTCTGGTACACCAAGCGCGCGGAGGACGCGCCCTGGTTCTCGCTGATCGGCATGGTCGCCAATGGCGTGCTGCCGGAAAAGAAGCCGGAGGACCGGCTGAGCTTCGCGCCGCACGAAGAGTTCGAAATCGGCGCCGGCAAGGATTTCACGCCGAAGAAGAGCGGCTATCTCTATGCCTTCGCCAATGACGCCTGGCAGACCTACGACAACAACCGCGGCAGCGTACGGCTGACGGTCAAGCGGTAGCATCTCGCTTTGCCGGCAGCATGGCGGCTCCATCAGCCGCCATGCTGCCCGAGATGCTAAAGCACCAGGATATCCGCCGAGGTCAGGCGCAGGCCATCGTCCAGGGTCGCGATGTGCTGGCGCGCGGCATCGCCGGAGCCGTCGGCGTCGTAGTAGAGGGCGCCGGTCTTGTTGTCGTAGATCACCCGGTCGTTGGCATCGACCTTGGCATTGCCGACGCCGATCGTCTTGAACAGCGCCGAGCCCAGCTTTCCGAGCGAGCCGAGGCCGGCGAAAAAGTCCTTCTCCAGGCCGATCGTGTCGGCCACGCGGTTGAAGTCGGTGATCGTGTCGCGGTTGGCCGCCGTCGGCTTGTTCATGAAGATGAAGGTGTCGTTTCCGATACCGCCGGTCAGGATGTCCTTGCCGGCGCCGCCATAGAGCTTGTCGTTGCCGGCGCCGCCCGACAGCCTGTCCGCCCCCGCGCCGCCAAAGAGGAGGTCGTTGCCGCCGAGCCCGTGAATGACATCGTTGCCGCCGAGGCCGCGCAGCGTGTTGGCGGCGGCGTTCCCGAGGATCGTATTGGCCGAGGCATTGCCGACGCCGATGGCGGCCGTGCCGAGCAGCGTCAGCTTCTCGTGGTAGCGCCCGAGCGTGTGGGAGATGGAAGACATGACGAGATCGATGCCGTCGTCGTAATAGTCCCATTCGAACGTGTCGCCCGCGCCGAATATGTAGGTGTCGTTGCCGCCGCTGGCGCAGCGATAGATGTCGGCGCCCGCGCCGCCGTCGTAGACGTCGTTGCCCGCACCTCCGTTCAGCACGTCATTGCCGGCGCCGCCGTAGAGCCGGTCGTTGCCGGAGAAGCCGAACAATTGGTCGTTGCCGTTGCCGCCATAGAGTTGGTCCGCTCCGTCGCCGCTCGCCGTGGCGTAGTAGCCGCCGCCCTCGATATAGTCGTCGCCGTCGCCGCCATAGATGATGTCCGCGCCGTTGCCGCCGGCGAGATCGTCGTTGCCGCCGGCGCCGTTGAGCTGGTCGTTATCGTCGCCGCCTTCCATCTCGTCACTGCCGGCGCTGCCATAGAGTCGGTCGTTGCCGGCGTCGCCGAACAGCGTGTTGCGGACGGTTTCGAAGGTCATGTCGTTCTGAAGGCCGGCCCAGAGCACGTCGTTGCCATCCCCGCCGCGCAGGGCATCCGTGCCGCTGCCGCCGACCAGCAGGTCGTTGCCCGTGCCGCCTTCCAGCCGGTCGCCGCCGGCCTGGCCGTAAATGCGGTCGTCGCCGGCGTCACCATAGAGCACGTCGGCGGCGCCGTTCTGGCTCGTCTCCCAGTTCGGCTCGTCCTCGCCGCAATCGCCGTAGATGATATCGTTGCCATCGCCGCCATAGGCGGTGTCGCCCTCGGTATGGTCGTCGCCATTGTTGTAGATGTCGCCGAAGATCAGGTCGTCACCGCCAAGACCGCGCAGCGCGTTGTCGCTGTAATTGTCATAGGTGCCGTCGCTGAGCACCAGCGCGGTGCCCCACAGGATGTCGTTGCCGCCAGTACCGTTGATATTGCCGTTTGGATCGCGTGCCATGATGTCCCTCGTTTTTCTCGCCAGGAGCGATGGGCACGAACTTACATGCCCTTGCGTCACACTGGCTTGGGGAGGGTCTCAGGGTTTTGGGATACTCGCGGCTGTCTCAGTTCGAGACGATGCTTTGGCGAATGTCCGACGGCGTTGCCTGGAAGCGCCGGCGAAAGACCTGGTTGAACCAGGAAATATCGCCGAAGCCGACCATCAGGGCGATGGCGGCGATTGTGTGGTGGCGGAAGCTTGGATCGCCCAGCAGCCCATGCACATGGTCGAGCCGCTCGGCTGTGACATGGTCGGTAAAGCTGGTGCCTTCCTCGTAGAATAGCGCCCGGACATAGGGCACGCTGATGCCATGGCGGCGGGAGAGCCATTCGAGGGAGAGGCGCGGATCGCAGAGATGTGCGGCGATATCGGCCTTGATCGCCTGCCGGCGCGCGGCGCGCACGCCGTTCTTGCGCGCCTGCTGGCCGCTGTCGCGCTTTGCGCCCAGCATCAGCACCGCAAGATCGACGAGATGGGCGGCAAAGACCGCCTGGTCCGCGTCCGGAATATCGACGTGGTTGTGCAGCAGCGAAACGGCGTAGCTGTTGAGAAGATGGGCGGCGGGATCGCGCAGCGAGCGGGTCTTGAGAAGATTGTCGCTGGAGGCGATGCGATCGACGACGAGGCGGCGTGGAATGGCGATGCTGAGGCAGGTGCTGCGTTCGGCGACGGTGGTCACCGTCTTGCGGTCGCGCCGCATCACGTTGACGTCGCCCGGCCGGATGAAGAGGTCCTCGCCCCGCGCATCATGCACGCCATTGCCGCCGGCGACGCTCAGATAGAGCAGGTCTTCCTCGTCGGACGGGGTGACGAGCGTTACGGGCGTCGTGTTGGCAAAGGCGATATGCACATCGCCGACGCCGCGCAACGCCACGTCGATCTCGACCGGCCCCTCGCCCAGGAAGTCGATCCCGGTGCGCACATGCCCGTTATAGACCGCCTCGACAAGCTCCCGGCGCAGGGTCTCGGCCGTATCGCGCGTGGAAAACTGAACAACGGACATAACGACCCCAAGCAAAGGTGGATTGTTCGGCCTGCGATGCAAAGACTAAGCAGGGCAAGCCTGCTAGATCAAGACGTCCGATATGCCGGCTCTATTCTCGCTCATGCCCTCGCGAATCCGTTGTGCCGGTGACATTAACGTGAGCGGTCGTGAATTGCTCTCCTCTGAAATGGGCATCGCACGGAACTTTCGATCCATGCGATGCGCAGTGTTGATGGCCCGTCAGGACGCCGGACAGACCGCGCCGGTGTCCACCCAGGCCTGGATGATCTTGCCGAATTCTTCCTGCGTGCCCGGCACGGGTTCGCGGCCTTCGCCCGGATCCCATCCCCAGCCGACGAGGTCGTCATGGGCCATGTGTTCGACCATCTCGGCCATGGTCTTGTCGCCGTTGCGTTTGGGGTCCTTCAGCTGTTCGCAGATCTGGCGGAGCGTCTTGCCCTCCCAGGCCATTTCGATCGGTGCGAGATGCCAGGCGGGATTGCCGGGGATGCATTTCAGCGTATCCGCCTGGCCGACGACCGGCGTGTTCTCCGCACTGTGGCAGGTGTTGCACTGCATGCCCACCAGACCCATGCCGCCGTCGCCGCGGAAGACCGGCGGCTGATGCGGATGCATCGTCATATCCTGCAAGGGACGGTCCGTTGCCGGATGACAGTTGACGCATCGCGGATGCTGGATGACCTTGCCGGCCTCTTCGAAGAGCGCGATCGAGCGGGTGCGCTCGTCCGAAATCGACTGGAACGTCTCCGCCGGCTGCAAGGCGTTGGGGTTCTGGGCAACGGAGGCGGGGGCGAGCGCCAGGCCCGCGCCCACGATGAGACAGTGCGCAAGAACGCCCGAAAACAGGAGCTTGATTTTCATCTGACGGTATCCCTCACGAGGAAATAAGGCTGACGATGGGGAGCTGGCGAACGGGGGCGTTCGTCAGCTTTCGCCAGGCATCGGCGACCGCCGGTCCTATGGGCGGCACGCCGGGTTCGCCGACGCCGGTCGGGCTTTCCGCCGACTTGATGATCTCCACCGCGACATCGGGCATCTCGTTGATGCGGATCGACCGATAGTCGTGGAAATTCGACTGCATGATCTTTCCGCCCTTGCCGAGCATGACCGCATCGAAGAGCACGGCGCCTAATCCGTAGCCGATGCCGCCTTCCATCTGCGCCTTGATGATGTTGGGATTTACCGCGACGCCGCAATCGACCGCACACCAGACCTTGTGCACGCGCGGCGCCCCATCGGAGCCGACCGACACTTCCGCCACCTGGGCGACGAACGAACCGAAGCTTTCGACGACCGCGACGCCGCGCGCCCGTCCCTCCGGCGGCGCTGCCCCCCAATCCGCCATCTCCGCCGCCTTGCGCAGCACGCCGGCATGGCGCGAAGCCTTGTCGAGCAGCGCCAGCCGCCCTTCCACCGGATCGCGGCCCACGCGGGTCAGCAACTCGTCGACGAAGGTTTCCACCGCAAAGCCGGTATGGGTATGGCCGACCGAGCGCCACCAGAGCGGCGGTATCGGCAGCGTGATGTTGTGCGAGGTGACCTTGAGGTTGGGGATCTGGTAGGGGAGGTTGGACGCCCCTTCCACCGACGTCGAGTCGAGATCCGCCTTGGCCATGATCGACTGGCCGACGATGATCTGCTCCCAGGCGGTGATCCGCCCCTCCGCGTCGATCGCGCCGCGCATCCTGTGGGCATACATCGGGCGGTAGAAGCCGCCCTGGATATCGTCTTCGCGGGTCCACATATGCTTGAACGGCCGGTCGCCGCCGATCGCGGCATAGACCATCGCCGCCTCCTGCATATAGGGCGAGCCGAACTGCGCCTTGCGGCCGAAACTGCCGCCAGCAAGCTGGGTGTTCACGCGGACCTTCGTCTCGTCGAGCTTGAGGATCTCGGCCGCCACCTGCTGGTCGAAGCCGGGAAACTGCGCGCCGTTATAGATGTCGACCGAGCCGTCCGCCGCCTTGATGAACACCGCGTCCAGCGGCTCCATGGGGGCATGCGCGAGGAAGGGAAAGACGATGTCCGCCTCGATCGTCTGGAGCCCTTCCTGCTGGAACGCCGTCGCGACATTGCCCGTATTCGTCGCCTCGATGCCGGGTTGTGCAAAATGGCGGGCATATTCGGCGGCGAGTTCGCTCGAGGAACGGGTTTCCGCCTTGCCGAGATCCCATTCGATCCTGAGCGCGTCGCGGCCCTTCAGGGCAGTGAACGTGTTGTCGGCGTAGACCGCGATCCCCTGCGGGATCTGCTTGACGTCGACCACGCCCTTGATCTTGCGCGCCTCGCTGTCATCGAAGGATTTCACCGTCGCACCGAAATGCTTGGGGTGAGCGACAACGGCGACCAGCAGGTTGTCCGGCGTGATGTCCAGCGTGAAGATCGCGGTACCATTGATCTTCTCGCGGGTGTCGAGCTTCGGCAGGTCCGTTCCGATCAGCGCGAAGTCCTTGGGATCCTTGAGCTTCGGCTCCTGTGGCACGACCTGTTCCTTGGCCTTTTCCGCGAAGGCGCCAAAGCCGCTTTCCTTGCCGGATGCCACATGCCGCATGCGGCCCTTCTCGACCGTGATCTCGGCCGCCGGCACGTTCCATTCCTGCGCGGCCGCGGCCACCAGCATCGCCCGCGCCGTGGCGCCGGCCTTGCGCATCTGCTCATAGGCATTGGCGATGGAACTCGACCCGCCGGTGCCCTGCAGCCCGAAGGCGAGGTTTGCATAGATCTTGTTGTCGGTCGGCGAATGGACCGCGCGCATCTGGCTCCAGTCGGCGTCGAGCTCCTCGGCCACCAGCGTGGCGAGCCCCGTGAACGGCCCCTGTCCGAACTCGATGTGCTTCGACAGGATGGTCACCGTATCATCCGTGCCGATCTTTACGAAGGCGTTGAGCGGCTGGAGCTCCGGGCTTCCGCCGGCGGGTGTGCCGGTGGGCGATGCCCGCAGGACCTTCGGCGCAATCGCCACGCCGATGACGAGGCCGACGCCGGCGAGGAAACCGCGGCGGGTGGATGGGATGTCATGGATGGTCATGGCTCAACCCTCCATCGCGTCGGCAGCGTTGTGGATCGCCGCTCGAATGCGATGATAGGTGGCACATCGACAGATGTTTCCGGTCATGGCGCCGTCGATCTCGTCGTCGCTCGGCTTCGGCACCATCTGGAGAAGCGCGACCGCCGACATGATCTGCCCGGATTGACAGTAGCCGCATTGCGGTACGTCGAGCCCGGCCCAGGCGGTCTGGATGGCCTCGGCCTCCTTGCCGGAAATGCCTTCGATCGTCACGACGTCGGAGCCTTCGATCGTCGCGATCGGGGTGATGCAGGAACGGCGCGTCATGCCGTCCAGATGCACCGTGCAGGCGCCACACTGCGCGACGCCGCAGCCATATTTCGTGCCGGTCAGTTTCTCGAAATCGCGGATCACCCAGAGCAGCGGCGTGTCGGGATCTCCGGTGAACGAGCGTTGTTTTCCATTGAGGGTGAAGGTCACCATGTCCATGCATCCTTTCAGCAAGGAGCCGCGGGGCGGGGCTCATATTTAAAAGAGGTATGGCGTCAGTCGATGATGGAAAGGGACTGACGAAAGAGGCAATCAAACCAGTCAATCGGCATAGTATCGGCCGATCAAATCAAATGCGTGTGACGCGGGGGCAGGGGCCGAAATCCATGGAGGCCGCGACCCGACGCGGGCAAACGCTCAGGAATGGATATTTGTTCCTGAGACGTTAGGCCGTCGCTTCGTTGATTATGACAGGGAATTTGCAAGAATTGTAATATTTAACGGAGCCTGAATTGGTGAGTGGCAAAATAAACAGGATTTACGAAGCCCTGATCAAGGGAGCGGAGACAGGCTTGTCGGGTAACGAACTATTCAAGCATGTGAGCGGCCGCGACGCCGGCTCCTTCACCGCCGCGACAGATTGGCCTGCCAAACCGGGCTGATATGGTCGAAATCCAACGCCTTTGCATCGCCTTGCATCAGTTCCAGCACCCGCGGCGGCGTCAGGGGGAGCTCCGCCACCGGCCTTCCCGTCGCCCGCGCAACGGCGCAGGCGATGGTGGCGCCGACATTCAAGATCGGTATTTCGCCAGCACCCTTCGCACCCAGGGGGCCGATCGACGGGGCGCCTTCGTGCAGCACGATCTCGACCGGCAGCACGTCTTGCGCGAGCGGCAGGAGATAGTGCTCGAAGCCGGATTGCTCCATGCAGCCGTGGCCGTCGATGGTGATGTTTTCGTGCAGCGCATAGCCCAGGCCCTGGGTGACGCCGCCCTGAATCTGGCTCCTGATCGCGCGCGGATTGATGGCGACGCCGACATCCTGAACCACCCTGTAGCTCAAGACGTCGACATGGCCCGTATCCGGATCGACGGCGACCTCGCAGTCGTGCACGGTGAAGATCGGGATATCGATGGCGTCGATGAAGTGGCCTGCGGCGCAGCCCGGCAGGGCTGGCACGCCGGGCGCCGTGAAGTTGCCGGTGCCGGACATGGGGCCGAAGAGTTCTTCCGCGCGCTGGACGACCGCGGCGATCGTCATGCCGCTGCCGGGACGGCCGGCGATCTCGACGCGTCCGCCCTTGAGCGCCAGGCCTGATGGCGGCGTTTGCAGCATTTCGGAAGCGATCTCCAGGATCTGCTCGCGGATCTTCTCCGCGGCCATCTTGCTGGCGGAGCCGATGGAGACCGTGGCGCGGCCGCCTCCGACGCCGAGATCGCGGCCGGAGGCGTCCGTATCGGCCGTCTTGACGATCACGTCGGCGGGATGAAGCCCGAGAATTCCCGCCACGATCTGCGGCAGCGACTGGACCATCGTACCGGATCCGATCTCGACGCCGGAGGTGACGAGCGTCGCGGAGCCGTCCGCGTTGAGGTTGATGGTTGCTGCCGACGGGCCGACGAAGACGAACCAGGTGCCGACCGTGGTGGCGCGTCCGTACAGCCGGCCATCGGCCGCATCGCGCCTGTCCGCGCCGGCGCTGATCGTCTCCATCCGCTCCAGCATGGGCCGCAGCACGTCGCCCTGAAACACCTGCCCCGTGGCGCCGATATCGCCATCGCCGAGCACGTTTTGCTTGCGGAAATCCATGGGGTCCATGCCGATCGCCGCGCAGATATTGTCGGTGTGCCGCTCGAGGAAGAAGGTGTTGTAGACGCCGTTGCAGGCGCGGAAGGCGCCGTTCGGCGGTGTGTTTGTATAGACCGCGCGGCTGTTGAGTTTTATCGTCCCGAGCCGGTAGTTGCCGCCGAGCGTATGGGCGGTCATGGTGGAGAGGAAGATCTGCTCGCCGCCGTAGGCGCCGCAATCCATCAGCACGGTCGCCTCGCGGCCGACGATTTCTCCATCGGGCGTCACGGCGGAGCGGATGCGGACCTCGGCATTTTCCCGACAGAGGCAGGAGAGGAATTCCTCCTCCCGCGAATTGCAGAGCGAGACGGTTTTCCCGGTTTTCCGCGCGAGAAGGGCTGCGACCGGTTCGATGGTGCAGTCGAATTTCAAGCCGAAACCGCCGCCGACGGCGGGCACCGTGACGCGGACGCGCGATGCGGCGACGCCCAGCACCTTGGCGGTCACGTTGCGCACCGTCCAGGGCACCTGCGTCGAACACTGAATGTGAAACCGGCCGTCTTCGTAACTGGCGATGGCGCAGCGCGGCTCGAAGGGCACATGGCTCTGGCGGCCGACGCGGAAACAGTCGTCGACGATGGTGACGTCCGGGCGGGCGAAGGCCGCTTCCGTATCCCCGCGCATGACATGGGCCTCCCAGGCGACGTTGCCACCGCGGGACGCGCCCTCCTTGAGGAGCTCATAGTTCTGCCAATCCGGGTGGATGAGGCGCGCATGCTCGCCCACGGCTTCGGCCATGGTCAAAACTGCGGGAAGCGGCTCGGTTCTCACCACGACGGCTCTCGCGGCGGCCTGTGCGATTTCCAGCGTGTCGGCCGCGATCGCCGCGATCGGCTCGCCGTGATAGCGGATGAGGTCGCTTGCAAACAGCGGATGGTCCGCCACGCCGATGCCGTGCAGGCCCGGCGCATCCGCATGGGTGACGATCGCCCGCACGCCCTTCATCGCCAGCGCTTTCGAGCAGTCGATTTCCAGAATGCGGGCGGATGCCACATCCGAGCGCACCTGCACGGCATGCAGCATGTCCTGCCCGATATTGTCGATCGTGTAGCGGGTGCGGCCGGTGAGTTTGTCCTGCGCGTCGCGCCGGGGCAGGTCCATCACCACGGAGGCGAGATCGGTCACAGCGTTCATCGGCCGGATACCTTTCGCATGTCCTGGATCGACAGGACGGCATCGACGATGCGCTCATAGCCGGTGCATCGACAGATATTGCCCGAAAGCGCCGCCTTCACCTCGCTCCGGCTGGGCGCGGGATTGGTTTCCAGAAACGCCGTCAGCGTCATCACCATGCCGGGAAAACACATGCCGCATTGAACCACGTCATGGTCGATGAAAGCCTGCTGCACCGGATTGGGCGCCTCGAAATGCGCAAGGCCCTCGATGGTGACGATGCTGCGGCCGTCGAGCATGCCGACGGGCCTGAGGCAGGACGGAACGGCCTCGCCGTCGACCAGGACGGTGCAGGCGCCGCAAAAACCTTCGCGGCAGACCGCCTTGGCGCCCGTCAGGCGACAGCTGTCGCGCAGCACATCCAGCAGCGCTGTCCGGGGATCGGCCGCGACGGTGCGGACGTCTCCGTTGATGGTCAGTTCGATGCTCATGATGCCCTCGTTTCGTAATCTGTCCGGATGGTTTCGAAGGCGCGGCGCACGAGCACGGGCAGGATGCTGGTGCGATACCAGCCGGGCGCATCGACGGCATCGCGGCCGGTGAAATCGGCAATGAGGTCTCGCGCCGCCGTTTCCGCGATCGCGGGGTCCGTCGGCTGGCCTTCCAGCGCCTGCTCCAGGTTTTGCCAGCGGCGAGGGTTCGCCTCCACCGCGCCGACGCCAATGCGCGCATCGCGAATCCTGCCCCTATCATCGATCCCTGCGGAGATGCTGACGAGGGCGCAGGGATAGTCGCCCGCCTTGCGCATCGGCAGACGCGCGTGCGCGCTCAACCGAGTGGTTCGCGGCACGATGATGCCGGTCACGAGCCAGGGCCGTTCACGGCTTTTCCGGCATTCCAGAAACGCCTGCACCGGCAGCGTCTCCAGCCCTGCCGGGTCGCGAAGCTCGATCCGGGCATCAAGGCTCAGCAGTGCCGGCGCGAAGTCGGAGGCGGCGAAGGCGGTGGTGCAGATATTGCCGCCGATCGTCGCGATGCGCCGCACACCGGGATTGGCGGAGCGAGCACTTGCCCGCTTGAGGACCTGGAGATCCGACGTCGAGGGGAGTTTCGGCGCCAGTGCATCATGGGTCGCGAGCGGGCCGATCGATATGGTGTCGTCCGTGACGTCGACGCGCTGAAAACCCTCGATGCCGGAGAGGGCGACGTAGGTCGGCGGCGTTGCTTCATGCCGCAGCGGGCTTCTCATCACCCAGGTGGCGCCGGCGACGGGGATGGTCCCGGGCCCGGCGGTGGCGAGATCGTTCAGCGCTTCGTCGACCGATCGGGGAAAGGTCATCCGTGGTCGTGATGGTTGCGTCAGCATGGCAGGCTCACCCGTTTCGGTTCGGAAAAAGGTAGCCGGGTCATGGTGTGCCGCATGCAGGAAAGCGCACGATTTCGTGGAGGAAAGCGCGATGCCATTGCCGCGAGGATATTTGCGTGCCCCGGCATCCTTTGTTAGGCTTCGATCCTGGCTCCCAATGGAGGATGACGGATAGATGGCACCGGGCGCGGGTCGATCGGCTGATGACGGTCTTGCCGATTGGCAGCAGAGGGTTTCTGCGGCCTATTTTCCGCTCGTCACCGAGGGGCGCCGGGGGAAGAATTTCCGCGGGCGCATGGATATCTGGCAGCTTGGCCTCGTCAGCGCCACGCGCATCGATTGCGACGCGGTGCTCTATCGCCGGACATCCCGTCACCTGCGCGAGGAGCGCGAAAGCGCCTTCCTGATCTCCATTCCGGGATCGGCCGAGGTGACGTTCCACCAGAGCGCGCGCCAGGCGCAGTGTCGGCCGGGCGGTTTCGTCATCGAGCGCAGCGACGCACCCTACGAATATTGGCATGAGACACCCGACGTGCAGTGGGTGGCGAAAATCCCGCGCGACAGCGTGCGGGCGCGCATCGGTTCCTTCGAAAAGTTCCTCGGCCTGAGCATGGATGCCCGCTCGGGCATTGCCTCCTATTTCCTGTCGAGCCTGTCCTCGGCCGTCACCCATGCGGACGCGATGGACGAGAGTGCGCGTGCCGTTGCGGGCGAACACCTGATCGAGGTTCTCTGTCTGGCGCTGCTTGCGGGCGAGCGGGCGCTCGACAGTTCGGAATCCGCCGTCCGCCGGGCGCATCTCCACCGCGCGGAAACCTTCATCCGCAAGAGCCTCAAGAATCCCGGCCTTTCGGCGGGAATGGTGGCGGAGGCGTGCGGTATTTCGCTGCGCTATCTGCAACAGCTTTTCGAAGGCACGGGCTTCACCGCCAGCGGCTATATCCGGGAATGCCGGCTCGTGCGCTCAGACGAGGACCTGCGCCGCGGCGGCGACACGATCACCGCGATCGCCTACCGGTGGGGGTTTTCCGACCAGGCCCAGTTCAGCCGCCACTATCGCGCCCGCTTCGGCCTCACGCCCAGCGAGGCGCGTCACGGCGTCGCCGCTTCCTCGGTCAGCCAGTTGATGAAATAGGCGACCTTCGTCGAGATCGCGCGCGGACACGACTTCATCGCTGAGCGCGACGCCAAAACCGTCTCGTGCAGCTTGCAGGACGATGCCGAAATCGTCGAAATACACATCCGCCTCGCCGGTATAGGCAATGCCGGCTTCGGCCTGCCAGCGCCGCCATTGCGAGCCGTCATCCTCATGCAGCAGCCGGTGACAGGCGAGGTCGGAGGCTGGCGGATGGCATTCGGCCCGCGCAGAAGCTGCGGGAACCTTTGCCTTCAGCAACTGGATGAGTGCCGGGTCCATAAAATCGTAGTCGTCCGGGTCCATGGTGAGTGGGCTCGTTACATGAGAGGCTTCGCGCGGATCAACGGCGATTTGGTGTTTGCCGGCCGCCTTCGGCTGGCCGGCAAACGCGGTCACGGCGCCCGATACAGGATCATGCCGCCGTGGTGCAGCACGCCGTCGATGAAGTCGCCGTCTGCGGTAAAGCCCGTATCGTCCCAATAGTCGATGTGGTTGCCGGTGACCGCGTAACGACCCTGATAGGCGCTCTTGCGCGCGCCGCGCGCTTCGTCATACCGGCCGTTCGGCAGCAGTTCGTGGCGGATGTGGCCGTCTTCGGTGACCCACATGCCGAGATAGGGATGCGATTGACTGTTCATGTTCGCCTCTGCGCGGGTGCGATGGAAGAGCGCTGGAACGAGCGCCGCTCCAGCGAGATGGAGGAGGGAGCGGCGGCGCATCATGGCGCCGCCTTCGTCGGCCGGACGACGATCTCGTTGACGTCGACATCCTCCGGCTGCTCGATGGCGAAGCGCACGGCGCGGCCGATGGCGTCCGGCTGGAGCGCAATGGCGCGGTAGGTCTTCATGGCGTCGGCCGCCACCGGATCGGTGATGGTGCCGGCAAGCTCGCTCTCGACGACGCCGGGATGGATGCAGGTGACGCGGATGTCGTCCCGCTCCTGGCGCAGACCGTCCGAGATGGCGCGCACGGCATATTTGGTGGCGCAGTAGACCGCTGCGGTGGGCGAAACCGCCAAGGCGCCGATCGAGGCAATGTTGATGACATGGCCGGCACCGCGCGCGGTCATTTCGGGCAGCACGGCCGCGATGCCGTAAAGCACGCCCTTGATGTTGACGTCGACCATCTGGTCCCACTCGTCGACTTTCAGGGAGGCCATCAGAGACAGCGGCATGACGCCGGCATTGTTGACGATCACGTCGACGTGGCCGTAGGCAGCCCTTGCAGCCTCGACGAAGGCGACGACATCTGCGCGGTCCGTCACATCGAGCCGGCGGGTTTCGACGGTCCCGCCCTTGGCCCTGATCTCGTCGGCGAGTTCCGACAGGCGATCGGTTCGTCGCGCGCCCAGCATGAGCTTCATGCCGGCCGCGCCCAGTTCACGCGCTATGCCGGCGCCAATGCCGCTGGAAGCGCCGGTGATGAGAACGACTTTGGACATTTTGATTTCCTTTCCGGTGACGCTCGAAAGGCTCTCGAGCGTTGGAGGGAAATTTAACGATCATCCATTGTCGCGATAAGTCGTCCACTGGTTTCCATGTTGGGAAGAATTTCTAACCAATTACGTCGAACTTGGCATTCACGAAAGGAAGGCTGCCATGATGAGCAGCATGCCGGCGCTGAGCAAGAGGCCTATGGCCAGGTGTACCAGGGGATCGCCTTCGAACGTCCTCTTTCTGTAGGGAAGGCGGGCGTGCTTGTGCTTGTCCATGTCGCTACTCCTGTTAAGTGCGACTGGATGTACGAACGCGATCCCCGCTTCAGTAGATGGCGGATCGTGAGCAGTGTGGTTAGCATTCTTGGACAATCGACGTGTCAGCCGGCAGGCTAACGAAGGCTCTGGACGTGCGTGATGAGGGCGCGCAGCTTCGGGGCGACATTGCGGCGGCTTGGATAATAGAGAAAGAAACCTGGGAAACCGGCGCAGAAATCCTCCAGAATGGGAACAAGTTCGCCGCGCTCGATTGCGGGGCGAAAAGTTTCCTGCATGCCGAAGGTGATCCCGGCTCCGGCGATGGCGAGTTTGATCATCAGGGCCATGTCGTTGGTGGTGATCTCGGGTGACACGGCGACGCTGAACTCCTTGCCGTCTTCCGTGAACTCCCAGCGATAGGGCGCGGTCTTGGGTCCTGGCCGCCAGCCGATGCAACGAAAGTCCGGAAGGTCGCGCGGGTGCGCGGGCAGGCCGAACCGCTCGCGAAACGCCGGCGCGCAGACGGCGATCTGCCGCTCCTCGCCGGCGATGGGCACGGCGATCATGTCCTGCTCGATGACCTCGCCGAGCCGCACGCCCGCGTCGTATCCGGCCGCGACAATATCGAATTCCTCGTCCGTCACGGTGATGTCGATCTGGATTTCCGGGTTTTCCTCGGCAAAGGCCGCCAGCATGTCGCCCGAGAGAAACCGGTCGGCGATCGACGAAACGGCCAGCCGCAATTGTCCCCGCGGCGGGCCGAGCAGGTTCACGGTCACCTCGACCGCCGCGCGCATGTCGGCGATGGCCGGTGCCACTTCATTGTAAAGGCGTTCGCCTGCTTCGGTCAGGTTGACGCTGCGCGTGGTGCGCTGGACGAGTGCTATTCCGAGCGTGCCCTCCAGGCGCGCGATCGTCTGGCTGACCGCGGAGCGGGAGACGCCCAGACGATCTGCCGCGGCGCGAAAATTCTTCTCTTCGGCGACCAGGGCGAAGATGGCGAGCGCATTGAAGTCGGCGTCCATTGGTTAGCAGTTCTTTCCACGGAAGAAAGGAATGGCAAACTTATCACAACAATGGCGCGCGTCTATCCTCCTGCCCATGGCAACCAACGATCGGAGAAAGACGACAATGACATTTCTTTCCAGCATTTCACTCGCCGGCGCGACGATCGCGCTATCCCTTGGCGGGCCGGCGGCGGTCGCCGTCGCCGAAACGACGGAACGCCGCCTGCAGCGCGGCGAGGCCGTGATCCGGGACCTGAACCTCGGTGCCCCGCAGCCCACGCTGGAGCGCATGCGGCAGGAATTTCCCTTTCTGGCAGAAGCGACGCAGGCCTATGCGCTCGGCGATGTCTGGTCCCGGCCGGGGCTCGACAACCGGACACGCCAGATCGCCGCCGTCGCCGCGTTCGCCGCCATGGGCGAGACGGCCTTCATGAAGATCCATGCGCAATACGCCCTCAACATCGGCGTCTCCGAGGACGAACTCAAGGAAGTCGTCTACATGATAACGGTGCCGGCCGGTTTTCCGCGTGCCATCTCAGCCTCGCAGGTGTTGTCGGATCTGTTTGCAGAGCGCGCGGCATCGGCCGGGCAACCGGCCGGGGACGGAGAATGATCCGCGTCCCCGGGGCTTATCGTCTAGACAATCTCTAGATCCAACCCCCTCCTCGAATCCGCGGCAAAACTGCGTTAGATTAGCGGTCCTGCGCATTCGTTGCGCAGGGGAGACATCGCGGTCGGGAGGTGGTGATGGATTACGCCGATAAGTTCGCGCCAGTCTCCGGGGAAGAGGGGATCGTTGCCTCGAGCGCCTATGCGGCCGGCCGGCGTGTCGCCGATATAGCCATCGAGGAGGCCGGCGAATGGGCGGCCAAGGAAGGCCATGTCGTGTGGATCGGGCTGCTGGAACCGAGCCGCGAGCTTCTCCTGCGCGTCCAGGCGCAGTTCAACCTGCATGACCTGGCGATCGAGGACGCCGAGCACCCGCATCAGCGCCCCAAGCTGGAGCAATATGGCGATGCGCTGTTCATCGTCGCGCGCACCGCGCAATTGATCGACCGGCGCGTCATCTTCGGCGAAACGCATGTTTTCGTCGGCAAGGGCTATATCGTCAGCGTCCGGCACGGCCCCTCGACCTCATATGCGACGGTTCGCCAGCACTGGGAAAGCTGCCCGCATTCGCTGGCCAAGGGCGAGGATTTCGTTCTCTATGCCATTCTCGATTTCATCGTCGACAACTACATGCCCGTGCTGGAGCAGCTCGAATACGAGGTCGAGGAGATCGAGGACAAGGTCCTGGTCAGGCCGATGACGGCCACCGATATCGAGAGGCTCTACATGATGCGCCGCGACCTGCTGCGGCTGCGCAATGCCGCCCTTCCGCTGGTCGAAGTCTGCCGGCGGCTGACGAGCGCCGACCTGCCGCAAATCCAGGCGGCCATGCATCCGCTGTTTCGCGATGTGACCGATCACATCCGCACGGTGCAGGAAAAGATCGACAGCCTGCGCGAGGTGCTGGCCTTCGCCTTCGAGGCGAGCCTGCTGGTCGGCCAGAGCCAGGAGACGGCGATTTCCAAGAAACTCGCCTCCTGGGCGGCGATCCTCGCCGTGCCGACCGCGCTTGCCGGCATCTACGGCATGAATTTCAACGACATGCCCGAATTGCGGATGGAATACGGCTATCCGATCGTGCTCAGCGCAATCGTCGCCACCTGTATGTTCCTCTACTGGCGGTTCCGCAAGAACGGCTGGCTTTGAACGGCGCATGAAGAACGAGCCATCATCGTAGGCCGACGCGAAATTTGCGGGCGCATTGGGACCGCGGTCAGAGCAGCCGTCTCGGCGCCATCAAAAATACCGCCAGGACGCAGCACAGCAGCCCGAGGGACAAGGGCAGCCCCTGATGGCCGACCAGTTGCATCGCCAGTCCCGTGGCCGGTGAGCCGATGATGCCCCCCATGCCCCAGGCGAAAGCGAAGGCCGCGTTGCCGGCGATCAGGGCCTGGCCAGTGAAACGCTCGCCGAGCCGGATCAGCGCCATGGTGTAGATCCCGAAGGAGACGCCGCCCCAGACGAAGAAGACCGGCCAGATGAGCGGCGCGTTGAAGAGCAACGGCAGCAACAGGCAGCCGGCCAGCGACGCCAGGACACAGAAGAGCATGGTCCGCGTCGAGCCGACCCGTTCGGCGACACGCCCGAGAACGATCTGCAGCACGGCATTGCCGGCGACGAAACAGGTGATGAGCGACGCGGTGCGCTCCTCCGCGCTGGCGAATGCCGCACCATAGACCGCAAACAGGGACAAGAGGACCTGCTCGAAGGCGGCTGCGGTGAAAACGGCGAACAGGAGCAGCGGCGCCAGCGCGAAGAAGCCACCGACCGATGTCGCCTCGCCTTCATGCGGCATTTCCGGCAGACGCGGCACGACAGCGAGCATGATGGCGCCGCAGACAAGGAAAGCCACGATGCCGATCAGGAAGGGTGGCCACCCCTCGGCGCCGACCAGGCCGAGCGAGAGCGGACCGATGGCGAAGCCGGCCGAAACGATCGATGAATAGAGACCCATGATGCGGCCCCGGCGGGACGCAGGCGTGATCGAAAGCAGCCAGGTCTCGCTGATCACGGAAAGCGGATTGGCGAAGAAGCCGAGCAGGAAGCGCAGCGGCATCCACGCCCAGACGTCCTGCGTGAGGGCAATCGCGATCAGGGTGAGTGCGGCAAGCACCGAACACAGGATCGCAAGCCCCGCGCCGCCCACGCGCAGCACCAGCATCGGAATGAAGGGCGCGGAAACGATGAAACCCAGCGGCGTCATAGCCGCCGACAGGCCTATGAGGCCGGACGTCGTGCCCTGCCGCTCGAGGATGAAGCTGAGCAGCGGATAGGTCAGCCCCTGCGCCACCGCGAACACCGTGACGGTCGCGATGATGCCGGCCATCGCGGCCCAGGGGATCCGATCATGGCGCGATGCCGTCGTACAGGCTTGGCGGTTCGATGTCATTGCGGCATTCGCCTCATACTTGCCAGAAGGGCTTGGCGATCTCCGCCTCGACCTGTCGCGTCGTCAGGCCGATATCGTCGATCAAATGGGGATTGGCCTTCGATTTTTGCGCGAGGTCCCAGCGAAAGCGTTGCCGCTCGTCCCAGATCGTGATCGTGTTTCGCAAGACCGTGAGGCTGGAGGGCCGGTTCGACACGTCCGCCGATCCCGCAGGAAGACTATGGCTCATAACAACCTCCTTTGGTCCGAAAGAGGGTGAATTCTGCCGGATGCGACCCGCGCCGTAATTAAGCCCTCCCAAAAAGTTCTCAAAAACATGCAAACCGACTATAGATGCGCCGCATGCAGGGATCGCGGTTTGCCTTTGGTCTGTTCGTACTTGATCCGGCGGCGGGAACGCTCCTTCGGGACGATGAACCCGTTGCCATCGGCCATCGCGGGGTAATGCTGCTTGCGGCGCTGGTCGCCCGGCCGGGCGAAATCCTCGACAAGGCCGCGCTGATGGATGCGGCGTGGCCGGGCATGGCCGTCGAGGAAGGCAATCTCACCGTCCAGATTTCGCAGCTGCGCAAGCTGCTTGGCCCGGCGGCCGGTGGCGGCGAGTGGATCGCCACGGTTCCACGCATCGGCTATCGCTTCACGGGGGTCGTCGAACACCTCGGTGGCGCGAAGCGAAAACCCCTGCCGCTGCCCGACAAGCCCTCGATTGCCGTGCTGCCTTTCGTCAATCTCGGCAACGATCCCGAGCAGGAATCCTTTGCGGACGGGTTGACCGAGGACCTGATCACCGACCTGTCGAGAACCGCCGGCCTGTTCGTCATCGCCCGCAACTCGGCCTTCGCCTACAAGGGCAAGGCGATGGACGTGCGTGCCATCGCCGAGGAGCTTGGCGTGCGCTATCTGCTGGAGGGCAGCGCAAGACGCGCCGCGGGGCGCGTGCGCATCAACGCCCAGCTGGTCGATGCGGCAAGCGGCGATCATCTCTGGGCGGAACGTTTCGATCGTGGCCTGGACGATATCTTTGCCGTTCAGGACGAGGTGACGGGCAAGATCGTCGAGGCGCTGCTCGGCCGGCTGCAGGCCTTGCCGCCGCGCAATCGGCCCAGGAATATCGAGGCCTACGATCTCTGCGTGCGGGCGCGCAAGCTGATGGACGACACGCCGCAATCGGCGCGCGAAGCGCATCTGATGCTCACGCGAGCGGTCTCCCTCGATCCCGGATATGCCGAGGCCTATCGGTGGCTCGCCATGAACCATTGGATGGGATTGGTGCATAGCGGAGGGCCGACGGCACCGAACCGGGACGTAGCCCTGGAACTGGCGCGCAAGGCCGTCGCGATGGACCCCAACGATGCCGGCTGCCGCTGGGTCCTGGCCTACCTGCTTGCCTATGAGCGCAGCTTTGCCGAGGCGGAGGCGGAATTCGCCAAGGCGATCGCGCTCGATCCGAACGAGGCCGACACCTTTGCCGCTTTGTCCGATATAGCGGTCCTGGCAGGGCGCATCGAGGAAGGCCTCGAGCACATCCGCAAGGCATTCAGATTGAACCCGTTTCCGGCAAGCTGGTACTACCTGACGCTCGGCCAGGCACTATATGCCGCCCGCGATTACGAAGCCGCCGTCGAGACACTGCGCCGGGACGAGACCTACCGCACAAGCTCCCGCCGCTTCCTGGCGGCAAGCCTTGCCCAGCTCGGCCGGCTCGATGAAGCGCGCGCGGAGGCCGAACTGTTCCTCGTCGGCAACCCTGATTTCACGACCCGCCACTGGGCGACGACCGAGCCGTTCCGCGACGCCGCGACGCTTGCGCATTTCGTCGATGGTTACCGCAAGGCCGGCCTTCCGGAGTGACCGAGATCTCGGTGCATGTCGATTAACTCGTTGCCAGCGGACGGTATCCACGTGGAAAACATCAACCGCTTAAACAGGATCTCTCGTCTGATTGGCCGGTGGAGGTTTCGATGAAGTGCATCCTCGTCTTGATGCTGGCGGACGTCATTTTCGCAGCGCCCTGCGCCTATGACGTCTTCTCGCCGGAACCGCCGCCGCTGGCCGGTTTCCTCGCGGTCGCGGCGGGTTCCTGAAATACGAAAAGGGCGACTGTCGGAAACAGTCGCCCTTTCATCGAAATCTTGCCCGAGGCGGCCCGGCTTGCCGGGCGTCGTATCAGCCGAGGACCAGAAGGCCGGCAACGGCGGAACGGATGTTCGAACGCGAGATGCCGAGGTCCTGGAGGGCGCGGTCGTCGAGGGCGCCGAGTTCGCGCACGGCGCGGCGTTCAGCATTGTATTTCTTGAGCTTTGCGAAGACGTTCATGATCAACTCCTGTGGTTGGCCATTACATAGGCAATCTCGTGCCCGGATAAAATGCATATGCTTGCAGTGTAGGCATGCTTCTGTTGCATGGCGGAGACGCCGATGGACGCTTCGGGCCGACGCTTGTCATCGGCATCATCGTTCCGGATATCCTCAACAACCCCTATTTCACCATAGGCCGCCGGCTCAGGCGGGCAGGTGGCCTGTCTGGACGAGCGCGGCCTTGAGCCGCGCCGTTTCCAGGCCAAGCTCGATGAAGCGGTGCGCGTGGTGGGCGAGCGCGACATTGTCGTCCCAGAGATTGCGCCAGATGGCGGTCTTCAGCGACAGGTCCTTGTCGACGATCGTCGTGGAGAAGGATTCGAAGGTCACGTAGTCGTCCCAGCCGATCGCCACCAGCGCATCGAAAATCGCGGCAAAGTCGATCGTGCCCGTGCCCAGATAGCCGCGGTGGCTCTCGCCGATATGGAGATAGCCGATCTTGTCGGCGGCATGGCGGATCGCGAGGCCGACATCGGCTTCCTCGATGTTCATATGGAACGTATCGAGGTGCAGCAGCACGTTCGAGGCGCCCGTATCGCGGATATAGGCCATGCCCTGTGCCGCGGTGTTCAGCATGTTGCTCTCGAAGCGGTTGACGATTTCGAGGTTGAGCGTGACGCCTGCGGCCTTGGCGCGGTCGGCGACCTTGGAGAGGGTGGAAACGCTGGCATCCCAGCTCCTGCGGGTCAGCACATGCTCCTGCTTGCCATGCGCGGAGCTCAGGATTCCGGCAAGCTTCGTGCCGCCGAGATCGCGCACCAGCGCCACCGCCCGGTCGAGAATGTCCACGCCGTTGGCGACGACGGAGGCGTCATCGCTGGAAATATCGCCTTCCGGCGGCAGGCCCATGCTGATCGCCACATCGAGGCCGAGCTCGCGGATGCGGCCGGCGAGCCACGCCACGTCGACCTGCTTCGGGTCCAGATAGGAGAACTCGATGAGCTTGTAGCCGAGCTTGTGCGTGTTCTCGAGCGCCTTTTCGAGCTCGCCGCGCGAGGAGCCCGCGCTCCAGACGAAGGAATGGACACCGATTTTCGACATGATCCCGGCCGCTTTCTGAGAAAAATGGAGTGAGGGTCGGCCGGGCACGCCGCCTAAGCGAACATGCCCGGCCGTCTGGGAGGAGCGTTTAGCGGGCTGCGGTCCAGCCCTTGTAGTCCTTGATGTTGTCGGCGGTGATGAGCTGCGGATCGAGCAGCACGACCGGCTCGGCGGGCTTGGTGCCGTTCAGCACCTCGACGCCGAGTTTCAGCGCCTGGCCGGCCATGACATAGGGATCCTGCGACGCCGATGCCTTGATCATGGAGTTGCCGCTGGCGAGCGATGTCTCGATATCCGGCGCGCCATCGACGGCGGTGAAGAAGAACTCGCTGCGGTTCAGCTGCTTGGCGGCAAGCTCGGCGCCGATCGCGGTCGGGTCGTTGATCGCGAAGACGGCATCGATCTTGTCGAAGCGGGTGAGCAGGCCCTGCATCACGGCGAGGCCGCCGTCGCGCGATCCCTGGCCGTTCTGGTCGTCGGAGAGGATCTTGATGTCGGCATGTTTGCCGAGCGCATCCTTGCAGCCCTGGACGCGTTCCAGGATCGAGGAGGAGGCCGGGCCGTTGATGATGACGACGTCGCCCTTGCCGCCAAGCTTTTCGGCGATGTAGTTGCAGGCTTCCTCGCCGGCCTTGACGTTGTTGGTCATGACGGTGACGTCGGCGCCGGGGGCGGAGACGTCGAAGGCGGCGACCACGATGCCGGCGGCCTGCGCCTTCTTCACGGCGGGCGTGATGGCCTTCGCATCGACGGCGTTCAGCATGATGATGTCGACGCCGGCGGCAATGAAATTGTCGACCTGGGAGACCTGCTTGTTGAGGTCATAGTCGGCCGAAACCGAGATCACCTCGACATTCGGGTTGATCTCCTTGGCGCGGTCCTCGATGCCCTTGATCGTGGCGACGAAGAACGGGTTGCCGAGCAGGCCGACCGAAATGCCGATCTTGTTGAGGTCCTTGGCGGCTGCGGGCATGGCGAGTGCGGCGGCCATGGCGGTGCCGACGAGCAATGTGGATATAAGACGCATGTTTTCCTCCTTTGGTGGCGCTTTGCGCGCCGTCGTTTCCGGTTGCGACCGGTGCGTTCAGCCGGACGTCATGTCCGGCTCATTCCCTTGAGCCTGTAGCGGTCGAGGCCGACGGCGACGATGATGACGAGGCCCTTGATGATGTACTGCCAGATGTCCGAGACCCCGACGAGGATGAGGCCGTTGGAGAGCACGGCGATGATGAGCGCGCCGATGAGGGTGCCCCAGATCGAGCCGACGCCGCCGACGAAGCTGGTGCCGCCGAGGATGACGGCGGCGATCGCGTCGAGTTCGTAGGCCTGGCCGAGTTGCAGGCCGTTCGCCGCATAGAGGCGCGCAGCCGACATGGCGCCGCCGAGGCCGGAGAGCAGGCCGGACATCGAATAGACGAAGAGCAGCACCAGCGGCACCTTGATGCCGGTCAGCCGCGCGGCTTCGGAATTGCCGCCGACCGCATAGATCCAGGTGCCGAGCACGGTGCGCTTCAGGATGAACCACGAGACGATGATCGTCGCGATCGCGATGACGGCGAGCCACGGAATGCCGAACAGCGTCCCGTTTCCGATGAAGTCGAAGGGCAGGTCCGCGTTGAAGACCGTCGTGTCGCCGCCGAGCAGGCGCGCCACGCCGCGAATGGCGGTCAGCGAGCCGAGCGTCACGATGAAGGGTGGCAGCTTCAGCCAGGCGATGATCGCGCCGTTGAGGAAACCGAAGGCGAGGCCTGCGGCGATCGCCGCCGGAACGCCCAGCATGCCGAGGTCCGGCACCAGTGAGACGATGACGGCGATCATGGCGGAAGCCGCGAGGATCGAGCCGACGGAAAGGTCGATGCCGCCCGTCAGGATGACGAAGGTCATGCCGGCCGCCAGCACCGTGTTGATAGAGGCCTGCTGCATGACGATCGACAGGTTGTTGACGGAGAGGAACCGGCCGCTCAACAGGTGGAAGCCGATCGCCAGAAGCACGAGGACCGGCAGCATGCCGAGCGCCGTCAGCGTCGAGCGCAGTTTCAGCTTGTCCATCCGGGCCTGTTCGGTTTCGCTTGTGCTCATGGTTCCGTCCCGTCTTCTTTGTTTCTATGCTCGCGATCAGGCCGCACGGCCGGCAGAGCCGGTCGCAAGCGCCATGATCGCTTCCTGCTGAATCGGCGTTTCCGCCGAGCCCGCGACCTCGCCGGCAATCCGTCCCTCGCGCATGACCAGCACGCGGTCGGCGATGCCGAGGATTTCCGGCAGGTCGCTCGAGATGACGACGATGGCGATGCCGTTTTCGGCGAGCGCATCGATGATGCGGTAGATTTCCGACTTGGCACCGACGTCGACGCCGCGCGTCGGCTCATCGAGGATGATGGCCTTGGGCTTGGTCTCCAGCAGGCGGGCGAGCAGCGCCTTCTGCTGGTTGCCGCCTGACAGCGCGCCGACATTGATCTGCGTGCCGGCCGTGCGGATCGACAGCGACTTCACCGCATGCGCCGCCCGCTCCTTTGCCCTGGCGAAGTCGCGAACCCCGCCGGCCTTCGCATCGTCGCCGATGACGCCGATATTGATATTGTCGCTGATCGACATGTCGAGGAACAGGCCGAGCGCCTTGCGGTCCTCGGTGAGATAGGCGATGCCCGCGTCCAGCGCGTCGCGTGGCGTGGTGATGGCAAGCGGCTTGCCGTTCAGTATGACCTCGCCCGTCGTCTTGCGGTCGGCGCCGTAGACGAGGCGTGCCAGTTCCGTGCGCCCAGAGCCGACGAGACCCGCAATGCCCAGCACTTCGCCGGCGCGCACCTCGAACGAACAACCGTGCACTTTGATGCCGTCGCCGATATTCTTGACCGAAAGCACCGCCGCGCGTTCGCCCGTCCCCTGCCGGTGTTCCTTCTTGTAGAAGGACGAGAGGTCGCGGCCGACCATCATCGACACCAGCTTGGCGGCGGAAAGCTCTGCGCGCTCCAGCGTGCCGACATAGGCGCCGTCGCGCAGCACGCTGACGCGGTCGGAAAGCTGGTAGACCTCCTCCATGCGGTGACTGATATAGATGATGGCGATGCCGTCGGCCTTGAGGCGGGCGATGACGTCGAACAGCTTGTCGGTTTCGCGGCTGGTCAGCGAGGTCGTCGGTTCGTCCATGACGATGATGCGGGCATTGGTGGTCAGCGCGCGGGCGATCTCCACCATCTGCCGCTCGCCGAGCGACAGTTCCGCCACGCGGCGCGACGAATCGAAGCCGATGCCGAGCTGCTTGAGAATGGGCTCGGCGCGCCGGCGCATTTCCGCGCGGTCCGCCAGGCCGAAGCGCGAGGGTTCGTTGCCGAGGAACATGTTCTGCGCCACCGTGAGGTTCGGTGCGAGCGACAGTTCCTGGTAAATGACCGCGATGCCACGGGCCTTCGCCTTCAAGGGATCGCCAAGCACGACGGGTTCGCCGTCGATCAGCACCGAGCCGCCCGGATCGGCCGTATAGGCGCCGGAGAGGATCTTCATCAGTGTCGACTTGCCGGCACCGTTCTCGCCCATCAGTGCATGTACTTCGCCTGCATGCACCGTGAAGCTCACATTCGACAGTGCCTTCGACGCGCCGAACGTCTTGCTTATGTCGCGCATCTCGAGGAGCGCGTGCTTTTCCGCCGTGGCCGTCATGCGCGCTTCTCCTGTCGGTTGCCCGCGGTCATCGCATCGACGTGCTGCCGCCACTCCTGTCGGTAATCCTCCAGGCCGGAAATGGTCGCCGGCTTTGCCACTGCGCAATCGTTGACGAAAGGATTGCGGCCGATGGCGTCGAAGACGAGGGCGGCGGCACCGAAGGCGCTGCCTTCCGGATTGGCACTGGTATGCACGGTCTGGCCCGTGCGTAGCGCCGCCAGCACGGCGGCATAAAGCCCCGTCTTCACCAGCCCGCCATCGATGACGATCGCATTTTCCGAGCCGATGAGATCGAGCGAAAGATCGGTCATCAGCGCGACATAGAGCATGGCGACCGCGGCCCGCTCCTCACCTTCGACCGCCGGGCCGACGAAGCGGCCCTCATGGCCGGGCATCGGGCCGCCGGGCGCAAAGGACGGCAGGGCGAAAGCCCGCCTGGCGATCACCGAGGCGACGGCATCCGGCGAAATCGGGTTCGTCCAGCCACCGCTCGCGACGTCGTATTCGCGTCCACCCATGAAGCGGATGGTCGCGACCGGCTGGTGATCGACAGTCACGTTGGCCAGCATGTCGCGTGCGGAATCGAGCCTTTCCAGCGGGCTTGCCGGATTGAAGATGATCACCCACGTCCCGGTCGATATCAGCGTGAAATCGGAAAAGCCGAGCGAGCGGTAGAAATAGAGCGCCGCATTGCTGTCGTGCACGCCGTTATGGACGGCGACCTCGACGCTCCGGCCGTCATCAAGCGTGACCGCATGGGTGCCGATCACGCTGCCGGCCTTGGCAAATTCCGGCATCTTGTCACGCCAGCCCATGCGGTCGACGAGGCTGCTGAAATCATCCTCGAGCGGCGCCCAGAGATTGGAATGGCAGCCGAGATAGGAGACTTCATTGACTTTCCGGCCGGAGAATTTCCAGCTCCAGAACTGCGGATAGGCGAGGATCGCGTCGGCCTTGGCGATGAGGTCGGGATCGCGCTCGTCCAGCCAGAGCAGGTGGCGTCCATAGTTGAAGCCGAGCGGCAGCGGCGGCGAAAAGGTCTCGCGGAAATCCGGCGCCATCGCATCGATGCGTGCCGCGATATCGGCGGGCGGCTCCTGTTCATAGTCAAGGATCGCATGAACGAGCGCATCGCCGGCAGCGAGCGCGAAGGTGCAGCCATGGCCGGAGAACATGATGCGGTCCACGCCGTGCACGGCCACGACGCGGGCGAGTTCACCCTTCATCCAGCCGAAGAGGGCCGCATCGTCCAGCACGCGCAGATCACCTTCCTCGCGCCAGACCGGGCGGGTGCGCGCCGCGTCGATGACCTGGCCATCCGGGGAGACGACGAAGAGTTTCGAATTGGTCTTGCCGAGATCGAAGACGGCGATGGGAGACTGGCTCAACTTGCCCCTCCCGTGGTCGCGATCATGATGGTGACGCCCGCGTCTTCCAGCATCCTGGCGGCGGCATCGGTGAGGCCGTCATCGGTGATGATCGTGCCGATGCGCGACAGCGGCAGTGCGACATTGCGCGGCTGGATGGAGAATTTCCGGCTGTCGGCCAGGACCACGATCTCGTCGGCGCAGGCGGCAAGCTCGCCGATCACCTTGACGAGCAAAGGGTGGGATTCGAGCAGCCCCTTGCTGCTGACGCCCTGCGTGCCGACGAAGAAGCGCGAGGCGAAAAAACCCGGCGAGCCTGCCGCCGGGTCATGAATGATGCCGGGCTCGCGGTACAATTCGCCGCCGGCAAGCGACAGCTGGCAGGTGCCGTGTTCGCCGAGATGGGCGGCCAGCGGCATGGAATTGGTCCAGATGCGCAGATTGCGCCGGGCAAGCAGGGTGCCGAGCTGATAACAGGTGGAGCCCGCATGCACGATGATGGAATCCCCGTCGCGCACGAGACCCGCCGCTGTGGCGGCGATCGCGCGCTTCGCCTCGACGGCGATATCCCGGTTCTCGTCATAGGGCCTGGCGGAGAGGCGGGCGCTGTCGACGGCTTCACTTGCGGAAATGCCGCCATAGACTTTGCGCGCCCGGCCGAGCTCGTGAAGCTTGTCGATATCGCGGCGGATCGTGGCGGGAGACGCGCCGAGACGCTCCTGGAGATCGCGCACGGAGGCGAAGGGCGTCTCGCGCAGAAGATCGATGATGGCCTTGTGGCGCTCGGTGTCGTTCACGGATTTTCCTCCCGGCGTCTCCCTCGCCGATGAATGAAGATAATCATATTAATTTCAGCCTATCAAGCATGATGATGAAAATTCTTCACTGTTGACGATATGCAATCATATAAATACCATCGTGAAAAAAGTTTGCTCACCCGCTGTCGTAAATCGGACCGGGTGGCGACAAGGCTGTCTAGAGGAGGAGGCCAGCATGGCTTCGGGCAATCAGGCGGAAAGCATTCCGGCCTTCGACGCATTTCTCGACCTTTCGCGAGAGATCGGCAGCGACGTGCTGAAAACGCAAGGGGCCGGCGGCAACACCTCCTTCAAGCGCGACGGCGTGATGTGGGTGAAGGCATCGGGCACCTGGCTCTCCCATGCCGGCGAGCGCGATATCATGGTGCCCGTGACCGTGGCGCCGCTGGTGGCGGCGTTGCGGGCGGGGGAGCCGAGCGCCGAGAAGGCCACCGACTTCATCGTCACGGCGCTGAATGCCTCGGGCCTTCGCCCGTCGATCGAGACCAGTTTCCACGCCGTGCTGCCGCAGGCGGTCGTCGCGCACTATCACTGCGTCAACGCCATCGCGCTGTCGGTGCTGGCCGACCGGGACGCCGTGATCGCGGCGCGCATGGCGAAACTTCCGGATCTGACATGGGCGGCCATTCCCTATCGTCGCCCAGGCACGCCGCTGGCCCACGAGATCGACCGCGTCGCCGGTACCCGGCCGGACGTGCTGATCCTCTACAATCATGGCATCATCGTCACCGGTGAGACGGTGGAGGCGGTGCGCCAGCGCATCGCCCGCGTCACCGAAGCGCTTTCGGTCGAAGAGCGCGTGGCGGCCGCCGCCGATCCGATTAGGCTCGAAGCCTTTGTCGAGGGCGCGGATTTCCATGCGGCGGAAGACCCGCAGAGCCACAAGACGGCGCTGAGCCCGGCCAGCGTGACCGCCGCCACGCGCGGTTCGCTCTATCCGGACCACGTCATCTTCCTCGGCACGGAGATCGGCGTTCTCGCCGACGGAGAGACGGTGAGAGCCTATGCGGACGAACGCCGTTCGCGCGGCCTTCCCGTTGCGAAGATGCTGCTGGCGCCGGGGCATGGCGTGCTGCTTGCCAATGAACTCACCGCCGGCGGCCGCGTCATGGCGCGCTGCCTGGCGGAAGTCGTGTCCCGCATTCCGGAGGGCGCGTCCGTCGCCTATCTCGGTCCCGACCAGGAATACGAACTGACCCATTGGGAGGCCGAGCAATACCGCCAGGCGCTCGACCGCAAGGCGAGCGAGCGCGCATGAGTGGGGCCAAAAAGCCCGCCGTATCGCTTGGCGTCGACCTCGGCACGTCCGGGGTGCGGGCCGCAGCGCTTGGCGAGGACGGAACGCTCCTGGACATCACCGCCTATCCCTTTCCCGACGCGGCTGCCGGACGATCGCCCGACCTGTGGTGGGCCGGCGTGCAATCCTGCCTTTCCGAACTCGCCGCCCGCGTCTCCCTGGCCACCGTCGAGGGCGTGGCGGTCGATGGCACGTCCGGCACGGTGCTCGCGATCGATGCCGACGGCGCGCCGGTCGGCGACGTGCTGATGTACAATGATGCCTGTCCCGATCCGGCGATCGTCACGCGCATCGGCGAGGCAGCGCCGGCCAACAGCCCGGCGCGCGGTGCAACGTCGGCGCTCGCCCGGGCCATCCATCTTTCGCGCCGGCCCGGCGTGCGCAGGGTCGTGCATCAGGCGGACTGGATTTTGATGAAACTCGGCCTTGCCGAGCCGACGAGCGACGAGAACAACGCCCTCAAGACCGGCTATGATCTCGCTGCCGAACGCTGGCCCGGTTGGCTGGAAGCCTGCGGCATGGATATCGACCTTCTGCCGGCGGTGCGGCGGGCCGGCACGCCGCTTGCGACCGTGCGTGACGCCGGCCGAACGCTCGGCTTGTCCGCCGCCTGCCGCTACCACGCGGGCACGACGGATGGCTGCGCGTCCTTTCTCGCGACGGGCGCCGCCGCGATCGGCGACGGCGTCACCGCGCTCGGCTCGACGCTGGTCCTGAAACTCGCCTGCGCCGTGCCGATCGATGCGGCGGACTACGGCATCTATTCGCACCGTATCCTCGATTTCTGGCTTGCCGGCGGCGCCTCCAATTCCGGCGGCGCGGTCATCCGCAGCTTCTTCGATGGCGAGGCCTTGAAGGCCCTGACGCCGCGCCTGCGCCCGGACGCGCCGACCGGCCTTGCCTATTATCCACTTCTCAAGCCGGGCGAGCGTTTCCCTGTCAACGATCCCGCCTATCCGCCGCGGCTGGAGCCGCGCCCGGCAGACGATGTCGCCTTCTTCCAGGCCATGCTCGAAGGCATCACCGCCATCGAGAAATCGGGTTACGATCGGCTGGCCGATCTCGGCGGCCCGCCGGTGCGATCCGTGCGCACGGTCGGCGGCGGCGCGGCCAATCCGGCCTGGACGCGGATGCGGGAAAACGCGCTCGGCGTTGCCTTTCTCCCGTCGCGCTCGGCAGAAGCCGCCGTGGGCACCGCATCCCTAGTTCTTGCCGGAAAGGCCCGCTGGCCATGAGCATCGCACCGTTGACGACCCTTGCCGGTCTCGCAGCCCGTTACGACGCCTTTTTCGTCGACCAGTTCGGCGTGCTGCGCGATGACGAGCGCGCCTATCCGGGCGCCAACGCCGCGCTGCTCCATCTGAAGGCGCTCGGCAAGACGATCGTCATCCTCTCCAATTCCGGCCGCAGCGGCGATTACAACGCGGAACGGCTCGTCGGGCTCGGCTTCGATCGTGCCGGTTTCGACCGTTTCCTCACCTCCGGCGATGTCGCCCATGACATCCTTGCGCGCGAGACCGCCGGCAAGGCGGGCGGCACACGTTGCCTGACGATTTCCAGCGGCGGCGATCGCAATCTCTCCGACCGGCTCGGCTTCGAAAGCGTCGTGGACGCCGCCCTTGCGGATATCGTGATCATTTCCGGCAGCGAGGCGGAAACGATCCCGCTCTCTGCCTATCGTGCGCGGCTGCAACCGGCTGCGCGCCGCGGCGTGCCCTGCTACTGTACGAATCCCGATCGCCACAAGCTGGCGAAGGGCGGCGGCACGGCGCCGGGCGCCGGCAGCATCGCGCTCGAATATCAGGATCTCGGCGGCCCGGTCCGCTGGTTCGGCAAGCCGCATCCCGCCATCTACCAACATGCGCAAGCGCTGCTGAAGGATGTCGCGGCCGACCGCATCGTCTGCGTCGGCGACAGCATCGAGCATGACATTGCCGGTGCTGCCGGCGCAGGCCTTGCCGCCTGCCTCGTCAGAACCGGAATCCTTGCCGAACGCCCCGAAGACGACCTCGCTTCGATTTCCGCCGAATATGGCGTTCGTCCCGATTTCCTGTTGGAGCGGTTTGCCACATGAAGCCTGTGGCATCTGCGTGAGAGCCGCCTTCCGGCCCCGCTAGGACCACAACGAGTGGACAGCGGCGGAGAGCGGCGCTATAGTATCACGAGGTATTACTCCGTGATAAGAGGTGCAGCTATGGCGACATCCCTCAAGATCGACGATGGGTTGAAAAGCCGCGTGCAGCAGCTTGCCAGCCAGCGCCGTCGTTCGCCGCACTGGATCATGCTGGAGGCGATCCAGCAATATGTCGAGCGTGAGGAAGCGCGCGAAGACTTCAAGCAGGAGGCTTTGGCCTCTTGGGCGGCCTATCGGGAAACCGGGCGGCACCTGACCGGTGCGGAAGCCCGCACCTGGCTGAACAGCTGGGGTACTGAGGACGAAAAGGCCGTGCCCGAGTGCCACGACTGATCGTTACGGAAGGGGCCGCGCAGGGCCTGGAGCGCTGCCGGCGGTTCCTGGCCGCCAAGGCGCCGGAAGCGGCGAGGCGCGCCGGCCAGGCGATCGAACGGCAATTCCTGCTGTTGGAAGCAAAACCGGATATCGGCCGCCCATTCCCCGATCTGCCGGAACTGCGCGAACTGGTGATCGCCTTCGGGGAATCCGGCTATATCGCGCTCTATCGCTACGAACCGGTCGACGACGCAGTCTATGTGCTGGCCTTCCGGCACCAGAAAGAGGCCGGGTATTGAGCGGCGGGATTTAGCTGCCGGTCGCCTGCTTCATGGCGGCGCGCAGCGTATCGTTCATGCGATCCTGCCAGCCAGGCCCATCCGTCTGAAAATGCGCCAGCACATCGGCGTCGATCTTCAACGAAACGAGTTCCTTGGTATTGGGGACCGCAGGTCTTTCGACCGCCGGTGCCGCGACCTTCTTGATCGGCTTGAACAACGCCTCGGCGGCGTCTTTCGGATTCACGTGTCTGCGCGGCGTCGTTGCCATGATCGATTCCTTTTCCTGGCCGATTGGGTTGTGCCATTCTTGCCGGGAGGATGTCGAGCGGTGCTCGTCTATCCTCGTTCGGCAAGGCGATTTGGCGCGGCCATGGAGGCCTTCTTGGAGCGTTGAAACCTGCTCCAGGATTTTATCCGCGTCTGGCTTTGCGGTTGGCGTAACGCAGGTCGCGTTCGGCCTTGCGCGCCGCTTCGTCTTCGATGACGCGTGCGACCCGGGCCTTTTCGGCTATTTCGCGCGCTTCCGCCTCGGCGCGTGCTTCGGCCTGGGCGGTGGCTTCGCGCTCGGCGGCTTCGCTCGCGATACGCGCCTGTTCTTCCTGCTTGATGCGGTCGCGCTCAAGGCGGCGCTCTTCGCGTGCCGCGGAGATGGCGGCGCGTTCCGCCTGGCGCGCGGCCTGGCCGGGTTCGGCGGCAGCGCGGGCAGCCCGGAAAGCCTCCAGTTGAGCGGCCTTCGCCTCTGCGGCCGCGCTGCGGCGGTCGGTAAGCTGGTTGTCTCTGGCGTTTTTCAAATTTCTGGTCCTGACGGTAAGGGGGTGGCGGTGGTTATTTCGCGGCCGCGCGCTTGGCGAGAAGGGCGGATGTCACTGACTCGCGGTCCTTCAGTTCCTTGGCAAGGCGGGCTTCGCGAAGCCGCAAGGTCTTGGCCTCGCGCGATTGGGTGATGGAGGCAAGCTCTTCCGCTGCCTCGGCTTTGGCGAAGAACGGCGTCTGGAGATTGCTGAAGGCAGCCTCCGCCTTCTGGCGCGACGGGCTGAATTTTTCGGTCATAAGGTGTCCGATCCTTGGCTCGTAAACGAGCGAAAATTAAAAAGGCCAGGCAAATCGCCTGGCCTCGTATGGCTAACGTGCTTCCGGCAATGCCAGTACATCCGTGGTCAAAGGGAAGCACAAAACCGCTTAGGCAGCCTGGAGATTGCAGGCCGACATCTTGCCCGACTTCTTGTCGCGCTCCAGGTCGAAGCTGACCTTCTGGCCTTCGACGAGTTCGCGCATGCCTGCACGCTCGACGGCGGAGATGTGAACGAATGCGTCCGCATCGCCATTGTCAGGCTGAATGAAGCCGAAGCCCTTGGTGGAGTTGAACCATTTAACTGTGCCAGTGGTCATGATGAACCCTTTCATAGCAACATTGAGAGACCGCCGTGCCGAGGCGCTGCGGATGATGATAGCGATTTTGAAAGGAAGTTCGTTCAGGGCGCGGCGTTAGGCGCGCGATAACCAAAGCTCAGCAAGCAAATTCGATGCGCCCTTCTATCCTGCCTGTGCCGTCGCGTCAACCATTCGTTCTTCGAATGTTTCGCTTCATCGAAGGATTGTGGTTATGCGGGGCATCGATCGTCGGCCGCTTCGGCATGGAAAGCAGTGTCGCCCTCGACCATGGCATGCTAGGGCAGGCCGCACTTTTGACCGAGATACCAGGGTGAGACGCCGTGAACGTCGCATTATACGCAGACTACATTGCCGAGCTGAAGAGCCTCTTTGCGGAGCTGGATCGATATCCTGAACGATTCCAGACCTATACTGCCCGTTTCGAGCTGGCCGCGGCGGGCAATCTTGTCGTCTACGAGACGAGACGGCGCAAAGGCCAGACGGACAGCCTCTACTATGGCCGTTCCGGCGCAACCGGCGCCAACCAGCAGATTTCACAGGCCACGGCCTTTGCCGCGATCGACCGGTTTTTCGCGCTCGGCGAATTCGTTGCCTTGACCGGCGAGCCAGGCACCCCAGTGGATACGCAATACCCCCACTGCGCCGTCAATTTCTCCTACCGCAAGAAGGGACAACCGGTCACCCGCGCCATGCTGATGGTGTTCGTCGCGTTCAACGATGAAGCGGATGCGTTGCAATATGTCTCGCAGGCCGACGACCCCTCCGCTTTCGTGATCGAGCGCCCGTGGCACGCGGAAAAATCCTACGAATGGACGTGAGGGGCCGGCGTTCCAACGGCTCTGCGCGATATGGAGGTTGAAAGACGGCGCTTGTCGCTTTAAACATGAGTATCGAATGCAAGTTAAGACGCTTGCCGCTGGGGGCCGGCCTTGAATGGCGTGGGATATTCATAATCTTTTCAAGCGCCATGCGCAGGAATTGAAACGGTCGCTGCGCCGGCGGGGATTGTCGGAAGACAATGCGGCCGACCTGACGCAGGATACGTTCCTGCGGGCGATGACGGCCTCTCCGCGCGGCGTCGATGACAATCCGCGGGCCTATCTGTTCCAGGTGTCGCGCAATCTCGCCACCGATTTCGAGCGGCGGGCGCGTTCGGCGCCGTTCCTGTCGATCGGGGAGGACATTGCCGAGGCGGTGGCCGATCCGCGGCCGTCTGCCGAAAGGGCGCTCTACGACAAGCAGCGGCTGCTGGCCTCCGCAAGCGCACTCGCCGAACTCCCGGAGCGCACGCGAAAGGCTTTCGAGCTGCACAGGCTCGATGGGCTGTCGATTGCCGAAATCGGCCCGCTGATCGGCCTTTCCACCACGCAGACCTGGTCCCTGATCCGCAATGCCTACCGGCATGTGCGCGACCGGCTGAAAGAAATCTGAGCGTTTCCAGCGAAATTGACAGCGGTTGCTGCGTTACACCATTCAGGGTAGCGCTACCGCGACGCCATATCCATCGGATCACCATGACCGGACCAGCGACAGACAGGGACAGATTGTTCGACGAAGCCGTCGATCACATGATCCGGCTGCAGAACGAACCGGGCAACCCCGTGGCCATCGAACTGGCCCAGGGCTGGCGGCTGCGCAGCGCCGAGCATGAGCGGGCCTGGCAGGAGGCCGGCGAGATCTTTGGCATGACCGGCAAGGTGCTCGATGGCCAGCGCAAGGCGGAACAGGGGCCGGCACGGCTGTCGCGCCGAAAACTCATCGTCGGCGGGCTGGTCGTCGCGACGGCGGCGGCGACCGCCGGCCCGGAGCTTATCGTCCAGGCGAGGGCCGACTACCTGACGAGCACGGCGGAAATCCGCCGCGTCGTGCTTTCGGATGGCAGCGCCGTGACGCTCGGCCCGGAAAGTGCGATGGCCTTCCATGTCTCCGAAAGGGTGCGCCGTGCGGACCTGCTGCGCGGCATGGGGTATTTCGAGATCGCCGACGATGCGGCGCGGTCCTTCGAGGTCGGATCGGGGCCTGTGCTTTCCGCAGGCGCGGGGCCGTCCTTCGATGTCAGCATCGACGACGATTTCGTCAATGTCGGCGTGGACCGGGGCCGCATGGACGTGCGTTTCGCGGTCGTCGAGAACGGCGAGGTCGTCCAGCTTCTCGATGGAGAATGGGCGAGGCTCGGCGGCGAGGGACGCGCGATCGTCCGGGGCGCGCGCGACAAGGCGCAGATCGCCGCCTGGCGCCAGGGCCTGATGTTTGCCGACAACGAACCGATCGGCGCCGTCGTCGCCAAGATCGCCCGCTGGCAGCCGGGGCGCACCATCCTCGCCAATCCGGCGCTCGGCCGGGCGAGCATCAGCGGGGCGTTCGACCTCAGCAATCCGATCGCGGCACTGCGCGCCGTGGTGCATCCCTATGGCGGCAAGGTCCGCCAGATTTCCCCCTATCTGACGATCATTTCCTCGGTCTGAAGAATTTTCGAAAAATCACCGAAAACCCGCGCACCAACTTCGTTTCAACGATGAGGCCGGGTTTTGACGCGGCGTGGTTGGACATATGCCTGGGGTAGACGCATGAGACGGGACGTTCGCAAGAGCATTGGAAATTCAACGGGGAAGGGCCTTCTGGCAACGCTTTTGGCAGGCGCGTGCCTCGCCATCTTTGCTCCCGGGCTTCGCGCAGAGGACGATCCCGTGAAATCCTACTCGGTGGAGGCAGGCCCGCTCAGCAGCGCTCTCGCAACGTTCAGCCGGCAGGCGGGCGTACAGGTGACCTATATTCCCGCGGTCGCCGCCCGCAAGCAAACGCAGGGCGCCTCCGGTGCGATGACCCGCAAAGTCGCCCTCGACAAGATCCTCCAGGGCTCGGGACTGGTCTACGCCTATCCCTACGGCTCGACGATCGCGATCTCCGATCCGCAGATGGACACGACCGAGGTCGGCGCCGTGACGAATACGGCAACGACGCTGGAGCGTGTCGTGGTCGATGGCGACGCCACCGCGATCCTGCAGAACGACGGCCTGGCCTCCGCCGGCTACAAGGCCGAGATGATCTCCGGCCTCGGCCTGCTCGACGGGCTTTCCCTGAAGGACACGCCCTTTGCCGTGAGCGTCATGCCGCGCGAACTCTTGCAGAATATCCAGGCGCAGTCGCCGGACGATGTCTTCCGGCTCAACCCCTCGACGCGCACCTCCACGCCGCAGATCAGCGGCTGGTCGCCCATGGTCAATATCCGCGGCTTCACGACCTATGATTCCGCCCAGGACGGGCTGCGGCGCTCCTACAGCCACGCGACCTCGCTCGAGGACGTGGAGCGGATCGAGATCCTCAACGGGCTGTCCGGGTTTCTCTATGGCGCCTCCGCACCGGGCGGCATGATCAACTATGTCAGCAAACGGCCGACGGACGAGCGCTACAACAGCGTCACGCTCGGCAGCTATGGCGGCGCGCAGGGCTATGTGCACGGCGACTTCGGCGGCCCGATCGATGCGGAGGGCCTGTTCGGTTACCGCATCAACGTGGTCAAGCAGGCGGGTGATACCGCCATCGACGACCAGAACATCAACCGCGGCCTGATCAGCGGCGCCTTCGACTGGCAGGTGACGGACCAGCTCAAGCTGGAGCTGAACGCCTCCTACGGCAGGTACAAGACCGAAAACCCGTCGACCTTCTGGTACTTCGCCATCCCCCACGACGTGGTTCCCGATCCGGAGAAGAACTGGGGGCAGAAATGGATCCGCGACGAATTCGAGAAGAAGAAGGTCCAGCTCAAGGCGACCTATGAGGTCAACGACGCGATCACCATCCGCGGCGCCTATTCGAAGGAATTCGTCGATCGTCCCGTGCAGGACCACATCATGAATTCGGTCGAGGTGCCGGGGGAATATACCCAGATCGGCATCCACTCCGGCCGCACGAAAAACGAGTTCGACGCCGCGCAGCTCTTCGGCGACGTCGTGTTCGATACCGGATCGATCAGCCACAAGGTGACGGTCGGCTACCAGATGTTTTCCGACAGGTCCTGGAGCACGTCGTACAATCCCAATACGGGCTGGATCGGGCCGTTTCCGCTGACGACGCCGACCCACCTGCCGCGGCCGCTTTTCCCGAGGGACGACACCGACCTCTACTATGCCGGCCGCGTGAAGAACGAGAGCTTCGTGCTCGGCGACCAGATCGACTTCAACGAGCGCTGGAGCGCGCTGGTGGGTGCGAGCTACAGCAAGATCTACGCCTCCGGCTATGACAGCGAGGGCGCGCTTTCATCGCCTGTCTATGACGAGGGACGCCTGTCGCCCTCCGTGTCGCTGATCTTCAAGGCCACGCCCTCCATCTCGATCTATGGCAGCTATATCGAGGGCCTGGAGCAGGGCGGGGTGGCGCCGGACGGCACGACGAATTCCGGCGCGATCATGGCGCCGATGGTGAGCACCCAGAAGGAATTCGGCATCAAGGCGGAGGTCGGCGACGTGCTGCTGACGGCGGCGCTGTTCGACATCGAGAAGGCCTACGAATTCACCAACGGCGACAATGTCTACACGCAGGACGGCCGCCAGAACCATCGCGGCATCGAGTTCACCGCGACCGGCAATATCACGGACAACCTGACGGTGCTCGGAGGCCTCACGCTGCTGGACACCGAGGTGAAAGGCGGCGAGTTTGCAGGCAATGACCCGACGAATGTCGCGGCGGTTCTTGCCAAGGTCTATGCGGAATACGAATTGCCCTCGGTCGAAGGGCTGTTCCTCACGGGCGGCCTGCAACATACCGGCAAACAATGGGCCGATGATGCCAATACCGACCGCCTGCCGGCCTTCACGACCTTCGATCTCGGCCTGCGTTACACGACCACCGAATTCGGCGATCCGCTGACCGTGCGCCTCGCGGTCACGAATGTGGCGAACAAGGGGTACTGGCAGACCAGCAACTATCTCGGTGCGCCGCGCACGGTGGCGTTTTCCATCCAGAAGCAGTTCTGATCGTGGCGGTGCTATCGCGCCGGGCGCTGCTCGGCGCGCTCGCTTTCGCTGGGCTCGGTGCGCCGTCCCGCGCGACCTCGCCGGAGCGGATCGTGGCGCTCGACTGGCCGAGCGCGCAGAACCTTCTGGCACTCGGCGTGGACCCGATGGCCCTGCCGGAGCGGGCGCTCTACGCCGAACTCGTCGTCGAGCCGGCCCTGTCGCCGACGACACTCGACCTCGGCCTGCGCTCCGAACCGAACCTGGAACTCGTGTTGCAACTCGCCCCCGATCTCGTGCTGATGGGGGACGAACTCATGAGCCTGCGGGAGCGCATCGAGGCTGCGGCACCCGTCGCGATGTTTTCCGCCGATGGTTTCGACGGGAGCGACCCGATATTGAAGGGCGACGCCGCCTTGCAGGGACTGGCGCGGCGGCTCGGACGCGAAGAGGCGTACCGCGCGTTTCGGCAGGGCTTCGATCGGGAACTGGATAAGGCGCGAAAACGCCTGCGCTCCTATGACGGCCGGCCGGTGTTCATCGCCACCGTCGTCGACGGCCGCCGCCTGCTGCTTTTCGGCAGGAACAGCCTGTTCCAGAGCGTGCTCGACCGGTTCGGCATCGTCAATGCATGGACAGGCTTCACTTCGTCCTACGGGCACACGACGGTGACGGCCGACCGGCTGGCGCAGCAGAAGGACGCGCGCCTGCTCTGCGTCGGCGATTCAAGCACGCTTGCGCTCGCAAAACTGCTGGCATCCCCGGTCGTCGCAAGCCTGCCCTTCATCCGGAGCGGTCGCGTCGCGCGTGTCCCCGACGTGCTCTTCTACGGCGGGCTACCCTCCGCCACCCGTTTCGCGCGCCTCGCCTCCATGGCGCTCGCTGCGGAAGGCTGACGCATGGGCGCGACGCGAAATCCCATGCTGCCGGTCATGTTATGCGGCCTCTCGCTGTTCAGCCTTGTGATGATCGGCGGCAACATCCTCGCCGTCCTTCCCGCGGACGTGTCGATCTGGGCCGTGTTGTCGCCACAGGCCGGGGCGACCGAGGAAATCCTTTTGCACTACACCCTGCTGCCGCGCATCGTGGTGGCGCTGATGGCGGGGGCGGCGCTCGGCGTCGCCGGCTCGATCCTGCAAAGGGTGTTGCGCAATCCGCTTGCCGAGCCCGCGACGCTTGGCGTCTCCGCGGGCTCCTATCTTACGCTGACGATCGCAACCCTGTGGTTTCCGTTCGCCGCCAGCGCCGCCGCGGAATGGGTGGCGCTCGCCGGTGCGGCGCTGTCACTTACGGCCATCCTGGGGCTTTCCTGGCGAAAGGGCCTGTCGCCCGCTACGGTCGCGCTTTCGGGCATGATCGTCAGCCTCTATTGCGGCGCCGCCAGCGCGGTGCTCATGCTGTTCAACCACGATTTCCTGACGGGCATCTATCTCTGGGGCGCGGGGTATCTCGACCAGCAGGATTGGTCCGGCGTTGTGTTCCTCGCGCCGCGCCTTCTCGCGGCAATCGCGGTGGCCGCGCTGATCCAGCGACCGCTTGCACTTCTGGCCCTCGACGACAGCAATGCCAGAAGCCTCGGCCTGAACATCGAGGCCTTCCGCCTCCTCTCGCTTCTCATCGCCGCGGTGATCATCGCGGTCGTCACGGCGGCTGTCGGCGTCATCAGCTTCATCGGCCTTGCCGTGCCGGCCCTGGCAAGGGCCACCGGAGCCCGCAGCCCCGGCCGCGAAATGGTCTGGTCGGCCGTCTTCGGCGCGCTGGTGCTGGTGGCCACCGATCAATGTGTCCAGGCCCTGCCGGTGACCTACCGCATCTTCCCGACCGGCGCCGTCACCGCCCTGATGGGTGCGCCGTTGCTGCTCGTGCTGGTGCGCCGGCTGAAATCGCTCTCCCCGCCCGCGATGACCGGGATGACGCAGGCTCGACGGCTGGTGCGGCCCTGGACGGTCATCGCCGTGGCTGCCATGGCGCTCGCCATCGCCGTTTTCCTCTCCGTGTTTTCCGGCCGCGGCCCGTCCGGCTGGCATGTCATGGCGGCGCCCGAGGGATTGTATTCGATGCGCACGATCCGTTCCGTCGCGGCGGTCGCTGGCGGCGCGATGCTGGCTCTTGCCGGCGCGATCCTGCAACGCATGACCGGCAACCCGCTCGGCTCGCCCGAGGTGCTGGGCGTCTCCTCCGGCGCCATGCTCGGCATCATCGCCGCAACGCTGTCGGCAACGGCTGTATCACGCGGATTGCAGATCTCGGCGGGTGCCGTCGGCGCCGGCGTCACGCTCGCCTTCATCATGGCGCTCGCCCGCAAGGGCGATTTCCAGGGCGACCGCCTGCTTTTGATCGGCGTGACGCTGAGTTCCATCTCGGGCTTCGTCATGGCCGTCCTGATGGCCGCGCAGGACCCGAGGCTCGACCAGCTCCTCGCCTGGATGTCGGGCTCGACCTATGCGGTGCGCGGGCAGGAGGCGATCGCCGCCGTCGCCATCCTCGCCGCGGGACTGGCCGTCGGGGCGCTGCTGCGCCGCTGGCTGGAGATCCTGCCGCTCGGCGAAACTGTGGCACTCTCCCAAGGCGTGTCGCTCCGTAACGCTACCGCCATCCTTCTGCTCCTGTCGGCGGTTTTGACCGCGGCGGCGACCATCCTGGTCGGGCCGCTGAGCTTCGCCGGACTGATGGGGCCACATCTCGCGCGCCTCGCCGGATTCCAGCGGCCGGCGCCTCATCTGCTCGCTTCGGCGCTGGTCGGTGGCGCCATCCTGCTCGGCGCAGAATGGCTCGGCCGCAACGTCATCTTCCCCTACCAGATCCCGGCCGGCCTGCTGGCGACCGTGGTCGGAGGGCCCTTCCTGCTGCTTCTGATCGGGAGACGCCTATGACGGAACGAAAGCCGCGCGGGTTCCGCCTCGTCACGGTCCAGGCTTCAAATCGCCTGACGCCCTCCATGCAGCGCCTGCGCTTTACCGGTCGGGACCTGCACCACTTCGCAACGGACGAAAACCTGCATGTCCGCCTGCATCTGCCGCTCACGACGGATTCCGATCCCGAGGTCCAGACCCGCTACTACACCATCCGCCGCATCGACGCCGAGGCCGGCTGGTTCGACGTCGATTTCGTGCTCCACGAGGACGGCCCGGGCTCCAACTTCGCGCGACGGGCCGCACCCGGCACGGTCTGCGGCGTCTCCGGCCCTTGCGGCCTCGGCATCAAGCCGGCCCGCCACTACCTGCTCGCCGGAGACGAAACGGCCCTTCCAGCCATCGCCCGCATCGCGGAAATCATGCCAAGACACGCCCGCGGCCGCATTCTCCTCGAAATCCAGGCCCCCGAGGACCGCATTTCCCTCGACACGCCGCAAGATGTCGACGTGCACTGGTTCTACCGCCACGCTGCGCCACAAGCCCCCGAGTTCCTGCGCAAGCTCTCCACGGAAGTCGCCGCATTCAAGACCTTGCAGGATCGCTTCATCTGGATCGCCGGCGAACACACCGCCGTCATGCCCTTCCGCCCACCGCTCCGAGGCATCCCCTCCCTCTGCGTCCCCTATTGGCGACGAGGCGATGATTGAGGATCCCGGACGCGTATAGGAGCTGGCCTTACGACGTCGTGATCCGTGAATGTCCTTTTGCAATTGTCGCAAGGTCCTGCTCGATCGCCGCCACCAATGCCGTCACGATCGGGGAGGGCGCGCGTCCGAGCCGGCTGACAATATAGACGCTTCGCCAGGCGACGGGTTCGGCGAGGCCGAGGAAGGCGATGCCGTTGTCGGGGAGGAACTCGGCGGCGAGTGCCGGCGCGGTGGTGATGCCGAGGCCGTTTTCGATCAGCGCCCAGAGGGTCGGGTAGGTCGAGACCTCGAGCTTCGGCACGCGCAGGGATTCCGGCAGGTGCTCCATCTGCGAGAGGATGGGGCCGGTCGCCGTGTCCGGCGTCAGGCCGACGAAATTGTGGTTGGCGAGGTCCGCCCAGCGCAGGACGCCATCTTTCGCGACCGCATGCAGGGCATGGTCGTTGCGCAGGAAAAGGCCGAGCTGGTCGCGGAGCAGCGGCTTGAACACGAGCTCCGCATCGTCGCCATCCATGCTGGCGAAGCCGACGTCCACCTCGTTGCGCCGGACGAGGCGGCGCACGTCGTTCGAATTGCCCTCCCGCAGCTGGACGCGCACGCCCGGTCGCGAGGCGAGGAAGCCATCCAGAATGCGCGGCAGGATCTTGGTCGCGATCGAGCTGACGACGGCGACGCGCACGCAGCTGTTGCGGCTCCATGCGGTCAGCCGGATGTTGCGGATCGCCAGATCGAAGTCGTCGACGACGCGTTCGGCGACCGGGAAGAGGTCGGTTCCCTCCTGGGTCAGGATGACGTTGCGGGTCGTCCTGTCGAACAAGACGCCGCCGACAATGTCCTCGAGCTGCTGGATGGTCATCGTCAGCGATGGTTGCGACAGCCGCAATTCCGTGGCCGCGCGCGTAAAACTGCGATGTTTCGCGACGCTCAGAAAGGCCCGCAAGTGGCGGATGGTCGCGCTGTAGGACGGCGCCGGCAATGCCTGGGCGGATGGTGTGGTCATGGGAATCTCCGCTGAATATTCATAGTCTATACTGATTAATATCCAAAGTTTTTCAATTTGATTTATCGAGCCCCGGCGCATTTAATGACGCACATGGATTGCGGCCACTCATCCTCGTCGCAAGTGAAATCCATCAAAAAGGGGAGCAGGATGTTGAATATGTTGATGAAACGCCGTTCGGCGACCGCATTCGCATACCTTATTGCCAGTTCTGTCCTCATCGCGCCCCAGGTGGCGCAGGCGCAGACCGTCGTCATCGGCTCCGAAGGCGCCGTGCCGCCGCTCGATCCGCATCGCATGACCGGAACGCCGGGCCTGCGGGTGATCGACGCGATCTTCGATCCGCTGGTGCGCGAGGATCTGTCGGCCGCGACCGATACCGCCCCGGCGTTGAAGGGCGGCCTGGCGGAGAGCTGGACGACGAGCGAGGACGGCCTCACCTACCGCTTCACGCTTCGCACCGGCGTCACGTTCCATGACGGCACCGAATTCGACGCGGAGGCCGTTCAGGCGAATTTCGCCCGCATCATGGACAAGGCCTCCGCGAATTACGACGATCGCGCCGCGGGCAACATGACCTTCCTGACCCGCTGGATCGCCAGCACCGCGGCGGTCGATGCGCGGACCTTCGAAATCACGGTGAAGGAGCCGTTCTCCGGCCTGCTGCGCCTTCTGAGCGACCGGCGCGCCAGCATCGTCAGCCCGGCGGCGATCGTGGCCCACAAGGGCGATGCCATGGGTCTCACCCCGGTGGGCACGGGGCCGTTCACGCTCGCCTCCTTCCAGCAGGGCAAGCAGCTCGATTTGAAGAGAAACGACACCTATTGGGGCGGGGCGGCCGGCGTCGAAGAGCTGGTTTTCCGGCCGGTGACGGATCCGACGGCCATGGCGATCGCCTTGCAGACGGGCCAGGTCGACATCATTCCGAGTGCCAGCTCGCAGCAGATCGCCCAGCTTGCCGTCGATCCGAGTTTGCAGATCCAGTATCCGGAGCCGGCGAACCAGTATTTCGTCCGGCTGAACACCAAGGCGCAATACACCGACAACAAGCTGTTCCGGCAGGCGCTGAACTATGCCGTCAACCGGGACAACTTCGCCGCCCTGCTCAACGGGCAGGTCACGCCGCTGGGCGGGGCCGTCCCGAGCGGCAACGAACTGCCGAGCAATATCGGCATCACCTACACCTACGATCCGGCGAAGGCCAAGGAGCTGCTGGCCGAGGCCGGTGTCACCACGCCGGTCACGCTGAAAATCCTGGCGCCGAACAGCGGGCCGGGCTTTGGCCAGGCAGCGGACGTCGTCGCGCTCCTGCAACAGGATCTTGGCGAGGTCGGCATCACGCTGGAGCCGCAGTTCCTTGAATTCGCGACGCTCGTCTCGACCGAGGGGCCTGGCTACAGGGGCGACGTGCACGGCTCGTTCAACGGCTGGACCACGGGCGCGGACAGCGCCTACTGGCTGGAGCGCATGTTTGCCGGCGATCAGCAGCCGCCGCGCGGCGTGAACCGCGGATGGTTCGCCAATGCCGAGGCCGACCGGCTGTTCCTCGAGGCGCGCGGCGAGAGCGACGCGACCAGGCGTCTCGACCTCTACCGCCAGGCGGCCGAACGCATCACCGACGATAGCCCGTGGATATTCCTCTACCAGGATCGCCTGCCCAGGGTCTTGAGCGCCCGGATCGGCGGCATCGTCCCGGCAAGGTCCGTCTTCATCGACTACCCCCGTATCCAGGTCAAGTAACCCGCTGTTTCCAATCGAAAAATGAAAAAGGAGAGATCACCATGATGTTAGGTTGGCGCGCCCGTATCGGGCAGATGAGGCCGGCGACGGCCATCGAGGGCGCCGAGGAATGGCGTTCCGTCGCCCCCGTCGGCGTCGCCTTCGCCGATGCGCGCACCATCGTGCCGCGGGTCGATGAAGACGGCCTGAAGGTCATGATGTCCCAGGTGCTGGAGGCCTCGCGCCAGCTCGCGACCGCCAAGGTGGACCTCATCGTCCAGTGCGGCGCGCCGGGAACCTTTTTGCGCGGCGTCGGTCATGACGAGGAGGTCTGCGCGCAGATCGAGGCCGAGACCGGCATTCCGGCCATCACCATGATGGCGGCCCAGATGGATGCGCTGAAGGCCCTTGGCGCGACGTCGATTGCGGTCGCGACGATCTATTCCGACGAGGTCAACGAGAAGATGGGCGCCTTCATGGAGGCGAAAGGCTTCAAGATCGCCTCGATGCTCGGCTTGCAGATCACCGATCCCTTCGATGCAAGCGTTCACGATGCCGACAGCGCCTACAAGCTCGGCAAGCAGGCCTTCAAGGCGGCCGGAAAGTGCGATGCGATCCTAATCTCCTGCGGCACCTACCGGACGTTCCCGATCCTTCCCTACCTGGAAATGGATACCGGCGTGTCGGTCGTATCGAGCAACCAGGCGACGCTCTGGCGGGCGCTCCGGGCCGTCGGTCTCAAGGACCAGATCCCGAACCTCGGCAAGCTTTGGCACGCCGCCTGATCGCCGAAACCGCGACGGAGTAAGACGATGACGAGCCTGATCGAACACCAAGCCGGCCCGGCGGGCAAAGGGAGAAGGGCGCTGCGTGGCGTGCTTGCCAATCCCTCGCTCGCCATCGGTCTCGGCATCATGGCCGTCATCGTCTTCGCCGCGATTTTTGCCGATTGGCTGTCGCCGTTCGATCCGTTGCGGGCGAACCCGCTGGAGCGCTACAGGGGCGTGTTTTCCGGCTGGAACATTCTCGGCACCGATGAGCTGGGCCGCGACATCCTGAGCCGCCTGATCCATGGGACGCGCTATGCGCTCCTGGTGGCGATCGTGCCGACCGTGATCGCGCTCTTCATCGGCGGGCTTCTGGGGCTGATCTCGGGTTATGTCGGCGGGTTCCTCGATACCGTGATCATGCGGTTCTTCGACATCATGTTCGCCTTTCCGGGCATCCTGCTGGCGCTCGGCATCAGCGCGGCGCTCGGGCCGGGCCTCTCCTCGATGATCATCGCCATGGTGGTGGTGACGGTTCCCGCCTTCGGGCGCATCATCCGGGGCACGGTGCTCGGGGTGAAGGAAGAGGTGTTCGTCGAGGCGGCGCATGCGCTCGGTTTCCGCGACAGCCGGATCGCGCTCCGGCATATCCTGCCCAATATCCTCGGGCCGGCGATCGTCTACGGCACGCTCCAGACCGGCCGCAATGTCATCCTCTCGTCGAGCCTCAGCTTTCTCGGCCTCGGGCCGCAGGCGCCGTCGCCCGAATGGGGGCTGATGCTGTCGAGCGGCCGCGCGGCGCTCGCCACCGCCGCCCATGTGGCGACCATTCCGGGCCTCGCCATCGTGCTCCTCGCCGTCGCGTTCAATCTCGTGGGCGATAGCGCCCGGGATTACCTCGACCCTCGTTTCAACAAGCAGCGGACCTAGAGAGATGCTCGTCTTTACCATCCGGCGCATGGTTCAGATCGTTCCCGTCATCATCGGCGTCACGGTCGCGACCTTCCTGCTCGCCAAGATCATCCCGGGCGACCCGGCCGACATGATGCTCGGCGGCACCGCCTCCGAGGAGGCCAAGGAAGCCTTGCGGCTCAGCATGGGCCTGCATGAGCCGCTCTATGTGCAATACCTGATCTATGTCGGCAATCTGCTGCAAGGCGATCTCGGCCAGTCCTTCACCTTTGCCCAGCCCGTCGCCACCGTCATTGCCGAGCGGCTGGGCAATACGGCCCTTCTGGCCGTCGCCGCCATCATCCTGGCCGCTGTCGTCGGTGTTGCCGCCGGCACCTGGGCGGCGCTGAAGCCCGGCTCGGCCCGGGACCAGTCGCTGTCGGTCGTCGTGCTGTTCTTCAACTCGATGCCGTCGTTCTGGCTCGGCCTCGTGCTGATCATGATCTTCGGCCTCAAGCTGCGCCTCCTGCCGGTCAGCGGGATGCAGAGTGTCGGCGGCGATGGCGGCGTGCTCGGCCTGGCGGCCCATATGGTCCTGCCGTCGATCACCCTTGCCGCATGGTCGCTGGCGACGATTGCCCGCATGACCCGCTCGTCGCTGCTCGAGGTGATCAACAGCGATTACATCCGCACCGCCCGCGCGAAGGGCATACGCGAAGGCCGCGTCGTGCTGCGCCATGCGCTGCCAAACGCCATGCCGCAGATCATCACCGTGATCGGCATGCAGATGGGCTTCCTGCTCAGCGGCGCCGTGCTCACGGAGACCATCTTCTCCTGGCCGGGCATCGGTCTTGCCATGTACCAGGCGATTTCGACCCGCGACATTCCGCTGATCCAGGGCGGCATCCTGATCCTGGCGCTGGCCTTCGTGCTGATCAACTTCGCCGTCGACGTTCTTTACGCGCACTTCAACCCGAAGATCAAACTGTGAGCAGGTCGACTGCGCGCATACCACAAGAGGAACCGGTCTTGAGCATGCCTACATCCGCCAACCAGGACATTTTCACTTCCTATGTCGGGGGCTCCGCCGTCGCACCGGGTGGTCGTGAAATTCCCCTCTACGACCCCGCGACGGGCGCCGTCTGGGCGAAGAGCTACGTGTCCGACGAGGCCGTCGAAAGCGCGGTCGCGCATGCGGCGGCAACCTTCCGCAGCGAACCCTGGGCCTCCATGACGGGTTACGACCGGGCGGCGCTGCTGCGCAAGTTGGCCGCGTTGATCGTGGCCAATGCGGAGCGCCTCGGTGCGCTCGAAAGCCTCGCCAATGGGAAGAGCCATGCTGCAACGACCGCCGAGATGAAGGCGACGGCGTCGTGGTACGACTATTACGCCAGCGCCCTTGATACCCATGACGACATTTTCCGCACGGTATCGCGCAGTGCCGATGCCCGCATCGTGCGCGAGCCGCTCGGCGTCGTCGTCGCTATTACGCCCTTCAACGGCGCGCTGTCGCTCGGCTCGTGGAAGCTGGCGCCGGCGCTGGCCATGGGCAATACGGTGATCCTGAAGCCGCCGGCGGAAGCGCCGGGCTCCAGCATTGCGCTTGCCGAACTGGCGATGGAGGCAGGTTTTCCGCCCGGCAGCGTCAATGTCGTGATCGGCGATGCGATTGCCAGCGAGGCGCTCGCCACCCATCCCGACGTGCAGATGGTGAGTTTCACGGGCAGCACAGCCACGGCGAAGGTCCTCGGCGCAAAAGTTGCCGCCGGCATGAAGCGGTTCGTTTGCGAGGCGGGCGGCAAGTCGGCGCACATCGTCTTTGCCGATGGCGACATCGACGGTGCCGTGATCGCCGCCACGCAAGGCGCCTTTTCCGGCAGCGGCCAGACCTGCGTCGCCGGCTCACGCATCCTCGTGCAATCCGGGATCTACGACACCTTCGTCGAGCGCTATGTCGCCTCGGTCGCCCGCATCCGCCTTGGCCCGCCGTCGTCGCCGAAGGCACATATCGGGCCGGTGGCAAACCGGCGGCAATATGACCGCATCAACGGTTTCGTCGCCGAAGCCGTCGAGGCGGGGGCGCGCGTCGTCTCGGGCGGCCGCAAACCGGACATCGGGCCGGAATTCGCCGACGGTTACTGGGTCGAACCGACCGTCGTGCTGGACGTTTCAAGCGACATGCGGATCTGCCGCGAGGAGATTTTCGGACCGGTGGTGACGATCCAGCGGTTTGCGACCGAAGAGGAAGCGATCTCCATGGCCAATGGCGTCGAATACGGCCTCGCCGCCGGTTTCTGGACGCGGGACGTCGGGCGCGTGCGGCGCGTCTCGCGGCAGTTGCAGGCCGGAACCGTGTGGGTGAACACCTACCGGGCGATCAATCTGCGCGTTCCCTTCGGCGGCTACAAACAATCCGGCATCGGCCGAGAGAACGGCGTCGAGGCCATGGAGGAATTCTCCCAGATCAAATCGATCGTCACCGAATACGGGCCGGCGGCCGACCCCTTCGCACATTGACCATGAATGGAAAGGAAATCCGATGACAATTTCGGCTAAAAGGCCCCTGTTGATCGATGCGTTGCAATATAACAGGCCGGAACGGGCCCGCTTCGAGGAGTGGAGGCGCGGCGGTGTGGATTGTGTGCATGTGACGCTGTCGATCTGGGAAAATGCGCGCGAAACCCTCAGCGTGATCGGCGAATGGAATCGCCTTCTGGAGGCCAATGCCGACCTGATCGCGCTGGCGACGACCGGCGACGACATCGAGCGCATCGCCGCCTCCGGCCGCACCGCGGTCGTCTACGGCTTTCAGGATACCTCGCCCTTCGAGGACGATATCGAACTGGTCGAGATCTTCTACCAGCTCGGCGTCCGCATCGCGCAGCTCACCTACAATGTGCAGAACCGCGTCGCTTCCGGTTGCTGGGAGCCCGACGAGGCGGGCGTCTCCCGGTTCTTCGGCCGCAATGTCATCGCCGAGATGAACCGCGTCGGCATGGTCGTGGACGTCTCCCATTGCACCGAGCGCACCTGCTTCGACGCGATCGAATATTCGTCGCGGCCGATTGCGGTCACCCATGCCAATCCGCAGGAATTCGTCGGCACCGACATCGAACTCAACCGCCGCAACAAGTCGACGGCGTTGATCAAGCGGCTCGCCGAAACCGGCGGCGTCATCGGTCTCAGCAACTATCCCAAGATCATGAAGAACGGATCGGACTGCACGCTCGACACCTTCCTTGACATGGTGTCCTGGACGGTCGATCTCGTTGGCGCCGACTATGTCGGCTTCGGCACGGATTTTTATGACGGCTGGCCGGAAAGCCAGATCAAGTGGTGGCGCGCCGGCCGCTGGGCCCGCGAAAGCGCCATTCCGATCAAGGGCTTCTCGAAATGGCCGTCCTGGTTCCAGTCGCCGGTCGATTTCCCTAACATCCTCGAGGGGCTGGAAAAGCGCGGCTTCTCGGCCGAGGAAATCGCCAAGATCGCCGGCGGCAACTGGCTGAAGCTGTTCCGCGACGGTTTTGCGCCGGCAGCCCTGGCAAAGACGGCCAACGCCGCATGAAAACCGGTGGCGGCGCGGCGGAAAGTGTCCGCCGCCACCAGAGAAAACCGGAGAGTACGATGAATCAAGCCGATGTGAAAATGCGATGGACGGGTGGCGGAGGGGTGCCGATACGGCTCTCCCGCGTCGTATCGCCGATCCTGTCGCTGGTGGTGATCGTCGCGCTCTGGCAGTTCGTCGTGTCGGCCTTCCAGCCGGCGCCCTATCTGCTGCCGTCGCCGGGCGCCGTCGCCACGACGCTCGTCTCGCAGTTCCCGGTCCTGATGTATCACTCCGGCATCACGGCATTCGAAACGCTGATCGCCTTCCTGCTCAGCATCGTCATCGCGCTGCCGCTGGCGCTGATGATCGCCCGGTTCCAATGGTTCGAGGACGCGGTCTACCCGCTTCTCGTCACCAGCCAGGCGGTGCCGAAGGTGGCGCTGGCGCCGCTCATTCTCGTCTGGCTCGGCTTCGGGCTGCATACCAATATCGTGGTCGGCGTGCTGATGGCCTTCTTCCCGGTCGTCATCAGCGGAGTGGTCGGCCTGAAGAGCGTGCCGGAGGACATGGTTTTCCTCGGCAAGACCATGGGCCTCTCGCCCGCGCAGATGTTCCGCAAGATCCATCTGCCGCATGCCCTGCCAAGCCTGTTCGGCGGCCTGAAGGTCTGCGTGACGCTTGCCGTGGTGGGTGCGGTCGTCGGCGAATTCGTCGGCTCGGACCGGGGCCTCGGCTACCTGATCCTGCTTGCCAGCGGGCAGTTGCAGACCGCGCTGATGTTTGCGGCACTCATCCTTCTGGCGCTGATCGGCGTCATCAGCTTCACCATCGTGCAGATGATCGAGGCCCGGCTGATGCCCTGGCATCGCTCGCTGCGCAGCGACGGACGTTGAGGAGAACGACATGGGCAAGTCCATCACCATCGACCGCGTCTCCAAGTCCTATGCCGGGCTGGAAGCCCTGGTGCCGACCTCCATCGATATCCAGCCGGGTGAATTCCTCTCCATCGTGGGACCGAGCGGCTGTGGCAAGAGCACGTTGCTGCGGCTTGTCGCCGGGCTTGATTTTCCCACGTCCGGTGAACTTTCGGTCGGCGGCAGGCCGGTCACCCGGGCGGAGACCGATCTCGGTTTCGTCTTCCAGTCGCCCGTGCTGCTCGATTGGCGCAGCGTCATCGGCAATGTCATGCTGCAAGCCGAAGCGCGCGGCCTGCCGGAGGCGGAGTATCGTGCCAAGGCCCGCGACCTGCTCGCCGCCGCCGGCCTCGCCGGCTTCGAGAATGCCTATCCGCACCAGCTTTCCGGCGGCATGAGCCAGCGGGTCAGCGTCTGCCGGGCTTTGGTCCACGACCCGTCGCTGCTTCTCATGGACGAACCGTTCGGTGCCCTCGATGCGCTGACGCGCGACCAGATGATGGTCGATCTGCAGTCGCTCTGGCTTCGCTCGCGGCCGACCGTCGTCTTCGTCACGCACAGCATCCAGGAGGCGGTCTTCCTGTCGGACCGTATCGTGGTGATGGCGCCGCGCCCCGGCCGCGTCGAGGCGGTTCTCGATGTGCCGCTGCCGCGCCGTCGCCGGCTTTCGATCCGCAGCACGCCGGAATTCACCGGGATCGTCGACCAGATCCTCATCCACTTCGAACGCATGGGCGTCATCCGCGACGATGCCGAAGACGCCGCCTGATCTCCCTGGAAAGGACCCGGACATGACACGTTTCAAACATGCAGGCGCAGCACTTCTTGCCCTGTCTCTGATGAGCTCCACGGCCTATGCGGCCGACAGCATCCGCCTTCGCCTGGACTGGAGCTGGTGGGCGGGACAGACGCCGATGATCCTCGCCAAGGAGAAGGGTTTTTACGACGAGGTCGATCTCGACGTGGAGATCGCCCAAGGCCAGGGATCGAAGACCACCACCATGGTGGTCGGCGAGAATGCCGATCCGATCGGCCACGCCAATCTGTCGACGGTCGCCCAGTCCGTCTCGGCCGGCGTGCCGATCACGGCGGTCGCCGGCTGGTGGCAGCAGGGGCCGATCTCGCTGGTCTGCGCCGACCCCGCCATCAAGTCGCCGGCCGACGTGAAGGGCAAGCGCATCGGCTCGACGCCGACCGGTTCCGACGGTCAGATCCTGCCGGCCTTCCTGAAGGCCAACGGCCTGGAAACGGCGGATATCAGCCTCGTCAACATGCCGGGCGACGCAAAATTCGCTGGCATCGTTTCCGGCCGGCTCGATTGCATCAGCGGCGACGACTATTTCTACGGCCCGCAGTTGAAGGCGCAGGGCAAGGACGTCCAGATCCTGAAATATGCCGATTGGGGCGTCACCAATCTCGGCTTCGGCATCGTCGTCAACGACGACTACCTCGCGAAGAACCCGGATATCGTGAAGCGCTTCCTCGCGGCGACCCGCAAGGGCATGGAATACACCTTCGCCCACAAGGACGAGGCGGTCGAAATCTTCCTCAAGGTTTCCGGCAACACCCAGCCGGCCGAATTCCACCGCAGCGTCCTCGACGCCTACGAAGCCTCGCTCCACACCAAGGCCAGCGCGGGCAAGCCGCTCGGCTGGATGGCCGAGAGCGATTGGGAATCGATGAACGAAACGCTCGCGCAGTTCGGCTCGATGCTCGGCAAGAAGGACGCGTCGGCCTATTTCTCCAATGATTTTCTGGCCGAGTGAAAAACCGAATGTCGAACATCGCCGATATATCGACGGGCGCCTATGACGCCATCGTCGTGGGGGGAGGGCACAACGGCCTCGTTGCCACGGCCTATCTCGCCAAGGCGGGGCTGCGCCCGCTGCTGGTCGAGGCGCGGCCCACGCTCGGTGGACCATGCGGAACCTTCGAGTTCCTGCCGGGCTATCGCTGCGCCTTCACCAATTCGCCCGGCAGTTTCGAGCCGCGCTTCATCGCCGAGCTCCAGCTCGAGCAGTTCGGCCTGAAATTCGTCCGGGTCGATCCGACCGTCGTGCATCCCTTTCCGCGGGGCGCCTTCATCGGCTGGCGCGACAGGGATCGGCTGGCCGCGCAGTTCGACGCCTATGCGCCCGGTGAGGCGGAGCGCTATTTCGACCTTCTGTCCGACCTGGAGGAATTGGGACGGCACCTGGGTGCCTCGATGTTCGAACCCTCTCCCGACCTGATCCATGCGGCGCGCGGCGTGCCGGACCACCTGACGGGGCTTTTCGATCGCGTCATGTGCGGAAGCCTGCGGCAGCTGCTCGACGAGCGGCTGCGATCCGAGGAGGCCAAGGCGCTTCTCGGCATGCTGGCGCTCAATGCCACGCTCACCCCGCCCTCGGCGCCCGGATCGGCGGTGGGGCTGATGATGCGCCCGATCTCGCTGGCCTCCTATGCGGCGCTGGACGAGGACGACCCGCGCCGCGCCGCGCTCCGAGGCTCCACCGGCCTGCCGGTCGGCGGCATGGGGGCGATCATCGACGCGCTCGAAGCCTGCTGCCTTGCGCATGGCGCCACCATTCTCAAGGGCGCGCCTGGCGAGCGCATCCTGCATGCCTCGGGCCGCGCCTGCGGCGTCGTTACTCTCGCAGGGGACGAATTCCGCGCCCCGGTCGTGCTCTCGGCGATCAATCCCAAGACGCTGTTCGGCAAAATGCTCGACGACGCGGCGGTCGGTGCGGATGTGCGGCGCGAGATTTCCGCCGTGCCGATGCGCGGCTCCGCCTTCAAGCTGGTTCTGGCGCTCGATGGTTTCCCCCGCTATGCCGGCCTTCCGACGGACGTGCAGCAGGCGCAGGCGGCGCAGGTCCAGTTCCGCATCGCGCCCTCGCTGGACTATATCGAGCGGGCGATCGCGGATGGCCTGGCCGGCCGGCTCGCCGAGCGGCCGATCATGTGGGGGCTGATGCTCTCGGCGACGTCGCCGGGCCTGGCGCCGGCCGGACACCAGCTTCTCAGCGTCAACGCCTGGCATGCGCCCTATACGCTCACCGAGGGACGCTGGCCGGAGGCGGGCGAGCGCTTTGCCAACATCTGCATCGACGAGCTTTCGAATTACATGCCCGATTTGCGTCAGCGTCTGGTCGGGCTTCGATATCTCAACCCGATCGAGATCGAGGGCGAACTCGGCCTGGTCCAGTCGAACATCACGCATGGCGACATGCTGCCGAACGCGCTTTTCGGCGCGCGGCCGCATCGCAAGGCTCACGATTACCGCACGCCGCTTTCAGGGCTCTACCTGTCGGGCGGCGGGACCTGGCCGGGCGGCTACGTCACCGGCATCCCTGGCTACAACGCCGCCAACACAATCATCAACGATTTGAACTCCAAGCAATGAGGGAAAACCCAATGGAATTTCTGGTCAATATCAAGCTTCGTTGGGCCGACGACATGGACCCCGTCCTGAAGGAAAAGGTCATCCGAGACGAACGGGCGCATGCCGCGGAACTGATCAAGGAAGGGCATCTGATCCGCATGTGGCGCGTGCCCTGCCGTTTCGAGAACTGGGGCCTGTGGCGCGCGGCCGATGCCACGCAGTTGCACGAGATCATCACCAGCCTGCCGGCCAATCCGTGGATGTACGACATCGACGTTCTGCCGCTCGCCAGGCATCCCGTCGATCCCCTCCAGACCGCGGCCTGAGGAGGAAACAGCGAGATGGACACACTTGCCACCCCGCCACCGGTGCTCTCGGTTCGCGATCTCACCACGTCGTTCCGCTCGGGCGACCAGTGGAAATCGGTCGTGCGGAACCTGAGCTTTTCGGTCGCGCCGAGGGAGACCGTGGCGATCGTCGGGGAGTCCGGTTCGGGCAAGAGCGTCACCTCGCTCTCCATCATGCGGCTCCTGCCGAAACATGTCAGCCGCATCGAGGGACAGGTCTTCCTGGGTGGCCGGGAGATTACGGCCTACGGCGAAGAGGAGATGCGCAAGGTTCGCGGCAACGAGATCGCGATGATCTTCCAGGAGCCGATGACCTCGCTCAATCCGATCTTCCCGATCGGCAGGCAGATCGCCGAAGCCATCACCTGCCATCGCAGCATTTCCGGCGCGGACGCCCGGGCCGAGGTGCTGCGGTTGCTGGACAAGGTGCGGATACCCAATGCCAAGGGCCGGTTCGATGACTATCCGCACCAGTTCTCCGGCGGCATGCGCCAGCGCGTGATGATCGCCATGGCGCTGGCCTCGAAGCCGAAACTGCTGATCGCCGACGAACCGACGACGGCGCTCGACGTGACGATCCAGGGGCAGATCCTGAACCTGATCAAGACGTTGCAGGAAGAGGAGGACATGGCGGTCCTGTTCATCACGCACGACATGGGCGTGGTGGCGGAGGTTTCCGACCGCACGATCGTCATGCTTCGCGGCGATGCCGTCGATGCCGGCACGACCAGGGAGCTTTTTGCCGGAGGACGGCACCCCTATACGCGGGCCCTCCTCTCGGCCGTGCCGCGTCTCGGCTCGATGGCGGGACGGGAACGGCCCATGCGGTTCCCGGTCATCGACATCAAGAGCGGCGAGACCAGCCGGGAAGCGAGCGACGGCGGCGTCCCCGAAGCGTCCGTGCGGCCCGTGCTGGAGGTGCGGAACCTGACGACGCGTTTTGCCATCCGCTCGGGAATTCTCGGGCGAAAGACGGGCGCGGTGCATGCCGTCGAGGATGTGTCCTTCGATCTCAGGCCCGGCGAGACTTTGTCCCTCGTCGGCGAATCCGGCTGCGGCAAGTCGACAACCGGGCGCTCCATCATCCGCCTCGTCGAGCCCCTGTCGGGCCGCATCTCCCTCGACGGCCAGGACGTCATGGGCCTCGGCCGGGCCAAGCTCAGGGAAATGCGGCGCAACATCCAGATGGTATTCCAGGACCCGTTCGCCAGCCTCGATCCGCGCATGAGCGTCGGCGCTGCGGTCATGGAGCCCTACATCGCCCATCGGCTCGGCTCCGGTCCGCAGGCTCGGGATAAGGCGGTCGATCTCCTGGAGCGTGTCTGGCTCAAGGCCGACATCATGAAACGCTATCCGCACGAATTTTCAGGCGGCCAGCGCCAGCGCATCGCGATTGCCCGCTCGCTGATGCTGGATCCTAAGGTGATCGTCGCCGACGAGGCGGTGTCCGCGCTCGACGTTTCGATCAAGGCCCAGGTCTGCAACCTGCTCCTCGACCTCCAGCAGAGCCTGAACCTCGCCTATCTCTTCATCAGCCATGACATGGCGGTGGTGGAGCGGGTCAGCCACCGGGTCGCGGTGATGTATCTCGGCGAAATCGTCGAGATCGGCTCGCGTCGCGCCGTCTTCGAAAGCCCGCAGCATCCCTATACGCGCAAATTGATGGCGGCCGTGCCGTTGCCCGATCCCTCACGGCGCAGGGCGAAGCTCGATCTTTCCGGCGGCGAAATCAAGAGCCCGATCCGGCCCGTGGGCTACATACCCTCGAAACGCCGGTTCCGCGAGGTTTCTGCCGGGCATTTCGTGCATGAACCGGCCTAAACGCACCGGTATGGCGACGCTGGCGAGCGTGAAGGGCGTGTTTTCCACATAGGCCCTTTCCGCTGGCGAGCGGGGCAGGATTCCGGCCGGCTGTTCAAACGCCCGGCGTGATCTTGCCGATCATCGGAGGGCGGGTTACACGGGGAAAACACCGCAACGCCGCCCGCCTCGGCGCGTCGATGCGATAGCCGAGGTGACGAGCTTGTCCTCTGATGACACGAAGGGTGCTGTCGACGCCGATCCGCTGATGGTCCGGTCGGTGGAAAAGGCGTTTCGGGTTCTCGAAGCCTTCGACGGTACGAATCGCAGCCTCAGCCTTGCGCAGATCGGCGCCAATGTCGGCCTCGACAAGAGTGCGGCGCAACGTTTCACCCATACGCTGAACAGGCTCGGCTACCTCCAGAAGGACCCGGTGACCAAGCGTTTCGAGCTCAGTCTGCGCAGCCTCGAAATGGCGCGCCATTTCATCACCGCCAATCCGCTGGTCAACCAGGCCATGCCCTATCTGCTTCATCTCAGCCGCGAGACGGAGGAGGCGGTGAACCTGACCCTGCCCGACGGCACGGAGATCGTCTTCGCCGCCCGCTTCATGAGCCGGCACATGCTGAACACCGACGTGGTGGTCGGCACCCGCATGCCCGCTTTCTGCACGGCACCCGGCCGGGCTATTCTCTCCCGGTTGCCGACGGACGAAGCCCTGTCGCTGCTTCAACGTTCGCCGTTGCAGGCCTTCACGCCGCAGACGGTTCATACCGTCGAAGCACTCGCCGAACGGCTGGAGACTGCACGCAACGCCGGCTACGCCACCACATGGGGCGAGTTCTTCCCCGGCGATCTCTCGGTCGCCGCCGCCGTGCTCGACCAGACCGGACGTCCGGTTGCCGCCGTCAATATCGGCGTCTCCAATGCGCGCTATACGCCGGAAAAGGCGGAAGAGATTTTCGCCCCGCTGGTGGTCGCTGCCACCCGCTCGATCTCGCAGGCGTCCTCCACCTTCTAGAGCATTTCCAGTCCCCATGTTTTCCACAATCCGACGGGCGACCTGCGGCCGATTTCGTGCGCCGTGAAAAATTCTATTGACAGTTTCATGTATTGTAATACGATACAAAGTATCAAACTACGATACGATGGGAACCATGACAAACTTCATCCTGACGGAACAGCGCGGCGCCTGCCGCGTGATCACGCTTAACCGCCCCGAGGTTCTGAACGCCTGGCATTCGCCGATGCGATCGGCGCTGATGAACGCGCTGGAGGCGGCCGAGCACGACGCGTCCGTCGGCGCGATCATCATCACCGGGGCCGGCGAGCGCGCCTTCGGCGCCGGGCAGGACCTGAACGAGACCAAGACTTTCGATCCGGATCGCGCGGAACTGTGGATCGGCGAATGGGAGCGCCTCTACGATCGTATCCGCGGCCTTTCCAAGCCGCTGATCATGGCGCTGAACGGCCTTGCCGCCGGCTCCGCCTTCCAGGTGACGCTGCTGGGTGATTTCCGCATCGGCCATGATGGCGTGAAGATGGGACAGCCGGAAATCAATTCCGGCATCGCCAGCACGACCGGTCCCTGGATCATGATGGAAATGATCGGCCTGGCCCGCACAACCGACCTGACGCTCAGCGGTCGCATGATGGAAGCGGCCGAATGCGTGGCGATCGGCCTCATCAACCGTATCGTGCCGCGCGAACAGGTGCTCGAAGCGTCGCTGGCGCTCGGCGAAGAGCTTGCCGCCAAGCCGCGGCTCGCCATGAAGCTCAACAAGCAGCGTTTTCGCGAAGTCACCGAAGCCCGCTTCCGCGATGCGCTTGCCGCTGGCGTGCGCAACCAGCGCATCGCCTATGAAGACGGCGAGCCCAATCGCATGATGGAGCAGTTCCTCGCCTCGAAAGGCAAGGCCGAGTCCGGCTGAGCCGGACGCTGGATCCGCTTTCAAATTCAATGATTTTCAGGACCGTAGCGTGGAAGACCAAGGTTTCATTTCTCGCCTGCCGGCCCGGGCCGCCATTTCGCCCGACGCCATCTACGCCACTTTCGATGGCGAGCCGATCACCTTTGCCGACCTGCACCGCAAGTCGGACAGTGTGGCGGTCGCGCTTCGCCATCTCGGTGTGGCGAAGGGCGACCGCGTCGCGCTCATGCTGCGCAACAGCCCCGACAGCCTCGCCGTGCTGTTCGCCATCGCCAAATGCGGCGCCGTCTGGGTGCCGGTGAATGTGCAATTGCGCGGCGACGGGCTGAAGTACATCCTGGAACATTGCGATCCGCGCGTGGTCTTCGCCAATCGCGATCTCCTCCCGAATATTCTGGACTGCGGCGCGGACACGAACGCGTTCCGGCTTGTCGCCGAGACGGGGGACCCGGGCGCGCTGGACAGGCTCGCCGGCAGCGAACACGTCTTTTCCGAGACGCCACCGTCGGCGGACGATCTCTTCGCGCTGAACTATACGTCCGGCACGACCGGCCGCCCGAAGGGTGTTCGCGTCACGCATCGCATGCTGCGCTATGCGGCGGAAGGCGCCATGCTCTGCTCGGATGCGCGCGATGGCGACGTCTTCTTCGTCTGGGAGCCGCTTTACCATATCGGCGGCGCGCAGCTCATCCCGATCCCGCTTCTGCGCGATGTCACGCTGTCCATGGTGCAGCGCTTCAGCGCCAGCCGGTTCTGGGATCAGGTGCGTGATTGCGGCGCGACGCAGATCCACTATCTCGGCGGTGTCTTGCAGATCCTCCTGAAACAGCCGGAGAGCGAGCGCGACCGGGACCATAAGGTACGCGTTGCCTGGGGCGGCGGGTGCCCGCGCGATATCTGGCGCGCCTTCGAGGAACGCTTCGGCATGCCGCTTCGCGAATGCTACGGCATGACGGAATCCTCCAGCATCACCACTTTCAATGCAAACGGCGTGCTCGGATCGGTCGGCACGCCCGTGCCGTGGCTTTCGGTGGAAATCCTCGATGAACAGGGTTCGCCCGTGGCGGCGGGCGTACACGGCGAGATCGTCGTCCATCCGCGTCAGGCGGGCGCGGTCTTCGCCGGCTATTTCCGCAATGAGGAGGCGACCGCCAAGGCGCTTCGGCCCGATGGGTTCCACACCGGCGATCTCGGTATGATCGATGCCGACGGAAATCTCTATTTCCTCGGCCGCCTCACGGACAGCGTTCGCGTCAAGGGCGAGAACGTTTCCGCCTTTGAGGTGGAACATGTCGCCGGCAGCCATCCGATGGTGGAGGACTGCGCACTGATCGGCGTCAAGGCGGAGATCGGCGAACAGGAGATCAAGCTCTTCATCAAGCCGAAGGAAGGTGCCGATATCGACTATCCCGCCTTCTCCGATTGGCTCGCGCAACGGCTGGCGCCGTTCCAGAACCCGCGCTACCTCGCCGTGGTCGAGGATTTTGAACGCACGCCAAGCCAGCGCATCATGAAACACCGGCTGCCCATATCCGTCGAAGGCAGTTGGGACAGGCTGCACGGCACGGGCCGATGACGTCCTGTAAAACCAACACAATTGCAGATCCCGAGGGGAGACAGTCAGAATGAAGGCCGCCGTTCTCTATACATTCAACGAAGACCTCGTGATCGAAGACGTGCCGATCGCCGATCCGGGCGACCGCGAGGTGCTCGTACGCATCATCGCGACCGGCGTCTGCCACAGCGATCTCAGCGCTGCGAAGGGCAAGTCGCGGCCGAAGCTTCCGGTCATTCTCGGCCATGAGGCTGCCGGCATCGTCGAGCGCACCGGCTCGGCCGTTTCCAAGGTGCAGAAGGGTGATCACGTCATTCTCTCCTGGGCGCCGAATTGCGGCGAGTGCTTCTATTGCTACAAGCGCCTGCCCACCATGTGCGATACCTATGGCGAGGCCGCTGGCGGCGGCACGTTGTGGAATGGCGCACGCCGGCTTGGCAGCGCGCAGAAACCGGTCAATCACTTCACCTGCGTGTCGAGCTTTGCCGAACTCGCAGTCGTGCCGGAATCCGGCTGCTCGAAGATCGAGAAGGATATTCCCTTCGAGGTCGCGGCCCTCGTCGGCTGTGCGGTGACGACGGGCTTCGGCGCCGTCGTCAATGATGCGCGCGTCGAGGCTGGCGATGTGGTCGGCGTGATCGGCGTCGGCGGTGTTGGCATCAATGCCATCCACGCGGCGTCGGTGGCCGGCGCGGAGGCTGTCGTCGCGATCGACATCAACCCGGAAAAGGAAGGGGTCGCGCGTTCGTTCGGTGCCACCCACTTCCTGAACTCCGCGATACAGGACGTGACCGCCGAACTGAAAACGCTGAGCCGCGGCCGCGGCCCGGACAGCATCATCGACTGCACCGGGCGACCGGCGGCAATCGCGCTCGCCTATGACAGCGTCCGGCTCGGCGGCTCGGTCATTTCCGTCGGCATCGCGGCGAAGGGCGAAATGGTTTCCCTGCCGGCCTCGACGCTGCCCAACACCCAGAAGCGCATCATCGGCAGCAACTATGGCGGCGGCGTTCCGGAACGTGATTTCGAGCGCATCCTCGGCCTCTACCGCGCCGGCCGCTACGATCTCGACCGCCAGGTCGGCGCGCGCGTGCCGATCGAACAGATCAATGAGGCCTTCCGCTGGCTCGAGCAAGGCGTGCTTGCCCGCACGCTCGTATGCTTCGACCGTTGACCATCCGATATTGAACGAGACAGACAGTGTATCCTGATACCCAACTCTTCATCGCCGGCGAATGGACCAATGGCACGGGCGGCGAGACGCTGCCCGTCCTCAACCCGGCGACCGGCAGCGAAATCGGTCGCGTCGCGAAGGCAACCACAGCCGACATGGATCGCGCGCTTGCTTCGGCTGCCGCAGCCTTTGAAACGTGGCGCAAGACGACGGCGCGCGACCGCGCGAAACTGCTGCACGCGGCGGCCGACAACCTGCGCGCCCGCATCGACGACATCGCGCCGATCCTCACCATGGAGCAGGGCAAGCCGCTTGCCGAAGCACGCTCCGAACTGCGCAATGCCGATGACGTCATCCGCTGGTTTGCGGAAGAGGCGATCCGCTCCTATGGCCGCATCATCCCGGCCCGCAAGGCCGGTGTGCAGCAGATGGTGGTGAAGGAGCCGATCGGCGTCGTCGCGGCCTTCACGCCGTGGAACTATCCGGTCGCCCAGGCGATCCGCAAGATTTGCGCCGCCCTTGCCGCCGGCTGCACCGTCATCCTGAAGGCCGCCGAAGAAGCGCCGGCCTCCTGCGCCGCAATGGTGCGGGCCTTTGCCGATGCCGGCTTCCCGGATGGGGCGATCAATCTCCTTTACGGCGTGCCGTCGGAAATCTCGGAATACCTCATTCCACATCCGGTCATCCGCAAGGTTTCCTTCACCGGCTCGACACCGGTCGGCAAGCATCTGACGGCGCTCGCCGGCGCGCATATGAAGCGGGTGACGATGGAGCTCGGCGGGCACGCGCCCTACATTGTCTGCGCCGACGCGGACATGCCGTCTGCCGTTTCGATGCTGGCCGGGCACAAGTATCACAATGCCGGCCAGGTCTGCATCGCGCCGACCCGCGTGCTGGTGGAAGAGCCGGCCTATGACAATTTCCTCGCGGATTTCCTCACCGCGGCAAAGGCGGTGAAGGTCGGCGACGGTTCGGCCGATGGCGTCGCCATGGGTCCGATGGCAAACGCCCGCCGGCTCGACGCGATGGACCGCCTGATCGGCGATGCCGTCGCCAAGGGCGGACGCCTGCTGACCGGCGGCAACCGCATCGGCAATGCCGGCTTCTTCTTCGAGCCGACAGTGCTGGCCGACGTGCCGCTGGATGCGGCCATCATGAACGAGGAGCCGTTCGGCCCGGTCGCGGTCGTCAATCGCTTCAAGACGGTCGACGAGGCGATCGGCGAAGCCAACCGGCTGCCCTTTGGCCTTGCCGCCTATGCCTTCACACGCTCCCAGCGAAATGCCCAGCGCTTCGCTGAGGATATCGAGACGGGCATGCTGTCGATCAACGATTACGGCCTCGCCTATGCAGAGGTTCCGTTCAACGGCGTCAAGGATTCCGGCTACGGCTCCGAAGGCGGACCAGAGGCCCTGGAGACCTTCCAGACGATCAAGTTCGTTTCGCAGACGAATTTATGACGATCACCAAAATGAAATCTTGACATCATTTTTTCATTAGTGTGAAACTTGGCTTGAAGCGAACATACAGGAAAGACTCCAATCCCCATGTCTCAGCAGGCCTATTCCATCCCGCAACGCTCGCCCCTCTATCAAGCGCCGCCGTTTGATTACAAAGCCTTCAGCAAGGTCAGCGTGTTCTGCCGCGTTGACGAGGCGGCGATCCGTGCGGCGCTTCCGGCGCAGTTCGACGTGCGCGGCGACGTGATCGAATTCTTCATCATGGACGTGCCGGCCGGTGGTTCGCTCGGCTCTTACGCCGAGGGCGGCATCGTCGTGCCGATGAGCTACCAGGGCCGCCCCGGCGGCCATGTGCTCTACGAGATCGTAACCAACGACGACTCCATGGCAGTCGGCCGCGAGGTCTGGGGCTATCCCAAGAAGATGGGCGACGTGGAGTGGAAGGCGAGCGATATCGCGATCACGGCGAAGCTGTCCCGCCGCGGCACCTCGCTGATCGAGATCGATTTCAAGGCCGATGGCCCGGCTTTCGAAAAGCCCGCGCTGCATCCGCGGTTCCAGACGCGCATCATTCCGTCGCCGGAAAGTGCGGCCGTCGAAACGCAGATCATCGAGAATTCGCTCGGCCAGTCCGAAACGCTCCGCCACGCGCTCGGCACCGCCGAGATCAAGATCGGCGGCAATGCCAGCGATCCGTTCTCGGACTTCCAGATCCGCGAGATCGTCGGTGCGGAAATGATCGTCGCCAACTTCGTCCTCGCCTTCGGCAAGATCGTCGGCTGAGACTTGGATTATAGGGAACCGTACACATGATGTGTGCAAAAGCGCCCGAAAAGATGTTCAGACTCGATGAAAAGCGGGTCTTCATCACCGGTGGCGGCGGGGGCATCGGCCGCGCGGCGGCGCTGATGTTTGCCGCTTTCGGCGCACATGTCGTGGTTCTCGACCGGGACCTTTCGGCGGCGGAAGCCGTGCGCCGGGAGGTGGCGGAGGCTGGCGGTGTTGCGACAGCCTCCGCCCTCGACGTCACGCACGAGACCGACATCCTTGCCGTTTTCGCCGCCATGGAGCGGCAGGTCGGCGGCCTCGACATCCTCGTCAACAATGCGGGCATTTCCATTCGCCGCCCATCGACCGAGCTCTCACTGGACGAGTGGAACAGCGTTGTCTCGGTCAACCTGACGGGCATGTTTCTCTGCTCGCGCACGGCGGCGCGGTCCTGGATCGGCCGCGGCGTGCCGGGCGTGGTGATCAACACCGCGTCGATCATGAGCTTTTCCGGCGGCGGCCTTCATCCGAACGTCTCCTACCAGTCGACCAAGGCGGGCGTGGTGAACCTCACGCGCACACTCGCCGTTGAATGGGCGGACAACGACATTCGCGTCAATGCGGTGGCGCCGACCTGGGTCAGGACACCGCTGATCGATCATCTGATGGCCGACCGGGAGCAGATGGACAAGATCCGCAGCCTGACGCCGCTGAAGCGTCTTGCGGAGCCTGACGAAGTGGCGTCCGCCATGATCTTCCTGGCCGGATCGGCCTCGGCAATGACCACCGGCCACGTGCTGGCGGTGGACGGCGGGTATCTCGCGAAATGAGGAGGTTGAGGGAAACGTCAGGCAGTCGCATGCCCAGTCACTCTGGTGAAGAACATTACAAATAATTTCACGCAGGCGTTGCCGGGATGGGAGTTCCGTGCAACGAATCTCAACAAGCAAAAGGGGAACCTTATGACCAGAACCCGTGTACTTCTTTCTGCCGCAGCGCTGCTGTTTGCTTCCAGCGTCCTGCCGGCGATGGCGGACGACATCGTGCTCGGCGGCAGCGCGCCGATGTCCGGCGCGCAGGCCGAGTTCGGCCAGTCGCAGATCGACGGCGCCCAGCTCTATTTCGACCAGCTCAACGAGAAGGGCGGCATCAAGGGCAACAAGGTGGTGTTCCGCCCGCTCGACGACCGCGCCGACCCGCGCCAGGGCACGCTCGTCGCCCAGCAGTTCTGCGACGACAGCGCCGTCATCGGCGTCATCGGCCACATGAACAGCGGCGTCACCATGCCCGCACTCGACATCTATTCCGACTGCGGCATGCCGCAGGTCGTGCCTGCGACCAATCCGGAACTGATGCGCAAGGGCTTCAAGACCATCGTGCGCCCCGTCGCCAACGATTTCATCCAGGGCGCGCTTCCGGCGAAATACGCCACCGAAAAGCTCGGCCTGAAGAATGCCGTGCTGGTGCACGACAAGACCGTGTTCGGCCAGGGCATTGCCGGCGTCTTCAAGGATAATTTCGAGAAGGGTGGCGGCAAGGTTGCCAACACCTATGGTGCAAGCCCGGAAGACGTCGACTTCTCCGCCCTGATCGCCTCGATCAAGCTGGAAAACCCCGATGTCGTCTATATGGGTGCCGGCATGCCGCAGCTTGCCTTGTTCCTCAAGCAGATGCGCGAGCAGGGCATGACCGCCCAGTTCATCGGCCCCGATATCGGCTTCACCGTCGATTTCATCACGCAGGTGGGTGCGGCTTCTGCCGAAGGCGCGCTGATGACCTTCCAGCTTCCGCCCTATGACTCCTCGCCGGAACTGAAGGACTTCTCCGATCGTCACCAGGCCCGCTTCGGCCGCGCACCCGGTCCCTATGCCTCGCTTGGCTTTGCCAATGCGCAGGTGATGGCGGCCGCCGTCGAGAAGGCCGATACGCTGGATCGCGAAGGCGTGCTTGCCAAGCTGCACGGCGTAACGGTCGACACGCTGCTCGGCCCGGTCGCCTTCGACGAGAACGGTGAAAACACCACCGCGCCGATGTACCTCTACGTCGTCAAGGACGGCAAGTTCGAGCTGATCAAGCAGTAATCAGCCGGACGTTTGTTCAATGGGGCCGGCGCAGCCCGTGCCGGCCCGTTGTCATAAAGGCGACCCCCTTGTTCGACTATTTTCTTCAACAGCTGATCTTCGCGCTCGCCATCGGTGCGATCTACGGATTGATCGCGCTTGGCTACACGATGGTCTACGGCGTGATGCGGCTGATCAACTTCGCCCACGGGGAGTTCTTCATGCTCGGCCCGTATATCTACACGTTCATTTTCAGCGGGCTCATCGGCCTTGGCGGCCTGGCGCCGGTGCTCGATTCCGTCATTGCGATCGTTGCGAGCTTCGTCATCGTCGGTCTGCTTGGGGTCGCGATCGAACGCTTCGCCTATCGTCCTCTGCGTGCCTATGGCCGTCTCGCACCGATGCTGAGCGCGCTTGGCATGTCGATCGTGCTGCAGAGCGCGGTGCGCGTCACCGTCGGCCCGCAGCCCGTGCATTTTCCGGCCATCGTTCCGAGCGCGCCGATCGAATCCCTGGGCGGCATGGTCACGACCGTGCAGGTGGGCATTCTCGCCGCCGCGATCCTGCTGATGGTCGGCCTCACGCTCTTCGTCAACGGCACGCGCTTCGGCATCTGGATCCGCGCGGCGTCGGAAAGCTGGACGACGTCGAGCCTGCTCGGCATCCGCGTCAACCGTGCCGTCAGCCTCGTCTTCTTCATCGGCCCCGGCCTCGGCGCCATGGCCGGCATCATGTACGCCTCCTATTACGGCATCATGCAGCCCGCCATGGGCTCGGTCATCGGCCTGAAAGCCTTTACCGCGGCCATTCTCGGCGGCATCGGCTCCATTCCCGGCGCCATGCTCGGCGGCTTCCTGCTCGGCGCGATCGAAGTGTTCGGCACGGCCTTCCTGCCCATCCTCTCCTTCGGCTACATCGGCACGGAATATCGTGACGTCTTCGCCTTCGCCGTCCTCATCCTCGTTCTTCTGTTCAAGCCCGCCGGCCTGCTCGGCGAGACCGTCTCGGAAGAAACGACCGTCGCAAAGAAGGATTACTGACCCATGGGGAACTCGGTGATCGTCCGGCGGCTCGGCCTTCTCGCAGTCCTCGCGCTTTGCGTGGTCCTGCTGGCGCTGGTGCCGTACCTTCCGTCCTATTACGTCCGCGTCGTGGACAGCATTCTGATCTACATCATCCTCGCCGTTGGCCTCAACCTCGTCGTCGGTTATGCCGGCCTGCTCGATCTCGGATTCATCGCCTTCTATGCCGTGGGCGCCTACGCCTATGCGCTGCTGGCGAGCGGGCAGTTCGATATCCACCTGCCGTTCATCGTGGTGCTGTTCATCGGCGCCGCGGCAGGCGCGATTGCGGGAGTGCTGCTGGGCTTCCCGGTGCTGAAGCTGCGCGGCGACTATCTTGCGATCGTCACGCTCTCGTTCGGCGAAATCATCCGCATCGCCATCAACAATGCCGATGATTTCACCAACGGCCCACAGGGCATTGCCGGCCTCGACCGGGCGAGCCTCTTCGGCCTGCCGCTGACGAGCCCGGTGCATTTCTACTGGCTGCTGCTCGTGCTGGCCGTTCTCGTCTGCGCCGGCGTCTACTATATGGAGCGCTCGATCCTCGGCAAAGCCTGGCGGGCGCTGCGGGAAGACCAGGACGTGGTGCGCGGCCTCGGCATCAACACGACGACGCTGAAGCTGCTGGCCTTTGCGCTGAGTGCGGCAATCGGCGGCGCCGGAGGGGTGATCTTCGGCTCGTTCCAGCGCTTCGTCAGCCCGGAGAGTTTCACCTTCCAGGAATCGCTGCTCGTCGTGCTGATCATCATCATCGGCGGCGTCGGCAATATCGTCGGTGTCATTGCGGGCGCCGTGGTGCTCATCGTGCTGCCGGAAGTCCTGCATTTCGCCGCGCAATACCGCCTGCTGATCTACGGCGTCGTACTCGTGACGGTCATCGTGCTTCGCCCGGGCGGCCTCGTCTCGCCCCGTTTCAACCTCGGCTTCATCATTCGAAAGGTCCGGACGCTATGGCTCTCGCCCTCGAAAACGTAAGCAAGCATTTCGGATCGCTCGTGGCGATCAAGAACCTGTCGCTGTCCTTCGATGTCGGCTCGATCTATTCGATCATCGGACCGAACGGTGCCGGCAAATCGACCGTCGTCAACATGGTGGCCGGTTCCTACAGCGTGACGTCGGGCGCGATCCGGCTGGGGGCCTCGGTTCTGAGCACGTTGCCGAAGCACCGCATCGCCCAGCTCGGCGTGTCGCGCACCTACCAGAACCTTCGCCTGTTCGATGGCATGACGGTTCTGGAGAACCTTGAAGTCTGCTTCTTCCCGCAGTCTTGGCTGACCTTCCTCACCGGCGCGAAACGGCTGAGCAAGGCGGAGCGGCTCGAAATCTGCCACGCCTGCCTCGCGCAGTTCCATCTGTCGGACGTGGCGGACGTGCTGGCCGGCGATCTGCCCTATGGCCGCCAGAAGATCCTCGAACTGGCGCGTGCCTTCGTCACAGAGGCGCCGATCGTGCTGCTCGACGAGCCGGCGGCAGGCCTCAACCATACCGAAACGAAGGACATGGCGACGATGATCGCCAGCCTGAAACGCGCAGACCGGGCGATCATTCTCGTCGAGCACGACATGGACCTGGTCATGTCCATCTCGGACCGCATCGACGTCTTGAACTATGGCGAGCTGCTTTGCTCCGGCACGCCGGAGCTGGTGCGCACGAACGAAAAAGTGCAGGAGGCCTATCTTGGAACCACGGAAGAACTCGACGACATCCGCAAGCTTGCTCAAAGTCGCCGGGCTCAAGGCGGGCTACGGGCGAACGCAGGTATTGTTCGGCATTGATCTGGAGGTCAATGCCGGCGAGATCGTCACGATCATCGGCGCGAACGGTGCCGGCAAGACCTCGACCCTGCGCTCCATTTCGGGCCTGACGCAGATTTATTCCGGCGAGATCGAATTCAAGGGCCTGCCGATCAAGGGCCTGCCGCCGGAGGAGATCACCCGCCTCGGCCTCGCCCATTGCCCGGAGGGAAGGCAGATCCTCCAGCGCCTGACAGTCGAGGAGAACCTGCTCGCCGGTTACATTGCAAACCGCGGGCGCAGCTTCGACGAAATCCGCACCCAGGTCTATGATATGTTCCCGGTGCTCAAGGAGCGGCGTCATTCGCTGGCGAGCCGCATGAGCGGCGGCCAGCAGCAGATGCTGGCGATCGGCCGCTCGCTGATGGCAACACCGGAACTGTTGATGCTGGACGAGCCCTCGCTCGGCCTTGCGCCCAAAATCATCAACCAGATTTTCGAGATCATCATCACGCTCTCGAAGTCCGGCATCAGCCTCATCGTCGTCGAGCAGAACGCCGCCGTGGCGCTCGAAATCGCCGACTATGCCTATGTCATCGATGCCGGTCGTTGCTCGGTGGAGGGCGGCGCGAACAACGTGCTCAACGACCCCGACCTCAAGGCCGCCTATCTCGGCGCCTGAGACCGGGCAGGGGGAGATTTAATGTCGACATTCGAGACCTCAATCCTGATCTCTGGCGCCGCCTCCGGGATCGGGCGGGCGACGGCGCTCGGTCTTGCGAAAAGCGGTGCTGCGTTGACGCTCTTCGATCTCAACGCATCGGCATTGGCGGAAGTTGCCAGCGCATGCCGGAACAAGGGCGCCGCGGTGCTTGAGGTGGCGGGTGACGCGTCTTCGGATGCGGACGTCGCCACCGCGGTCGGTCGGGCGGTCGAGGCGCACGGGTCTCTCTCGGGCGTGGTTGCGGCCGCCGGTGTCGCGCGGAAAGGCGATGTCACGACGCTGACCGACGAGACCTGGGCAATCACGCTTGCGGTCAACCTCACCGGTCCTTTCCTGCTGGCCCGGCATGCGGTTCCGCATCTCTTGAAGAACCCGGCCTCCGCCTTCGTCGCGGTCAGCTCGGATTCCGGCATGCGCGGCTCGCGTGGTTATGCCGCCTACAGCGCTTCCAAACATGGCGTGGTCGGCCTGATCCGCTGCATGGCGCTCGACCATGGTCCCGAGGGGTTGCGCAGCAATGTCGTCTGCCCGAGCTTCGTCGATACCCCGATGGCCGACGGGCTCTTGAAGGAGAGCGGCGGCGTCTATGACCGCGCCTTCTACGAGCGCCGCGTGCCGCTCGGCCGCTTCGCGCGGCCGGATGAAGTGGCGGATGCCATCGGCCATCTCCTGTCGCCTCAGGCGAGTTATGCCAACGGCATGGTTTATGTGCTGGACGGCGGCACCACGGCTGGAACCTTCGGCTGAAACGCCTGTAGATGGGGACAAATTGTTTTGGCGCGGCCGCAATCGCCGGTCCATGTTGACTTCGATGAAGTATTTGCCCAGTTCCATCATTCCAGTGAACTTGTCAGGGTTTTTCAATGAGCAATCCCGTTGCCGCGCCCCAGGCCCCCGATCACGTCGGCAAGACGCTGCGTGAACTGCGGCGGTCGCGGCGCATCACCATCCAGCAGCTTGCCGAAGGGCTGAACCGCTCGACGGGCTATATCAGCCAGCTCGAACGCGGCCTGTCGCAGCCGACCCTGAAGGATCTGTACGCCGCCTGTACGATCTTCGGCGTGCCGATGAGCTGGTTCGTCGATCTGGAGGAAAAGCAGCCGGAGGCGGAGCGGGAAAAGGAAATCGTCGTGCGCGGCGGCCAGCGCCGCTTCATGCTGCACCGGGGCGCGCGCACCGAACTCCTGACGCCACAGCTCGATTCCGACGTCGAATTCATGATGTCGACCTTCGAGCCCGGCCTGGAGACGGAACCCAAGAACGTACCGACGGCCGGCGCGGAATATGGCTACATCCAGAAAGGACGGCTGGAGCTCTGGGTGGACGAGGAGAAGTTCGAACTCTTCGAAGGCGACAGCTACCGCTTCAACCGTTCCTCGACCTACCGCTCGCGCAACCCATCGAAAACCGAGCCGGCCATCATCATCTGGGTCGGCGTCTACAAGTAATCGAAGCCATGACAGCGTCTCTCCTCGACCCCGCCGCCTTTGCGGGCAAGGTGGCCTTCGTCTCGGGCGCCGCATCGGGCATCGGCGCGGCGACGGCCAGACGCCTTGCCGATCTCGGCGCAAAACTCGTCCTCGCCGATCGGGACGGTGAGCGGCTCGCCGCCTTTGCCGCGACGTTGGGCTCCGGCGACGCGCTTGCGCTTGAGGTCGATGTCACGTCGATTGCCAGCGTCGAGAGGGCGGTCGCGCGTGGCGTCGAACAGTTCGGCGGCCTCGATCTCGCCGTCAATTCGGCCGGCATCGACCTGCCGCGCTGCGAGACCGCGTCTTATCCGGCGGAACAATGGGACAGGATCATCGCGGTCAACCTCACCGGCGTGTTCAACGCGGTCCGGCATCAGATTCCGGCGATGCGGGCGCGGGGCGGCGGCTCCATCGTCAATGTCGCGTCCATCATGGGATTTCGCGGCTTTGCCGGCCAGCCGGCCTATACCGCGGCCAAACATGGCGTCATCGGCTTCACCAAGGCCGCCGCGCTCGACCACGCGGCCGAGCGTATCCGCATCAATGCCGTCGCCCCGGGTTTCATCGATACGCCGCTGCTCGGGCATTTGAGCGACGAGAAGCGGCGGGCCGCAGCCGCACTGCACCCGATGCAGCGGGTGGGCCAGGCAGACGAGATCACCAACGTCATTCTCTTCCTGTTGTCGGATGCCGCATCCTTCGTTACCGGTGCCTGTTTCGAGGCCGATGGCGGGTATCTGGCGAAATAATTCCGCCGAAAAGAAGCAACCGACACCCGTCCTATACTTCGTGATGTGTCTTTAAGTTGAGTTTCAGGGAGAAATTTACTACTCCTGCTCTCCCATTTCGCTTGCCCGCGCGCTCATTGCAGCGTTCAATCCTCCCGTTACGTCAATTCCTTTTACGTTTCGTTCGATTAGGAGATTACGCAATGGCCGGCAAACCCACCTCATCTTTCAACAGCAAGCTTGTGATCACCGCACCCGATGGCCAGAAACCGTCGAAACTCGGCAAGGCGCTGGAAACGGCGCTCCTGGCGGAGACGAAAGCGGCAGACGCGCTGTCCGATGCCGCGTCGCGCGGCGCCAAGGCCGATGCTACCGCGCTCGGCAAGCTGAAACTCAACTATCTGCGGGCCGCGGCCGGATCCTATTGGAACGAGGACCATGAGAAGCGCGCTGCCACGCGGATCAAGCGGTTGACCGCGAGCAAGGCGCTCGATGTCCCCCTCGGCCGTTATTCGGGACAACTTGCCGGATCGCTCGGCGAAACACCGCCGTCCTCCGGCCCGGGGCGGACGATCGACACGCGGGACTGGCAATCGGGTTACGATGTGCGCTTCTTCGACGAAGGCGGCTTCGGGACCTTTGCCTATTGGGGTGGGCAGCGCGACGATGGCGATGGACGCATTCGCGAGGCCAAGGCATTTGCACGTGACGGCGAGGCGCGCACCGGCGGTTTGGTGTGGCTGGAGAACCGGAGCCCGGACAATTCGGACTATCTGCGCGCATCGGTCGAAAGCGGCATCTGGTTCACCTACACGCCGACGAGGACCGGCCGGCTCAGCCTCCTGGTCGAGGCCACGACCTTCTATGACAGCCGATACCGCGCCCTCGACAACGAATATGGCGACAGCTGGTGCCGGCTGGAGCAGGTGCGCGAGTTCGTCGTCGGCTCCTTTGACGGCGATACGCCGGTCGGCCGCAACTATGTCGATATTTCCAACGCGAGCCGGTCGCTCACCCATTATTACGGAAATGGCGACGGCGCGGGCGCGGACTGGCCCGAGATTCCGGGCACAAGCACCATTGGCTCCGTTCGCCATATCGGCGGAGAGATCGGCGCCTGGGCGGTGGAAGGCAAGCCGATGGACATCCTGATCGGCTGCCGCATCAAGTTCGACTGCCATCTCGACGATGTCAGCTTCTACGCCTGGGACGGTCTTGGCCTCAAGCTCAACTTCGCCCTGATCGACATCAGGCCGGCGTGAAGCCAGCACAAAGCAAGGGCTCGCCGTGTGGTAAGCCGGCCGTAGCCACGTCCCGGCAAAGCTACGCGTCCTGATCGATCTCGTCCGGGCCCTGCCGCTCGACCGGGAGTGAAGCGTTACGCGTAGTCGATTGCGAAGCTCAGGTCCGGATCGGCATGGGCATCCCAATAGCCTTTCCAGAGCGCCTTGCTGACCGGGCCGACCTCGCCGCTGCCGACCGGCCGGCCGTCCAGCGTGGTGATCGGCATGACGCCGCCGGCCGTGGTGACGAAGAGGATTTCGTCGCACTGGTAGGCGAGTTCGACAGGCACGTCGTCGATCGTGGAGGGGTAGCCCAGCTTTTCGGCGACGGCGAGCACCGACTTGCGTGTCACGCCCTCCAGAACGCCCTTCTTCGGCGTGTAGAGCTTGCCGTCCTTGATGAGGATGACATTGAAGCCGGAGCCTTCGGTGAGGTTCGCGTCGCCATCCGTCAGGATCGGGTACATCGCACCACGATCGCGCGCTTCCATAAGGCCGCGTGTGAAATCGCCCCATTGCAGGTTCTTGACGGTGGGGTCGATCGCGCCCGGCGGCACGCGGCGCACGGTGCGGGTGATGACGGCGGTGCCGCCGGTCTTCTGCGTCGCCTCGTCCATCACCCAGAGATAGGGCATGACCATGAGGTAGCAGAAATTGTCGCATTCCTCGGGGGCATATTGGCGCACGAAGCGCAGGCCGCGCGTCACGATCATCATGACATAGGCGTCGCGGATGCCGCTCTTCGCCGTCATCTCGACCAATCGGTCGCGGATTTCCTGCCGTCCGAGCGGGCTCTTCAGCCGCAGCTGGACACAGCTCTTCTCGAAGCGGTCGAGATGATCGTCGAGCCGGAAGAATCGCCCGTTCCAGACGGCGGGAACGTCATAGGTCAGGTCCGAGTGAAGGAAGCCCTGGTCGAGGATCGGAATGCGCGCCTCGTTCAAAGGCACGTATTCGCCGGAAATATAGGCGATGCCCTTGGCGAATGGGTTGTCGCTCGCCGCGAGCACTTCCACCCGCTGGCGATAGTCCGTGAAGATGTGGTCCGTGTAGGACATGCTAGCGCTCCTCAAAACGGAAATGGTCGTACGCTCTTACGCGCTGTCCGCAAGGACGGCGCGTGAGGCTTGGAAGGCTGCGTGGTTCAGGCCGCGAGGATGCCCGCGGAAACGATATCGGCGAAGGCTCTGTCCGCGGCTTCCAGCGCCCGGTCGATATCGTCGGGCGTATGGGCGGCGCACAGGAACATGTTGTGCTTGGGATGGAGATAAATGCCGTGTCGCAGGGCCGCCGCGCAGAACGCGTTGGCGATCCTCAGATCCTGGTCGCCGTCGAACAGCACCATCGGCATCTGCGCTGGTCCCGTCTGCCGTAGCGTGAAGCCATGACGGGCCGAGATGCTCGAAAGGCCGGCGCGAAAACGTTCGCCCATCGCTTCGGTATGGGCCAGCGCATCGCTGTCGCGCAGGATCTGCACGGTCTTGACCGCGGCCGCCATGGCGGCGGAACCGTACCAGAAGGAGCCCGTGGTGAAGATTTTTCCAGCACCCTCCCGGAAACGCTCCGAACCGGCGACGGCGGCGAGCGGCCAGCCGTTGGCGATCGCCTTCGAATAGGCCGCAAGGTCCGGCTTCACGCCGTAGCGCGCCCAGCTTCCGCGTACATCGAGCCGGAAACCGGCGCGCACGTCGTCGAGGATGAGGGCGGCGCCCGTCCGGTCGCAAGCGGCGCGGGCGTGCGCCAGGAACGCCTTCTCCGGCAGATGCTGGTCCTTGCCGACATCGTGCTTGAAGGCGGTGAGCAGGATACCGGCGAGGTCTTCACCAGCCTCAGCGATTGCGGCATCGAGGCTCGTAATGTCGTTGTAGTCGAAGAGGATGAGATGGGCACGATCCTCCGACGTCACGCCGACCAGCGACGGCGAGCACCACGGAACCGCGCCATGATAGGCGCCACGCGCGACGAGGATTTTTCGCCGACCGGTGGCGGCGCGGGCGATGGTGACGCAGACGGTCGTGGCGTCGGTGCCGTTCTTCTGGAAGAGCGTCCAGTCGGCGTGGTCCAGCGTATCGACCAGCAGTTCGGCAAGCTCCACCATCGTATCCGTGGGGCCGTTGCCGATGTCGCCCTTGTCCATCTGTGCCAGGGCGGCGGCATCCACCTCGGCATGGCGGTAGCCGAGCACGTTCGGTCCCCAGGCGCACATGAAGTCGATATATTCGTTGCCGTCGGCATCCCAGACGCGGCAGCCTTCCGATTTCGAAAAGAACTGCGGGTAATCCGGCCCAATCGCCCGGGTCGCCATATGACCCCACACGCCGTTCGGCACGACGCGGCGAGCGCGTTCCAGGAGTTCGGTATCGCGGCTGTTCAGCAGTCTCGCTGTCATCTTGCTCTCCAATAGTGATCGGGAGAGGCGTTTCCGCCTCTCCCATTTCGGCGATCAGTTCGAGATTTCGGCGAGCGGCAGGTTGCAGCAGGCGCTGTAGCGAACACCCTTGACGCTCGGGCTGTGCGCCAGGATGAGATCCGGGCTGACCATCGGGATGATGATCCGGGCCTTCGCCATCTGCTCGCCGGCCTCGAACCACAGCTTTTCCGCTTCCTCGACGGAGGGGGCGGCAAGCGCCTGTTCGCGCAGCTTGGCCGTTTCCGGGTTGATGAACGACGGATCGACCTCGCCGCCGGCGCGCTTTGCCCAGACGGAGCCTTCCGACAGGCCGAAGACGTCGACATATTGCGAGGTGCCGAAGAAGTCGGGCGCGAAGAAGACGGCCGTCAGCGGGATATGGTCGCCGTTCGCCGCCTCACGCCAGTTGGCGAAGGGAACTGGCGAAAGCTCGACCGTGATGCCGACCTTGGCGAGGTCCTGTTGGATCTTCTGCATCATCAGCGAGAAATCGACGCCGTAGACGTTCATGTCCGGGTAGATCGACTTCAGCGTGAAGCCGTCGCCCGCGCCGGCTGCCGCAAGCAGTTCCTTGGCGCGATCCGGATTGTAGGCGGGGATCTCGTGGCCGTCGCCGCCGGGGAAACCGAGCGGGATCGGCGAGGCAATCGCCCGGCCGGCGCCGCCGACGGTGAAGTCGATCAGCGAGGTGCGGTCGATGGCGATCGAGATGGCCTCGCGCACTTCCGGCGTCATCTTGACGGTGTTGGCCTTCGCGCCCGGCGAAAGGGCGATGTAGACGAAGTTGTAGGACGGCACCTTCTCCACCACCACGTCGCTGCCTTCGAGCGTCTTGGCGGTTTCTGGGTCGATCTGCATGGCGATGTCGGCGGAACCCGATTGCAGCATCTGTGCCTGCGCGACGGCGTCCTTGACCTGACGGAAGATGACCTCCGGCAGGACCGGGGCCTTGCGCCAGTAATTCTCGTTACGCTTCAGGCGCAGCTCGGAATTCGGCTCGTAGGAGGCGAGCACGAACGGACCGCTGCCGGCGGAATTGCTGAGGAACCAGTTTTCCGACGTGTCCTTGTCGACGGCCGTCGCATCGGAAAGCGCGCCGTTCGCGCTCGCGACATCGCTGTTGATGATGCCGAGGAAGCCGGCGGCCGCCTGGTTCAGGAATTCCGAATTCGGCGCGGCAAGCTTGACGATGACCGTCTGCGCATCGGGGATCTCGATCGAGCTGATCGGGTCGGCAATGAAGGCGCCGTTGCCCTTGATGTTCTTCAGCCGCTCGAACGACCATTTCACATCCTTCGCCTCGACCGGCGAACCATCGGAGAACTTTGCCGCCGGATCGAGCTTGAAGGTCAGCTCGGTCTGCTCCTTGTTGACCTCCCAGCTCGAGGCGATCAGCGGCTGCACCTTGTTGTCCTTGTCGAGCGTGACGAGCTGCTCGTAGACGGAGGTGTTGTAGATCTGGCAGGTGTCGCACCAGGCGCGCGCCGGATCGAGCGAGTTGACGTCCATGTCACGCGCGATGACGAGCGCGCGCTCTTGCGCTGACGCCTGCTGGACCGGCCCGCCCAGCATGGTGGCGGAGAGGGCAAGGGAGAGAAAGGCCAGTCTGGATTTCGACAGAAGAAGTCGTTTCATCGGTTGGATACCTCCAGTTTGATGGGCCGCGGATGCCCTGTTCCACTATTTTTCCGCAATTCGAAGCAGTGCGTTTTTGACGTCGGCGACCGTTGCGAGCGCCGCGCGGTTGAGGGCTGCCGAAACCGTGGGGGCGGCAAGCCCGCCGGTGACGCGCAGGATTTCGTGATCGAGACAGTCGAAGAAGCGTTCCTGGATTTCTGCTGCCCAGGTGCCGCCCATCGAGAGGCTGCGGGCGGTCTGCTCGGCGATGACGACGCGTCCCGTCTTGTCGATGGATTGGCCGATCAGCGCCCAGTCGATGCCATGATGGTCGATGTTGCGCAGGTCGATGACCTCGGCGTCGATCCCCGTCTCTTCCGCGGCCTTGACCGCGTTCTGAACCATGACCGAGGTGGCGAGCACCGTGCAGGCGCTGCCGGGACGAACGATGCGTGCCGAGCCGAAGGGAATGCAGAATTCCCGGTCGCCGGCCGGCACGTCGAATTCCTTCTGGTAGAGTTCCGTATGCTCGAAGACGACGACGGGATCGTCGCAGGCGAGGGCGGAATTCATCAGGCCGATATAGTCGAAGGCATTCGACGGCGTGACGATGCGCCAGCCGGGAAACATGCCGAACAGCGCGGACGGATCGCCCGAATGCTGCGAGCCGTAACCGGTGTGCGGCGAGATGCGCACGCGCAGGACGATCGGCACGGGAAAGCCGTCGCCGAACATGTGGCGCACCTTGCCGACGCCATTGGCGATCTGGTCGGCCGCAGTGAAACAGAAATCGCCGAACATGATCTCGACCACCGGCCGCAGCCCGTTGAGCGCCGCGCCAAGTGCGACGCCCGTAAAGCCATTTTCGGCGATCGACATGGGCAGCACGCGCTCGGGCCAGCGCTCCAGCGCGCCCTTGGTGAAGCCGCTGACGCCGCCGCGCATCTGGTGCGCATCCTCGCCCATGACGACGATGCGCGGGTCGCGTGCCATGGCGGCGGCCAGCGTCTCGGAGGCGGCGGTGACGAATTTCACCTTCTCGATGGCGTCGGGCCGCATGTCGTCGTGGTCGAGCATGCGCTTGCCGGCGAGTTCGGAGAGGTCGCCGAGAATGCCGTGGTCGCGTGTCGCCGGGTCCGGCCAGAGGCCTTCGGGGATTCGCAACGTGTTTCCGCCGGGGACCGGCTCCGTCAGCCGTGCGGCCGCGGCGGCGACGCGGTCGGTCACAAGCGCGTCGATGCGCGCGAATTCGTCGGGGGAGAGCAGGCCGAGGGCGGTGAGACGGGCTTCCGCGAGGGCGATCGGGTCGCGCTCGCGCCACGCGGCTTCCTCTTCCTTCGTGCGGTAGCCGAAGTCGCTGCCGCTGCGGGAGCCGGACTGGTGGAAATGGCGATAACACAGGGCTTCCACCACGACGGGGCCGCCCGTCTCGCGGATGATGCGCCGCGCCTCGACCATCGCCCGGTGCACGGCGACGACGTCCATGCCGTCGCATTCGATCGAGGCAATGCCGAGCATGGCGCCGCGCGACGACAGGCGCGTCTCGCGCGTCACGTCGGAAATATGCGTGGCGACGCCGTAGAGGTTGTTCTCGATGAAGAAGATCACCGGCAAGTTCTGCGCGGCTGCGATGTTCATCGCTTCGTAGCTGGCGCCGTTCTGGGCGGCGCCATCGCCGAAGAAGGCGACTGAGATATGGTCGCGGCCGAGCATCTTGTCGGCGAGCGCATAACCCGCCGCATGGGGCGGATTGCCGCCGACGATGGCCGATGTGCCGACGACGCCGGCACCGGCAAACCGCATATGCATGGAGCCGCCGCGACCGCCGCAATAGCCGGGGGTCAGACCCATGATTTCCGCCATAAAGCGATAGATCGCCTCGTCCATGCCGGGCGCGAAGTCATCCGTACGGATGTCGAAGCCGTTTGGTACCGAGGGATTGAGCAGTTTCAACAACACCTGGTGGTGGGCGCGGTGCGTGCCGTTGATCTTGTCGTCGGTGTCGAGTGCGGACATGGCGCCGACCGCACCCGCTTCCTGGCCGATGCTGGCATGCGCGGGGCCGTGGATCAGGCCGGCCTTTTCCAGATCGAGCAGCTTTTCCTCGAACCGGCGGATCAGGAGCATCTGGCCGTACCAGTGGATCAGGTCCTGAGCCCGTTCCCCGTTCCAGTCCGCTTCATCCAGTTCCAGCCGGAACCAGGGCGCGGACGGGGCGAGGGGTATCTGGCGTGCCATTCGTGTCCTCGGCTTCGTTTTTCGTTTATGGAAATAAATTCCGATTTCTGTTGAATGGCACACTAAGCTGTGCCAGCCTTTGGATGCAACAGAAATTTTCGTGAGCTGCCAAAGAGGAAGAAAAGCGATGGTCCGGGACGCCGAAGTGCTGAACGCGCTGGTTGAGGTGGTGCGCCGGTTCGTGCGCGAACGCCTGTTGCCGGCGGAGGCGCGCGTGGAGGAGGAAAACGCCATTCCGCCGGAAATCGTCGCGGAAATGCGCACGCTCGGCCTCTTCGGCATGTCCATTCCGGAAGACCATGGCGGGCTTGGGCTGACGATGGAGGAGGAGGTGCTGGTCGCCTTCGAGCTCGGTTACGCATCCCCCGCCTTCCGCTCGGTCATCGGCACCAACAACGGCATCGGCTCGCAGGGCATCATCGTCGACGGCACCGAGGCGCAGAAGCACTATTGGCTGCCGCGCATGGCGACCGGCGAGGTCATCGGCTCCTTTGCGCTCACCGAACCCGATGTCGGCTCCGACGCCGGCTCCGTGAAAACCACGGCGAGACGGGACGGCGACCACTACGTCCTAAACGGCACGAAGCGCTACATCACCAATGCTCCGGTGGCCGACGTTTTCACCGTCATGGCGCGCACCGGCGGGCCGGGGCCGGCGGGTGTGACCGCCTTTCTCGTGCCGAAGGACAGTCCCGGCCTCAGCCTCGGCCCGGTCGACAGGAAGATGGGGCAGCGCGGCACCCGCACCTGCGACGTCATTTTCGACAATTGCCGGATATCGGCCGACAGCGTCATCGGCGGCGTCGAGAGCGTGGGCTTCAAGACGGCGATGAAGGTGCTCAATCGCGGGCGCCTGCATATCTCGGCCGTCTGCGTGGGTGCCGCGGAGCGGCTCTGCGACGAGTCCGTGCGCTTTGCGCGCGAGCGTGTGCAGTTCGGCAAGCCGATTGCGGAGCATCAGCTCATCCAGGCCATGCTGGCCGACAGTTCGACGGAAGCCTTTGCCGGGCGTGCCATGGTGCTGGAGGCGGCCCGCCAGTTCGACAGGGGCGAACGGGTCATCCAGCAGGCGGCAAGCGCAAAACTGTTCTGTTCGGAAATGGTGGGGCGCGTTGCCGATCGCGCGGTGCAGATCCACGGCGGCGCCGGCTACATGCAGGATTATCCGGTGGAGCATTTCTACCGCGACGTCCGGCTGTTCCGGCTCTACGAGGGAACCTCGCAGATCCAGCAGATCATCATCGCCCGCGAAATGCTGAACGCCGAGGCCTGACCCATGCAGCGAGCCCTTGGAATCGTCGCGGATGACTTTACCGGCGCCCTCATGGTCGCCGGCTATCTGGAGGGCGCGGGCATTCAATGTCCCGTGCTCTTCAGTCCCGACGCCGAAATACCGCCCTCGGCGGTGGTGATCGCCGGTACGCGCGCCCGCACGATGCCGGTGGCGGAGGCGCTTGCCGAGCTCAGCCGGTTTGCCGAAGCCTTTGGCCGCGCCGGCTGCACGCGCCTAGCCTACAAGGCCTGCGCCACGTTCGATTCGACGGAAGACGGCAATATCGGCCCCGCCGCCGACTATCTCGCCGACCGCGCGGGCATTCGCCCTGTCCTGATGAGCGCCGGTTTTCCGCGCTTCAGCACGACGGTGCACCAGGGCTACATGTTCTATCGCGGCCGCCTCGTCTCCGAATCGATCAAGCGCTTCGATCCGCTGACGCCCATGTCCGACCCCGATCTCGTGCGCTTCCTGGGACGTCAGACGCCGCACGCGATCGCGCTGCTGAACCACGCGACGCTGCGCACCGGCGCGGAGGCCACGATTAACGCGATCGAGGCCTTTGCCGCCGAAGGGGCTGGGCACGTCTTCTTCGATACGACGGATGACGGCGACGTCGAGGTCGCCGCGGATGTCGCGGCGGCGATGACCCGCGTCGTGGTCGCGAGCGATCCCCTGGTCATCGCCTATGCAATGCGCCTCGGCCGCGCCGAACCGATGGAGCCGGCCCCCTGGCCGCAACACATCGATGGTCCCGCCGCCGTGCTCGCCGGCAGCGTCGGGCCGGTCATCCTGGCGCAGCTTGCCGCCTTTTCGGCGCACTATCCGGTGCTGACGCTGGATCTGCTCGACCCGGCGGGGGAGGAAGGGCTGGTGTCCAGCGCGCTCGACTGGGCCTCCGGCCGGATCGGTGCCGAACCCTTCGCCATTTCGACGGCCGCCGGGCCGGGAGAGGTCGCCGCCGCGCAAGCCGCCTTCGGCGCTATCGGCGCGGCGCGGCGTGCGGAACGTATTCTCGGCGCCGTCGCAAAGGGGCTGCGTGACCGTGGCGTGCGCCGGTTCGTCGTCGCGGGCGGCGAAACCTCCGGCGCGGTCGTCCATGCACTGGATATCCCGGCCGTTCGCGCCTTGCCGGAAGGGCCGCTTGGAACGGGCTTCTGTGTTTCATCCGGGCCGATACCGCTTTCGCTTTACCTCAAGCCGGGCAAGCTCGGCGCCGACGACATCCTGCTGCGGGCCGTCGAGGCAATGGATCTATAGGAGACGATGACGATGGACGACGCTCGGGCAAGAATGGCGCTGGTCGAGGCAAGCCGGCGGTCGGTGGCGACCGGGCTCAACAGCGGAACGGTCGGCAATTTCAGTGTGCGGCACGGGGAGGGCATGCTGATCACGCCGACGGGCATCGTTCCCGATGACCTCGTACCCGAGCAGATCGTCGCGATGGCGCTGGACGGCACGTGGTCCGGCGACTGGCGGCCATCCTCGGAATGGGCGATCCATGCACGGCTCTACGAGACGACGAATGCAGGCGCCGTGGTGCACGCCCATCCCGATCATTGCGTGGCGCTCGCGGCGCTGCGCCTGCCCATCCCGCTGTTTCACTACATGGTCGCCGGCTTCGGCGGCAGCGAGATACCCTGCGCGGACTATGCCTGCTTCGGCAGTCCGCCGCTGTCGGACACGGTGATCGCGGCCATGGGCACGACCTACACCGCCTGCCTTATGGCCAATCACGGCGCGATCGCGATCGGCCCCGATATCGCGACGGCGCTGGCGCGGATGGAAAAACTGGAAACGCTGGCCCGTCAGTACCTGCTCGCCCGCTCGATCGGCGAACCGGTGCTGCTGACGCCGGCGGAACTGGCAGACGTGCGCGCCCGGTACGGCACCTACGGCCAGCAGGCGAAGCACTGAGCGTCAGGCGCTGCGCCTGATCTCACCGAGGATTTTCATCACCAGTTCCGGATATTCGAGATGCGGCACGTGCCCGCAATTGTCGAGCGCATGCAGCCCGACATTGCCGGGCAGGCCGGCCGTGGCGGCAAAGGGCAGGATGCGATCCTGTCGGCCGAAGAGGACACGCACCGGACATAGCAGGCGGGCGAGATCGTTGCGGATCGACACCGCCTGCGTGCCGTCCGGGGAAAACCGGTCGGCAAAAGCCCGCATTGCCTCCGTCAGGCCGTCGTCTTCCCGCTGCAACACGGTGGCTTGAACGAAGGCAGGCGAAATGACGGACGGATCATGGGCCAGCAACTCGAGCCACGGCTTCAGGCTTTCGCTTCGCCGCGCGCGCAGCACGCCCTCGACGAAGGCGCCATTGATCGCCGGGCCCAGGCCCGCGGGCGAGATGAGGCAGAGCCCGCGAATATCCAGCTGCCCGCGGCTTGCGAGGCGCGCGGCGAGCGCGCCGCCGAAGGAATGGCCCGCAAGCACGAGCGGGCCGACCTGCGCGGCCGCAAGGGTCGCCTCGACGCATTCCGCCATGCGATCCAGATTTTCGGGAACGGCGCTGGACGAGCGCCCATGCGCCGGAAGGTCGATCGCCAAAGCGGGCCAGTCGACGCGGGCGCCGGCGAACATGCCGCGCCAGTTGTTGAGGTCCGCGCTGAAGCCGTGGAGCAGGACGACGGGCAGGCCTTCGCCCTTTCGCAGCCAGACCGCATTCAGGGTCTCCGCGCTTTCGGCCGCCACGGGGCGGCGTGCATCGCCGATCCTCGTGACGACATCCGTCTTCTGGATGCGGCCCCCTGGTCCCGTGCCGTGAATGCCTTCCAGCGAGATGCCGTTTTCCCGGGCGATGCGGCGGGCAAGCGGCGTCGGATTGGGGTGCCGCCCATGCCCGTTGTGTTTCACCGCGGCAGGGGTCGTGGCTTTGGCTTCGACGACCGGCATGTCCAGCGCGGCAGCAGGGGCCTTCGCATCGCCGGCGGCTTCCCCCTCCGCATAGATGCGGGCCACGTCCGCCCCGACCTCCACCTCGATTTCGCTGCCGACCAGGTCGCGGATGACGCCGCTTGCCGGTGCCTCGACCTCGACGGCGGCCTTGTCGTTGTCGATCTCGAAAAGCACCTGCCCCTGCCGCACGGTTTCGCCCTCGGCAACCATCCAGCGGGCAATGCGGCCGCTCGACAATTCGAGGCTGACCTTTGGATAGACGACATGGATGGGCATGGCAGGTCCTTGTGGCTGAGCCTATTCGGCCGATGTTTTCCAGTTTGGCGCGGGGAGCGGATCGGGCTGGCCGGCGAGGCGCGCGCGCAGCCGCCGCGTCAGCCGGACCAGTTCCGGACCGACCACCTCGCGGCAATGGTTGCGCGAGAGCAGATCGACGATCCCGCCGCAGGTAAGGGCAACGAGGGGAGAACCGTCCGTCGGCCGGAAGGCGACGCCCACGGCATTGATATAGCTGTGCCAACTGCCGAACGCGCTGATGAAGCCGTCGCGCCTGTAGTCCTCGATCGCGTTTTCGACCAGGCGCGTGAGTTCCTGCTCCTTGTCCGGCTCGGCCGCGACGAGTTGCTCCACCACGGACTGGCGGATTTCCAGCTTCATTTCCGCCAGATAGGCGAGACCCATGGCGGTGCGGTAGATCGGCAGGCGCGAGCCGACGTTCAGCCGCAGCGAAACCGGGCTCATCGAGCGGCAATTGGCGAGGTAGACCATTTCCAGCCCGTCGCGCGTACCAAGCGCCACGGCGGCGCCGGTCTCGTCCGCCAGCGCCTGCATCAGGGGCCGGACCATGTGGATGACGGCGCTGGAACTGAGCGCGGAATAGCCGAGGGAGACGGTGGCGGGGCCGATGCTGTAGCGGCCGAGCATGTCGTCATAGTGCAGGTAGCCGAGCCCGACCAGCGTGGAGGTGAGCCGGGACACCGTTGCCTTGGGCAGCCCCGTCCGTTCGATCAGGTCCTGGTTGCCGAGTGTGGCATCATCGGCCGTGAAGGCGCGCAGGATTTCGAGACCGCGCGTCAGCGATGCCGCCGAATTGCCGGCCTCCGCCCCCTCGCTGCCATCCGTCGGTTTGGTCCTCTTTCGCATCTGTTGCCTTCCGTTCAAGCGTGTGCAGGAGCCATTACCGGATTCCGGAGATCTGTCGATCTCTCGTAAATGGAATATAATTTCATTTATGTTGACGCCGGCTTCGCCTGTTGTCAATAATGCCAGGCATGGATCCGGGTAGAGGAAGGCCTTTGTGACACGATACATTCTGCGACGCCTGATCGCGATGCCCTTCCTGGTGCTCGGCATCGTCACGCTCGCCTTCCTGCTCACGACTGTGACGAAGGGCGATCCGCTGACGGCGATCGTCTCGGACCGGCAGATGAACGACCCGGTTGCGGTGGCGGCGGCAAAGGCGCGCTGGGGGCTCGATCGCAGCCTGCCGGAGCGCTATGTGATCTATGTCGGCAATCTGCTCAAAGGCGACATGGGCACATCCTTCATCACCCGCCGGCCCGTGGCGCAGGACGTGTTCTACCGCCTGCCGGCGACGATGGAACTCGTGCTTGCAGCAATGGTCATCGGCTCGACGATCGGCATTTCACTCGGCGTGCTGGCCGCCTATTTCCGCAACACGGTGATCGACCACGCCGCGCGGTTCTTCGCGCTCTTCGGCTCATCCATACCGGTCTTCTGGCTGGGTCTGGCGCTTCTCTATGTCTTTTCGGTCAAATGGGGCGTGTTGCCCGGTCCCGGCCGGCTCGATCCGCGTGCCGCGCCGCCGGCCTCCATCACGGGCTTCATGACCGTGGATTCCCTGCTGGCCGGGAACGTAAAACTCTTCCTCGATGCGCTCTGGCACCTGATCCTGCCTGCCTTCGTGCTCGGTTGGGCGGTCGCCGGCACCATTTCCCGGCTGGTGCGCGCCAACATGCTGGAGGTGCTCGACCGCGAGTTCATCCTGACCGCACGTGCCAAGGGTGCGGGCGAGTTCCGCGTGGTGGTCCGCCATGCGCTGCGCAACACGCTCGTTCCGACGCTGACCGTCATCGGCTATTCCTTCGCCTACCTGCTCACCGGCGCGGTCCTGACGGAAACGATCTTCTCCTGGCCGGGCATGGGCTCCTATGCGGTGGAGGCGGCGCGCGGCCTCGATTTTCCCGCCATCATCGGGGTCACCATCGTCGGCGGCGTCGTTTTCCTCCTGACGAACCTCCTCACCGACATTGCCTATGTCATCGCCAATCCGCGCGTGCGTCTGGGATGAGACCATGAACACAGCGACCCTCAGCACCTTCCGCCGCCCGGCATGGCTATCCGTCCCGCTCGCCATTGGCGTCGCCATCGTGGTCTTCTGGCTCGCCGTCACGGTGCTGGCACCGCTGATGAGCCCCTATGCACCGCTCGACATGGTCGGCCGCCGGCTGCAGGCGCCAAGCTGGAGCCATTGGCTCGGCACCGATGCGCTCGGCCGCGATGTCCTGAGCCGGACCCTGTACGGTGCGCAGCATTCGATCCCCATCGCCATCGTCGTCGTTGCCCTGTCCGTGGCGATCGGCGCCATGCTGGGCGCGATTTCCGGTTACGCCGGCGGCCTGCTCGGCTCTTCGATCATGCGGCTTGTCGATGTTACCCTGTCGTTTCCGCCCATGCTGCTTGCCATGGCGGTGGCGGCCTCGCTCGGGCCGGGCCTTGAAAATGCGACGGTTGCCATGGTGATCGTCTGGTGGCCCGTCTATGCCCGGCTGATGCGGGCGCAGGTTCTGGAAATCCGCGAGCGGGAACATGTCGAGGCGGCGATCGCCGCCGGGGCCGGAAAGACGCGCATCCTCTTCAAGCACATCCTGCCGCTCTGTTGGACGCCGGTCCTGATCAGCGCGACGATGGATCTGGGGCAGGTCATCCTGCTCGCCGCATCGCTCAGCTTCATCGGTCTCGGCGCCACGCCGCCGACGCCGGAATGGGGCTCGATGATCTCCGACGGTGCCGCGCAGTTCTATTCCTGGTGGGTGGCGCTCGGTCCGGGCCTTGCCATCCTCACCATCGTGCTGGGCTTCAATTTCATCGGAGACGGTCTGCACGACTACTTCGATCCGAAGTCGAAATGAGAGGCATGATGCAGCAGGAACCCCTCTTTTCTGTTCGGGATCTTCGTGTCTCCTTCACCCGCGACGGCCGGTCCTTCGAGGCCGTGCGCGGCATCAGCCTGCATGTCGATCATGGCGAGGTGCTCGGCATCGTCGGCGAATCCGGCTCGGGCAAGTCGGTCGGCATGCTGTCGGCCCTCGGTCTCCAGCCGAAGACCGCCACCGTCACCGGATCGGCGCGGTTCAAGGGGCGCGAGCTCGTCGGCATGCCGAGGAGCCAGCTGCGCACGCTGCGCGGGTCGCGCATCGCGATGATCTTCCAGGACCCTCTCTCCTCGCTCAATCCCGTCATGACGGTCGGCGCCCAGATCGCCGAAACGATCCGGCTGCACAATGCCGGCGTGTCGAAGAAGGCGGCGATGGACCGCGCCGCCGAGCTGCTTTCCCTCGTAGCTATTCCCCAACCCGACCGGCGCATCCACCAGTTCCCGCACGAGTTCTCCGGCGGCATGCGCCAGCGGGTGATGATCGCGATGGCGGTCGCCAACGATCCGGACCTGCTGATTGCCGACGAGCCGACGACGGCGCTCGACGTCACCGTCCAGGCGCAGATCATGGATGTGCTGACGGATCTCCGGAAGCGGCTGAACCTCGGGCTGATCCTCATCACCCACGATCTTGGCGTGCTCGCAGGCCATGCCGACCGGGTCGCGGTGGTCTATTCCGGCGAGATCGTGGAACAGGCCGGCGTGGACGATCTCTTCGCGCGGCCGGCCCATCCCTATACGCGTGGGCTCATCGCCTCGATCCCCAACATGGCGGAGGAAAAGGAGCGCCTCTTCTCGATCGACGGCGCGCCGCCGCCGCTCGGAAAGTTGCCGGGCGGATGCGCCTTCCATCCGCGCTGTCCGCAGGCGCAGGAGATTTGCCGGCACACAGCGCCGCCGGTTCGCGCAGACGGCGCTCACACGGCAGCCTGCCATTTCGCCACCCTGCCGATCGGGAGCGCCGCATGACCGGACCGGAACCCATTCTCTCCGTGCGCGATCTCTCGAAGCGCTTTTCCGTCACCGGCGGCGTGATCTTCGAGCGGGAGATTGCCCAGGTCAACGCCGTGACCAGCGTCTCCTTCGACGTCAAACCCGGCGAAACGCTGGGGCTGGTCGGCGAGTCCGGCTGCGGCAAGTCCACTTTGGGCCGCTGCATCCTGCGGCTGATCGAGCCCTCCAGCGGGCAGACCCTGTTTCGCGGGCAGAACATCAACGAGGCGAACCCGGCCGAAATGCGCGCGCTGCGCCGCAAGATCCAGCTCGTCTTCCAGGATCCTTATGCGTCGCTTCATCCGCGCATGCGGGTGGCTGAAAACATCGCGGAGCCGCTGCGCATCAGTGATCTCTCGCCAATGCAGCGCAAGGAGCGGGTCAGGGAGATGCTGGATCTCGTCCGGCTCAATCCGGAGCATGGCCAGCGCTATCCGCACGAACTCTCCGGCGGCCAGCGCCAGCGCGTAGTGATTGCCCGTGCGCTTGCGCTGAAGCCGGAACTGCTCGTTCTCGACGAGCCGGTCTCGGCGCTCGACGTCTCCGTGCAGGCGGGCGTGCTCAATCTCCTGAAGGATATCCAGCGGGATTTCGGCACCGCCTATCTCTTCATCGCGCATGACCTGTCCGTCGTGCAGCACATTTCCGACCGCGTGGCTGTCATGTATCTCGGCAAGATCGTCGAGATCGCGGAAAAGCGCCGGCTCTATCGGGCGCCGATGCATCCCTATACCCAGGCCCTGATGTCCGCCGTGCCGCTGGCCAACCCGGCGCTGGAGCGCAGCCGCTCGCGCATCGTGCTGAAAGGCGACCTGCCGAGCCCGCTCAACCCGCCGTCCGGCTGCCGCTTCCGGACGCGATGCCCCATTGCCCAACCGCTTTGCGCCGAGGTGGAGCCGCCGCTGAGCGAACGAGAGGAAGGCCATTCGGTCGCCTGCCACTTTCCGAATGCCATGGAGACAGGTTTGTCGGCCCGCGAAAAAGGCGGGCCTGGAGGAGCGTAATGACGGAAATGAGACTGCCGCTTGAGGGCATTCGTGTCCTCGATTTGACGCGCGTCCTCGCCGGGCCATGGACGACCATGAGCCTCGGGGACCTCGGCGCCGAGGTCTGGAAGATCGAGAACATCAAAGGCGGCGACGACACGCGCGCCTGGTCCGTCCCGAACTTCAAGGGGGTCAGCACCTACTATCTCTGCGCCAACCGCGGCAAGCAGAGCATCGCGCTCGATTTGAAGACGCCGGAAGGCCGGCAGATCGTGCTCGATCTCGCCGCCAAGGCCGACGTCGTCGTCGAAAACTTTCGCGCCGGCACGGTCGAACGGCTCGGCATCGGCTACGAGCATATCAAGGCGATCAATCCGGGCATCGTCTATTGCGCGATCTCCGGATACGGCCAGACCGGCCCCGAGCGTGACCGGCCGGGTTACGATTTCATCATGCAGGCGGAAAGCGGCCTCATGTCGATCACCGGCCAGGTGGACGGCCCGCCGAACCGGCTAGGCGTTGCCTTCACCGACGTCGTGGCCGGCATGATCGCCACCCAGTCCATCCTCGCCGCACTCTACCAGCGCCGGGATACGGGGCGGGGACAGTATATCGACGTGGCGCTGCTCGATGCCACGCTGAACCTGCTCATCAATGTCGGGACGGGATATCTCAACGCCGGCGTCGAGCCGACGCGCTACGGCAACGCGCATCCGACCGTCGTGCCCTACCAGATCTTCGAGGCGGCCGACGGCACCTTCGCACTCGCGGTCGGCAATGACCGGATGTTCGTGGATTTCTGCGAGAAGGTGATCGGCCGGCCGGAGCTCGGACGCGATCCCCGCTTTCTCACCTCCCACCAGCGTGCCCTGCATCGCGACGAGTTGCTTCCGATGCTCGCCGACATCATAAGTCGGGAGAGTTGCGAACACTGGCTGACGGCCTGCCTCGAAGCGAGCGTGCCGGCCGGTCAGGTCAAATCCGTCTCCGAGGCCCTCAGAAGCCAGAGTGTCACGGCACGCGGCGTGGTGCAGCATCTGGAACATCCCGAGCTCGGCATCGTCGCGCTCATCCGGCCCGCCCACGGCCTTGCCGCCCAGGCACACAGCAATCCCAAGGCGCCGCCGCTCTTGGGCGAAGACACCAGAGACGTGCTGCGCGACGTTCTGGGTTTCGACGATACGCGGATCGAAAACCTGGCGCTTGCGGGCATCGTCGCCTGCCGCGATATCGGCACTCCGCCGGTCTCGCGCTCCGTCGAAGGGGCGGTGGCGTGAAGGCCATGCAATTCTCGCCGAAGGCATTGCAACCGGCGCTGCCGATATCGACCTAGTGGAGGTTCACGGCTATGGCTTTCCGCGACGACGTGGCGGGCCGCTGTGCCAGGCCGGCCGAACCGATACGAACTGGATGTAAGGACCATACGATGACGACCTATCCCGATACAGTGCTTTTCATAGACGGCGTCTGGCGCCCGGCCGCCGGCGGCAAGACCATCCCAGTCCTCAACCCGGCGACGGCGCAGCCGATCGGCAGCGTTGCCTGGGCGGATCGCGCGGATCTGGATGAGGCGCTGGCCGCGGCCGAGCGCACCTTCCCGCAATGGAGCGCGACCTCGGCCTACGAACGTTCCCGGCTGATGCGCCGCGCGGCCGATATCCTGCGCGAGCGGGCGGACGAGATCGCCGTGATGATGACGATGGAGCAGGGCAAGCCGGTCGCGCAATCGCGCATTGAAACGCTCGCCGGCGCCGACATCATCGAGTGGTTCGCCGGCGAGGCGCAGCGCACCTACGGCCAGGTCATTCCCTCCCGCGCACCGGATATTCTCCAGATCACCCTGAAGAAGCCCGTCGGGCCGGTCGCGGCCTTCACGCCGTGGAATTTCCCGATCAACCAGGTCGTGCGCAAACTCTCCGCGGCACTTGCCGCGGGCTGCACGATCATCGTCAAGGCGCCGGAGGAAACGCCGGCATCGCCAGCCGCCCTCATTCGCGCCTTCGCAGACGCGGGCATTCCGGCCGGCGTCATCAACCTCGTCTATGGCGTTCCGGCCGAAATCTCGGAATATCTCATCCCGCATCCCGTCATCCGCAAGATCTCCTTCACCGGCTCGACGCCGGTCGGCAAGCAACTCGCCGCATTGGCCGGCGCGCATATGAAGCGTGCGACCATGGAGTTGGGCGGCCACGCGCCGGTCATCGTCGCCGAGGACGCGGATCTCGACCTTGCCGTCGACCTGATGGTCACCAACAAGTTCCGCAATGCCGGACAGGTCTGCGTTTCGCCCACGCGGTTCCTCGTACAGGAGAAGATCGCCGACGCCTTCACCGAGCGTTTTGCGGCCGGCGCCAAGGCGATCCGCGTCGGCAACGGCCTCGATGCCGATGTCGAGATGGGGCCGCTCGCAAACGAGCGCCGCATCCCGATGCTGGAGAGCCTGATCAACGACGCCGTCGAGCATGGCGCGCAGCTGAAGACGGGCGGGCGCCGCATCGGCAACGAAGGCTGGTTCTTCGAACCGACCGTGCTGGCCGACGTGCCGCTGTCCGCCCGCATCATGAACGAAGAGCCCTTCGGCCCCGTGGCCGTGATCAACCGGTTCGGCGATCTCGGCGAGGCGATCACCGAAGCCAACCGTCTGCCCTACGGCCTCGCAGCCTTCGCCTTTACCCGAAGCAGCGCCACGGCAACCCGCCTCGGCAACGAGGTCGAAGCGGGCATGCTTTCGATCAACCATCTGGGCCTGGCACTGCCCGAGGTGCATTTCGGCGGCATCAAGGATTCCGGCCACGGCACCGAAGGCGGCGCCGAGGCGCTTCAGGCCTATCTCGACACGCGCCTGGTCACGCGCAAGGGATGATGCCCGGCGTTCGAGACGACCACCCGGCCGTTAGTCGGTCGGGTGGAACTCGATCGCCATCCAGATCGCGTCCGTATCGGTCCAGCCGCGGTGCCAGGGATAGGTGAAGGTTCGCTTGTCCTCGACCCAGACGATCGGGTCGTGGGTGTCGCCGGGCGCTGCGCTGATCTCGCGATAGAGGTCGGTGCCTGCCTTGTCCCGGAACAGCTGGATGCGCCCCTGGCCGAAGATCTGCGTGTGCAGCTCGATGAAGCTGTGCGTGTTGTGGATGCCGGCATCGGTGCGGGCTGGCGCCCACCAGAGATTGAGCTGGATGTCGAACCGCTGGAGCTCGTCCTTCGGCTCCGGATGGTTCGACAGCGCCCACGGGTTGAGCTCGACCTGGCCGATAATATCCTTCGCCGAAATGTAGAGCGGCGTGCGGCGCGGGAAATCGGGCTTCGACACGCCGAGCCATTCCCAGTCGTCGAGCGCGATGCCGCCGAGATTGATGTCGCCGGGAACGTCGACGATCGAGGCGCGATCGCCGCTGATGATGACGCCGTCCCGCAGGATCGTCGATCGCCAGGCGGGGATGACGCCGATCGGGTCGCCGGCAATATACATCGGCTTGCCGGAAAGGTTCGTGACGACGCCCGTCGTGCGATAGTCGCGGGCGTCTTCCACCATATGCGCCTTCACGAAGGTGCCGTCGAAGGCGAGGGGGCGTGTGCGGTTGTTCTCGGTCATATGTCCTCGATCCGGTGGTGGGCCGGCCTTCCCGGCCGGCCCGTGGTATCAGAAACCGCGGCCCTTGACATATTTGGCGCGCAGATCGCCGAGATAGGCCGGCACCGTGATGTCCCACCATCCCGTGACATGCATGTTGGAATAGGGACGTTCGATGGCGCAGATGGCATCGATGAGGTAGGGCTTGCCGGATGCAAGCGCCCGCTTGATCGCCGGGCCGATCTCCGCCGGGTCGGTGACCCGCTCGGCTTCGCAGCCGAGCGATTTCGCGACACCTGCCGCATCGGCCATCCAGGGCTCGCCATCCGGCGTCTTGAACTGCGTGATGATCTCGCGGTCCTCGCCGAACATGTTGAGCTGGAGGTTGCGGATCGCGCCCCAGCCGCCATTGTTGATCACCAGGAAGATGGCCGGCGTGCCGAGCATCGCGGCGGTCGCGAGTTCCGTGCCCGTCTGCAGGAACGCGCCGTCGCCGAAGATCGCGCAGACCGGCACTTCCGGCTTGCCGAGCTTGGCGCCGATGGCCGCGGGAAGCGCAAAGCCGATGCCCGACATGCCGCCCGGCGTGATGTGCTGGCGCGGGCCATAGACCGGGAATTCGTTGAAGACCTGGTTCTGCGGGTTGGAACTGTCCGTTACCACGATCGTGTCGCGCGGCAGGGCCTTGCGGGCCTCGACGAGCACCTGGGAGGCGGTCATCGGCTGCACGTTCGCGGTGCGCAGCGGCCGCAGGAAATCCTCCCACTCCACCTTGCGCTGGAGCAGCTCCTGGAACTGTTCGCTCTCCTTGTAGGCCCGCGGCTTGCCCTTCTCCTTCAGCCCGGCGAGGATCGCCGTCAGGACGGCCTTCGCATCGCCGACGATGCCGACTTCGACCGGGTAGTTCTTGCCGATCTCGAAACCGTCGAGATCGATCTGGATCAATTTCGTCTTAGGAATGTCGAAGGTCACGCCCGGCTGGTAGGAGGAGGTGATGCGGTCGGAGAACCGGCAGCCAATCGCCAGCAGGACGTCCGCCGAGCGGGTCATGGCATTGCCGGGAATGGAGCCGAGGTCGCCGCAGGCGCAGGCGAACAACTCGTGATCTTCCGGAAACGCGCCCTTGCCCATGAAGGACGTCGTGACGGGAGCGCCCAGGAATTCGGCGATCTCGCGCAGCACGTCGGTCGCCTCCGCCGTGATCACGCCGCCGCCGGCGAGAAGGACCGGGCGGTTGGCGGAAAGAAGAAGGTCCACGGCCTCGGCGATGTAGGCCGGGTCGCCAAAGGTGCGGGCGGCCGTGCGGCGTTTCCTGCCGTCCTTGGTGATCACCTTGCCGGTTTCGGCCTGGACATCCTGGGGAACGTTCAGCAGCACGGGTCCCCGGCGCCCCTCGAGCATGGCGTTGAAGGCCTGCTCCATCATGTTGGGGATCTGTTCGACATGGCTCGGGTTGAACCAGCGCTTGACGACGGGTTCGGCCATGCGCGGGAAATTGTCGGAATGGGGGCGGTCGATTTCCTGAAGCACGCCGCGGCCCATCATGTAGGTGTGCACGCCGCCGGTGATGACGAGTTGCGGCAGGGAATCGGCGAAGGCCGTCGCGATGCCGGTCAGCGTGTTGGTCGCGCCGGGGCCGATGGATGTGACGACCGCTGCCACCTTGCCCGAGGATCGGTAAAAGCCGTCCGCCATGTGGGAAGCGTTCTGCTCGTGCATGGCGGGAAGCAGGTTGATCTCCGCCTTGCGGTCGACGAAGGCGTCCATCAGCGCCGTGTCGCCGTGGCCGGGAATGCCGAAGACATGCGTGACGCCTTCGCGAATGAGATGATCGACGATGATCTGGCCACCCGTCATCTCGCGCGGAACTTCGGTCCCCTCGACGGTCTTGTCGATTTTCATTTCGTTACCTCCAGTTTCTTTGCTGCACCCGGTTCGACCGCGGTTGCATAGTCGACATTTCGTTGTCCGTAGCGGCGAACGCGCACGTTCGCCTGTTCCGCATGTCCTGCAAAGCCCTCCATGATGCAGAGGCGCGAAGCATATTCCCCCACGAGGGCGGAAGCTTGGTCCGTCAGGATTTTCTGATAGGTGCAGGTCTTCAGGAATTTGCCGACCCAGAGCCCGCCGGTGTAGCGGGCCGCCCGCATGGTCGGCAGCGTGTGGTTGGTTCCGATGACCTTGTCGCCATAGGCGACCGTGGTGCGCACGCCGAGGAACAGCGCGCCGTAGTTCCTGAGATTGTCGAGGAACCATTGGTCGTCGCGGGTCATGACCTGGACGTGCTCGGAAGCGATGCGGTCGGCTTCCGCCAGCATCTCCTCCCGGCTGTCACACAGGATGATCTCGCCATGGTTGCGCCAGGCCTCGCCGGCGATCCTGCCGGTCGGCAGGATGGCGAGAAGGCGGTCGATCTCGGCGAGCGTATCGGCGGCGAGTGTTTCCGACGTGGTGATGAGGATCGCGGGCGAGTTGGTGCCGTGTTCGGCCTGGCCGAGCAAGTCCGTTGCGACGATCTCGCCGTCCACCGTGTCGTCGGCGATGATGAGGACTTCGGTGGGTCCGGCGAAGAGATCGATGCCGACCCGGCCGAACAGCAGGCGTTTTGCCTCGGCGACATAGGCGTTGCCGGGGCCGGCGAGAACGCTGACCGGCTTGATCGTCTCGGTGCCAATCGCCATGGCGGCGATCGCCTGCACGCCGCCGAGCGCGTAGATCTCGTCTGCGCCTGCAAGATGCTGCGCCGCGACGATGAGGGCGGAGGGCGCGCCTTTGAACGGCGGCGCACAGGTGATCACCCGCTCGCAACCGGCCACTTTCGCGGTCAGGACGGTCATGTGCGCGGAGGCGAGCAGCGGATATTTGCCGCCGGGCACATAACAGCCGACGCTGTCGACGGGCACATGCTTGTGGCCGAGCACGACACCCGGCAAGGTCTCGATTTCGAGCGCGGACATGGTGTCGCGCTGCGCCCGGGCGAAATTCCGCACTTGTTCCTGCGCGAATTCGATGTCGTCGCGCTCCTGGCGGCTGATGGCGTTGACGCAGGCGTCGATCTCCACCCTGCTCAGGCGATAATCCGTACGATCGAGGCCATCGAAACGGATGGCCATCTGGCGCACGGCCGCGTCGCCACCCGTCTCGACCTCGGCGATCAGGGCCTGGACAGTGCGGGTCATGGTCTCGTCATGGAAGGGCGACGCCTCTGCGAGCGGGCGTTTGATCTGTCTTATCATGGCCTTGTCCTGCTTCTGGTCCGCGGTTGCCTGCCTCGGAGGGCAGGGCGGCACCGCGTGTTCTCGTGGCAGGAGAGTGTGACAACGGACCTGAAGCGACAATTTCGCAGGGCCTTGATACTTGGCGCAAACTGACGCATTTTCGGTGATCAATCACCTGTCAGGATCGAAGCGTGAACACGGACGTCAACGAGACCGCCCAGGCCCGGAATTTGGGCGCCAACCTGAGATTTCTCTGCGAGCGGCAGGGAACGGTCTCCAACATCTGTCGCAAGATCAAGATCAACCGGCAGCAGTTCAACAAGTACCTGTCGGGCCTGCACCTGCCGTCGGTGCAGAACCAGCGCCTCATCGCCAATTTCTTCGGGCTGAGCCGGTCGGTTCTTTTCGCCGATCCGGAAGAATTTCGCACGCTGATGGAGGGGAACTACTTCCACGCCATCGATACCCTGCGCAATTCGAAGCGCATGGCGCCGTTCCTCGACACGCTGCTGGTCGACGAAAAATCGTCAGGCGACGAATATATCGGCGTCTACGACCGCTATCAGTATTCGAGCATCTACAAGGGCAAGGTTCTGCGCTCGGCCTATTGCATCTACCGCAACCGGGACTTTTTGCAGCACTATTACATCGAGCGTTTTCCGAACCTCGAAAGCCCGGACAAGATCGATTTCGTTTTCAAGTATCACGGCTTCACCATTCCGCTGGACGGCCGGATCTTTTCGCTCGATTTCGAGGCCGTCCAGAAGAACGAGATGACGTTCGGCATCTATGCGCCGGTGCAGAGGAGCTCGAAGAGTTTCCTGATGGGCATCACCAGCGGCATCGCCGCGACGATGCTGCGCCCACCCTATTCGACCAAGGTGGCGATGCATTTTCGCGGGCCGGGCCTCTTGAATCGCGAACACCTGGAGCGCGTTACGACCCTGGAAAAGGGCGACCGGTCGATCCCGACCGAGGTTCAGCAATATCTGAGCAGCGTCGATTAAGGCGACACTGCAAGATCGTTGGCGAGGATGTGGTCGGCCGCCCGAAGCGCCTGCGCGGCGATCGTCAATGCCGGGTTCACCGCCGCCGAGGCCGGGAAGAACGAGGCGTCGATGACGAAAAGGTTGTGGTGGTCCCAGGTGCGACAGTAGGGATCGAGGGCGGATGTGGCGGGGTCGTCTCCCATCCGCACGGTGCCGCACTGGTGTGCCGTGGCATGCGCCACGAGGGACTTGGTGACGACGATCGGATAGCCGGCCCGCCTTAGCGCGCGTTTCATGCGCTTCACCAGTTCGAGATGGCCCTGCATGTTGTTGAGCGTGACCGAAAGCTTGATGGACTTGCCCGCGAGCGTGACGCGGTTGTTCGGGTCGGGCAGGTCCTCCGACAGTGCGATCCAGTCCATGCCGTGGCGCGCCATTTCGTTGCCGAGGAATTTCGGCAGACAGGGCACGTTGGCCGTCAGCATGCCGCCTTGCAGCTTTCCGAGCATCTGCATATGGCCCATCGGCCAGGGAAAGGCGTCGTCGCCGAAATACCAGTCGTTGATGGCCAAGGTCTTCTGGAATCTCGTGGAATTCACCCGGTGGGACAGTCCCATCAGCGCCGTCTGGTTGTGAACCATGTAGTGGCGGCCGACGACATCGGAACTGTTCGCGACGCCCTTCGGCGCGGCGCTGTCTGCCGAGCGCAGCAGCAGGGCCGCGCTGTTGACGGCATTGCACGCGACGATGAAGAGCGGCGCGGCGTAACGTTTGATCTCGCCGCCTTCATCCACCTCGACCGCCTCAATCCGCTTGCCATCCGGGGAGAGGATCAGGCGCCTTGCCAAGGTCTTCGTCTTCAGGTCGACCCGGCCGGTCAGCAGGGCGGGTTCGAGCGCGCAGGTCTCCGCATCGTTCTTCTGCCCGATCTTGCAGGGAAAGCCGTCGCAGGTCCGACAGAGGATGCAGGTGCCGGCGGCTCCGGCATTGACGCCGTTCGGCAGGGCGGAAGGCGAGATGCCCTGGCTGCGAAACCGCTCCGCCATCCGTGCCACGACCGGCTCCGAGGGTACCGCACTGAACGGAAACGGCCGGCTGCGCTGCGGCGCGGTCCTGTCGCCGGCGTCGTCGCCATGGACGCGGAACATCGCTTCTGCCTGGTCGTAATAGGGTGCGAGGTCGGCATAGCGCATCGGCCAGGCCGGGGAGACGCCGCCGTGATGTTCGAGCGCCTCGAAATCCCGTTCCCTGAGCCGGAAGAGCGCTGCTCCATAGAACTTGGTCGAACCGCCCACATTGTAATACATGCCGGGATCGAACGGCTTGTCGTTGCGGTCGAGCCAGCTGTCCTTCGCCTTGTATTTTTTTTGGAAGAAGACCGTGTCGACGCTCCAGTTTTCCGGCTCGCGGGGCACGACCTCGCCGCGCTCCAGGATCAGGACGCGCGCGCCGTTTTCCGCAAGCCGGCGCGCCGTGACGCTGCCGCCGACGCCGCTTCCGATGATGATGACGTCATAGTCCTGCATGTCGTTCCCACGATGATGATGGAGTGTTTGGTCGTCCGCAACTGTATGGCATGGCGCGCGCTTTCGACCCTGACGGTTCTACCATCGGCCAAAATAGCGGAGAAGCGGAATTCCGGCCGTTTGCGTCACATTGCGCCAGATATCGCCCGGGTGCGGCGCACATCAGCTTTGCGGGAACGCCTGCCAAGTCTTCGTTTCGGATGAGCGCAGGCAGACTTCCGACAGGCGCACGCCGCGAAGACCTTCCGTCAGGTCGGCAAGCGGCGTCCTTTGCGCGGCGCGCCAGCCGGGACCGGCTTCGAGAGCATCCGCATAGTCCGAATAGAGCACGGCGAGCGCCTCGAGATAGGCTTCCGGATTGCCGGCGGGCAGGCTGACGCAGGCGGCCGCCTCCTCGGTCATGTCATCCGCGCCGCGCCGGTAGGTGAGGTCGGCTTTGCCCAGGCGGGAAAGCTGTAGCGTCTCCGGCTGCTCCTGCCGCCATTCCAGCGTGCCCTTGGTGCCGACGATCTTGAAGCGCAGGCCGTTGCGATGGCCGGGTGCCGCCAGGCTGCACCAGAGCAGGCCATCCGCGCCGCCCTCGAACTCCATCTGTACCACGGCCGTATCGTCGAGGCCGAAACCATCGACCGTGGTCGAGAGTTTTGCATTCACCGCCATGCAACGCCGGCCGGAGACGAATTCCAGGATGTTGAAAGCATGGGTGCCGACGTCGCCGAGCGCGCCTGTCGGCCCCGCCTTGCCGGGATCGCCCCGCCACACACCGCCCTTGCCGAGCTTGGCCGGGTCGCCCGCCAGCCATTCGAGCAGGTATTCGACATAGAGGAATTTGACCTCGCCGATCTCGCCATTCAGCACCCGCGCCCGCGCATCGCGCACCATCGGGTAGCCGGTATAGGTATAGGTGACCGCGGCGAACGTATCGTTCCTGGCCGCCAATCGGATGAGCGCTTCCGCTTCAGTGGACGCGTTGACCAGCGGCTTGTCGCAGATCACCGGAATGCCCGCTTCGAGGAAAAGCCGGCACGGCTCGAAATGCAGGTGGTTGGGCGTGACGATCACGGCGACGTCGATGCCGTCCTCGCGTGCCGCCTCCGCGCCGGCCATCTCGGCAAAGGTCCGGTAGGTGCGGTCCGGCGCCACCCGGAGCGCCTGCCCGGCTTCGCGGGAAACCGCCGCATCGGACGAAAAGACCCCCGCCACCACATCGAACCGGCCCGTCAGCCGCATGGCGGCCCGATGGATGCCCGCGAAGAAGGATCCGCGCCCGCCGCCGATCATGCCGGCACGGATACGCTTTCTGGCGGGGATATCGGAGATCAAGTTCGGCATTCGGGGCGTCCCTGTTGTTTTGATGGGTCGAGTGTCGTCGCCGGCAGCGCGGAGGCAACTGCGCAGGCCGCGAATATGTGAAGCAGTCTGTCGCACGGATGAACGAAGCGAAGCCTGCTTCAACTTGCGTCATCAACTGGCCCTTTGCGAAATTGTCACATCAGCCGACCCCGCTAGTCTTCTATAACAAGCACGGCAGGCCGTCCCGCCCGGTGACGCCGCCGATAAAATTCTCAAGGGGAAAAGCGATGACCGATATCGCCACCGGCCGGCTGGTAGCCGGCAAACCAGGGCCGCTCCGCCGGTATTTCGCGCCTCAGCATCCGGCTGGCATGGTGCAGCGTGTGATGCTGCTGGTCCTCGTGGTCAGCATCATCGCGCTCTCCGTTGCCAATCCGAATTTCCGCAACCCGGCAAACCTCCTGAACATCATCCAGCAGGCATCGATGGTGGGCATTGTCGCCTGCGGCATGCAACTGATGATCATTTCCGGCGGTTTCGACCTGTCGGTGGGCGCGACGGCCGCGGCCGCGGGCTGTGTCGCCGCGGCGGTTTCGCTGACATTCGGCGTGCCCGCCGGCATCGTCGCGGCCCTTGTCACCGGCCTGTTCATCGGCATGGCCAACGGGTGTCTCATCGCCAAGGTCGGCATGAACCCCTTCGTCTCCACCTTCGGCACGCAGGCGATCATCCTCGGCACCATGTATGCCTTGACCGAGGCGCGCCCGATCGCGCCCCTGCCGCGGGAATGGCGCGAGCTCGGCTTCTTCAACATCGGCGGGCTCACCTTCCCGAGCATGGTTTTTATCGTAGTGGTCGTGGTCCTGGCGCTGGTGCTGCATTTCACGCGCTACGGGCAGCATGTCTACGCGGTCGGCAGCAACAAGGTCGGCACGAGCCGCGCCGGCGTCAACGTCGACCGGGTGCTGATCGCCACCTACGCCATCGGCGGGGTTACCGCGGCGATCGCCGGGCTGCTGCTCACCTCGATTGCCGGCATCGGCAGCCCGCAGGCCGGCACGACCTGGGCGCTGCTGTCGATCGCGGCCGTGGTCATTGGCGGCACGCCGCTCTCCGGCGGCGTTGGCGGCATCGCATCCGCCGTCATCGGTATCTTCGCGCTGACGATCCTCAACAACGCGATGACCCTCTACAGCATCTCCGCCTTCTGGCAACCGGCCTTCATGGGGACGGGCGTCCTGCTGGCGGTCGGTTACGAAGCCCTGCGCCGCGGCCGCAGGAACTAAGCAGACACGAAAAGAGTGGAACCAACCCGGCGGAAAAATCGCCGTAAAACCAGGAGGACTACAATGACCATCACGAGACGACTGTTCACCATCGCATCGCTCGGCATCGTGCTCGGCGCGGCACTTGCGGCACCCGCCATGGCCGAAACCAAGAAGATCGGCGTGCTGATCTACAATATCGGCGTCGACCCCTGGATGAACGTCGCCGCCAAGTCGCTGGAAGCGGATGCCAAGAAGCTCGGCTACGAAATTACGGTGACGGACGGCCGCAATGACGTGGCGCAGATGAATGCCGCGATCGACCAGTTCGTCATCCAGGGTTTCAACGCGATCATCGTCGCACCCTCCGATCCGGACAGCCTGGTCGGCAGCGTGTCGAAGGCGATCGAGGCGAAGATCCCGGTCATTTCCTATTCGATGGGCCTTGCGCCGGATGCCAACGCCACCGCATTCGTCGGCTCCAACGAGGAGCTGATCGGCCGCGAACAGGCCGAACTGGCGATCAAGCTGCTTGGCGGCAAGGGCAATGTCGCGCTGATGACCGGCATCCTCGGCACATCGCCGCAGATCGGCCGCTCGAAGGGCCAGCATGACGGCCTCAAGGAAGCGCCCGGCATCAAGATCGTCGAAGAGCAGGCGAACGACTGGGCGCACGACAAGACCGTCGCGCTGATCCAGGACTGGCTGTCGAAATATCCGAAGGGCGAGCTGAACGCCGTCTTCGCGCATGGGCCGGAGCTCGTCGCCGCGGCCGAATATGCGAAGTCGCAGGGCCGGGACGAAATCCTCTTCTTCGCGGTCGATTATCCGGAGGACGCGCGCCGCGCCATCCAGGAGGGCACGCTGACGGCGACCGTCTCGCAGAGCCCCGCACTGCTTTCCGAACTGGCGGTGGATGCGGCCGACAAGGCGCTGCGCGGCGAAACGGTCGATCAGAAGATCATCATCAAGACGCCGCTCGTCACCAAGGACAATGTCGAAGAAATGCCGGCCGATTATTGATCCGGCCCGGCCCGGCCCGCGCCGTGAAGGCGGCGCGGGCCTTCCTTTTACCGCATGAATGGGAGAGTGCCATGCACCTGTCTGTCTTTCAGCACAAAGATGCCCCCGTCCAGCCGGACGCAACCGTGCCGATCGTCGAGGCCGTCGGCATCGCCAAGCACTATGGCGGCGTCATCGCGCTTTCCGGCGCCAACCTGAAGGTGATGCCCGGAGAGGTGGTCGCAATCGTCGGCGACAACGGCGCCGGCAAGAGCACCTTCGTGAAGATCCTGTCGGGCGCGCAATCGTCGAGCGAAGGCAAGATCATGGTCTCCGGCCGGGAAATGTCCTTCCACCGGCCGAGCGATGCGCGCGAGGCCGGCATCGAGACCGTCTACCAGGATCTGTCGCTCGCCGAGCACCTCGACGTGCTGACCAACCTCTTCCTCGGCCGGGAGGAGTTCTATTTCAAGTTCGGCGGCCTCAGCATCCTGAACCGGCGCAAGATGACGGCGCGGGCCGAACAGCTCCTGAGCGAGATCGGAGTCAACGTGCCGGGCGTGCGCGATATCGTCGGCGGGCTTTCCGGCGGCCAGCGCCAGGGTGTGGCGATCGCGCGGGCGGCCGGCTGGGGGTCGCAGCTCATCATCATGGATGAGCCGACGGCCGCGCTCGGCGTGCAGGAAACCGCGCATGTGCACGATATCATCCGCGGCCTCCAGTCGCGCGGCGTGGCGGTGCTGCTGGTCAGCCACAATATGAAGCAGGTGATGGAGCTGAGCAATCGCGTCTACGTCTTCCGCCGCGGCCGGATCGCTGCGGAACTGCACACCCCCCAGACGACGACCGACGAAATCATTTCGTACATCACCGGTGCTCGTGGTTAAATGCGGCTCGGCGCTCCAGGGGAACGGAGCGCCGGGATTTGGCCTGATATTGCGTCAGAGCGCTTCGGATTTTCGCTGTTTGCGAAATTGTCGCTGCGCTCGGACGGATCGATGTTTGGCGATTAGCTCAAAAACCGGAGAGAACCACATGTCTCGACAGATGATTGCGCTAGCCTGGGTCTGCCCCGCTCAGTTCTGCGAGCGGAGCGAGTTTGAAGGACCGTCTGACCGTCTCGGGTTCTGGCTGAAGCTCCTGTCACGCATCTTCTGACAGCCCGCCAAGCACAGCCTCTGTTTCAAATTCGAGCCGAAGCATCGCTCGACGCTGCGTGATGCAGGCCCTTCGGATTTCATCCGCCAGCTTCCCCAAAGCCGGACGAAAACCCCACTATACTCACCTAAGAGAGCGTGCGCGCCATGTGCAGGGCGTAGCATTATCCATGCATGCGAAGGCGTGCGTGATCACCCAGTTGACATGGTAACCGGATAGTGCATTAAATAAATAACTAACTAGATACATACTTGATGGCGACCTGGTCGCCCCGGCGAGCGGAGGGCTCGCGGTTCAGGGATGGGATCGCGGAGGAGGGGAATTTGAAAGTTTTCGGCGTTGAGCATGTCGGCTTCACGGTGCCGGACCTGGAGGAGGCGGTTTCGTTCTTCGAGACGGTTTTTGGCGCGGTGACGGTGATGACCACGGGCAAGGTCGACGTGGACGGCGACTTCATGCGCCGCCGGCTCGGCGTGCCGGAGCATTGCCGCATCGAGAACATCAAGGTGCTGCGTTGTGGCAATGGCAGCAATCTCGAACTGTTCCAGTATTCCGGCGAGACCACGCAAGAGGCATTGAAGCGCAACAGCCAGCCGGGCGGTTTCCATGTCGCCTTCCAGGTCGATGATGCGGTGGCCGCGGCCGAACGGCTGCGGGAGAAGGGCGTCGACGTGCTGGAGGGGCCGACCTATGTCGATGCCGGCGCGATGAAGGGGCTGACCTGGCTCTATCTGCGCGCGCCCTGGGGCCAGTTCCTCGAAATCGTCAGCATGACGGGACCGCTCGGCTACGAGGCCGATGGCGGGCCGAAACTCTGGTCACCCGTGACGAACGCCTAAACCCCATTCCATCCCTTTGAGGGATGCGCAATCCGCCTGCCGGTTCCGGCAAGCGGGACTGAACCACCGTGTCCGGAAAACCGGGCGCGGTCCTGCAATCGTTTCATTGAATGAGGAGGAGCATTTCGATGGGAATTTGGAAGAAATCCGTTCTTGCCGCCGGTTTCGTGGCGCTGATGTGCGGCAGCGCGCTGTCGCAGGACAAGCCGTTCGAAGGCGTGCAGCTGAAGATGCTCGGCATCGGCGACACGTCGGTGACGCGTCTGGCAAAAATCACCGGCGAGTTCGAGGAACAGACCGGCGCCAAGGTGCAGATCGACATGCTCCCCTATCCGGGGCTGATCGACAAGATCATCATCGAAGCGAGTTCCGACAACCCGACCTACCAGCTGCTTTGGGTCGATAGCCCCTGGGTCGGCATGCTCGGCGAGGCCGGCGCGTTGCAGGATCTCACCGAATACGCCAAGCGCGACGCCGCCGAAATCGGCCTCGACGACATCATTCCCGTGCAGTTGCAGGAAAATAGCTGGCAGGGCCAACTGCTCGCCTTCCCGGCCTCCGGCATGATCTGGCACGTCAACTATCGCCAGGACCTGTTCGACGATGCCGGCGAGAAGGAGGCCTTCAAGGCCAAGTACAACTACGATCTCGCGCCGCCCGCCACCTGGCAGCAGTTCCACGACATTGCCGAATTCTTCACCCGCAAGAAGGGCGACACGCTCGCCGGCAAGGTGCTGGAACAGGATTTTTACGGCAATGCCGAGTCCTACAGCCGAGTGCAGGGTGCAATCACGCATGACTATTTCCCGATCATGCGCGGCTTCGGCGGCGACTATTGGGATCCGGCGACCGGCCTTTGCGCCATGACCGGCGAGCCGCATGTCAAGGCGGCGGAGTTCATGAAGTCGCTCGTTCCCTTCAATCCGCCGGATTATCTCGGCCTGATGTGGGACATCCAGTCCGGCTACATGGAACGCGGCGAGACGGCGCTTTCCGGTTACTGGAGCGTGCGCACCGTGCGCCTGACGAACCCGGAGGAAGCCAAGCTGCCGACGCTCGGCAAGGCCGGCTTCTCCGGCAGCCCGACAGAAGACGGCAAGCCGCAGCCGACCTATACCGGCTCGCTGTCCTTCGCCATCAACGCCAAGGTTTCCGACCAGGAGAAGGAAGCCGCCTGGGCCTTCATCAAGTGGGGCACCGGCGAGAAGATCATGCGCCGCCTTGCCGATGAAGGCTGGGGCATCAGCCAGTTCCGCAAGTCGATCCTCGCCGATCCCGCCCTTCAGGAGAAGTACCCCTACTACAAGGTGCTGCTCGACACCCAGACGAACGCGCGCCGCCGCATCTTCCATCCGTTCTACGCGGACGTGGAGGAAAATTTTGGCGTCGAACTCTCCAAGTACATGGCCGGCGAGACGGCAACCGCACAGGAGGCGCTGAACAACGCCTGCACCGCGGTCAATTCGCGCCTGTCGATGTTCCCGGTCGAACAGCGGCTTCGCTGGATCAACGACGCACCGGTCACCGTGCTGCAGAAATAAGCGCCAACCCCGCGCTCCGGCCGCCTTGGCCGGAGCGCGGAATGAAATGACATGCGGGAGGGTGCCATGGGCTATGTCAACAGACGCAACAGGACGATCGCGGGCGTATTCCTGCTGCCGACGGCGACCGTGCTTTTCCTCACGACCATCTATCCGATGCTCTATGCGCTCTATCTGAGCTTTCGCAACTACGATCTGGCGAAACCGTTCATCCCGCGCATCTTCGTCGGCCTTGCCAACTTCCAGGAAGTGCTGACCTCCGGGCCGTTCCTGCACAGCATGCTGATCACCTTCAAGCTGATGGGGGTGACGCTGTTTTTCCAGTTCGTCATCGGCGTCGGCCTCGCCCTGCTGGTGACGCAGCGCCTGCCCGGCATGGCGGCGATCCGCACATTGCTGCTCATTCCCATGATGATCTCGCCGGTCATCGTCGGCCTCGTCTGGCTCTTCATCTATTTTCCGGAACTCGGCTATTTCAACTATTTCATCGGCCTGATCGGCATCAACCCGATCCCGTGGATCACCAGCACGCAATGGGCGCTGACGGCGATCGCCATTGCCGACATCTGGCAATGGACGCCCTTCGTGATGATGGGCACGGCCGCCGCCCTGCAAAGCCTGTCCCCGGAACCCTATGAGGCAGCGCGCATCGACGGCAATTCCAACATCGACGTTTTCCTGCACGTCACGCTGCCGCAGCTGAAGCCGGTGCTGATCAGCCTCTTGTTCCTGCGCGCCATCGATGCCTTCAAGATCTACGACATCATCTTCGTGCTCACCAAGGGCGGGCCGGGCGATGCCACCGAGACGATCGCCCTCTACATCTACCGCCAGAGTTTCACCTTCTGGCGCATGGGGGTCGGTGCTGCCGCCTCCTTCGTGTCGCTGATCATCATTTCCGTGCTGATCACGCTGTTCTTCAAATCCATGCAGAAGAGCGCCGCCGCGCGTTGAGGAGACCACCATGAACAGGCTCAGCACCAGACAGGCGACCCTCGTCTACATTGTGACCGGCATCATCCTGATCATCTTCATGATCCCGATCTACCTCATCCTGGCGTCCTCCCTGAAACCGTCGGCGGATATGTTCTCCCGTCCGCCGACGGTCTTTTTCACGCCGACGCTGCAACACTATGTCGATCTCTTCACGCTGCGGCCGTTCCACTGGAACATCATCAACAGCCTGATCGTCACCCTCGGCTCGACGGTGTTTTCCGTCACCATCGGCGCACTCGGCGCCTTCGCCCTGTCGCGCATCCGCCACCCGCGCATCAACGACGCGGCGTTCTGGATCCTGTCGATGCGCATGTTCCCGCCCATCGCCGTCGTCGTGCCCTATTACATCATCTTCAAGTCGGTCGGCCTGCTCGATACGCCCTTGGCGCTGATCATCGTCTATTCGACGGCGAACATTCCGCTCACCGTCTGGCTGATGAAGGGCTTCTTCGACGAGGTACCGGAGGCGCTGGAAGAGGCCGCACAGGTCGATGGCTACGGCATCGTCGAGATCTTCTACCGCATCACGCTGCCGCTGGCGGCCCCCGGCCTCGCCGTCTGCGCGGTGTTCTGCTTCATCTTCTCGTGGAACGAGTTCCTGTTCGCATTGATGCTGACCGGCTCCAGCGCGCAGACCGCCACCGTCGCCGTCATGTCGTTCTGGAGCAGCGACGCGGTGCAGTGGGGCCGCATCATGGCGGGCTCGTTCATCATTCTCATCCCCGGCGTCATCTTCGTGCTCACCTGCCAGAAATGGCTGGTCAAGGGGCTGACGCTCGGATCCGTCAAATAGGCCGGCAGCATAAGCACTGCGGAGGAAAAATCTTGGCATCTGTTTCCCTTACCAACGTCGTGAAAGCCTTCGGCGCCTTCAAGGTGGTGCATGGCGTCGATCTCGATATCGCCGACGGCGAGTTCGTCGTGCTGCTTGGGCCGTCGGGCTGCGGCAAGACCACCACGCTGCGCATGGTCGCCGGCCTTGAGGACGTGACCGGCGGCGAGATCCGCATCGCCGGCGAGGTTATCAACGACCGGGCGCCGAAGGATCGCAAGATCGCGATGGTGTTCCAGAACTATGCGCTCTACCCGCATATGACCGTGCGCCAGAACATGGAGTTTGCGCTGAAGCCGCAGCGCCTCTCCAAGGCCGAGGTCGATGCGAAGATCGCCGGTGTCGCCGCCATGCTGGGCCTCGACGTGCTGCTTCAGCGCAAGCCCGCCCAGCTTTCCGGCGGCCAGCGCCAGCGCGTGGCGATGGGCCGCGCGATGGTGCGAACGCCGGAGGTGTTCCTGTTCGACGAGCCGCTGTCGAACCTCGACGCCAAGCTGCGCACGCAGGTCCGCATGGAAATCGCCAAGCTGCACAAGCAGCTCGGAACCACCGTGATCTACGTCACTCACGACCAGGTCGAGGCGATGACGCTCGCCGACAAGATCGTCATCATGAAGGACGGCCATATCGAGCAGATCGGCGCGCCCGAAGAAGTCTTTGCCCATCCGAAAAACCTCTTCGTCGCCACCTTCATCGGCAGCCCTTCGATGAACCTCTTCCGCATGACCGCGGAGCGCGGCGACACCGGAACGGTGCTGTCGTCGCCAGCCTTCTCCCTCCGCCCGCCGGCAGAACTGGGCGCGAAATTGAAGCCGGGGCAAGCGGTAACGCTGGGTGTCCGCCCGAGCGACGTGCGCCTGGCGCAGGCCGGCGACGCGGATGCCATCGAGGCCCGCGTCGAAGTGGTGGAATATCTCGGCGTGGAAGCCCTCGTCGATCTGAGGATAGGCACCCAGGAATTCATCGCGCAGATCCCGGCAAGCGATCGGCCCGCGCTCGATCAGGCGGTGAAGGTCGTCTTCAACCCCGCCGGCCTGCATCTATTCGACAGCGAAAGCGGCCAGGCGCTCTGAACCGCAAGGAGACCATCATGTCCGGCAAGGAAATCATCTTCCCGCAGAAGAACAGTTTTGTGCTGGCGGAATGCGAGACGCCGCAGCTCGGAGCAAATGAGGTGCGCGGCCGCACGCTCGCGACCCTCGTCAGCCCTGGCACCGAACTCGCCTGGGCGACGGGCGAGGATTTTCCCATCCGGCCCGGTTATGCCGCGGTGTTCGAGGTGGAGGAATGCGGCGAGGCCGTCACAGGCGTTGCGGTCGGCACGCGGCTGTTCTGCATGGGGCCGCATCGCAGCTTCCAGCAGGTCGAGCAGCGCTTCACGCTGCCGGTGCCGGAGGGCCTTTCATCCGAAGAAGCCGTCATCGCCCGGTTGATCGGCGTGTCGATGACGACGCTCATGACCACCAAGGCGAGGCCCGGCGACCGCGTGGTCATCGGCGGTGCCGGCCCGGTCGGCTATCTCGCCGCGCATATCTTCAAGCTCTCGGGCTATGAGGTGTCCGTCGTCGAGCCCGATCCCGTTCGCCGCAGCCAGATCGCCGCCTCCGGCATCGCCTCGGTCTTCGCCGAGATGCCGGTGACCGACCCGGACTTCGCCGGCAAGGTCGCGCTCGTCGTCGATTGCTCCGGCCACGAGGCCGCCGTTCTCGGTGGCTGCCGCATCGTGCGCCAGCATGGCGAGGTCGTGCTGATCGGCGTGCCGTGGAAGCGCCATACCGAACTCTACGCCCACGACATCCTGCACGCCGTGTTCAACAATTTCGTGCTGCTCAGAAGCGGCTGGGAATGGGAGTTCCCGTTGCTGGCAAAAGGCTTCAAATGGGTGGAGCTGCTGGATGGCTACAACAACACCAGCCAAAGCGTTTTCGGCGGCTTCGCCAAGGCCCTGAAATGGCTCTCCGAAGGCCGGATCCCGCTCGACGGCCTTCTGCGCAAGGCATCGCCAACGGCCCCGGCCGCCCTCTACACCGCCTTGCTGGCCCGGGAGATCACCGAGCCCTTCGTCGTGCTCGACTGGCGATCGGAGTGATCACCCCCAAATGCGGGTAATGGCATCGTAGGCGAACTGGATGGTCGGGTCTTTCGCCCGCGCGTTCAGGCAGACGAAGCTCAACGCGGTCTCGATCTGGACGCGATCGGCGATCACCAATCCGTTCGACTGATGTTCATGCAGCGCCAGCGACTCGCGGCAGAGACTGAGCCCCAGCCCGGTTCGCACCATCGCCAGCATGGAAGGCTCCTGGTCGACCGAGGCGACGACGTTCTGCCGCACGCCGAGGTCGCCGAACACGCGTCCCAGCAGCCGATTGTGCACCGAGGCCGGCGGCGTGCCGATCCAGGGGAGGGCCGCGAGATCCGGCCAGTCCTGGCCGCGAACGAAGCCGGCGAGCGACGGTGGCGCGACGACCAGATAGGTCAGTCGCGCGAGCTCCTTGGCGTGGAAGAGGTTTTCATCGGGCGACAGCCCGGCCACGGGGTCGAAATCCCGGATGTCGCCGAGAAAATAGCCGACATCCAGCTCGTTTCGCCGGAGACCTTCCGGCACGTCGCCGCTCATGCCGTGGCGCAGTTCCGTTTCGATGCCGGGACCGCTCTCCACGAGCGCCTTCAGAAATGCCCCCAGCCGCGTGAATTCCGGATCGATGATCGTGCCGATGCGCAATTTTCCGCGCAGGCGCGTTGCGAGGTGCCCGGCCGTCTGGCCGAAATCCACCAGCGCCGCCAACACCTGCTCCGCCTTCGCCGCCAGCAAGGCGCCTTCCAGCGTCAGTTCCAGGCCCGCCGACGTGCGGCGGAACAGGGTGATGCCGGTATCGGCGGCAAGGCGCTTGAGTTGCAGGGTCACGGCCGGCTGCGTGAGATGCAGTCGCTCGGCGGCGCGCGTGACATTGCCCTCGCGCGCAACGGCCACGAAGGCCTTCAATGTCCTGAGGTCGGTCGGGTTTGTCATATTAATTCTGCTTATAATCCTCTGCTTCATTTGTCATTGGATTTTCCGGCCCGTCACCGGCTATTCCTGCAAAAATACGAGGAGGGACATGAAAAAATGACGCGCCCGGACATTCGATCTTCCCACGATCGCTTCGACTATATCGTCGTCGGGGGAGGCTCCGCCGGTTGCCTGATGGCCAACCGCTTGAGCCGCGACCCTTCCAGGCGCGTGCTTCTGCTGGAGGCCGGCAGGAAGGACAATTATCCGTGGATCCATATCCCGGTCGGTTATCTCTACTGCATCGGCAACCCGCGCACCGACTGGCTGTTCAAGACCGAGCCGGATGCCGGGCTGAACGGCCGATCGCTGCGTTATCCGCGCGGCAAGACGCTCGGCGGCTGCTCCTCCATCAACGGCATGATCTATATGCGCGGCCAGGCCCGCGACTATGACGGCTGGGCGGCGGCGACCGGGGACGCGGCGTGGTCCTGGGACAATTCGCTTGCCGATTTCAAGGCCCACGAGGATCATTACCGGTTGGACAATGGCGCGGATCCCGAGACGGGCGGCAACAGCCGTTTCTCCGACATGCACGGGCATGGCGGCGAGTGGCGGATCGAAAAGCAGCGGCTGAAATGGGATATCCTAGAATCCTTCGCCGAGGCCGCCGTCGAGGCCGGCGTCCCGCGGTCAACCGATTTCAACAGCGGCGACAACGAGGGCGTCGGCTATTTCGAGGTCAACCAGCGTTCGGGCTGGCGGTGGAATACCTCCAAGGCCTTCCTGCGCCCCGCGAAGAGCCGGTCCAACCTCACGGTCTGGACGGAATGCCATGTCGAGAAGCTGACGCTTGAAGGCCGGCGCTGCACCGGCGTCGTGCTCCAGCGGCAGGGGCGCCGGATGACGGTTCGCTCCGGGAAGGAGGTGATCCTTTCGGCCGGCGCGATCGGTTCGCCGCAGATCCTGCAACTGTCGGGCATAGGGCCGGCGGGTCTCCTGAAAAGTCACGGGATCGACGTCGTGCACGACCTGCCGGGCGTCGGCGAAAACCTGCAGGACCATTTGCAGATCCGCGCCGTTTTCAAGGTCGGCAATGCCAAGACGCTGAACACGCTCGCCAATAGCCTCGTCGGAAAGGCGAAGATCGGCCTGGAATATGTGCTGAAACGCAGCGGGCCGATGAGCATGTCGCCCTCGCAGCTCGGCGCCTTCACCCGCTCCGACGAGACGCAGGCCCACGCCAACCTGGAATATCACGTCCAGCCGCTGAGCCTCGATGCCTTCGGCGAACCGTTGCACAGCATCCCCGCCTTCACCGCGAGCGTCTGCAACCTGAACCCGACCAGCGCCGGAACGGTGCGCATTCGCTCCGGCAAGGCCGCCGATGCGCCGGCCATTGCGCCGAATTACCTGAGCACGGAGGAGGATCGCCGGATCGCCGCCGACAGCATCCGGCAGGTTCGCAGGATCGTGTCGCAGCCGGCGCTCGCAAAATACCAGCCGGAGGAGTGGAAGCCCGGCCTTCAGTTCCAGAGCGACGAGGACCTCGCCAAGCTCGCCGGCGACATCGCCAACACCATCTTCCACCCCGTCGGGACGACGAAGATGGGGCGCGCCGACGACCCGATGGCCGTGGTCGACAGTCGCCTGCGGGTGCGCTGCATTGCCGGCCTGCGCGTCGTCGACGCCGGCATCATGCCGAAGATCACCAGCGGCAACACGAACGCGCCGACGCTGATGATCGCCGAAAAGGCGGCGGGATGGATTATTGCCGACGCCCGGCAGCGCGGATGACGGACTGGGACGACCGCGATTCCTGGTTGAGCAGGTCGATCGCGGCGAGGGCCTCCCGCCGGGTGGAAAAGGCGAGAATCTCGTCGCCCATCATGCCGGGCAAGTCGGTCGCATTGTCCCAGACCACGTAGTGATCCAGCGGATCGAGGAGGCATTCGTAGCGATCGGTACTCCCGGTTTCCGTCGCCATGTCATCCTCCACTGCCTGACGTTAGAAGCCGGCAGCATAGTCCGCCAATGCAAACATCCGCTTAACCGCGCGCCCGAAGGGCGGCGGTCAGCGGCAATCGTGTCGCGGCAAGCGCAGGAAGGGCGCCGCCGAGGATGCCGATGGCAAGGCCGAGCAGGCCCGCCGTCAACAGGACGTCGGGTGTCACGGCGAGCTGGAAGGCCATGCGGGCGTTGTTCGCGCCGATCGTGCTGGCCTGCCAGCCGTTGAAGATCAGCCACGAGGCGAGGAGGCCGAGGAGGACGCCGGCGCCCGCGAGCACCACGGCTTCCACCCATGTGCCGAGAAAGGCCGAGAGGCGGCTGAAGCCGAGTGCGCGCACGGTGGCGATCTCGACGGTGCGATCGGCTACGGAGCTCATCATTGTGTTGAGCGCGCCCGCCGTCGCCCCCACGGCCATCAGCAGCGCGACCGGCCAGCCGAACAGGCGGATGAGGCTCGCGGTGCGTCCGGATTGCGCGGCGTAGAGATCGGCCTCGGTAAGGGCGACGAGCGGGGTCCCGGTGATCGTGGCGAGCGTGTCCTGCAAGCGTTCGAGCGCGACGGGATCGGTAAGGCGGAGTTTTAGGCTTTGCACCTGGCCCTGCCGGTCGAAGGCGGCGCGCACGGCATCGAGATCCGCCCAGAGTTCGGATTCGAAGGCGCTGCCATGGGCGGAGAAGTGGCCGGCGACCGTCCAGTCGACCGCGCCGAGCCGGACGATGTCCCCCACGCCAAGGCCGAATTCCTCGGCAAGCCGATCCCCGACGACGATCTCGCGGGCACCGGGCGTGAAGAGGCGGCCGGCCGAAAGCGTGATGCCGTCACGGATCGACGGGCCGGCCGCATCCATGCCACGCAGCGCCAGCGTGCGCTGCTTCATATCGACGGCCACGACGATCTCGCGCGACGAGACGAGCTTGCCGCCGGCATCGCGGGCGACGCCCAGGTCGCCGGTCATGGCGTCGAGCGTGCGGATGACGGAAGCGGGAATATCCGAGCCCGTCTCCTGATTGGTGCCGCCGCCGAGGATGACGGCGACGGCGGGGGAGCCTGCACCGGTCAGCGCCGTCTCGAACCCTTTCGCCATGGAGAGGAAGCCTGCGAGCACACAGACGACGAGAGCGACCGAGAGCGCCATCGAGGCGGAAATCGCGAAGCGGCGCGGCAGGCTGGACAGGTTGGTGCGGATCATCACGAGCGCTTGTCTTGCGTGAGTGGACATGTGGGTTACCTTGTTCTGAAAGCTTTGATGATGGGGGTCCGCATCGCGTTGAAGGCCGGCAGCGCGCCGGTCGCGAGGCCGAGGGTGATGATGATCGCCAACGCTTTGGCGAAGACGGGCGCGGAGAAGACCAGCCCGAGCGCCGGGCCGGCAAGTACGGTTGCGAGTTTTGCCAAAGCGAGGCCGATGCCGCCGCCCAAGACGAAGACGAAGAGGGTTTCGCCGAGGATGAGCGTCACGATGCCGAGGCGGGAAAAGCCGAGCGTCTTCAGCACGCCGATCTCGAAGGTGCGTTCACGCACGGCAAAGACCATGGTGTTGACGACGATCATCAGGAGGGTGACGAAGGCCGCGCCGACGACGAGGTTCACGATCAGCCCGATATCGGCATATTGGCGCAGAAACGCTTCCAGGAACTGCTTTTCCGATTGCGTGCGCGTCGGCGTGGCCGAGTTGGCGAAAAGCGTATCGATCCCGGTGGAGAGTTCCCCTGGCGAGACGCCCGCACGGGGCCGGACGACGAAGGCGTCCACGGTATCCTTGGCCCGCGCACGCGCGGCGTTCACATAGTCATAGCGGGCGATCATGAAATAGGTGTCGGTGGCGGCATTTTCGCCCTCGAAGATGCCGGATATCTCGAAGCGCCAGTCGCGACCGCCGTCCTCTCTCGGCGTGTCGAAGGCGGTGACCGTCACGCGCTGGCCGACAGTCCAGCCCTGCGCCTCTGCCAGGGCGCGGCCGACCAGCACCTTGTCACGGGCCTGGCCGATCGCGCCGATCAGGGCGGACGTCAGGCCGAGCCCCTTGCCGTTGACGGCCATTAGCAGCTCAGGATCGGCGGCGCTGATGGCGACGACGTTCTTTTCGACATCGACGAAGCCGCGCAGCCGCGCGACATAGCCGACTGCCGCGACGCCGGGATCGGCGGCGATCCGCGACAGTGCCGCCATCGGCAGCGGCTGCGTGCGCCCGCCGGCGCTCATGACGCCGAGAAGGTCGTCGCTGGCGGCAGCGGTTCCCTGTGCACCGTTGAGAAAGCTTGCGGTGAGGCCGTAGATCAGGAAGGCAACCGCGATCGAGACCATGAGGAGCATGGTGCGCAGCGGTTTTCGCCAGGCATTCTTTCGTGCGAGATCGAAAAAGGTCATCAGGCGGCCCTCTTCTCTTCGACGAAATCGCCCTTGTCGAGATGCAGCGTGCGGCGCGCGTAAAGCGCTGCCTGCGGGTCGTGCGTCACCATGAGAATAGTCTTTTCCAGCTCGCGGTTGAGGAAGCGCAGCATGTCCAGAACCTCGTCGGCGGACTTGCGGTCGAGGTCGCCGGTCGGCTCGTCGCAGAGCAGCAGGCCCGGATCGGAGACGATGGCACGCGCGATGCCGATGCGCTGCTGCTGGCCGCCGGACATCATGGCGGGATATTGTTTTCCGCGGCCGGAAAGCCCGACGAGGTCGAGGACCTTGTCGACGCGCTGCCGCCGCTCCTTGCGCGACAGCGGTTTCAGCAGCAGCGGCAGCTCGACGTTTTCCGCGGCGTTGAGCATGGGCAGCAGATTGTAGAACTGGAAGACGATGCCCATGTTGTGCGCCCGCCAGGCGGAGCGCGCGGCCTCGCCCATCTGGTCGAGACGGCTGGTGCCGATGCTCAAGGTCCCGGCATCCGGACGGTCGATGCCGGCGAGCATGTTGAGCAGTGTCGATTTGCCCGATCCGGACGGGCCCATGACGGCGACGAAATCGCCGCGCGGGATGGCAAGGTCGAGCCCGGTGAAGATGGGGATCATCTCACCGCCGATGCGGTACGCCTTCCGGACGCCGCTGAGCGCGATATAGGGGACGGGGTCACGGGTCATTTCGTGTTTTCTCCTGTTTCATCGAGGGCGATGCGGATGCGGGCGGCCATGTTCGGCCGGATGCCCTGGGGCGGATCTTCGAGGGACAGTCGCAGCGTGACGGTGCCCTTTTCCGCGGAGGCGACGGGCGCCAGCCGCAGGACGCTGACGGCGAAGGGCTGGTCGGGAAAACCATCGAGCACCGCCTGGCCGGCAAGGCCGGGCTTCAGCGCGCCGATGGTGGTTTCCGCCACGTCGGCGTCGATCACGAGGTTGTTTGTATCGGTGATCGTCAGGAGGCTCTGGCTTTCGCGAACGCTGTCGACGCGCGCCAGCACCGTATCGCCGACGCGGGCGTCGAGCCGGGTGACCGTGCCGGAGAAGGGCGCGCGAACGGTCAGTTCCGCCACCCGTTCCCCGGCGATGCGAATGGCGAGGTCGGCGCTGTCGGCGACTTGCCGGGCCTGCGCCACGGCGTTCGATGCGCGCTCGGCCGCCGCGCGCGCGTCTTCAAGCGCCTGCCTGGAGGTCGCATTGCGGGCGGCGAGGATTTCGGTGCGGTCCAGCAGGGTGCGGGCCTGCACAAGATCGATGTCCCGGGCGGCGAGGATCAGGCCGGCCTGCACCTTCGCGGCGCGCGCCTGTTCCAGCGCGAACCGCGCGCCGGCATCCTCCAGCGTCACGAGAATCTGGCCCGCCTTGACAGGGTCGCCCAGCGCCACGGCGATCTGCGTGATCCTGCCTTCATATTTGGCAAAAACCGCCGTCATGCCCGGTGCCACGACAAAGCCGGAGCCGGTGATTTCGCGGCGGACGGGGATGGGATTGCGGGCGGTGGACCGTTCGCCCTCGGCCTGCGTCACGGCGACGGGGTCGGCCGCTGCGCGCTCCGGCTCCGACAGGGCGACCTCGATCTGGCGAACCACATCCGACCGGTAAAAGACGGTGCCGACCACCAGCGCGGAAAGGCAGATCGGAAGAACGAGACGCCGGAGCATCGGCTTCGGCGGCTCTATGTCGTGGGGGACGGGCTCAAGCGAGAGCGACTTGAGCGTCTCGGCCAGTTTTCGGCCCTGTTCTGTGGCGATGTCGAAATGTGTGTTCATGCCGGACATCATGGCCGGCGAGGGCGGAACCGCGACCTGGAACGCGTTATGGGTCGTGCTCGATCGCGATCGGGGACGTTGCGGCCTTGCGCTCGCGCCATTCGAGCGGCGACATTTCGGTGACGCGGCGAAATTCGCGGTTGAAGTTGGACTTGGTCTGGAAACCCACCTCGAACATGATCTCGGTCACGGGTTTGTCCGTGTCGGTCAGCAGCTCGCAGGCCTCGGCGATCCGGTGCTCGTTGACATATTGCGAGACATTCTTGCCCGTCGCCCGGTTGATCGCCATAGAAATCTGCCGGGCCGGTATGCCGAGCTTGCGCGCCAGCCGGTCGAGGTTGAGATCGACGTCGCGATAGACGCGCTTCGTCGCCATCAAAGCCTCGATTGCGGAGAGCGTTTCCTTGTCGCTGCCGGTCTCGGACCGTACGGTCGCTTCGCCTGTCTCCCGCGCCGCGTGGCTTCGGCTGGCGGTCGCTGCCGCAATCGACAGGATGACCAGCGAGGCAAGATTGCCGCCCGCAATCAGCGGCGGCGCATATTCTCCGCCCATCCATGTCAGATCGAAGAAGACGAACGTGTCGATCGCCGCGGAGAGGAGCAGGGCGAGGGCTGCAAAGAGGATGGCGCGGTAGGCGGGTGCTGCCTCCTCGAAGGGCGCGAGGCGCAAGGCGTCCGTCCCCGATCGCATCAGGAGCAGGATCGCGACCGCATAGGTGACGAAGCTCAGCACGAGCGCCATGTCGATGGCATCGCGCCATGTCACGAGAAGCACGAGGACGATGAACATGGGGACGGCATGGAGAGCAAGGCGGTGCAGCAAGGGCGCGCGGCTCCGGCGCACCAGTTCCGTCACGCCGGCATAGGCGAGCGGCGGCACGGCGGCGGCGCAGAGTGGTGCCAGAATCATGATGGTGCCATGCACGCCATAGCCCCAGCGCAGGCCGGAGAGCAGCGACAGGAACGCGCTGATGAGGATGAGCGCCAGGAACGGCCGGTTTGCCGGCCTTTCATCGCCGTGGCGCAGGGCGGCGGCGAAGAGAACGAGCAACAGGATGGCGACGACGAAGGAGAGAGGGACGAAGGGCATGAAAATCCGGTGCAGGAATGGAGGAAGCAGTCTCCGTTATCCTGCCCCCGAGGACAACCTCTCGCGACCTTGATCGTGTTTCAGGTCGCAGAAGGGCGGCCAGGCAGCCGCCCCTCGCGCTTGGCTTAAACGTCACTCGTCATCGTCGGTAGCGGGCGCGTCAGGATGCGCGTCTTCGCCAGGAGATAGACTATTCCGAGTGCCAGCCAGGACAGGCCGAGTTCGATCGCCAGCCGATCGAGGCTCATGAACAGGCTGGCGCAGAACAGGGCGCCGATCACGGCGACAGCCATCAGCGCTGTGCGGCCCTTGCGCTCGTCCGGTCGCTTCATCAGGAAGGCGATGACACACAGATTCACGGCGAAGAAGGCGGTGAACGCGCCGAAGTTGATGAAGGCGGTGGAGGTGGAAATATCGAACTTCATCGCCCCCAGCATCACCACCCCGACCAGTGCGGTGTTCACCACGGGCGTCTTGAAGCGGGGATTGATATAGGCGAAGGGCATCGCCGGGATCACGTTGTCGCGGCCCATCACCAGGAGAAGCCGCGAGGCGCTGGCATGGGCGCAGAGCCCGGCGGCAAAGAAGGCAATCGCCACCACGACGGTAAAGACCGTCTTGAACGTTTCTCCGCCCACCTGGCCGACGATCTCGTAAGCGGCGGTATCGATGCTGTCGAAGGTCAGCGACGGATGGACCACCATCATGAGGTAGGTGGCGATCATGAAGATCCCGCCGCCGAGAAGCGTTGCGATCATGATCGCCCGCGGTATCGACCGGCGCGGATCGACCGTCTCTTCCGACAGGGTCGAAATCGCGTCGAAGCCGAGGAACGAATAACAGGCGATCGCAGCACCGGCCATGATCATCGACCAGTTCGTCTCATCGTTCGTAAACGGCTTTGCGGAAAACAGCGCGCCGTCCGGGATGTGCTGGATGGCCGCGACGCAGAGATAGGCCAGCATCGCCACCATGACGAGCTGGATCGCCATGATGACGAGGTTCACCCGGTCCGTCAGCTTGATGCCGAGGATGTTGATGATCGTCGACAGAAGGGCCACGGCGGCGACCCAGACGGGGAAGGGAATTTCCGGGGCAAGCGTCGAGAGGCTCGTGGCGGTCAGCAGGCAGATGACCATCGGAATGAAGAAATAATCGAGCAACAGGACCCAGCCGACGACAAAGCCGGAGAGGGGGCCGAACACTTTGGACGTATAGGTATAGGCGGAGCCGGCGACCGGGTTGCGCGACGCCATGAAGCCGTAGCTCGCCGCCGTTGCGAGCATGGCAAGCGTCGCGACGACATAGGCCGTGGCGACGGCACCGCCGGTCCTGACCGCGATCGCACCGAATGTGGCGATGACGACCAGCGGCGACATATAGGAAAGCCCGAACATCGCGGCCGATATCGTGCTGAGCCTTCTGTCGAGTTTTACGTGTTCATTTGACACTGTCTTGTTCTCCTCTGGGGTTCGTCGAGGCCCGCCGGACGCCTGTCTGGAGGGCTCAAGTCACTGATTTTATGTGTTGGTCTCCTTTCAGCGCGTGTTCACCGCCCCATGGACCACGTCGAGCACGTCCTTGAGCACGGCGAGAAGCGCTTCGATCTGGCTGTGCGTGGAGATGAACGGCGGCGCGAGCACGACGGAGGAGCCCAGCGGCCGGATGATGAAGCCGCGATCGCGGGCTTCCTTGGCGATGCGTTCGCCGATGCGCAGGCTGCCGGCGAAGGGTTCCTTCGTCTTCTTGTCCGCGACCGTTTCGAGCGCGCCCATCAGGCCCAGTCCCCGCGCTTCGCCGATCATCGGGTGGTCCGCCAGCGCCCGCAGGCCCGCTTGAAAGGTCTCGCTCACGGATTTCACGTTCTCGAAGACGCCTTCCTGCGTGATGATCCGGATCGCCTCGAGCGAGATCGCGCACCCCACAGGATGCCCGCCGGTGGTGAAGCCATGCGGGAACTCTTCGAAGGCCTCGCTTGCCGCCGTCGCCCGCCTGTCGATATCGGTGGACAGCATGACGGCGCCCATCGGAAAATAGCCGGCCGACATGCTCTTCGAGGCGACGATGATGTCAGGCTCCTGCCCGACGGCTTCAGCGCCCCAGAGGCTGCCGGTGCGGCCGAAACCGCAGATCACCTCGTCGGCGATCAGCGGAATGCCGTATTTCTTCAGGATGGGCTGGATGCGGGCGAAATAGGTGGCCGGCGGAACGATGACGCCGCCCGCCCCCATGACCGGCTCGGCGAACATGCCGGCGATCGTTTCGGGACCTTCCTGCAGGATGCGGCTCTCCAGGTTGGCGGCGAGCCGCGCGGCGAATTCCTCGTCGCTCTCTCCAGGCAGCCCAAAACGCCAGGCGTGCGGGCAATCGACGGTGACGACTTCCGGCCCCGGCAGGCCGAAGGCCTTGACGTAATCCTTGCCGGTGAGTGCCGACGCCATGACCGTCGCGCCGTGATAGGCGTTCTTGCGGGTAAGGAGCTTGCGGCGCTGCGGCTTGCCCTCCGCGGCCCACATCATCCAGAGCAGCTTGACGATCGATTCGTTGGCTTCCGAACCGGAATTGGTGAAGAACACCCGGCTCATCGCGACGGGCGCCAGCGCTAGCATGCGCTCGGCAAGCTCCACCGTCGGCTTGGTGTTGCGGCCGAAAAACGTGTGGTAGCCCGGAAACTCCCGGTACTGCCGGAGAGCCGCGTCGCTCAGGCGTTGCTCGGAAAAGCCGAGCGTCATGTTCCAAAGCCCGGAATTGCCCTCGAAATAGCGGCGCCCGGCGGTGTCCACGATGTAGGGGCCGTCGCCGTGGTCGATGATCACCGGCCCGTCCGCCTTCAGCGACGGAAGATCGGTGAATGTGTGGAAGAAGCTCGTCGCTTCACGGCGTTCCCAGGATTGGGCTGCAATCGTCATGTTGTCTCCTCCGACCCGGGCGACGATGGTGTCGCCAGGTAAATTGCGTTTTGCATTTTCAAAACACTAAATGCGAAGAAACATCATCTTGCGCAATCTGTCAATTCGTGTTCAAAGTGCATTTGTGAGGTTGGCGCGAATTGCAAGCTTATCCCCGCTGGATTGTGCTGGATATCAGGCTGATCTGCGCTGAATTGATTGCTTTTCGCGGCTGGTCGGTACAGCGCGATCCGACCGCGAGAGGTTCTGAATGCATGGAGTGTTGATCGCGTTTATAGTGTGAAATATGCAATTATTTGCGTTTTGACGGGTTGGCTTGCTACGGAGGAGAAGAGAGTGAACCACGAGTTTCTGGCGCGCCGCGAGGCGGTCTATCCGGTCGAAATCGATGGCCCCCTCGGGGCGCAGGGCAGCCCCGTCCAGGGGCGGCTGACGCTCGACGCGTTGAGGCAGGCGGTTTCCCGCGGCGAGATCGATACGGTCATCGTGGCGATGACGGACATGCAGGGCCGCTTGATCGGCAAGCGCCTCACCGCACGGTTCTTTCTTGAGACGAATGTCTCGCCGCAGCTCTTCTGCGATTATTTTCTCGCCACCGACATGGAGATGACGCTCGTCCCCGGCTACGCCTCGGCCTCCTGGGAAAAGGGCTATGGCGACTTCGCGCTGGTGCCGGACATCTCGACATTGCGGGCAATCCCGTGGCTGCCGAAGACCGCGCTCGTGCTGTCGGATGTGACGACGTCGGGCGGCGTTTGTCTCGATCATTCGCCGCGCCAGATGCTTCGCCGGCAGCTCGACCGGCTGGCCGCGCTCGGCTTTTCGGCGGACATGGCGGCGGAGCTGGAATTCTACCTGTTCAACCAGACATTCGAGGATGCGCGGTCGGCGAAATATGAAAACCTGAAATTTTCCAGCTGGTATCCGGAGGACGGCCACATCTTCCAGACGTCCAAGGACGAGCCCTATATTCGCGCGATCCGCAACCTGATGGAGCTTGCGGATATTCCCGTCGAGGGATCGAAGGCCGAGTGCAGCCCGGGTCAGCAGGAGATCAACCTGCAATATTCCGACGCCCTGGAGACCTGCGACCGGCTCGCGCTCTACAAGAACGGCTGCAAGGAAATCGCGCACCAGATGGGCAAATCGGTGAGCTTCATGGCGAAGCTTGGCGAAAATCTTTCCGGCAATTCTTGCCACATCCATCTGTCGCTGCGCGATATCGAGACCGGTGCGGCGGGCTTCTACGATCCATCGCGCCGGGGCGGCATGTCCGATCTCTTCAGGCGGTTCCTGGCCGGCGCCATCAAACACGCGCCCGCCGCGACCTATTTTTATGCGCCGAACATCAATTCCTACAAGCGCTTCACCGCCGGCACCTTCGCGCCGACGCGGCTGGCCTGGTCGGTCGATAACCGCACGACGGCCTTTCGCGTGCTCGGCCAGGGCAAATCCCTGCGTGTCGAATGCCGCGTTCCCGGCGCCGATGCAAACCCCTACCTCGCCTTCGCCGCCCTCATCGCCAGCGGGTTGCAGGGCATCGAGGACGGGCTTGAACTCGAGGAGGCCTTCTCCGGGGATGCCTACGCTGCCGACGGCGTGGCGCGCATACCGGGCGCGCTCTATCGCGCACTCGATCAGCTCGAAGCCTCTTCGGCGTTTGAAAACGCCTTCGGCAGGGACGTGGTCGAACACTATCTGCATTGCGGCCGCTGGGAACTCGGCGCTTTCGAGGGCGCCGTCACGGATTGGGAAAAGCTTCGGCTTTTCGAGCGCTGCTGATCAGGGAAGGGACGGGCATGTCGAGATATGCGCTTCAGCCGGAAGACGGGCAGTTCATCGAAGAATTCATGAAAACCCCCATCGGCCATCACAGCCCGGGATTGCAGCGTGTGCTGAACGTCATGCGCGGCGGCGAACTCGAAGGAAAATATGTGCTTGTCATCATCGAGCCCTATCGGAAATGGGCGCTCGGGCGGCTTCCCGCCCGCCGGGGCGCGCCGATATCCCTGGTGGATGGGGTGGAATATTCCTGCCAGCTGCAAGCCGAGCGCGACGTGTTCGCGCGCCGATGGAAGGATCTGACCGGCGAGGACATCGGCAGTGCGTTGAACGGAGAGGGATCGACCCATGCTTAGGATAACGGCCTATTCGAGCAGGATCAGCTATCGCCCCGGCGACGAGGTGGACGTCAAGGTCAGTGCGGCGGGCATGAGAACCTTCGACGCCGCGCTGAAACGCATCATCCAGGGCGACATCAACCCGGTGGGCCCCGGTTATCGCGAGGACCTCGTCCCCACCGCCATCGGCGGCCCTTTTCGGGCGCGCGAACAGAAAATCCGAACCGGCTCCTACGGCATCGCGCGGTCGACCGGACTGGCGGTTGCGGGCAGCATCACGGTCGCGGCCTTGATCTGGCCGACCCTTCCCGGGGCCGCGAGGCAGGCGGTCGTCTCCATCGGCGCAGAAACCGGGCTTCGCCTCGGTCTGGACGAAGAGGGCCGCGCCTCCTTCGAAGCCATCAGTGGTGGCCGCCGGATCGGCCGCGCCACCACCGCAGTGCCGTGCCGGGCGAAGGCATGGTATGCGATCATCGGGACATTCGATCCGGAAACCTGCTGGCTCAATGTCGAACAGGTCGCGATCCAGCACTTTCCGGGGATTTCGGATAGCAGTGCCGCACAAGCGACCGCCGAAACGTCGATCGATATCGACTGGAGCGAGGTCCTGTTTGCCGCCGAACGCATACCCGGCGGCGCCATTTCCTCGTTCTACAATGGAAAGATCGAAGCACCCTTCGTCTGCGCCGGCCGGCCGGGAGCCGAAAGCGTCATCGTCCATTTGAAAGGCCGGCGGAAGCTCGAACCCCTGATCGCCGATTGGGATTTCGGGCACGACATCGCCAACGATGCCTTTGCCGACAACGGCCCGCATGGGCTCCACGGCAGGTTCTTCAATCTGCCGCACCGGGCCGTTTCCGGCCTTGCCTGGGACGGATCCACCTATAAATGGCAGGAGAAGCCCGCGCATTACGCCGCCGTGCACTTCCACGATGACGACCTCTACGACGCGGGGTGGGAGACCGACTTCACCTTCCGCTTGCCGGACGATCTTAAGAGCGGCGTCTATGCCGCGCACCTGACATCGGACGATGGCGACAGCGAATATTACGTCGTCTTCGCCGTCAGGGCCGCCAGGCACGCCCGCAGGGCACCCGTCCTGTTCGTCATGCCGACGGCAAGCTACATGGCTTATGCCAACCATCGCCTCGGCATCGACGTCTCCGAGACGGAGATCGGCGCCGGCCAGCTCATCCAGGTGGACAGGCACCACGCCTTTCTCCAAGAGAATCCGCAATACGGGCTCTCGCTTTATGAGGTGCATTCCGATGGTTCGGGGGTGTTCTATTCCTCCCGCCTGCGCCCGGTCGTCGATCTCCAGCCCAAGGTGCAGGGTTTTATCGGCGGCCTCGGCTCGAATGTCTGGCAGTTCAACGCCGACACCCACATCCTCGGCTTCTTCGAAAATCGTGGCCTGGACTATGACGTCGTGACGGATGAGGATCTTGAAAGGGACGGAGCCGAGGCCCTCTCCGGCTACCCGGTCGTCGTCACCGGCAGTCATCCCGAATATACCAGCACGCGCATGCTCGATGCCTATCGGGATTATTCCGAGGGCGGCGGCCGGATCATGTATCTCGGCGGCAACGGTTTCTACTGGCGCATCGCCTATAGTGATAAACTGCCCGGCGTGATCGAATGCCGGCGATCCGAGAGCGGGATCCGCGGATGGGAACCCGGCACCGGCAATTACCATCACCAGTTCACCGGCGAACTCGGCGGATTGTGGCGGCGGATCGGCCGCGCGCCGCAGCAACTGTTCGGCGTCGGCATGACGGCCCAGGGTTTCGACCTGTCCTCGCCCTATGTGAAAACCGAGGCGGCCAGCGACCCTCGGGCAGCCTTTATCTTCGAAGGCATTGACGAGGACGTCATCGGCGATTTCGGCCTGAACGGCAACGGCGCTGCGGGCAACGAGATCGACAGGGCCGATTTTGCGCTGGGCACACCGCCGAACGCCCTCGTCGTCGCATCGTCGCGCCTTCACACGGATATCTACCTGATGACGCCGGAGGATCTGCTCGACCCGACGCCGACCTGGACGGGCACGCAAAGCGACCTCATCCGTTCCGACATGACCTTCTTCGAAACCGCGTCCGGCGGCGCGGTGTTCTCGACCGGCTCGATCGCCTGGGCGGCATCGATGGCCTGGAATGGCTATGACAACGTCGTGGCAAGGTTGACCGAGAATGTCGTCAGGCGTTTTTCCAGCCCGGAGAAATTCTGACGACGCCTATCGCCGCGGCCGCTTGACCAAAGTTAGGGTTTGTAACTATTATTGTTACATGACTTTGAACGATGAAAAATCTGGTCCTCCCGGTGTCGGCAAGCCGGCTTTCACCGCGGCGCACGCCAGTTCCTATGTGGAAGGCACGCTGAAAAGGGTACCGGGCCTCGCCGCGCTCCATCGCATGGCTTCGATGCTGATTGCGGAGCGCGTGCCGGGTTCTGGCCGGGTTCTGGTGCTCGGCGCGGGCGGCGGGCTGGAACTCAAGGCTCTGGCCGACGCGAATCCCGACTGGGATTTTTACGGAATCGATCCCTCGGCCGACATGCTTCTGCTGGCGGAGGAGACCGTGGGGCCTCATCGCCCGCGCGTGCAATTGCACCAGGGATATATAGACACCGCGGAGGCGGGGCCGTTCGATGCGGCCGTTTGTTTTCTCACGCTGCACTTCGTGGCGCGCGATCAACGCCTCGATACGGTGCAGCGGGTGCGTCGCCGGCTGGTGCCGGGCGCGCCGTTCGTCGTCGCCCATATCAGCTTTCCGCAGGGCGAACCCGAGCGGTCGATATGGATCGCCCGCCATGTCGCGTTCGGAGGGCAGGCCTCCGGGGACGCGGAAAGCGCGCGGCAGGCCATCGCCACGAAACTATCGATTCTCTCGCCGGAAGAGGACGAAGCGATGCTGCGTGAAGCGGGATTTTCGGATGTGAGCCTGATTTATGCAGGCCTGACTTTCAGGGGATGGGTGGCTTACGCCTGAGCCCTTGCCGTTTTGCTTGGAAGCCAAGCCCGGCATGCGGCGTGTCTCGACGCCTTGGCTCGAATATGCCGAACGAGGATCGGCGAGGCTTCTCAGCCGATCCTCGAACGAAACCGATCAGAGAACGCGAACGTTTTCTGCCTTGGATTTGCCTGTCTTGCGGTCCTGGCCAACGTCATAGCTGACGCGCTGGCCTTCGCTCAGCGAGCCGCCCTGCAGAGCGGAAACGTGTACGAAGACATCACTGCCCCCATTCTCGGGCGTGATGAAGCCAAAACCCTTTTCCCCATTGAAAAACTTAACAGTGCCAGTGGCCATTTCTAATCCTCGAAGCTCGAACAGCGGATTGCCGCGCGGCAAAACCTATCGCGGTTGGAGGCAGTCTGCAATGCGCTTGCTGGTTGGTAAGGCTTAATCTCCACGATACATTGTCATTTTTTAATACTTCGTGGGCTTCGAGGCCGGATTGAGGCCCCTTGAATTGCGTCGGGGCCGTCCATATCTAGGGCTTACCACCCGTATCGATGATGCCTGCCGCAACAGCACCATACTGCTGCGCGCGTTGTCCGGGTCAAACAGGGCGCTCCCCGAAAGGGTCGAGCGCCCTGTTTCTTTATCGAGCATCGTGCCGTTTCATGTCATAGACGGCGGCGTTGTCCTGCACTTTTCGCAAGCCCTTGTAGAGCGTTTGGCGGAGATTGCCGTCCTCGGTCCAGCCGCGGAATTCGATCTCCGCGATGAGGGTGGGGAGCGCGAAGACATAGTCCTTGCCCTTCAAGGGCACGACGGGCTTGCGCGTCTTCAGCATGTCGAGCGTCTTGCGCAGATAGTCCGCATCCTTGGCACTGAACCCGGTTTCGACGGAACCGATATGGACCCAATCATGTCCGCGGCGAGCGGCGAGAAGCAGGCCGCCAATGCCGCCTGGGGCCGAATCCGACAGTGCATAGCCGACGATCATGAAACTGGCGCTCTCTGTGCAGTCGATCTGGAGCCAGTCATCGCTGCGGCCGGATCGATAGGGGCGGTCGCGATGTTTGGCCACGATGCCCTCCAGTCCGAGCCGGCGCGCTTCGGCGAGGAGTTCATCGGCATCGACGTCGAGTTCTTCCGACAGCCGAATCGCGCCATTCCCACCAGCCGGGACGAGGTCCTCCAGCAGATGGCGCCGCACGGAAAGCTCCGTGCCCGTCAGGTCCTGGCCATCGAGATAGAGCAGATCGAAGGCATAGAGGATGGCCTCCTGCGAAACGCCGGAGCCGCCGAGCGCGTTTTGCAGCGCCGCGAAATCCGACCGGCCTTCATCATCGAGAATCACCGCCTCGCCGTCGAAGATGGCCGCGTTGACGCCAAGATTGCGGGCCGCCGCTGCGATCCCCGGAAAACGATGGGTCCAGTCCTGGCCGTCGCGTGTGAGGAGGCAGATACCTTTCGAATCGATATGGACGGCGAGCCGATAGCCATTCCATTTCACCTCGTAGAACCAGTCGGGACCTTTCGGCGGGGCAGGCCTGCGCGAGGCAAGACAGGGTTCGATGCGATCGGGCATCGGATCGAAGGGCAGGCCGGGTTGTTGCGGATCCCGCTTGCGCACGGGGCGGGACTGGATTGTCGCACCGGATTCGTCGAGCAGCGGAAGAGGCGATCTGCGCTTCGGCGTCATAGGAATTCACCACCTCCTGCATCGGCCCGCTGCGAGCCCGGATTTTCATCGTCGCAGTCCTGGAGATAGGTACGCTCGCCGCGAACTTCATCCCCGGAGGGCACCGTTTTCGCAGCATACCATCAACGATTGTCGCGGTGACAAAGTCGGTTGTCGCCTTCAAACCGCACGGCGGTCTATGATCGGCCGACAGGAGGAGCGCATGACCCTATTTTCCGGCCTTTCGGCCTTTTCCATCACGCCCACGGACGCGGCCGGCCGCGTCGACCGGGAGGCGCTCTCCGGCCTGCTCGAGCGCATCCGCAGCGCGGGCGCGGATTCGATCGGCCTGCTCGGCAGCACCGGTGGTTATGCCTTCCTGTCGCGCGAGGAGCGGCGGCACGCCGTCGAGACCGCGATTGCCAGTGTCGACGGGCGGATACCCGTCATCGTCGGCGTCGGGGCGCTGCGCACGGACGAGGCCGAGGCGCTGGCGCGTGACGCGAAGACCGCCGGCGCCGACGGGCTGCTGCTGGCGCCGATGTCCTATACGCCACTGACGGAGGAGGAGGTTTTTCAGCACATGGCCGCGGTCGCCAAGGCCGGCGACCTGCCGCTCTGCATCTACAACAATCCCGGCACCACGCGCTTCATCTTCAGCGACGACCTGATCGCCCGGCTGGCGGACCTGCCGAACATCGCCGCCATAAAGATGCCGCTGCCGGCCGATGGCGATTTTCGCCGCGAAATCGCCCGTCTGCGCGCCCGCACGCCTGCGCATTTCCCCATCGGCTATAGCGGCGACTGGGGTGCTGCGAAATCCCTGCTTTCGGGCGGAAATGCCTGGTACAGCGTCGTCGCCGGCCTGCTGCCGGCCGAAGCGCTGGCGCTGACGCGTGCCGCCATGGCCGGCAACCGGGCCGAGGCCGAGCGGCTCGACCAGGCCTTCCAGCCGCTGTGGGACCTGTTCAAGGAATTCGGCAGTTTTCGCGTGATGTATGCCATTGCGGGGCTTCTCGGCCTCAGCGCCGCCGCTCCGCCGCGACCGATCCTGCCCTTAGGCCCGGCCGATGTCGCGCGGGTCGAAGCGGCGCTGGATCGTGTAAAGGGCTGACGCCCACGCTTCGCTCGCCATCGAACCATTTTCGGTGCCGGTCGGATAGGGTCGCATCACCGCGAAGCCGAAAAAGGGATTGGAATGACGGCCGAAAACAAGAACCTGACCACCGACCTCGCATTGCTGCTTTTGCTTTCGACCCTCTGGGGCGCGTCCTATACCTTCATCAAGCTCGGCGTCGAGACGATTCCGCCGATAACCCTGATCGCCGCCAGAACGCTTGTCGCGGGCAGCCTTCTCCTTGCGATCGTTTGGGCACGCGGCCTGTCGCTGCCCCGCGACCGGAAAAGCTGGGGCCGCTTTCTCTTCCAGGCCTGCCTGAACAGCGTCATCCCCTTCACCCTGATTGCCTGGGCGGAGCAGACGACCGACGCCGGCCTCGCGACGATCCTCAATTCGACCTCGCCGATCTTCACCTTCCTGCTCACCGTCCTGGTCACCCGCCATGAGGTCGTGACGGGCCGCAAGCTGTTCGGCGTTTCGGCGGGCCTGGTGGGCGTCGGCCTCATCGTCGGCTTCGAGGCGCTGGGTGGCCTCGGGCAGGAGGCGTGGGCGCAACTCGCCATCGTCGTCGCGACGGTGAGCTATGCCGGGGCCGCGATCTTCGGCAAGAATTTCCGTGGGCTCGACCCGATGATCCCGGCCGCGGGATCGATGATCTGCGGCGCGATCCTCCTCATTCCCGCCAGCCTGATCGTCGACCGCCCGTGGACGCTCGCCCCAAGCAGCGAATCCGTGATGGCCCTCCTGGGGCTCTCCGTCTTCTCGACGGCGCTGGCCTTCGTCATCTATTTCCGGCTCATCCAGACGCTCGGCTCCGTCGGAACCACGGCGCAGGCCTATATCCGCGTGCCGATCGGCGTCGGGCTGGGGGTGCTGTTCCTGGGCGAGACGCTGATGCCGACGGCATGGCTGGGTCTGGTCTGCGTGCTCGCCGGCGTCATCGCCATGACTTGGCCCACGCGAAAGCCCGTTCCCGCCGCAAACTGGTGACACCCGACGTCCGCGGGGTGGAGAAAGCCGGCCGGCGACCTATTTTGCAAACAGCGAATGGGAAACGAGGTTTTCGACCAAGAGGAGGATGCAATGGACAAGAATACGATTTGCGTGTGGTACGACACGGATGCCGAGGCCGCCGCCCGTTTTTACGCCGAGACCTTCCCGAACAGTGCCGTACACGGGGTGCACCGTGCACCGGGGGACTACCCTGACGGCAAGCAAGGTGCGGTGCTGGTCGTCGAGTTCACCGTCGCCGGCATACCCTGCATCGGCCTCAACGGCGGGCCGCAGATCAAGCACAACGAAGCCTTCTCGTTCCAGATCTCGACCGAAGACCAGGAAGAGACCGACCGCTACTGGAACGCCATCGTCGACAATGGCGGCGAGGAAAGCGCCTGCGGCTGGTGCAAGGACAAATGGGGCGTCTCCTGGCAGATCACGCCGCGCGTCCTGATGGAGGCGATCACCACCGGCGGCCCCGAAGCGAAGCGGGCCTTCGATGCCATGATGGACATGAAGAAGATCGACGTCGCCGCAATCGAGGCGGCACGACGCGGCTGAGGGGTTTTAAGCCCGCGGCGTCACTCCTATCGTGCGCGTTGCAGCATGCCGAAGAGGTCGCGCGGATCGTCGGGGTCCGCGATGATGTCGAGTTCCTGGTAGAAGCGGTTGTGTTTCAGCTTCTCGCGGACGTAGCGCAGCGCGGAAAAGTCTTCGGTGGCGAAGCCGACGCTGTCGAAGAGCGTGATCTGGCCCGCATCCCGCCGTCCCTGGGCGTCGCCGGAAATCACCTTCCAGAGCTCCGTCACCGGATAATCAGCATCCATCTGCTGGATTTCGCCTTCGATGCGCGTCTGCGGCGGATATTCCACGAAGGTATCGGCACGCAGCAGGATGTCGCGGTGCAGCTCGGTCTTGCCCGGGCAATCGCCGCCGATCGCGTTGATGTGGATACCGCCGCCGACCATGTTGTCGGTGAGGATGGTGGCATATTGTTTGTCGGCGGTGCAGGTGGTGATGATCTGCGCGCCTTCGATGGCCGCCTCGGGCGTGGTGCAGACGGTCACCGTCAGACCGAAACCGGCGAGGTTGCGGGCAGCCTTCTCGGTCGCCAGCGGGTCGATATCGTAGAGGCGGACGTGATCCGTGCCGAGCACGGCCTTCATGGCCAGCGCCTGGAATTCCGCCTGGGCGCCGTTGCCGATAATCGCCATAGTGCGCGCACCCTTCGGCGCGAGGTGGCGGGCGGCCATGGCCGAGGTCGCGGCAGTGCGCAGCGCCGTCAGCAGCGTCATCTCGGTCAAGAGCACCGGATAGCCGGTGGAGACTTCCGCGAGCAGCCCGAAGGCGGTCACCGTCTGCAGGCCCTGTCCCATGTTCTTCGGATGGCCGTTGACATATTTGAAGCTGTAGATCTCGCCGTCCGAGGTCGGCATCAACTCGATCACGCCTTCGCGCGAATGCGAGGCGACGCGCGGCGTCTTGTCGAACAGCTCCCAGCGCCGGAAATCGGCTTCGATGACATCCGTGAGCTCGACCAGCATGGTCTCGACGCCGATATGATGGACAAGCCGCATCATGTTCTCGACGCTGACGAAGGGAACGAGGGCTTTCTCCGATGGGAGCGGTGCGGACATGGCGGTTTCCTCTGCTGGCGGGATTCCGGAAGGCTAACGACCGGAAACGTTGACCGAAAGAGCAATATTGTGTCATTTCTGGCAGTTGATTGATCGATATGCTCAGTGGAAGTGTGAAAAAAGACAGATGACGATCGCGAAATACATGCCCGACGACCTCGACCGCCGGATCATCGGCCACCTGCGCGCCGACGGCCGGGCATCGCTCGCCAAGCTCGCCGATGCGCTCGGCGTCGCGCGCGGCACGGTGCAGAGCCGGCTGGACCGACTGATGGAGACGGGCACGCTGCTTGGCTTCACGGTTCGTGTCAGGGATGATTACGACGCGCACAGCGTGCACGCCGTCATGATGATCGAGGTGTCGGGCAAGTCGACCACCCAGGTCATCCGCAAGCTGCGCGGTTTCCCGGAGATGCAGGCGCTGCACACGACGAACGGCAACTGGGACCTGGTCGCCAATATCCGCGCCGCGAGCCTCTCGGATTTCGACCGCGTGCTGCGCGAGGTGCGAATGGTCGACGGCGTCTCCAACAGCGAGACGAGCCTGCTCCTCAGCAGCGTGTGAACGAGCCTTCGTCGGCTCGCTTACACCTCGAAGACATCCTCGAAGGCTTCCGGAAAGCTTTGGCGCGCCACCCGTTCGTCGATGATGAACATGGCCTCGTAGGACAGCGGATCGAAATCCTTGTCGGCCGCCACCACCTCCCGGCCGAAGAGCAGGTTGAGGCGGGCGGCGTCGAGATTGCCGCGCTCGAAGGGCTCTGCGCCGAAATGGTGCCAGAGCGCGTGCAGGAAGGCGGCGTCGATGCGGTGCTCGGCCGTGCCGGGGCGGGCGCGACGGGGCAAGGCCTTGATCGGCGTCACCCCCTTCGGATTGGCGCGCCGGATGGTGAACTGCACGCCGGTACCCGGCATGCCGGACGGAAAGCCGCGGTGTTTCGTCATGTCGGGAAGGGTGGGCATCCGGTCCTCCTTACGCCTGGCCGATCTTGTCCTGGGTCTTCGTGTCGAAGTCCGAGGCGTCGTGCCGCTCATGCAGCTGCTCGGACGGATCGCCGGTCAGCCGGTTCACCATGCGGCCGCGCTTGACCGCCGGGCGGGCAGCGATTTCGGCCGTCCAGCGCTGCACGTTCGCGTAGCTCTGCACGTCGAGGAAGGTGCCGGCATCGCCATATTGTTTGCCCTGGGCGAGACCGCCATACCAGGGCCAGATGGCCATGTCGGCGATCGTGTAGTCGGCGCCGGCCATGAACTGGTTGTCCGCGAGATGGCGGTCGAGCACGTCGAGCTGGCGCTTCACCTCCATGGCGTAGCGGTCGATGGCGTATTTGATATGCATCGGCGCATAGGCATAAAAATGGCCGAAACCGCCGCCGAGGAAGGGCGCGGAGCCCATCTGCCAGAACAGCCAGTTGAAGGTTTCCGCGCGGGCGCGAAGCTCGGTTGGCAGGAAGGCGCCGAATTTTTCGGCGAGATAAAGCAGGATGGAGGCGGATTCGAAGACGCGCACCGGCGCGCCGCCGCCCTTCGGCGCATGGTCCATCAGCGCCGGGATCTTGGAATTCGGATTGACAGCGACGAAGCCGGAGCCGAACTGGTCGCCGTCCCCGATGCGGATCGGCCAGGCGTCGTATTCGGCCTCGGTATGGCCGGCGGCCAGAAGCTCCTCCAGCAGGATCGTCACCTTCACGCCATTGGGCGTCGCCAGCGAATAGAGTTGCAGCGGGTGTTTGCCGACCGGCAGGTCCTTGTCCTGGGTCGGGCCGGCGATCGGCCGGTTGATGCTGGCGAAGGCGCCGCCATTGCCCTTGTCCCAGATCCAGACCTTCGGAACTTCATAGCCGGCGGGGAAATTGTCGGCGGGGGATTTCTCGGTCATGAAATAGATCCTTGTCGTCGAAACAGCATGTCCTGACCGTTCTATAGCGCCCTTATGCCGCCTTCTGGAAGGCGCGTATCGGTTGGAAAGAATTTTTCGACGCATCAAACGAACAAACCGGCCAGGTGCGCTGGCCGGTCGTCCGTCGCATTTCGAGGGCTGGGATGGCTAGCGCACCCCCTTCGCGCGATCCCAGGCCTGCGTCCACATTTTGAGTGCCTTCTGGCTCAACGCCTTCGGCAGGTGGAAACGCTTTTGCGCCTCTTCGGAGGGGTAGAGGTCGGGGTTCGAGCGCAGCTTTTCGTCGAGCAGGGGGAGGGCCGCCTTGTTGGCGGTGGAGAAGCCGGTTTCCGTGGCTGCGGTTGCGGCGATCTCGGGGCGCATCACGAAGTCGATGAAGGCGTGGGCGGCTTCCGGATGGGACGCGTCGGCGGGTATGGCGAGCACGTCGGCCCAGACGAGATTGCCTTCCTTCGACAGTTTATAGGTAATCGTGAAGGGTTTGCCCGCCTCCTTCGCCCGGCTGCTGGCGATCAGCATGTCGCCGGAAAAGCCGATCGCCAGGCACAGGCCGCCATCGGCGAGGTCGTTGACATAGCTGGAGCTGTGGAACTTGCGCACATAGGGGCGAACCTTCGAGACGACCTCCACCGCCTTTTCCAGCTCGTCCTTGTCGGTCGTATCGGGGTTCAAGCCGAGATAAATCAAGGCGAGGCCGAGCACCTGCTCCGCATCGTCGAGCATGCCGACGCCGCACGAGGCGAATTTTTCGACGACCGCGGGATCGAAGACCATACGCAGCGAATCGACCGGTGCGTCCGGCATGATCGCCTGCACCTTTTCGACATTGTAGCCGACGCCGGTCGTGCCCCACATCCAGGGCACGTTGTGGGCATTGCCGGGGTCGACGGCGGTGGCGCGCTCCAGCACGACCGGGTCGATATTGCCGAAGTTGGCAAGCTTGCTGCGGTCGAGCGCGCCCCAGACGCCGACCGGCAGCTGGCGCAGGAAGTGCGGCGAGAGGTTGACGGTGACGAGGTCGTAACCCGACTTGCCCGTCAGCATCTTCGTCTCGACCATGTCGTTGGAATCGAACAGGTCGTAGGAGACCTTTATGCCCGTCTCCTTCTCGAAGGCCGCGATCGAGGCCGCGCTGAAATAGGACTCCCAGGAATAGAGGTAGAGAACCTTCTCCTCGGCCGAAACCGAGGTTGCCGCGAGGCATGCCGCTGCAAGCGTGAGCCAGCGTTTCATCGTCTTTCTCCGTGCTGTTGGTTCGATTGGTGCCGGTCTGTCAGGCCGCTTTGTCCGCCAGCAGCCGCCCCGGCGTCGGCTGGAGCAGGGGGCCGTAGAGATCGGTGCGCCGGTCGCGGAAGACGCCCCAGCTGCGGCGCGCCTCGGCGATGGCATCGAGGTCGAGGGCGGCGGTGATGACGCCCTCCGTGACCCGGTCGGCCTCGGCAAGTTTTGCGCCGGTGTGGTCGGCGATGAAGGAGGAGCCGTAGAAGGTGACCGCCGATGTCTTGCCCGTTTCGACGCCGATCCGGTTGGCCGCGATGACGGGCGTGAGGTTGGCGCCGGCATGGCCCTGCATGACGCGCTGCCAGTGGTCGCGCGAATCCCAGCCCGGATAGGAGGGTTCCGAGCCGATCGCCGTCGGATAGACCAGCACTTCGGCGCCCATCAGCACCATGGCGCGCGCCGCCTCCGGAAACCACTGGTCCCAGCACACACCGGCACCCACCTTGCCGGCCGCCGTCTCGAACACGCGAAAACCCGTATCGCCATCGGCGAAGTAGAATTTTTCCGAATAGCCGGGGCTGTCGGGAATGTGGCTCTTGCGGTAGTGGCCGAGCACCTTGCCATCGGCATCGATCATCACGAGCGTGTTGAACAGGCGGGCGCCGTCGCGCTCGAAGACGGACACGGGCAGCACGACGCCCGTCTCGCGGGCAAGTGCTGCCATGCGGGCGACGGTCGGATGGCCTTGCAGCGGCCGGGCGCGCGCATTGTGGATTTTATCCTCGTCGACGCAGAAATAGACGCCCTCGAACAGCTCCTGAAGCACGACGAGCTGGGCGCCGCGCCGGGCCGCCTCGCGCACATGGGTTTCGAGCTTTTCGAGGTTGGCTTCGATATTGTCGGTGCACGCAATCTGCACCGCAGCCGCAATCATGGAACGCATGGCCTCACCTCATTCGGGTTGTTGTTGCGTGACGCAGTGGATGCCACCGCCGTTTTCGTAGATGCGATCGACGTGGAGCATGACATGACGTGAGGACTCACAACGGCTGCTCCTGCGTGATGCAATGGATCGCCCCGCCGGCAGGCACGACGGCCCCGACGTCGACGGTCACGATACGCCGCTCCGGAAACGCGCGGGCGACGGCCGCCTTGGCGTCCTCACCGGAGGGACGGCCGAAGGTCGGCATCACGACGCCGCCATTGGTCAGCGCGAAGTTGATGTAGGAGCGGGCAAAGACCTCGCTGGTCGCCTCGACGTCATAGGCCTCCGGAATGGGGATCACCTCGAAGCGGCGGCCGCGCGCGTCCGTCTGGCTGTTGAGGGCTGCCAAGTTGTCGGCAAGGATGCGGCCGTGCAGGTCGGCCGGGTCGGGATTGTATTCGAACATCACGACGCCGGGTTTGACGAAGCAGCACATGCCGTCGACATGGCCATCGGTCTCGAGATCGAGCGGATCGCCCGGCAACCAGACGACCTTTTCCAGGCCGAGCATGCGCAGCAGTTCCTGCTCCACCCAGGCCTTCGAAAGGCCGGGATTGCGGTTGGGGTGGAGCAGGCTCGTCTCGGTCGCAATCAGCGTGCCTTCGCCGTCGCAGGCAAGCGAGCCGCCCTCGCAGAACAGGAAGGAGCGCAGGATGTCCGCACCTTCATGCGCCAGCACATGGCCGGCCAGCGCATCGTCGGCGTCGAACGGCTCGTGTTTGCAACCCCAGGCATTGAAACGCCAGGACACGCCGGCGAGGCCGCCATCGCTGCGCTGGAGAAAGGTCGGGCCGGAATCGCGGATCCAGCAATCGTCGATCGGCAGGGCGACGACCTCGATGCCATTGCCGAGATGGGTGCGGGCACCGTCGGCATGATCGGGATGCGCCACCATGCTGACGGGCTCGAAACCTGCAATGGCGCGTGCGACATCGGCATAGGCCTGCTGCATTGCCGGCAGACGGTCGCCATAGAGATCCTGACGGTGCGGCCAGGCCATCCAGGTCTTGGCATGGGGCTCGAACTCACCCGGCCGGCGCAGTTTCACCGCCGTGTCCGGCCATGCTTTCGTATCCATGATTGACTCCTATTCATCTATGGCGCTCATTATCGTGGCGACAGAGACCTGATACAAACGAGAAGCATTCCTGCTGATGATGAATGGAATTCATGAATGCTGAAATTCCGGCACATTCCTCCGACCCAGTTTCTGAAGGGTTTCGAGGCGGCGGCGCGGCTGGAAAGTTTCAGCCGTGCGGCCGAAGAGGTCGGCCTCACGCAATCGGCCATCAGCCATCAGATGCGCCTCCTCGAAGGCCAGATCGGGCAGCCGCTGTTCCTGCGCATCGGCCGGGAAGTGCGCCTCACGGATGCCGGGCGCGACTATCACCGCACCGTGCGTCGTTGTCTGGAATTGATGGAGGAGGGCTATCGGCGCCTCGAGCCCTATCGCAAGCCCGGCAGCGTGGTGATCTATGCGCCGCGGGATTTTTCGCGACGCTGGCTCCTGCCGCGCCTGCCGGCGCTGAAGGCCGCGGCACCCGCCTGCGAGCCCTGGCTCGACACCAGCGGCGTGCCGGTCGATTTCGAGACGATGGAAGTGGACATCGCCATCATCCATGCCCACGAGCCGCCGGCCGGCTGCGAAAGCCTGCTGATCGCTCGCGATCGTGTTTCGCCGGTCGCAGCGCCCGCGCTCGCGGCCACGTTGCACCAGCCCGCCGACCTGCTGCGGGCGCCGCTGATCCATGACGAAGGCCCCGTCGGCTGGGCCGACTGGCTGGGGCACATGGGCATCGAGACGGCAACGGTCTGGAAAGGCGCCAATTTCAGCGACAGCGATATCGCCTTGGCGGCGGCGGAGCTTGGGCAGGGCGTGGCGCTTGCAAGCGCGTTGCTGGCCGAAGCGTGCATTGCGGCCGGCACGCTGGTTCAGCCCTTCGCGGCCGCCATCGGTTCGCCACGCGCCTGGTATGCCCTTTCCAGCGAAGGGCGGCTCAGGGACGCCGACGTGCGGGACACCTGGCACTGGCTGGAAGGGTTGGCCGAGGGCGCCTAGCCGAAGACGTGGGCCTTGCCGGTGACGTCGAGGCGCACGAGATTGCCGGCTGCGGGAAGCGCGACGCTGGAGGTCTTGATCAGGATCGGCGGCAAGGCGACGTCTGCCAGCGCCACGGCCACTGTGCAGATCGCTCCGCCGAATTGTACATCCACCACACGCCCGCCGTTCTGCGGTGCGGCGGCATCGACGACGACGCGGATCTGCTCCGGCCGCAGCATGATTTCCGCCTTGCCCACATGGGCGCTTTCGACCGCCACGCGCCCGAGCGCGCAGTCCGCGAAACCGTTGCGCACGATCGCCGGCAGCAGCACGGCATCGCCGAGAAACAGCGCCGTCTCCCTGTCGCGCGGATGCTGGTAGAGCGCCTGCGGCGAGCCCGCCTGCACCAGCCTCCCCTCGCGCAGCACCGCCACCTGATCGGCGAAGGAGAGTGCCTCCGCCTGGTCGTGCGTGACGAGGATTGCGGTGATGCCGGCCACCTGGAGGACGCGCGCGACCGCCTTGCGCATGTTTTCACGCAGGCCCGTATCGAGGGCGGAAAAGGGTTCGTCGAGCAGCATCAGCCGCGGCCGGCGTCCGAGCGCGCGGGCCAGCGCCACGCGCTGCTGCTGGCCGCCGGAAAGCTGGTGCGGCCGGCGGGTCGCCATGGCGCCGTCAAGTTCCACCATCTCCATCAGTTCGGCGATGCGGCTTGCCCGGTCCGGGGCACCGCGCTCGAAGCCGAAGGCGATGTTGTCGGCGACGCTCAGATGCGGAAACAGCGCGCCGTCCTGGGAGACGATGCCGATGCCGCGCTTGTGCGCCGGCACGCCCGCCGGTCCGTCGGCCAGCAGCGCGCCGTCAAAGCCGAGCCGGCCCGTATCGGGAAACTCGAAGCCGGCGATGATGCGCAAGAGCGTCGTCTTGCCCGAACCGGACGGGCCGACCACCGCCGTGCGGCTGCCGGGTGCGACGGAAAGGCTGACCGCATCGAGCGCACGCACGGGACCATAGCGCTTGCTGACGGTTTCGAGGTCGAGCAGCGTCATTGGCCGGCCGTCCGTTTCGATTGGGCATGGAGGAGAAGGGTGAGCGGCAGCGACAGGACCACCATCATCACCGCATAGGGTGCTGCGGCGACATAGTCGATCTCGCTCGTCAGCGACCAGAAGCGGGTGGCGAGCGTTTCGACACCATTTGGCGCGAGCATCAGGGTGGCGGTCAGTTCGTTGGTGATGCCGAGTGCCACGAGCGCGACGCCGGCGGCGGCACCGGGGGCGGCCAGCCGCAGGGTGATCTGGCGCAGCGCCTGGCCGGGCGTGCGTCCGAGCGCCATCGCCGCGCGCTCCAGTTCCACCGGCGCCTGCGCGATGCTGGCACGAAGCCCCACCATGGCGCGCGGCAGGAACATCAGCACGTAGCCGGCGAGCAGCATGGCAAAAGTCTGGTAGAGCGGCAGCAGGAAGCGCACGGTGATCGACACCAGCGCCAGCGCCACCACCACGCCCGGCAGCGAGCCGACATAATAGTGGCAGGCTTCCAGAAGCCGTTGCAGCCGACCGGGTGCGCGCACCGACAGCCAGGCCATCGGCACGGCGGCGATGGTCGCCAGAATCCCGCCGGCAAGAGCCAGCACGATGGTCTGTGCGACCGAGCCGGTCACCTCGTTGTTCCAGATATCGAGGCCGCCGATCCACAGCCAGCGGCCGAGTGTGAGGAGCGGCACGCCGAGGGTGAGAAGGGCAAGCCCCGCCGGTACAAGAAGAGCGGGCAGCGCGAGGCGCCCGAGCCTGCGCCGGTCGCCCGGCCGTGCTGCGCCCGCGCCGACACGCGCATAACGCTCGTTGCCGCGCACCAGCACTTCCAGCGCCAGCAGGAACAGGCAGCAGGTGACCAGCACGCCGCCGATCATGTTGGCGGCGGGGCTGTTGTAGGACGACTGGAACTGGTCGACGATGGCGGTGGCGAGCGTGTCGAAGCGGATCATCGCGAACAGGCCGTATTCCGACAGCAGGTGCAGGCCGATCAAAAGCGAGCCGCCACAGATGGCGAGGCGAAGCTGCGGCAGCACCACGCGGAAGAACACCGCGACGGGCGCAAGGCCGAGCGAGGCTGCGGCATCCTCGACCGCCGGATCAAGCCGCCTGAGCGCTGCCGCCACCGGCAGGTAGAGAAAGGGATAATAGGCGAGCACGGCGACGAAGACGCCGCCCGAAAGCCCGCGCATGCTCGGCACGAGGCTGACCCAGGCATAGCTGTGCACGAAGGCGGGCACGGCGAGCGGCGTGATCGCCAGCCAGGCCCAGAGACGCGCACCGGGAATGTCGGTGCGCTCCGTCAGCCAGGCAAGCCCGACCGCCAGCGCGATCGACAGCGGAATGGTGATGATTTCGAGATAGACGGTGCTGAGAATGAGTTCGCCGATGCGCGGGCGAAAAACCAGCGTCTTCACCGTTTCCCAGCCGACATCGTAGGTCACCCAGGCGATGAAGCCGAGCGGCACCAGGCTGAACAGCGCGACGAGCGTGGCGAGGACGACGACCGGGACACGCGGAAGCAAGGCGATCGCCCGCTTTTGTGCCGGCCACGCCCCGTTGAATGCTTCTGCTGTACTATCCTGCAACAAGGCCCATGCCTTCATGCCATGAAAAAGGTCGGGCGGCCGCTTGAACGGCCACCGGACCCTGCCGTAAGGATTTCTTGAGAAAAAGGCAATGGTTTGCAATTGGGTGCTCGCATTCAGGAAAGGTCGAGCAATGCGGCGCGCCATGCCATAGCAAGCCCGGTCTCGGCGGGCGTGGCGACAAATTTCACATCGAAGGAGAACAACATGACGAAGTCGATCCGGATAACATTCGCGGCACTGTCGCTTCTAGCGGCCACCGCGCCGGGTTCGGGTGCCCGCGCCGAGGAGTTTCAGGAACTCGTCGTCTACAATGCCCAGCATGAAGGGCTTGGAAAGGCCTGGATCGAGGCCTTCACGAAGGAGACGGGCATCAAGGTCGTCGTGCGCAAGGGCAGCGACATGGAGTTCGCCAACCTGATCCTCCAGGAGGGCGACCTGACGCCGGCCGATGTGTTTCTCACGGAGAACTCCCCGGCCATGGCGCTGCTCGACCAGGAAGGGCGTTTCGCGCCGGTCGACAAGGAGACGCTCGACCAGGTTCCCGCGGAATACCGCCCGGCTGACGGCATGTGGACGGGCATTGCCGCCCGCTCGACGGTCTTCGCCTATGACAAGACGAAGCTCACCGAGGACAAGCTGCCGAAATCCATGCTCGATCTCGCCGACCCGGTCTGGAAGGGCCGCTGGGGCGCTTCCCCTGCCGGCGCGGATTTCCAGGCGGTCGTCGGCGCGCTGCTGCAATTGAAGGGCGAAGAGGCGACGGCGTCCTGGCTGACGGCCATGAAGGAAAACGCCACCCCCTTCAAGGGCAACAGCACCGCCATGAAGGCTGTCAATGCCGGTGAAATCGAAGGCGCGGTGATCTACCACTACTACTGGTTCGGCGACCAGGCGAAGACCGGCGAAAACAGCAACAACGTCGCCCTGCACTATTTCAAGAACCGGGATCCGGGCGCCTTCGTCAGCATTTCCGGCGGCGGCATCCTGAAGACCAGCAAGCACCAGAAGGAAGCGCAGGTCTTCCTGAAATGGGTCACCGGCAAGGGCGGCCAGTCGATCCTGCGGGACGGCGATTCCTTCGAATATGCGATCGCTGGCGACGCCAATCCCAAGCTCGTGCCGCTGAAGGACCTGGACGCACCGAAGGTCGAAGCGTCCACGCTCGACAGCAAGAAGGTCGTGGAATTGATGACGGCCGCCGGCCTGCTCTAAAACTTGAGCGCCGCGTGGTGAAAACCGCGCGGCGCTTTTGCCGGTCCTAGTCCCGTTTCCGCACGTCTTCGAATTTGAGGTCGAAGCGGGCGAGATATTTGCTCAGGCGATCGGCGTCGTTGCTGCTTTTCTTTTCCAGTCGGGAATGGGCAAAGAGGGCGCCGCCGGCCGCACTTGCGGTCGTTTGGTCCCGGCAGGTGCGGATGACGGTGGCGAGTTGGGCGCTATCGAACAGGTCAAGGCGCCGGGCGGCTTCGCTGCCCAATATCATCTTCGATGAGGGTGTCGTTTGCGTCTCCCCCGGAAGACAGGCGCCAAAAGGCGTTCAGCCGGCGGATTTCGTTGTCGACGACATCGGATGTGATGCGGCCATGCGGGGCGAGCGTGGCCATGCGCGTGACGGATGCCGACAGGTCGCGGAAATTGGCGCTCCAGATGGCCTGCGGGCCGGTCGCGAAGGCGAGGTAGCGCTCGCGGGGCCGGCTCCCGTCGGGCCGGTCAGCAGCACGGGGGCCGTCGAGCGGATCGCCACCCGCTCGATCTCCTCGATCATCCGGTTGAACGCGGCATTGCGGGTCGAGATGCCGGATTTGAGGAAGGATGTCGCGTCCTCGCGCTCGGAAGCGAAGCGTTTGGCGATCTCGTCGTAGCGCGAGAGGTCGAGGTCGATGATGCGGTGCGTGCCGGCATAATCGACCTCCGCCTCCCGGTCGCGGGGTGGCGAGAGCTGCAGCAGCCGGCCGGAGATGATGCGCGCCTCGGTCAGCAGGAACCAGCAGATCTGCGCCACATGCGTGCCCGTGGTGATGTTGACGAGGTAATCTTCCACATCCGGATCGAAGGCATAGCCGCGGGCGAAATCGCGCAGGTTCGTATAGACCTCGGAAAAATCCCAGGGAAGTGGTCGACGAGGTCATCCCCTACGGCAGCATCATGGCCGGCGACTGGCAGCAGAACACACCCTGGCGCAACAAGCGCCGCAAATAAGGAGAGGGGCGGAGAGATCCGCTCTTTTCAGCGTCGTTTCTGGTGTTCGGCCCGGAACTCTCCGGGCGGCACGCCGAACTGCGCCTTGAAGACGCGGGAGAACTGGGTCTGGTCGCCGAAACCCCAGCGATAGGCGATCTCGGCGGCGGTCTGGACGTTGTCCGGATCTCCGAGCGCCTCACGGCAGGCGGCGAGCCGTTGGTCGCGGATCCAGCTTCTCACCGTTTCGTTGGTGTCGCGGAACAGTTCGTGAAGGTAGCGGGTGGAGATGCCGCAGGCGCGCGCGATGCGGTCGGGGTCGAGGCGGAAATCCTGAAGATTGGCGCGGATATAGGCCTCGATGCGGGCGAGGTGGGCGGTGCGCACGGTCGAATTGCCCGAAGCGAGCACCCGGTCGTCGGCCTTGATCGCCAGCACCAGCAGGTCCACCAGCTGGCGGCCGACCGTCGCCCGTGCCTCCTGGGTCATGCCGTCGAAACGGGCGGGCAGGAGATGCAGCATGTCGGTGAAGAGGCCGCCGGCGCCGTTGTTCGCCTCGAACTGTAAGGTGCAGAAGCGGTCGGGTGCGCGCATCCGCCCGCCAAGCGCATCGGCCTCGACCTTCAGCACCCACATGTCGGCGGCTTCCGCATGGCTGAACTGGTAGGGCTCGCTGCTGCGCTCCAGGAAGAACCCGCCCGGCCGGCATTTGACGTCGCGGCCGCCCTGGGAAAAGAACACTTCCGCCTTCGCCGGCACGGTGACGAGGAATTCCTCCTCGCGGGCGGCGCGGAAATGATGCGGCAGGCGCAGATATTGCAGCGCGTCGCAGGTCAGGCGCGAAATCGACACGTCGCCGAAGTCCCAGGTCGTCAGGTCGCCGGAAAACCCGTCGGCATCGCGAAAGCGAAGGTCGAGCGGAAAATAGGCAGAGGCGATGGCCTCGTGCCAGTGGCGGCTGCGGTCCGGTGCGCGTGTCGCGCTTGTGGTGATGCTCGTCTTCATGCGGCTTTCCCTCTTGCAACAAAGGTATGCACATGGCCGCTGCCCGGCAATGAAAATGGCAGACTGTGCGTTCTGACGCAATTTGTTGTTCCCGCGCTGCAAAGACCGCTGCGGAAAACTCTGCCTAGATTGCACCAGCTTCAACGGTGCGACAGATGCCGGCGGCTCCGGGAACAGACATTTCGACCTATCCACGCGGTTTCCAGACCGTCGGTTCTCGCCCTCAACCAGCGTGAACACGATGCTTCATACCCAGACTTCGAAAGTAGACCCGATCACGCTCTCGGTCGTGCGCGGCATGCTCGAGACGACCCAGCGCGAAATGACGCTCGCGCTCGAAAAGACCGCGCGCTCGTCGGTCTTCAACCTGGCGCACGATTATTCGACGGCGCTGTTCAATGCGCGGCCCGAGATGATCCTGCAGGGCCAGGACATCCCGATCCACCTCGGCTCGCTCATTCCCGCCATGAAGGCGGTTGCCGGCTTCTTCGGCGACGATATCCACGAGGGCGACCTGATCCTCCACAACGATCCGGCCTTCGGCGGCAGCCACGCCATCGATACCTGCATGTACAAGCCGGTCTTCTACAAGGGCGAGCTGGTCTACTGGACGGTCTGCAAGGGGCATCTCACCGATATCGGCGGCCCGGTGCCGGCCGGCTACAACCCCAATGCGACCGAGATCTACGCCGAGTGCCTGCGCATTCCGCCGGTCAAGATCTGGGACCGCGGCAAGCCGCGCAACGACGTGCTCAACATGATCTTCACCAACATGCGGGCGCGCCGCGACCAGGAGGGCGATTTCCGCGCCCTCATCGGTGCCTGCCAGGTCGGCGAGCGCAACCTCATCGCCATGCTCGACAAATACGGCAAGGAGCAGGTGGACACCTGCGTCGACACGCTGCTCGATATGGCCGACCGGCACATGCGCACGCTGATCGCCACCGTGCCGGACGGCACCTACGAGGGAGCTGCCATCCTGGAGGACGCCGGCCACGGTTTTGGCGATTTCGAGATCAAGGCGACGGTCACCATCACGGGAGACAGCTGCCATATCGCCATCGATAGCCCGCCGCAGATCCCCTATTTCATCAACTCCTACGAGGGCAATTCGCACTCCGGCGTCTATCTCGGCCTGATGATGTTTGCCGCACTGCCGCCGCCCTACAATGAAGGGCTCTATCGCTGTGTCAGCGTCGATTTCGGGCCGAAGGGCACGCTGTGCAACGCGCAGGAACCGGCGCCGCACATGAACTGCACGACGACGCCGATGGAGACGCTGACGGACGCCGTGCGCCTCGCCTTCGAAAAGGCCATGCCCTCCAAGGTCTCCGCCTCCTGGGGCCATGCCAACGGCCTCAACATTGCCGGCCGCGACGCTCGCACCAATGAAGAGTTCGTGACCATGGTGCTCGCCACCATCATCTCCGGCGGCGGTGCGACGCCCAAGCAGGACGGCTGGCATGCGGTCGGGCCGGAATGCTGCTTCGGGGCGCTAACGTCGGGTGATGTGGAACTCCTCGAATATTCCTATCCGATCATCATCCACCGCTATTCGCTGATGACCGATTCCGGGGGTGCCGGCAAATTCCGTGGTGGCTCGGGCACGGCCTGGGAAGTGGAGCCGCTCAACGGCGACATGCTGTGCATCGGTTTTGGCGAGGGACGCCGCATTCCGGCGATGGGGGCTGCCGGTGCGAAATCCGCGGTGGTCGACACCAAGGTCGGCCGCGTCGAGCTGCGCCGCGACGGCGCGGTGCAGGTGGAACGCAAGAACATCATCGAAACCATCAAGCCCGGCCAGACCATCACCAACCTCAATCCGGGCGGCGGTGGCTACGGCAACCCCTTCGAGCGCCCCGTGGAAAAGGTGGTCTCCGACGTGCTGAACGGCCTCGTCTCGATTGCCGGTGCGCGCGCCGACTACGGCGTGGCGATCGCGGACCGGGAGACCCTCGCGGTCGACAAGGCCGAAACCGAACGGCTCAGAGCCACTGCGTAAGGAAGTCCAAACATGACCCTGCATTCCTACCGCCTCGGCATCGACGCCGGCGGCACCTTCACCGATTTCGTCATCGCCGACCGCGCCAGCGGAGAGGTCAAGCTGTTCAAGGCACTCTCGACGCCGTCCGATCCCACACGGGCGATCGAGAACGGCCTCGGCCTGATCGCCGCCGATCTCGCCCGGCCGATCGAGGAGATCATCGCCAACTGCGACCTCTGCATCAACGGCACCACCGTCGGCCTCAACGCGCTCATCACGCACCGTGGCGGCAAGACCGGGCTGATCTGCACGGCGGGTCACGAGGATTCCATCGAGATCCGCAACGGGCACAAGGAGGACGGCTTTCGCTACGATCCGGAATATCCGGCGGCGACCATGCTCGTGCCGCGGTATCTCCGGCGCGGCGTGCGCGAGCGCATCCTTTCCGATGGCTCGGTGCGCACGCCGCTGCACGAAGAGGACGTGCGCGACGCCTGCCGGGTCTTCCTGAAGGAGGGCATCGAGACCGTCGCCATTTCCTTCGTCTGGTCGGTGCTCGACCCGCGGCATGAGGCGAGGGCGGCAGAGATCGTGCGCGAGATGATGCCGGATGCGATCCTCACCGTCGGCAGCGAACTCTACCCGCAGGTCCGCGAATATACGCGCACCTCGACCGCCGTGACCAATGCCTATCTGGCGCCGGTCATGCGCCGCTACGTCGCCGCCGTGGACGCCTATTTCCGCAAGCTCGGCGCCAAGCAGCCGGTGCGTTATTTCCAGTCGAATGGCGGGTTGGCGGTCGGCCAGGTGATGACCGATCGCTCGGTCTACGCCATCAATTCCGGCCCGGCCTCGGCACCGCAGGCGGGGCTCTATGTCGGTGCGCCCTTCGACCAGAAGAATGTCATCACCGTCGACATGGGCGGCACCTCCTTCGACATCACGTTGACCCGCAACGGCCAGACCAACCTCAACAAGAACATCGACTTCCTGCGCTATCGCATTGGCGTGCCTATGATCCAGGTCGAGACGCTGGGGGCGGGCGGTGGCTCGATCGGCTGGATCGATCCGCTCGGCCTGCTCCAGGTCGGCCCGCAATCGGCGGGCTCCGAACCCGGCCCCGCCTGCTACGGCCAGGGTGGCGTGGAGCCCACCACGTCGGATGCGAACCTCGTGCTCGGCTACCTCAATCCCGATGGCTTGCTCGGCGGCAAGCTGCCGCTCGATATCGAGAATGCACGCACGGCGGTGGCAAGGGTGGCCGAGCCGCTCGGCATTTCCGTCGAGCAGGCGGCCTATGGCATGTTCGCGATCGTCAACAACAGCATGGTCAACGGCATCCGCCGCGTCTCGGTCGAGCGTGGCTACGATCCGCGGGATTTCGTGCTGGTGGGGGCAGGCGGTGCCACGGCCGCGCATATCACCGCGCTGGCGCGGGAGATGGGCATCGACACGATCATCCTGCCGAAGCTCGCGTCCGGGCTCTGCGCCTTCGGCCAGATCATCTCCGACGTTAAGTACAACTACATGGCACCCGCGCCGGTGCGCCTCGACAATGCCGCCGCCTATGAACGCGTCGACAGCCTGTTCCGCGAGATCGAGGCCAAGGGCGTCGCCCACCTCGAAGCGGACGGCTTTGCGCCGGAGGCGATCGATATCAAGCGCTCGATCGACATGCGCTATGTCGGCCAGGTGCACGAATGCACGGTGGATATCGGCGCCTTCACCATCGACGAAAGCACGATCGACCAGGTGAAGGACGCTTTCCACGCCCGGCACGAGGAACTCTACACCTATGCCGAACGCCACAGCGCGGTCGAAGTGGTCAACCTCGAATCCACCATTTACGGCCGCATCGAAAAGGTCCGTCCGCCAAAACTCGCCGAAGGCGGCGGCGCGGAACAGGCGCTGAAGGGTTTTCGCGACGCGATCTTCGACCAGTCCGGCAAGGCGACCTCCACGCCGATCTATGAGGGCGGAAAACTTGGCGCGGGCGCCCGCATCCACGGCCCCGCCATTATCGAGGAGGTGACGACGACCATCGTCATCGAGCCCGGCTGGACGAGCGTGCTGCACGAAAGCGGCAGCTACCTGCTGACACGAGCAAATTGACGGATCTACCTGAAACCAAAGAGGGGATTGCAATGGCAGGCAATGTATCGGCGACCGAAGCCGACAATTCGGACTTTTCCGGCGTGGCGGTGCCACCGAACGCCCGCATGCAGAAAGGCGGGCTGACCATGGCCTGGTGGGCGGTGTGCAGCGCCGTCTTCTACATCGTGGTGGGCGCGGCGATGGCGCTCAACTTCGGCACGCGCAACGCGATCATCGGCATCGTGCTGTCCGTCGTCGTCTATGGCGTCATCAACGCGGTGCTCAGCCGCTTCGCCATCCGCACCGGGCTTTCCGTCGCGCTGTTTTCGCGGGTGCTGTTCGGCAATGTCGGATCGGGGCTTGCGACCCTCATCTTCTGCGCCACGGCGATCTACTATGCCGTGTTCGAAGGTTCGGTCATCGCGGTCGGCATCAACACCATCCTGCCGTCGATCTCCTATCCGGTCGCGGCGCTGATCGTGGTGCTCTACAGCGTGCCGCTGATCTTCGGCAGCATGCAGAGCTGGCTCGACAAGTTCAACGGCGTGCTGCTGCCGTTCTACATCCTCGGCCTCGTCGTCGCCGTCGCGCTCGCCATCGGCGAATACGGCTACAGCGACAAATGGCTGAACCTCGGCCCCGAAACGGGGGCGCCGGCCGGCGGCTGGTGGTCCTGCTTCGTCTATTACATGGGCGTCTGGGTGCTGATGATGTTCACCTTCGATTACGCCCGCTTCGGGCGCGCGGAGGACGCCGGTTATCACGCCTGGTTCAACTTCGGCATGCCGTTCTATGCCATGGCGTTCCTGGTGAGCGGTCTCTTCGGCATGTTCATGATCGGCACGGTGCCGGATCTCGGCGCCCTTTCCGAAGTCAGCGTGCTGCTCGCATTGCTGAAGCTGATGGGCATCTGGGGCCTGCTGTTCGTCTGGGTCACGCAGACCCGCATCAACACGGCGAACTATTATCTGGCCGCCGTCAACATGGAGGCGCTCGTCCAGCTCTTCGGACGGCTGCCCTTCGGTCGCGTCGGCTGGGCCATCGCGGTCGGCGTCGTCGTCTATGTCCTGATGCTCGCCGACGTCTTCTCCTATCTGCTTCAGGCGCTCGCCTATCAGGGCATCTTCGTCGTTGCCTGGGTGGCGGTCGCCATGGCGCATATTCTGATCGACCGCTACAGCGCGCTGGTCGGGCAGGCGATCGAATACCGCTCCACCCACGTGCCGGCCTTCAATCCGCTCGGCATCGGTGCCTGGTTCATCGCCGCCGCCATCGGCATCTGCCTGCATGTCTGGGGCGGCAGCTACGCCGAGCTTTCGGCCCCAGCCACCGCGGTCATCGCCTTCGGCATCTACGCCGCAGGCTTGACGCAGGCACGCCGCTCTTGGTTCCTGGTGGCCGGCTGATAATGCAGGGCCGCGCCTCTCAGGGGCGCGGTCCGCGTGCTTTATGGTTGACGCTCTTGCCGCGAACCTGTTGAAACGGTCCATCAAAAGCAGAAAAGGACATGCCGATGGAGCCGCGGTCGATCGCTCAGCTTTCCGTACTCCTGCAAGCGGGCGCGCTCGATCCCGTCACGCTCGCAGAAGAGACGCTGGCCGCCATCGAGGCCTATCCGGATGCCGCACTCTTCACGGTTCTGCTGAAAGACCGGGCGAAGGCGGAAGCCGAAGCCTCGCGCCGCCGGCTTCGTGAGGGGCGCTCGCTCGGCGTGCTAGATGGCGTGCCCATCGCCTGGAAGGACCTTTTCGACATTCAGGGCCTGCCGACGACCGCCGGCTCCCGCGTGCTGAAGAGCCGCGACCCGGCAGGCGAGGATGCGGCCGTGGTGCAGGCGCTGGCGGGCGCCGGTATGGTCAGCATCGGGCGCGTGAACATGAGCGAATTCGCCTTTTCCGGCCTCGGTATCAACCCGCATTACGGCACGCCGCGCAACCCGGCCTCGCCGGCGGGCGAACATCGCATCCCGGGCGGCTCCTCGTCGGGCTCCGGCGTCGCGGTCGCCGCCGGTCTCGTTCCCGTTTCCATCGGTACGGATACCGGCGGTTCGGTGCGCATCCCCGCCGCCTTCAACGGCATCGTCGGCTACAAGGCGACGCGCGGGCGCTATTCCATGAAGGGCGTGTTCCCGCTGGCGCAGAGCCTCGATGCGCTGGGACCGCTCTGCCGCACCGTGCAGGATGCGATCTGGGTCGATGCGGCCATGCGCGGGCTGCCGTCGACCGACGCGCTGCCACGCCCCGGCGTTGCAGACCTGTCCTTCGTCATCCCCGAGACCGTGTTCTTCGACGGGGCCGAGCCCGAGGTCGTCGCGGCCTTCGAGGCGGCCGTCGCACGGTTGACGAAGGCAGGCGCCCGCATCCGCCGCGAGGCTTTTCCCGAATTCGTCGCCATCTTCGACCTGATGGCCAAGCATGGCGCGCTGGTGACGGCCGAGGCCTTCGTGCTGCACCGTGCCCGCATCCAGGGACCGGCCGCCGCCGAGATGGATCCCCGCGTCGTCAAGCGCACGCTGCTCGGCGAGAAGATCACGCTCGCCGATTATCTCGAAACGCTGGCGACACGCGACAGGCTGATCGCCTCCTTCGAGGAACGGCTCGGACCGGACAGCATCCTCATCAGCCCGACGCTGCCCCATGTCGCGCCGGCAATCCAGCCGCTGCTGGACGACGAGGACCTGTTCTTCCAGGTAAATGGAAAAACGCTGCGCAACACGCTGATCGGCAATTTCCTCGACTGGTGCGGCGTGTCGCTGCCCTGCGGCACCGGTGCTGCCGGCATGCCCGTCGGGCTGCTTCTGTCGGGGCCGAGGAATAGCGACGGGCGCGTGCTCGCGGCCGCGTCCACGGTGGAAGGCCTTTTGCGCTAGGCGGGCACGGGTTCGGAAAAGACGGCTTCCAGCAGCGGGCCGCCCGGCATGTGCAGGAAGAGGCGGCGCTCGCCGATATCGGCGAGATCCATCGGCGAATAGCGCATGCCCAGGCGATCGAGCCTGGCGCGAAAACCGGTATAATCGGTCATGCGCAGGCCGACATGATCGATCGCCTCCGCCGCACGGTCCTCGCCGGACCTGTAGGATCCGATGATGTGAACGATGGGCTTGCCTTCGCTATAGAGCCAGCAGCCCGGAATGTGCCGGATCGCCCCCGGCCGCTCGCCTTCCTCCAGATCGAAGACCGTGCGCATGAACTCCCGGGCGCCGGCGATGTCGCGGGTTCTGATGGTGACGTGGTCGATCTGCATGGCCGGTTCCTTTCGACATTCAGATACAGCCTCCGGATCGCTCTTATAATTGGGCGGCATCTGAAATCAGAATTCGGTTTCACCGTCGAATGATGTTTCGCCCCGCGCCAACTCAGTAATCGACCAGCAGCATTTCCGCTTCAGGCTCGCCGAAGTGCGGCTTGACGCCGAGCAGCGGCGCGACACGGCGGATGATGGCCTGGATCATCGGGGCGGCCGTGGAGGCTGCCGTTCGCCCGCCGCGCTCGCCCGTGCGTGGCGCATCGATGATGGAGAGCACGATGTAGCGCGGCTTGTCCATCGGGAAGGCGGCGACGAAGGCGTTGAAATTGATGTTCTTGGCATATCGGCCGTTGATCACCTTGTCGGCCGTGCCGGTCTTGCCGCCGACGTGAAACCCTTCGACCTGCGCCCCCCGGCCGGACCCTTTCTGCCCGTTCCAGTCATAGAGGAAGCGCATGTCCGCGCTCGTCTTCTCCTTGATGACGCGGCGGGCGAGCGATCGTGCTTCTTCCTTCGAGCGGGGCAGGAAGGTCGGCTGGAGAAGGTAGCCGCCGTTCATCAGGGCTGCGGCCGCAACCGCCGTCTGCAAGGGCGTGGTGGCAACGCCGTGGCCGAAGGAGATCGTGACGGAGTTGATCTTCTTCCAGGTCTGCGGCTGCGTCGGCGTCGCGACGCCGGGCATTTCCGTCTCCAGCCTGGAGAGCAGGCCAAGCCGCGTGAGGAAATCCCGGTGCCCATCGATGCCGACCATGTCGGCGACCGCGGCCGTTCCGATGTTGGAAGAATACTGGAACACTTCGGGGATGGAGAGCGGGCGGTTCTTGCCCTTGAAGTCGCGGATGGTGAAGCCGCCCATGCGGATCGGGCGGGAGGCATCGACGACGGAATTCAGCGAGATCTTGCCCTCGTCCAGCCCCATCGCCAGCGTGAAGCTCTTGAAGGTCGAGCCCATCTCGAAGGTCGCGTTGCTGATGCGGTTGAACCAGCCCTTTTCATAGGCCTTGTCGATGCTGCCGTCCGGCAGCACACGCGAGGGCTCGTTCGGGTCGTAATCGGGAACGGAGGTCATCGCCAGCACTTCGCCGGTCTCCACGTCGAGGATCACCGCGCCGGCCGCCTCGGCCTCATAGTCGGTCATCGCCCTTGCGACGACGTCGCGCACGATGTTCTGCACGCGAAGGTCGATCGACAAGGTCACCGGTGCGAGCCGCGTATCATCGGTGAGGCCGGATGCGCGCAGGTCCGCAAGGCCCTGCTGGTCCAGATAGCGTTCCATGCCGGCAAGGCCCTGGTTGTCGACATTGACGTGGCCGACGATATGCGACGCCGTGGCGCCACCCGGATAGAACCGCCGCTTTTCCGGCCTGAAGCCGATGCCGGGAAGCCCGAGTGCCAGGATATCCGCCTGCTGCTTGGGCGTCAGTTGCCGGCGCAGCCACTGGAACGCGGTGGCAGAACGCAGCTTGCGATGCGTGTCGCTCCAGTCGATGTTCGGAACGACCAGCGCGAGTTTTTCCACCGCCTCATCGGCATCGACGATGCGGCGGGGATCGGCGTAGAGCGACACCATGTTGAGATCGGTCGCCAGCAGTTCCCCATTGCGGTCGACGATATTGGGGCGGGAGGCGACGGCATGGACATTGCCGCCGACCGAGGCGGCCACGACCGACTCGGAGAGGCCGTATTGGAAGAGGCGTGCACCGACCGCCAGGTAGATCGCGCAGAAGATGGCAATCACGATCGCCACGCGCTGCCGCGCTTGCTTCCGGCGGCGCACATTGGTGCCGATGAACGCCTCGCGCTCGGCATTACGGCCCTGTTTGACGACGAAATGGGCGCGGCTCTTGAGCCGGATGACGAACGAAATCACTCCAACACCACCTTGCGCCACGACATTCGAATGGCCGGACCCTGCCTGCGCGGCGGTGGGAAACCAAGAAAAGAGTTGGTGAACGACGGTGTTCGATTAAATTTGCATTAATATACATTTAAAGTCGCGTTTGCCGTCTTAACGGTTCCTTAGCCGCCGCACGGCGGCGTCATCGACGGTCCGGTCTGCGACTCACTCCGTCGTGCCAAAAAGGTGTTCAATTCAAATCACTGTGACTGTCGTTCCGGCCGTAACACTATATCATACTGAGTCGGCGCCCTTCCCGAATCTTTTGGGGGCGGCGCGCTCCTATAGTTGATTGAACGTGGCCTGTTCGAACGTCGTTTCGCCTTTGTTTGCGCTTAAGATTCGGCATGAGTTGCAGCCGGAGTCGGGGAACAAAACCCGCTCCTGATCCGTTTACTAACTGATAAGGCGGCCAGCACAGATGGCGATATCGCCTGGCGACCGCAGGAGAGTTCTATGCGAACCAGTGGTAGCGACATTTTCGACCTTTTTTCAGAAACTTACGCAAGCGAAGCGCAAGAGTCGCTAAGCCTGCAGGAATACCTACTCGCCTGCCGCGACGACAAGAGCATGTATGCCACGGCGCCGGAGCGCATGGTCGCGGCGATCGGCACGCCGAAGTTGGTCGACACGAGCGCCGACGAGCGGCTCGGCCGGGTCTTTGCCAACCGCACCATCAAGATCTATCCGTCCTTCGCCGACTTCTACGGCATGGAGGATACGATCGAGCGGATCGTCGGCTATTTCCGCTATGCCGCGCAGGGGCTCGAGGAACGAAAGCAGATCCTCTATCTCCTCGGCCCGGTCGGCGGCGGCAAGTCTTCGCTTGCCGAGCGGCTGAAGAAACTGATGGAGGAGCAGCCGATCTACACGCTCGCCATCGACGGCAAGATCAGCCCGGTTTTCGAATCGCCGCTTGGGCTCTTCAGCCGCGAACGTATGGGCGGACTGCTCGAAGACAAATACGGCATCGCCCAGCGCCGCCTCACCGGGCTGATTTCGCCCTGGGCGACGAAGCGGCTGGACGAGATCAACGGCGACATCTCGAAATTCAGCGTCGTCAAGCTGATGCCGTCGCGGCTGCGCCAGATCGGCATCGCCAAGACGGAGCCCGGCGACGAGAACAACCAGGATATTTCCACGCTGGTCGGCAAGGTCGATATCCGGCAGCTGGAAAATTACAGCCAGGCCGATCCCGACGCCTACTCCTATAGCGGCGGCCTCAACCGCACGACGCAGGGGCTTCTCGAATTCGTCGAAATGTTCAAGGCGCCGATCAAGGTGCTGCATCCGTTGCTCACCGCCACCCAGGAAGGCAGCTACAACGGCACCGAGAACTTTGGCGCCTTCCCGTTCCAGGGCATCGTGCTCGCCCATTCCAACGAGTCCGAATGGCTGCAATTCAAGCACAACAAGAACAACGAGGCATTTCTAGACCGCATCCTGGTCGTCAAGGTGCCCTATTGCCTGCGTGTCACCGAGGAGCGGCTGATCTATGAAAAGCTGCTGCGCGAGAGCGAACTTTCCGCCAGCCCCTGCGCGCCCGAGGTGCTGGAAAACCTCAGCCGCTTCACGGTCGCCACGCGCCTGACGCCGCACGAGAATTCCCCGACCTATACCAAGATGCGCGTCTATGACGGGGAAAACCTGAAGGACACCGACCCGAAGGCAAAATCCCTGCAGGAATATCGCGATGCCGCCGGCGTCGACGAGGGCATGACGGGCGTCAGCACGCGGTTCGCGTTCAAGGTACTCTCGGAGACCTTCAACTATGACACCAAGGAGGTCGCGGCGGATTCGGTTCATCTGATGTACATCCTCGAACAGGCGATCCGGCGCGAGCAATATCCCAAGGAGGTCGAGGCGAACTATCTCGATTTCATCCGCTCCGAAATCGCCAGCCGCTACGCCGAGTTCATCGGCCACGAGATCCAGAAGGCCTATCTCGAATCCTACAGCGAATACGGCCAGAACCTGTTCGACCGGTACATTTCCTACGCGGATGCCTGGCTCGAGGACCAGGATTTCAAGGATGCCGATACGGGCCAGATCCTCAACCGCGAGATCCTCGACAGCGAGCTCTCGCAGATCGAAAAACCCGCCGGCATCGCCAACCCCAAGGATTTCCGCAACGAGGTCGTGAAATTCACGCTCCGCGCCCGCGCCCGCAACGGCGGGCGCAACCCCGCCTGGACCAGCTACGAGAAGCTTCGCGAGGTGATCGAGAAGCGCATGTTCGGCCAGGTCGAAGACCTCCTGCCGGTCATCAGCTTCGGCTCGAAGAAGGACGGTGCGACCGAAAAGCAGCACGCCGAATTCGTCCAGCGCATGACCGAGCGGGGCTATACCGTGCGCCAGGTCCGGCGGCTCGTCGATTGGTACATGCGCGTCAACAAGGCCGGCTAAGAGTACCGGATTTGGGGCTGGAGTAGGGGATGGCGCATGCCGAATTTCATCGATCGCCGGCTTAACCCGAAGGACCGGAGCCTCGGCAACAGGCGGCGCTTCCTGAAACGGGTGCATGACGAGCTGAAACGAACGATCCGCGACAAGGTGAAGTCGGAGAAGATCGCCGATATCGACGCCGCGCATGGTGTTCCCATTCCCAAACGCGGCGCGGACGAGCCGAGCTTCCAGCAATCCGGTGCCAGCGGCGAGCGCACCTATGTGCTGCCGGGAAACGACGTCTTTTCTCCGGGGGACCGCATACGCAAGCCGGAGGCGGGTGCCGGAGGCGGTGGTGGACGCGGCCGGGGCCGGGACGGGGATGCCGACGACTTCCTCTTCGTGCTGTCGCGCGAGGAAGTGCTCGACCTCTTCTTCGAGGATCTGGAGCTTCCCGACATGGTGAAGCTGAACCTCAAGGAGACCGTGACCTACAAATCCCGCCGCGTCGGTTTCACGACGTCGGGCACGCCGAGCAACATCAATGTCGCGCGCACGATGCGCAACAGCTACGGCAGGCGCATTGCGCTGGGGCGGCCGGGCGAAAAGGACTTCACGGCGATCAGCGAGGAGATCGCTGCGCTCGAAGCGGAAGCGGAGCCTTCCCGCCAGCAGCGCCAGCGACTTAAGCAATTGCGCGAGGATCTGGATCTGCTGGAACGGCGGCGCAGGCGCATCGCCTATGTCGATCCCGTCGACGTGCGGTTCAACCGCTTCGAACGCCAGCCGCTGCCGAATGCGAGCGCGGTGATGTTCTGCCTGATGGACGTGTCGGCCTCGATGGGCGAGCGCGAGAAGGATCTTGCCAAACGTTTCTTCGTCCTGCTGCACCTGTTTCTCAAGCGCCGCTACGAACGTATTGAAATCGTGTTCATTCGCCACACCGATGAGGCGCGTGAAGTCGACGAGGACACGTTCTTCTTCAGCAAGCAGAGCGGCGGCACGGTCGTTTCAACCGCGCTGGAGGAGATGGTGCGCGTCATCACGGACCGCTATCCTTCGAATATCTGGAACATCTACGCGGCCCAGGCGTCCGACGGCGACAATGCCAGCGGTGATTCCGAGCGCTGCGCCACGCTGCTGCGCGATACGCTGATGAAGCTCTGCCAATATTACGCCTATGTCGAAATCATCGATGAGCGGGAAAGCGAGATTTTCGGCACGACGGACAACGGCACCTCGCTGTGGCGCGCCTACCGGACGGTCGATGGCGCGGTGCGGAATTTCCAGATGACGCGCATCGCGCGGCCCTCGGATATCTACCCGGTCTTCCGCAAGCTCTTCGCCCGGCACCAGCCCGACCAGCTGCGTCGATAGAGGGGAGGAACCGATGGCAAAAGAGCCGGCTTCCGACCTGCTGTTCGACGGTTCCGAGTGGAGCTTCGCCACGCTTTCCAGCACTTATGAAGCGATCAAGGAAATCGCCATCGGCGAGATGGGGCTGGACGTCTATCCGAACCAGATCGAGGTGATTTCCTCCGAGCAGATGCTCGATGCCTATTCGTCCATCGGCATGCCGCTGATGTACCAGCACTGGTCGTTCGGCAAGCGCTTCGTCTTCGAAAACGAGCTCTACCGCAAGGGTCGCCGCGGGCTCGCCTATGAACTGGTGATCAATTCCAATCCCTGCATCACCTATCTGATGGATGAAAACACCATGCCGATGCAGGCGCTGGTGACGGCGCATGCCTCCTTCGGCCACAACCATTTCTTCAAGAACAACTACCTGTTCCGTCAGTGGACGGATGCCGGCGCGATCCTCGGCTATATGGACTTCGCCAAGAAATACATCGCCAAATGCGAGGAGCGCCACGGTCTTGCCGCCGTGGAGGAAATCCTCGATTCGGCGCATGCCCTGATGGACCAGGGCGTCTTCCACTATCGCCGCCCCCCGCGGCTTTCATCGGAAAAGGTCAGGGAGCGGGCGCGCGAACGGCTGGAATACGAGGAGCAGACCTATAGCGACCTGTGGCGCACCCTGCCGACGGCGACCGGCAGCGTCGGCGTGGAGGAAGCCGAGCGCGAAGCCGGGGAGCGCAAGAAGGTGCTGAACCTTCCCGAGGAAAACCTGCTCTATTTCCTGGAGAAACACAGCATCATCCTGGAACCCTGGCAACGCGAAATCCTCCGGATCGTTCGCGTCATCGCCCAGTATTTCTATCCGCAGGGCCAGACCAAGGTGATGAACGAAGGGTGCGCGACCTATGTGCACTATACGATCATCAACCGGCTGTTCGATCAGGGCCGGATGAGCGAGGGCGCCATGCTGGAACTGCTCGCAAGCCACGCCAATGTCGTCTTCCAGCCGGGATTCGACGATCCCCGCTTTTCCGGCATCAACCCTTACGCGCTCGGTTTTGCGATGATGCAGGATATCGAGCGCATCTGCACGGAGCCGACGGCGGAGGATCGCGACTGGTTTCCCACCATTGCCGGCAATGGCGACTGCATGGGCACGCTGAAGGATGCGTGGGAGAACCATCGCGACGAATCCTTCATCCTGCAATATCTGAGCCCGGCGCTGATCCGGAAATTCCGCCTGTTCCAGCTCTCCGACCGTTCGGCCGATACGTTTTGCGAAGTCGCCTCCATTCATGACGAACGGGGTTATTCCGCCGTGCGCGCCGGGCTTGCGCGCAACTATGATCCGGGCGCGAACCGCCCGGATATCCAGGTCGTCGATGTCGACCTGCTCGGCGACCGGCAGCTTCGCCTGCGCCACCGCATCAAGAACGGTATCCTGCTCGACGAAGGCAGGCGCGACGCGACGCTGACCCATATCCGCAGGCTTTGGGGCTATGACGTCAGCCTCGCCGGCGTCGATGATGCGACCGACCGGGTCGTCTACGAGTGCTCCTCGAAGGTATCGTGACTCACAGCGTTCCCATGCCGCCGTCGATCATGATCTCGCTCCCGATGGTGTAGGCGGCTTCGTCGGAGGCGAGGAAGACCACGGCCTTGGCGATCTCCGAGGGCGTGCCGAAGCGGCCGGCGGGGACCAGGCCCTTGATGCTCTCGGCGACATTCTTGAGGTCGGCCTCGTTGAAGCCGAGCTTGCCGTAGAGCGGCGTCGAGATGGGGCCGGGGCTGACGGCATTGACGCGGATGCCGCGGCCAATCAACTCACCGGACAGCGTGCGGATCAGCGATTGCAGCGCGGCCTTCGAGGCGGCGTAGACGCTGGAATTGGGCATGCCGATATGGGCGTTGACCGAGGTGTTGAGCACGATCGAGGCCGGGTTGGCGAGGATCGGCAGCAGCGCCTGCACCAGGAAATACGGCCCTTTGACATTGATGTCGAAGACGCGGTCGAAGGCGGCCTCGTCCCAGGCGTCGACGGGCTTCAGCAGCGCGACGCCGGCATTGACGAAGAGGATGTCGAGGCCGCCGAAGGCCTCCTTGATGGTCGCCGCCACTTGGCGCTGGCCTGCGACGTCGGCGGCGTCCGCCTTGATGACGAGGGCGCCGTCGCCAAGTTCCTTGCGCGCGGCCTCCAGCGTTTCCGGATTGGTGCCGGTGACGGCGACGCGCGCGCCTTCCGCCAGGAATTGCCGCGCCGTTTCCAGTCCGATGCCGCTGGTGCCGCCGGTGATGAGGGCGCGTTTGCCGTTGAGCCTGTCCATGATCGTGTTCCTTCGGGTTAAATTGCTGTTTGCTGAACGCGAATATGGCGCAGGCCGTGCGTTCGCACTATGATGTGGAACGCGGACCTATCTTCCGGGAAAACCGAACGATGAAGCTCGACGGCATAACAAGTTTCGTGGCGGTCGCCGAAGCGGGCTCGATCAGCGAGGCGGCGCGCACGCTGCGACTTTCGAAATCGGTGGTGAGCGAGAGGCTGGCGGAGCTGGAGCGCAGCCTCGGGGCAACGCTCATCCACCGCACCACGCGGCGGATGTCGGTGACGGAAGATGGTGCCGCCTTCCTCGAACGCGCCACGCGCATCCTCGGGGAAGTCTCGGAAGCGGCGAGCGATCTCGCGGAACGGCGCGGCACGCTTGCCGGGCCGATGCGGATTTCCGCGCCGGTCACCTTCGGCCGACTGCATCTCGGGCCGGCGCTCTATCCGTTTCTGGCGGCCAATCCGAAGATAGAAATGTCGCTCGATCTCGACGACCGGCGGGTCGATATCGCCTCGGGCGCCTATGACGGCGTGCTGCGCCACGGGACGATCGACGATTCCCGCCTGATGGTGTGGCGCTTGGCGCCGAGCCGCCGCGTACTCGTCGCCTCCGGCGATTATCTCGCCAGCCATGGCACACCGGCGACGACGGCCGAGCTCGACGGGCACAAGGGCGTCTTTTACACGAACCGCGGCGTGGCGGACTGGCGCTTCGCCACGGCTGACGGCGTCGAGATTATCCGCGCGCGGGTGGGCTTGCGGGTCAACAATGGCGACATGCTGCGCGACGCGGCAGTCGCCGGCCTTGGCATCGCGCTGCTGCCGCTGTTCATTGCCGGGCCCGATATTCGCGCCGGCACCCTGAAGCTCATCGATGTCGGCGTGCGGCCCAGCCCGGAATTCATCTACCTCGCGCATCCGGAAGGACGCCGCTCCTCCATCAAGCTTCGCGCGCTGGCGAACCATCTCAAGGCCGCCTTCGGCGATCCACCCTATTGGGAGGAAGGGGCCGGCTGACTTGTGCTGCGCCCCGAGCGGGGGTTTTGCGGCGCGCTGTCACAAAAACATCATGCGGGCTTCCTAATACGTTCTGGTGGCGGGATAAGACCGGTCGATCGACTGGCTTGGTGACCTGCCGCGCGTCCGGGCAAATGGATTCCGATCATGTTCGAAAACGATCATCTGAGCCGCATCAAAGCCGAAATCGCCGACAGCTTCGACGAGGAGCTGGAAATGCAGTTGGAAGAGGAGCAGCTGGACGCGCTCGTCTCCGAGGGCATGTCCGAACCCGCGCCGCAGACGATCGAGCGGCGCATCTATTTTCGCGAACTGTTCCGGCTCCAGCACGAGCTGGTCAAGTTGCAGGACTGGGTGCAGCACAGCAAATTGAAGGTCGTCGTGCTGTTCGAGGGCCGCGATTCCGCCGGCAAGGGCGGCGCCATCAAGCGCGTGACGCAGCGCCTCAACCCGCGCGTCTGCCGCGTCGTGGCCCTGCCGGCGCCCACCGAGCGAGAGCGCAATCAGTGGTATTTTCAGCGTTACGCGGCCCATCTGCCGAGCGCCGGCGAAATGGTGCTGTTCGACCGCTCCTGGTACAATCGCGCCGGCGTCGAGCGCGTCATGGGCTTCTGCAACGCGGAAGAGCTTGAGGAGTTCTTCCGCTCGGTGCCGGAATTCGAACGCATGCTGGTGCGTTCGGGCATCATCCTCATCAAATACTGGTTCTCGATCACCGACGACGAGCAGGAATTCCGCTTCCGCATGCGCATCCACGATCCGCTGAAGCAGTGGAAGCTTTCGCCGATGGACCTGGAAAGCCGCGTCCACTGGGAGGATTACACCAAGGCCAAGGAAGAGATGCTGGAGCGCACCCACATTCCCGAGGCGCCCTGGTGGATCGTCGAGGCGGTCGACAAGAAGAAGGCGCGGCTCAACTGCATCGCCCACCTCCTGTCGCAGGTTCCCTACCAGGACGTGCCGAAGGCCCCGATCGAACTGCCGGAGCGCGTGCGGAACGACGACTACATCCGCCGCCCGCCGCCGGACGACATGTATGTGCCGGAGGTCTACTGACATAGGCGGGGCTCTCATGGAACAGCGTTCTTGAACCTCCTCGCCGAGATGGACAGGGAGCACCCGCCGGGCCTCATCGGCGCTTGGCGGGGGCGGCCCGGCGAACGGGTGGTCCCGCTTGCGCCCCGGGAGATCGGCCCGGCGCTCGACGCGGACGACGGCTGGGTCTGGCTGCATGTCGATCTCGTCGACCAGCGCATGCAGGGCTGGCTCGCCGGCCATTGTCCGTTGCCCGCCACCGCGCGCGCCATCCTCGACGGGCATGACGAGAGCCTGGTGCTCGGCCATGAGGCCGGCACGCTGCATGGCGTCGTCGCCGATATGCAGATGGATATGGACCGCATGTCGACCACGATCGGCCGCATGCATTTCGCGCTGACCGACCGGCTTCTCGTCACGGGCCGCCGGCATCCGCTGGAGGCGGTGGACCGGGTGCGGCGATCCTTTGCCGAAGGCTTTTCGCCGGCGACGGCGTGCGAGCTTTTCGAGGGCATCGTCGCGGCCTTCTGCAAGAACACCAATCTCCGACTAAACGAGGCGACCCGGCTGCTCGACGCGGTGGAAGACCGCATCGTCACCGAGCGGCTGAGTGACGAGCGCCGCAGCCTCAAGGAGGTCCGCCGGCTGGCGGTGTCGCTGCATCGCCCGGTCGCGGGCATGGTGGCGCTGTTCGAGGAGGAGGACCGCGAGGACTGGGCGCTCTCCGAAGCGACCCATGCCGTGCTGCACCGGCTTTCGCTGCGGCTGGAACGGCTCGACCGGGAAATCGTCATGGTCAACGACCGCGCCCGCCTGCTGCAAGAAGAAATGGCGGCGGAACTGGCCGACGAATCGAACCGCAGCCTACGGGCGATGGCGGTAATGAGCGCGTTGCTTTTGCCCGGCACACTGGTCGTCGGCGTGTTCGGCATGAACACGGCCGGATTGCCGTTCAGCGTGGGTGAATCCGGATTCGGCTGGGCGATGGCGCTCGGCATCGGCGCCACTGCGCTGTTCTACTGGCTGCTGCGCCGCGCCGGCATCAGCCTGCGGTTCTGATCGTCCCCTCTATTCGGCGGCGACGATGTGGAATTCCCGCGCGCTGTCACATTTCTTCGCGCCGCCCATGATGTGGATGAGACAGCTCGTGCGCAGCAGCGAGGCGAAATTCGACACCGAGCCGTTGATTTCCAGCGCCTCGTCATAGAGCGTCGAGAGGAAGCGGGATGTCGACTGGCCCTGGCTCGTGGCCATCTCGTCGATCAGGTCCCAGAAGGCCGCTTCGATCTGAATGCTCGTCGAATGGCCGCCGATCCGCACCGAGCGGTTGACGGGCCGATAGCGTTGCGGGTCCTGGCCCGCAAAGACCTCACACATGGTTTATCCTCCGGTCTTGTTTTTATGGGCCTGATTATGCGGCGGCCCTTGAATTTGGTCAAATCATCCTGTGTCGCCGTGAAACAAGAAAAATCCTTCGATTAAAACTCCAGAAATGAAAATCGGCGTGCGGTAATGGGCTGCTACCCGCGGGCGTGATTCCGGGCGCACTCTTCCTCTCACAAGTCGAACTGCAAGCAGGGGAAGGGCAGCGTGGCAAAGTGCATTCATTCGATGATCCGCGTTCTGGACGAAGACCGGTCCGTGGATTTCTATAGCCGGGCCTTCGGGCTCGCGGTCGCCCAAAGGCTCGACTTCGAGACCTTCACGCTCGTCTATATGAGCAATGCCGAAAGCGAATTCGAACTCGAACTGACGATCAACAAGGGCCGCACCGAAGCCTACAATCTCGGCGACGGCTACGGCCATCTTGCCGAGTCGGTTTCCGACCTCGACGGCGAGCATGCGCGCATCTCCGGGCTGGGTTTCACCACCGGCAAGATCGTCGAGTTCAACCGCGACGGCGGCCTGCTCGCCCGCTTCTTCTTCGTGACGGATCCGGACGGCTACAAGATCGAGGTCTTGCAGCGACACGGCCGCTACAAATGAACGGGCTGGCGGCCGGAGGAGGGCCGCCGGTCTCAAACGCAATGGGAGGAACCTGACATGACGACGATCTACGAGCAGCGCCCGGGACTTTCCCGCCGCGAGCTTCTGAAGCGCGGCACGATCGGTGCGGCGCTCATCATCACCGGCAAAGCGGTGATCAGCCCCGACAAGGCCTGGGGCATGGAGCCGACGGCGCTGAAGCCGGAGACGATGGCGACGCTGATCAAGCTCGCCCGCGATATCTATCCGCACGACACGGTCGCCGACCGCTTCTACGCCATCGCGGTCAAGGGCCATGACACCAAGGCCGGCACGGACGCCGCGCACAAGGAACTGATCGAGGCGGGCATTGCCGATCTCGACAAGCGGGCGGGCGAGGGCGGCTATCGCGGCCTCGGCTGGGAAGACGATCGCGTGAAAATCCTGCACGACATCGAGAGCACACCCTTCTTCCAAGCGGTGCGCGGCGACCTCGTCGTCTCCTTCTATAACCAGAAGGAGCTGTGGCCGCATTTCGGCTACGAGGGCGAATCCTACTCCAAGGGCGGTTACATCGCCCGCGGCTTCGACGACATCGAATGGCTTTGACGGCGGTCTGACGGCACGCGCCGGAGGAGGCGCGACCGCGGCTTTGACGCCGACCGCACATGTTTCGGGAGGAAACCATGGCAGCTCCTTATGATCTCAACGACGACAGCGTGGTCGTCATCATCGGCTCAGGCGCCGGCGGCGGCACGCTGGGCAACGAACTGGCGCAGAAGGGCATCGACGTCGTCATGCTCGAAGCCGGTGCGCGCATCGAACACGACGACTTCATCAACGACGAGTGGGACAGCTTTTCCCAGCTCGCCTGGCTCGACAACCGCACGACAGGCGGCGGCTGGCGCGTCTCGAAGGATTTTCCGAACCTTCCGGCCTGGATCGTCAAGGCCGTCGGCGGCACCACGACGCACTGGGCCGGCGCGTCGCTGCGCTTCCAGGAGCACGAGTTCAAGACGCTCACCAACTACGGCAAGGTCGAGGGCGCAAACCTGCTCGATTGGCCGGTGACGCTCGCCGATCTGGAGCCCTACTACGCCAAGGCCGAAGACAAGATGGGCGTGACCCGCACCAACGGCATCGAGGGCCTGCCCGGCAACAACAACTTCAAGATCCTGAAGGCCGGCGCCGACAAGCTCGGCTACAAGGAATGCCACACCGGCAACATGGCGATCAACTCGGCCGACCGCGACGACCGCATGAGCTGTCAGCAGACCGGCTTCTGTTTCCAGGGGTGCAAATGGGGCGCCAAGTGGTCGACGCTCTATACGGAAATCCCCAAGGGCGAGGCGACCGGAAAGCTGGAAGTTCGGCCGAATTCCCATGTCGTCAAGATCGAGCATGACGACAGCGGCAAGGTGACCGCCGTGGTCTATGCCGACAAGGACGGCAAGCTGCAAAGCCAGAAGGCCCGCATCATCTGCGTCGCCGGCAACTCCATCGAAAGCCCGCGCCTGCTGCTCAATTCCGCATCGAGCAAATATCCGGACGGGCTTGCCAATTCGTCCGGCCAGGTCGGCAAGAACTACATGCGCCACACGACGGGCTCGGTCTATGCCGTGTTCGAAAAGCCGGTGCATTTCTACCGCGGCACGACCATGGCCGGCATCATCCGCGACGAGGCCAAGCATGATCCGTCGCGCGGCTTCGTCGGCGGCTACGAGCTGGAGACGCTGGCGCTCGGCGTGCCCTTCATGGCGGCCTTCCTCGATCCCGGCGGCTGGGGTCGTCCCTTCGCCTCCGCCATGGACAGCTATGCCAACATGGCCGGCCTCTGGATCGTCGGCGAGGACATGCCGCAGGAACAGAACGCCGTGAAGCTGCATGGCGAGCTGAAGGACAAATACGGCATGCCGATCCCGGATGTCTGGTTTACAGACCATCCGAACGACGTCGCCATGCGCAACCACGCCTACAAGCAGGGCGAGGCGCTCTATGCGGCGGTCGGCGCGACGCGCAGCTTCCCGACGCCGCCCTATCCCTCGACGCACAATCTCGGCACCAACCGCATGAGCGAGAAGGCGCAGGATGGTGTCGTCAACAAATGGGGCCAGACGCACGACATCCAGAACCTGTTCGTGTCGGACGGCAGCCAGTTCACCACGGGGGCGGCGGAAAACCCGACGCTGACCATCGTCACGCTCGCCATCCGCCAGGCCGACTACATCGCCGAGCAGATGGGCGCCGGCTCGATCTGAGGTTTACCGCGATCCTCCCCGGTCGCCTCCGGCGACCGGTGATCGCGTGCGGCTCCACCGAGCCGTGCCACCTCTGGCCGGCTTCGGCCGGCCGCCTTTTGCCATCTTCCACGCGGAGCCTAATCGCTGCATGAGAATTATCGCCGTCCTCACGAGCCTCGCGTTGCCCTTCGCCGCACATGCCGCGGAAGGATCAGCGGAAGCGGGCGCCGTGGTCTTCAGGAAATGCACCGCCTGCCACAGCGCCGACAAGCCGATGAACAAGGTCGGCCCGCATCTCGTCGGCATCGTCGATCGCCCGGCCGCCTCGCTTGCCGATTACGGCAACTATTCCGATGCGATGAAGGCGGCGGCGGCAGGCGGCCTCACGTGGGACGAGGCGACGCTCGCCGCCTATCTCGCCGGCCCCAGGAAGATGATCCCCAAGACGCGGATGGCCTTCACCGGCCTGAAGGCCGGGGATGCGGCCGATGTCATCGCCTATCTCAAATCCCTTGATCCTGCCCCTTAGGAGAGGCGATCGATACAGGCCCTGACGCGGGCGACGCCCTCGGCGATGTTGGTGCGTGCGATCGAGGAATATCCCATGCGGAAGTAGCGGCAGGGCGCATCGCTCCTCGGGAAGAAGGGCGAGCCGGATTCGACGAGCACCCCGTCGCCGCGCAATTCCTCCACCAGCCGGTCGGCATCGAGCCCCCCCGGCCCCTCCATCCAGAACGACGTGCCGCCGAAGGCGGAAGCGCCGGCGATCGTCAGCCCTTCGCGCCGAAGCGCCTCGGCCATGACGACGTGCCGCTTGTGATATTCCGTGCGCATGCGGTGCAGCACGGCATCATAGTGGCCGAGCGCCAGGAAATAGGCGGCCGTCCGTTGCAAATGCCCAGGCGGGTGGCGCAGCATCAGGGAGCGCAGCGCGCGCGCCTGGCGGATGAAGGGGGCGGGCGCCACGAGATAACCCAGGCGCAGGCCCGGAAAGAGCGACTTGGAGAAACTGCCGATATAGAGCACGCGCCCGGTCGTATCGAAGGCCTTGAGTGCCGGGGAGGGTGGCGCCAGAAAGCTGATCTCGAATTCGTAGTCGTCCTCGACGATGACGAAATCCTTTTCCGCGGCGGCTTGCAGAAGTCGGACGCGACGGTCGATCGGCATGGTGGCACCTGTCGGCGAGTGGTGGCTCGGCGTCACGAACACCGCATCGACATTCCCCGGCAGCGCATCCGGCGGCAGGCCCTCCTCGTCGACGTCGAGGGTCGTGACGTTTGCGCCGCTCAAGAGAAGCGAGGCGCTGATATCGGGATGGCAGGGGTTTTCGCACACCGCGCTGGACCCGTTTTCGAGGATCAGCTTGGTGACGATCCATAGTGCGTTCTGCGCCCCCACGGTGACGAGGATCTCGTCCGGCGTGGCGTGGATGCCGCGGCGCGGCAGGGTGCGCGAGCAGATGTAGTTGACGAGCCGGACATCGTCTGCCGCCGCGAAATCGCTCGCCATCAGGATGAAATCCTCGCGGGCGAGCGCGCGGCGGGCGCAGTCCCGCCAGGCATTGAGGTCGAACAGGGTGGGGTCCATCTGGCCGTAGAGGAACGGGTAGGGGTATCGCCGCCAGTCCAGCGGCTTCTGCACCTGGCGCACGACCGCGAAATCCATCTTCACCTTGCTGGTCCAGTCGACCGGGTCGGAGCCGGACAGCGGCCGGTCGTTCTCCACGCCTCTGCCCGGCGGGTTTCCGGCGATGCGATAGGCGCTGCGGTTGGCCGCCTCGACATAACCCTGCGAGACCAGTTCCTGATAGGCGAGCGTCACGGTGATGCGGGAAATGTTGAGATAATCGGAGAGCTTGCGGGTCGAGGGCAGGTGCGCGCCCGGCTGGACGCGGCCGCCGAGCACGGCCGACACCACCGTCTCGCGCAACTGGGCCTGCAAGCCCAGCCCGCTCTCGTGGTCGACGAAGAAGATCGTCTCGGAAACATGGGTGCGCACGACGCCGATCCTGCGTGAAGGCTCATCTGGATCTATTCAACTTCCAAACTGGATATAACGCAAGCCGGGCGCCGCCTTTATCTCTTATATCAAGAAGACCGCGACAAGCCGGCCAAACCAATAATCAAAGAGGAGAACGACAATGATGCTTTTTAGAAATTTCAATCGCCTGGCGGCCACGGCGAGCTTGCTCGCAGGCCTTGTTGCGTCGGGTACCGCCTATGCGGAAACCACGCTCGTCGTCGGTTATCAGCAGATCGTCGGCCCGTTCGTCGCGGCCATCGCCGATGGCAGTTTCGACGCGGCGGCGAAGGAGGTCGGTTACACGATCGACTGGCGCCAGTTCTCATCGGCCGGCGATATCACGACGGCGCTCGCCTCGGGTGACGTGCCGATCGGCGTGCTCGGCTCGACCGGCACGGCCTCGGCCGCGACGCGCGGCGTGGAACTCCAGCTGTTCTGGATCCTCGACAATATCGGCAAGTCCGAGGCGCTGGTCGCCCGCGACGGCTCCGGCATCGAAACGCCTGCGAACCTCAAGGGCAAGAAGGTCGCCGTGCCCTTCGTCTCGACCTCGCATTTCCACCTTCTGGTCGGCATGAGCAAGGTGTGGAACGTCGATCCGCGCGAGGTGGAAATCCTCAATCTGAAGCCGCCGCAGATCGTCGCCGCCTGGCAGCGCGGTGATATCGATGCCGCCTATGTCTGGCCGCCGGCACTGTCCGAAATCCTGAAGACCGGCAAGACCATTTCGGATTCCGAGGTGATCGGCGCGGCCAGCGTGCCGACCTTCGACGGGCTGGTGGTCGACAAGGCCTGGGCGGAGGAGAACCCCAAGCTGATGGAGGCCTTCACCAAGGTTCTCGCCCAATCCTATGCCGACTACAATGCCGACAAGGCCGCCTGGACGGTGGATTCCCCGCAAGTGCAGGGCATCGTCAAGCTCATCGGCGGCGACGGGCCGAGCACGGTGGAAGCGCTCGACCTGCTCTCCTTCCCGAATGCGGACGAACAGGCATCGGACACTTGGCTCGGCGGCGGGGCGACCCGTGCGCTCAGTGAAAGCGCCAAGTTCCTCGTCGAGCAGAAGCAGATCGGCAAGTCGCTCGACGACTATGCGCCTTACGTGAATTCGAGCTTCGCCGCAGCGGCTGCGAAATAGCATATCGTCGATCGCACCGGCCGCCGGGAGCGGCCGGTGCGAACACCACACACAACCGCGGCCGAGGTGCAGAGAGGCATTTCTCATGGAAACACTCAGCGTCAGGAACATCAGCCTGACCTATCCGGGCTTGTACTCGGATCAGGCAGTGATTGCCCTGAAGGGCGTCAACCTTACCATTCGCAGCGGCGATTTCGTCGTCGCACTCGGCGCTTCGGGCTGCGGCAAGACCACGCTGCTCAACCTGATGGCGGGCTTCATGGCTCCGTCCGAGGGGGACATCTCTCTGGGCAGCCACCGGGTCAACGGACCGGGCGCCGATCGCGGCGTGGTCTTCCAGAAACACGCGCTCCTGCCCTGGCTCAACGTCATCGAGAACACCGAATTCGGCCTGAAACTGCGCGGCATCGACAAGGCGACGCGCCGCGAGATCGCCACGAAAAACCTCGCCCTCGTCGGCTTGCAGGATTTTCACCGCCACATGATCTATCATCTCTCCGGCGGCATGCAGCAACGCGTCGGCATTGCCAGGGCGCTGACCTGCGATCCCGCCATGCTCCTGATGGACGAGCCGATGGCGGCGCTGGATGCGCTGACGCGCGAAACCATCCAGGAACTGCTGCTGGAGGTCTGGCAGCTCACCAACAAGATGTTCTTCTTCATCACGCACAGCGTCGAGGAGGCGCTGTTCCTCGGCTCGCGGCTGATCGTCATGTCGCCGCGCCCCGGCCGCATCACCCATACCTACGAACTCGATTTCAACCGCCGTTTCCTCGCCGAGGGCAATGCCCGGGCGATCAAGTCCAGCCCGGAATTCATCCGCATGCGCGAGGAAGTGCTCGGCATCATCTATGGCGACGAACGCGCATCCGGGGAGGTGGCCCATGCTTGACCGAGTGACACGCGCCAAGCCCGTCAAGGCCGGCAAGATCTTTGGCGCGCCGGGGGATGGAAACAGCGCCCTCATCAGCTTCACGACCGCGACCATGCTGATCGCGCTGTGGTTCCTGGTAACCGAATCCGGCTGGGTCAAGCCGCTCTTCCTGCCCTCGCCGCTCTCGGTCTGGGACAAGTTCTGGCTGGCGCTGACGGAGGGCGTTTCGAACTCGACGCTGGCGCAGCATACGCTTGCCAGTATCGGCCGAGTCTTCGGCGCCTTCCTGCTGGCGCTGGTGACGGCGGTGCCGATCGGCATCCTGATGGGCGTCAACCGCTTCGTGCGCGGCCTGTTCGATCCGATCATCGAATTCTACCGCCCGCTGCCGCCGCTCGCCTACCTGCCGCTGGTCATCATCTGGCTCGGCATCGGCGAATTCCCGAAGGTGTTCCTGATCTATCTGGCGATCTTCGCGCCGATGGCGATCGCCGCGAGAGCAGGCGTGCGCTCGGTCTCGACGGAGCAGATCCATGCGGCCTATGCGATGGGCGCCACCCGGGGCCAGGTCATCGGCCAGGTCATCATGAAGGCGGCCCTGCCGGAAATCTTCACCGGCATGCGCATCGGCATCGGCGTCGGCTGGACGACGCTGGTGGCGGCCGAAATGGTCGCGGCAAACCGAGGCCTCGGCTTCATGGTGCTGAATGCCGCCGAAAACCTCGAAAGCGACACGGTGATCATGGGCATCTTCATCATCGGCCTCTTCGCCTTCGCCTTCGATCTCTTGATCCGCTACCTCGAAAAGACGCTGATCCCCTGGAAGGGCCGCGTCTAACCGGCGGACAAGCCCGACACTCAACTATCCGGCCTTGGCGGCCCTTGAAGACGGCGCTTTCCGTCTCCGGCGAAGCCATGCCCTTCGACAAAGGACAGGACGATGACACTCACCGCAACCGATCTCAAAACCGTGTTCGACGCCTTCAACCGGCATGACATCGATGGGGTCATGCGCTTCTTCGCCGAGGATTGCGTGTTCAACGCCGTCGGCGGCCCGGAGGTTTACGGCACCCGCATCGAAGGCGCCGCTGCGATCGCCGAGGCCTTCAGCGGCGTCTGGAAGGCGATGCCGGATGCCGAATGGGGCAATCACAGCCATTTCGTTGCGGGTGATCGGGGCGTCTCCGAATGGACCTTTTCCGGGACGGCCGCCGATGGCAGCCGCATCGAGGCGGAAGGCTGCGACCTCTTCACCTTCGACAACGGCAAGATCGTGCGCAAGCAGGCCTTTCGCAAGAACCGGCCGGTTCTGCAACCCCGCTATTGAGGCACGGCCATGCAGCAGCATACCATTCCCCAAAGAGCCGGCAGGGCGCCGTTCGACCCGGCCTACGACCCCGAACATGCCAAAAACCCCGGCACCGGCAAGGACTACGCGCCGACCTACTGGATCGGCACCGCCGGCCCCGAGCCGGAGGACGACGGCCCGCTGACACGCGACATCGATATCGACGTCGCCATCATCGGCTCCGGCTATACCGGCCTTTCCTGCGCCATCCACCTGGCGCGCGAACACGGCATCAAGGCGACGGTGCTGGAGGCCAATGGCGTCGCCTGGGGCTGCAGCACGCGCAACGGCGGGCAGGCGCAGATTTCCGCCGGCCGCCTGAAGCGATCGCAATGGATCGCCCGCTGGGGCGTCGATGTCGCCCGCAAGATGCATGCCGAGATCACCGAGGGTTTCGACCTGTTCCGCTCGCTGGTACGCGAACCGGAGATCGACTGCGATCCGCAGGACGGCGGCCATCTCTACATCGCGCACCGCGACAAGATGCTGCCGGCGCTCGAAAGCGAGGCCCGCATCCTCAACGACACCTTCGGTTATCGCGCCCGCATGGTCTCGCGCGAGGAAATCCACAGCGACTACGTCCGCGACGCAGAGGCCCGCGGCGCCCTGTTCGAGCCGGATGGCATGGGCATCCACGCTGCCAAGCTCGCCTTCGGTTATCTCCGGCTGGCGCGGCGGCTGGGTGCGACGGTGCACACGTCCAGCCCCGTGCTCGACTGCACGGCCAAGGGCGGCGTGCATTATCTCCGCACGCCAGGCGGCACGGTGCGCGCCCGCGCCGTCTGCATCGCGACGGCGGGCTACACCTCGCCGGGCATGAACGCGCTGACGAAACACCGGCTGATGCCGATCCTGTCGAATTCCGTGGTGACGCGGCCGCTGACATCGGGCGAGCAGGAGGCGCTGAACTTCAAGGCGCGCATTCCGCTGACCGATACGCGCACGCTGCGTCACTACTACCGGATGCTGCCGGACGGCCGGGTGCAGATCGGCAGCCGCAGCGCCATCACCGGACGCGACGCCGGCAACCCGAAGCATCTCGCCCTGCTGCTGGAGGGCCTTTATCGCAAGTTCCCGATCCTGCGCGGCATCGAGATCGACTATTCCTGGTGGGGCTGGGTGGATGTCAGCCACGACATGATGCCGCGCATCTTCCAGCCCGATCCGACGCAGAACCTGTTCTACGCCATGGGTTATGGCGGCAATGGCGTCATGTATTCCGCCCAGGCCGGCCGTCGCATGGCCCAGATGGTCGCCGGCAAGGGTGCCGGCCTCGACCTGCCGATCTTCACCTCGCCGCTGCCGAGCCACGGGCTGCTGACGCCGTTCCGCCGGCTCGGGCAGTGGGGCATGTACCGCTGGTACTACCTGCGCGACGAAATCCTCTAATCCATTGAAATCAGAAAGGAAGCCAGCCATGAAAATGACCACCGAGGAAGCCTTCGTCAAAGTTCTCCAGATGCACGGCCTCGAACATGCCTTCGGCATCATCGGCTCGGCCATGATGCCGGTGTCGGACCTGTTTCCCAAGGCCGGCATCCGCTTCTGGGACTGCGCGCACGAAACCAATGCCGGCATGATGGCCGACGGCTTCAGCCGCGCGACGGGCACCATGTCGGTCGCCATCGGCCAGAACGGCCCCGGCGTCACCGGCTTCATCACCGCGATCAAGACCGCCTACTGGAACCACACGCCGCTCCTGATGGTGACGCCCCAGGCAGCCAACAAGACCATCGGCCAGGGCGGTTTCCAGGAAGTCGACCAGATGGCGATGTTCGAGGAGATGGTCTGTTACCAGGAAGAGGTACGCGACCCCACGCGCATTCCCGAGGTGCTGAACCGGGTCATCGAGAAGGCGATCCGCGGCTGCGCCCCGGCGCAGATCAACATCCCGCGCGACTACTGGACCCAGGTGATCGACGTCGACCTGCCCTCCATCGTGCGCTTCGAGCGTCCGGCCGGCGGCCCGCAGGCGATATCCGAGGCGGCACGGCTGCTGTCGGAGGCAAAGTTCCCGGTCATCCTCAACGGTGCCGGCGTCGTCATCGGCGGGGCGATCGGCGCCTCCATGAAGCTCGCCGAGCGGCTCGATGCGCCGGTCTGCTGCGGCTACCAGCACAATGACGCCTTTCCCGGCAGCCACCGCCTGGCCGTCGGCCCGCTCGGCTATAACGGCTCGAAGGCGGCGATGGAGCTGATCTCCAGGGCCGACGTCGTGCTGGCGCTCGGCACAAGGCTCAATCCCTTCTCGACCCTGCCGGGCTACGGCATCGACTATTGGCCGAAGAGCGCCGCGATCATCCAGGTCGATATCAATGCCGACCGCATCGGCCTCACCAAGAAGGTGACGGTCGGCATCTGCGGCGACGCAAAACAGGTGGCCGGCCAGATCCTCGAACAGTTGTCGTCCTCCGCTGGTGATGCCGGCCGCGAGGAGCGCAAGGCGGCGATCCACCAGACCCGCTCGGCCTGGCAGCAGCAGCTCTCCTCGATGGACCACGAGGACGACGATGTCGGCACCGAGTGGAACGAGAGCGCCCGCAACCGCGAGCCGAACCGCATGTCGCCGCGCCAGGCCTGGCGGGCGATCCAGGCCGCGTTGCCGAAAGAGGCGATCGTCTCCACCGATATCGGCAACAATTGCGCCATCGGCAATGCCTACCCGACCTTCGAACAGGGCCGGAAATATCTGGCGCCCGGCATGTTCGGCCCCTGCGGCTATGGTTTCCCGTCGATCGTCGGCGCCAAGATCGGCTGCCCGGACGTGCCGGTCGTCGGTTTTGCCGGCGATGGCGCCTTCGGCATCTCGATGAACGAGATGGGTTCGATCGGCCGCGAGGGCTGGCCGGCGATCACCATGGTGATCTTCCGCAACTACCAGTGGGGTGCGGAAAAGCGCAACACGACGCTGTGGTACGACAACAATTTCGTCGGCACGGAGCTGAACCCAAATCTCAGCTATGCGAAGGTCGCCGAGGGTTGCGGGCTGAAGGGCGTCGCCGTCGATACGCCGGCAGCCCTCACCGAGGCACTGGCGACCGCCATCGTCGACCAGAAGCGCGGCGTGACGACCTTCGTGGAGGTCATTCTCAACCAGGAGCTCGGCGAACCCTTCCGCCGCGACGCCATGAAGAAGCCGGTGCCCGTCGCCGGCATCTCCGCCGCCGACATGCGTCCGCAGCCACGAGCCTGATCCCGCCCGAACGTCCCGCCCGGCAAGCCCGGGCGGGGAAGTTTTCCGCAAGCGACCGGAACGACATCATGACCTTCGCCGCCTCCGTCCAAGACCGTTTCAGGGGCATGCCCGCCGGTTTTGCCGCCTATTGGCCGGGCTTCGCCGTCACCGCCGCCGTGGCCGTGGCCGCCCAGTTCCTTTCCGACCATTACGGCGCACCGGCCATGCTGATGGCCCTGCTGCTCGGCATCGCCTTCCACTTCCTGTCGGAAGAGGGGCGCTGCGTCGCCGGCATCGAATTCTGCGCCAAGCATGTGCTGAGGATCGGTGTCGCGCTGCTCGGCATGCGCATCAGCGTCGATCTGCTAATAGGGCTCGGTGCCGGCACCATCCTGCTGCTCGTCTCGGCCATCGCCGCGACGATCGGCTTCGGCCTGCTTGCGGCAAAACTGCTCGGCCGCGGCTGGCGGATGGCGCTGCTCACCAGCGGCGCTGTCGCCATCTGCGGCGCGTCGGCCGCGATGGCGATCGCCGCCGTGCTGCCGAGGAACGAATTTTCCGAGCGCAACCTGATCTTCACGGTGCTCTCGGTCACCGTGCTGTCCACGCTTGCCATGATCGGCTATCCGATCATCGCGCAGACCATCGGGCTCGACGCGCGTGCGACCGGTATCTTCTTCGGCGGCACCATCCATGATGTGGCGCAGGTCGTCGGCGCCGGCTTTTCCGTGTCGCCGGAAGCGGGCGAGACGGCGACGCTCGTCAAACTGATCCGCGTCACCATGCTGGCGCCGGTGGTGCTGATCTATTCGCTCTCGCTGCGCAACGTGCCGCAGCCGGAAGGCGAGGCGGGAAAACGCCCGCCGCTCATGCCGGGCTTCGTCATCGCCTTCCTGATTTTCGCAGCGCTCAACTCCTTCGGCCTCGTGCCCCAACTGGTGGCGACGGCCGGCATGGAGACCTCGCGCTGGGCGCTGCTCGCCGGCATCGTCGCCGTCGGCATGCGCACCTCGCTGCGCCGCGTTCTGGATGTCGGCGGCGATGCCGTCGCCCTCATCGTCGCCGAGACCGTCTTCATCGCCCTCTTCATCCTCGTCGGCATTCACTATCTGGGACACGCCTGATGAAACCGCTCGATCGCATTCTCGAAGCCGCGAAGGCGGCACCGCGGCATATCGTGCTCGCCGAGGGGGAGGATGCGCGCGTCGTCGAGGCGGCGGTGCGGGCCGTGCGTGCGGGTATCGCGACGATCACGCTGGTCGGCGGTCGAACAACCGTCGAAGGGCGCCTTGCCACTGCCGGTGCCACCCCCGCTGAAATCCGCATCGAGGATCCGGCAACGTCTCCGCTCACGCCGCGCCTCGCCGCCGCCTATCACGCGCTTCGCAGGAACAAGGGCGTCGATGAGGCCGCGGCGGCCGAGGCGATGCGCTCCCCGCTCGTCTTCGCCGCCATGATGGTGCGCGAAGGCGAGGCTGACGGCACGGTCGGCGGGGCGGTCGCGACCACCGCCGACACGGTGCGCGCAGCACTCCAGACGATCGGCCGCGCGCCCGACGTCGGCCTGGTGTCGAGCTTCTTCCTGATGATGCTGTGCGAAGCGCATCACGTGAAGAAGGGCGCCTTCGTCTTCGCCGATTGCGGCCTGGTGGTCGATCCCGATGCCGCGGGTCTCGCCGACATCGCCGTCATGTCGGCGCGCTCCTACGAGGCGCTGGCCGGCAAGCCCGCGAAGGTGGCGATGTTGTCCTTCTCGACCGCCGGCAGCGCCGCCCACGAGCGCGTCTCCAAGGTGGTGGAGGCGACACGGCTGGCGCATGCCGCAGCCCCCGGCCTCGTCATCGATGGCGAGCTTCAATTCGACACGGCCTTCGTCGAGGCCGTCAGCGCGGCCAAAGCCCCCCATTCGGCGCTGCATGGCGAGGCCAATGTCTTCGTCTTCCCGAACCTCGACGCCGCCAATATCGGCTACAAGATCGCCCAGCGCATCGGCGGCGCCACCGCCATCGGCCCCATCCTGCAAGGCCTCGCCAAGCCTGCCAACGATCTGTCACGCGGCTGCAATGCCGACGACGTCTTTCACATGATCGCCGTCACCGTGGTGCAGGCCGGCGCCGGGTAATACTGTCCTAGGTCGAGAAACAGAAGCCGGCCTACTCCTCGGTTCGTGCCGCATTCAGTTCGAAATACGGCGCGAACCGCCGGCCGAGCTCGCTCAGGTCGAGCATGACGCGTCGCAGGTGCAGCTGCATGATCTCCCGGGCCTTCTCCGGGTCGCGGGCGATGACCGCCTCCAGCACGCCCTGATGGTCCTGCACCAGCTGGTCGAGCTGGCCGGCCTGCACGGACAGGCGGCGGACGCGGTCCATGTGTTTCTTGGCGTCGGAGATGAAGCTCCAGACGCCTTCGCGCCCGGCGAGGCTGCAATAAAGCGCGTGCATGCGTTCGTCGCATTCGAAGAAGAGGTCGGGATTGTCCTCGGCGATGGCCAGTTCCTGTTCCTCGATGGCCTGGCGGATGCCGAGCAGGATGCGCCGGTTCGATTGCCGGGCGGCTTCCGCGACGATCGCCAACTCCAGCTGCTCGCGCACGAACTGCGCCGTGCGCACCGCGTCCATGCGGATGGGCGCGACGACGACGCCTGCCCGCGAGCGCAGGTCGACAAGCCCTTCCGCGCTCAGCCGCGACAGCGCCTCGCGCACCGGTGTGCGGCTGACGCCCAGGAGATCGGCCAGCGCATGCTCGCCGATCGGTTCGTTCGGCTTCAGCTCCAGCCCGATGATCTTTCGCGAGAGCGTGCGGTAGCAATGCTCCGCCGCCGAGATTTTCGTGTCACGCGCCATTCCGTCCCCGTCTTTTGTTTTCTTGCATGCAAATCTTCCTGAAGCGCAGGATAGCCTGAAAAATCTCGATTTTCTACTCATACATGGGCCGATGCTTGACCGCCTCAAAAATCTTGCATACAAGAATGCAAAGACATCTGGGAGGATATCGATGACCAGTCGCATCAGGCTACGGTCCGCCGCTTTGCGGATTTTCGCTTCTGCCGCACTCGCGGTTCTTGTGGTCGGCGCGGCCGGCGCGCAGGAACTGACGATCGGCGCGCTTTATCTCGACGCGCAGGGTTTTTATGGCGGCATCAAGAAGGGCATCGAGGCGGGTGCGGGCGATTCGAGCGTTCGCCTGCTCGGGCAGAACAGCCAGGGCGACGCCGCCAAGGAGGCGCAGTTCGCCTCCACGCTGATCGCCTCGAAGGTCAGCGCGATCATCATGTCGCCGGTTTCCGCGACGGCCTCGGTGCCGGTGGTGAAGCAGGCGGCCGAGGCCGGCATTCCGGTCATCTGCTACAACACCTGCATCAACGACGAGGACGCCAAGAAATACGTCAAGGCGCTGGTCACCACCGACCAGTTCAAGCTTGGCTATGAGGTCGGTCTCGTCGCCGGCGACTATTTCAAGGGCAAGGGCATCGACAAGCCGCGCTTCGGCATCCTGAACTGCGACGTCTACGAGGCCTGCGTTGAGCGCAAGGCCGGCTTCAAGAAGGCGGTCGAGGAGACGGTGCCGGGCGTCGAATGGGCGGCCGACCAGGCCGGCTTCGAGCCGGGCAAGTCGACGGAGACCGCAACGACCATGCTGACCGGCGACACGGCGATCAATGCCATGTTCGCCACCACCGACAACGGCACGATCGGCGCCATCCAGGGCATCATGGCCTCGGGCCGCCAGGGCCAGGCCGTCGTCTTCGGCAACGATATCAGCGTGCAACTCGCGCAATACCTGATCAATGCGCCGGAAACGCTGATCGCCACGAACGGCCAGCAGCCGCAGCAGATGGGCAAGGATTCCGTCGCGATGGCGCTGAAGGCCATCAAGGGCGAGGCGATCGACACCTATCTCACCATCGTGCCGACCGAGATGTTCCTGTCATCCGATCTCGACAAGGTGAAGGCCTGGCTGGAAGCCCGGCCCGACGGCATCCCCTGAGGCGCTCAGGCGCCATGGACTGAGGGCCGCCGCCCGATTGCGGCCCTCCTTTTCCAATCTGAACGGCATGGCTTCCATGACTGAACCGCTCGTCCATATGCACGGCATATCCAAGGCGTATCCCGGCGTCGTCGCGCTCAGCGACGTGGATTTCGCCATCGGTCGCGGCGAGGTCCGCGCGCTGCTCGGCAAGAACGGCGCCGGCAAGTCGACGCTGGTGAAGATCCTCGCCGGCGTCGAGCGGCCGGACGAGGGTTCCATCCTGATGGACGGCAAGCCCGTGGCGCTGCGCACGCCGATGGACGGCATCAAGGCTGGCATCGCCACCGTGCACCAGGAGCTGAGCGTCGTTCCCGAACTCTCGATTGCGGAAAACGTCTTTCTGGGGCGTTGGCCGAAGCGCGGCGGCAGTGTCGATTGGCGGGCGATGGAGCGCGAGGCGCATGCGGCGCTCGAAGTGCTCGGCCTCGATCTCGATCCGCGCCAGCCCGTTCAGCGCATTTCCGTGGCGCAGCGCCAGCTGGTCGAGATCGCGCGGGCCCTGCGCCAGGGCGCACGGCTGCTGATCCTCGACGAGCCGACGAGTTCGCTGGTCGCCCAGGAGGCGGAAACGTTGATCCGGGTCGTGCGCCGGCTCGCGGAGCAGGGCACCAGCGTCATCTACATTTCGCACCGTATGGACGAGATCCGGCGGGTGGCCCATTCCCTCACCATCATGCGCGACGGCCGTCACATCACGACGACAGCCGTCGGCGATGTGACGAACCGCCAGATCGTCGACATGTTGCTGGGTGCAACGCAGGCCGAGGGCGATGCCCCGCGTTCCGCGCCCGCCAAACGCAGCCCGCTGCTCTCGATCCGCGGCCTTGAGGTCGCGCCGCGCATCCAGGATGCGAGCTTCGAGATCCGTGCGGGCGAAGTGCTCGGCATTGCCGGCGTGCTGGGCTCGGGGCGAACGGAGCTTTTGCAGGCGATTGCAGGACTTCGGACCATCGACAGCGGTTCGATGACGCTTTCCGGCAGCGATTTCAGGCCGGCGAGCCTGCGCGAGGCGCGGGCGAACGGCATCTTCATGACGCCGGAGGATCGTCGCGGCGAAGGGGCCGTGATGATGCTCGGCATCGACGAAAACCTCGTCATGGCGAGCTGGGGTTCGGTGTCGCGCGGCGGGGTGATCGACCGGGCTGCGATGCGCGACAAGGTGACGGCCTCGATCCGCGCGCTCGGCATCAAGCTCGCCCATCCAAGCGAGCCGCTCGGCAATCTCTCGGGCGGCAATCAGCAGAAGGTCGTCATCGGCAAGGCGCTGAATGCCGCGCCGCGCATCCTGCTGCTCGACGAGCCGACGCGCGGCGTCGATATCGGCGCCAAGCGGCAGATCTATCAACTGATGCGCAAGGCCGCGGAGGAGGGGCTCGCCGTGGTCTTCGTCTCCGGCGAGATCGAGGAATTCTGCGAGGTCTGCGACCGCGTGCTCATCCTGCGCGGCGGCGGCATCACGGCCGAGGTCGAAGGCGAGGCGATCCGCACGGAGACGCTGAGCGAGCTGACCACCGGCGAACAGGGAGTGCATTGAGAATGGCCGAGACCCGATCCGAACTCTACCAGACGTTCGACCTGCGCCACTTCCTGAGCGGCCGCGCCAACGAAATCGGACTGCTGGCCGCAATCCTTCTGCTCTATGCCTTCCTCGCGGTCTTCGCGTCCAACTTCATGACGCTGCCGAACCAGCTCAACATCCTGCGCGACGCCGCCTTCGTCGGCATCATCGCCTGGGGCATGACGCTGGTTTTGATCAGCGGCGAGATCGACATTTCCGTCGGCCCGCATGTCGCCTTTGCCGGCGTGCTGTTGGCGTCGCTGGCGCAATCCGGCGTGCCGCTTCCCGTTGCCGCATTGGTGGTCATCGTCCTTGGCGCTCTGATCGGCTGCTTCACCGGCTTCCTGCGTGCCTTCTTCGACGTGCCGAGCTTCATCGTCACGCTGGCGCTGTGGCTCGGCCTGCGCGGCACCGCGCAGGTCATGTCGGATGCCGTGCCGATCGTCATCATGGACTTCAGCTTCCAGCGTTTTGGCGCGGGGTCCCTGCTCGGCATTCCGACGCCAGCGATCATCATGCTGGTGCTGTTCGCCGTCTTCAGCTTCGTCGCCACGCGCACCGTATTCGGCCGCAGCGTCTATGCCGTCGGCGGCAATGCGGAGGCAGCGCGCCTCTCGGCCATCCCGGTGGCGCGCATCCGCATCCTCGTCTTCGCCATCACCGGAGCGCTGGCGGCCCTCACGGGCATCCTGATGGCAAGCCGTCTCGGCTCGGGCAACAGCGGTGCTGCCTCGGGCCTGGAATTCGACATCATCGCCGCCGTCGTCGTCGGCGGCACCAGCCTGTTCGGCGGCCGCGGCACGATGCTCGGCACGCTCTTCGGCGTGATCTTCATCGCGGCCCTCGTCAACGGCCTCGTGCTGCTCGGCGTCGATCCCTTTGCACAGGGCATCGTGCGCGGCGTCGTCATCCTCGTTGCCGTCATGGTCAACATCATCAGCATCAAGCGCATGCGGGGGCGGATGTGAACGCGCTCTTCTCAAAACCCAACCGGGCGGCCGTGCTCATGGCGCCCAACGTCGTCGAGATGCAGGACTGGCCGGAGCCGGTCGCAGGCCCGAATGACGTGCTGGTGGAAATCGCCGCGGTGGGCGTCTGTGGTTCGGACGTGCACTATTTCCGCCATGGCCGCATCGGCCACCTCGTCTGCGATCGGCCGATCGTGCTCGGCCACGAAGCGGCCGGCACCGTGGTCGCGACCGGGCCCGAGGTGCGGCACCTGAAGCCCGGCGACCGCGTGACGCTCGAGCCGCAGCGGCCGTGCGGCCACTGCGCACAATGCTGGTCCGGTGCCTACAATCTCTGCCCCGACGTCGTCTTCATGGCGACGCCGCCCTATCACGGCGCCTTCGCGCGCCGCGTGGTCAACCCGGCCGATTTCACCTTCGCCATCCCCGATAGCCTGTCCTTCGAAGAGGCGGCGCTGATCGAGCCGCTCGCCGTCGGCCTCTGGGCGACGGAGCGTCTCGCCATGAAGCCTGGCAGTTCGGTGCTGATCATCGGCGCCGGCCCCATCGGCCTGCTGGCCGGACAGGCGGCGGCGGCACGGGGCGCGACGCGCATCATCCTCTCCGACATCAACCCGGCGCGGATCGGGCTCGTCGGTCGGTTCCCGCGTTTCGAGGCGCATGATGCCGCGGCCGATCCGCTCTACGAAACGATCGCCGAGGTGGACAATGTCATCGAATGCAGCGGCGCGCCGAATGCGGTCACCCGCGCCTTGCCGCGCATCCGCCGCCGCGGCGGTCTCGCGCTTGTCGGCATCAACCCGACGGGTGCCTCCTCGGTCGATTTCTGGCCGGCCATGGAGCGGGAACTGTCGATCCACGGCGTCTTCCGCTACGCCGGCGTCTATCCGCGGGCGATCGAACTGGCGGCAAGCGGCCTGGTGGATCTGAAATCCGTCATCACGCACCGCTTTAGCCTCGACGAAACGGCGGCGGCGCTGACGAATGCCAGCGACGACATGTCGTCGATAAAATCCGTGGTGCTGCCATGAGTTATAGGGTTTCCCTCATTCTCGATGCGAAGGACATTGTCGGCGAGAGCATCCTCTGGTCGAAAGGCGAGAAGGCGCTTTACTGGGTCGATATCGTCGGAAAGCGCATCCATCGGCTGGAGCCGGCAAACGGGCGCCACGACACCTGGCCGACACCCGATTTCGTGACGTCGATCGGCCTGCGCGCCAATGGCGGTTTCATCGTCGGCCTGCGCCGCACCGTCTGCCTCTGGAGCCCCGGCGGCGCCTTCGAAGAGTTCGCCGTGCCGGAGCCGGACCTGCCGGACAATCGTCTGAACGAGGGCCGTGTCGCGCCGGACGGCTCTTTCTGGGTCGCGACCATGCAGAGCAATCTCCATGCGGACGGCACGCCGAAGGACATGGACCGCAAATCCGGCGCCGTCTACCGCATTGCTCCGGACGGGCAGGTCTCGCAGCTGACGCCGAACGAATACGGCATCACCAACACGATGGGCTGGACGCGGGACAACCGCTTCTTCTTCGCCGATACGCTGGCGAATGAAATCTACCTCTTCGACCATGAGCAGGCCAGGCAGCGGATCGGCAACCGTCGGACCATCGTCGCCGGGTTCGCGCGCGGCCTGCCGGACGGCTCCTGCCTCGATGCGAACGACACCCTCTGGAACTGCCGCGTCGCCGGTGGCGCGGCTGTCGCAGGCTTCGACGGCGGGGGCCGCCTCATCGACCTGATCGAACTCCCGGCAAGCTGGCCGACGAGCTGCACCTTCGGCGGCGAGAACCTTTCCACCCTCTACGTCACCTCCGCCCGCTTCACCATGACGGAGGCGCATCTCGCGGCCCATCCGCTGGAGGGTGGGCTCTTTGCAGTCGAGGGCGTGGGGCCGGGCGTGGCCGAGCCGCGGTTCGGCGCGGTCGCAGATATATTTCGGGAGACAACAGGATGACGGATTTCAACGGCAAGAGCATCGTCGTGACCGGCGGCAGCCTCGGCATGGGCCGTGCCTGTGCCGAGCGTTTTGCGGCAGGCGGCGGCAAGGTGATGATCGTGGCGAACGACAAGGCCTCGGTCGACGAGGCCGTCGCGGCGATCGGCGCCAATGCGGCGGGCTTCGTCGGCGATGTGCGCAACGAGGCCGACATGCAGGCGGCGGTCGCTGCGGCTGTCTCGCGGCATGGCGGCATGGACGTGCTCGCCTGCTGCGCCGGCATCCAGCGCTACGGCACCGTGGTCGATACGCCGGTGGACGTCTGGGACGATGTGCTCGACATCAACCTGAAGGGCATATTCCTCGCCGCCAAATTCGCCATCCCCGAAATGAAGAAGCGCGGCGGCGGGGCGATCGTCGCGATCTCCTCCGTGCAGGCCTATGCCTCGCAGACCGGCGTCGCCGCCTATACGGCGAGCAAGGGCGCGATCAACGCGCTGGTGCGCGCCATGGCGCTCGACCACGCGGACGACAACATCACCGTCAACGCCGTCTGCCCCGCCTCGATCGACACGCCGATGCTGCGCTGGGCCGCCGATGTCTGGAAGGGCGAGGGCACGGCCGAGGCGACGCTCGACGCCTGGGGCCGGGGCCATCCGCTCGGCCGCGTCGGCAAGGCCTCCGAAGTCGCCGAGCTGGTCGCCTTCCTCGCCAGCGACAAGGCCCGCTTCATCACGGGCGCCGACGTCAAGATCGACGGCGGCGTTCTCTCCAAGCTCGGCATCATCATTCCAGATTGACCGGAGGCCCGTCATGAAACCGTTTCCCGATTTCCGCTCGAAGACGTTCCTGCTCGGCCATATGCGCGAGATCATGGATTTCTACCATCCGTCCTGCCTGAACACGGAAGACGGCGGCTATTACAACGAATATCGCGACGACGGCTTCATCACCGATCGCAAGACGCAGCACCTCGTCTCCACCACGCGCTTCATCTTCAACTATGCGACCGCCGCAATCCTCTTCAAGCGACAGGACTTCGCGGAGGCCGCCGCGCACGGTGTCAGATATCTCGACGAGGTTCACCGCGACCCGGATCACGGTGGTTATTTCTGGCTGATGCACGGCCACGAGGTGGTGGACACCACGAAGCATTGTTACGGCCACGCCTTCGTCCTGCTCGCCTATGCCTCCGCCATGAAGGCCGGCATTCCCGGCATGGCGGAAAGGGTTGCGCAGACCTGGGACCTGCTCGAAAGCCGCTTCTGGGAGCCGGAGCGCGAACTCTACAAGGACGAGATCAGCCGCGACTGGCAGACGGTCTCGCGCTATCGCGGCCAGAACGCCAACATGCACATGACCGAGGCGATGCTGGCGGCTTACGAGGCGACCGGCGAGGCGCGTTATCTCGACCGCGCCGAAACGCTGGGCCGGCGCATCTGCGTCGAGCTTGCCGCCACCGCGCAAGGCGTCGTCTGGGAACATTACGGCGAGGACTGGTCGGTCGACTGGGACTACAACAAGGACGATCCCAAACACCTCTTCCGCCCCTACGGCTACCTGCCGGGCCACATGACGGAATGGACGAAGCTGCTGCTAATTCTGGAACGCTACCGCGCGCGCGACTGGATCCTGCCGCAGGCGATCCTGCTCTATGAAACCGCGCTGGCAAAAAGTGCCGATCTCGAGTTCGGCGGCATGCATTACAGTTATGGCCCGGACGGCAAGCTGTACGATCTCGACAAATATCACTGGGTCCATTGCGAGACGGTGGCGGCTGCGGCCGGCCTTGCCGAACGGACGGGGCAGGAGCGCTACTGGCAGGATTACGATCGGCTCTGGCGCTACAGCTGGCGGCATCTGGTCGATCATGATTACGGCTGCTGGTTCCGCATCCTCTCGCCTGACGGCGTCAAGCAGAGCGACATCAAGAGCCCGCCGGGCAAGACCGACTACCACCCCTTCGGCGCCTGCTACGAAATCCTCCGCGTGCTGGGGGAGGCGCGCTAGCGCGCGACCAGCCTGCGCAACGGCCTGCCGCGCCACGCGCTCCGCAGCAGGCACCACACCGAGAGCGCCTTGTGAAAAAAACCTGGGAGGGAATTGAAATGATGAAGAGATCGCTGGCCGCACTGGCCCTTGGCGTGGCGTGTTTGGCGGCGAGTGCGGCCGTGGCGCAGGAGAATCCGAAATTCGTGTATCTCACCCAGACGGGCATCGACAACAGCTTCTGGCAGTCGATCAAGAAGGGCATGGACGATGCCTGCGCCCAGTTCGAGGCAGAGTGCCAGCTCATCTTCACCACGCCGAACGGCGACCTGCAAAAGCACCTGCAGAACCTCGATACGGTCGTGGAGCAGGGCGTGGACGGCATCGTCACCGTCATCGTCAATGACGACCTCTATGACGAGACGATCAAGAAGGCGGTCGACAAGGGCATTCCGGTCATCACCGCCAATGTCGACGACAGCCAGGGTGCGGCCGGCAATGCGCGCAACGCCTTCGTCGGGCAGGACCTTTTCGAGGCCGGCTACGTGCTGATGAAGGGGCTCTATGCAAAAATCCCGGCGGAGCAGCCGGTGCATGCGCTGCTGGGCCTGTCGCGGCCGGGCGAAAGCTGGGCGGAAGCGCGCATCGGCGGCGCCAGGAAATTCCTCGACGAGGTGAAGGCCGCCGAGCCGAACCGTCAGATCAGCTACGAGGTGATCGACAGTTCCAACGACATTTCCGTCACCGCTTCGCGCATCTGCCAATATGTCCAGGGCAAGCCCGAGACCAATGCCTATGTCGATGCCGGTTTCTGGGGTGCGGGCGCCGGCGAATGCCTGCGTGACCTCGGCATCAAGCCCGGCCAGCTGCACATGGCGACCTTCGACCTGGTGCCCGTCGTGCTCGACGAGATGAAGAAGGGTTACGTCGACATCACCATCGACCAGCAGCCCTATTACCAGGGTTACCTGCCGATCCTCCAGCTCGCGATGATGAAGAAGTTCGGCCTCAGCGCCTTCGACGTCAATACCGGCAAGGCCGTGGTGGAGCCGAAGGACCTGGAGCAAGTGGAAAAATTCATGTCGATGGGCGTGCGCTGAGCCAGTCCTTTTCATGCCCTCCCGTCCTTTGGGCGGGAGGCTCTTTTCGAGGCCAGAGAGTATGAAACCCAGTGTCCGCAACCTGATGGCACGGCCGGAAATGGCAGCGCTGCTGATCTTCCTCGCGCTGCTCGTCGTGTTCAGCGTGTTGAACGACCGGTTCTTCACGACCGGCAACATGACCGTCTATCTGCAACCGATCCCGGAAATCGCGATCGTCGCGATGGGCATCACCATCCTGATCATCGCCGGCGAGTTCGACCTCTCCGTCGGCTCCGTCTTCGGCCTGTCGCCGATGGTCACGGTGCTCTTGATGCAGAACGGCTGGCCGACGGCGGCCGCGATCCTGGTCGGTCTCCTGATCGCCGCGTTGATCGGCTTCGGCAACGGCCTGATCACGCTGAAGCTCAAGATCCCGTCCTTCATCGCCACACTCGGCATGCTGTTCATGGCGCGCAGCCTTGCGGTCGTGCTGGCCGGCGGTTTCCCGCCGATCTTTCCGCGGGAACTCGACGTGTCCTGGCTGGTCGGACGGCTCGATCTCGGGCTCGTCACGCCGCGCGTCTCGCTGCTCTACATGATCGCGATTGCGCTCGCGCTCGGCTTCGTGCTGCGCCGCATGGATTTCGGCCACTGGATCTTTGCCACCGGCGGCCATCCACAGGCCGCGCGCGACATGGGCATCAAGACCGAGCGGGTGAAGATGGCCTGCTTCATGCTGTGCGCCACGCTCGCCGGATTTGCCGGCATCATCCAGAGCTTTCGCGTCAAGGTGATCGTGCCGAACCTCGGTACGGGCCTGGAAATGCAGGCGATCGCCGCAGCCGTCATCGGCGGCGTGGCGCTCACCGGCGGGGTCGGCTCCATCCTCGGCGCGGTCGTCGGCACGCTGCTGATCGCGATGATCGAGAACATCCTCATCCTCAGCGGCGTCAATGCCAACTGGTTCATGTTCGCCGTCGGCGCCATGATCGTGGTGGCGGTCGTCCTCAACACGCAGACCCGGCTGAAAGCCGAAGGCATGAAGGGGTAAGACCATGAACGCTGCCGTCAATCCGGCCGAAGAGCCGATCATCAAATGCGTCGGCCTGCAAAAATGGTACGGCGCCGTGCATGCCCTCAAGAATGTCGATTTCCATGCCGCGCGCGGCGAGGTGATCGGCCTCGTCGGCGACAACGGCGCCGGCAAGTCGACGCTGATCAAGATCCTGTCGGGCGTGCACACGCAGGACAAGGGCGAGATCTTCATCGAGGGCGAAAGCGTCTCCATCACCGGCCCCGAGGTGGCGATGGGGCTCGGCATCGAGACGATCTACCAGTACACGGCCATGGTGCCGGAAATGTCGATCGCGCAGAACTTCTTCATCGGCCGCGAGCCACTGAAGTTCGGCCGGCCCGGCTTCGGCATCGTCGACCGGGAGAAGATGGCGCGCGAGGCCATGGAGGGCCTGCGCGGCGTCGGCCTGCATCTGCGCGGAGCCGATACACCGGTGAAGGCCTTGTCCGGCGGCCAGCGCCAGGGTGTGGCGATCGCGCGGGCCATGCATTTCCGCTCGAAGGTGCTGATCCTCGACGAGCCGACCAACCACCTCTCGGTCAAGGAGACCAACAAGGTGCTGGACCATGTCGTGGAGCTGAAGGGGCTCGGCGTCACCTCCATCTTCATCAGCCATAACCTGCACCACATCCACCCGATTTCCGACCGCATCGTCGCGATGGCGCGGGGCGAGAAGATCGCCGATCTGCCCGCCAGCGAGATCAGCGTCGACGAGATGACCCGGATGATCAGCTAGCCGGCGTCATGCCCGGCCGTTCCCAACAGAAGACTGCATTGGAGCCTCCCATGAAGCGACCGAAAATCACCGATATCCGCGCCACCACCGTCACCGTGCCGCTCGAGGCGCCGCTGCGCCATTCCAACGGCGCGCATTGGGGGCGGTTCGTGCGCACCATCGTCGAGGTGGAGACGGATGTCGGCATCATCGGCCTCGGCGAGATGGGCGGCGGCGGGGAAAGCGCCGAGGCGGCGTTCCGGGCGCTGAAACCCTATCTCGTCGGGCATGACCCCTTCGAGCTGGAAAACCTCCGCTTCATGATCTGCAACCCGACCGCCAGTCTCTACAACAACCGCACGCAGATGCATGCGGCGATCGAGTTCGCGTGTCTGGACATTATGGGCAAGTTCCTCGGCGTGCCGGTCTGCGACATTCTCGGCGGCAAGATGCGCGATGTCGTTCCCTTCGCCAGCTACATGTTCTTCCGCCTGCCCAACAAGGATACCGGCGAGGGTGAGACGCGCACCGCCGACCAGCTCATCGAGCAGACCCTGACACTCAAGGAAAAATGCGGCTTCACCACGCACAAGCTGAAGAGCGGCGTCTTCCCGCCCGATTACGAGCTGGAGGTCTTTCGCGCCTGGGCGAAGGCGCTCGGGTCCGACAGCGTGCGCTACGATCCCAATGCGGGCTTCAGCGTCGAGGAGGCGATCCGCTTCGCCAAGGGCATCGAGGATCTCAACAACGACTATTACGAGGACCCGACCTGGGGCCTGAACGGCATGCGCCGGGTGCGCGAGAACACGTCCATGCCGCTTGCCACCAACACGGTGGTGATCAACTTCGAGCAGCTCGCCGCCAACATCCTCAACCCCGCGGTCGACGTCATCCTGCTCGACACGACCTTCTGGGGCGGCATCCGGCCCTGTGTGAAAGCGGCGGGTGTGTGTGAGACCTTCCAGCTCGGCATCGCCGTGCATTCGTCCGGCGAACTCGGCATCCAACTCGCCACCATGCTGCATCTCGGCGCGGTGTTGCCGAACCTCGTCTTCCACGCGGACGCCCATTATCACCAGCTCACCGACGACATCATCGTCGGCGGGCCGATGCGTTACGAGAACGGCGCCATCAAGGTGCCGACGGCGCCGGGGCTCGGCGTCGAGCTCGACCGCGACAAGCTCGGGAAATATGCCGACCTCCACAAGACGCTCGGTGGCTATCCCTATGATCGCGATCCCTCCCGTCCCGGCTGGTTCTCCGTCGTCCCGAACACCAAATGGGCCGATCCGAACGACAACCGCGTCGTCGCCTATTGAGGCGACGGCAAACCGGTCGCTCGACGCGTTCGGCGGTTCAGCCGGAAGCCCGGCGCCGCTCGCGCTGCTGGACCTTGCAAAACACAAAGCTGACGCTGTACTGATCGAAAACAGCTGAGGAGTCGCGCGGGCGGAAAGACACCCCGAACGGCACACCCCGCAGTCGACGCATATCTGAGGGGGGACGCATGGATATATTTACATCGGCCGGTCTGACGGCGCTTTTGCAGGTCATCGCAATCGACCTGGTTCTCGCTGGCGACAACGCCGTGGTCATCGGCCTTGCGGCGGCGGGACTGGAGCCGGCGCAGCGCAAGAAGGCGATCCTCGTCGGCATCATCGCGGCAACGCTGCTGCGCATCGCCTTCGCCACGGTGGCCGTGCACCTGCTGGCGATCATCGGGCTTCTGCTCGCCGGCGGCCTGCTGCTGCTCTGGGTCTGCTGGAAGATGTGGCGCGAACTGCATGCCGGCCACAATGGCGAGGAAGGCGTGCATGTCGAAGGCGCCCCGCGAAAAACCTTCTTCCAGGCTGCCACGCAGATCGTCGTCGCCGACGTGTCCATGTCGCTCGACAACGTGCTTGCCGTCGCCGGTGCTGCCCGCGAACATCCGAGCGTGCTGATCGTCGGCCTCGCGCTCTCCATCGCGCTGATGGGCATCGCGGCGAACTTCATCGCCCGCCTGCTCAACAAGCACCGCTGGATAGCCTATGTCGGTCTCGCGATCATCCTCTACGTCTCGCTCGACATGATCTATCGCGGCGCTGTCGAAGTGATGCCGTATCTCTCGCCCTGACGGCGCTTCATGCGACGGTGGCTTGGCCACCGCCGCAATCCCCGTTGCCGCATGCTTGGAAGGGTCAGGCCTGGCCCGGCCGCCAGTCGCCCGAGGGGATGCTGTTGATCATCCACGGGACGCCGAACTTGTCGACGAGCGAGCCGAAGCCGGGCGACCAGAAGGTCTCGGAAAACGGCATGATCGCCTTGCCCCCTTCGGCAAGCGCATCGAACCAGCGCTTGGCCTCGGCCTTGTCCGTGGTGTGCAGGGTGACGTCGAAGCCGTTCTTGGGCTTGTCGACATTGGGCGCCCAGGCGACGTCCATGTCGGCGCCCATCAGCGCCTGGTCGCCGACCTCAAGCCAACAGTGCATCAGCCAGGTCTTGTATTTGGGATCGCTGATCGGCATGTCCGGCGGCGCGTCGCCATATTCCATGGCCGCGGTGATCTTGCCGCCGAGAACCTTGGCGTAGAATTCGAAGGCTTCGCGGCACTGTCCCTGGAAGCTCAGGCTGGTCACGATTTTCATGATCGGCTCCTCGTTGTCGATGTTTTGTTCACATGGAAAATAGCCTATGTAAGATGACGTTGATATCAACGTAAATGCTTTGGCAAGTCAACCCGCCAAATGGCTTACCCGGCCGAACTTCTCTGAAAGCCGCGCCGGAAGAGGGCCGGGGATTTGCCCGTCCATTTGCGGAAGGCGCGATAAAAGGCGCTCGGTTCGGAAAAACCGAGGTCGGCGGCAAGCTCGGCGACATTCGTGCGGCCATCGGCGAGCGCCTCCATGGCGAGCGCCCGGCGCAGGTCGTCCTTGATCGAGCGATAGGTCTCGCCCTCCAGCCGCAGGCGCCGCCGAAGGCTCGGCGCGGCAATGCGCATGCGGCCGGCCAGCACTTCGAAACTCGGCCAGGCGGCCGGCGGCGTGGCGTGCAGCCGCGCGCGAATGGCGGCGGAGAGGCCCAGGTCGTGGCGATAGCGCACGAGGATGTTTGCCGGCGCATGGCGCAGAAAATCCTTCAGCGCCCGCTCGTCGCGGATCGGCGGCAGCTTCAGGAATTCGGCATCGAAGACGAGCCGCGTCTCGGGCTGGTCGAACCGCACGGGCGCGCCGAAGAACAGGCGGTAATCGGTGCCGGCGGGCGGCGCGCTGCAACGGAAATCGACCCAGCGGATCGGCACGCGCCGCCCGACCAGCCAGCAATTGACGCCATGCACGATGATCCAGAAGGTGCGGTAGGCAAAGGCAGAGCGCATGGCGCCGCTATCCTTCAGCACGATCTGCGCCAGCCCCTTTTCGACCACCAGTTCGCCATGCGGATCGTCGAGCACCACCCGGAGAAAACGCAGGGCGCGTCGAAGGGCATGTTCGAGCGTCACGGTCGACAGGATGGCGTGGCACAGCAGGGCGAAGCTGCCGGCGCGCATCGGGCGCGCGCCCTCGCCGAAGAACTCGTCGTCCATCGTCCGGGCCACGGCATGCCAGAGCGCGCCATATTGTTCGGCCGGGATGGGGCCGGTGATGACGGGCGCCAGGCCGACCTGGGCCAGTAGCGGCGCGGCCGCCACGCCATGGCGTTGCAGGCATTCCAGCGTGTCGTCCATGAAACACGGGGCGATCATGCGGCGTTCCATGGTGACTGTCCCGTCCTAGAACTATGGCAAAAGCGATCACGAAAACTGCGATCTTCGGTCATTGCATACCATATTTTGCCGCCGCATCATCCTGCCTGAAACGGTTGGGAGCAGGAACGCATGGAACTGAAGAGCCGCGTCTTCGTCGTCACGGGCGCGAGTTCCGGGCTCGGTGCCGCCGTCGCGCGCATGTTGGCCGAGGAAGGCGCAAGCGTGCTGGGGCTCGATGTCAACGGTGAGGCCGGCGAGACGCTGGCTATCGAGCTCGGCGAAAACGTGCGGTTCCGCCAGACGGACGTGACGAACGCGGCTGATGCCACCGCCGCTCTCGCCTATGCCAAGGAGGTCTTTGGCCATGTGCACGGCCTGGTCAATTGCGCCGGCATCGCGCCCGGTGAAAAGATCCTCGGCAAGAACGGTCTGCACGGGCTGGACAGTTTTGCCCGCGCCGTCACCATCAACCTGGTGGGCACGTTCAACATGGTGCGGCTTGCGGCAGCGGTCATGGCCGAGGAGGAGCCGGACGGTTTTGGCGAGCGCGGGGTGATCGTCAACACGGCCTCGATTGCCGCTTTCGACGGGCAGATCGGCCAGGCGGCCTATGCAGCGTCGAAGGGCGGGGTGGCCGCGATGACGCTGCCGGTGGCGCGCGAGCTGGCGCGCTTCGGCATTCGCGTGGTGACCATCGCACCCGGCATTTTCGAGACGCCGATGATGGCCGGCATGTCGCAGGATGTGCAGGACACGCTGGCCGCAAGCGTGCCCTTTCCGCCGCGCCTCGGCCGGCCGTCGGAATATGCCGCGCTGGTAAAACATATCTGTGAGAATACGATGCTCAACGGCGAGGTCATCCGCCTCGATGGAGCTTTGCGCATGGCGCCGCGGTGAGGCCGGCCATGGGAAGGAGGATCGCATGAACAATCAGGACCCGGTGGTCATCGTCGGCCAGGCCCGAACCCCGCTCGGCGGTTTCCAGGGCGATTTGAAGGATCTTTCCGCGCCCGAGCTGGGTGCCGCCGCCATCGGTGCTGCCCTTGCGCGCGGCGGCATCGCCTCGGCTGATGTCGACGAGGTCGTGTTCGGCTGCGTGCTCACGGCAGGCCTAGGCCAGGCGCCGGCCCGCCAGGCGGCCATCGGCGCCGGCATCCCGTTTGGCGTGGGTGCGACGACCGTCAACAAGATGTGCGGCTCGGGCATGAAGGCCGCCATGCTGGCGCATGACCTGATCCAGGCGGGTTCCGCTGCCATAGTGGTTGCGGGCGGCATGGAGAGCATGAGCAACGCCCCCTATCTGCTCGACCGGGCGCGGCAGGGTTATCGCATGGGGCACCAGCGGACGCTCGATCATATGTTCCTCGATGGCCTGGAGGACGCCTATGACAAGGGGCGGCTGATGGGCACCTTTGCGGAGGATTGCGCCGAGGCCTACCAGTTCAGCCGCACCGCACAGGACGACTACGCCATCGCCTCGCTGGAGAAGGCGCAGAAGGCGGACGCCGAGGGTGGCTTTGCCGACGAGATCGCGCCGTTGACCATCGGCTCGGGCGCCAAGCAGCGGACCGTCAGCCAGGACGAGCAGCCGCAGAAGGCGCGGCCCGACAATATCCCCCTGCTGAAGCCGGCCTTTCGCGAGGGCGGCACGGTGACGGCGGCCAATGCCTCGTCGATTTCGGATGGCGCGGCGGCGCTCGTCTTGATGCGCCGGTCGGCGGCGGATGAAAAGGGCACTCCGCCGCTGGCGGTGATCCGCGGCCACGCCACCTATGCGGACGCGCCGAACCTCTTTCCGACCGCGCCGATCGGTGCGATCCGGGCGCTCTGCCGGCGCGTCGGCTGGGAGATTGGCGATGTCGACCTCTTCGAGATCAACGAGGCCTTCGCCGTCGTGCCGATGGCGGCGATCCGGGAACTGGGGCTCGCGCCGGACCGGGTGAATGTGAACGGCGGCGCCTGCGCGCTCGGCCATCCGATCGGCGCTTCCGGCGCCCGGGTGATCGTCACGCTGGTCAATGCGCTGCGACTGCGGGGGCTGAAACGCGGTATCGCCTCCGTCTGCATCGGCGGCGGCGAGGCGACGGCGATAGCGGTGGAGATCCCCGCCTGACCTGACGAAACCTAGAGAACGGTCGGCGGCATAAGAACAAGGGAACACACCCGGCGACCACACACCGTCCAGCATCATCGGGACGGAAACCCGGCGCGCTTCGCGCGCGCCGGATGGCTTTCTGCGTCAATCCGTGGGCGCCGCAGCAAAGTGTCATCAACGCCCGCAGCCATACTGGGAGCGCATCAAATGAAGAAACTACTCTTGTCCTCGGTCGTCCTTACGTCGCTTACGATTTTTGCGGCCAATGCCAAAGCCGATATCCTGATCGGCGTCGCCGGTCCCATCACCGGCCCGAACGCGGCCTTCGGCGCGCAGTTCGTCAAGGGCGCGGAACAGGCCGTCGCCAATATCAACGCCGCCGGCGGCGTGCTTGGCGAACAGTTGAAGGTCGTCATCGGCGATGACGTGTCCGACCCCAAGCAGGGCATTTCCGTCGCCAACAAGTTCGTCGCCGACGGCATCCACTATGTCGTCGGTCACTTCAATTCCGGCGTCTCGATCCCGGCTTCCGAGGTCTATGCGGAAAACGGCGTGCTGCAGATCACGCCCGCCTCGACGAACCCGCAATTCACCGAGCGCGGGTTGTGGAACACCTTCCGCACCTGTGGGCGCGACGACCAGCAGGGCAAGGTGGCGGGCGAATATATCGCCGCGAACTTCAAGGATGCCAAGATCGCCATCGTGCACGACAAGACACCCTATGGTCAGGGACTCGTCGACGTGGCGCGCCAGACGCTGAAGGAACACGGCATCGGCGACGTGCTCTATGAAGGCATTACCAGCGGCGAGAAGGATTTTTCCGCGCTCATCGCCAAGATGAAGGATGCCGGCGTGACGCTGATCTATTTCGGCGGCCTGCACACCGAAGCCGGCCTGATCATGCGCCAATCCGCCGACCAGGGGCTGAAGGCCACGCTGTTTTCCGGTGACGGCATGGTGTCGAGCGAACTGGCGCAGATCGCCGGCGATGCGGTCATCGGCACGCTGAACACCTTCGCTCCCGATCCGCGCCGCAACCCGACGGCGAAAGAGGTGGTCGACACCTTCCGTGCCGCGGGCTTCGAGCCGGAGGCCTATACGCTCTACTCCTACATCGCCGTGCAGATCGTCGCCGCTGCCATCGAGAAGACCGGCTCGGCCGAGGACGCGCAGAAGGTCGCCGAAACCATCAAGGCGGGCGGACCCTGGGCCACGGCGCTGGGCGAGATCGGCTATGACGCCAAGGGCGACATCACCCGCCCGGACTACGTCATCTACGAATGGAAAAAAGGCGAGGACGGCAAGCCGACCTATTTCGAGAAATAGGTTCTGCTCCGACGGCTGCGGCGGGAGAAGTCTCGTCGCAGCCGGCTAAAGCGTGGGCAGCGTCGCGCGGATGTGATCGGCGAAGGTGGTGACGGCGGGCGAGCGGTCGCCTTCCGCAAAGACGATCAGCATGCCGAGATGCGGCAGGTGCGGCAGTGGCGCATTGAGGATGTGCAGATCCGGCGGCACCGCCTCCTGCGTCATGACGCAGATGGCAAGGCCGGAGCGGGCAAGGCCGATCAGCCCGGCGAGACTGTTGCTGGCATAGGAGATCTTGTAGCGCAGGCCCGCCCGCGCCATCGCTTCGCAGGCCGCGCGGTGATCCATGGCGTTCGATGCCGGCAGTGCCAGCGGCACCGTATCGCCGAAATCGTGCAGTTCGAGCGTCGGCTTGCTGCCGACCCAGACGAGGGGTTCGGTGCGCACGACATTGTCGACGTCGTTCAGGTTGGGGGTCGAAACCAGAGCCAGATCGACCTTGCGCGATTGCAGCAGCCCGCGCAGTTCGACCGTCGGTGCCGATACGACCTTGATCTCGACATCCGGATAGCGGGTGCCGAAACTCTTGAGGAGCATCGGGAAGAAGGACAGCAGGTAGTCTTCCGGGCTGCCGAAGACGATGGAGCCGTGCAGGCCCTTGTCGGAAAAGGCGGAGACCGCTTCGTCGTGCATTTTCAGGATGCGCTCGGCATAGGCGAGGAAACGCTCGCCGCTGCCCGTCAGCCGGACCCCGCTGCCGCTGCGGTGCAGCAGGTTCTGGCCGAGCATCTCCTCCAGCCGCTGCATCTGCATCGTCACCGCCGATTGCGTGCGCCCGACCTGCACTGCGGTGGCGCTGAGCGAGCCGGAATGGGCGGCGTGCACGAAGGTGATGAGCAGGCGGAGATCGAGCGGACCATGCATATCAGTTTTCCTTATATCCGAATTAAAGAACTATCAATTTTACACAGATGACGCCAGCGGCTACCGTTTTTTCACAGACATTGGAGGCTCACATGTCAAACAATCAGGATCCCGCCTTCTGGGCAGCCGCTCGAAAGCATCTCATCCGCTACGGCGGCAGTTTCGACCCCGCCATCATCGAGCGCGCCGAGGGCTCCTTCGTCTATGACGCGGACAACCGGCCGATCCTCGACTTCACCTCCGGCCAGATGAGCGCGCTGCTCGGCCATTCCCATCCGAAGATCGTCACCGCCGTGCAGCGCCAGATGGCGAAGGTCGCGCATCTCTTCTCCGGCATGCTGTCGCGTCCCGTGGTGGAACTCGCCGAGCGCCTGGCGGCGCTGGCGCCGGGTCTCGACCGGGTCATGCTGCTATCGACCGGGGCAGAATCCAACGAAGCCGCCATCCGCATGGCCAAGCTCGTCACCGGCCGGCACGAGATCGTCGCCTTCTCCAAGAGCTGGCACGGCATGACGGGCGCGGCGAGTTCGGCGACCTACAGCGCCGGCCGCAAGGGCTACGGCCCGGCCATGGTCGGTTCGCTGACCATTCCCGCGCCGAACACCTTTCGCCCGCGCTTTCGCCATGCGGATGGTAGCCTCGACTGGAAAACGGAGCTCGACGACGCGTTCGGGCTGATCGACAGCCAGTCCGTCGGCAGCCTCGCTGCCTTCATCGCCGAACCGATCCTGTCGAGCGGCGGCCTGCTCGAACTGCCGCTCGGCTATCTCGCTGCGCTGAAGGAAAAATGCCGCGAGCGCGGCATGCTGCTCATCCTCGACGAGGCGCAGACCGGTGTCGGCCGGACGGGCACCATGTTCGCCTTCCAGCGCGACGGCGTGACGCCGGATATCCTGACGCTCTCCAAGACGATCGGCGCCGGCCTGCCGCTTTCGGCGGTGATGACGACCGCGGAGATCGAGGACACGGCGCATGAGCGGGGCTACCTCTTCTACACCACGCATGTCTCCGATCCGCTGCCGGCGGCAATCGGGCTGGCCGTGCTCGACGTCGTCGAGGAAGAGGGGCTCGTCGAGCGCGCGCGCCATATCGGCGGCCGGCTTTTCGAAGGGCTGTCGCAGCTGAAGTCGCGCTTCGAATGCGTCGGCGACGTGCGCGGCCGCGGCCTGATGCTCGGCGTCGAGATCGTCAAGCCTGATGGCAGCGGCGGTTCCGACCATGAGCTTGGCAGCCGGATCGCCGCGGAAGCCTTCCGCCGCGGGCTCAGCATGAACATCGTCAAGCTGCCCGGCATGGGCGGCGTGTTCCGCATCGCGCCGCCGCTGACGATTTCCGAAGACGAGATCGACCTCGGCCTGCGCATCATCGCCCAGTCCATCGAGGCGGCATCGGCGGCCGGCGCAAGCCCTGCCGGCATTGCGGCAGAGTGAGGAAAGACAACCGATGACCGAAACGAACCTTGGCGATGCCGCAACGGCCGAAGCCCCCGAAACCATCCGCGTGCTTGTCGCCAAGCTCGGGCTCGACGGCCATGACCGGGGCGCAAAGGTGGTGGCCCGCATCCTGCGCGACGCGGGCATGGAGGTCATCTATACCGGCCTCTACAAGACACCGAATGACGTCGTCCACGCCGCGATCCAGGAAGACGTCGACGTCATCGGCGTCAGCCTTCTCTCCGGCTCCCATGTGCCGCTGTTTCGCGAACTGTGTCGCTGCCTGCGCGAGGAGGGCGCCGAGCATGTGCTCGTCGTCGCCGGCGGCGTCATTCCGGAGCAGGACTACGCCGCGCTCCTGGAAAGCGGTGTCGATGCGATCGTGCCGCAGGAGGCGCGCGCCGACCTGATCGTCACGACGATCGAAGGCCTCATCGCCGCCCGTGGTCGCATATGACGATCGTCACGCATTCCCGAACGGCAAAGCGCGGCACCTACACGCCCTCCGCCGCGCTGGTGAAGGACGTGCTTGCGGGGCGGTCGATCGCCATCGCCCGGATGATTTCGCGCGCCGAAGAAGGTTATCCCGAGGCCGCCGAAGCGCTCGCCGAACTCTACAGGCATGGCGGCAATGCCCATATCGTCGGCATCACCGGCGTGCCGGGGGCCGGCAAGTCGACGCTCGTCTCGGCGCTCATCAAGGCCTATGCCGCGGAAGGCCGCAAGGTCGGCGTCATCGCGGTCGATCCGAGCAGCCCCTATTCCGGCGGCGCGATCCTCGGCGACCGCGTGCGCATGAGCGAGACGGCCGCCGCCGGCGGTGCCTTCGTGCGCAGCATGGCGACCCGCGGCCATCTCGGCGGGTTGACGCGCGCGACGCTCCAGGCGGTCGACGTGCTCGATGCGGCCGGTTATTCGCCCATCATCATCGAGACGGTCGGGGTGGGCCAGGACGAGGTGGAAGTGGTCACCGCCGCCCACACCGTCGTGGTTCTCTCTGCGCCCGGCCTCGGCGACGATATCCAGGCGATCAAGGCCGGCATCCTGGAAATCGCCGACATTCACGCCGTCAGCAAATGCGACAAGCCGGAGGCCTCGGCGACGGTTTCGGCGCTTCAGGGCATGCTGTCGCTCGGCGGCGGGTCCGGCTCGCACTGGACGTCGCCGGTGCTGCCCGTCAGCGCCGTTTCCGGCGAACGCATCGCCGAGCTGAAGCACGCCATCGGCGCGCATTGGGCGCATCTGCACGACAGCGGCGAACTCGCCGCGCGCCAGCGCGCCATCTGCAAGACGCGCATCCTCGGCACCGCAAGACATCTTTTTCAGCAGAAATTCCAGCAGGAATCCTCAACGCTCGAGACGCATATCCGGGCCGTGACGGAACGGCGGATGGACCCGTCGGTCGCCGCGCGCGCCCTGCTGGGTTGGGAGGAAGCCCGATGACCGACACCACCCTGTTTTCGCCGACGGCGATCGAAAATATCCGCGAAAGCCAGGCGGAATGGGAGGAGGGCGCGCTTGCCGCCTTCCTGAAAACCCGGCCGGAGGAAAAAGCCGTCTACGAGACGGAAAGCGGCATTCCACTGAAGCGGATCTATACCGCCGCCGACGTGGCCGACATTCCGGCCGACGAACTCGGCTTTCCCGGCGCCTATCCGTTCACGCGCGGCGTCTATCCGACGATGTATCGCGGCCGGCCATGGACCATCCGCCAGGTCGCCGGCTTCGGCAATCCGGAGGCGACCAACCAGCGCTACAAATACATGATCCAGACCGGCCAGACCGGCCTTTCGACGGATTTCGACCTGCCCACCCTGCTGGGGCTCGATTCCGACGATCCGATGGCCTTCGGCGAGGTCGGGCGCGTCGGCGTCGCCATCGACACGATGGAGGATGTCGACCGGCTGTTCGACGGGATCGACCTCGAGAAGATCTCGGTCTCGCTGACGATCAATCCTTCTGCCTGGGTGGTCTACGCCATGTTCGTCGCGGTGGCGGAGCAGCGCGGCCTGGATCTCCACAAGCTGACCGGCACCTTGCAGGCCGATCCACTGAAGGAATATGTCGCGCAGAAGGAGTGGATCTATCCGGTCCGCCCGGCCGTGCGCCTGCTGCGCGACCTGATCATGTACAGCGCCAAGGCGACGCCGAAGATCAATCCCGTCAGCCTCAGTGGCTATCATCTCTCCGATGTCGGCGGCAATGCGCTGCAGGAAATCGCCTTCACCATGGCCTTCACCATCTCCTATTGTGAGGAAGTGACGAAGGCCGGCATGGATATCGACGATTTCGCGCCGCGCCTTTCGTTCTTCTTCATCAGCCATCAGGATTTCTTCGAGCAGATCTGCAAGTTCCGCGCGGCCCGCCGCGTCTATGCCAAGATCATGGCCGAGCGCTTCAACGCGAAGAAGCCGGAATCCATGCGCCTGCGCGTGCATGTGCAGACGGCGGCCATGAGCCTCACCAAGGTCGAGCACCACAACAACCTCATGCGCACGGCCATCCAGGCGCTGGGCGCCGTGCTCGGTGGCTGCCAGAGCATGCACACCAACGGCCTCGACGAAGCCTTCGCCATCCCGACCGAGCAGGCGATGAAGCTCGCCATCCGCACCCAGCAGATCATCCGCGAGGAGATCAACGTGACGTCCGTCATCGATCCCCTCGGCGGCTCCTATTTCATCGAGCGCCTGACGAAGGACATGGAGACCGAAATGTGGAAGATGCTCGACGAGGTGCAGGAGCGCGGCGGCGCGATCCAACTGGTGGAGGAGGGGTGGTTCCAGCAGAAGCTCGCCGATTCCGCCTATGCGACCTTCAAGAAGATCGATTCCGGCGAGAAGATTTCCGTCGGCGTCAACAAGTTCGCCGACGAGGCGAGCAGCGCGGCGGATGTGCACATTCACCCCTATGACGACCATTGCACCCAGTTGCAGATCGACCGCCTGAAGATCATCCGGGCGAACCGGGACGATGCGCGCATACAGTCACTGATGGCGGAACTCGTCGAGCAGGCCCGCTCGGACGACATCAACCTGCTGCCAACGACCATCGAACTGGTGAAGGCCAAGGCGACGCTGGGCGAAATCTGCAGCGCGCTGCGCGAGGTCTGGGGTTCCTATGACGAACCGATGATCGTGTGAGGAGGCGGACGATGAACGAAGCAGTGATTTCGACGATCGAAGGCCCGGTCGCCTGGGTCAGGCTGAACCGGCCGGAGCGGCTGAACGCCATGAACCGGCAGCTCGTCGATGGGCTTTCCGAGGCGCTTGCGGCCGCGGAAGCCGACGAGGGCGTGCGCGCCATCATCCTGCATGGCGAGGGCCGGGCCTTCTGTTCCGGCGACGACCTCAAGGACCTCGACGCGCAGACCGCTTCGGAAGCCGAAACGCAGGACTGGGTGGAGGCCATCCAGGCCGTCACGCTCCAGATCATGCAGTCGCGCAAGATCGTCATCGCCGCGGTGCACGGCTGGTGCGTCGGCGGCGCGCTGGAATGGGTCATCAACTGCGACTTCCGGCTGTTTGCCGAAAACACTCGCTGGTTCTTCCCCGAAGTAACCTATGGCCTGTTCGTGACGGGTGGCGTGACGGCGCTCCTGACGAAGCAGATCGGCCCGCAGGTCACCAAGGAGCTTCTCATTCTCGGCGAGCGGCACGATGCGAAGAAGGCGCTGGAGGTGGGCATCGCCTGGAAGATCGTCGCCGAGGACCGGCTGCTCGACGAGGCCCGGCAACTGGCGCTGACGATCGCCTCGCGCCCGGCCGCCGCCGTTGCCGACGTCAAGCGCGCCATCAATGACGGTTTTCACTCATCCCTCGAAGATGCAATGGCGCAGGAGACGGCAGCCACGGTTCGTGGCTTCCTCTCTCCGGAGGCGCAGGCAAAGGCAAAAGAGTTCTGATCCGTGTCCATGACGCCCCATTCCCTTTCGCCCGTTCCGGGCCGCGATGACGCCGAGATCGAAGATCGCGTCCTGCCGAAGATCCTGCTGAAACAGGCCGAACGCTTCGGCTCCCGGCCCTTCCTCGACCTCGGCGGCCGGTCCGCCAGTTTCGAAGAGATGCTGGATCTTTCCAGCCGGCTTGCAAACGGGTTGCGCAAGCTCGGCGTCGGGCGTGGCGACCGGGTGGCGATGCTGCTCCCCAGTTGCCTCGAACTCGTCGTGACCTGGTTTGCCGCCGCGCATCTCGGCGCAATCGAGGTGCCGAACAATCCGGGCCTGAAGGGTGATTTCCTCTGCCATAACCTCAACAATTGCGGTGCGGAGGTGCTGGTCATCGATGCCGACGTGCTGCCCGAACTGGCGATCGTCCAGGACAGGCTGCCGGACGTGCGCACGCTCGTGCTGGTCGGCGCCGATCCGGAGATGGCGCGTGCGGCGGGGGTGAAGATCGATCGCATCGTGCGCTTCGAGGACTGCCTGGCATCGCCGGCGACCCTGGATTTCGCACCTGTCCACTATTCCGATCCGATGGCGATCCTCTACACGTCGGGCACGACGGGCCCGGCCAAGGGCGCGCTGATGTCGCACCACCATTGTTATTCCTGGGCGGCGGCCATGGCGGCGAACCTCGGATACACCACAAACGACAGCTATTTCTCCGCCTTGCCGCTCTTCCATACGGATGCGCAGATGTTCGGCGTCTACCTGCCGCTGATCTACGGCACGAAGGCGACGCTCGCCGACAGTTTCAGCGCCTCGCGCTTCTGGGGCCAGGTTCGCGAGAGCGGTGCCACGGCGACCAACCTGCTCGGCGCCATGGCCGTCATCCTGATGCGCGCACCACTGTCCGACAGCGATAGCGACAACCCCGTGCGGGTCTGCCAGTGCATTCCCATGGTGCCGGACCAGCAGGCCTTCGAGCGCCGCTTCGGCATGCGGCTCGTCACCGGCTACGGCCAGACGGAAACCAGCTTCGTGACCCTCGACACCGTTGAGGATACCCGGCCCGGCTCCTGCGGCAAGCCGCATCCCGATTGGGAGGTCGCCGTCGTCGACGACAAGGACCGCCCGCTGCCGCCCGGCGCGATCGGCGAGATCGTCTCGCGCCCGAAGAAGAGCTGGAGCATGTTTTCCGGATATTACCGCGCCGAAGCGAAGACCGTGCAGACGCTTCGAAACCTTTGGTATCATTCGGGTGACGCCGGCGTGATGGACGAGGACGGCTGGCTGTACTTCAAGCACCGTCTGAACGAGGCGATCCGGCGGCGCGGCGAAAACATTTCCGCCTATGAGGTGGAGACGCTGGCCGAGCAGCACCCCGACATCGTCGAAAGCGCCGCCTTCGGCATCCCCTCGGAATTCACCGAGGAGGACATCATGGTGGTGGCGCTGCGCCGCGCCGGCTCGACGCTCGCGCCCGCCGACCTGCTGGACCATTTCCGGCAGAAGGCGCCACGCCACATGGTGCCGCGCTACATCGAGATCACCGATGCGCCGCTGCCGCGAACGCCGACCGAAAAGGTCGCCCGCAGCGTCCTGCGCCAACGTGGCCTCAGCGAGGCTACCTTCGACCGAGGCCCACGCTAGAGCCTGTGCCGGAACATCCAGGCGGAAATCGGCATGCTGACCGCTGCGATGACGGCGAGGGCGGCCATGTCGGGCAGCAGTTCGGCGAAATGGCCGCCTTCGAGATAGACCGTGCGGGTGATGCGGATCGCGTAGGTCAGCGGGTTGATCATCGTCAGATATTGCAGCGCGGCCGGCATGTTGTCCGTCGGCGACATCAGGCCGGAGAGCAGCATGAAGGGCATCAGGAAGACGAAACACAGGATCATCGCCTGCTGCATGTTTCCGGCGATCGAGGAGAGAAACAGGCCGAAGCCGATGGCCGCGGCCAGAAACAGGGCCAGCCCGGCATAGAGCGTGAGGAACGAGCCGGCAAAGGGGATCCGGAACCAGAACAGCGCCACGAGCAGGATCGCCGTGGCCTGGGTGATACCGACGATCATCGACGGGATCGCCTTGCCGATCATGATCTCGGTCGGGGTGAAGGGCGCGACGAGCAGCTGGTCGAACGTGCCTTCCTCCCGCTCGCGCGCCACCGACATGGCGGTCAGCATCATGGTCATCATCATCGTGATCGTGCCGATGAGCGAGGGGATCATGCTCCATCGGGTTTCGAGCTGCGGGTTGAACCAGGCACGCGTCGAAACCCGCACACCCGGTGCGGCCATGCCTTTTTCCGCCGCCCAGGCCGCGGCGAAATCGCCGATGATCGTGTTCGCATACCCTTGCGCGATGCCGCTCGTATTGGAATTCCGGCCATCCGCGATCACCTGGACGGCCGCCGCCGCCCCCGTTTCAAGCCCCCGCTCGAAGCCGGGGCCGACGACGACGATCAAAAGCACGCGCCGCGCATCGAGCAGCGGAACCGCCTCGGCGGTCTGCAGGAACGCGCCCTGCCGCTGGAAGATGCCGGACCCCTCCAGCTTCGCCACGAGCGCGATCGATGCGGCGCTGCGGTCCTGGTCGACCAGCGCATAGGGCACGTTGTTCAGGTCGTAGGTGGCGGCATAGCCGAAGATCAGGCATTGCAGGATCGGCGGCACGATGATGCTCGCCCGGCTCTTCGGGTCCTTCAGGATGACCAGCAGTTCCTTGCGGATGAGCGTCAGGATGCGAAGCAGCGAGGAGAACATCTAGGTGATCCTCTTGCGGGTCAGCCGGGCGGCGAGCGTCAGAAGCGCTGCCGCCATGCCGGCGAGGACCGCGGCATTGGGCAGGATGACGCTCCAGTTGTTGCCGGAGAGAAACAGGGTTTGCAGCAGCGTCACGAAATAGCGGGCCGGAAAGACATAGGTGATCAGCTGGACGGCCCAGGTCATGCTGCGCGGATCGTACATGAAGCCGGAGAGCATCATCGCCGGCAGGAAGGTGACGAGCACCGTCACCTGGCTTGCGACGAACTGGCTCTTGGTCGCGGACGATATGACCAGCCCAAGGCCGAGGGCGACGAGCAGGTAGAGCATCGACACGACGGTGAGGATGACGAGCGAGCCCCTGAGCGGCACGCCGAACAGCAGCTTGCTGCCGACGACGCAGAGCGCCAGACCGGCCAGGCCGAGAAGGAAATATGGCACGGTCTTGCCGAGAAGGATTTCGGCCGGGCGCACCGGCGTCACGAACAGCGCCTCGAACGTGCCGCGCTCCCATTCCCGCGCCATCACGAGGGCGGTCAGGAGCGCGCCGATCAGGGTCATGACGAGCACGATCAGGCCCGGCACCAGGAAGTAGCTGCTGTCATTCGCCTCGTTGAACCAGAGCCGCGGCTCGATGGCGATGCCGCCGCCGGAAGCGCTGCCATTCCGCGCGAGCTCCTTCGCCGCCCAGATGCCGACGGCGCCCTGGGCATAACCGAGCGAGATGCGCGCGGTATTGGCGTCGGCGCCGTTGATGATCAGCTGGACCTCGGCCGATCCCAGGTCGATGCTGCGGGCGAAATCGGAGGGTATGCGGACGATGGCGCGCACCTCGGCCGCCATCAGCATGCGTTCGGCCTCGTGCATCGTGCGTGCGGGCGTGGGTGAGAAATAGCGCGACAGTTCGAAGGCCGCGGCCACCCCGCGCGCCTCGGCGGAATCGTCCTCCATGACGATTGCGACGGGTACGTTCCTGACGTCGAGATTGATGCCGTAGCCGAAGAGGACGAGCAGCGCCACGGGCATGACGATGCCGATCGCGATGCTGCTGATATCGCGCAGGAGCTGGCGCGTTTCCTTGCGGATCAGCGCGCGGGTGCGGCGCAAGCTCGCCGGGAGACCGCCGGCCGGCCGGGGACGCTCCGTCATGCGGCCTTCTCCGTGCGCTTCTGCCGTTCCTGTTCGACGATGGCGATGAAGGCCTCCTCCATGGAGGGCGCGGCCGCGTCGGCGCCTGCGGCCTGCCGGCGGATTTCGACGGGGGTTCCTTCCGCGAGGTTGCGGCCGGCATCGAGAATGATGATGCGGTCGCAATATTCGGCCTCCTCCATGAAATGCGTCGTCACGATGATCGTGACGCCCTGCTCGGAGAGCGCGGTGATGCGCCCCCAGAACTGGCGCCGCGCGAGCGGATCGGCGCCGCTCGTCGCCTCGTCGAGGAAGAGGATATCCGGCTCATGCAGCAGGGCGGCGGCGAGGGCCAGGCGTTGCTTGAAGCCGCTGGGCAACTGCCCGCTCGGCAGGTCGGAAAAGCGGTCGAGTTCGAATTCGTCCTTCAGCGTCTCGATCCTGTCCCGCTTCCGGCCGCCGCGCAGCCCATAGGCGCTGGCGAAGAAATCGAGGTTCTCGTCGACCGTGAGCTGGCCGTAGAGCGAGAATTTCTGGGCGACGTAGCCGAGGCGCGCGCGGGCCTTGGCGCCTGCCTTCAACAGGTCGGCGCCGGCGACCTGCAGGGTGCCGCCGGTCGCCGGCAGGAGGCCGCAGAGCATGCGGAACGTCGTGCTCTTGCCGGCACCGTTCGGCCCGAGCAGCCCATAGACCTCGCCGCGGCGCACGCTGAAGCTGACACGGTCGACGGCGGTGAAATCGCCGAACCTGCGCACGAGATCGCGCACCTCGACGATCGTCTCGTCGCGCCGGTCCGGGCCATCGGAAACGCTGCCGGCATGGCCGGTCCGCTCCCTGTCCCCGGCGACGGCGTCGAACAGCATCATGAAGGCGTCCTCGAACCGCGGCGCCACCGCCTCCGTTTCGAGCGAGATGCCGTCCAGGTCCAGGGGCGCATCCAGATGATCGGGCTTCCGCACCACCCGGACCCGGCCGGCCTCCGGCACGGCATCGACGATGCCGGGCAGCGCGAAGAGCCGGGCTTGCAGGGAACGCGCCGGCACGTCCTGCGGTCCCGTGACGAGGAAGCAGCAGCCTTCAGCCTTCGCCGTGATCTCCGCCGGCGGCCCCTCGGCGAGGATTTTTCCGGCATGCATCAGGACCGCATGTTCGCAACGCTCCGCCTCGTCGAGATAGGAAGTGGCGACGATGACGGACAGCCCGTCCTCGCGGATCAGCTTGAACACGATCTCCCAGAGTTCGCGGCGCGACAGCGGATCGACGCCGACCGTCGGCTCGTCGAGCAGCAGCAGTTCCGGCGCGCGCACCAAGGTGCAGGCGAGGCCGAGCTTCTGCTTCATGCCGCCGGAAAGTTTCCCCGCCGGCCGTCCCTTGAACCGCCCGAGCTGCGTCATCTCGAAGAGCCGCGGATAGACCTTTTCGCGCTCCGCGTGGCCCACGCCATGCAGGTCGGCATAGAGGTCGAGATTTTCCTGCACGCTCAGGTCCTCGTAAAGGCCGAAGCGCTGCGGCATGTAGCCGATCCGGTCCTGCACGGCCTGCGGCGAGGCCACGACATCGATGCCGACCACGTCGAGGCTGCCGGCATCCGGCGCGATGAGCCCGCTCGCCAGTCGCAGCAGCGTCGTCTTGCCGGCGCCATCGGGACCGACGATGGCCGTCAGGGAACCTTTGCGCACATCGAGCGATACGCCGGCGAGCGCTTCGACAGTCTCGCCCGTATCCCGGCGGAAGGTCTTGCACACGTCCCGGGCGAGGAAGGAAAGCGGGCGGTCCTGCATGGCGTGCTCACCCGCCCGCCTGCTGCCCGCCATCGACGAGCGGCGTCACTGTCGCCGGCATGCCGAGGCGAAGCCCGTTGTCGGGATCTTCGACGAAGACGCGGACCTCGAAGACGAGGCTGGTGCGCAGATCTTCCGTCTGCACCGTCTTTGGCGTGAATTCGGCGACCGAGGAGACGAAGCCGATCCAGCCGGCAAAGGGCCGCCCCGGGAAAGAATCGACACGCACGTCAGCCTTCATCCCCATCCGGATAAGCCCGAGCTGGGCTTCCGAAACATAGGCGCGCACCCATTTCGGGCTGATCGTCGCAAGCGAAAAGGCGGCGCGTGTCGGCGATGCCATTTCGCCGGGCTCGATCAGCCGGGAGCGCACGACCGCATCGACCGGCGCCTTCAGTTCGGTATCGGCAAGCTGCGCCCGAAGCAGCGCGACCTGCGCTTCCGCCGCGCGCAACTCTGCGGCCGCGCCCTGGACCTCCTCGATGCGCGTGCCCGCGACGAGGAGGTCGAGCGCTTTCTGGCTCGCCATGACCTTCGCCTCCGCGACGGCGGAATTCGACCGGGCATTGTCGAGCGCCTGCTGGCTGACGGCGGCGCGCGGGACGAGCGCGATCTGCCGTTCCAGTTGCAGGCGGGCGTTGGCGGCCTCGGCGTCGGCGGCCGCAAGATTGGCGCGCGCCTGGGCGATTTCCTCGGGCCGGTTGCCGTTCTTCAGGCGCGTCAGGGTCGCCTGCCGGGCCGCCACCTGCGCCTCTGCCTGGTCGATCTGCGGGACGATGCGGCTGGTGTCCAGCTGGCCGATGACCTGACCCTGCTTTACCTCTGCGCCCTCTTCGACAAACACTTCGGCGACCGGTCCATTGCCGTTGAAGGCGAGGGTGACCTGCCGGAAATCGACATTGCCGTAGAGCGCGAGCGCGGCCGGACCTTCTCCGGCCTGCTTATGCCACCACCAGCCGCCGCCTGCGGCGAACGCCAGGACAAGGACGATGATGACGATGCGTTTCATTCTGTCCGGACTCCGAATGCTACCAACAAGGCAGGACTCAGCTAAGGACGAATAGAGGGGATTGTCAAATCCAAATTTGAAATTAAGATTTGAAGTAGGTTGACGAAGGAGCGCAGATGGCGAGAGGTCCCAGACGATCGGCCGCACGGCAGGACGGCGCCGCGACGCGGGCGGGCCTTCTGGAGGCGGCCGGGGCGGTTTTTGCCGAGGTCGGCTTCGACCGGGCGACGGCCAAGGAGATCGCACGGCGGGCGGGCACGAATGCCGCCGCGGTCAACTACCATTTCGGCGGTATCGAGCCGCTCTACGAAGCGGTGCTGGCCGAGGCGCACCGCCGTCTCATGAGCTATGAACTGCTCATCCAGACGATTGGCGCCGAGGGCGATCCGAAGGACAAGCTGCGGCGCGTCATCGGGCTGCTCGTGCGCGTGGTGCGCGCGGAGAGCAACATGTCCTGGCCCGCCAAGGCGATCGTGCGCGAAATCATCTCGCCGACGCCGCATATCGAAAAGCTGCGCCGGGAGGAGCTCGATCCGAAGAAGGCCCTGATCTTCGGCCTCATTTCCGAGATCATGGGCCGTTCGCCGGACGATCCGCTTGTTGCGCAGGCCATGCTGTCGACGATGGCGCCCTGCCTGATGCTGCTGGTGGCCGAGCAACGCCTTTCGGAGGTCATTCCCGACCTTGCCCGAACCGCGGTCAGCGACGAGACGCTGGCGGAACGGCTCGCAAGTTTCGCCCTCGGCGGTCTGGCCCGGCTTTCGGCCGACGCGGCGGCCGGATGAGCCGGGACGGACTTGTCGCGGGTACAATCTGGCCGGTCGCCTTCGCGCCGCCGCATGGATTATGATACGCCATCTGCAATTGGGGCCGCCGGGAATGCCTGCCGATCTTCATCATCTCCTGATCGTCTACACCGCCTATGTGATTGCCGCCGGCAGTCCCGGCCCGAGCAATATGCGCATCATGGGCGTGGCCATGCACAGGGGCAGACGGGCGGCCCTTGTGCTCGCCGCCGGTGTCGTCAGCGGCTCGATCTTCTGGGGCATGATGGCCGCGACGGGCATTTCCGCCATCCTGACCCGCTATGCCGAAGCCCTGTTCGTGCTCAAGATCTTTGGCGGCCTCTATCTTCTCTATCTCGCCTACAAGGCCGGCCGCGCGGCGCTCACCTCCGACGATCGGGCGAAGGAGGCGATGTCGAAGGATGCCGCTCTCTCCGGCGCCTCGCTCTACCGGCGCGGGCTGCTGATGCATCTCACCAATCCGAAATCGATCCTCGCCTGGATCGCGCTGATGACGCTCGGCCTTGGCCCGGGCGCATCGACGCACACGTTGGTAGCCATCCTCGGCGGCTGCGCGGTGCTGAGCGTCACCATCTTCTGCGGCTATGCCATCGTCTTCTCGACGGCGCCCATGGTGCGCCTCTATCGCCGGGCACGGCGCGGGATCGAGGGTACCCTGGCTGTGTTCTTCGGCCTTGCCGGCCTGCGGCTGCTGGTGTCGCGGGTTTAGGAAGACTGTTTACCCGGCGGGGCTAGAAGATGCTCCATCAGCGCGCGCGCCGTCGGGTCAAGCTCCTCCTCCACCCGAAAGCAAAGCAGCAGCCGGCGTCTCGCCCAGGCGTCGGAGAGCCGCACGAAGGTGATCGGCAGGGTTCGGCGACAGCGGCGCGCGGCGGTTTCGGGCAGGATCGAGATGCCGGCGCCCTCCGCCACCATGCGGCAGACGCCTTCGAAGGTACGCAGGCGCACGCGCGGGCGCAGCCGGTGCCCGGCTTGCGCCGCGTGCCCATCGACATGGTCCTGAAGCGCGCCTGCAAAGGCGATGTAGTCCTCGCCGAGGATCTGGTTGAAGGCGACCCGCTTTTCTCCTGAGAGAGGATGGTTGCGCGGAAGCACCGCGACGAGCTGGTCCGTTGCAAAGGGCAGGGCGGTGAGCGGGGCCGTCTCGACCGCATCGGAAACGATGCCGATATCCACCAGCCCGTGCTCCAGGGCCTTGACGATCTCGCTGCTCGGCCGCTCCGCAAGCTCGATGTCCACCTTGGGATGGTCCGCCAGCCAGGATCCGAGGCGGTCGGGCAGGAATTCGGTGATTGCCGCCGTATTGGCGAGCAGCCGCACCGTGGACCGGATGCTGCGCGCATGGTCGGACAGCTCGGCCTGCATGGCGCCGACATTGCGCAGGATCAGGCGGGCGTGATGCGCGAGTGCCTCCCCGGCACGGGTCGGCGTCACGCCGCGCCGCGTGCGCACGAAGAGCGAAAGGCCGCCCGAGGCCTCCATGTCGCGCAGCCGCTCGCTTGCGGCGGCTATGGAGAGGTTGGCCGATTGCGCGCCATGCGTGACGCTGCCGGCATTGAAGACGGCGAGGAACAGGCGGAGGTCGGCAAGATCGAAGCGCATGTTTTGGAGGATAACACCCCACCAGCTTTCGGAAAAGCCGAAGGCTGGTGGCGGATATTCCCGATTGCCGTCGGTCCCGCCGGGCGCTCTTAATCGCGGCATGGAACAGAGCGAAACCACATTTCTGATCATCGCCGCCGCCTTCTTCGTCGCCGGGCTCGTCAAGGGTGTCACGGGCATGGGCCTGCCGACGGTGGCGATGGGCATTCTGGGCGGGCTGCTCTCGCCGCTGACGGCGGCTGCGCTGCTGCTCATCCCCTCGCTGGTCACCAATGTGTGGCAGCTTCTGGCGGGCCAGCATCTCAAGGCACTGCTGCTGCGGCTCTGGCCCATGCTGGCCGCGGTCTCCCTTGGCGCGCTGGCGGGCTCCTTCCTGCTGGCGAGCGGCGAGGCCGGCCGTACGACGATCGCGCTCGGGCTGACGCTTGCCGTCTATTCGGCCTATACGCTGCTGGCCCGCCAACATCGGGTGCCGCCCCGCTGGCAGACCTGGGCGTCGCCTGTCGTCGGCCTGGCGACGGGCCTTTTCACCGGTGCAACGGGTGTCTTCGTCATTCCCGCTGTTCCCTATCTACAGGCGCTGGGGCTGGAGCGGGACGAATTGGTGCAGGCGCTCGGCCTGTCGTTCACGGTTTCGACCATCGCGCTCGGCCTCGCACTTTTCCTGCATGGAACGCTGCCGGTGGCGGACCTGAAGGCCTCGATGCTTGCCATCGCGCCCGCGCTCGCCGGCATGTTCGCCGGCCAGGCCTTGCGCACGCGCATCAGCCCGCCGGCATTCCGGCGCGGCTTCCTCGTCTGCCTGCTCGGTCTCGGCCTGGATGTGGCGCTTCGACCGTTGTTCTTCCCGTAACCGCTCAGGCGGCGTGAACCCGGCCAAGGAAATCGCGCAGGAGCGGAACGACCTCGTCGAGATGCGTTTCGAGCAGCCAGTGACCGCCGTCGAGCAGGTGAAGCTCGGCTTCGGGCAGGTCGCGCAGATAGGCGCGCGCCGATTTTTCCGGCATGTAGTGGTCATTCGGCCCCCAGACGATCAGCGTCGGCGGCTGGTGGTCGCGGAGGTATTTTCGGTGCTGGGGAAACCAGGCGCGGTTCTCTTTCAGCCCGGCGATCAGGTCGATGGCGACCTCCTTGCGCTTCGGGGTCATCAGCGACCAGTGCAGCCTCCAGAGATCGGGCGGAATGCTGTCGGCAAGCTCCGGCCCCAGCGCGTTCAGGAATTCTTCCTTGAACGTTTCCTCGTTTATGGCCTCCGAGAGCTTCGTCCGCATGTCCGCGTCGGAGAGTGCCCAAGTCTTCTCGATATCCGCGTATTTCGGGCCGAGCGCATCCTCGTAGGGTATGTCGCCGTTCTGGATGATCAGGGCGACGATGCGGTCCGGTTGTCTGATCGCCAGCCTTGCGCCGACCGGAGACCCGAAATCGTGAAGGTAGAGGGCGAAGCGATCGACGCGGAGCGCCTGCACGAACTGGTCGAGGAAAGCGGCGTATCCACCGAAACTATAACCGAAATCCTCCGGCGTGGAGCTATAGCCGGCGCCGGGATAATCCGGTGCGATCAGCCGCCAGCGATCCGCCAGCCGCGGCATGAGATTGCGGAACTCGTAAGAGGAGCAGGGATAGCCATGCGGAAGCAGCACCACGGGCGCATTTTCCGGTCCGGCCTCGCGATAGAAGGCATCGACGTTTTCGATTGTTATGCGCCGGTGGCGCACGAGCGTATCCATGATCTTCTTCCTCCGTGGTGTTCAATGCATGGAGGAAAGACGAGGGGACCCCCGGAACTGTTCCCGATCTTGGAAACCGCCCATCCGGCGTTATCTACGGAGAGGCTGGCGCAAGCGTTCTAGCGGCGGCGATCCGACCTTCAACGGCAGGCCCGTTCACCGACGAGGCGAACGCGACACAACCCGTCATCTCAACCCCTCGAGGAGAACACGGCATGAGCGGCAACATCGCGGAAAACATGGAAGTCATCGGCGCCGACGGCGTGCATGTGGGCACGGTCGACCGCGTCGAGACCAACCGCATCAAGCTGAAGAAGGCCGACAGTTTCGGAAAACACGAGGGCCACCACCACTATATCGAACTGGGCTTCGTCGCCGATGTCGAGGGCGACAAGGTGCGCCTTTCGGCCAATGCAGATGTGGCGGTGACGCTGGAAGAGGAAGAATCCGGCCGTCCGGTCGATCTCTAGGCGATAAGTGCCGGCTCGCCGGCCCTTTGCTGCCCTGCGCAATTGCGCCGAGAAGCCTTGGAATTTCGGTGGCACGGCGCAGCGAGACCCGCTACGTTCCGGCATCGTGACGACACCAAAGCGCGTCTTCGTCTTCAGACAGGTTCTGCCGAACGGATCTAGTATGGATGCAGTCTTGCCTTCCGTGGTTCCCCAGCCGGTCGCGGCGCGGCTGTCGCGCGCGGCCATCTTCCTTGTCGTGACGCTGACGCCCGGCCGCCCGGCGGAAACGGCGGTGCGCGCGCTCTGCGCCGATCTTTCCGGCCTGCTGCGGGCGGTCGGCTTTCGCGATCTCGAGGGTGGGCTTTCCTGCGTGCTCGGCATCGGCTCGGCGGCCTGGGACCGGCTCTTCGCCGCACCCCGCCCGAAGGACCTGCATCCCTTCCGCGAAATCCGCGGCCGCCACCACGCCGTCTCCACGCCCGGCGACCTCCTGTTCCATATCCGCGCCACGCGCATGGATCTCTGCTTCGAACTCGCGACCCAGATCATGACACGGCTGGCGGGTCTGGTATCCACGACCGACGAGGTGCACGGCTTCAGCTATTTCGACGACCGTGACCTGATCGGCTTCGTCGACGGCACGGAAAACCCGGTCGACCAGGCCGCGGTCGACGCAACGATCATCGGCGACGAGGATCCGGATTTTGCCGGCGGCAGCTATGTCATCGTGCAGAAATACCTGCATGACCTTCCCGCCTGGAACCGCCTGCCCGTCTCCGACCAGGAGAAGATCATCGGTCGCGAAAAACTCTCCGATATCGAGCTCGACGATGCCGTCAAGCCGAGCTACGCCCACAATGCGCTGACGAGCATCGAGGAGGACGGCGAGCCGCTGGAAATCCTGCGTGACAACATGCCCTTCGGCGATGTCGGCAAGGGCGAGTTCGGCACTTATTTCATCGGCTATGCGCGCTCGCCGCGCCGCATCGAGATGATGCTGGAAAACATGTTCATCGGCCGCCCGCCCGGCAATTACGACCGGCTGCTCGATTTCAGCCGCGCCGTTACCGGCACGCTGTTCTTCGTCCCCGCCGCATCCTTCCTCGACGCGGTTTCTCCCGATGCACCCGATACGACCGCCCCGGCGGAGCAACCGCAGCCGAAGCACCACGACGGCTCGCTCGGCATAGGCTCTCTCAGGAAAGAGGCTTCCCATGAATAACCTGCACCGCGACCTGGCCCCGATTTCCGAGGCCGCCTGGGCCGAGATCGAGGAGGAGGCCAAGCGCACGCTGAAGCGGAATCTGGCCGCGCGCCGCGTTGTCGAGCTGGCCGGCCCGTCGGGGCTCGGGCTCTCCGCCGTCGGCACCGGCCATGTCGTGCCGATCGCGCCGCCGGCCGAGGGCGTGCAATCGCTGCGGCGCGAGGTGAAGGCGCTGGTCGAGCTTCGGGTTCCGTTCACGCTGTCGCGCAGCGCCATCGACGACGTCGAGCGTGGTTCGCGCGATTCCGACTGGGAGCCGGTGAAGGAGGCCATGCGAAAAATAGCCTTCGCCGAGGATCGCGCCGTGTTCGACGGTTATGCCGCCGGTGATATCGAAGGCATCCGCCAGGCCGCGAGCAACCCCGCCATTCCGCTGCCGGCCGGCGCGAAGCGCTATTCCGACGCGGTGGCGCGGGCTGTCGGCCAGCTTCGGCTTGCCGGTGTCGAAGGGCCTTATGCGCTGGTGCTGGGTGCGGATGCCTATATGGCGGCAAGCGGTGGCAGCGACGACGGCTATCCGGTCTTCCACCATCTCGAGCGCATCGTGGACGGCGGCATCATCTGGGCGCCGGCGATCGAGGGCGGCCTCGTGCTGTCGCTGCGCGGCGGCGATTTCGAGCTGACCGTCGGGCAGGATTTTTCCATCGGCTATCTCAGCCATTCCGCCACCACCGTCGATCTCTACGTGCAGGAAAGTTTCACCTTCCGCACGCTGACGACCGAGGCGGCCGTGGCGCTTTCGCCGGAGTAACCGGCACCCGGATCACGAGAGGACATCGCATGGCGGCAAGCGGCGACCACCACATCGTCATCATCGGCGCGGGTTTTGGCGGGCTGGAGGCGGCACGCAGTCTGGCCAAGGGGCCGGTGCGCATCACCGTCATCGACCGGCGCAACCATCACCTGTTCCAGCCCTTGCTCTACCAGGCGGCGACGGCGTCGCTCGCGCTGTCGGAGATCGCCTGGCCGATCCGCTCGCTGCTGCGGGGCTACGGCAACGTGACGACGCTGCTCGGCAGCGTTACCGGCGTGGATGCGGCGGGCAAGGCGGTACTGCTGGAGGACGGGCGCGCGATCCCCTACGACACGCTGATCCTCGCCACCGGCGCGCGCCACGCCTATTTCGGCCATGACGAATGGGAGCCGCATGCGCCCGGCCTGAAGACGCTGGAGGACGCGACGACGATCCGCCGCCGCATCCTCTCCGCCTTCGAGCGGGCGGAATGGCAGGACGATGCGGCCGAGCGCCGCCGGCTGCTGACCTTCGCCATCATCGGTGCCGGCCCGACCGGCGTGGAACTCGCCGGCACCATCGCCGAACTGGCGCACGAGACGCTACGCCGCGATTTCCGCAATATCGATACGCGCGAGGCCCGCGTGGTGCTGGTCGAAGCGGGGCCGCGCATTCTCGCAGGCTTTACCGAGGATCTTTCGGCCTATGCGGAACGGGCGCTGACCCGCCTCGGCGTCGAGGTGCGCACGGGCCATGCCGTGTCGCAATGCGATGCCGCCGGCATCACGCTCGGCGAAGAGGTTCTGCCGGCTGCGACCATCCTCTGGGCGGCGGGTGTCGCCGCGTCGCCGGCCGCCGAATGGCTGAAGGTCTCCGCCGACCGGGCCGGGCGCGTGCTCGTCGCCCCCGATCTCACCGTGCCCGGCTTCCCGGATATTTTCGCGGTCGGCGACACCGCCCATGTTGCGATGGGCGAGGGCAAGATCGTTCCCGGGATTGCGCCTGCGGCAAAGCAGGAGGGGCGCTATGTGGCCGGCGTCATCAAGGCCCGCCTGGACGGAAAACCCGTGCCGAAACCCTTCGCCTATCGCAATGACGGCAATCTCGCGACGATCGGCAAGCGGGCCGCCATTGTCGATCTCGGCTGGATCAAACTGAAGGGCCGGCTTGCCTGGTGGACCTGGGGCATCGCCCATGTCTACTTCCTGATCGGCCTGCGCAACCGGCTGACCGTCGCGCTCAGCTGGCTGTGGATCTATTCGACCGGCCAGCGCAGCGCCCGCCTGATCACGCAGGCAGACGCCGAGGACAGCCGCAGCGGCTGATCCATTTTGTCGGAAAGGTGAAGCAAATGACGGAAGGAATTGTCAAAATACGGGGTCCGGATCACCCGATTTTCATCGAGCCGATCCGTGCGACGCCGACCGGGTCGAGATCGACGAGTTACAGACCGTCGAAGGGTGAGGCGGGTTGTTGAGTCTCCGGCCCGCCGCCGGCATCGCTTGACTTTCCTTGGGCTTGCATGATCGAACAGTAGAGATTGCTCAATAAGCGCGGGCGAGGGGGATTGAAAAGCATGGTGGCCGCATTCCGTCCGCTCCTGCGGTGCAAGGCGATCCTTGTCGCGATGGCTTTGCTGTTTGCCGGTCCTGCGTTGGCGCAGGAGACCGCGACGCCACCCGTCGATAAACTGCGCGAGATTTCGCGCCTGCTTGCCGATCCCGCCGTTACCAACTGGCTCAACACCGCCGAGAGCGGCCCGGGCAAGGCCGAGGACACCTCCCCCGCCGGCACCGCACCCATGATGATGGAGACGGGCTACGTCGCCGAAAAGCTCGGCATGATCCAGAACCGGATCGACACGGCCATGCAGGGCAGCATGGAGCTTGGTCCCGGCGCCCACACCGCCATGACGCGGCTACAGGCCGAGGTCACCAGCCGCGGTCCGCTGCGCCTGCTCGTCCAGCTGCTTCTCATCCCCATCCTCGCCATCGGCTTCGAGCGGTTGTTCAACCGCCTGTCCGCCCGGCACTGGCGCCGCCACGCGGCGGAGCCGCAGGCTGATCCCGTGGGCGTCGTGCCGATCGGCCTGCATGCCTGCGGCCAGGCCATCAGCTTTGCCGTCGGCGCGCTGCTGCCGCTCGCCATCGTTGCCTGGCCGCCGCTGTTGCAGCGCACCGCCCTCATCCTGGCGATCGCCGCCATCATCGTCCGCTTCGGCGGCCTCCTCGGCGCCTATGTCGTCTGGCTGATGGAGCAGCCGACCGACCGCACGCCTCCTGCCGAGGCGGAGTCCATATCCGAAGGGGCCGTCGCCGAAACGCAACCGGCCGAGCCCACCATCGTGTCCAACGGCGTGTCCGAACCGGTCGCCGAGCCTGCGGCTGTACCCTCGCCAGGCATCACGCCCGAGCGGGTGCGCTACTGGCTCTCGCGTTTCTTGCGTGCCCTGCGCTTCTTCGTCATCGGCTGGATCGTACTGGAACTGATGCGGGTGTTCGGCTTTTCCAGAGGCTCGATGTTGCTCGTCATGTTCGCGTTCAATTTCGGCCTCTTCGCCATCGCTATCGAAGCGATCTGGTCGCGTCCGCGCCGCCCTGACCACGTCGATACCGCCCGCAAGATATGGTCCTGGCTGGCAACCGTGGCGGTGATCCTGCTTCTGGTCGTATGGCTCGCGGGGCTGCGCCTGCTCTTTGCGGCCGGCGTGGTAGCACTCCTCCTGCCGCCGCTCCTGCGGCTGACGACGGCGGTCGTCGCCCGGCTCCATGGCGGCACCGAGATCATGCGGCCCACCAGCATGCGTTTCGTCATCGGCGAACGCGGCATGCGCGCCCTCGTCATCATCCTGTGCGCCTGGTGGATCGCGGCCGTCGCGGGCATCGACGCCGTCGGCATGATGGGCACGGACGACACGCTGATCAGCCGCGTCGTGCATGCCGCCACCCAGGCGCTCGCCGTGCTGCTGGTCGCCGACATCGCCTGGCAGTTCCTGAAGGCCGAGATCGCCGTGCGCATGGCCGACAATCCGGCCGATCGCCGCCTCACCGACGAGGAGCGTGGCCGCAATGCGCGTATCCGCACGCTGCTGCCGATCCTGCGCAACATCCTCGCCATCACGCTCGGCATCGTCGCTGTCATGATGGTGTTGACGAGCCTCGGCGTGGATATCGGCCCGCTGATCGCCGGCGCAGGCGTTGCCGGCGTCGCCATCGGCTTTGGCGCGCAGACCATCGTCAAGGACCTGATATCCGGCATCTTCTACCTGTGGGATGACGCCTTCCGCATCGGCGAATATATCGAGACCGGTAAATACAAGGGGGTGGTCGAGAGCTTTTCGCTGCGCTCGGTCAAGCTGCGCCACCACCGCGGTCCGCTCACAACGGTGCCCTTCGGCGAACTCGGCGCGGTGCAGAACATGAGCCGCGACTGGTCGGTCATCAAGTTCAACCTGTCCGTGACCTACGATACGGACCTCGAAAAGCTGCGCAAGGTCATCAAGCGCATCGGGACGGAGACGGCGGAAAAGCCCGAATACAAGGACATCCTGCTTGAGCCGCTGAAGATGAAGGGTGTGTCCGATTTCGGCGAATATGCCATCGTCGTGCGCGTCGGCTTCACCACCAAGCCGGGCGAACAGTTCATGATCCGGCGCGAGATCATGAACCGCATCAAGCTCGATTTCAAAGCGAACGGCATCCAGTTCGCCTCTCCGACCGTGCATGTCGGCGGCGGCAGCGGCGACGCCCAGGCCGATGCGGCTGCTGCCGAAGCCCACTACCGCCAACGCCAGCAGGCGCAGACCGCCGCAAACGAGGCCGCAGGCTGAACTTATCGCGGTGTTCGGGCATCCATCAGGCGCAATGCCTCCTCAAGGCTCGGCATGGCGAGCCCCGCGCCCTTCCGGGTGACGGCCACGGCGCCGAAGGCATTCGCAAGCCGGCAGCAATCGTGGCCGCCGAGGCCGGCGAGGCGGCCGTGGATGTGGCCGGCGGCAAAGGCGTCGCCGGCGCCGGTCGTATCCGTCACGTCGACGGTGAACCATGGCGCGCTGTCGGTGCCGCCCTGATGGCTAAGCAGCGAGAGCGCGCCGTTCCCCTTGAGCGCGATGCGCCGGACGCCACCCGCCAGCAGCGCCGCGACCATCGGCTCGAGGTCGCTCCCCTGCGGCCGATGCAGGAGGCGAGGAAGATCGGCGCTGTCGAGCATGATCGTATCGAGCTTCGGCAGCAGGGTAAAAACGTCCGTCGCGATCGTCGCAACGACACCGCCCGGAATATCGAGGCTGACCGGGATGTTTTGCGCCGCGGCGAGATCGATGGCGCGCCGCGCGGCCGCCGATTGCGGGGCCTGCAACAGCGCATAGCCGGAAAGATGGAACAGCGACGCGGCTTCGAAGGCGTCGTCAGCGACAGTCTCCGGCGCAAGCCGCGCATTGGCGCCGCGATAGGCGAACATGGTGCGCTCGCCGCTCGTGCCGACCGTGACCACGTTGACCTGCGTCGGCTCGGACGGGTCCGTTCCGATCCAGTCGGTGACGACGCCGGCGGCAGAGAGGTCCGAAAAGGCCTCTCGGCCCCAGGCATCGTCGCCGATACGGCCGATCATCCGGGCCTCGTGGCCTGAACGGGCGAGCGCGATGGCCGTGTTGGTCGCCGAGCCGCCGATCGCCACCGTCTGGCGGGTGGCGATCGCTTCCCCGCCCTCGTCCGGATAGGCGGGGATGTCGAGCACGAGATCGATATTGATATCGCCGAGCAGGACGACAACGGCCATGTGCGTTCGCCTCAGAGGTCGATGTGCATCTGTTCGATGGCCTGGTCGACGTCGGCAATGATGTCGTCGATATGCTCGATGCCGACCGAGAAGCGCACCAGCCCGTCGACCACGCCCATCGCCTCGCGTTCCTGGCTCGGAATGTCGAGGAAGGCCATGGTGGCGGGAACCTGCGTGGTGGTGCGCAGGCCGCCGAGGCTGGCCGCGAAGCAGCACAGTTTCAGCCGCTTGAGCAGGCGCGCGCCGGAGGCTTCGTCGGAAACCTGGAAGGACAGCATCGCGCCGCCGCCGCGCAGCTGCTCGCTTGCGGCTTCGTAGTTCGGGTGCGAGGGCAGGCCCGGATAGTAGACGCGCTTGACGCGTGGATGGCGTTCGAGATGTTTGGCGAGCGCCAGCGCGTTGGCGCACTGCTTTTCGAGGCGCAGCGCCAGGGTCTGCGCGCCGCGCAGCAAAAGCCAGGCATTGAAGGGTGAGAGCGGGGCGCCGAGCTTGTTCAGCGTGTTCCAGCGCACGTCCTCCAGCCAGTCCGCCGGCAGGATGTCCGACTTCAGCGTGATGACGCCGCCGACGGCATCGTTGTGGCCGCCGATGAACTTGGTAGCGCTTTCCACGACGACGTCGACGCCGAATTCATGCGGCCGGCAGACGGCCGGCGAGGCGAAGGTGTTGTCGCAGATGACGACGATGCCGCGGGCATGCGCGATCTCGACCAGCTTTTTCAGCGGCGGCACCTTCATCGTCGGATTGGCAATGGCCTCCACGTAGAGGACTTTGGTTTCGTCGGTAAAGGCGCTTTCGACGGCGCGCACATCCGTGCAATCGACGAGGCTGACCTTCAGGCCGAAATCCTGCGCGCGGTGGTCGAAGAATTCGTGCGTCGAGGAATAGGTGGTGAGATCGGCCACGATATGGTCGCCGGCCTTCATGATGCCGAAGAGCGCATGCGAGATCGCCGCCATGCCGGACGCGGTGGCAAGGCAGCCGGTGCCGCCGGTGAGGCCGGCAATATGTTCTTCCAGCTTGTATTCCGTCGGGTTGCCGCAGCGCGAATAGATGTTCACTTCCTTGCGCGCTCCGCCGACGATCTGGTCGTAGATATCGCCCGCATACTGGAAATTGGCCGACATGTAGATCGGGTAGCTGATCGACTGGGAATGTTCTTCCGGCTCGTAGAAGACGGCGCGGCTGGCGAATTCGAGGTCTTTGGCGGACATGGTTCTACTCCTGGAAAAGGTCATTCCTTCACGGCGCCGCCGACGAGGGCGGCCGTGATCTGGCGTTCGAAGACGATGAAAAGCACGAGCGGCGCGATGGCCGCGATGAGGATCGCCGCCAGCATCACCGGATAGTTGGTGATGTGCTCGCCGACGAAATCGGTAAGCCCGACCGGCAGCGTCTTGCGCGCCGGGTTGTTGATGAAGACGACCGGGAAGAGGAAGTCGTTCCACACCCAGATCATGTTGACGATGCCGACCGTGAACATGGCGGGCCGGGCGATCGGCAGCGCGACGCTCAGGAAGATCCGCCATTCGGAAGCGCCGTCGACGCGGCCGGCATCGAAAAGTTCGCGCGGCAGCGTGTTGAAGAAGGCCTGCATGATGAAGATCGACACCGGCACGTTGAAGGCCGCCGTCGGCAGGATGACGCCGAGATGGGTATCGAGAAGCCCGGCGCCGCGCAGCATGACGACCAGCGGCACCAGCGCCACATAGGCGGGGATCGCCATCGCCGCCGTCAGCCCGAGTTCCACAGCCGGCATCCAGCGCGGCCGGTAGATGGCGAGTGCGTAGCCGGCGAGCGTCGAGACGAAGACGGTGATCAGTGTCGCGCCGGCCATGACGATCAGCGAATTGACCGCGTAACCGCCGAGCGCCCCGCCGCTCCAGGCGCCGATATAGGCATCGAAATTCAGGCTCGTCGGGAAGGACCAGACGGAGCGCATGAACGCCTTGTTGGTCTTGAAGGTGCTGTAGATCATCCAGATGAACGGGAAGATCACCATCAGCACATGCAGCGTCAGCAGGGCGAGCACCACGCTGCTCGTACGGTTCCAGCGGTGAACGGTGGACGTGCTCATGCGTCACCCTTCCGCTTAAGATACCGGAAGATGATCCAGGCGGCGAGTGCCGTCAGTACCATCTGCACGAAGCCGATGGTCGCGGCGTACCCCATCTCGAAGCTGCCGAAGCCCATCTTGTAGAGATAGGTGGAGACCACTTCGCTGGAATGGCTGGGGCCGCCGTTGGTCAGCACGAAGACCAGCGAGAAGGTTTTGAGCGAGCCGATGATCGCCAGCAGCGAATTCGCGCGCACGGCATCCCAGACCATGGGAATCGTGATCGAGAAGAATTTTCGCCAGTGGCCGGCACCGTCGATCTCGGCCGCCTCGTAGACGCTTTCCGGCACGCTGCGCACCGCCGAGGTGAAGAGCAGCACGTAGAGGCCGAGATAGGTAAAGCTCATCACCACGACGACGGCGAGGAAGGCGGTGTCGGATTCGCCGAGCCAGCCGCGCTTCAGGCTATCGAGTCCCGCGGCCTTCAGGGCGGCGTTCACCAGCCCGAAATAGGGATTGTACATGAAGCGCCAGAGCAGGCCGATGCAGATCTCGCTGACCATGACCGGCACGAGATAGAAGAACAGGAAGATGCGGCTGAAGGCCGGCACGATGCGCACCAGGCAATAGGCGATGACGAGCGCCAGGAACACCTGGAAGACGATGGCCGAAAGGGCGACCAGCAGGTTCCGCCCGAGCGACGCCCAGAAGACCGGATCGCCGGCAAGCCGCACCACATTGCCGACACCGACGAAGACCGGCGCAGAGGCACCGTCCCACTGGAACATCGACAACCAGCCGGCATAGACCACCGGATAGGCGACGAAGGCGAAGACGAAGACCAGGGCCGGCGCCAGGAACAGGAGCGCCGCCCGGTTGTGTCTCTTCGCAAAGCCGATATCAGCGCTCATGATCCCGCCGGTCTTCCTGGGTCTGTCCGGAGCCGCCGGCATCGGACGGCGACCCCGGCGACAGGCTTACTTGTTGGCCTTCAGCGCGTCTTCGAGACGCTTGGCGGCATCCGCGGGTGCGACGGAGCCATCGAGAACGCCCTGCAGCGAGGTGTAATAGGTGTTGGTCGCAGCCGGCGGCATGGCGGTGTCGTAGAAGGAATCGAGATGGCCGGCGGCGTTCATCAGGTCGGTGCTGATGCCGTAGAGCACGGGGCCGGCGGCCGCTTCCGTGGTGGCACCCTTGACGGTCACCATCGTCTTGCGCAGCTCGACATATTTGGTCATTACCTCGGACGAGGAGAGGAACTTCAAAAGCGTCACCGCATCCGCCTTGTTCTCGGCCTTCTCCGAAATACCGAAGGAGGCGGCGACGCCGGCCAGCACGTCCGACTGGTCGCCGGCGCCACCGGCAACGCTCGGGAAGGCGAAGAAGCCGAGGTCGAAACCCTCAGGGGCGTCAGAGGACGCGCCGATCTGCCACGTGCCGTTCAAAAGCATGGCGGCCTGGCCGTTCAGGAACAGCATGTTGGCTTCCTGGTCGCTCATGCCGTTGAAGCCGATCGGGAAATAATCCTTCTTTGCGATGTCGGCGACGTTTTCGAACGCCTTTTCGCCTTCCGGGCCGAAGGTGGCGTCGGCATCGCCATTGACGAGGGAAGCGACGACGCCGGAGCCCTTCAGGCGCATTTCCATGTACTGGAACCAGAAGGTCGCGGGCCAGGAATCCTTGTTGCCGAGCGAGAAGGGCACGATGCCGTCCGCCTTGATCGTTTCGGCGAGCGCCAGGAGTTCGTCATAGGTTTTCGGAACCGTCCAGCCCTTTTCGGCAAACAGCGCCTTGTCGTACCAGAAGACGACAGAGTCCACGTCGACCGGCACGGCATAGGTTTTGCCGTCCTTGCTGGTCTGGGCGATGGCGCTTTCAAGGAAGCTTTCGCGCCAGCCGTCCTTGGCGAGATCCTGGTCCAGCGCATACATCTGGCCGCCCTTGACGAAGGCGTTCAGGAAGCCGCCGGGCAGCGTGTAGAACACGTCCGGGGGATTGCCCGACGCCATCGCGGTGTTCAGCTTGGTCTTGTAGGCGGACTGTTCGGCGGCCACCACGTCCAGCGTGATATCGGGGTGCTTCTTGGCGAATTCACCGAGCGCGAAGGTGATGAAGTCGACCTTGTCCTGCTGGCCGGCATAGGCATGCCAGAAGGAAAGCTCGCCGGCCGTGGCGGGCAGCGCCGCCAATGCGAGCGCGGCACCAGCGATGAGAAGACGTTTCAGCTTCACGATATCCTCCCGGAAATGGTTCTGCGGCATCCTCCGCCGCCTTATGAAGTGATGCCACAACAAAATTCTGCTGTCTACAGTGACACCACAACATTGCCGTGTTAGCCTTCGATCAGCGTCAGACAGCGAGAGAGCCGCCATGAACGTCGACCCGCGTGGTCCCACCAGCCCAGCGAGCAGCCGGCTTCGAAGCGTGCTGCCGAAATTGTCGGACTCGGAGCGCCGCGTGGCGCTGTGGGTGCTGGAAAACGTCGATGCCGCCATCCGCAATTCCATGTCGGCGATCGCCCAGGCAACGGATGTCAGCGATACGACCGTGCTGCGCATGTGCCGCACCGCCGGGTTCGAAGGGTTCACCGATCTGAAGCTGGCGCTGGCGCAGGAGCCGCGCCACAGCCGCGAGGCGGCGTCCAGCGAGCCGCATGCCAGCGACCTCCAGGCCGCCGGCCGGCTGTTTCGCGCGGTGGCCCAGGCGATCAGCGATACGCAGGGCGTGTTGCATGAGGCGACCTTCGTGCGCGCGCTCGACCTGATTGCCGGCGCGCGGCATATCCTCGTTGGCGGCGTCGGCGGGTCCGGCATCGTCGCGCAGGCCTTTTACCAGCGCTGCATAAGGCTTGGTCTGCGCTGCGACGCGCCGGTCGATTCCCAGTTGCAGATCATGCATTCGGCGCTGACCGGGCCGGAGGACCTCGTCGTGGTCATCTCCTATTCCGGCATTACCAGCGATCCCGTGCTTTTGCTGCAAGAGGCGAAATCCCGTGGTGCGGCGACGCTCTGCATCACCGGCAACAGCGCCTCGCCCTTGGCGCGGCTTGCCGATGTCGTGCTGGTCAGCGTCTCGCACGAGCAGGGCAGCGAGCCGATGGCGGCGCAGATTGCCCAGATGACCCTCATCGACGCCCTCTATTCGGCCCTCGTCGCGCGCAATGCCGAGAAAGCCCAGCTCACCGAGGAACGCATGGTCAACGCCATCCTTCCGAAATCGATCTAGAGTTTGTCAGGGAAAAGTGGGAACCGGTTTTCCCGAAAAGACAAACGAAAACAAAAGAAACCAGACTTACTCTAAGCCCAGCCATCAAGACAGGTATCGCCGTGAAAGTTCAGATCTATACCATGCAGACCGTTTCCGAAGCGCTCGCCGCGGCGGAGGCCGGCGTCGACTATCTCGGCCTGACGCCGTCCAATCGCGGCCTGCCGGGCGAAATCAGCTTCGCGACGGCGCGCGAGATCGCCGATGCGCTGAAGGGCAAGGCGGAGCGCGTGGCGCTGTCGGTGGAAAGCGATCTCGGCGCGATCGCCGACATGGTCGCCGCGGTGCGCCCGGACGTGCTGCATCTGTGCGGCAACATCAAGCTGGTGACGCCGGATCACGTGCGACAATTGCGCGAGACGCTGCTGCCGCTCTATCCCGGCCTCGCCATTCTGCAAGCCATCCCGATGACGGGCCCGGAAGCGCTCGACCATGCCGCCGCCTTCGAACCCTATGCGGACAGCTTCATCCTCGATTCCGTTGCCGCGCATATCGATGGCATCGGTGCGGCCGGCGTCACGCATGACTGGTCGCTGAGCCGCGCGATCGTCGAGCGCAGCAAGCTGCCGGTCATCCTGGCGGGCGGTCTCGGCCCGGACAATGTCGCGGCGGCCATCGCCGCCGTCAAACCCTGGGCAGTGGATTCGCTGACGCACACCAACAAGCCGCTGCCGGAAGGCGGGTTTCGCAAGGACATCGACAAGATCGCCGCCTTCGTGAAGGCCGCAAGGGCAGTCTGAGCGGATTTCTAGATTGAGGGGCGGTGCCGAGCGCACCGCCCTTTCTCTTTTGTCTCAGGCCGTGCCTGCCCGTAGCGGCAGGACGGCGTCCGTGCGCACGACGGATTCGGCTGCCTCGATGATGGCCTGCGTATCGATGCCGAAATGGGCATAGAGATCGGCGATCGTGCCGGTCTGGCCGAAATGTTCGACGCCGAGCGAGATCGTGCGGTGGCCCTCCACCGAGCCCAGCCAGCCGAGCGTCGCCGGATGGCCGTCCGTGGCGGTGATGAGGCTTGCGGGGCGAGGGACGGCGGAAAGCAGCGTCTCGATATGGCTGCGGGCGCCAAAATCGCCGTGGCGCCGGGCGCGCTGCGCGGCGGTCCAGCCGGCATTCAGCCGATCGGCGGAGGTGACCGCCAGCACGGCGATGTCGCCATGCGCCTCGGCAAGCCGCCCGGCGGCCATCAGCACTTCCGGCGCGATGCAGCCCTGATAGGCAAGCACGATGCGGGTGCGGGGCGAGGGCGCTCGCAGCCAATAGGCTCCATCGATCACGCCCTGGCGGAAGGCCGGGTCCTCGCGCCGGAGCGCGACCTGCTCCAGCGGTCTCGTCGTCAGGCGCAGGTAGACCGAGCCGCCGGTCTCGTCGCGCAGCCACGTGCGCGTGTCGTGCCCGCCATCACCGTCGCGCTGCATATAATCGAAGGACCAGTCCATGATGATCGACAATTCGTCGAGATAGGCGGGTTCGAAACTCGCCAGCCCATCCTGGCTGATGCCGATCAGCTGCGAGCCGATCGACTGGTGCGCACCGCCCTCCGGCGCAAGCGTCACGCCCGACGGCGTGCCGATGATCATGAAGCGCGCATCCTGGTAGCAGGCGTAGTTCAGCGCATCGAGGCCGCGCGCCACGAAGGGATCGTAGACCGTGCCGATCGGCAGCAGGCGTTCACCGAACAAAGAATGCGACAGGCCGGCGGCCCCCAGCAGCAGGAACAGGTTCATTTCGGCGATGCCGAGTTCGATATGCTGGCCGGCGGGGCCGAATTCCCATTTCTGCGCCGAGGGTACGCGCTCGTCGCGAAACGTATCCGCCAGCTTCTCGCGGGCGAAAAGGCCGCGGCGGTTGACCCACGGGCCGAGATTGGTCGAGACGGTGACATCCGGCGCCGTGGTGACGATGCGCGCCGACAGGGCATCATTGCGCTGGGCGAGCGCGTCGAGGATCTTGCCGAAGCCGGCCTGCGTCGACAGTTCCCGGTCGTCGAGGAAGACGGGGCCGGCGGAGGGCAGTGCCGGCGACGAGAAGCGCCGTGTACCTTCCGCGAAGAAGGGCACGGTCTTCAGGAGGTCGCGCACCGGCTCGGGCGAGGGGATCGCGCCGAACGGCTGCCATTCCGCCCCAGCCTTCACGCCGATGCGATTCTGGAACATTTCCATCTGCGCCTTCGTCATCAGGCCGGCATGGTTGTCCTTGTGGCCGGCGAGCGGCGTGCCCCAGCCCTTGATCGTATAGGCGAGGAAGACCGTCGGGCGGTCGTGATCGATGCTTTCGAAGGTGCGGATCAGCGTTTCCAGGCAATGGCCGCCGAGATTGTTCATGAGGTCGGAAAGCTGTTCGTCGCTGCGTGCACCCAGCAGGTCGGCGATACCCGGCTGCGTGCCGATCTCGTCCGTCAGCCGCTTGCGCCAGGCGGCACCACCCTGGAAGGTCAGCGCCGAATAGAGCTGGTTCGGACATTGATCGATCCAGCCGCGCAACGCCGCGCCACCCGGTTCCTTGAACGCCGCCTCCTGAAGGGCACCGTATTTCAGCACCTTCACGTCCCAGCCGAAGGCGGTGAAGATGCCCTCGATGCGCTGCCAAAGCCCTTCGCGAACCACGCCGTCGAGGCTCTGGCGGTTGTAGTCGATCACCCACCAGGTGTTGCGCAGGTCGTGTTTCCAGCCTTCCTGCAGGCATTCGTAGATATTGCCCTCGTCGAGTTCGGCATCGCCGACCAGCGCGATCATGCGGCCCGCCGGGCGCTCCGACCATTGTTTAGCGGCGATATAGTCCTGCACGATCGAGGCGAAGGCGGTGATCGCCACGCCGAGGCCGACGGAGCCCGTGGAGAAATCCACGTCGTCGATATCCTTGGTGCGACTCGGATAGGATTGCGCGCCGCCGAAACCCCGGAAATTCTCGAGCTTTTCCCGGGTCTGGTTGCCCATCAGATACTGGATGGCATGGAAGACGGGCGAGGCATGCGGCTTGACCGCCACGCGGTCTTCCGGCCGAAGCACATGGAAGTAGAGCGCCGTCATGATCGCGGCGAGTGAGGCCGAGGAAGCCTGGTGCCCGCCGACCTTCACCTCGCCCTTTTCGCGCAGGTGGTTGGCATTGTGGATCATCCAGCAGGCATGCCACAGGACCTGTCGTTCCAGATCCTTCAGGCAGGCCAGCCGAGCTGGCGTCAGGGCCGGCGCAATCATCGTCATCTCTCTCCCAAAATCGTCATGATGAAACGGAATGCTACACCTGAAATGGGGGAGAAAGTGATCTCAGTTGACCCTACTGTGAGAAATTGCGAAACGTTGTACCGATAGTTTCTCGATTTCCGGTCAATCATGCCTGCTTCCAAGCCGACGCTCGACGCTGCCTCCATCCGTATCCTCGACCTGCTCCAGCAGAATGCCGAAATGAGCATTTCGGAGCTGGCGGAGGCGACGGGGCTTTCGGCGTCGCCCTGCTGGCGGCGCGTCAACGACCTCAAGGAAAGCGGCCTTATCAAGGGCTCGGTGGCGCTGGTGGACGCGCAGGCGCTGGGGCTCGCGGTCAATGTCTTCGTGCAGGTGTCGCTGAAGCAACAGGACCGGGAATCGCTCGACGTGTTCAACGCCGCCATCCGCACCAAGCCGGAGATCGTCGAGTGTTATCTGATGACCGGGGAATCGGACTATATGCTGCGAGTGGTGGTGGAGGACCTGATGAAATTCCAGGCGCTGGTGGTCGATTTCCTCACCCGCATTCCCGGCGTCGCCAATATCCGCTCCAGTTTTGCGCTCGGCCAGATCAAATATACGACCGCGCTGCCGACCGGCCATCTGAAGGCCGGTCGCGGAGGGTAAGGGTGGCGAGCATCACGCCTTGGCGGAAATGGCGCTCAGTTCCTCGAGGTCGAGGTCCCGTTCCAGCTCATGCAGCGTCTCGTCGTCGATCTCGCCGGCCCGGTGAAGCCGGATGAGTTCGCGGCGCCCGGTCGCGACCGCTTCGAGAACCAGGTCGAAATGCGCGTGGAGCATCGGCGTGTAGTGTTCCGTGCGCGCGGCATAGTCGACGATCGCGGTCGCCCTGCGCTGATATTGCTCGAGCAGCTGCGGATGAACGAGCTTGCCCTCGCCATCGTAGGCCTGGCTCTCGACGGTGACGAATTGCGCCTGCGCCATGGCGACCTCGGCCTGGCTCATGGTGAGCGGCGGCTTTTCCGATGCCGGTTCGCGGAGCTTCGCCCAGGCGATCAGCCGTCCGAGCGTCGTGCCCTGGATCAGCACGGTTCCCAGGATGACGGCAAAGGACGCCACCAGGATGAAGTCGCGCCCGGGAAACCCGGCCGGCACGCTGAGTGCGAGCGCCAGCGTGACCACGCCGCGAACGCCCGCCCAACTCAGAACCATCGAGGCGGCGGCGCCGAGCGGTTTGTAGCGGCGGACCCCAAGCGTGTTGAAAAGCCTGATCACCAGGTCGGAGCCGAACACCCAGGCGAAACGCGCGAGCGTGAGCGCCACCAGCAGAACAAGGATCGGCCATGCCATGGTGGAGGCCACCACGCCGAAGCCGCCGCCGCGTTCCACGACGCCGCGCAGCGACAGGCCGATCAGGATGAAGACCGAGGCCTCCATCAGGAAGACGAGCACGGTCCAGAAGGACGTGCCGCGCATGCGGGTCGCGGCGGAAAAAACCGTGTGCTGGTGCCAGCCCGCAATGAGGCCGGTGGTGACCGTCGCGATGACGCCCGAGACGTGGAAGAATTCGCCGAGCAGGTAGGATGTCCACGAGAGCAGCGCCGTGGCGGCGATGATCAGGTAGTCGTCGCCGAGGCGCCGCACGAGCAGCACCCAGACCGTGCCGATGGCGGCGCCGATGAGCGCGCCGCCGATCGCCAGCACGAAAAAGCTTCCGACCGCATCGGCCGCGCTGAAGGCGCCGGTGACGCCGGCGGCGATGGCGAAACGGAAGAGCACCAGGCCGCTCGCATCGTTGAACAGGCTTTCGCCTTCGAGCAGGATTTGCAGGCGCCGGGGCAGTTTTACCTGTTGCAGCACGGCACGCGCGGAAACAGCGTCGGGCGGCGAGACGATCGCGCCGAGTGCGGCGCAGGCCGCCCAAGGCAGTGACGGAAACAGCAAATGGGTGACCACGGCCACCACGACGCAGGTGAAGACCACGGTGCCGACGGCAAGCGAGGCGATGCCGATCATGTGACGGCGCAGGCGGCCGAGCGCGATGAACCAGGCGCCGTCCATCAGCAGCGGCGGCAGGAAGATGATGAGGACCAGCTCGGGATCGACCTCGATGGTCGGCAGCCCCGGCACGAAGGCCAGCAGCGCGCCGCCGGCAAGCAGCGCCACGGAGGGCGGCAGCCCGAGCCGGTGGGCCGCATAGTGCAGCACGATGATCGCCAGGAACATCCCGATGATCAGTTCGAACAAATGTGTTGGATCCATACGCTTCTATCCCGAACGGCTTTATTACCGTCGGCTTCATTACAAAGCGCATTCCGCCGAAAGGCAATTGCCCTCCGGCGGAAAATCCCGTGTCGCCAATGGCATGGCACCGAATGTCTGGGTGCATCAATCCGAAAGCGTAGTCGCAGCCTTCTCGATCAGGTCGGCGACCGCTGCCGGCTGGGACATGAAGACGGCATGGCTCGCCTTCACCTCGACCGGCACGCTGCCGGCACGTTTTGCCATGTCGCGCATCAGGTCGGGGTTGATGGCGCGGTCATCGGTGGCGATCAGCGCCCAGCTCTTGCGGCTCTTCCAGGCCGGGGTGGTGATCTTGGTCTCGAATGCCGCCTTGGCGGGGTAGACCTGGGAATGGGCCATGAAGCGGGCCTCGTCCGCAGGGATGTCAGCCGCGAAATCGGCGGCGAAGGCGGCCGGGTCGAGGTAGAGATAGTCGTCCTTCGTCGCCATGATGCCCTTGGTCGCGGCCGGTGTTTTTGCGGCGAGGTCGAGCAGGGTTTCGCCCGCATCCGGCTGGAACGCCGCGACATAGACGAGGCCCGCGACATTGTCGGCGGTGCCCGCCTCGGTGACGATCATGCCGCCATAGCTGTGGCCGACGAGGACAGACGGGCCGTCCTGCTGGTCGAGGATACGCTTCGTCGCGGCGACGTCGTCTTCCAGCGAGGTCATCGGCGGTTGCACGACGGTGACCTTGAAGCCCTTGGCCGTCAGCTGGTCGAAAACCTTGCGCCAGCCCGAGCCATCGGCCAGCGCGCCATGCACGATCACGACGTTCCTGACGGGTTCCGCGAACGCCTGCCCCACAGGGCCGAGCGCAATGCTTGCCAGAGCGGCAAGCAAGATGGATGTCTTGCGCATTTCAAAAAGTCCTTTCCTTGGGTTGATGGGATCGTTGGCGGCAGTGTCAAGCGTTCGTCTTCAATGGGGTTTGTAGATCGGCCGGCGATCAGCCGTCCTTGTAGTAGTAGCTGTAGCCGTTCAGCGCCGGGGCGCCGCCGAGATGGGCGTAGAGCACGCGGGAGCCCTCGGGGAAGAAGCCTTTCTGCGCGAGGTCGATCATGCCCTGCATGGATTTGCCCTCGTAGACCGGGTCGGTGATCATCGCCTCGGTGCGGGCGGCAAGCCGGATCGCGGCATTGGTTTCTTCCGAGGGCACGCCATAGGCGGGGTAGGCATAGTCGGGATTGATGACGATCTCGTCCTCGCGGATCGCCCGGCCGAGGCCGACCAGTTCAGCCGTGGCATCGACGATGCCGCGCACCTGCGCGCGGGTCTGGTCGAGCGTGCCGGAGGCATCGATGCCGATCACCCGCTCAGCGCGATCCTGCGCGGCGAAGCCGACGATCATGCCGCCCTGGGTCGAGCCGGTGACGACGCAGACGACGATGTAGTCGAAGGTGAAGCCGAGTTCCTTCTCTTGCGCCGCGACTTCTTCGGCGAAACCGACATAGCCGAGCGCGCCATATTTGTGCACGGAGGCGCCAGCGGGGATCGGGTAGGGCTTGCCACCGGCATCCTTCACCGACTGGATCGCGTCCTCCCAGCTCTTGCGGATGCCGATGTCGAAACCGTCGTCGACCAGCCGGCTATCCGCCCCCATCAGCCGCGTCATCAGGATATTGCCGACGCGGTCGTAGACCGCATCGTAATGCGGCACCCATTTTTCCTGGATCACCACGCATTTCATGCCGATCTTCGCGGCGGTGGCGGCCACCACGCGCGTGTGGTTCGATTGCACGCCGCCGATCGAGACCAGCGTATCGGCCCCCGAGGCGATGGCGTCGGGCACGATATATTCGAGCTTCCTCAGCTTGTTGCCGCCCATGGCGAGGCCTGAATTGCAGTCGTCCCGCTTGGCATAGATCTCGACCTTGCCGCCGATTGCCGCCGACAGCCGCGGCAGATGCTCGATCGGCGTCGGGCCGAAGGTGAGCGGGTAGCGTTCGAATTTTTCGAGCAGTGACATCGATTGTCTCCTTCGACCGATTTTGCGAGAGGAAAGATGGCAGAAACAGCTTGAAAGGTGCTCTCTATTTTTGTGGCAATTTTTTCTTGGAACCGGTAGATTCTCGGATTAGCGATTGAATTCTTCGGATTTTGTGACAAAAAATGAAAGATTCTTCCACAGATGGATTTGACAGGATCGACCTGAAGATCCTGCGCGCCCTGCAATCCGAGGGCCGGCTTTCCAATGCCGATCTGGCCGAGCGCGTGAACGCGAGCCCCGCCACCTGCCACAGGCGCACGCAGAGGCTGTTCGAGGAGGGTTACATCACCGGTGTTCGAGCCGAAGTCGCGCCGGCCGCCGTCGGCCTCGGTGCGCTCGTCATGGTCGGCGTGGTGCTCGATCGCTCGACGCCGGAGAGTTTTGCCGCCTTCGAGGGCGCCGTGATGGCGATGAAGGAAGTGCTCGACTGCAATCTGGTTGCCGGCGACTTCGATTATCTCCTGAAAATCCGCGTGCGCGACATGGCGGATTTCAACAAGCTGCACGGCCAGAAGCTGATCGCGCTGCCCGGCGTGCGCCAGACGCGCACCTTCTTCGTCATGAAGGAGGTCAAGGAAAATGCACGCCTGCTGTTTTGATAGGAATTGGCTATCAAGCCATCGCGACAGTCGTCTTGATCCCGGGTACGGGGCCGATAAAACATGACTATGACAACGACTTTTATCGGCAAGAAATCCTCCGCAGCCGGCGGCTGGGGAGCGTTGAAGAGTTGCGGCAAAAGGCTGCTTGAGAGCGGCATGCCGATCTCCGGCGCGCGCACCCTGCTGAAGGCCAACCAGCCGGACGGTTTTGATTGCCCGGGCTGCGCCTGGGGCGATCCCGAACACGGCTCGTCCTTCGAATTCTGCGAAAACGGCGTTAAGGCCGTCGCCTGGGAGGCGACGGAAAAGCGCGTTACGCCCGCCTTCTTCGCCACCCATACCGTCTCGGAGCTGCGCCGGCTGACGGATTACGAACTGGAGCTCAACGGCCGCCTGACGCATCCGATGCGCTATGACGCAGCGAGCGATCGCTATCTGCCGATTGCCTGGGAAGATGCCTTTGCCGAAATCGGTGGCATCCTGAAGGGCCTCGACAATCCCGACCGCGCGGAATTCTACACATCCGGCCGCGCCAGCAACGAGGCGGCCTATCTCTACCAGCTCTTCGTGCGCGCCTACGGCACCAACAATTTCCCGGACTGCTCGAACATGTGCCACGAGGCGAGCGGCGTCGGGCTGCGCCAGGCGATCGGCGTCGGCAAGGGCACGGTGTTGCTGGAGGATTTCGAGGCGGCGGATGCGGTCTTCGTGATCGGCCAAAACCCCGGCACCAACCATCCGCGCATGCTGGGCGACCTGCGTCGCGCGGCCATGCGCGGCGCCCGCATCGTCGTCTTCAATCCCGTCCGCGAGCGCGGCCTGGAGCGTTTCTCCGATCCGCAGGACAAGATCGAGATGCTGCGCGGCGGCGCGACGGACATTGCCAGCCACTATTTCCAGCCGCAGCTCGGCGGCGACATGGCGGCCGTGCGCGGCATGGCGAAGGCGGTATTTGCGGCGGAAGACGCGGCGGTGGCCACAGGCCTTCCGAGCGTGCTCGACCACGCCTTCCTCGCCGAACATTGCACCGGTCTCGCCGACTATCGCGCCGCCGTCGAGGCGACGGGCTGGGCCGAGATCGAGGACCAGTCCGGCCTGACGCGCGCCGAGATCGAGCGGGCGGCCGAGGTCTATATCAAGGCCGAGCGCGTCATCTGCACCTGGGCGATGGGCGTCACGCAGCACCTGCATTCCGTCGCGACGATCCGCGAGATCACCAATTTCATGCTCCTGCGCGGCAATATCGGAAGGCCGGGCGCCGGCCTCTGCCCGGTGCGCGGCCATTCCAACGTGCAGGGCGACCGCACCGTGGGCATCAACGAGAAGCCCTCGCAAGCCTTCCTCGACGCGCTGGAAAAACATTTCGGCTTCGCCATGCCGCGCAAAAACGGGCACAACGTGCTCTCCGCGATCGGTGCCATGCTGGACGGCTCGGCCGAGGCCTTCATCGGCCTCGGCGGCAATTTCGCCCGCGCGACGCCGGATAGCGCGCTCGTCGAAAAGGCGCTTGGAAGCCTCAAGCTGACGGTGCATGTCGCGACCAAGCCGAACCATTCGCATCTGATGCCGGGCGAGGTCTCCTTCATCCTGCCCTGCCTCGGCCGCACCGAGATGGACCTCAATGCGGCGGGCAACTCGCAGCTCATCAGCGTCGAGGATTCGATGAGCATGGTGCATGGCTCGGCCGGCATCAACCGCCCCGCCTCACCGCATCTGAAGTCCGAAGTCGCCATCATCGCGGGCATTGCGCGCGCGACGGTGGGCGAGAGCACGATCGACTGGACGGCCCGCGCCGAGGACTACGACCGCATTCGCGACGATATCGAGGCGACCATTCCGGGCTTCGAGGATTTCAACAAGCGCCTGCGCAAGCCGCGCGGCTTCCACCTGCGCAACACGGCCGCCCACCGCGAATGGGATACGCCGGCGGCAAAGGCGACCTTCTTCTCCGGTCCGCTGCCGGAAGAGACCGTGCACCAGAAGGCGCGCAAGGGCGGCGGGCGCTTTGCGTTGCAGACCTTTCGCTCGCACGACCAGTACAACACGACGGTCTACGGCCTCGATGATCGTTATCGCGGCGTCTATGGTGAACGCCAGGTCATCTTCATCCACCCGGAAGACCTGAAGGCCATGGGCGCGCAGGCGGGCGACCGCATCGACGTCGTCGGCGCCTATGACGACGGGATCGCGCGCATCGCGCCCGATTTCCGCTTCGTGCCCTACGATATTCCGCGCGGCAGCATCGCCGGCTATTATCCGGAGCTCAACGTGCTGGTGCCGCTCGGCAGCGCCGGTGAGGAAAGCGACACGCCGACCTCCAAGTCGATCATGGTGACCTTCCGCAAACGCGAGGCGGCGTGACCGGCACGGTGTCGGATGTCGAGCGCTTCCTGGCGCTCGTCGCCCGGCTGCAAGCGGAGGACCCGCAACTGAGCGCGATCCAGGCGGGACTTCTCGCCGCCGCCTCGCTCGGCATCGCGCATGACAGCCGCACCTTCGCCCGCCATCTCGGCCTCGCCCATGCGCTGGTGCTGCGGGAATTGAATGCGCTCGCCGAACGCGGCGGCCGGCTCTCCATAGCGAAGCGCGACGCCCGCACGATGCGCACGCACTACGTCCTGTCCGGAAAATTCTGACGGCAGCGGGCCGGTTGACAAAAGCGGCGCTGCTGGTTTGTGTGACGCTTGCTCGTCATGACCGTCAGGATTTTCCATGAACCTCTCCGAATGTTGCAGCCATGACGCGACGATGCAAATCTGGTGCGCGTCGTCCGCGACCTTGAGGTGGCGCGCGCTGCGGGCGCCGGTTCATGCCGGCAGCTAGCGGGAGGTTTTAGCGTGAGCAAACCGCGCTACCGGGATATCGCCCGCCAGGCCGGGGTGGGGACCGCGACGGTGGAGCGGGTGCTCAACGGGCGAGGGGGCGTGCGGCCGGAACTGGTCGAGAAGGTGGTCGCCGCCGCGCGCAGCCTCAACTATCCGCGCACGCTTCCCGATGCGCACCGCGGCCTCCTGCGCATCGACGTGCTGATGGTGCGTCCCGAGACGAGCTTCTATCGCCGCCTTTCCAAGGCGTTCGAGCGGATCGCGGCGACGCTCGATCCGCTCGTGGTGGTGCATCGGCGATTTGCGGAGGAGATGAACCCGCAGGAGATCGCCCGGCACATCCTGTCCACGGACGTGCCGCGCGCGGGCCTCATCCTTGCGGTTCCAAACAGCCCGTTGATCCGGGCGGCGGTGGAAACGGTGGTCCGGCAGAGCGTGCCGGTCGTCCATGTCGTGACCCGCGCCTCCGAAGACAAGGTCGACTTCGTCGGCATCGACAATTATGCGGCCGGGCGCACGGCGGCGCATTTCATCTGTCGCATGGCGCGGGCGGAAGGCCCGGTCGTCGCGCTGTGCCATCCGATCTACCAGGTCCACGACGACCGCATCCGCGGCTTTTCCGATTATTTCCGCGACCATCCCGGCGCGATCAGTTTCGACTGGCTCGGCTTCACCCGCGACGAGGAACATTTTAGCGCGGAGACTTTGTCGATCGCGCTCGGCATGTTTCCCAACCTCGTCGGCCTCTACAATGCCGGTGGCGCCAACGCGGCCTTGATCGACGTGCTGCGGCGCCACGGCCGCGGCCGGGACATCCTGTTCGTCGGCCATGAGCTGACCGACTACACCCGGTCGGCCCTGCGCGACGGCATCATGGATGTGGTGCTCGACCAGGCGCCGGAGGCGCAGGCCCAGCGCGCGCTCGACCTCATCCTGCGTCGCATCGGCCTCACCGGGGTCGAGCCGGACCGCAACCCCATCCGCTTCATCACCATCACCGCCGAGAGCCTTTGATCTATTTTGATCAACGAAGTCTTCGGCGTTTGACCTGCCTCCTGTTATTTTGCGGTCGGGAGGAGATGCCACGCTTCTTCCATCGGAAAGGTCTGCCGGAGGAGGGCGTTATGGACGATTTAAAATACGGCATGCGCAACAAGCGGGGCGACTGGGCGCCGCATGAGCCGGTCGAGACCGCGCCGCTCTTTGCCTCTCCGCCGCGGCTGCTGGCGGTGCTGAAATGGCTGCCGCACTATTTCTTCCCGTGGAATGCGATCTTCGCGGCCTCCGCCGTCGCCTACCGGGCCTGGGTCATCCCGCCGGTGGAGACGATGGCGACGCTGGGCGCCGGCTGGATCGCCTGGCTCTACGCCGTCAACGCAATCTGCGTGGCACTCTTCTACGGCGCCTTCGAGGTTCACCTCTATGTGCTGAAGCGGCAGGAGAACCGCTTCAAGTACAACGGCAAATTCCCCGCGGGCCAGAAGAACAAGGCCTTCTGGTTCGAAAGCCAGAACCTCGACAATATCCTGCGCACCTTCCTGTCCGGCGTCACCATCTGGACCGCCATCGAGGTCGCCATGCTCTGGACCTATGCCAATGGTTATGCGCCCTGGCTGAGCTTCACCGAAAATCCGTGGACGCTTGCCCTCGTCGCCCTCGTGGTACCGATCATCCACGAGTTCCATTTCTTCTGCATCCACCGGCTCATCCACACGCCGTTCCTCTACAAATGGGTGCATTCGGTCCACCACAATTCGGTCAACCCGTCGCCCTGGTCCTCGTTGTCGATGCATCCTGTCGAGCATTTTCTCTATCTCGGCACGGCCTTCTACCATCTGATCCTGCCGTCCAACCCGATCCTCATGCTCTACCAGCTGCACTATGCCGGCTTCGGCGCGATCCCCGGCCATGTCGGCTTCGACAAGGTGGAGGTCGGCGAGCACAAGCTGGTCGATAGCCACGCCTATGCGCATTACCTGCACCACAAATATTTCGAGGTGAACTACGGCGACGCCCTGATCCCGCTCGATAAGTGGTTCGGCACCTGGCACGACGGCTCTCCGGACGGTGAGGCGCGCATGCAGGAACGCTACCGCCGGCGCAAGGAAAAGCTCGCCGCCCGCAAGGCCCGCGCGGACGTTCAGGGAGCAGCCGAATGACCTGGGTTTCCGCCTGCAAGCTCGACGATATCGAACAGGAAGGTGCCATTCGCTTCGACCATGGCGGCCGCACCTACGCGCTCTACCGCGGGCCGGACGACAGCGTCTACTGCACCGCCGGTCTCTGCACCCACGAGGCGATCCATCTGGCGGACGGGCTGGTGATGGATTTCCAGGTGGAATGTCCCAAGCATTCCGGCGCCTTCGACTACCGCACCGGCGAGGCGCTCAGGCTCCCCGCCTGCGAAAACCTGAAGATCTATCCCGTCGAGGTGGTCGACGGGGAAATCCGCGTGGCCCTGGGTTAGGGCCGCACACATCAACCGGGCTCGCCAGCTGTCCGGCTCTCTGCCGCCCATTACGCGACATCCACGAATTTTAACCATAGATTGTAACGGATGGTGTTAACTATGGCATCGCTCCCGCGCTTCCGATAAAGATTAACGAACGATTAGAAAGCGGAAAATTCTATGCTTTTCTTTTCTGATCTGGTACAGGGTGAATCCGGAAAAGATACATATTGGTTCTATTTTCGGATTACGGAAGTGTAATCTTTGGAGAGTTTTCATTATTCGGAGAATAGTGTAGATGTCCAAGGACATGTTCTAACTTGCATTTAAAAGGTGTATCGTTGTGTCCTATTTCAGCCGTAAGATAAGGGCTGCGTTTCCCTGGTTGCAGGATGCAAAGGCCGTCAAGGAATTGCTTCTGCAAAGTGATTCCCGCGTTTTTACCTGCGCCTGCTGCGGAAACAGCCAGAAATTCCGCCTGGCGGGTTATCCACCGCGCCTCAATGCGATGTGCCCGACCTGCGGCTCGCTTGAGCGCCACCGTCAGTTCACGCTTCTCCTGAACGATCGGCCTCATCTGACGAAGGGCAAGGCGATCCTGCATTTCGCGCCCGAGCCGACGCTCCGAAAGGGTATCGAGGCGGTGGCTGCGTCCTATATCGGTGCCGACCTCGACCCGAATCGCGGCGACCGGGAAATGAATATCGAAGCCATCGACCTGCCCGCTGACAGCATCGAGCTCGTGATCTGCAACCATGTCATGGAGCATGTCGACGACGTCAAGGCGCTCGCCGAACTCCATCGGGTCCTGGTGACGGGCGGCGTGGCGCTGCTGACGGTCCCGCTCGTCGAGGGCTGGCCGACCACCTATGAAAACCCGGAGATCACCGAGCCTGCGGAACGGCTCCTCCACTTCGGGCAGTCGGATCACGTGCGCTACTACGGCCGCGACTTCCGGGACCGCGTGATCGCGGCCGGCTTCGACCTCGAGGAATTCGTCGCCGAGGAGCCCTATGTCGGCCAGTATGGCCTGTTGCCCGGTGAGACGATCTTCATCGCAACCAAGCGATAAAGCCCTTCGGCACACCTTGGCCGGCGGAGACGCTGCCGGTCAGTCAGCCCCGAAAATATCGCGCGTGTAGATCTTGCCGCGCACGTCGTCGAGATCATCCGAGACGCGATTGGCGATGATGAGATCGGCGCGGCGCTTGAACTCCGCGAGATCGCGCACGATTTCCGAGCGGAAGAACGTCTCTCCTTCGTAATCCGGCTCATAGATGATGACCGGAATGCCCTTCGCCTTTATGCGCTTCATGATGCCCTGGATGGAGGATTCCCGGAAATTGTCCGAATCCTTCTTCATGGCGAGGCGGTAGACCCCCACCACATCCGGATTGCGCGCGGCGATATCGCTGGCCAGGAAATCCTTGCGCGTCGTGTTGGCATCGACGATCGCCCGAATGAGGTTTTGCGGCACTTCGCTGAAATTGGCGAGAAGCTGCTTGGTATCCTTCGGCAGGCAATAGCCGCCATAGCCGAAGGAGGGATTGTTGTAATGTTTGCCGATGCGCGGATCGAGCCCGACGCCCTCGATGATCTGGCGCGTATCGATGCCATGGGTGATGGCGTAGGAATCGAGTTCGTTGAAATAGGCGACGCGCATGGCGAGATAGGTATTGGCGAAGAGCTTGATGGCCTCCGCCTCGCCCGAGCCGGTGGCGAGCACCGCAATATCGGTCTTCACCGCCCCTTGCCGAAGCAGGTCCGCGAAGCGATGGGCCTCCGGCGTATCCGCCCCGATGATGATGCGCGAGGGATGCAGGTTGTCGTAAAGCGCCTTGCCTTCGCGCAGGAATTCCGGGGAGAAGACGATGCGGTCGTCGCCGCGCGCGTCGCGCAGCGACTGGGTATAACCGACCGGCACGGTCGACTTGATGATGATGGTGGCATTCCGGTTGACGCGCCGCACGTCGTCGATCACGGCTTCGATGCTGCGCGTGTCGAAATAGTTGCTTTCCGGATCATAGTTGGTGGGGGTCGCCACCACGACGAATTCGGCGTCGGTGAAAGCCTCGGCCTTGTCCACCGTCGCCTTCAGCCGCAACGGCTTGCTGCCGAGATAGTGCTCGATTTCCGTATCGACGATCGGCGATTGGCGCGCATTCACCCGGGCGACCCGCTGTTCGCTGATATCGTAGGCGATGACGTCGTTATGCTGCGCGAGAAGCACGGCGTTGGAAAGGCCGACATAACCGATGCCGGCGACCGTAATATTGACCATGCAAACCTCTGATGGGGGCGTTCGGTGAACGCCCTATCGCCTGAATTTATCGCGCAGCTTCAACGCCATGTTGACGGCGCCGGGGAACTCGCGGCGGCCGAAGGCGATCTTGCGCACATACTCGTCGATATGCCAGATCGCCGACGAACCCGCCGGGAAATAGGCGATGTCGCCCACCTTCAAGAGGCGCTCCGCGCCGTCCTCGCCCGTGACCCGAACCTCGCCTTCCAGGATGACGACCGTTTCGTCCCAGCCGAAATGCCAATGGAACGTGCCGGCCGTGCAATCCCATATCGCCGTCGTCGCCTGGTCGTCGGCCGAGCGCGAATGCAGGGAGCGGCGCGCTTCCGGCTTGCCCGCGATGATCCACGAGGGCTCGATCGGGCAGGGCTCCATTTCGAGATCGTCGGTCGCGGTCGCGACGATAGCCTTCGGGACTGCCGGTTCGGCAAAACGCGAACGCACGGCCGAACCGACCATCGTGGCCAATATCAATTTCAATACCATGTCTCGCCCCCCGGCATGCTGTTCAAACGTCCCCAAATTCTCCCGCAAGCATTTAAAGAATATCTGAATCCCGTGCTATAGATTTTCCGTGCGTAAGCGAATTACTGCAAGGCTTCGAGAATGCGTTCCTTCCTGGCCGGATGCCGGTCGAGATAGGACCGGCCGAGCGCCTTGTCGACATATCCCCCAGCAAGTTCCTGCAGGACATCGATGCCGTAGTCGGAATTGGCTTCAACGACGAGGGGACCTGCTGGCGTTATGGCGATGTCCCAGCCGAGGGAGCGGAAGGGCGCGACCGTCTCGGCGGCGCGGCTTGCTGTCTCGCGTAGCGCCTGCCAGAACGGCATTGTGAAGGTCGATGGCTCGATGCCAAACACCGTGCGGAGATCATGGTATTTGCCGCCGAAACGCGCCTCGGTCTTGGCGCCAGTCAAGAAGTAGCCGGTCTCCAGGTCGATGGCGATCATGTAACCGCCCGTGCTGGAATTGTCTGTGATGCTACCGGGGGAGCCAACTTTTAGGGCGGCGGCGTTGAAATGCACTGCGCCTGCTTCATCGATGAAGGTGTCGATGCGGACCGTATTGACAGAGGTCGGGTTGAACCGCGCGACGTCCGGATGCTGTGAGATGGTCTCTTGAACGATAAAATCCGTCCAGTAGAAGCCGTTGTTCGTGGTGAATATCAACGTGTCGAAGTCCGCCTCATCGAGCGCCTGTCCCTTGTAGTAGAGCACGCCATCCGTCGCGCGGAGCTTGAAGACGGCGCTGCCGGAGCCGCCCGAGAGCGGCTTGATGATGATGCCGTCAGGTAGCTCCAGCGCTTCGATCGTTGCGACGAAATCTGCGTAGGCGACCCGCTTGCCAGCCATGTCGCTGATGGCTTGGCGTTGCAGCTGGAACAGGGTGTTGGTGGTTTTGAGGCCCGCCGCGCGGATCCGCTCCTCGAACAGTAGTTTGTCATCGACAAGCGCGAGATCGGCCGTCGAATTCACGCGGTCGCGCGTGACATGCAAAAGTTCCGTCGGAAGATAGCGGTAAATCTCCTTGCCATATTTCTTCAGATAGAGGCTGTGCTTCAGGTACTGGTACGGGAGGTAGCCGTAGAGCTTGTGCAGGCGATAGATCTCAAAGACCTGCCGCGGCAGGGGCTTCTTGTCACGAGCCCCCAGATACACCCGGAAATCTTCCGTGAGCATCCTTTTGAACCGCCGATAATTCTTCACTATCACGTTGCTTCTCCTGACGGTTCCGCGTGACGCCCTCCTCGCGGGTGTTACCGGCCGATTGCTTCGATGCGCCCATTTTCCACAAGGGCTTCTGCCGGATGCGGATGGGAGAGGAAATTGATCGGGCTCGCCGTCAGCCCGTAGGCACCCGATTGCAGCACGGCCACGAGGTCGCCGGCCTTGAGGTCGGGCAGTCCCGCATCGCGGGCAAGCGTGTCGAGCGGCGTGCAGAGCGGGCCGACGAGCGTTGCCGGCGCGTCGGACGGCGCCGTCATGCGGGCTGGCGCGACCACCGGATAGTTGCGCTTGATGACCTGGCCGAGATTGCCGGAGGCGGCCAGATGGTGGTTCATGCCGCCCTCCATGACGAGGAAACGCACGCCGCGGGACTGCTTGACCGCATTGATCTCGCTGACATAGAGGCCGGCCTCGCCGACCAGGAAACGGCCCGGCTCGACGATGGCGCGTGCCCCCGCGATCAGCGGCTCCGACTTGAGGAGCGCCGTCAGTTCCGGCACGGCAGCGGCCACGGCGTCGAGGTCGAGCGGCTTGTCGCCGGCATAATAGGGAATGCCGAGGCCGCCGCCGAGATCGATCGTCTTCAGCGGCTTGCCGGTCGTGCGCGCCACCCGGGTGGCGAGCGCAATCGCGTGGCGCCACTGGCCGAGCAGGGCTTCCGCATCGAGGATCTGCGTGCCGCCATAGACGTGGATGCCGACAAGCTCGATATTGTCGGCGGAAGCGACGGCGGCGATCGCCGCGTCGAGATCTTCTTCGTCAAAGCCGAAAGCCGTCGCCTTGCCGCCCATGCGCATGGCGCCGGCCTGGACGGTGGGGACGGGATTGATGCGAATGGAGGCCTGCACCGGCTTGCCGATCGAGCGCAGCCGCTCGATTTCGTCGACGCCCTCGATATGAATCTCGCCGATACCGCCTTCGATCACCGCTTCCAGCTCCGCGCGGCGCTTTCCGGGGCCGGCGAAGAGGATATGCTCGGGTGCTGCACCGGCGGCAATCGCCGCGCGATATTCGCCGAGCGAGGCGATCTCGATGCCGGCGCCTTCTTCGAGGAAGAGCCGGATGACGGCCACGGCCGGGTTTGCCTTCGCTGAATAATAGATGGAGGCGAAGCCCTTGAGCGCGTCGGCAAGCCGGCGATAGGCGCGGCGCATCGACTGCCCATCATAGAGATAGGCCGGCGAGCCGACCTCCGCGATGATCGTGCGGACGGGCAGGCCGCCGAGAACGAGGTCGTCGCCCTCGATTTCGAAGAGGTTTTTCGCGAGCGCGTAGCCGTGGTTTGCCGGCTTCTGGACGTTGTCAGCCATTGTCTGTCCGCTCCCTGACGAGCTGTCGGTAATCGACCTTGCCGTTCGGCGTGATCGGCAGGTTTTCGACGAGTTCGAGATCGCGCGGCACCATATAGGCAGCCAGCGCGCCGGCGACCGCCTGCAACACCGGCGCGACCGCGGTATCGGGCTCGAGCGCAACGGCCACGGCATGGACCTTCTGCCCGGCGAAATCGTCCGGCAGACCGATGACGGCGACCTGGCGGAACCGGCCGGTGGCCATGATGACCTCTTCGACTTCCGAGGGGCTGATGCGGTAGCCGGAGGACTTGATCATCGCGTCGTTGCGGCCGATGAACGAGAAGAAGCCGTCCTCGTCCTCGACGGCGAGATCGCCGGAATAGCAGACGATGTCGCCGCCCTGGTCCTTGGTGCGGAAGGGGTTCTGCTTGAGCACGCGGGCGGTGTCTTCCGGGCGGTTCCAGTAGCCGAGCGACACGGTCGGGCCGCGATGCACGAGGATGCCGGGCTCGCCGGGTTTGGCCCGCGTTCCGTCCTCCTTCACGATGAAGATCTCGCATTCCGGAATGGCTTTGCCGATGGAAGTCGGCCGCCGGTCGAGTTCCTCCGGGGGGAGGTAGGTGGAGCGGAAGGCCTCCGTCAGGCCGTACATCAGGAAGACGTTGGTGTGCGGCAGCATCCGGCGCAGGTTCGCCACCGTCTGCGAGGGCACGGCGCCGCCGGAATTGGTGATGTAGCGCAGCTGCGTCAGCTCGGTCTTGGCGAGCAGCGGCGATGCCTTGGTCAGGATCGCCCAGATCGTCGGCACGCCGGCAAGCGCTGTGATGCGGTGGTCGCGCAGCGCGCGCACGATGTCGTCGCCGAAACGGAAGCTCAGGATGACCGTCAGCGCGCCCTGCTCGACCGATGTCAGGAGCTGGTTCAGGCCGTAGTCGAAGCTGAGCGGCAGGACGGAGAGGATACGCTCGTCCGGCGTGATGCCGAGATAGGTGCGCACGATGCGGGCACCGGCAAGAAGGTTGCGGTGCGAAAGCATCACGCCCTTCGGGCGGCCGGTGGAGCCGGACGTGTAGAGGATCGCCGCGAGGTCTTCGCCTATATTGATGTCCCGCGGGCTGCCGGCGGCGTCCGCCTCCGCCATGTCCTCGACGAGGAGGATGCGGGCTTCCGCGACGCCTTGCAGGCATTCTGCGACCATGGGCGCAAGCGTGCGGTTCGTTATCACGATCCGGGCGGCGCAGTCGGCGACGATATGGCTGATCTGCTGGCCGCGTAGCAGCGCGTTGATCGGCACGAAGACGCCCATCGCCCGGCTGACGGCGAAAATCGCGACGCATTCCTCGATGCCGCGCGGCAGGAAGATCGCGGCGCGGTCGCCGCGCTCCAAGCCCGCTTTGGCGAGTGCGGCGGCGAAGCGCTCGACGCTGTCATGCATGCCGCGGTAGTCGAGCTGCCGGTCGCCGTCGACCAGCGCCGGCCTGTCGCTTCCCGCATGCTGTGCGAGCAGGTGATGGAGAAGGACGGCTGTTTTGCTCACATCCGGGCCCGCGAAACGAAGTTGACGAGGCTGGCGGGCGTCGCCAGTTCCTGGAAATCGAAATTGTCGTCTTCCATGGAGAGGTTGAAACGCTCGCCCAGGAACATGATCAGTTCGAGGAAGCCGAGCGAGTCGATCGCGCCGTCGAGCAGCGCCGTGTCCGGCGCCACCGGGGCGAGCGCCGGGAACCGCTTATCGAGATAGCCGTAGATTTCGGCCTCGATATCCGGGGTGGAGGCGGCAGTCGCATTGTGCAGCATGGCTTTTCCTCTTCGTGAAGACCGGTCGCGGCTAGACTTTCAGGAGCACGCGTTCGGAGTAGAGTTCGTTGATGCTCCCGTCGTCCCATTCGCCCTTCACCTGGTAGCGAAGCCCGCTCTGCCAGCGGTAGGCAAAGGGAACGCGCCGACCTGTCGGCATTTGCAGGCAGAGCAAGGGTACGCCGTGCCGGATGAGCAGGCGCGCCAGGATCGCCAGGTTATCGGCAACGAGATCGGCGCTTTCCGCATAGACAACGCGCGCGATCGGAATGTGCTTCTTGCGAATGACGTCGAAGACGACGGGATGGTAACGCCCGCCGGCCTCGATCACCGTCACGATGCAGCCCAGCGCCTGGTGGTTCTGGAGGTCCCGCAACAGGCTTCCGGCGATGGCACCCGGCGGCATCGCATCCAGCGCCATGAGCCTGCCTTGCCTGCGGCCGGCAATCGCCAGCCAGGGAAGCGGAAACAGCAGGAGATCGTAGTCGAAGGTGCGGAAACCGAGACGGTTGTTCAGTTCCACCGCGGCCTTGGAAGGGGTGAGGTCGGTGTAGACGGCGCTGTTATCCGCCATGGCGGCGAGCAGCATGCGTGGCGCAAACCAGCGGTGGCTTTCCTCGACATACCAGCTCGAGAGGTTGACGATCTTCTGACCGGTCTCGCCGTCGCGCCGGGCGATTGTCAGGAGGATGCCGATGGGCGTTTCGTCCGCCATGAGCAGGTTGCCGATCGAGCCCGCGCCGGTCTCGCTGCCGTGGTCGAAAAGGCGCTTCAACCCATGCTGCCAGAAGGCGAGCGAGCGCGACGGAAACCCCTTCGTGAGGAGTTCCGAGGCGGCGTCCAGTCCATCCTGGCCTATGGCGCGAAGCTTGAGCATATCCTGCGTTGCAATCCCGTTCTTTGGGCCAAGTCTCTAGGCCGGACTCCTTCAGAAAGCCTAAACAGGGGCCTGCACACCGGGCATGGAGGGCGTCTGATGCCAAACAAGGTAAACAGTTCGCATGCCTTAGCCGCGCCCGCTCAGCGTGTGCGCGAAAGCGAGGTTGCGGCCTGCTCGACGATGTCGAAGAGCTGCTCGCGGCTCACCCGCGGTGTCACGTTGTGGTCGGTATCCGGCAGGATATGCAGCGTGATGTTCGGATAGGCGGCAAGCCCTTCGACCGCGTTGCCGAAGTGCACATAGAGGTTGTCGAGCCCCGGATCGTCGACGCTGTAGACGAGGCATGTCCGGCCCGCCCTTTGCGAAAGCGCGCGGAAATCGGCATGCACGGCCCGTTCGAGACGCTCCGTCGCAAGCAGCGGTCCGAGCAGCGGCGCGAGGCGTTTCGAGAGACGCTGGGCGACGCGCTGGCCGATATTGCGTGCGGCGGCGCGCATGTCGATGTCGCCGGAAAAGAGCCGGCGGATCGTGTCGAGCTTGAGCGCCTTCTGGGAATAGTCGCCAAGCGCGCGCGGCGCGCTGTTGACGATCTCCGCGCTCGGCGGCTTCAGCCAGCGGAAGGCGTAAGGATTGACGACGATGCAACCCGCCCAGCGCGCGTCCGCGGCGGCGGCGCGGAAGGCGACATAGGCGCCGCTGCACCGCCCGAAGAGCAGCGCCGGTCCGGTCCTGCCGTTATCGTCGAGGAACTCTCCGACCGCGGCCATGTCGTCGATCTGCGTCTCGTCGTAGAGGACCTCTTCGCGGCGGCCGGGCACCGGCGGGCTGTCGCCGACGCCGGCGCTGTCGAAACGGAACGCGGTAATGCCGTTTGCCGCGAGGCGGCGGGCGAGGTCGACGCCGGAGCGCGCCCAGCCGCCCTGGTGGTCGTAACCGGTGGTGAGCAGCACGACCGTGGCATCGCCGCCGCCTGTCGCGAGTTCGGAAAGCGTGCCGATGAGGCGGCCGCCGGGGCCGAAGCGCAGCGCGGTTTCGCGTATTGTGCCGGCGGTGAGGACGGCCGGACCGGACGGGGGCGCGGGCGGATTTTTGATCGGCGCCTGATAGGCGGCAAGGCTCTTCAGCCAGTCCGGGAAAGCGTCGAGGAAGTCGGCGGGGATTTCCTGGCCGAGCGGGTTGGAAACCAGCTTGTCGTAGCCGCGAAAGACGAAATCGCGCATCGTCGCCGCGCCTTCCGCCAGGCGGTCGCGCAACTGGCGGTCCGAGGTATTGTCCGGCCGCGCGGCGAAGAAGACGTGTTCGGCGCGGCTGTCGGCAAAGGCGTCCGCGGTGAGCGTCGAGAGCGTCGCAACGATGCTCTGCGGCATCGACAGGCCCGCGATCGTGCCGGGCGCGGTGTCGCGCATATGGGGTGCCACGCCCACACCTTCATCGACGACGGCCGACCAGACGGAGAGTTCGCGCAGATAACGCCGTCCGGCGACAACCGGGGCGAGGAGGGCGAGACCAGCCAGGTCGGCACGCTCGCTCGCCCTGAGCGCGATCGCCGCGCCGAGGCCGAAGCCGAGCACCACCACGTTGGCCGCGCCGGAAAGGTTGCGCAGCGCCTCGGCGCCTGCGATCGCGGCATCCGTCCAGCTCGCGACGTCGATGACGGCTTCGGGCGCATCGAGCGCATTGGCGGTGCCGGGATAGTCGAAACGAAGGCTGGCGATGCCGTCCTCGGCAAGCGTTTCCGCAATGATGCGGAAGAACTTGCGGGTGCAGAGTTCGTCGATGCCCCAGGGGGCGAGGAAGAGGACCGCGAGGTCGCGTGCAGGCATGGTGCCGGAAGCTGGCTTGAAGAGGCCCATGATACCGGAAAAGGCCACGGGATAGGCGGCCTCATGGGCTTCTGACCCGCTTTCCGCAGCAATGACCGCGCCGTTCTTGGCGTCTCCCGACATGTCGTATTCCGTCCCCAGTCCGCCCCAGTGCCGCGCAAAAGGCGCTGTCATATTTTGCGGGTGCGCAGCCGTTCCGTTCTGCCCGGCAAAGTTTAAGATCGCGTGTAATGCGCCCTAGACGGCCCTGTCGCGCGCCAGGAACAGCCAGGTCGCGCCGACGAGCGAGATCTGCACGATGAGGCGGGCGAGGCCGGCACCGAGCAGGCCGCCGAGCACCGCGCCCGCCCAGATCGCCGGCACCATGACGAGCGCGGTGATGATGAGCAGCGTGATGCGCAGCTTCTGCTTGCCGACCGCGCGCAGGATATCGGCGCCGATGCCCGAAAGGCCCATGAGCAGCGGATAGAGCGCCAGGAGCTGGATGATCTCCGGCGTGCCGTCGAAATCGTGGCCGATGAGATAGGGAATATAGTCGGCGACGAAATAGAGGAAGATCGCGATCGGAACCGAGATCAGCAGGGAGAAGGGCACGAGCTTCAGGCCGAAGCGCACGCTTTCGGCGGCGCTGGCGGACGCGTTGCGGAAGTGGCGCGTGTAGGTCGCGTAGAGCAGGGCGCGGATCGGCGCGGAGGCTGCATCGACGATCTTGAAGCCGGCGGCATATTGGCCGGCGATATCGGGGCCGAGCGTCTGGGCGACGGCCGGCTTGTCGACATCGGCGACGCTGCCGATCGCCACGAATTCCAGGCAATATTGCAGGCCGAGCGAGATGTCTTCCCGGATCACGGCAGGCGAGGGCACGCCGCAGACCACCGCGACCAGCACGACGGAGATCACCGCGCCGAGCGCCGAAGCGGCGAGATACCACCAGGCCCAATGATCGAGCGTCAGGTCCTTTTGCAGCACGACCGCCGCGACCAGGAAGAGCGCGCGCAGCACCGCCATACCCACATTGACGAGCATCTGCAGCTTTGCCCGGTCGAAGGCCATGAAGGCGCTGGCGCAGACGGCGACGATGCGCCCGAAGACGAGGTGGGCTGCGACGAAGGCAAGCAGCGAGGAAAGCGCTATGTGCCCGCCCACGAGATAATGGCTGATCGCGATGGCGAAGGTCGCGACGACGGGCATCGTCAGCGCCGACATCGCGACGCTGTGGCCGAGAAAGCGCGGAAAATTTTCCGGATCGACGGCGACGCGCTGGATCATCACATGGTCGCTGCCGAGCCCGATCAGCAGCACGCCGATGCCGTTGATGGCCGAAAGCGTGACGAAGATCCCGTAGTCGGACGGCCCGAGATAGCGGGAGAGCAGCATGAAATAGCCGAACTGGATGACCAGCTGCATGCCGAAATTGAAGGTGTAGACGATGGTATTCCGGGCTAAGAGCGAACCGCGAACTTTATCGGCAAGCGCCACGATCCGTTTCATGCAATCACCCTGCGCTCAGCCCCCGCGGTGCCCGAGACGGCTGCGCCGCCCGATCACGGCGCTACGTCTAGAACAATGGCGGATCGCGCGCAATGGCGGCAGCGCGAAGGGGGTAAACCGTTTCTTGAGCTTTGCGGCGTAGAGGAGGGACGGTCGCCCCATCGCCGCCGGAGACACCATGCTCGCCAATACAATGTACCTCACCTTCCACGGCATCGGCGCGCCCATCGTGCCGCCGGCCGAGGGGGAACTGCGCTATTTCGTCACCGCCGACGTCTTCCGCCGCACGATCGCCGGCCTTGGCGAACTGGAGGCGAAGACCGGGGTCGAGGCGCATGTCACCTTCGACGACGGCAATATTTCGGACTACGACGTCGCGCTGCCGACGCTGGTGGAACACGGCCGGCGCGGCATCTTCTTCGTGCTCGCGGGTCGCATCGGGCAGCAGGGTTATCTCTCCACCGCGCAGATCCGCGAGATCGCAGCCGCCGGCATGACGATCGGCAGCCACGGCCACGACCATGTCGACTGGCGGCGCATTGACGCGGCGGGGCGCCGGCTTGAGCTGGTGGATGCGCGCAAGAAGATCGAGGACGTGCTCGGCATGCCGGTCGCCTATGCCTCCATCCCCTTCGGCGGTTTCGACCAGGCGGTGCTGCGGCAACTGAAGGCCGAGCGCTACGAGCGCGTCTTCACCAGCTCTACGGGCCTCACCTATCGCGACACGTGGTTCTGCCCGCGCCGGTCGCTCACCGACACCTTCGACCCCGCGACCGGACTTCTGCCGCTCGCGAGCGCCGATCAGAAGGCCCGCGGCCTTGCCTATCGCATCGCGCGCCGGTTGCGCTATCGCTGGTAGTCCATTTCCTTCGCATTCGATCCTTTCCGTTTCACGGGCATTAACCAGGCCGCGACGAATCCTGCGCCGAAACAGGACCGGAGGGCGGAAATTAACGCCATGTTAGACACGACGCGCCAACAAGTTGGGCACACGGCGAGCGCGATCATCGGTTGCGACGGAGCCGGGAACGGCGGCCGCAACCGGTAGGCCGAGAAGAGGACTGGGCGCTTGACCTTGATTTCGGTAGTCATGTGCACCTTCGACAGGGAGGTGATGGCAAGGCGGACGATCGCGTCGGTCTATGCCCAGCGTCTGCCCGCAGGCCTTTCCCTGGAATTGATCGTCGTCGACAACACGCCGGACGGCAATGCACGCGGCTGGATCGAAGGCCTTTCGGGTCTCGAATCGCGCCCGCGCTACGTCCATGAAACCCGCGCCGGCATTTCCCATGCCAGAAACGCCGGCGTTGCCGCCGCAAGCGGCGAGTTCCTTGCCTTCATCGACGACGACGAGACTGCCGAGCCGGACTGGCTGGAAAACCTCCACCGCGCGCTGCTGATCCATAGTGCCGACATGGGCACCGGCCCCGTCCTGCCGGTCTTCGAGGACAAGCCGGCGCTCGGCTGGGATCCGACGCCCTTCTTCTTCGGCAAGCGCGAGGCGATGGCGACCGGCGGGCAATTGCAGGCCGCGCGCACCGGCAACATCATGTTCCGGGTTGCCACCTGCTTTGACGGCACGCCGCCTTTCGATCCGCGGCTCGGCCGCTCGGGCGGCGAGGATACGGATTTCACGCACGGCCTCTACCGCAAGGGGCGCAAGATCATCTGGGTGGCGGATGCCGCCGTGCACGAATTCTGGCCGCAGGCGAAGGCCTCGCTGCCGGCCTTCCTGCGCCGCAAGCTCGTCACCGCGCGCAACACGACCCATGTGCGCATCACGCGCGATCCGCGGCCGATGCCGGCGTTCCTGGCGATCGTGCCCAAGGCGCTTGCCCAGCTCGTCATCTTCTCGCCGCTTGCGGCGGTGAGCTATCCGTTCAGCCGGCAGTTCTACGCGCGCTGCGCCATGCAGGTCATGTCGGCGCTCGGCAAGCTGACCTTCTGGCAGCGCGCCGGTTACTACGGCCGCAGCGGGGGGCAGACGTGATGCTGCAAAAGCCCGCAAAACCCTACAAGGTCGCGATCTTCCACCAGGGCTGCGTCCCCGTCTATCGCCGTGGTTTCTACGTGCGCCTCGCCGAGACGTCGAAGAACGACTATGTCGTCTTCCACGGCAAGCCGCCGTCCAACACATCGTTGCAAGTGGCGCAACCGCCGTTTCCCTTCGCCAATGTCGAGGTCGGCACGGTCGAGCTGCGGCTGAAGAAGGCGCTGCTGATCTGGCAGCGGGCGGTGTCGCGGTTTGCCGCGGGCCGGTTCGATGGCGTCGTGATCGGCCATGAATTCAAGTTCCTGTCGAGCTTCGCCATCCTTGCGCTCGCCAAGCTGCGCCGGCGTCCGGTCTTCTGGTGGGGTTTCGGCTATCGCAAGGCCTATGGCTCCTGGGATGACGGCGGCAAGCCGCCGCTGAAGGATCGCGTTGCGCTGTGGGCCGCCGACAAGCTCGCCCGCTGGGGTGACGGTTATCTCGCCTATACGGAAAAGGGCCGCGACCATCTCCTGTCGATCGGCGTGCCGGCCGACCGCATCCAGGTGGTGCGCAACACCATCGACGTCGAGGAGCAGATCGCGCTCGCCGAAGCCGTTGCGGGCAGCGACGACGCCGATACCCGCGCCGAGTTCGGCCTCAGGCCAAATGCCGACGTGCTGCTCTATGTCGGCCGCCTGGTGCCGCGCAAGGAGGTGGACAGCCTGGTGCGTTTCGCCGTCGCCAATCCGCACGTGGACGGACGGCCGGTGGACGTGCTGGTGATCGGCGACGGCGAGGAGCGCGCGAAGCTCGAAGCGCTTGCCGGTGACGCACCCAACATCCGTTTCGCCGGCGCGATCGACCCTTCCGACATGCGCCTTGCCAGGGCGATGAAGCTTTCCCGCGCGGTGGTCATTCCCGGTTATCTGGGCCTTGCCATCAACCACGCCTTCGCGCATGGCCGGCCGATCGTCACCCGCAAGCACGACTTCCACAGCCCCGAAATCGAATACCTGACGGAAGGCGAGGACAGCCTGCTGATCCCCGGCGACGAGGCGGATTTTCACGAAGGGCTGAAGGCCTTTCTCGCAGCGCCCCAGGAACAGGCGCGCCTCGCGGCCAATGCCACCGACCGGCGCGAGACCTTGAGGATGGACTACATGGTCAGGGCCTATGACGATTTCATAAGCCGCGTCGTGGCCAAGGCGGACGCCCGATGAACGCGATCGCCCGCCTCCGCATGGCTTCGCTCGGGGACGCGCTCGTTCGCCGCTTCCCCCCGCTCTATCTCGCCTATCGGCGGGACCTCGCCGCCTTCGATGCGCTCGATACGGCCGGCCGCCAGGTGCGTCAGCAGCGGCTTGTGGACCGGGTCCTTGCGGCCGCCTCCGGCCTGCCCGGCTACAGCGCCTGCAAGGGCAAGCCGCTCGATGCCTATCCGATCCTGACGAAGGAAATGCTGCGCGCGGCACCCGACGACTATCGCTCGCCCTCCGGCCTGCTGACGGCGGCAGCGGCGACCAGCGGCTCGTCCGGCATTCCGCTTGCCATCAAGCGCAGCTTCGCCTCGGTCGTTTTCGAGCAGGCGGCGATCGACCATGTCGTAGCGCTTGCCGGCGGCGACTTCCGGAATGATCGCATCGCCGTGCTGCGCGGCGAGGCGATCAAGGCCCCGTCCGACCGCACGCCGCCCTACTGGCGCGTCGAGCGCGGCGGGCGGATCATGAATTTCTCCGTCGCGCACCTGAATGCCGAGACCGCGGAAACCTTCTTCAAGGCACTCAAGGACTTTGCGCCGGGCGTCATATGGGCCTATCCCTCCGCACTCGACATGCTCGCGGCCTGCATGGAGCGCCAGGGCTGGCGGCTCGACGTGCCGGTCGTGCTGACCTCCTCCGAGGTGTTGACGGACGAGTTGCGCGCGCGCGCCGAACAGCTTTTTGGCGCCTGCGTGGCGGACTATTATGGCCAGGCCGAGCGGGTCTCCTTCGCCTATGCGCTGAAGGCGGCGGCCTACCGCTTCATGCCGGCTTACGGGCAGGTGGAGTTGCACTCCGTTGATGGCGACGGGCGTTTCCGCATCATCTCGACGAACCTGCGCAACGCCGCGCAGCCGCTCGTGCGCTACGACACGGGCGACATCGCGATTGCGCTCGATGCACAGGATGCAGCCGAAGTGGCACTTGGCACAAAACCCTTCGCCCGCATCGAGGGGCGCGAAAGCGACTACCTGATCGCGCCGGACGGCAGCCGGTTGATCGGCATGAACCACATCCCCCGTTCCATCGATGGCCTTTTGCAGATGCAGCTTCGGCAGACGGACCCTGACCGCGTGCTGGTCCTCGCCGTCGCCGAGCGACCCACGGACGAGACGCTGAAGGCGGCGATCGCGGCGAAGGTCGCGCAGCGCCTGCCGCAGACGATGCGGGTCGAGATCCGCTTCTGCGAGGCGATCGCGCGGGAAAAGAGCGGGAAAATGCCGCTCGTCGTGCGGGAATCCGGCCTTTGTGCATCGGGATAAGGGTATCCGAAAGGTTTTGCCGCTACTGACGCGCTTTCGGCAGCGGCTTTCGTCATCACGCCGGGATCGGCAATATCGCAGAGGTTCGCATGAAGATTTCGCTTTTTGGCCTGGGCTATGTCGGAGCCGTGACCGCCGCCTGCCTGTCGCGCGACGGGCATGAGGTGATCGGCGTCGACAATCAACAGCTCAAGGTCGATATCATCAACAGCGGCAACTCGCCCGTCGTCGAAGAGGGCGTCGGCGAACTGATCCGCGCCGGCATCGAGAACGGCCGGCTGCGCGCGACAACCAATGTCGACGAGGCGGTGGGCGCTACGGACATGTCGCTGATCTGCGTCGGCACGCCGAGCCGCAAGAACGGCTCGCTCGACACCGACATCGTGCTGCGTGTCTGCCAGGAAATCGGTGCTGCCGTCGCGCGCAAGAAGCGCCCGCACACGGTCGTCATCCGCTCCACCGTGCTGCCGGGCACGATGCGCAACCTCATCATCCCGACGCTGCGCGAACATGCCGGTGCGGAAGCCCAGATCTCCATCGGCAACAATCCGGAATTCCTGCGCGAGGCAAGCGCGGTCTATGACTACGACAACCCGCCGAAGATCGTCGCGGGTGGCGAAAACGAAGCCGTGGCGGCGCAGATCGCCTCAATCTACGAGGGCATCGAGGCGCCGCGGTTCCTCACCTCCGTCGATGTTGCCGAACTCGTCAAATATGCCGACAATGCCTGGCATGCCGTGAAGGTCGCCTTCGGCAACGAGATCGGCAATATCGGCAAGGCCGTCGGCGTCGACAGCCACGAGGTCATGAAGATCTTCTGCAAGGACGAGAAGCTCAACATTTCGCCGCGCTATCTGATGCCGGGCTTCGCCTTCGGCGGTTCGTGCCTGCCGAAGGATGTGCGCGCGCTCTCCTACAAGGGCCGCGAGCTCGACCTGGAGCTGCCGCTGCTCAACAGCCTGCTGCGCTCGAACGAGGAACAGGTCGCGCGCGCCTTCGACGAGATCATGGCCTATGGCAAGCGCAAGATTTCCATCTTCGGCATCAGCTTCAAATCGGGCACGGACGACCTGCGCGAAAGCCCGCTGGTGACGCTGGTGGAGCGCCTGCTCGGCAAGGGCATGGATATCCTGATCTATGACCGTTTCGTCAATTTCGCCCGGCTCTACGGTGCCAACCGCGATCACATCCTCAACGTCATCCCGCATATCTCGTCGATCCTCGTCGACGATTTCGACCGGGTGGCGGCGCATGGCGATGTGCTGATCGTCGGCAATTCCGATCCGGAATTCGAAAGACTTCCCGGGCAGATGCGGCAGGACCAGAGGCTTTACGATCTCGTACGCCTGAAGAATGTGGATGAGCTGGAGGAACGCTATGAAGGTGTTAACTGGTAAGGAGGTCGAGGCGGCCGTCGACCGGCCGTTCGACCGGCGTGTGCTCATCATCGTGGAAAACCTGCCCGTGCCCTTCGACCGCCGCGTGTGGTCGGAGGCGACGACGCTTCGCGCCGCCGGCTATACGGTCTCGGTCATCTGCCCGACGGGCAAGGGTTTCGAGGCACTCTACGAGGAGCGCGAAGGCATCCACATCTATCGTCACCCGCTGCCGATCGATGCGCGCGGTGCGCTTGGTTATGTCAGGGAATATTCCGCCGCGCTCTTCCACGAGGCGCGGCTCGCCTTCAAGATCCGCCGCCGGCACGGGTTCCACGTCATCCATGGCTGCAACCCGCCGGACCTGATCTTCCTCGTCGCCTGGCTGTTCCGGCCGTTCGGCATAAAATTCCTGTTCGATCATCACGACATCTGCCCGGAACTGTTCGAGGCGAAGTTCGGCAAGCGCGGCATGCTCTATCATGTGACGCGTTTCTTCGAGCGGCTGACCTTCCGCTCGGCCACCGTCTCCATCGCGACCAACGAATCCTACCGCGACATCGCCATCACGCGCGGCGGCATGGCGCCGGACGACGTGTTCGTGGTGCGTTCGGGGCCGAAGATCGAGAAGTTGCAGATCCGCCCGCCGAAAGAAGAGCTGAAGAAGGGCTTTGCCCATCTCGTCGGCTATGTCGGCGTCATCGGCCAGCAGGAGGGCATGGACCTGCTCGTCGAGGCGGTCGACCACATCGTCAACACGCTTCACCGCACCGACATCCATTTCGGCATCGTCGGCGGCGGGCCGGAGCTTGCTGCTATCGTCGAGGACGTGGAGAAGCGCGGCCTCTCGCGCTACTTCACCTTCACGGGACGTGCGCCCGACGACGTGATGCTCGACATGCTGAACACGGCGGATGTCTGCATCAATCCCGATCGCGTCACGCCGATGAACGACCTGTCCACCATGAACAAGATCCTCGAATACATGACGCTGAAAAAGCCGATCGTGCAATTCGAGACGCGCGAGGGCAAGGTGTCGGCGGGCGAATCCTCGCTCTATGCCAAGCGCAACGACGTGAAGGATTTCGGCGAAAAGATCGTGGCCCTGATCGACGATCCGGAACGGCGGCAGACGATGGGCGAGCTCGGACGCAAGCGCATCCTCGCGTCGTTCTCGTGGGAACACTCCGCGCCCGTGCTGCTTGCTGCCTATGAACGCCTCTTCGAGAAAGTCGGCGCGAAGGCTGGCCGATGAGCGGTGGCGGCCTTTCGAATAGGCTCGCATGGTATGCCCGGCGCCTCTCCGCCATGTCGACGGCCGAGGTCGTGCACCGGGTCGGCGAACTGGCGAAGAAGCGTTCGGCCCGCCTTGCGCAGCCGGGCTGGGCGCGTTTCGATCAGGGCGACGGGCCGCTTCCGGTCTTTCCGGCCGCCATCGATGTCACTTCTGCGGATGCCGATCTCGTGGCGCGCTGGGAGCGTGTCGCGGAGGCCGCGATGGCCCGGCGGCATCGTTTCCTCGGCGTGGATTGGCCGGCGGCGGGGAATGCTTCGCTCTGGCATTTCGACCCGGTCTCGCAGCGTGAATGGCCGAAGGACCGCTACTGTTTCGACATCAACTACCGGCATATCGACGTCTATGGCGATGTGAAATATGTCTGGGAAATCAACCGGCTGCAATATCTTCAGCCGATTGCGGCACTGGCTGCACGGACGGGTCGGGCGGATCTGCGCGCCTTCGTGACGGCCGAGATCGCCAGCTGGATCGCCGACAACCCGCCCTTCCACGGCATCAACTGGCCGTCCGGCATCGAACTCTCGGTGCGCGCCATCAGCGTGCTGGTCGTGACGCGGCTGCTCGGCGCCGACGCCTTTTCGGCGGCTGAAACCCGCGCCATCCGCGCCTTCCTGGCTGCGACCGGCGATTGGCTCAGCCGCTATCCGTCGCGCTTTTCTTCCGCCAACAACCACCTGATCGCGGAAGCCGTCGGCCTCTACGTGATCGCTACGGCCTGCCCGGAGCTGCCGGCGGCGTCGCGCTGGCGCGCCTATGCGCGCAGGGTGCTGGCGGAAGAGGTCGACCGCCAGTTCCACGCTGACGGCATCGGTGCCGAGCAGTCGCCGACCTACACCGCCTTCACGCTCGAGCTCTACGTGACAGCGGTGTGCGTGGCACAGGCCGCGGGCGATCCGTTGCCGCAGGCGGTGGTGGACAAGCTTGCCACCGTCGGCGAGGCGCTTCGCTGGTTCATGGACGAAACGGGCGCCGTGCCGCGCATCGGCGACGATGACGAAGGCCGCGTGATCGTCAGCGATCCGGAGGCCGACCGGTTCTATGTCGCCTCCGTGCTCTCGGCGACGGCAGCAGTCTGCGGCCGGCAGGACATCGCCCCGCCGGCAGCACCCCCACACCTACGCGACCTCGTCTTCGGCCGCCACCTTGCACCGACCAAGGGGGAGGGCGTGCGCACCTTCACCGAGGGCGGCTACACGGTCCTGCGAGACCGGGTGCACGACCGCCAACTCGTCCTGGCGATGGACCACGGACCGCTCGGCTTCCTGTCGATCGCCGCGCACGGCCATGCCGACACGCTCGCCGTCTGGCTCACCTATGGGGGAAGGGCGCTGCTGGCGGATGCCGGGACCTATCTCTACCATGCCGGCGGTGCCTGGCGGGATGCCTTCCGAGGCACGCCGCTGCACAACACGCTGTCGATCGGCGGCGAAAGCTCCAGCCTCGTCTCCGGCGCCTTCAACTGGAAGGCCAAGGCGGAGGCCAGCCGACTTGCAGTGAACGACCGCCTCGACACCTTCTCCTGCGAAGCCGCGCATGACGGTTACAAGGCGCGCTTCGGCGTGGAGCACGTCCGCGCGCTCCGCCGCGTCTCGTCGGATACGTTCCGCATCGAGGACAGGTTGGAGGGCGCGGTCGCGCCGATCGGCGACGTCGCGATTGCCTTCCTGTCCGGTGAAGGCATCGAAATCCGCACCACGGACCGGGCCAGCACCTTCGATTTCGTGGCCGAGGGCACGGCGCTGCTGCGGCTCACCGGGCCGGAAGGCTGGGTGGGATCGGTCGTAAGCGGACAGGAGGCGGAGCGGCTCGGCTGGCGTTCGCCCTGCTTCGGCGTGAAGACGCCGTCCGACCAGCTGGTGTTCCGCGGATCGGCGGCGCCTGGTATGACCATGCACACGGATTTGAGGCTGCTGTGAGAGCCTTTCGCCCGCTCGTTCTGCTCGTCATCATGCTTCTTGGTGCGGCAAACACGACGCTGGCGGCCGACCTGCCGAGCTTCCGGCGCGGTATCAATCTCGCCCGGCTGCACAGCCTGCCGACGGAAGATCCCACGACCGCCGGGGCCTTCCTCTGGCCGCCGTTCCAAGGCCCGCTCGCCCGCATCAAGAATGCCGAGCTTCGGCGCCTGCGCGCCGTGGGCTTCGATTTCGTCCGTCTTCCGGTGGCCCCGGCGCCCTTCCTCTCGGTGACGCAAGCCAAGCGGCGCGTGCTCACCGACGCGCTCCTTGAGACGGTGCGGCGCTTGCAGAAGGCGGGCTTCGGCGTGCTCGTCGATGCGCATACCAACCATTCCGACCCGAACTGGTCGGCACCCAGAATCCTGGCCGACGCCAAGGGTGCCCCGTTCCGCGATTATGCCGAATGGCTGAAGCAGCTTGCCGGCTTTCTGCGCGACCTGCCGGCGGAGAAGACGGCACTCGGCCTGATGAACGAGCCGCAACAGGAATGCCAGCTGAAGACGGCGAACGACTGGATCAACATGCAGCCACGGCTCTATGCGGCCGTTCGCGAGACCGCGCCGGACCTCGCCCTGGTCCTGACGACGGGATGTTATTCCTCCCCCGAAGCGCTGCCCCAGCTGGACATGGCACCCTTCGACGCCAATACGCTCGTCGACGTGCACTATTACCGGCCCTATCCCTTCACGCATCAGGGCCTTCCCTTTGCCAACGAGCCGCTGCGCTACATGTCCGGCATCGCCTATCCCGGCCCCGGCGCCGACAGGATCCTGACGCTTGCCCGTACCATGCAGCTGATCGCGGAGCGCCGGCGCGCCGGGGACAATGTGCCCGACGACGCCCTCGAGCAGGCGAAGGCGACGATGGCGAATTACTACGATGATCCGCCGATCGTGGACGACGGCTATGTCGCGGGCCATTTCGCCGCCATGCGGAAATGGGTCGAGGCTGAAAAGATCGCGCCGTCGCGGCTGATCATCGGCGAATTCGGCGTTGCCCGCCAGCCGGAGGACTTTCCCGAAATCCCGGGCCGCTATCGCTGGCTGAGCGACGTGCGCAAGGCGGCGGAAGACAACGGCTTCGGCTGGGCGCTGTGGGATTACAATGCCGGCGACGGCTATCCCGGTTTCGGGTTGGTTTTTGACAATGAATCACGCAAGATCGACGCCGACGCGATAGCGGCGCTCGGTCTGGACCGGAGCGCGCTGCGCGACTAGGGCAAATCCAGCGGCTTTGCGTCTGGAGAGCATCTCCCGCACGGCGCGAGGATCAGGTTGAGCGATACGGTGAACAACGGTTTGGCCGTCAGGCAGGAGCAGCGGCAGGTCCGTGCTTCTGACGGCCTGCTCGGCTGGGTTCCGGCGATCGCGATCGGTTATGCGACGATCCTCACGCCGCTCCTCGTGTTTCGCACGACGCCCGCGGTCGAGGACCCGGCGATTGCCGCGGCTGCGTCGGGCTCCAATCTCCTCAACCAGGTCTTCTGGCTCTTCCTGCTCGTCTCGACCGCCTTCGCCTTCCGCCACCGGCTTGCGCGGTTCGAGGAGGCGCTGAAGCAGCCGGTCGTCGTGCTCGTCGGGCTCTATATGCTGCTCGCCTTCGCCAGCATCGTCTGGTCGCCAGCGCCGTCCATCGCCTTCCGCCGCGCGACGTTGCAATTCATCGTGATCGCCACGGTCGTGCTGCCGGCCTTCCTCGTGGACGACCCCAGGGCCCAGATCGACCGCGTCATGGCGGTCTTTTTCGTGACGATAGCCATCAATCTCGTCGCGGTGCTGCTGCTGCCGGCGGGCCGGCTTGGCCATCAGGGCATCTATACCCACAAGAACGAACTCGGCCTCGTCGTCGCCTACGGCTTCGTCTTCTGCCTCTACGGCGTCTGGCGGCTGAGCGGCCTCGGCCGACTGATCGCGCTCGCCCTTGCCGCCGCGGCCCAGCTGGAACTCGTCGTCAGCAAGTCGAAGACGTCACTCGGCCTTGCTCTGCTCATCCCGCTGATCGCGCTGGCAGTGGTGGCGGCCAGCCGGTTTCTGCGCATCAATGCGCTGTATCCGCTGTTCTTCGGCCTGCTCGCCTGCCTTTTCGGCGGGCTCTTCGTCGCCAATCTGGTGGATTTCAGCTTCGCCGACTTCTCCATGCTGCTCTTCGACGACACGACCTTTACGGGGCGCACGATCATCTGGGATTTTCTCGGTGATGTGATCAGCCGCAGGCCGATCCTCGGTCAGGGATACGGCTCTTTCTGGGATATAGGCCCCGGATCCATCGTGCTCACCGAAGCCCCGGGCTTCGTCGCCACCCTGTTGCAGGGGCACAGTGGTTATGTCGACGTCACGGTGGAACTCGGTCTGGCGGGGTTGGCCGTGCTGTTGGCGTTCCTCGCCTGTGTTCTGCTGAGTGTCGGCCGCGCGCCGAACGATGGACGCACCGGCATGGCGGAAGCCTGGCTCTTCATGTCCGTCGTCATCGTGACGCTCTGCCATAACATGCTGGAGAGTAGCTGGTTCCGCGGCTATTCCGTGGTGTGGATGCTCTTTCTGCTGGTGGGCGCCTGGGCCCAGGCGGGCCGGCGCCAGGCGAGGGGAAACCGCGGCGCGCGGCAGAGAAATTGAAACTCCGTTAACCATATCGATTTACACAATGGGAGGGGATTCGCGCGCGCCGCCCCGTATTTGCATGATGTGATTTCATTTCAGCCGAGCGGGTCTATGACGAACGCCTCCATGGAAAACAGAGATGGCGATGGGTTGATCGACCCCTGGGCGATTGCGCGCAAGCTGTATCAACGCTTGCCGCTCATCGCGCTCATCGCGATCGTGGCCGTGGGTCTCACCGCCGCCTATGTCTTCACCGCCGCGCCGGTCTACACCGCCTGGACGCGCATCGTCGTCGATCCGGCGAGCCGCAAACCCTTCGAGGACAAGAACGCGCCGTCACTGCTCGGCAGCGAAGCGCTCGGCCTCGATACCCAGCTCCTGATCGTTTCGTCCGCCGCCGTGCTGGAACCCGTGGTCGCCGAACTCAAGCTGACGGAAGACCCGGAATTCGTAAAGGGGGCGGCGGGCGACGCGCCCGAGCGGCGTGCCGCCAAGGTGATGGCGGCGCTCGCAAAGGCCGTCACGGTTTCCCGCGAGGGGGCCACCTATATCATCTCGATCGGCGTCAAGTCGCAAAGCGCCCAGAAATCCGCCGACCTTTCGCAGGCCATCGCAAAATCCTACCTGCGCGAACAGCAGCAGTTCCAGCTCAACTCCTCCCAGCAGCTCGCCGAACAGATCGACACCCGCCTGGTCGGCCTGCGCGAGCGCGTCCGCGAGACGGAGGAGAAGGTACAGAAGTTTCGCGCCGAAAAGCGGCTGCAAAGCGGGGTGGACGGAAGCCTGCTTGTCGGCCAGGAACTGGGCGGCCTGAATGCGCAGCTCGTGGAAGCGCGCAGCGCGCTGGCGACCGCGACGGCGGCGAGCGAGGAGATCCAGCGTTATTTCAAGCGCGAGATCGAGCCCACCGCCCTTGGTGAAGTCGTCAATTCCCCCCGTGTTACGCAATTGCTTCAGGAATATTCGCGTGCCGTGCGCAACGAAGCTTCCCTTGCTGCCGGACTCCTGCCGCAGCATCCCTCCCTTCTGCGGGCGAAGGCCGAGGTTGCGCGCATTTCCTCGCTGGTGAGGGCCGAAATCCAATCGATCGGCGAGGGCAAGAAGGTCGAGCTCGACGTCGCCCAGCAGCGCGTGGCGAACCTGGAACGCCAGATGGAGACCGTGCGGTCGTCTTCCAATGTCGGCGAGGAGGACTTGATCATGCTGCGCGAGCTGGAGACCGAGGCGAAGTCGACCCGCGCGGTCTATGAGAACGTGCTGGGCCGGGCCAAGGAAGTGGCCAACCTCGAACAGATCACCATGCCCGTCGCCCGTATCATCAGCCCGGCACTGCCGCCGGAAGACCCGTCCTGGCCCCGCAAGAAGGTGCTGGTGGCGCTTGCTGGGGTGGTGGGCGTGGCGCTTGGTATCTTCCTGGTGGTGGTGCTGGAAGTCTGGCGCCAGCTTCGCGCCCGCTATTCGCCCGCATCTGTTTTGAGCGAAAGCAAGGTCGAGCCGGTCGAAACCGTGGTGGTGGAAGCCGCGCCGGTGGAAGCCGTTCAGGTCACGGAGACGGTGCAGCCCGTTCCCCGGCGGCGCATCGTCTATACAGGCTCGCCCAAAATATCGACCGGCTACCCCAAGCGCTGAGGCATGCGTTAACTGTTTCGGCAGTTAAGTTTTCGGGAAGACAGTCCTCGCAGCTATAGTGCTGAGGATGCTGAGCACAGTCTATGCCATCATAGCCGTCCTGTTCCTTGTGATGACCTTCCTTGAAGGGCAGCGAAAGGGCTTGCCTTGGAGCCCGTACCGGGTTTTCGGCTTGATGCTCTGCGTGGTGTGGCCGGCGCTTCTCCTCTATGTGGTGGGCACCGCGGCAATCGAGCGCTATGGCGACAGACCATCGAAGATCGCGAGACGGCCAGACGGATTTTGAACCGGGCACGCTTTTAAAGTGCTTTTGCCTTTGTTATGGCTGACGGCGAAGAGCGTTGGCGCATAGAGGTTCCGTTTTGCCGTCGTAAACACCGGTCTCATCCAGTTTCACCCTCACAGGGCACGCGGAGCGTTTGCGCCGTGCCGCCCTGTGGCATGTTCATCGGGTGGTGGTCTGAGACCGGTTTGGCATTGTCGAAAATGTGCCATGCGCAGCCCCCGGCTGCTCCAGCTCTTCCGCCGCTCGAAACACCGCCACGCCGTGCCCTGACGGGCTTCTCCCGACCTCATCTTGGTGAACTTCCTTTTCGGAAGACCAAGACGGTATGTGCAATCTTCTCAAGGTCCGATGGACCATCGTTCCCCAAATACCCCCGCAGCCCTGGATCGTTTGCGGCAATTGCGGCGGGCCAAAACCCTTCCGGGCAAGCGACAGGCTGCGGCTGAACGCCAACGGAAAAAGGCTCGATGCCTGGCTGATCTACAAATGCCTTTCCTGCGACAAGACCTGGAACAGGCCGCTGTTCGAACGGCAGACTATCCGGGATATCGACCCGGTGACGCTCGATGCGTTGCAGAGCAACGACCGGCACTGGATTCGCCGGCACGCCTTCGATATCGCGGCCCTGCGCCACAAGGCGAAACGCATCGATACCTTTGCCGAAAACGATGTCGACAAGGCGACAATATCGGTGAGCCCGGCCTGGAGCCTGCTGGAGATCAGCTTTTCGGTGCCGACAGCAGCCTCCATTCGGCTCGACAGGTTGCTGGCGTCGGAACTGGGCCTTTCCCGCACGCGCCTGCACGCGCTTCACGGTGCTGGGAAGCTGCGGCTCGACCCGGATCGAAAGGACGCGCTGCGGCGACCGCCGAAGGATGGCGGGCAGGTGATCATCGATGCTTCCGGCCTGCCGGACCGCGAGGACATCGCGCGCTATGCGCGGGGAGAAAACGCCGCCTGACGCTGCAAGGGGCAGAACCGGGCCGTTGCGTCCGGTTCTGCGGTTGGCGTCAGGCGCTGGCCGCGCCGCCGATGCGGCGGCCGGTCTGCTCGTCGAAGAGATGCAGGCGCGCGGTGTCCGGCATCACGCGAACGATCTCGCCGGGGCGGATATGCAGGCGGTCGCGGCCGAGATGGGTGAGTTTCTGGCCGTTCATGTCCAGCAGCAGCAGGGTTTCCGCGCCGGTCTGCTCGACGACCACAACGGTTGCCTCGGTGCCGGACGGATCGAGATGCAGGTGTTCGGGCCGGATGCCGAGCACGACATCGGCCCTATTCTCCATCGTTTCCGGCGCCGTGAGACCGCATTCCCCGGTGAATTGCCCGTTCGCAACGCGACCCTTGATGAAATTCATCGCCGGCGAGCCGATGAAGCCGGCCACGAACATGTTGTCCGGACGGTCGTAGAGTTCCAGCGGCGATCCCACCTGCTCCACCACGCCGCCCTTCATCACCACGATCTTGTCCGCCATGGTCATGGCCTCGACCTGGTCGTGGGTGACATAGACCGTGGTGGTGCCGAGGCGCTGGTGCAGGGCCTTGATTTCGGCGCGCATCTGCACGCGCAGCTTGGCATCGAGGTTCGACAGGGGTTCGTCGAACAGGAAGACGACCGGATCGCGAACGATGGCGCGGCCCATGGCGACGCGCTGGCGTTGGCCGCCCGAGAGCTGGCGCGGCAAGCGGTCGAGCAGGGAAGACAGGTCGAGGATTTCGGCGGCGGCGGCCACGCGCCGGTCGATCTCGTCGCGCGGCTTGCCGGCGAGTTTCAGCGAGAAACCCATGTTCTTCGCCACGGTCATGTGCGGGTAGAGCGCGTAATTCTGGAAGACCATGGCGACGTCGCGCTGTTTTGGCGGGATGTCGTTGACGACGCGCCCGCCGATGCGGACCTCTCCGCCGGAAATGCCTTCAAGGCCGGCGATCATGCGCAAAAGCGTGGACTTGCCGCAGCCGGATGGCCCGACGAGTGCTACGAATTCACCGTTTTCGACCTCGACGTCGATGCCCCGCAGGACCTCCACGGGGCCGTAGGATTTGCGGACATCGCGGATCAGGACCTGTGCCATGCTTATTCCGCTCCTTCTGCGACCGTATCGAACGCCAAACGCGAAAACGCTTCGGGTGGCGCGCTGTTTGCCTGCATCAGCCGGGTCATCAGGTCGAGGAGGCGCTGTTCCTCTTCAGGGCTCGCAAGCGGCGTTTCCTGTCCCGGATCGGTGACGAGATCATAGAGGCGCGTTTCGGACTCCAGCAGCGCGCCAGGGCCGTAATTGTTGTACATCGGCGAGCGGTCGGTCACCGGCACCTTGAGCAGTGCCGCACCCTTGGTGAAGTCGAGTGGCGGCGACAGCGAGGCCGAGGCGAGTTCCGCCGGCGAGAACGGCGAGAAGATATGCGTCGGCATCAGCGTGTACTGATAGAGCTCCTGCTGCGACAGGTCCTCCGGGAAGCGGTGATAGGTATAACGTCCATCTGCAACGTTCACCGCGCCGCCGAAATAGCCGAACAGCGCGCCGTCACGGAGCGACGTGCCATCGGCCATGGCGCACAGCGAAAAACCTTCGTTCTCGGCCGGCGGCGTGGCGCCGAACAGGTCGAGGAAGGTCGCCGCGAGATCGATCGACTGGGTGAGGGCCGCTGACCGGCCGCCCGCTCGGACCTGCCGCGGATCGTGCAGGAAGAGCGGGATATGCGCCACTTCCTCGTAGAGGTTCATGCGGTTCTTCGCCCAGAAATCGTGCTCGCCCAGCAGGAAGCCGTGGTCGGTGGTGACGACGAGGGCCGTATCCTTCCACAGGTCGTGAAGGTCGAAATAATCGAGCAGTTCACCGAGCAGGTGATCGCACATGGCGACCACGGCATAGTAGTTGGCGCGCAGTTCCTCGCATTCCTCGGGCAGTTCGTCGACGCGGCCATAACGCGGCCAGTCGCGGATCGGGCCTTTCCAGCCGGTGTCGAACGGTGCCTTGAAACGTTCGGGCGCCGTGAAGGGTTCGTGCGGGTCGAAAGTCTCGATCTGCAGGAGCCAGTTGTCGGCGTCGCGGTTGCGGTCGAGGAAGTCGAAGCCCTCGGCAAAGCAGCGGACCGAGGGAAAATCCTTCTCTTCCTTGATGAACTCGCGGTTGACGATGTTCTGGCCGAAATAGGAGCGCTTCTGGTCGCTGAACTGCCGGGCGTGGTATTTTTCGCGCAGCCGCTCCCAGTGCGGCTGCACCATCGCCTTCCAGCGGTCGCCTTCCTGGCCGCGCACGAATTCGTAGGAATCGTAGCGGTTGTGATAGGTCGCCCCACCGTCTTCCCAATAGTGGAAATGGTCTGTCACGAGATGGCTGTAGGTGCCGCGCTGCTGGTGCAGGATTTCCGGGAAGGCGTTGTCGAACGGTTCCAGCGGACCCCAGCTGCGATGCAGGAAGGTGAGGCGTCCGGTCAGCATGTCGCGGCGCGCCGGCATGCAGGGCAGGCTGCCGACATAGTGGTTGTCGAAGGTCACGCTGCGGGCGGCGAGGCGATCGAAATTCGGCGTCGGGATGCGCGTGCCGCCATAGGGGCCGAGAAGATGCCTGTTCAGGGAATCGAAGAGAACAAAAACCGCCTTCATGCTATTTCACCGCTCCTTGCGTGAGGCCTTTGACGATGTAGCGCTGGGCGACGAGCAGCACGAGAATGGCTGGCACCATCGCCAGTGCAGCACTTGCCGCCATCTGGGTGTATTGAATCTCGAAATCCTGGGCGAACTTGGCGATGGCGACGGGCACCGTCGCCGTCTGCTTCATCGTCAGCGTCAGCGCGACGGCGAATTCGTTCCAGGAGAAGATGAAGGTGAGGATCGAGGTTGCGGCAAGGCCGGGCGTGATCAGCGGCAGGATCACATGCCACAGGATGTGCGGCGTGTCCGCGCCGTCCATGATCGCGGCCTCCTCCAGCTCCTTCGGTACGTCGCGAACGAAGACCGCCATCAGCCAGATTGCCATCGGCAGGTTGAGCGTCGCATGGGCGAGGATCAGCCCCGTGAAAGTGTTTTCCAGCCCCACCGCGCGCGCCATGGAGAACCAGGCGCTGGCGAGTGCCACCGGCGGGATCATATGGAAGATCATCGTCCAGGCGAGGAACAGGTGCACGACCCATCCGGGCCAGCGCATCCGGTTCAGCGAGAAGGCGGCGAGCGTCGCGACGACGACGCACAGGATCGTGCTTGCAAGGCCGACGACGATCGAGTTGCGGTAGTTGAGCAGGAAGTCCGAGGTCTTCGACCAGAGGACTTCGGAAAAATTGTTCCAGATCGGCGTGAAGAACACATCGCCCATCAGAAGCGAAATCTGCGTGCGAAAACCGGCAGCAATGGTCCAGATGATCGGCGCCAGCACCAGGGCGGCGGCAAACGCAAGCGTGATATGGACGGGGAGGGCGGAACGGGTGCGACGGCTCATGACGTTGCTCCCGTGCGGCGGCGTGCCGAAAGCGCGATCACCAGGAGCAGCGACACGAGGAAGATGACAGCCACCGACATGGCCGAGCCGTAGCCGGCTTTATCCTCCGTGAAGAAGCGCTGGTAGAGCGTGAAGCTGATCACCTCGGTCGCCGTGCCGGGCCCGCCGCTGGTCAAGAGATAGACCTCGTCGAAAACCTTGAAGGCGAGCACGAGGCGGAAAGCGAAGGTGACGATGATCGTCGGGATCATCAGCGGCAGCGTGACATAGATCAGCTCCTGCCATGGGCCGGCGCCGTCCATTTCCGCGGCCTCGAAGACATCCTGCGGCAGGGATTCCAGCCCCGCCAGGAACAGGAGGAAGCAGAACGGCGTCCAGTGCCAGATGTCGACGGCGATCACCGAGAGCAACGCCGTCTCGGGGCTGCCGAGCCAGTCATGCGGCAGGATGCCGAAGAGGCCGAGCGCCTTGTTGGCGAGGCCGAAATCAAAATTGAGCATCAGCTTCCAGATGGCGCCGATGACGATGCCGGGGATCAGGATGGGCAGGATGAAGATCGCCCGGTAGAGCACGCGCCCGCGGGTGATCTTGGTGCAGAGCAGCGCCATGGCGAAGCCGATGACCATCTGGCCGGCGACGGCGCCGAAGGCGAAGATCAACGTGTTGGAGATGCCGGCGCCGAAGAGCGTGTCGGAAAACAACGCCTGGTAATGGGTGAGCCCCACCCAGCTGCGCGTCTGCTGACCATCCGCCCAGGTGACGGTCTGGAAGCTCGTGAGAAACAGGTTCGCGATGGGCAGCGCGCTGAGCGCCACCATCATGACCAGCGCCGGCCCGAAGGTCAGCCAGCGCCAGAGACGCTGGCCGCCATCCTCGGCTGGGTTGGTTGACCGCCGCGTCGGGCGTTCGATTTGCGCGTTTGCGACGGTCATGGGCGGCCCTTATTTCAGCGGGGTCAGCTTGTCGGTCTTGTAGGCGTGGCCGGCCATGATCTTCTCGATCTCGTCGGACATGCCGTTCAGCGCATCGACCGAGGTGATTTCGCCGGCGACGGCCCGGTTGAGGCCGAGTTCCAGCACCGCGATCACTTCGCTCGCCTCGGGGAACTGGTAGATGTTCACCGCATGCGGCAGGGCCTCGGCGAGCGGTTTCATCCAGCGATAGCGTCGCTCGTCGGCAATCGGCTCCTTGTAGACGGCGGCGTGGATGGGGATGCCGCCGGCCTTGGCGGTTTCGAGCTGGGCAGCCTTCGTCTGGAACCAGCGCAGGAACTCGACGGCCGCGCGCTTGCGATCATCGGGGACGTTCTTCGAAATGCCGGCGAGCCAATGGCCGAGGCCGGGCGAGGTCGGGAAGCCTTCCAGCGACGGCGGCGGCGCCCACTCGATCTTGTCGACAACTGCCGACTTGTTCGGATCGTCCATCTGCGACCAGGCCGCGATCACCATCATGATATGCGCGGAATGGCCGGTCACCATGGACTGGATGACCTCGGCCTGGTCCGAGGCCGCCGTCTTCGGGTGGCCGGCTTCCTTGGCGAGCCGGATATAGTAGTCGAGCGCCTCGCGGCCCTGCTCGGAGTTCAGCGTGACGGAATAGTCGCCCGCCGACTGATCCTTGAAGATGCCGCCGCCGAAGCCATAGAGATAAGGATAGAAATCGTAGGCGACGGTGTGCGGCCCACGCGCGCCGCGCTGGACGATGCCGTACATGTCCGGCGGGTTGTGGAATTTTTTCGCGTTGGCTTCGAGTTCGGCGAAGGTTTTCGGCGCCGAGAGACCTGCTTCCTTGTAGAGATCGCCGCGATAATAGAGCATCGGGATCAGCGGTGAGACCGGCATCGACATCAGCTTGCCGTCGCTGGTCATGGTCTTCTTCTCGGCGTTGTAATAGACCGTGTCGCCGAGTGTGTAGACGTCCGGATCGAGCTTGAAGCCGGGGTCGATATCGGTAATCGCTTCGACGAAGCCGCCGGCATACATTTCCGCAAACCAGCCCGAATTCATGATCAGGATGTCGTACTGGCCTTCGCTGGCGCGCACCGAGTTGCGCTGTTTTTCCAGCGAGCCGGCGAAGGGGTTGACGTCGAGCTCCACCTTGTTGCCGGTTTCGGCCTCATAGGCCTCCACCGTCTTGCTGAAGCTTTCGAACCAGGGCGACTGGTTGATCACGATGGTGATCGGCGCGACGCTTGCCGCGTAGAGCGGGCGGAATGCGCCGGGCGCGAGGCTCGCCGCCGCCGCCATGCCCACGCCCTTGAGGATCGTTCGTCTTTGAATGCTTGTCCTGAAAGTCATTGATGAATCTCCCATTGTCTCACCCATGTTCAACACTTTGCTGCCGGCTTCCAAGAAAACGGGTGCCCCGTCCTCCTATTCGCAGAAAATCGGGCTGGCCCAGTTCCACTGGCCATTGGCCTGGCGCATGCGGGCATAGATCCAGTCGCCCTTGCTGAGCGGCTCGATCGCCATCTGCCCGCGCCACTGCCACTGATGCGGGCGCGGCAGCGGATGCAGCCGGAAGGCCGGGCTGTCGATCGGCCCGAGATTGCCCGAAAGCGCGCCCTGCAGCAGGCGTTCGGCGCTCACCTCGAAGGTCTGACCATCGACCACCAGCCGGACGCTGGCATCGGGCCGGATGCGGATGCGCGCGGCAATCGCCTGCATCGACGCGGTGGTGTTGTTGGGATTGCCGATCGAGCGGATCGTGAAGTGGATGCGATTGCCGTCAAGCCGGACGTCGTTGTCATCCGCCGCATCGCCGCCACCCTCCAGCGGCGAGACCACTTCGGACCCGCGCAGGCGTGGCTCTACGGACAGGATGTCGCCGCCGATGAGCTCGAGCGAGCCCTGCCAGTCGTGGAATTTTCCGCGTGCACCCCAGCCGAGTTCCAGCACGAGCAATGTTTCCATCGCGGCGTTCGCGGTGTCGATCGGGCTTCGTTGCAGGTCCGGCGTGACGCGGCCGACGACGTCGCCGTTCCGGATGAGGTCGATATAGTCGATGGCGCCACCGCCGACCGCTTCGAGGTCCAGCGCCTGGCCGCCGGCCGAAACGCTGCCGCCCTGCATGACATCGCCGATCGAGAAGAACAGGTGGCTGGCGTCTCCGGTGAGTGCATTGGTGCGGCGCCGGTGAATGCCGTCCCACAGCGCGCTGCGCGAATTTTCCGGCGCGTAGACCGCCGAGCGTCCGTGGCCGTAGGAGCCGGGGTAACCGCTGTGATGATCCGTATTGCCGAGGAAGCCGAAGCGGATGCCGCGGTTGAGGCCGTGGCGGGCGGTGGACTGGCCGTCGCTCGGCCCCATGGAATGCAGGAAGGGCCGGTCCATCACCGAGGTTTCCGAACAGCCGTGCATGGAGATGATCTCCATAACCGGCGACAGGTCCTGGATGACCGTGTCCCAGTTCACGCCGCGCGCGCCGAGGCGGTAGCCGATATGATGCGGGAAGGCGAAGACCCCGTCACCATAGGCGGCGCGCAGCCTTGCATGCAGTTCCGCCGGCGTATCGGCCTTGATCAGCGCCTGGCCCGCGATATCGCGGTAGACGATCGTGTAGTCGCCATGCGCGAAGGAGTGGATTTCATAGCCCGGGAAAACGGTGAAGACGCCTGGCTCGTCCGCGGCGGCCAGCGTATCGAAATGGGCGCCCCAAAGCCTGTCCAGCTTGGCAAAGCCCTTGACGTGGAAATCGACGATATGGGCGACGCGCGGATCGTCGACCGGCATGTCCGGCCAATAGGCGTGCCCCGTCACGGAGACGAAATCGAGCTGGCGGCGGGCGCGACGAAGGGCCTGCTCGAGGCTGCCGTGGCCATAGGAAATGTCGCAGTGATTGTGGATGTCGCCGTAAAAAGCCCGTACGCCGAAACGCGAAGCCAACGGCGCCAGCCGCTCCGGCAGACGCTCACCCAACATACCGCACCTCTCCTCCCTGAACGATGCGAAACCCGTGAAGGTTCAATCACCGTTCGATACAATATGTATTGTACGCTAGCAGATGTATGGGCGGATGCAAGCGGGTTTTCGATTGCGGGAGGAAATTTGCGCGGCGGCGACGAGCGCCCGCAAGGGATCAGGCGGACGGCACGCCCGTGCTGCCGCGAATGTTCGAGAGGCAGTCGAGGTAGACGATCTGGGGCGGCTCCTGCGGCGCCGCGATGCGCTTGCGGATCGTCTCGATCAGGCTTTTCGCCGCATTGAGATAGGAGCTGCCGGCCATGGTCATGAAGCCGAAATGTTCGGTCGGCACGTCGTGATGCCCCAGCACGAAGAGGCTCAGATCCTTCGGGCAGGCAATGCCCATTTCCTCCAGGCACTGCCGGATGCCGAGCGAATCGGAAATGCCGAGCGTGATCATCGCGGTGAACGGCAGCTTGCCGTGCTCGTCGATGAGGGCCGACAGCGCTTGCCCCAGGGCATCGCCGACCCGCTGCGTCGGATGCAGCACGCCGCGAAGCGCCATGCTTTGCGTGTGCTTCCAGACGATCTCGTGGCGCTGGCTTATGCGGTCGAAGGCGCGCCGTGCGGCGAGAATCGGCTGGGCCATGGAGTCCAGCGAAACAAGCGCAACGGAGCGATGGCCGAGCTCCGAGAGATATTCCAGCGCCAGATCGAGTGCGGCTTCCCAGTCGGTCCCGACCCGGTCGATATCGACGCCGGCGACGGAATGGCCGTCGACGACCAGAGCGCGCGTCTTGCTTTGCAGCAGGTTGAGCAGGCGGATCGGGATGTTTTCATAATGCGACTGGAGGATGGCCGCATCGAAATCCGGCACCGAGGTCAGGATCTCCAGCAGATGTCCCGTATTGTGATAGGAAATCTGGACGACCTTGCTGCCCGAGCGCGACAATTGCTCGACGATATGGTTCTGCACCAGCACGCAGCGCTCGTTCAGGCTGGCATTCGACAGGATCAGCAGGCTCTCCAGATGCGCGCCGGCAGCGTCCTGCGCCGAGGCCTCGCCGCCCTTGATGACATAGGTGCCGCGCCCGACCTGCGAGGTCAGCACGCCTTCGTCGCGCAGGCGGGTCAGCGCCTCCTGCACGGTCGCCTGGCTGACCTGGTGGCTGCGCATCAGGTCGCGCACCGTCGGCAGGCGCGCGCCATCCTCGAGCCTGGAGATCTGGTCCCTCAGGGAGGCGAGAACCGTGTTTGAGGACGCAGCGCGCAAGGATCTGCCTCGACCTTCGAATCGTGTCTGTTTTTTATCGCTTCTATCCCGATACATTTTGAATCCCGCCCCGGCAATCCCGCGCCCGATGCCGTGCGGCAAGGGGTGGCTAAATCGGATTGTATTATAGGCGATACAAATTGAACTTTACAATTTGAATTTCACGTATACGCTTTGGTCAAGAAGCCACCCAAGCGGATTGATCACCATGTCTCGTTCGGCTGTCGATAGGATTGCCGTCGCCGTCATCGGCGCGGGCTTCATCGCCGACTACCATATCAATGGCCTTCGCGCGGCGGGCGGCGCGGAGGTCGCGGCCCTTGTCGGCCGGCGGCCGGAAGTTACGCTCGCAAGGGCGCAGGCGCTTGGTATCGCCAGGGCGGAAACCGATTACCGCCGCGTTCTGGACGACGATGCGATCGACGCCGTGGTGGTCGCGACCCCGGACGATACCCACGAACGCATCGCAATCGATGCGCTGGACGCCGGCAAACACGTGCTGCTGCAAAAGCCCATGGCGCTGGACAGCGCTCAGTGCCGGACCATTCTTCAGGCCGATGAACGGGCTGGACGGCGTCTCACCGTCAGTTTCATGCACCGTTATTTCCCGGAAGTGCGCTGGCTTCGCGAGCAACTCCGATCCGGCGCGCTCGGCGCCATCCATTCGGTGCGCATTCGAAATGCCACGCCGGGGGCGGATTGGAGCGACTGGTTCTTCACGCCCGGCAATGTCTCGGGCGGCGTCGTCATGCAACTCGGCGTGCATGGCATCGATCTCGTGCAGCACCTGTTCGGCGCGGTCACAGACGTTGCCGCCGACATGATGACGGCGCGGCCGGAGCGGCGGCTTGCCGATGGCCGCATGGTTCGAACCGAACTGGAGGACAACGTGCTGGCCGCCTATCGGCTGGAGAGCGGCGTGCGGGTGAGCCACGAGATGAGCTATACCGAGCGTGCCGGCTGCGATCGGTTCCGGCTGGAGCTCTACGCGGAGCGCGGCACGGTCTGGCTGCGCACGGAGCGCGGCGCGGCGGCGATCCATGCCCCCGCGGTGACCGGAGAGCCGGGCTGGGCGACACCGGCCCTGCCGGAGGAAGCGCTTGGCGAGGCCCATCACCGGCATTGGCTGTCGATGATCAGGGGCGAGGCGCCACCGGACGATACGCCCACGGCTGGCCTGCGCTCGGTGCGGGTGGCCGAAGCCATTTATGCAGCGGCACGGTCCGGCACGAGAACGCCTGTCGCTGGGAAAGAGGAGACGGTGGGATGCGCCTGAAGGTCGCGATGCTCGGCGTCGAACATTACCACGCGAATTTCTGGGCCAGCGCCTTTCTGCAAAGGCCGGAGGTCGAGATCGTCGGCGTCTGGGACCCGGTCGCGGACAAGGCGGCCGAGTTTGCGGCCCGGCATGATATCGAGGCGCAGGGGGATCTGCGCAGCCTCATTCGGAGAAGCCACGCGGTTGCGATCTGCTCGGCGACGAACGATCATCTGATGCTGGTCGAAGCCGCTGCGGCGCTGGGCCGTCCGGTGCTTTGTGAAAAGCCGCTCGGGATCGACCGCACCCAATGCGACGCCATCGCGGAGGTGGTTGATCGCACGGGCATTCGCTTCATGCAGAGTTTTCCAAAACGTTTCGACCCCGCCAATCACGAGATCGCCCGGCTCTTGAAGGAGAAGGCGCTTGGCCAGTTGACGCTCTGTCGGGTCCGGCACGGCCACAGCCACGGCCTGGCGGAGGCCTTTCGCTCCGCCTGGTTCGTCGATCCGGCGCGCTCCGGCGGCGGCACGCTGCTCGACGAGGGCGTGCACGCCGCCGATTTCCTGCGCTGGATGTTCGACGAGCCGGAATCGGTCTTCGCCACGCTGTCGTCGGCGGCACTTGACCTGCCCGTCGAAGACACGGCCGTCGCCACCTTCCGCTATGCACAGGGCCTGATTGCCGAGGTCACGACAAGCTGGTGTTTTGCGGCCGCCGACACATCGATCGAAATCTACGGAACGGAGGGCTCTATCCTGCTTTCCGGCGTCGACATCGCCTCGCGCCCGACACGCGAGACGGATTTTTTGCGCGTGTTCCGGCGCGGGAAGGGGGAGGGCTGGTCCGCGTCGGAGGTCGTGCCGTCCTTCAAGACGGGCATTTTCCACGAGCATGTCGCCTGGGCTTTCGTCGATGCGCTGAAGCGCGGTGGCCCGATGCCGGTCACCATCGAGGACGGCCGCAGGGCCTTCGCGATGATCGACGCCGCCTACCGCTCAGCCGCTACCGGCCGCGCGGAACCAATACGGGCATAGCCGCTGGCCGCACCCCGTTACGGCGTGAAGCCCGCATAGGGTTTCAAGGGGATGACGTCGAAGGCGATCATGCCGGCGGCGGCGAGTGGCAGGGTGGCGAGCGTTTCGTGCACGGCCTCCAGCGTTTCCGCCTCGACGATCTGGCAGGCGCCGGGCTGGTCGCCGCGATGCCAGATCTGGCGGGTGAAGCCGGCGGCATAGAGTTCGCGGGCACGTGCCCCTTCGAGCGGCACGACGGGCGCGAAATCGGCATCGGAAAATTGGTCTGTCAGGCGGCGGGAGATCACGAGAAACTGCATGTCCGATTCCTGATGTCAGCGGGCGACTGGCGCGGTGCTGGTCCGCACCACCAGCCGCAGCGGCAGGTCGCGCTGGCGCATGTGCACGCGCTGGGCGGGGGTGGCGAGAAGGTAGTCGCCGGCGATGGTGCCCATCTCGCGCGCCGGCACCTCGACGGTGGTGAGGTCCGGCGTCGTCAGTTCGGCGATTTCGAGATTGTCGAAACCGAGGATCGAGACGTCGCGCGGCACACTCAAGCCCTTCTCGTGACAATATTTGATGGCGCCGGCGGCGATGATGTCGCTGCCGCAGAAAATCGCGGTCGGTGTTCTTTCCGCCGCCATGAGCGCCTGCATGCCGGCACGGCCGCCCTCGATCTTGTAGGCGGATTCGACGACTGGGATATCCGTCTTCGTTAGCCCCGTGCGCACGAGTTCTTCGATGAACCCGTCGCGGCGTGATGCGGCGCGGTCATTGTCATGGGTGATGCCGGCGATCATCGCAAGGCGCGTATGGCCGAGATCGAGCAGGTAGCGCGCCGCCATGCGGCCCGCCTTCACATTGTCGAAACCGACGGCAGCGCCGACCGCCGTCGCATCGGACGTGTAGGTATAGACATATGGAATGTTGCGCTGCTCCAGCATGGCGAGCGTTTCCGGCCGATGCGTCGAGCCGACCAGCACGATCGCCTCGGCGCCGCGCTCGACGAGCAGCCGCGCCTGCTCCAGCTCCATGTCGATGTCGTAGAAGGACGTGCTGATGATGATCGACACGTCGCGTTCGGCCAGCCGTTTCTGCAGGCTGTTGACCATGGTGGCGTAGATCGCGTGGTCGAGCGTCGGGATGATCGCGCCGACGAGACGGGTGCGTGTAGAGCGCAGTGCGCGCGCCGAGCCGTTCGGCACGTAGCCGAGGTCGGTGGCCGCCTTCAACACGCGCTCGCGCACGCCAAGCCCCACCTTCGGATTGTTGTTGAGGACGCGCGAAACCGTCGCGGGAGAGCAGCCGGCCCGTTTCGCCACATCGACCAGCTTTGTATCCGCGCGATCTGTTTCTGTGTTCACCGATTGGGTCTCCGAATTCGTGAAATCGATTTATCAAGTATCCTCCTTGAATATGCAAGCTTTTAAGAATATTTTGCAAAGCCAGTTGACAGAGAAATAGAAAAATGTGAAATCGATTTCATGAAAGTTTGGGAGGAACCATGCTTCTTGACGGTATCAAGGTCGTCAGCTTCTGCCATTTCCTGCAGGGGCCGGCCGCAGACCAATATCTCGCCGACATGGGCGCCGACGTCATCAAGGTCGAGCCGCTGACCGGCGCCTATGAGCGGCAATGGTCCGGCGCCGATGTCTATGTGGAAGGCGTCAGCGGCTTCTATCTCTGCGCCAACCGCAACAAGCGCTCCATCGCCATCGACCTGAAGAGCGAAGAGGGCAAGGCTGTCGCCGCAAAGCTGATCGCCGGCGCCGACGTGGTGCTGGAGAATTTCCGCCCCGGCGTTTTCGCTCGTCTCGGCTTCGATGATGCGCGGCTGAAGGAACTCAATCCGGCGCTGATCTTCGCCTCTGCAAGCGGCTTCGGCTCCACTGGGCCCTTAGCGCAGAAGCCGGGGCAGGACCTCCTGGTCCAGGCGCGCGCCGGCCTCATCGGCGTTACCGGCACGCCGCAAGGCGGGCCGACCCCGGTCGGCGCGGCGGTGGTCGATCAGCATGGCGGGGCGCTGCTGGCCATGGGTATTCTCGGTGCGCTGGTCCGGCGCCTGCGCGACGGCAAGGGAACACGTGTCGAGGGCAGCCTCTTGAATGCCGGTATCGATCTTCAGGGTGAACCGCTGGTCAACTGGCTGGCCGGTGATATCGAGCGCAAGGCCTTGAAGCGGGAAAGCAATCTCGCGACCTGGTTCCATCAGGCGCCCTACGGCGTCTATCCGGCGTCCGATGGCCATGTCGTCGTGTCGCTCTGCGAAACCGAAAACCTGGCGGATGCGGTCGACAGCGACGGGCTGCGTGCGCTGGCCGGCAAGGACCGCTATGCAGAGCGTGATGCCTTCGCGCGGCTTCTGGCGGAAGCCACGCCGAACTTTTCAATGGAAGAACTCGGCGAGCGTTTCGACCGGTTCAATGTCTGGTGGGCGCCGGTCAATTACTACGACCAGTTGCTCGACGATCCGCAGTTGAAACATGCCGAGGTCTTCCGCGAGGTCGATGTGCGCGGGCGGAAAATCCACCTGGTCAACCACCCGAACCGTTACGACGGCAAGGTGCCGGAGCTGCGCGTGCTGGCGCTCGATATCGGCGAGCACACGCGGGAAATCCTCGCCGAGCACGATTACAGCAAGGCCGAGATCGAAGGGCTGATCGCAAACCGCGCCGTGGTCGCTGCGGATGCGGCAAAGAAGGGAGCGGCGTGATGGCTGGCTTGAGGCTCGACAAGACGGGGTTGCCGTTGCCGGAACGTCCCGCGACGGCCAAACGCGGCGTCGCCGTCGTCACCGGCGCGCGCCGTGGCATCGGCCGGGCGATCTGCGCGGCGCTGGCGGAGGCCGGTTACGACATCGCGGTCATCGATGTTTCCCGCGACGGTGCGGATGAAACGGTCGATGGCGTGACGGGGCTCGGCGGCAAGGCCGGGTTCTACGAGATGGATATCTCGCGCACGCAGGATTTCACCAAGGTGATGGCGGCGATCGAGGCCGATCTCGGGCCGGTCGATTGCCTGGTGAACAATGCCGGCGTGCAGGTTTCCGAGCGCGGCGATCTCTTGGATGTGTCGGAGGAAAGTTTTGACCGGCTGCTGAACGTCAATCTGCGCGGCACCTTCTTTTTCACCCAGGCGATCGCGCGGCGCATGGTCGAGCGGGCCGAACCGCCGGAACACCGGTCGATCGTCTTCATCACCTCGGCGAATGCGCATCTCGTCTCACCGGAAAAGGGGCCGTACTGCATTTCGAAGGCCGGCCTGTCGATGGCCTCGCAGCAGTTCGCGCTGCGCCTCGCAGAACACGGTATCGGCGTCTACGAGATCCGCCCCGGGCTGATCCGCACCGACATGACCGCCGACGTGGTGGAGCGCTACAGCGACGGCATCGAAAACGGCACGCTCTCGGCGATCCGCCGCTGGGGCCAGCCGGAGGATATTGCGCGCGGCATCGCGACGCTGGTGACCGGCGGCATGCCGTTCAGCACGGGCGATGTCTACAATATAGGCGGCGGCATGCAGATCCCGCGGCTTTAGCTTTCGGCTGGTTGAGAAAACGATTTCACGGATGATGGGAGAGAGGACATGACGGCTCCGGTCCTGGAGATGAAGGGGATCCACAAACGCTTCCCCGGCGTCTATGCCCTGAAGGATGTCAGCTTTTCCGTTCGCCGCGGCAGCGTGCACGGGCTGATCGGCGAGAATGGTGCGGGCAAGTCCACGCTGATGCGCATCCTCTCCGGCGCGCACCGGGCGAGCGAAGGTTCGGTCGCCATCGACGGCGCCGAGATCGACAATCCGACGCCAGAGCGCATGCTGGCACTCGGCGTCGCCGTGATCTACCAGGAACTCGCCCAGACGCCGCACCTGACGGTGGCGGAAAACATCTTCCTCGGCCGGCTGCCGAAAAACGCGCTCGGCCTCGTCAATTGGCGCAAGGCGCGGGCGGATGCGCGGGCCGTGCTGCAGGACCTCAATTTCAACGTCAATCCGGCGGCGCGCATCGACAGGCTCAGCGTTGCGCAGCGCCAGATGGTGGAGATCGCCAAGGCGATCTCGCGCCATGCCCGCATCGTCGTGCTGGACGAGCCGTCCGCGGTGCTGGGCGACAGCGAACTGGTCAATCTCTTCGCCATGATCCGGCGGCTCAGCCGCGAGCAGGGCGTCTCCTTCATCTACATCTCGCACCGGCTGAAGGAGCTTTACGAGATCTGCGACGACGTGACGGTGCTGCGCGACGGGCAGGTGATCTCCAGCACCCCCATCGCCGGCACCACGACGGAAAGCCTGATCCGCCAGATGGTCGGTCGCGAGATGAACGACATTTTTCCCGAACGCGGCGCCCCGCGCGCCGTGATCCGGCTTGCTGTCTCCGGCCTCAATCGCAAGGGCGTGTTGAAGGACATCAGCTTTGACGTGCGACAGGGCGAGATTTTCGGCATCTGCGGGCTGGCGGGTTCGGGGCGTACCGAGGTGCTGCGCGCTGTCGCGGGCGCGGATCGCATCGACAGCGGCGAAATCCGCGTCGATGGCAAGGCGCTGTCGGTGAACAGCCCGCGCACGGCGCTTGCCAATGGCATCGGCCTGCTGCCGGAAGACCGCAAGACGGAGGGGCTGTTCCTCGACCAGTCGGTGGCCTTCAACGTCACCATTTCGTCGCTCGGTGCGCTTGCCTCCGGCGGGTTCCTGAAGGCCGGCGAGGAGCGCACCAAGGTCGCCGAATATATCCGGCAGATGCGTATCAAGACGCCGTCGGGCGCGACGCGCGTACGCACCCTTTCCGGCGGCAACCAGCAGAAATGCGGCATCGCCCGCCAACTCAGCGCCGGCACGCAGATCCTGCTCGTCGACGAGCCGACCCGTGGCGTCGATGTCGCCGCCAAGCGCGAAATCTATGACCTGCTCGTGCGGCTCACCAAGGATATGGGCGCCGCCGTGGTGATGGTGTCGTCCGAACTGCCGGAAGTCCTCGGGCTCTGCGATCGCATCATGGTGATGCGGCAGGGCGAGGTCTCGGCGATCGTCGACGGCAAAAGCGCCAGCGAGGAAACGCTGATGGCCCATGCGGTCTGGAATTGAGGAAAATGACATGACGGTTCGTGAGTACAGCCACTACATCGCCGGCGCATACGAAGCCTGGAGCGGCGAAACGGTTGAACGCCGTTCGCCCGCGAGCGGCGAGCCTGTCGCCCGCTATGCGAGCGGCACGCCGGCCGACATCGACCGCGCCGTCGAGGCGGCACGCAACGCTTTCGAGAGCGGCGTCTGGTCGGAGCTGAACGGCATGGAACGCGCCGAGGTGCTGAACCGGCTCGCCGACCTGATCCAGGAGAATTTCGAGCGGCTGGTGCGCATCGAGGTCGAGGAGACCGGCAAGCCGATCCGATTTGCGCGAGGCGATATCAATGGCGCGGTCGGGCTCACGCGTTACGCCGCCTCGCTCGGCATGCAGATGGCGGGCACGACCTATACCAATCTCGGCCGCGACCGCACGGCCCTCATCATGCGCGAGCCGGTCGGCGTCGTCGGCCTCGTCACGCCGTGGAATTTCCCGGCGCTGATTCTCATGCAGAAGGTGCCGTTTGCGCTTGCCGCCGGTTGCACGGTTGTGGTGAAGCCATCGGAATTCACTTCCGGCAGCGCGCTGGAAATCGCGGCCCTCGCCTCGAAGGCGGGCCTGCCGGACGGCGTGTTCAACGTGGTGAGCGGCAAGGGGTCCGTCGTCGGCCAGCGGCTGACCGATCATCCCGGCGTGGATTTCATCTCGTTCACCGGCTCCACGCGGGTCGGGCGCAACGTCATCGAGAGTTCGGCGAAGAACATCGTGAAAACCTCGATGGAGCTCGGCGGCAAGTCGGCCAACATCGTCTTTGCCGATGCGGACCTCGATGCCGCCGTCGACGGCGCGCTGATGGGCGTGTTCTTCAACAATGGCGAATGCTGCGTCTCGGGCTCGCGGCTCTTCGTGCAGTCCACGATCGCGGATGCGTTCATCGCCCGCGTCGCCCGCCGGGCCGCGGAACTCAAGGTCGGCGACCCCTTCGACGACAAGACCGATATCGGTGCGATGATCGACGAGAACCATTTTGGCAAGGTGCTGGATTTCGTGAAATCCGGTGTCGCCGAAGGCGCGAAACTGCTGACGGGCGGCGAGGCGGCCAAGCTTGGCGCCGGCCACTACGTGCAGCCGACCGTGTTCGACCATGTGACGCCGTCGATGACGATCTTCCAGGAGGAGATCTTCGGCCCCGTGCTGAGCGTCACCCGCTTCGATACGCTGGACGAGGTGATCGGGCTTGCCAATGACAGCCAGTACGGCCTGTCGAACTATGTCTGGTCGAAGAACATCGACACCGTCATGACCGTCTCCAGGCGGTTGAAGAGCGGCTGGGTGCAGGCCAACACCATCATCGACGGCGCGCCGCAACTGCCGCTGACCGGCGTCAAGGGCTCCGGCTTCGGCTACGAGATGGGCCAGGCCGGCTTCGAGGAATTCACGCAGCTCAAGACGCTCTTCCTGCACACCGGCCCGCGCCAGCCGGTTTTCGGGAGCTGAGCATGGCACCGATCACTCTCCTCGTCTCCGATGTCGACCGAACGCTGCTGACGCACGACTACGTCCTGCGGGACGACGTCGCCAGCGCGCTCGCGCGGCTGCGGGCGGCGGGCGTGCAAGTGGTGCTTGCCACCGCGCGGTCGCCGGAGGCGGTCAGGCCCTATGCCGAACGTCTCGGCGCGACGGGTCTTGCCATCTGCTTCAACGGCGGATGGATCGGCGACCTCGACACAGGCGAAGCGCATGTCAGCACGCCGGTTCCGCGTGACGATGCGCTCGCCGTGATGGCGGCTGCGCGGGAAATCGGCGTGGTCGCGCTCTGGTACGGCGCAGGCGGCGTCAGCACGATCGGCGAGCATCCCCTCGCAGTGCGCGAGGCGAAGATTACCGGCGAAAGCCTGCGCGTTGTCGATGCCCTGGCGGACCTGCCCGGAGAGCCGGGCAAGATCATGTGTGTTCGTGCCGACCCCGACGACGACACCGGGTTCGCCGCGATGCGGCTGCGCTTTTCAGCGCGCCTCGCCGTGGCCGGTTCGCATCCGCGCCTGCTCGAAATCGGGCCGCAGGGTGTGTCGAAACGCGCCGCCGTCGAATGGGTCGCGCAGTATCTCGGCGCCGATCAGGCGTCCACGGCTGCGGCCGGCGACGCGGAAAACGATCTCGACATGCTGCACTGGGCCGGCACGCGACTGACGGTCGAAAACGGCATCGAAGACCTGAAGCGCATCGCGGATTTCGTCGCCCCGTCCTGTGACGCGGGCGGGCTCGCCGTCGCCGTGGACTGGCTGATGCGCGAGCGGATGCCCAAAGAGCCGACAAGCACCCCGCAGGGAGGAAGAAGGAATGGCTGACATGGCAACGCGGCAGGAAACGGGCCTTGCGCCCGGCGGGTTCTCGCGCATCGTGACGGTGCTGCAAAGCCTCGGGTTGTTCTGGGTGCTCGTGGCGCTCTGCGCCGTGGCCGTCTATCTTTCGCCGAGCTTCTTCCAGTTCGGCAACATGATGAATGTCGGGCGGCAGGTCGCCCTCTTCGGCATCGTCAGCATCGGCATGACCTTCGTCATCCTGACGCGCGGCATCGACCTTTCGGTCGGCTCCATCGTCGGTGTCGTCGCGGTCTCCACGGCCATGCTGCTGTCGGCCGGCTTTTCCATTCCGGTCGTCATGGCAATCGCGCTGGTGCTCGGCATGCTGTTCGGTGCCTTCAATGGCGCGGGCATCGTGCTTTGCGGCATGCCGCCCTTCATCATGACGCTCGGCACGCTCGTCATGGGTCGCGGCATCGCGATGACCATTGCGAATGGCGAGCCGCAGATGCTGGGTGACGCGACCGATGCCTTCTATTTCCTCGGCGGCGGCTTCCTGCTCGGCATTCCGGTGCCGATCTGGATCTTCGCCTTCGTGGCACTCGTCGCCTTCGTCGTGCTGCGCTCCACCGCCTTCGGCCGCCAGGTCTATGCGGTCGGTTCGAATGCGGAGGCCGCGCGCCTTGCCGGCATCCGCGTCGGGGCGGTGCTGATGTCGGTCTATGTCATCTCCGGCATGCTGGCCGCCGTCACCGCGCTGATCACCGTGTCGCGCCTCACCGTCGGCGAGCCCACTGCCGGCAGCAATCTCGAACTTGAAGCCATCGCCATCGTCGTCATCGGCGGCACCAGCCTGTTTGGCGGCGAGGGCGGCGTGGTCGGCACGGTCATCGGTGCCGCGATCATCGCGGTCATCGCCAATATCCTCAATCTTCTGGGAATTTCGCCCTTCACCCAGCAGATCGTCAAAGGCGCGATCATCATCGCCGCCGTGATGTTCGAGGTCTATCGCCATCGCCAGAAGGCCTGACATTCCGCGGGCGCCGGGCGCGCCGGGATACATGAGCACTGTTCATCAACGGGAGGAGTAAACACAATGAACGCCAATCGCAGACAGTTTTTGACACTTTCGGCCGCATTCGCCGCCGCCGCCGGCACCGTGGGGCTGCCGTTCCGCAGCGCCTTTGCCGAGGGCACGATCAAGGTCGGTTTCAGCCAGGGCACGATGAACCATCCGTGGCGCATCGCCATGGTCGAGGTGAACCGGCAATATGCCAAGGAGAATTTTGCCGATCTCGAACTGATCGTCACCGACGGCAACAACGATGCCGCAAAGCAGGTGGCAGACGTCGAAAGCCTGATCGCGCAGGGCATCCAGGTCCTCGTCATCTCGCCGCTCACCGAACAGGCGCTGACGCCCGTGGTGCGCGATGCGATGGCGGCCGGCATTCCGGTGCTGACGCTCGACCGCAAGGTCAACACGGATGTCACTTGCCATCTCGGCGGCCTCAACCTGCCGCTCGGCGAGGGCGCCGGCAAATTCCTGGTCAACGCGCTGCCGAATGGCGGCGGCATCATCGAGTTGCAGGGCACGGCCGGCGCCTCGGCGACGAACGACCGCCACAAGGGTTTCCAGAGCATCATCGAGGGCAATGCCGCCTTCAAGGTGATCGCCGAGCAGAATTGCGACTACACGCGCGACAAGGCCGTGAAGTTCATGGAAGACATGGTCCAGCGCTTCAAGCCGGGTGAGATCCAGGCAATCTATGCGCACAATGACGAGATGGCGCTCGGCGCGGTGCAGGTGCTGGAAGCGGCCGGCCGCCTCGAGGGCGTCAAGGTCATCGGCATGGACGGCCAGAACACGGCCTTCCAGGCGATCAAGGACGGCAAGATGTCGGCCTGCTTCATCTACCCGTTCTGCGCGCCGGAAGGCATCCAGACCGCGCACAAGATCGCCAAGGGCGAGGCCGTCGACAAGGAGATCATCCTGCCGACCGTCGAAGTCACCAGCGCCAATGTCGACCAGTTCCTCGGCAAGGGCATCTAAAGAAACAAGCGCCGGGCCGCGTCGCAAGGCGCGGCCCGTGCCGTCCAATGGAAGGAAGACAGATGGTATCCGTTCGTCACTACGATAATCCCAAGGGCGTGATCCCCGCCGTGCTCATGCCGTTCACCGCGGATCTTGCGGTGGATGAGGAGGCATACCGCAAGCACCTCGCCGATGTCGCCAGCGTCGAGGGCATCAGCGCGATCACCATCAACGGTCACGCCGCCGAGGTTGCCTCGCTGACGATCGAGGAGCAGTATCGCGCCATCGCCGTCACCAAAGAGGTTCTGGAGGAGCGGGTGCCGACGATCGTCGCCATCTCCACGAACTCCACGCTGGAAGCGGCGCGCATCGCCCGCAAGGCGCAGGACGAGGGCGCGAACGGCCTGCTGGTCTTCCCGCCGGAGGTGATGGTGCTCGGCGGCCATCTGCGGCCGGAAATGGCGCATGAACATTTCAAGCGCATCACCGATGCATCGGACCTGCCGATCATCCACTACCAGTTCCCGCTGAATTCCAACCTTTCCTATGCCCTGCCGGTGCTCTTGGACCTGTGCAACCGGTTCCCCTCGATCAAGGCGATCAAGGACAATTGCGGCGACGGCAATCTGCACGAGCGGCAGATCCGGGAACTCAAGGCGCTGGACCGTCCGGTCAACACGCTGACGACGCACAGTTCCTGGCTACTCGGCTCCTTGGCGCTTGGCTGCGATGGGCTCTTGTCCGGTGCCGGCTCGGTGATCGCAAACCTGCAGGTGGCGCTCTTCCGCGCGGTTCAGGCCGGCGATCTCCGTGCCGCCAAGGCGATCAACGACCGGATCTATCCGACGGTGCGCGCCTTCTACGACCATCCGCTGCTCGACATGCACAACCGCATGAAGGAAGCCCTTGTCATTCTCGGCCGCTGGGACGAGGCTCATGTTCGCCCGCCGCTGATGAAGCCGACACAGGCCGAGGTCGAAAAGATCCGGCAGTGCATCGTGAGCGCGGGCCTGACCGCCGAAACGCTCTACAAGAAGGTTGCCTGATCCATGACTTCACTCGTGCTCGGCGAACGGCTGGCACCCGGCGTGCTGCGCCTGACGCTGAACAGGCCGGACAAGCTGAACGCCCTTTCCAAGGATTTGCTCGGCGAACTCACCGGCCTGCTCCGCGATGCGCGGGATGATGCCAGCGTGGGCTGCGTCATCCTGACGGGGGCCGGGCGCGCGTTCTCCGCGGGGGCGGACATTTCGGACATGCTGGAGCGCGGTGTCGCCTCCTATGCCGATCCCGCGCGTCTGGCGCGGTGGGCGGAGATCCAGGATTTCCCGAAGCCCATCATCGCCGCCGTGAATGGTTTTGCGCTGGGCGGCGGTCTCGAACTGGCGCTGCTCTGCGACATCATCTTCGCCGCCGACACGGCAAAATTCGCAACCCCGGAAATCAACATCGGGTCCTTTCCCGGTGATGGTGGAACGCAAAGACTGCCGCGGCTGGTCGGCCGGAGCTTTGCCATGCAAATGGTGCTGACCGGCCAGATGGTCGATGCGGCGCTTGCCGAGCGCAAGGGATTGGTCAGCGAAATCATGCCGCTGGAGGCGCTTGCGGAGAGATCACTGGAGATCGCCTCGGCGATCGCCGCGCAATCCGTCGCCATCACGCCCTATGCAAAACGGGCGGTGAAGGCGGCGGAGGAGCATTCGCTGGCGGCAGGGCTGCGCATCGAACACGCGCTGACGGTCGAGGCGTTCGACACCGAAGACAGGATGGAAGGACTTCGGGCATTCGCGGAAAAGCGCAAGCCGAAGTTCCAAGGCAGATAGGGGTCCCGAGGCGGATCGGGAGGATGGAATGCAGACATTCGACTATATCATTTCGGGCGCCGGGTCGGCGGGCTGCGTCATTGCAAACCGGCTGACGGAGGACCCGTCCGTGAAGGTGCTGCTGCTCGAAGCCGGCAGCCGGGACTGGAACCCGATGATCCATATTCCAGGCGGCATCGGCAAGCTGTTCGGGCCGGGCGTCAACTGGCGGTTCAAGACCGTGCCGCAGAAGAACCTCGACAACCGTGAGATCTGGTATCCGCAGGGCAAGACGCTCGGCGGCTCCAGCTCGATCAACGCGATGATCTATATTCGCGGCCAGCGGGAGGACTACGACAACTGGGCAGCACTCGGCAATGACGGCTGGGCCTATCAGGATGTGCTGCCTTATTTCCGCAAGTCGGAGGACAACGAACGCCTCGTCAGCGACTATCACGGGCAGGGCGGCCCGCTCTGGGTGTCCGATCAGGTCAATCCGCACGAGCTGTCCAAGGCCTTCGTGCGCGCCTGCCAGCGCTGGGGCCTGCCTTACAATCCGGATTTCAACGGCGAGACGCAGCACGGCGCCGGCCTTTATCAGGTCACCTGCCGCGATGGCCGTCGGCGCAGTTCTGCCGTTTCCTACCTGCACCCCGTGCGCTCGCGCAAGAACCTCACCGTGATGACCGGTGCACGCGCCATCCGCATCGTCATGGAGGGAACGCGCGCCGTAGGGCTGGAAGTCGCACAGGGCCGCACCGTCAAGATTTTCCGCGCGGACCGCGAGGTCATCGTCACCAGCGGCGCGCTCAACTCGCCGCGCCTGCTGATGCTCTCCGGCATCGGCGATGCGGATGAGTTGAAGCCGCTCGGCATCAAGCCGCAGGTCGATCTCAAGGGTGTCGGCAAGAACCTTCAGGACCACCTCTGCTCCAACGTGCACGTCTCGCTGAAGGAACCGATCAGCTATGACGGGCAGGACCGCTATCCAAAGGCGATCCTGCATGGCATCCGCTGGTTGCTCTATCGCAACGGCCCGGCCGCGTCGGTGATCGTCGAAGGCGGCGGTTTCGCCTCCAGCGAGGGCAACGGCCGGCCGGACATGCAGATCCATGTCGCACCGGCCATGGTGGTGCGCGGCGGGCAGACGCAGCTCGACGGCCACGGCTTTACCGTCAACACCACATTCCTGCGCCCGCAAAGCATCGGCTCGATCAAGCTCGCAACGGCGCGGCCGGAAGACGAGCCGCTGATCGATCCGAACTATCACGGCGCTGAATACGACCGGAACATGTCTCTGAAATCGATCGAAGCCACTCGCGAAATCCTCTCCCAGCCCGACATTGCAAAATACATCAAGGTCGAGCGCCTGCCGGGGCCGGATGCCAAGACCAAGGAGGACATCATGGCCTATGTGCGCCAATATGCCTGCTGCGATTATCATCCCGTCGGCACCTGCAAGATGGGCATCGACGAGACATCCGTCGTCGACCCGCAGCTTCGGGTGCGCGGCGTCGAAGGGCTGCGCGTGGCGGATTCTTCGATCATGCCGGTGCTGCTCAGCGGCAATACCAACGCGCCCTCGATGATGATCGGCGAGAAGGCCGCGGACATGATCCGGCAATCGCATTGAAGGCATCAAATAACGGGGTCAGGCCGATCTATCTGGTGTAAAATCGCGACGCAAAGCCCGTGACTCATCAAGGGAGACGTCTGATGACTGCGCCGCACCCCTCCAGAACCCATATCGGCAACCACGCCCTGCATCCCGAAACGCAGATGCTGAACTATGGCTACGACCCCGAACTCTCCGAAGGGGCCGTCAAGCCGCCGGTCTTCCTGACGTCGACCTTCGTTTTCGCCTCCGCGGAGGACGGCCGGGATTTCTTCGACTATGTGTCCGGCCGCAAGGAGCCGCCGGAGGGCAGGGGTGCGGGCCTCGTCTATTCGCGCTTCAACCATCCCAACAGCGAGATCGTCGAGGATCGCCTGGCGGTCTATGAGCGCACGGACAGCTGCGCGCTGTTTTCGTCCGGCATGTCGGCGATTGCGACGACCCTGCTCGCCTTCGTGCGGCCGGGCGATACGGTGCTGCATTCCCAGCCGCTTTATGGCGGAACGGAAACGCTGCTCGCAAAAACCTTCCTCAATCTCGGCGTTTCCGCTGTCGGTTTTGCGGACGGCGTCGACGAAGCGTCGGTGAGGGCGGCCGCGGAGGAGGCGATGGACAAGGGTCGTGTCTCGGTCATCCTGATCGAAACGCCGGCCAACCCGACCAACAGCATTGTCGATGTCGCGATGATCCGCCGCATCGCGGATGCGATCGGCGAAAAGCAGGGCCACACGCCGCTCATCGCCTGCGACAACACGCTGCTGGGGCCGGTCTTCCAGCGGCCGATCGAACATGGGGCGGATGTTTCCCTCTACTCGCTGACGAAATATGTCGGCGGCCATTCCGACCTGATTGCCGGCGCTGCCCTTGGCCGCAAGGCTGTGATGAAGCAGATCAAGGCGTTGCGCGGCGCGATCGGCACGCAGCTCGATCCACATTCCTGCTGGATGCTGGGCCGCTCGCTGGAAACGCTGCAGCTGCGCATGGAGCGGGCCAACAGCAATGCCAAGGCCGTCGCCGATTTCCTGCGCGAGCATCCCAAGGTCGAGCACATCCACTACCTGCCGTATAACGCGCCGGATTCCCCCATCGGCCGGACCTTCGCCGCCCAGTGCTCGGGCGCCGGATCGACCTTCTCCTTCGACATCAAGGGCGGTCAGCCGGCCTCGTTCAAGTTCCTGAATACGCTGAAGATCTTCAAGCTCGCCGTCAGCCTCGGCGGAACGGAATCGCTCGCCTCGCATCCCGCGACGATGACCCATTCCGGCGTGCCGATGGAGGTGCGCCAGCGGATCGGCGTGCTGGAATCGACGATCCGGCTTTCGATCGGCATCGAACATCCCGACGACCTGATCGCCGACCTGACGCTGGCGCTCGACGAGGCCTGAAGCGGCCAGCTTTCAGGTGCTCGAGCCCCACCGAAAAAGACCGTCCCCAGGGCGTAGGGTCCTCCCAAGAGGGGCTGGGACGAGACCCCGCTCCGGCCCCTGCCGGGCAGGACGTCGCGATCCCCGGTCGATAGTGCCTGCTCCAGACTTTTTTTTACAAAAGGCCGGCCCTATGTCGGATCGGGAAAGCCGCGTTCGTCCTTGGGGCGTTCATTCCATTTCAGAAGGATCACGACCGTGCCCAATACGATACGCCTGCATCGCGTCATCGCCACCAGCCCGCAAAAGGTCTATCGCGCGTTCCTGGAAGCGGACGCACTTGCCAAGTGGCTGCCGCCCAACGGCTTTCTCTGCACCGTGCATCACCTGGAACCGACGGTCGGCGGCACGTTCCGCATGTCGTTCCGCAACTTCACCACCGGCAACAGCCATGCCTTCGGCGGCGAATATGTCGAGCTCGTGCCCGACGAACGCCTGCGCTACACGGACGTGTTCGACGACCCGAACCTGCCCGGCGAAATGCAGGTGACCGTGGTGCTGAAGAAGGTTTCTGTCGGAACCGAGGTGGATATCACTCAGGCCGGCGTGCCCGATCTCATTCCGCCGGAGGCGTGCTATCTCGGCTGGCAGGAGTCGCTCAGGAACCTTGCAAGGCTCGTCGAGCCCGACATCAACGAATAACGAAGGCCATGAACAGCCTCTTCCTCGCTGCCGCATTGGCGCTGTGCACGCCGAGGTCGCCCAGTCGAGCACGGCCGGGCAGACACCGGATGTCGATTTCGAACAATCCCGGAAGAAACGCGATGCCTTCCGGGCAAGCGTCGGTGCGGTCGAGACGGACGTGTTCGGCCACCTGATCAGCCCGGGCCTGATGGCCGGCCCGCAATGGCCGACGACGCGCCAGGCCTACAAGGTGGTCGCGGCCGGCATCGCTGTAACGGTCATAGCGGTAGGCATTCCATTCGACGATATATTGTCCGTTGCCGTCCTTGCTGGGCATGGCCTGTCTCCTCCGTCCTCTCCGGAAATGGCAAGGCCGCCGGGTTCAGCCGGCGGCCTTGCTTTGTTCGGTATGCTCAATCCGCATCGTCGGCCTGGACTCGGGCGCTTCCATTGAGCTTGCCTGCCGCGGGGTTGCCGATGGCGGCGCCGAGCAGGGCGTGTGTCGGGTCCGCGCCCTTGAAGCCCGCTTGCGCGAGGATTTCGTCGAGGATGGGTTTCTGGGCGGTGAAATTCAGCAACTGGCTGCTGAGATCGCCGACCGGATTGCCCGCGCCGTCGCCGCCATTGCCGCCAAGCGCGCCCGCAAGGCCGCCGGCGCTGAAGATGCGGATGTCGGAAATCTTCTCGATCGGCTTCATCGCCTGTTCCAGCGCCTGCGGGATGATGGCGATGCGCGCCCGTGCCAGCTCGAATTCGACGATGCTGGGCGACAGGGCGTTGCGAGCTTCGTTGAGCGCGCGTTCCGCCTGCGCTTCGGCCTGGCCGAGTTCGACGACGCCGGTCGCCTTGATCTTGGCGGCTTCCGCATCGGCCTGGGCCTGGATCTTGATCGCGGCCGCGAGGTTTTCCGCGGCCTGGCGCTCCGCTTCGGCTTTCACGGTGATGGCGGTTGCCGCCTGTTCGGCCTCCTTGCGCGCGTCGAGCACGGCGATGCGCTTGGCACGCTCGGCGATCTCGACTTCGCGTGCGGTCGTCACCTGTTCCTCGGCGGTGATGGCCGAGGCCTTGGCTTCGTCCGCCTTGGCGCGGGCGGCCTGCTCCTGCTCGCTCTTCTCCGCCACGGCGATCGCGGCGTCGATACGGGCGGTTTCCGTTACCCGCCGGGCTTCGGCTTCGCGCTCTGCAATGCCGCGCTCGGCGTCGATGCGGGCGGTTTCCTTGGCCTGGCGCGCCTGGGAGTCGCGCTCGGCAATACCCTTCTCAGTGTCGAGGCGGGCGGTTTCTTCGCTCAGGCGCGCAAGCTGTTCGGCCCGTGCCGCTTCTGCGCGGGTTTCGGCCGTCTTGTTGGCGATATCGCGCTCCTGCGACAGTTCGGCGTCGCGCTGTTCGCGCTCGATCGTCAGGCGGCGGAGCGAGGCTTCGCGGTCCTTGGTCGCGATCTCCACCTCGTTGTCGCGCACGATCTGGTTGCGTTCGCGCTTGCGCTCCTCGGTGATCTTGGTGAGCGCCGTCAGGCCCTCGGCGTCGAACGTGTTGTTCGGGTTGAAATGTTTGATGTCCGTCTGGTCGAGGCGGGTCAGCGACACCGATTCCAGTTCCAGGCCGTTCGATTGCAGGTCGTGCGCGACGGCCGCCTGCACGGACTTGACGAATTCCGCGCGCTGCTCCTGCAGGTCGCGCAGCGACATGGTCGCGGCCACCGAACGCAGGCCATCGACGAATTTCGCCTCGACAAGTGCTTTGAGCGCATCGGCATCGTTGGTGCGGTCGCCGAGCGTCTGGGCGGCGAGCGCGATGTTGTCCCCGTCCGGCTTCACGCGGACGTAGAATTCCGCGGTGATGTCGGCGCGCATGCGGTCCTTGGTGATCAGCGACTCGTTTTCCGCGCGCTTGACCTCGAGCCGCAGCGTGCTGAGCGACACCCAGGAATAGGAGTGGAAGATCGGCAGGATGATCGATCCGCCGTCGAGCACGACCTTTTTGCCGCCGAGGCCGGTTCGTACATAGGCCTTGTCGCGCGTGGCGCGGGTATAGAGCGAGGTCATGATGATGCCGATGACGACGATTGCCGTCACGATGACCCCGGCGATGATTCCTACCGAGAGGAAGTCCATGGTCGTTTACCCTCCGTTGTTGGAATAAAGGTCGTCCCCCAGTGCCGCCGGCGCCGGGATGGCCTGGAAAAGGCCGTTTGCCCCGTCGACGATCAGCACGGATGCGCCCGTCTCGATCACATGCCCCGGCACGGCCCGGGCACGCAGCGTATGGATGTTGTCGTAGCGGTCCTTGATGCGCACCGTGCCCGGATGGCCCTGGTCGAGCGGCCCGAGTGTCACGGTTCCTGTAAGGCCGATGAAATCGGCCTGTTCCTGCACGCTGGTCTCGTCGCGCGGGATGATCCTTGCAAGCCCGCGGCTCGACCAGCGGGTGACGGGAATGGCGATGGCGAGCGCGCCGGTGACCGCCGCGTAGAGCGGAAGCGGCTCGCGGAACTGCGAAATGAAGCCCTGCAAGGCAAAGCCGGCGGCTGCAAAAGCCGAGAGCAGGATGACGGCGAGCACAAGGATCGGCACGCCGCCGGCGTTGAGCCAGGACATCCACCCGCCAAGCAGGCCATGTTCCACGTCGCCCGGCCCGTTCAGGTCGAAGCCGTCATCGATCAGGCCCGAGGCGGACGCCCCGAGCAGGACCGAGACGAGTTCGACGATGCCGAGGCCCGCGACCGTCAGGAGCGCGATCCAGAAGGGAGCGGTGCCCGGATGGACGATGGAATCCATCACCGCTCACCCTGCTTGAAGGCGGAAAGACGGGCCTCGATCGCCTTCTGGCGTTGCAGGCGGCCGAGTTCCTCGACCTCCGCCGTGCCTTCCATGGCCGGCTTCGTGGGAACGCCGGTGACGCGCTCAACGGCCTGGAGCGCGTCGGCAAGGCGCTGGTCGTTGCGCTGGGACGGGGTGGCGGTCGCAGGCACGCTACGCTCGGCGCGCTTTGCATCCTCCAGTCGCTTCATTGCGTCGGCGCGGGCGGAGGAGATGCTGCGCAGCGTCGCCTCGGCATCGGCGATCTCGCCGGCATTTTCCAGGATGGCCTTCGACAGCGCGTCGCGCTGGGCTTCCAGGTCGATCTGCACGCCGGTGGCGGCGCGGGCGAGGTCTTCACGCCCGCTTTCCAGCCCCACCTTGATCTTCTCGTCGAGGTCGCTGATTTCCGCGTCGAGGTCGTCGGCCTTGGCCTTCAGCCGGTGGCCGGCCGCCATGGCGACGCCGAGGGCGGCGCGCGCCTCCTCGGCGATCGCGCCGATTTCCCGCACGGCTTGCTGGGCGACCGCGACCGGGTTGGCGGTTTCGGCGGCATCGACCGCATTGTTGACGACACCGGCGATGACGCGCCCGAGGCGGGCAAGAATACCTTCATTGGACATGGAAGCCTCCTTTTTCGGGTGAACGCCGGCCTGGATGCCGGCGTAGAGACAGATGGACGAGCCGGCAAAGACCAGCCGCGCCTCGGCAAAATCCGCCCAGCCGTCCTGGTAGCCGCTCGCCGCATAGGGCAGCACGATCCGGCCGTCGAGCGTGGCGATGCTGACGCTGTCCGGACCTTTCACGGCGAAAAGCTTCGAGTCGAGCGGGATGTCCGCGACGATCTCCCCAGGCTTGCGGCGGCCGTGATCGCGCAGCGCGAGCGTGACGAGGCGGGCGGGAAGGCCCGTCGCGGTGCGGATTTCCTCGTAGGCTGCCTGATGCAGCGCCACGACATTGGCGCCCTTGGTTCGATCAAGGATCGCCATGGCCCGCTGGTATGCGGTAAGCGTCTCCGATAGCGCCTGGCGCATGTCCGGCGTGGGTTGAAGGACGAGCCTGAGGCTGGATGTGAACTTCCGTGCCATGGTTAAATATATAAAGCACTTCATTGGTGCTTTCAAGGGGCGTTCTCGACTGGCTCTCTCTTCAACGGATGAGGCGGGCGGAACCTTCGGCTGCGTGGCCCTTCTTTTTCAGGCGAGCCGCATTATCCTTTACGACTGCTTGCCGGTAATTTCCCTAAATCCGCGGCGGATGTCCGGTCCGGCCTTGATTTTGAAATAAGCCCTTTATGTTGATCGTCTTAGATGTGGTTCGATCGTTTCGAGAAGTCTATTCATGCAGCTCTTTTCCCGTTTCCTCCGCCTCGCTATTTCCCTCCTCCTCATCGTTTTCCTGGCTTCGCCCGTTTTCGCACAGGCGCCGACGCAGGCGGCTATTGCGCGATCGGACGTGATCGCGGCGGAGATGAAGGCGCTCTTCGACAGTGGTGACGCGGAAGGCGCACGCCGCAAGGCGGAGGCGGCGAGTGCGGCGTTCAAGGCCGAGGGGGAGGCCTGGCTTGCGGCGAGCTATGCGGTTTCCGCTGCCGACTACGCCATGCGCATGGGGGACGCCGCCCGCGTCGACGCGGACTATTATCCCCGCATGCGCGCACTTCTCAAAGTGCTCGATCCGGTTGAAGAAACCCGCGCCAACCTGCTGATTTCGCTGCTGATGGACGCCAAGGGCCGGCTCGGGGAGGCAAGCAGGCAGGACGAACTGGTGCAGCTTTACGAGAAGCGCATCCGCAAGGCCCATGGCAAGGACAGCGAGCAGGACATCGATGCGCGGGTGCGCACCGCCTACAGCATATTGGAGGCCGGGCGCCTGGAGGATGGCCTCAAGAGGCTGCGCGCGGCACTCGACGCCTCCGCGAAGACGGACCTGCATGCGGTGACGCTGCGGCACTATACGCAGGCGGGACGCAGCTTTCAGGCAAGTGGGCTCAACGACGACGCGGCGGGCTTATTCCAGGCGGCCGAGCAGACGGCGGCGATCCGCGCCGAGGTGAAGGAGCTTGCCGATTTCTACCTCGCCTATGCGGAATTCCGCACCGCGGTGCCCGACAACGAGCAGCATTTCGTGCCGCTCTATACGATGGCGACCAATCTTTATGCGCGCTTTTACGGCACGGAATCGCCCGAGCTGATCCACGCCACCGACAAGCTCGCCACCGCGCTGTCCGATGTCGGGCAATACGGCACCGCGATCGACCTCGAACGCCGCAATTACGAGATCGCGCAGAAATCGCTCGGCGACGACGACACCGTGACCTGGCGCATCGCCAACAATCTCGCGGACATGTTGCGCGGCATGGGCTCGCCGTCCCGTGCGCTGGACTATGACCTGAAGGTGCTGGAAAACCGCACCCGCCACTACGGCCAGAACCATTTCAACACGCTGGTCAGCGCCAACAATACGGCGCAGAACTATCTCGATCTCGGCAACTACCCCGAAGCGCGCCGCTATTTCGCGCTCTGCCTCGATATTTCCAAGGCGCTCGGCGACCCGGTGACGATCGCCGGCATGGAGGCCTGGATCGACTATACCGATCTTCTTTCGGGCGCCAAACCGATGGATGCGGCGGCGGCCAGGCGCATCGAGGCGATGATCACCGATTCCAACTATCCCGCGATCCTCAGCATAAAGGCGGCCTATCTGATGGCGGATCATGTTGCCCGGCAAGGCGATGCAGCGCGGCAGATCAAGCACTTGCAGCAGGCCTTCAGCATCGCGGCCGGCGAGATGAGCATGGGCCACCCGCTGGCCTTTGCCGGGCGCATCGCAATCGCCAAGGCGAAAGCCGGCACGGACAAGGTGACCGCGGCGAGCGAATTTGCCGGGATCGACGAGGATATGCTGCGTTGGGTGCATCTCCAGGTGTCGGTCGCCGGCGGGCGGGAGGTCGGCGAGGCGGTGCGCGCCATGGCCGACGGCATGCTCTATGACTATGCGCGCTTTGCCGAACAGGATGCCGCGGCCGTTCCGGCCTTTGCGGATGCCGCCCGGCGCTGGCCGTCGCTCGCCACCGCGGACGCGGACAACGTGCTGAAACTCGGCCGCATGATCGACAAGTGGGACACGGAGACCGCCCGCCTGCTCGACCGCATCACGCGCCTGTCGCGCATCGCCCGCGAGATCTTCGCCGCCGATGTCGAGCAGGACCTCGCCTATGCCTATCTGTCGGATACCAAGGCGCTGGAACAGCAACTGCACGAGCGCATCGTCGGACGCTACCATCTCGACCGCGAGAAACTGCTGAACCAGACGCTGCCGACGCCGGGAGAGTTGCTCAACAAGGACCAGGCCCTCGTCCAGTATTTCGTGACCCGCAAATGGCGGGTGGACCGCGAAAGCGCCGATCCGATCGAGGATTCCGGACTCTACGCCATCGTCTGGCGCGGCGGCGCGGCGCCGGTGCTGCGCGCGCTCGGCGATCCGCGACAGGTGCTGTCGAGCGGCCAGGAGGTCGTGGCGGCGCTCCAGACGCGTGATCGCAGCGGCCGCGATGGACGCGGCCTGCTCGTAGAGGCGAGCAAGCGCGAGTTCGCGCGGCTCTACGACCGGCTGATCGCACCCGTCGAAAGCGACATAAAAAGCGCGAAAACGGTGTTCATCGTGCCGGACGGGCAATTGTTCGCCTTGCCCTTCTCTCTGCTGGAAGACCCCGCCGGCAAGCTGCTGGAGGAACGCTTCACCCTGCGGCTGCTGACGGAGCCGGAAGCGCTCTACCGGGCCGTCGAAGACCGCGCGCTGCCCTCGGAAGGCACCGTCGTGCTGGCCGGCGGCATCGATTATGCGAAGGGCGAGGAAGCGGGTGCCCTGCCGCTGCCGGGCACGCTGCGCGAGGTGGAGGCGATCGGCAAGGTCCTTGGTGGCCCCGGCCTCAAGATCGAGACCATGACCGGGGCGGGGGTGAGCGAGGGCGCGCTCCGCGAGCGCATGAAGGGCGCGACGCTCGCCCATCTCGCGACGCACGGCGCCTATGGCAGCCCGAAGAACGGCGGCGCCAGCAATGTCGATACGCTGTGGCAGAGCGAGGTCATCCTCGCTCGCTCCGGGGATGAGCGCGCCATGCGGCGCGACGAAAAGGACGGCCGGCTCTACGCCTTCGAGCTGATGGGATGGGACCTGACCGGCCTCGACCTGCTGGTGCTTTCGGCCTGCGAAACGGGACGCGGCGACGAGGCCTTTGTCGGCGGCGTGCGCGGCCTGCCGACGGCCGCAAGCCTTGCCGGGGCGAAACGCGCGCTGCTGACGCTCTGGCCCGTCGCCGATGATGGCACGGCGGATTTCATGGTGCGCTACTACGAGCATCTGAAAGGCGGGCAGACGTTTGCCGAGGCGTTGCGCAACACGCGGCATGACGCCATCGACGGGAAAATCCCGACGGCGCGCGACCCGCTCGTCTGGGCCGCCTTCGTGCTGTTCGAGAACTGAGATCGTCTGGAGGGGCAAGACCCGGGAGCGCCTCGTATCGCTCAACCGGGTCCCCGCACGACCGGATACGGCTTGGGGCGCATAGCATCCGGTCGCGGTATCTCCCGTCAGCGGGCTGGCGGGAGAATGGTGTTGCGTTCGCGGCAGCGCGCGAGCGCTTCGTGCAGGATGCGCCGGGCGCGATAAGCGTTGAGCGGAACCGGCTGGTTGTTCAGGTGGACCCAGTCCAGCCGCCGGTCGATGTCCTTGATGGCGCGCGCAAGACGCTGGGTGGGTGTTTGGTCATTGGTCAGACGGTGAACGGTCTGCATTGGCATAATGGCACCTCGAATCACGGCTCCCTCATGGAGCGGCGCCAAAGTACCCCGCCGTCGCGAAGGTCCCACATACCCTCGATTGCGGGCGGCGACAGGGTGCGCGAAAGATGAACGAGGGCCTGCCATTTTTATTAAAATTGTCACGAATAGGGATGGCGTGGCGCGACCTTGCCCCAGGACGAAACGGGTCGCCGTTGCGCGCCGGCGCGCGTGCTCTTCCGTGCGGGATGGGGTGCACGTCATACGCGAAGGTCTGCATACCGTGCCTTTGGCGACGCGTCAGGCCTTGAGCGCCCTTGCCGGGCTGAGCCGCAGCGTCAGGAGCGCCGGCAGGATCGAGACCAGCACCGCCAGCGCCATGAACCAGCCCGCAAGCGAAATGTCCTCGCGGGCGAATTCCACGGGCATGCGCACCGCGGTCGTGGCGGTCAGCGAGGCAGAGATGAGCTGCGCGCCGGCATAGCCGAGGAGGATGCCCAGCACGAAGCCGGCGAGGAACAGCAGGAGCAGTTCGCCCCAGACGATGGCCACCACCGAGCGCCGCGGTGCGCCAAACGCCCTAAGCGCGCCGATCTGCCGCTGGCGGGCGCCGATATGCATGATGGTGACGAGCAGGATGGCCGCGATGACGATGACCTGCGTGCCGATGGCGATCGCCAGGAGCAGGCTGCGCGCATCGCCGAGCGTCGCATAGAGACGCGTCAGCACCTCGGCGGGGAAGACGGCGAGCGTCGTCTTGCCGCGATAGTCCTGGCGCAGGCGATAGGCATCGGCGATCGTCTTCGGCTTGATGAGCACGGCGGGAATGCCCGGCGTCTCGGCGTCGAACTGCTCGTCGATGGCGGCATCGGCGTCGACATGTGCATGCTCGTGATCGTGCTCTTCTGAAGCGGCGGCCTCCGGTGTCTCGCCGGCGTGGTCATGGTCATGGTCTTGCTCGCCCGCCATGCCGTGCAATTGCCAGACGGCGCGGATCGGCACGAGGATCGCCCGGTCCCAGGCGGTCCCCGTGGGCGCCATGCGGCCGCTCACCTTGTAGACGATTTCGGTATGGGTCTCGCCGCCGATATCGGAAAGGCCGTGCATCGGCTTGATCTCGGCGCCAAGCTGTTTTGGCACGTCCGAACCGACCACCGCATCGCCAAGCCTTGTGAAGAGCGCACCTTCCGCAAGTTTCGGCGACAGAGCGGAGATCAGCGCGGTCGTCGTGCCGACGACCGGATGGCCGGCCTCGGAATCGCCGAAGCCGACGGGGGCGGCGAAGTCGACGCGCGGATCTGCGGCAAGCTTCGCCAGAACCGCGCCCGACATCAGCGGCAAGGGCGAGGGCTGGAGGAAGACGGCGGAGAGCGCAAGCTGCGTCTCGCTGCCGGCAGCGCCGACGAGGAGGTCGAATTTTTCGGCTGCCCGCGCACTGCCGAGCCGCACGGCGCGCTCCTGCAACGTGACGGTGACGCTGAGCGCCACGGAGAGCGCGATCAGCACGATGACCGCAAGCGCGCCGCCCTTGAAGCGGCGGAGATCCGCGAGAATGAAACTCATCATGCCGCGCGCTTCTCCCCGCTGTCTTCGACAATGCGACCGCCGTCGAGCGCGATGCGCCGGTCGAGCCGTTCGGTCAGCGCCGGATCGTGGGTCACGGCGACGAGCGTCGTGTTCTCCTCGCGGGAAAGCCGCACGAGGAGGTCCGCCACTTCCTCGCCGGTCTTGCGGTCGAGGCTGGCGGTCGGCTCGTCGGCGACGATCACGCCGGGCTTCGACAGAAGCGCGCGGGCGACCGCGACGCGCTGCATCTCGCCGCGCGACAGCGTCTCGATATGCTGGTCGGGGCGGGCGATGCCGGTGGTTTCGAGCAGGAACAGCGCACGTTCGCGCTCGGCGGGCGTGAGGCGGCGGGCGAGACGGACCGGCAACACGACATTCTCGAAGGCGGAAAGCCCCGGAAAAAGATGGAAATCCTGCATGACGAGGCCGATATGCGCGGCGCGAAAGGCATCGCGGCGCCCGACCGGCAGGCGCGTGATATCCGTGCCGCCCCAGGAAACGGTGCCGCTCGTCGCGGTTTCGAGCCCGGTCACGGCATTGACCAGCGTGCTCTTGCCCGAGCCGGAGGCGCCGGTGACCGCGAGGCGCCCGCCGGAGGGAAGATGAAGCCGGTCGATCGCCAGCACCGGCGCATCGAGGCCGGGAAAGCGCATCTCCAGGCCGGAAATATCGAGTTCAAGCATGCTCATGCCGTGTTGAACGCGGCTTCGCGCAGGCGCAGCTGGCTGACGAAGCCGGTTTCCGGGTCGATCCAGGAGCCGTATTCGAGCACGCCCTGCGCCTCGATCGGCGCATTGAACTGCACGAAAGTCTGTTTGCGCGCGAGGTAGACGACGAGGATATTGTCCGGCCAGTCGGCATCCGACGAGCAGAACGGGCAGAGCGACATCGGGATTTCCGTCAGGACGAAGAAGTCCGCTTCCGCCTTCAGCGGCGGGGCCATGAAGCCCTTGACGGTGACGTCCTGGCCGGCAAGGCGCTTCACCTTGTCGGAGAATTCCAGGCCGAGGACGCCGAATTTCTTGTAGAGCTCGCCGAAGCCGAGCGTGTCGCCGGCAAGGGCCGGACGCGTAAGGGCGAGGGTGGGCAGGGCCGCCAGTGTGCAGAGCATTCGCCGCCTGTTGAAAAATGCGGGGTTTGTTTCCGTCATGGCATGCTTCCTTCTATCGACGGCAATGCGGACAGGCGGCGCGGGGCCGCCTGTCCGTCAAGGGATGAAAATCCCTTATTCCTTCGGCGCGCCGAGGGCGAAAGCGTCGACCAGCACGCGATAGACGTCGCTCTGTTCCATGTAGCCGCGGAAGCCTTCCGAGCCGGGGCCGGTCGCCTGGAGCACGATGTCGTCGACGGCGTGCACGCCGCTGTCGCCCTCCTTCGGGATGTTGCCCTGCACGAAGACCGCGCCGGGAACGTCCTTGTAGGCTTCGTTGGCGATATATTCCTTCGCCTCGTTCTGAATGGCCGGAACGAACGGGCCGTCGAGCTTCGGACGGAAGGTCTCGTAGTGGTCCGGGCCGTTGTTGGCGGACAGGAACAGGCGGCGCGAGACGTCGATGCGATCCGGGTAGCCGTCGCCGTCCTTGTCCTCGTAGTTCGGGAAGCCGGCGTCGTCGTAGGTGCCGACCTTCTCGCGCATGTCGTCGCCCGGCTTTTCGTCGTCGACGGTGCCGATGATGGCGACGCCGTGGGTGTGGTCACCCGTGACGACGATCAACGTGTCGGGGTTGGCGGCTGCGAATTCGCGGGCGACGCCGACGGCCTTGTCGAATTCGATCGTTTCGACGAGCGCGCGGTCCCAGTCGAGCGGGTGGCTCATCTTGTCGATCGAAGCGGCCTCGACGACGAGGAAGAAGCCTTCCGGGTTCTTGGAGAGCTTGTCGAGCGCGACCTTGGTCATCTCGACGAGGCCGGGCTGGTTCGGGAACTTTTCGACGGTGCCCTTCTTGAGGAATTCACGGTCGAGCGTCACGTCCAGGTTACCCGTGTGGAACAGGCCGAGCAGCTTGTCCTGGTTCGAGCTGGCCAGGGCCGCAAGTTCCGTCTTGTCGGTTGCAAGCGCATAACCGGCATTCTTGAACTCGGCGATGTAATCCTTGTCGTCCTTGCGCTTGGAACCGGGCGTATCCTTGCCGAGGAAGTAGACCGAGCCGCCGCCGAACAATACGTCCGGCTTGGCGTCGAGCAGCATGCCGACGATCTCCGCCTTGTCGGCGCGCTTGCGGGTGTGGGCGACGACGGCTGCCGGCGTGGCGTCCTCGACTTCCGAGGTGGTGACGATGCCGATCGACTTCGTCGTCGTACGGCGCAGCGCCTCGGCGATCGTCTCGACCTTCGGGTCGTCCAGGCTTGCCGGCGTGCGGTCGGCATAGACGCCGAGCGCGTTGACGCGCGACTTGTGGCCAGTCATGTAGGCCGACATGGTGTTTGCGCTGTCGGTGGCGATCGAATGCGTCGAGGAGGTGCCGATGAAGGCGACCGGCGGGATGTCGTCCATGGCGAGGCGACCGTTTGCCTTGCCTTCGGTCATGCCCTTCGACATGATGCGTGCACCCGTGCGGTGGGCGACCGACAGGCCGTCGGCGACCAGGAAGATGATATTCTTGGCCTTCGCCTCGGCAGACGTGCCGTAGACGTCCCAGTTGACCGACTTGTTCTCGCTGCCGGCCGTGACTTCGACCTTGTAGTCGCCGGCGGTGGCGATCGTCAGGCCGCGCAGCGTCAGCGCGGAGCCCAGAACCTTGTCTTCGGCGCCCTTTTCTTCCGCGACGAATTCGGCCTTCTTGCCGAAGACGGCCTCGTAGTCCTGGCCGTTGACGGTGACCTTCACATCTTCCGGCTTCACGACGGCATCGAACTCGACCTTGAAGTCGAAGGGGGAGCCGACGAGGATCGTGGCGCGATCGATCGGATAGACGGTCGCGGCATTGGCGGCCCCGGCGAGGACCGTGGCCGATGCCAGGGCGAGGATGAATTTGCGCATGGGAGAGCCTCTCTTGAGCGGTGTGTTACCCCCTCCGCATAAGAAACTCACATGACAGGCGTATTACCAAACCGCCTTAAAACCTCTTATCCGGCCGCACGCCGGCTCGCCGGCAATCAGATGCCGCCCATGCAGAGATATTTCATTTCCAGATAGTCCTCCAGTCCGTGGCGCGAACCTTCGCGGCCCATGCCGGATTGCTTCATGCCGCCGAAGGGGGCGGCCTCGGACGACATGCGGCCGGTATTGATGCCGACCATGCCGTATTCCAGGGCTTCCGCGACCCGCCAGACCCGGCTGAGGTTGGACGCATAGAAATAGGCGGCGAGGCCGTAGATCGTGTCGTTGGCTTCGCGCACGACCTGGGTGGCGTCGTCGAAACGGATGATGGGGGCGAGCGGCCCGAACGTCTCCTCCTGCGCCACGCGCATGTCGCGGGTGATGCCGGTGAGCACGGTCGGCGCGAAAAACGTGCCGTCGCCACTGATCCGCCGGCCGCCGCAGCGCACGCTGCCGCCCTTGTCGAGCGCGTCGGCGACATGGCCCTCGATCTTGGCGAGCGCGCGCGTGTCGATCAGCGGGCCGATCGCGACATCGGGTTCGAAACCGTCGCCGACCGAGAGCGTCTGCACCCGCTCGATGAATTTCCGGGCGAATTCGTCGTGGACGCCGGATTGCACATAGAGACGGTTTGCCGAGACGCAGGTCTGGCCGGCATTGCGGAATTTTGCCTGGATCGCACCGTCCACGGCCGCATCGACATCCGCGTCGTCGAAGACGATGAAGGGCGCATTGCCGCCGAGCTCCAGGCTGAGCTTCTTCACCTGGTCGGAACATTGCCGCATGAGCAGACGGCCGACCTCGGTGGAGCCGGTGAAGCTGATCTTGCGTACGGCGGGGTGGGTGCAGAGCTCCCGGCCGACGGCATCGCCTTCCGAGGCATAGATGAGATTGACCACGCCCGGCGGAAAGCCCGCCTCATGGGCAAGCGCGAACATGGCGCCGGCCACCAGCGGCGTCTGCTCCGCGGGCTTCAGCACGACCGCGCAGCCGGCGGCAAGTGCCGGCGAAATCTTGCGCGCCACCATGGAGGCCGGGAAGTTCCACGGCGTGATCGCGCCGACCACGCCGATCGGCTGCTTGATGACCAGCATGCGACGGTCGAGCGACGGCGCCGCGATCGTCTCGCCATAGATGCGGTTGGCTTCCTCGGCATACCATTGCAGATAGGCTGCGGCGTGGGAGACTTCGGATTTCGCCTCCGCCAGCGGCTTGCCCATCTCGGCCGTCAGGATGGCTGCGAGATCATCCGTGTGCAGGACGATCAGCTGGTGCCAGCGCCACAGCATGTCCGAACGGTCGCGGGCGGTCAGCCCCGCCCATTCGGGCTGGGCGGCGGCGGCGCGGTCGATCGCCGCCCGGGTTTCCTCTGTGCCCATATCGGGCAGTTCCGCCAGCAATTCGCCGGTCGAGGGATTGAAGACCTCGAATGTCCGCTCGCTCGCCGGGCTTACCAGCCAGGGCGCGGTTACGATCGTTTCGAAGGGTTTTGGATCCTTCAGCCGCCGGATAAGGGTCTGTGACAGGGCCAATTCGCTTCTCCTCTCGAATCCAGGGACGATTCTTCCCTTTCGTGGAGAGCTACAGCCGAATTGCGGGCCAAACAATGCTTGCGTCGGCAGGATTGCCGACGCTGTGACAAAGGGCACGCGTTCAGCGCTTGCGGACGATCGCGATCCAAGAAAAACCGCGATGCAGCCGCTTCTCCTCGCTGCGTCCACCATGGGCAGTGGCAAGCTCCGCGGCCATCTCGAAGAGATCGTCGCGCGGCGTCACGTGGTGCCATCCGAGCCACTTCGTCACGCCCTTGCGGAACCAGCCGGGCAGGCCACGCATGTCGCCGAAATCGGCGACGTGCAACTCGCCGCCGGGGGCAAGCCGGGTGGTCGCCTCCGCCATGACCTTGCGCCATTGCGGGATCATCGACACGGCATAGGAAATGAAGATGCGGTCGTAGTTCTGTTCGCCGAACAGCGCCCGCGGGTCGAAGCTCGCAGCATCCGCCCTGGCAAGCCGCACCCGCGCCTTCAGTCCCGCGCCGGCAACGGCTTTTTCCGCCGCGGCGAGCATCTCCTGCGAGATGTCGATGCCGTGGAACCGGCTTTCCGGGTAGAGCGTTGCCGCCTTGACGAGATTGCGACCGGTGCCGCAGCCGATCTCCAGCACGGAACTGCCCGGCAGGGGCTGAAGGCCGGCGAGCATCGGGTCGCGGCCGAGCAGGTAATATTTGCGCGTCGCGTCGTAGATGCCGAACCGCCGCTGCCAGCGGTAGATGCGGTCCATCAGGAGGGCGTGGTCGGAAACGGCGCTCATCCGGCTCAGCCCTTGAATTCGTAGAGATGGAATCCGCCGTAGATCGACGAGCGATCCTTGTCGTGCAGCGCGCGCGATTCCGCCTCATGATAGGTCCAGCGGCCGAGGAGGGTCTCCTCGAGGCGGCCGGGCAGCAGGCTTTCGGCGGGCGCGGTGCGGAAGACGACGCGCGCGCCGGGGGTGGCCGTGCGGGTGATCTCGGTCCACAAGCCGTTGAGCTGGGCGTCGGTCATCCAGTCCTGCGCATCGAGCAGGATGAAGCGGTCGACGGACTGCGGGGCCTTTGCCGCGAGGAATTCGGTGAGCGAGGTGTTGGTGATGGAAATGCGCGAGGCGCGGCTGCGCACCGCCTCGAAATTCTGCCGCGCGAGATAGGGCGGCAGCGGCGCAAGCTCGCCGCTGCCGTAACCGCGCCCGAAGGCCTGCCAGGCAAAATAGTTCTCCGACAGCGGGAAGCCGCAGGCGAGCTTTTCGACGCGCTGGCGCAGGATCGTCGCCATGTTGCTGCCCGCACCCGAAAGCGCTTCATATTGCTGCGGCGGGATGCCGAGGCCGAACAGCGAGGTCTTGCGCGTCGTCGCCCAGCGGATCAGCCGTTTTTCGAAGAGCGGCGCCAGCGTCTCGTCGAAGAAGCGCTTCTGGTCCTCGATCGTGCGGGCCTGGAGCAGGCCGCGCGGATCGGCGCCGTAGAGCCGGGCCATCCTGTGGCCAAGGCCGATGAAGCCGCCGAGCAGGCCGTGGCGATAGAGCCGGCGGTGGAAGATCGAGATGCGCCGCCGCCCGGTGACGGTGCGGCTTTCCCAATAGTCGCGCGTCTCTTCGTCGAGATGCGGGCGCAGGTAGAGCCGGTAGGCGTCGAGGTTGCGCTTGTCGTCGCCCTGGCCGTAGAACCGGTAGAAGGTCTCGTAGTCCGGCAGGTGCGCCGCGGCTGCGAGCTTCAGGCGATTGAAGGCGACGTGGGCCGGGTTGAGATCGACCGCCTCGATACGGGCGGGATCGGCGACGAGGTAGGACAGCGCATTGCAGCCGCCGGATGCGATGGTGACGATGCTGTTGCCCGGTTCGATCCTGAGCGCGGCCATGTCGACGTCCGGGTCTTCCCAGATCTGCGCGTAGACGAGATTGCGGAACAGCCGCGAGAAGACATATTCGGACATGCCCGAGGGCGAGAGCAGCGGATTCCGGCGAACGGCGCGGTTCAGGCGCTTGCCAACGCCGCCCTTGAGGGCCGGGGCGGTGGCGGTGGGGGCGATTGTCTCGATCATCTGGGCACGTTTCCTGTGCTGGAGTGTCCGTCATCACCCGTCGCCGCGACAGGACCGGAAGGCGGCGAAGTGCTCATGCCTACGAGGGGAAGGACGATGATCGAGACTTGCGCAACCGGTGCGCTGAGCCCCTTGTTTGAGTCGTCACAATCGCCTGATGGCATGGGGCAGCGTTTCAACAGATCGCCATGACACGCGCATGACATCCGCCGAGGATGTCCACAGGGCCGCGCCCGGGGGGTGCTCGGCGGTCGCGAGGGATCAACTTCCGCGAGCGGGAGTTGCCGTTCGCCGAAAAAATGTGCAGGCGGCGAGGCGATGCCCCAGTCCCGACACGATCGACGTTTCTACAGGGCCGGACTGATTGATTTTACAATGTTACGGCACTGTGCGGCCCGTAGGACGGGACGTGATCTGCCCCATGCCTAAGCCTGTCGCGGGCGAAAACTCTAAAGCAAGACGGATTTCATGAGCGAGCGCACCATCCACAACTCAGAAAACTCCATGCCCGTCCGCAGACTGTCCTGGCCGCGCGCAATCCGCATCGCCTGCCTGGCGGGATGGGTCGCGGCGGGACCGGCACAGGCACAGGAGGCTGCGAAGCCGACGATGGAGCTCGCGCAGGTCGACATCACCCGGGTCGAACCGCATGATATCGCAAGCGAAGTCCGTATCGCCGGCTCGCTCACCCCGATCCGCCGGTCGACGCTCGCCGCCCGTGTCGCCTCGACGATCGTCGAGCTGCCGGTCAAGGTCGGCGACGTGGTGAAGGCGGGCGACCTGCTCATCCGCTTCGACAAGATGGCGCTCGAATCCACGCTGACTGTTCGCCAGGCTTCGGCAGAGGCGATGCGCGCGCAGCTGGAGCTTGCCGAATCCGTCCAGCGGCGCACGGCCGCTCTCGGCGAGCGCGGCGCCTCCTCGGAGGCCGCTCAGCTGGAAGCGCAGGCGAATGTCGCCAATCTTCAGGCGCAGATCCGGTCGAAGCAGGCCGAGATCGCCGATGCAGAGCGCGACCTCGCCAATGCGGAGGTCCGCGCCGCCTTCGACGGCGTGATCGCCTCGCGCCCTGTCGAGCAGGACCAGACGGTCGGGCTGAACACGGAGCTCATGACCATCGTCGACCTCAGCAAGATGGAGGTCGATGCCGGCGTGCCCACCAGCCGCATCCCGATGGTGCGCATCGGCCAGCCCGTCGAGCTCAACGTCGAGGGTTTTCCCGACCGGACCTTCTCCGGCAAGGTCACCCGTATCTCGCCGACGGCCGTCGCGGGTTCGCGGGCGGTCCGGGTGTTCCTGGCGATCGACAATGACGATCGCATCCTCAAGGGCGGCATGTTCACGACCGGCATCCTGAAGGTCGATGAACGCAAGAACATCATCGCCCTGCCCAATTCCGCGATCCGCACCGACCAGGCGGGCAGCTTCGTGCTGAAGGTGCAGGACGGCGTGCTGCGCCGCCAGCCGGTCCAGCTCGGCACCGCCTGGACGGACCGCAGCCTCGTGGAAGTGTCGGGGCTTGCAGCGGGCGAAATCGTCGTCTCGGCGCCGCTGCCGGCGCTGGAAGCCGACATGCCCGTCGTCGTCGAGGGGCTGTAAGCCATGTTCCTCACGCGTATCAGCGTCAAATATCCCGTCTTCGCGACGATGATGATGGTGACGATCCTGGTGATCGGGCTGTTTTCCTATTCGCGCCTCGGCGTCGACCAGTTCCCCGAAACCGACCTGCCGATCGTCGTCGTCACGGCGACCTATACGGGCGCCTCGCCCTCGACGGTCGAAAGCGAGGTGTCGCGGCCGATCGAATCCGCGTTGAACACCATCGGCGGCATCGACACGATCATCTCCGAATCCTACGAGGGCCGCTCGGTCGTCGTCGTGCAATTCGAACTCGACGTGGATTCGCAGGTTGCCGCGCAGGAGGTCCGCGACCGCGTGGCGCGGCTGGAGGCGGGTTTTCCGGATGCCGTGGACACGCCACAGGTCACCCGCTTCAATCCGGACGACGCCCCGATCCTGTCGATCGCGGCGTCTTCGTCAAAACGCTCGCTTTCGGAAATCACCACGCTCGCCAACCGCGTCATCACCAACCGGCTGAACGTCATTGCCGGCGTCGGCCAGATCTCGCTGGTCGGCGGCAGCGAGCGGCAGGTGCTGGTGATGGTCGATCCAGACCGGCTGGAAGCCTATGGCATCGCGGTCACATCGGTCATGGACGCCATCCGCAAGGAGAACCAGGACCGCGCCGCCGGCACGCTGATCTCCGGCATCAACCAGCGCATCGTCACCGTCGAGGGCCGCATTCCCGACGTTGCCGGCTTCAACGGCATCATCGTGGCGCAGAGCGGCGGATATCCGGTCTATCTCTCCGATGTCGCGACCGTGATCGACGTCGGCGCCGAGGTGACGAGCCGCGCGACCTATCAGGGCGTTCCCTCGCTCGGGCTCGATATCGTCAAGGTGCAGGGCGCCAACACGGTCCAGGTCGCCGCGGAACTGCGCAAGGAGATCGCGGCGCTCAATGTCGAGCTCGCCCCGGAAGGGGTGGAGCTGAAGGTGACGCGCGACAATTCCAGGCCCATCGCCGCCCAGGTGCAGGAGGTGCAGCGCACGCTGATCGAGGGTGGCGTGCTCACCGTCGTCATCGTCTTCCTGTTCCTGAATTCCTGGCGCTCGACGGTCATCACCGGGCTGACGCTGCCGATCTCGGTGATCGGCACCTTCGCCGTCATCTATGCGCTCGGCTTCACGCTCAACACCATGACGCTGATGGCGCTCTCGCTGTCGATCGGCATCCTGATCGACGATGCGATCGTCGTGCGCGAAAACATCACCCGCCATCTGCACATGGGCAAGAACCATGTGGATGCCGCGCTCGACGGCACCAACGAGATCGGCCTTGCCGTTCTCGCCACGACGCTGTCCATCGTCGCGGTGTTCCTGCCGGTCGCCTTCATGGGCGGCCTGATCGGCCGGTTCTTCCTGCAATTCGGCGTGACGGTCGCCGTCGCCGTGCTGATCTCGCTGTTCATATCCTTCACGCTCGATCCGATGCTGTCGAGCGTCTGGTACGATCCGCAGTCGGAGCAGAACGCCAGGCGCGGGCCGCTCGGGCGGCTGATCGCCCGCTTCGACCGCTGGTTCGAGCGCCTTGCAGACCGCTACCGCCGGCTGATCCACTGGACGTTCCGCTTTCGCAAGACCACGGTCTTCGTCGTGGTCGCGATGTTCGTGGCAAGCCTGATGCTGGTGCCGCGCATCGGCGCCGAATTCCTGCCGCCGGCCGACCAGGGCGAGGTCTCCATCGCGCTGAAGGCGACCGAGGGCGCCTCGCTGGACTACATGGCCGCGAAGGTCAGCCAGGTCGAGCGGGCGCTGCGCGAATTCGATTATGTCGATACGATCTATTCCACCGTGAATGCCGGCGGTGCGCGCGGCTTCAACGAGGCGACGGTCGCGGTGCAGCTGAAGCCCAGCGCCGAGCGCACGGTGACCACCGCCGAAAGCATAGAGCCGATCCGCAAGCGGCTGGCCTCGATTGCCGGCCTCGAAATCTCGATCGGCCAGAATTCCGGCACGGGCTCTTCGCAAAAGCCGCTGCAACTTTCCGTGCTCGGCGATGGCGAGGAGGACCTGCGCCGGATTTCGACCGAGATCACCACGGCGCTTTCCGCAATCCCGGGTGCCACGGAAGTCGAATCCTCGATCGAGAACAAGCGCCCGACGCTTGCCGTGCGGATCCGGTCGGAAGCGGCGGCCGACCTCGACGTCTCGATCGCCACCATCGGCGATACGCTGCGCCCGCTCGTCGCGGGCGACGCCATCTCCGTCTGGAACGCGCCGGACGGTGAATCCTACGACGTGATGGTGCGCCTGCCGGCAACGGGCCGGCGCGATGCCGCGCAGCTTCGCGATCTGACGATCGCCACCGGCCGTACGGACGACGACGGCAAGCCGATCACCGTGCTGCTCGACCAGGTGGCCGACGTCATCGAGAGCACGGCACCCGACGCCATCACGCGAAAAGACCTTTCGCGCGAAATCCGCATCGAGAGCAATATCGAAGGGCGCGCGCTCGGCGACGTTACGGCCGACCTCAACGCCGCAATCGCCAAGATGCAGATCCCGGCCGGCTACCGCATCAGCTTCGGCGGCGACGCCGAGAACCTCGAGGAGAGCTTCGGTTATGCGCTCCAGTCGCTGGCGCTCGCAGTGATCTTCATCTACATCATCCTCGCCTCGCAGTTCGGCTCGTTCATCCAGCCGATCGCCATCATGATGACGCTGCCGCTGTCGCTGATCGGCGTGCTGATCGGGCTGCTCGTCACCGGTTCGACGCTCAACATGTTCTCGATCATCGGTTTCATCATGCTGATGGGTCTCGTCACCAAGAACGCCATCCTGCTCGTCGACTATTCCAACCAGGGGCGCCGGGCCGGCAAGAGCCTGCAGGACAGCCTTGCCGACGCCGGCGCCGTGCGCCTTCGCCCCATCGTCATGACGACGCTGGCGATGATCTTCGGCATGCTGCCGATGGCGATCGGCCTTGGCGAAGGCGGCGAACAGCGTGCGCCCATGGCCCACGCCGTCATCGGCGGCCTGATTTCCTCGACACTGCTGACGCTCGTCTTCGTGCCCGTCGTCCTGACCTTCCTCGACCCGCTCGGCGCACGCATCGCCGGATGGTTCCCGAAGGGGCCGAAGGAGCGGCGCGAGGAGCAGGGGGCGTAAGGCGCTACAGGACGACGACGCGGTTGCCGGGGTTCGGTCCGGTCTTGAGGCGTGCCAGTGCTTGAGGCAGTTCATCGAAGGCGGTTACTTCGATGAGCTGCGGATCGAAGAGTCCCTCCGAGATGTGCTGTGCGATCCCGGCGCCGGCGGCGACAAGCCGTGCCCACTGGCGATCGCAGGCATGGCCGTGCATGGCATTGAGGCCGACCTCGTGCAGCGAGATCGTCGTCGAGAAGGCGGGCAGCGGCGCGGTTTCCTGCCGGTCCTGGATGCAGACCAGATGGCCGTTCGCCGTCAGAAGCGGCGCGAGGCTGGCAGCATGGGCGCCGCTCACCATGTCGAACACGGCGTTGAGTGGCTGATGCCTCGCCCGCTTTGCCCAGTCCTCCTTCCAGCCGTCCCGGCGATAGTCGGTGACGGTTGCAGCGCCGAGGCGAAGCAGGCGGTCCGATTGCGACGCGGAGCCGACGGCATGCACGATCCAGCCTTGCACGCGGGCGAACTGGAGCAACGCGCCGCCCACCGCCCCGGAGGCGCCGGTCACCAGCACATGGGCGCCGGGCCAGAGCGCAACCTTGTCGATGGCCTGCCGGGCGGTGAGGCCGGGGCAGGGGATCGCTGCTGCGGCGGCAAAGGGCAGGGCGGCCGGTAGCGGAATGGCGGCGCGTGCCGGAATGACGGTATATTCCGCGAAGGAGCCGGGCTTCAGGAGGTCGTTGTGATAGGCGACCCGCGCTCCCGGTGCGATATGGTGCACGCCATCGCCCACCGCCTCGACCTCGCCCGCCCCGTCGACGCCGGGAATATGCGGCCATTCCCAGGCGTCGTGGCCCCAGAGGATGAACTTCCAGTCGACGGGGTTGAGGCCGACGGCGCGGTTGCGGATCAGCAACTCGCCCGGCCCCGCTTCCGGCTTCGGCCGGTCACGCAGTTGCAGGACGTCCGGATCACCGGTCGTGTCGTGAATCCAGGCTTTCATGTGCAATCTCCTCAGCAGACCGAATAACCGCCGTCGACGGGGATCATCGCGCCGGTGATGTAGGCGGCATCCTGCGACAGCAGGAAGCGCACGACGGAGGCGACTTCGGCAGGTTTCGCCCAGCGCGCCATGGGGATGCGGGCATTGATGCGCTCGGCTCGCGCGGCGTCGGTGCGGGCCTTTTCGGAAATCTTCGTCTCGACCCAGCCCGGTGCGATGGAATTGACGCGGATGCCGCGGCCCGCCCAGGCCACCGCCTGCGAGCGCGTGACGGCGGCGACCGCGGCCTTGCTCGCCGTATAAGCGGGGGCGCCGGGTGAACCGAAGATCGCCCACATGGAGGCGACGTTGACGATGGCGCCGCTCGCGGCTTCGAGCCGGGCGAGCAGCGCATTGGCGAGCGCGAAGCCGGCGGTCAGGTTGACGCGCATGACCTGCTCGAAGGCCTCGGTTTCCCATTCCTGCTGGTGGCGCAACATGCCGGCGCAGTTGACCAGCGCCGCGACCGGCCGTCCTTCCGGCAGAGCCGCGATGCTTGCCGCCGTATCCGTGATGTCGACAGTGTGAAAGGCGATGTCGGCGGGCAGGTCGGCATCGCGGTCGAGACCCAGGGCGATCACCGCGTAGCCGCCTGCGGTCAAAAATTCCGCGACGGCGCGGCCGATGCCGGTGCCGCCTCCGGTGACGACGGCGAGGGGCGCAGCCTGGTCCTTGTTCGGCATTTCATGGTCCTCTTCAGTTGGCGGTTTCCGTCTCGATGGCGAGCATGGCGTCCACCAGGTCGTCGACGGTCAGCGTTTTCGGGAAATTGAGCATGTGCGGCACGGCGATCGACGCTTGCGCCACGGTGGTGAGTTGCGGCCGGCCGATCTCCGCGGTGGTCAGGTCTGAAAGGCTCAGCGGCAGCCCTGCATGGCGGTAAAGCTCGAGGAGGGCGTCGGGCATGGCCTCGCCCATCAGCCGTTGGTGCACGACAAGCCCGTATGCGACTTGTAGACCGTGCGGCCGGGCCTTGACGCCCGGCAGCAGCGGCAGGCCGCGCGTCAATGCATGGGGTACGGAAAGGCCGCCGCTTTCGAAGCCGAGCCCGGCCATCAGAATCATCGCCTCGACCGCGGCCTCGAAGGCCTCGGTCGGTTCGCCCGTGCCCGCGGCGTCATAGGCGGCCCGGCCATGCGTCATCAGCGTATCGTAACAGGCCGCTGCGATCGTGCCGGCAAGCCGCGTCGGCCGAGCGCGGAACATGGTGAGGCCGCTGCCGGCGGCACAGGCGAGCGCTTCGGCCTTCTTGGAGAGCCCGTCGCCCAGCCCGGCGGCGAACATCGCTTTCGGCGCGCCGGCAAGCAGCGCCGTGTCGACGACCACGAAATCCGGATTGCGGGAAAGGTGCCGGACGTCCAGCAGCACATCGTCCTCGTCGTAGAGCACATAGTTCTTGCTCGTCGGCGCATCGTTGGAGGCGACCGTGGGAATGGTGATCAGCCGCAGCGCCCGCGTATCGGCAAGCGCCTTGCCTGCATCGATCGCCCGCCCGCCGCCGGCGGCGAGCACGATCGCGGGTGTCGCATCGCCGAGCCTGGCTTCGAGATCGTGGCCAGTCTCAGGGCCGAGCCGGCCTTCGAAGGGTAGCACCATCAGGGAAACGCCCCGTTGCTCACAGGAGCGGCGGATCGTCCGCTCGACGAGCGGCAGGATGTGCACATCCGCCACAAGCACCGCGCTTTGGCCGATCTGGGCTGCGAAATCGCCGATGCGGGCCAGGATGCCACGTCCCTGCACATAGCGTCCGGGCGCTCCGAAAACCTTGAGATCGGCGTCGAAAATGGTCAAAGGGGAATTCATGCAGGCATCCCTATGGATATTTCATATATCATATATTATGTAATCGGGCGCGCAAGCGCCTTCTTGTCGTTTTCGAGGATTTCACCCCATGATTACCGGGCATACCCGCTTCGTCCCCCTGCTCGCCCATCCATGCCGCCATGTGCGCACGCCGCCGCTGTTCAACGCCGAATGTGAGCGGCAGGGGCAGGACATCGTCATGGTGCCGCTCGACGTCGCGCCGGAACGGCTGCACGCCACCGTCGACAGTCTGCGGGCGATCGAAAACCTTACCGGCATGGTGATAACCATTCCTCACAAGGGAGCGATTGCCGGGCTGTGCGACCGCCTCGTCGGCGCGGCCGCCCTAGTTGGCGCCTGCAACGTCGTTCGCCGGGAGAAGGACGGCAGCCTCACCGGCGGCATGTTCGACGGCGAGGGTTTTGTCGCCGGCCTCCTCCATCGCGGGCACGACCCGGCCGGCAAGCGCGTGCTGCTCGTCGGTGCCGGCGGTGCGGCGAGCGGTGTCGCCCATGCGCTGCTCGGCGCCGGCGTTGCCGGGCTGAGGATCGCCAACCGCTCGCCGGAAAAGGCCGAAATTTTGGCCCGGCAGTTGCGCGGCCTCTTTGAAAACGCCCGCATCGAGACCGGCCCGCCGGATCCGCGCGGTTTCGACATCGTCATCAACGGCACTGCGCTCGGCATGCATACGGGCGATGCGCTGCCCGTCGATGTGGACCGGCTCGATGCGCGCACGGTCGTCGGCGAGGTGGTGATGCAGCCGGACGTCACGCCGCTTCTGGTCGCGGCAGAGGCGCGGGGCTGTGTGGTTCACAAGGGCATCCACATGATCGAGCAGCAGGTGCGCCTGCTCGTCGATTTCCTGAAATGAAAGAAGGCCCGCATCGCGCCTCGCGATGCGGGCCAGTTTCGCGTGTGGGAGGTTCACACGCGGCGTTTTGCCCGGGCGCCGATGCCCTGCATCAGCACGGCGAGGATGATGATGACGCCCTTGATGATCTGCTGCGGATAGGCCGGCACGCTCATCAGGTTCATGATGTTGCCGATCAGGCCGAGGATCAGCACGCCGATCATCGTATTCGTCACGGTGCCGCGGCCGCCAGAGAGCAGCGCGCCGCCGATGACGCAGGCCGCAATCGCATCGAGCTCCAGGCCGATGCCGGTGACCGGCGTGCCGACGGCGGTGCGGGCGGTGACGAAAATGCCGGCGAGGGCGGACAGCGCGCCGCTCAGCGTGAAGGCGAGGAACTTGTAGCGCCAGACGGGCAGGCCGGCGAGGCGGACGGCGTTCTCGTTGCTGCCGGTGGCGACGGTCAACCGCCCCCAGTTCGTGCGGCGCAGCAGGAAGACGAAGAGGGCAATGATGACGACGACGGCGAAAACCGGCCAGGGCAGGCCGATGCCGGGAAGCCCCTTGCTGCCGAAGCCGGTCAGGATCTGCGCGGTCGGCAGGTCGCGCGGAAAGCGCACCGGCTGGCCGTTCGACAGCATATAGGCGAGGCCGCGCGCCATGGTCATCATGGCAAGCGTCGCGACGAAGGAGGCCATGCCGAAGCCGGCCACGAGCGCGCCGTTGATGGCACCGAGCAGCGCGCCGAACAGCACAGCTCCGAAAACGCAGACCAGTAGGGCCGTGGCGCCATCGAAGGGAAGGGCCGGCATCGCCATCGCGACGCCCATGCCGCCGATCGCGGCTATGGAGCCGACCGAAAGGTCGATGCCGCCGGTGAGGATGACGAGCAGCATGCCGATCGAGACGAGGGCCAAAGGTGCCAACTGCCTCAGCAGGTTGAAGAGGTTCTGCAGCGTCAGGAAGTGTTCCGACAAGACGGTGGAGATGACCACCAGCGCCGCCAGCATGATGTAGATGTTGTAGGTGACGAGGATGGAAACGAGGCCAGGAGCCTTCGGATTAGTGGACATGCTTGCGCCCCATTGCCAGTTCGATGATGCCTTCCTCGGTGAGCTCTTCGCCAGAAAGTTCGCCGGCAAGGCGGCCGGCGCGCATGACGACCACCCGATCGCACATGCCGATCAGCTCGAGCATTTCCGAGGAGACCATGGCGATGGCAGCGCCATTGGCCGCCAGTTCGTTGATGACGCGGTAGATTTCGACCTTCGCGCCGACATCGACGCCGCGCGTCGGCTCGTCGAGCAGCAGGATCTCGCAGCCCGAGACGAGCCACTTCATGATCGCGACCTTCTGCTGGTTGCCGCCCGACAGCGTGCCGGCCTCGGCGTCGATGCTCGCGGCCTTCAGGTTCAGCCGACTGCGCAGGGCTTCGGTGGCGCCGCGCTCGCGGGCGTCACGGATGAGACCCCAAAAGCCGAGATGCGGGTTGACCGGCGTCAGCATGGCGTTGTTGAGGATCGGCAGGTCGAGCAGGCAGCCCTGCTGCTTGCGATCCTCCGGCACGAGGCCGATGCCCGCCCGCACGGCATCACCGGGCGAGCGGATGGCGCGGGGGCGCCCATCGATGCGGATTTCGCCAGAGGAGATGGGATCCGCGCCGAAAATCGCGCGCAGCACCTCGGTCCGCCCCGCGCCGACAAGGCCGCCGATGCCGAGCACTTCGCCGCGGCGCACCGTGAAACTGATGTCGGAGACCAGCCCGCCGGCTGCGAGCGCGTCCACCTCCAGCGCCACCGGGCCGGGGGTGGCCTGCCGTTCGGGGAAGAAGTCCTTCAGCTCGCGGCCGATCATCAGGTTGACAAGCGTCTTATGGTCGAGCCTGCTCGTTTCCCAGGTCCCGACCGTCGCGCCGTCCTTGAGCACGGTCACCCGGTCGCAGAGGCTGAAGATCTCGTCGAGACGGTGCGAGATGTAGACGATGCAGACGCCCTGGTCGCGTAGCCGCCGCACGAGGTCGAACAGCTTTTCCGTCTCATGCGTGGTGAGCACGGCCGTCGGCTCGTCGAGCACGAGGATCGAGCAGTCGCGCGACAGCGCCTTGCAGATTTCCACCACCTGCTGGCGCGCGATGGTGAGCCCGCCGGCGATCTCGCCGGGATCGATGTCGTCGAAACCCATGCGGGCGAGCAGTTCCGCGGCACGGGCATGCATGGCCCGTCGGTTGACGAAGATGCCGTGCCCCAGGGTCTCGATCAGGATGTTTTCGGCAACCGTCAGGTCGCCTGCGAGCGAAAATTCCTGGTAGATGATCGAGACGCCGTTGCGGATCGCGTCCTGCGGGTTCGTTATGCTGACGGGTTCGCCGCCGATGTGGATCTCGCCGCCGTCGTGGGTATAAGCGCCGGCGAGGATTTTCATCAGGGTCGATTTGCCGGCGCCGTTTTCGCCCATCAGGGCATGCACTTCGCCCGCGCGTGCCGAAAACCCGGCGCCACTCAAAGCGGCGATGCCGCCGAATTCCTTGGAGATCTGCCGCATGTCCAGGCGATCCATGTCCTGCCTCCCTTTCATCGCGGCGGACCCCGCAAGGCCCGCCGCATCATCCCCGGTGCCGATCAGCTCTTGAGTTCGCCGATCGTCTTGAAGGCCGGGACCGTGTAGCGGAAGAACGGGTTCGCCGTGTCCGGATCGATGAACTGGTCGGCGTTCTCCCTGGTCACGATCTGCGAGGGATAATAGGAGCCGAGCGGCAGGTTGTTGGCGTCGAAACCCTTGTCGAAGATCTGGTTGATCAGGGTGATGACGCCTTCGCCGGTGTGCGAGCCGGAGCAAAGGCCGGTCACCAGCATGTCGCCCGACTTGACGAGATCGAGCGCGGTGCGGAAGCCGTCCGCGGCGTTGGCCACCTGGATCTTGCCCTTGAGGTCCTGGTTTTCCAGCGCACGCAGCGCGCCCATGCCCATGAAGTCGTTTTCGGCGAGGATGATGTCGAGCTTGGAGGAATGCGCCGTCAGGATGTCCTCCGCCGCATCGAGCCCGCCTTCCTCCGTCCAGAAGCCGACGCCCATCGAGACGACGCTGAATTTGACCTCCGGATAGTCGAAGGCGCCGCCGGTTTTCAGCTCCTGAAATTTATTGAAGCCGGCGAGCATGGCGTCTTCCTTGGAAAGGTTGAGGCCGAGCTGCTGGGAACGCTCGTAGATGATGCCGGTGATCATGCCGTTGACGCGGCTTTCAGACGTCGAGTTGCCGACCGTGCCGAGGATCGCCGCCGCCGTGATCGGCTTGTCGGCACCGTAGTGCTGCGCGACGAAGCGCCCGGCCTCGAAACCGTTGCCGTAGGGGTTGAAGAGCACGGTCGTGACGATCGGGCTGTCGTCCGGCACCGTGCCGAGCGCGATGACCGGAATGCCGGCATCGACGGCGCGCTGCGCGTCGGCTGCGGCGGCGGCGAGGTCGGTCGGGTCGAGCACGATGACGTCGACCTTCTTGGCGATGAAGGCATCGATCTGCGCTGACGTCTTGGCCGGGTCGCCATCGGCGACCTGCACGTCGAGTTCATAGCCGTATTCGGCAGCCTTGGCCTTAGCCGTGTCGATGACGCTGACAAACCACGGATTGCCGAGCGTGATTTCGGTCCAGCCGATGACGAGTTTCTTGCTCGCATCGCGCGGCTCCGTCGGCAGCGCCTTGGCGACATCCGAACGGTCGGCCATTTCCGGATCGATGACGCCGGACAGGGCGGAATTCGGCAGCAGCTTGTAGATCTCATGTTTTTCGGCGGCATTGGCGGTGCTGGCCATGATGGCCAGTGCGGCCGTGCACAGCATCAGCGATGCGGATTTCAGGAATGTCATGTCTCTCTCCCTCAGTTGAAGTTCGGCTTGCGCGCCCTCCCGGCGCGCGCCGTCAGCCGATGATGTCGCGGACGACGGATTCGATGCCGGCCTGGTCGAGCCGGTAATGGGCGTAGAGGTGCGTCGGCGGGGCGATCAGCGCGTATTCGTCGCGAATACCGTGGCGAACCAGCTTTGCCGGACTGCCTTCCTCCGCCAGCACTTCGGCCACGGCGGAGCCGAGGCCGCCGAGGATGTTGTGCTCCTCGATGGTCAGGATGATTTTCGATCGCGCGGCGGCGACGAGGATCGCGTCGCGGTCGATCGGCTTCACGGTCGCCATGTCGATGACGCCGACGCTGCGGCCTTCGGCGGCGAGCTTCTTCGCGACCTGCACCGATGGATGGACCGGCAGGCCGCAGGCAATGATCGTCACTTCCTCGCCCTGCGCATGCTCGACCGCCTTGCCGAAGACGAAATCGGCCTTGCTGTCATAGAGCTCCGGCTCGCGCCCGCGGCCGGTGCGGAAATAGATCGGCCGGTCATGATCGACCGAGGCGCGGATCGCCGCTTCGAGCTGCGGACCATCGGCCGGCGAGACGATCGTCAGGTCGGCGATCGAGCGCATGGTGCCGATGTCTTCCGTCGCATGGTGCGAGGTGCCGTAGAAGCCCATGGCGATGCCGGTGTGGTGGCCGATCAGGCGCACCGGCAGGGCGCAATAGGCGACGTCCATGCGGATCTGTTCGCAGGTCAGAAGGCCGAGGAACGAGGCGAAGGTCGCGACATAGGGCATCATGCCCGTGGTGGCGAGGCCGGCGGCGGCCGACACCATGTTCTGCTCGGAAATGCCGAAGCTGACATAGCGGTCCGGGTAACGGGCGGCGAAGCGGTTGAGGCCGTTCGAATATTGCAGGTCGGCGGAGCCCGCGACGATCGGGTGGCCGGCCTCGGTCAGCGTGATCAGGCCGTTCGACAGATGGTCGAGGCCGGGATTCTTCATGTTCAGTTCCCGGTAGTGCCAGGAATTCGGCGAGGTCGGCCGCAGATTGGCTTGGGTCATCTCAGATCACCTTGGACAGAATTTCTTGGCGCGCGGCTTCCGCATCGACAGGGTCTAGATAGCCGAGATGCCAGCCGGGCTCGGTTTCCATGTAGGAGACGCCCTTGCCCTTCAGCGTTCGCGCGATGATGCAGCAGGGTTTTTCGCGGGACACATCGGCCTTGACCCGGCGCAGCAGCGCGGTGAGGTCCGCGATGTCGTGGCCGTCGACGACATGCACCTCCCAGCCGAAAGCCCGCCATTTCTCGTCGATGGGTTCGATGCCCATGACGTCGTCCACCGCGCCGTCGAGCTGGTAGCCGTTGCGGTCGATGATCGCGACGAGACGGTTGAGCTTGTGGTGGGCGGCGCCGATGGCGGCCTCCCAGACCTGGCCTTCCTGCATTTCGCCGTCGCCGAGCATGACGAAGGTGGTGAAGTCGCGGCCTTGCATGCGGCCGCCCAGCGCCATGCCGAGGCCGTTCGACAGGGCATGGCCGATCGAGCCGGACGAGAAATCGACGCCCGGCACCTTGCGCATGTCGGGATGGTCGCCGAGCGGGTTGCCGAGGCGGGTATAGCCGTTCAGCACCTCGGTCGGGATGTAGCCGCGTTCGGCGAGGATCGGGAACAGACCGACGGCGGCGTGGCCCTTGCCCATCAGGAAGCGGTCGCGGTCGGGCCATTTCGGGTCCGCCGAAAGCGACATCACGTCATAGTAGAGCGCGGCGAAGATTTCGGCCGCCGAAAACACCGAGGTGTAATGGCCCACCTTGGCGATCTCGATGAGCCGGATGGTCTCCAGGCGCACAAACTGGGCGCGGTCCCTGAGCCGTGCGATCTCGGCCTCCGTGGGTCGGTAATCGTTTCTCACTGGCTGCGTCACACGCTCCTCCCTTCCTGTGCCGATCCCGGCAACAACTCCTTGCGATGGGGCGAGATAACATGATATATGATATATGTCACTGACAAAAATGGAGGAGATGAAGTGAATCTTGCACTGACACAGGCGGATGTGGCCGCGATCCGCAGCCGGATCGCCATCAAGGGACAGGCCTTCATCGACGGCCGCTTCGTCGATGCGGCCTCCGGCGAGACGTTCGACGACATTTCGCCGCGCGACGGCAAGGCGATCGCGCGCGTTGCGGCAGGCGATGCGGAAGACGTCGATCGCGCGGTGAAGGCGGCCCGCAGGACCTTCGAGGCGGGGGACTGGCGCGACCGGTCGCCGAAGGAGCGCAAGAAGGTGCTCCAGCGTTTTGCCGCGCTGTTCGAAAAGCACATGGACGAGCTTGCCGTGCTCGAAACGCTCGACATGGGCAAGCCGGTGTCCGAAAGCCGCAACATCGACGTGAACGTCGTGCTCGACACGCTGCAATGGTATGCCGAATGCCCCGACAAGCTCTATGACGAGATCGCGCCCACCGGTCCCGGCCAGCTCGCCATGATCACGCGCGAGCCGATCGGCGTCGTCGGCGCGGTCGTGCCGTGGAATTTCCCGATGCTGATGGCGACGTGGAAATTCGCGCCGGCGCTCGCCATGGGCAATTCCGTCGTGCTGAAGCCGGCCGAACAGTCGCCGTTGACGGCGATCCGCCTTGCAGAGCTTGCGGCGGAAGCGGGTATTCCCGATGGTGTCTTCAACGTCGTGCCGGGTTTCGGCCCGACGGCCGGCAAGGCGCTCGGGCTGCACATGGATGTCGATTGCCTGGCCTTCACCGGCTCGGGCGAAGTGGGAAAACTGTTCCTGCAATATGCCGGCCAGTCGAACATGAAGCGCGTCTTCCTCGAATGCGGCGGCAAGTCGCCGAACATCATTCTCGACGACGTGCCGGAATTGCGGGTCGCGGCGGAACGGGCGGCAACGGCGATCTGCTTCAACCAGGGCGAGGTCTGCGTGGCGCCCTCGCGGCTGATCCTCTCGAAGCGCATCCAGGAGCAGTTCCTCGATATCGTCGTCGAGACGGCTAAATCGATCCGGCCGGGCGATCCGCTCGACCCTGCGACGAAGCTCGGCGCTCTGGTTGAAAGCGGCCATCGCGACCGCGTCGAGAGCTATATCGCCAAGGGCAAGGCGGAAGGCGCGCGGCTGGTGCTCGGCGGCGACCGGCCGGGTGATACACCGGATGGCTATTACATCAACCCGACGATTTTTGCCGATGTGCGCAATGACATGACCATCGCGCAGGAGGAAATCTTCGGCCCCGTGCTTTCGACTATCACGGTCGAGGACGACGAGGAGGCGGTGCGTGTCGCCAACGACACATCCTATGGCCTTGCCGCCGCGGTCTGGACGCGCGACCTGTCACGCGCCCACAAGATCGCCCGCAAGCTCCGGGCCGGCACGGTCTGGGTGAATTGCTACGATCACGGCGACGCGACCGTTCCCTTCGGCGGCTTCAAGCAATCCGGCAACGGGCGCGACAAGTCTTTGCACGCGCTCGACAAATACACGGAACTCAAGACGACGTGGATCGAGCTTTGACACTCACGGGGCGGCTTCGGCCGCCCCTTTTGCCTCCAGCCAGTCGACCATCACGACGCCGACACCGATATCGGCCTGGATGGCGCGGCGCGCGCTTTCCGGGTCGCGGGCGGCCAGTGCGCGCAGCACGTCGTAATGGCCGTGTTTGCCGCTGACGAGCACGCGGGGAGGGGTGTGCAGGTGATAGAGGTGGATGAGCGGCCCCATCTGCGCCCACATGCCTTCGATGGTCGAATAGAGCATCGGCATTTCCGCCGCTTCCGCCAGCTTGAAGTGGAACTCGCGGTTGATATGCGAGGCTTCGAGCGGATCGGTGGCGGCGGTCTTGGCGAAATCGGCGTGTAGCGCTTCAAGCACGGCTAGGTCCTTTGCCGAAATCTTGACGGCCGCCTGAGCCGCCGCTTCGCCCTCCAGATGGTGGCGGATCAGCTGTATCTCACGCAGTTCCGAGGCCGTGAGACTGCGGACCTGGATGGAGGTCGCGGCCCGCATCTCCAGCGCGCGCTCCGTGACGAGGCGGAAGATCGCCTCGCGCACCGGCGTGATGGAGACGCCGAGCTGGTCGGCGAGGCTGGCGATGGTCAGCCGCTCACCGGGCTCGTAGCGGCCGTCCATCAGGGATGCGCGAATGGTGCCGTAGACCTGCTCGGAGAGATTTCCCTTGTTGATTTTCGGCAGCTGGCTCATGCGGGGACCCGTGGCGTTTCCTATCCTGGCACTTACGCATCAAGCGTTCGATGGCGCAAGCGGCGCCAGGCCGCGGATGATATCCGAAGCTTTCTCTCCGATCATTATCGCGGTTGCGTTGGTATTGCCCGAAATCAGTGTCGGCATGACGGAGTTGTCCACAACGCGCAGATTGCGCAGGCCGTGCACGCGAAGCTCCGGATCGACGACCGACATCGCGTCGCGCCCCATGCGGCAGGTGCCGACGGGATGATAGACCGTCTTGCCCTTGGAGCGGATGTAAGCCCCGAGCGCCGCATCGTCGTCCACCGCCTTGCCGGGATAGGCTTCGCCGTCTTCCACGAAATCGGCGAAGGAGGGCTGCGCCAGAATGTTGCGGGCGAGCTTCAGCGCCTTCACGGAAAGCCGCATATCCTCCGGCGCCGTCAGGTAACGCGGATCGACCAGCGGATGGGCGGCCGGGTCGGTGGATTTCAGCCGGATCTCGCCGCGGCTTTCCGGGCGCAGCACGCAGGGGTTCACCGTGGCGCCGGCGCGTTTCACCTGCTCCTGGTCGCTGTCCATGAAGACGATCGGCACGAAATGCATCTGGATGTTCGGCTCGGCCTCCATGTCGTCGACATTCATGAAAGCGCAGGCCTCCGTGACATTCGACATGACCGGCCCGGACTTGAACAGCAGGTATTGCAGCCCGTTTTTCACGGAACGCAAAAAACTGTCCTCGCCGTAATAGCCGTAGCGGCCGGTGCAGAAGCGGATGGCCGGGAATTCGAGATGATCCTGCAGGTTCTGGCCGACGCCCTCCAGCCGGTATTTGACAGCGATGCCGTGCCGGTTCAGTTCCGCTTCCGGGCCAATGCCGGACAGCATCAGCAGTTTCGGCGTCTGCACCGCGCCGCCGGAGAGGATGACCTCCTTGTCGGCCGAAGCGGTCTCGACCTTGCCGTTGCGGACATATTCGACGCCGCTGGCACGGTCGCCGTCGAAGAGGATGCGGGTGACGAGGCAGCCGGTGCGGATTTCGAGGTTTCCGGTTTTGATGGCCGGGCGCATGTAGCCGACGGCGGCGCTGCACCGCCGTCCGTTGCGGGTGGTGGTCTGGTTGAAGCCGACGCCGCGCTGGCGCGTGCCGTTGAAATCCGGCGTATAGGGAATGCCGGCCTCCTGAGCGGCGCGCACGAAGGCGCGCGTCAGGTCGGTCACCTGGCGGAGGTCGGAGACGCCGAGCGGGCCGCCGATACCGTGATAGGCGTCCGAAAGCCGGTCATTGTCTTCCGCCCGGCGGAAGTAGGGCAGCACGTCGCTATAGGCCCAGCCATCGGCGCCGAGCCGTGCCCAGTCGTCATAATCGCGGCGCTGGCCGCGAATGTAGATCGCCGCATTGACCGAACCGCCGCCGCCGAGCACCGCACCCTGTGGCATCACCGGCGCGCGGCCGTTCAGCGTCGGCTGCGCCTCGGTCTTGTAGTGATAGAGAAGGTCCGAATCGAGCAGCTTCACGAAGCCGGCCGGAATGTGGATCAGCGGATTGCTGTCGCGTGGGCCGGCTTCGATCACCAGCACCTTTCCCGCATCGCCGAGCGCCAGCCGGCCGGCCAGCGCGCTGCCCGCCGAACCGCCGCCCACAACAATATAATCCGCCATCGCTTCCTCCCGGGATTTCATGATAATATATGATATATCTATTGATCTTAGGAAGGATCGTCAATGTGTCATGGTGCGCGCAGCACCCGCTCTTCGAGTTCCGCCATCGAGGACAACCATCGCACCCCCTCGGGCGGCGCGGTGTGGCTGTGCGGCACGAAAACGGTTTCGATGCCGGCGGCAAGGGCTGCCGCCGCACCGCTGCTGCTGTCCTCGACGATCAGACATTCCCGCGGCTCGACGCCGAGCAGGTAGGCGGCCCTGAAATAGCCGTCGGGATGCGGCTTGCCGAGGAGGACGTCGTTGCGTGCGACGGTCACGAGCCCCGGCCGGACCAGTCCGGCCGCGCGGAGGTTGACGTCGACGATCGCGCGGTCGCTGTTCGACACCACGGCCTGGCCGATACCGGCGGCGGCGAGGCGGTGCCAGGTTTTTACGGCGTCGTCGTAGCCTCGCAGCCGCTCCGCCGCGAGAAAGTAGTGATGATGCTTGCGCCGTTCCCATTCCAGCGGGTCGGCCTTCAGTCCGAAATCCCGGACGATGATGGCGTAGATCTCGTCCGCCGAGCGACCGACGACGCGCTCCTTGAGGCCGGGGGGAGAGAGCAGCCCCGCTTCCTTCATGGCGCAGCCAAGCGCCTCGACGGCGATGTCCTCGCTGTCGACGAGGGTGCCGTCCATGTCCCACAAGACTGCTTTGATCATGATGTCGTTTTCCATTGTCCGGGAAGACCGCCCTTCAGGGCGGCGTGATGGCGCCCGACCGGGATTTCTCTCGATCGCCAACGCACAAAATAAAAATCATTTTTTTTGCTATTGCACAATAACGAATTTCATTCTATTTGTTGGTCACGGTAGGAAATTCGATTGGAGGAGGAGTATGAACTTGACCGGAGCGGACATTGTTGCCCGGATTGCGGCGGCGCGCATCTTGCCTGTCGTGGTGCTGGAGCGGGCTGAGGATGCGGTTCCTCTCGCTCGCGCCCTGGTCGCTGGCGGCCTGCCGGTCGCCGAGGTGACCTTCCGCACGTCGGCAGCGGCGGAATCGCTGCGCCGCATCCGCGCCGAGGTTCCCGACATGCTGCTGGGTGCCGGCACGGTCCTGACGGGCGAGCAGCTCGACATGGCCGCGGAAGCCGGCGCGCAATTTATCGTCACGCCGGGTTTCAATCCGGCGATCGTGACGGCGGCGCAGGCCCTCGGCCTGCCGATCGTACCCGGCATCAACAATCCGACCGGCGTCGAGCAGGCCATGTCCTTCGGGCTGGCGGCGGTGAAATTCTTCCCCGCCGAGCCGAGCGGCGGCGTGCCCTTCCTCAAGGCGCTGACGGGGCCTTATCCGGCCATGCGCTTCTTGCCGACGGGCGGCATCGGGGCTGCGAACCTTGCGAATTACCTCGCTCTGCCTGCCGTGCTTGCCTGCGGCGGTTCCTGGATGGTGGACGCAAAACTCGTCCGGGAAGGGCGCTTTGACGAGATTTCCCGGCTCACGGCGGAGGCGGTCGCGCTTGCCCGCACGGCCTGAGACGGTTTCATCGAAAATCTGGACACGCCTCGATCGGGGCACAAAACGGAGGTTCCAATGCCCAGCAATACCCTGTCGGAGGGGCTGTCCCTCAAAGGGAAATCCTGCATCATCACAGGTGCAGCATCCGGGATCGGCGAAGCCGTTGCCCGCATCTATGCCCAGAACGGCGCCAAGGTCGCTATGATCGATTTCGACCGGGAGCGCCTGACGCGCATCGCCGGCGAGATCGAGGCCGATGGCGGCACGGTGCTGCCGATCTATGCCGACGTCTGCGAGGAGGAGACGGTTCGCGCCTTCTTCAAGCAGGTCAACGACACGTTTGGCTCCGTCGATGTGGTGGTCAACTCCGCCGGCCGCGATAGCCTGGCGCCGCCGGTCACCCGCGTGACGCTGGAAGAGTGGAACAAGACGATCGGCCCGAACCTGACCGCCGTCTTCCTCTGCTGCCGCGAAGCCTTCCTCTATATGGAAAAGCAGGCTGGGGGTGGGCGCATCATCAATATGGGCTCCTCCTCGACCCGCGTCGCCTCCGGCCCCGGCCACAGCCCCTACCGCGCCTCCAAGCACGGCATGCTGGGCTTTTCCAAGAACATCCTGCTCGAAGGCAAGGACAAGAAGATCGGCGTCACCGTTCTGAACCCCAGCCACGTCAAGACGCCGATGACCGAGATCATCGACAAGGGTCTCTATGACGGCGACCTCGAAGCCTATGTCGACGGCTGGCTCGACGAAAAGGAAATCAAGGAAGGCATTCACGCCTCCTGCATCGATGTCGACAACGTCGCCTGGCTCGCGCTCTACGTCGCGACCCGCACGCCCGACGTCACCATCCCGACCATCTCGCTCTACCCCACCCACAAGGCGCACCGCTACGGGATGGAGGTGTAAGCCGATGAAGGCCGCCGTGTATCAGGGCAGGGGCCGGATCGCGCTCGAAGAGCGCCCGCGCCCCGTGCCGCAGGACGACGAGGTTCTGATCCGCATCTTCGCAGCCTCGATCTGCGGCACGGACCTGAAAGTCCTTCGCGGCGGCCATTTTCGTGTCGGTGAAAACGACACGCGTGTTCTCGGCCACGAGCTTGCCGGCGAAATCGTCGAGGTCGGCCGGCATGTCGGGCATTGGAAGACGGGACAGCGGGTGTCCGCGGTGCCGAATATCGGCTGCGGCCATTGCGAGATGTGCCGCCGTGGGCTCAACAATATGTGCCCCGACTATGAGGCCTTCGGCATCGATATCGACGGCGGCTTTCAGCAATATATGACCGTCACCGCCAAGGCGCTCTACGGCGGCAACCTCTTCGAAATTCCCGCCGGCATGAGCTACGAGGAGGCCTCGCTGGTCGAGCCGCTGTCCTGCTGCTTCAATGCCTGGAAAGACCTTGTGGTGACGCCGGAGGACCGCGTCCTCATCCTCGGCACGGGGCCGATCGCCGGCCTGTTCCTGCAACTGGCGAAAGCCTATGGCGCAAGGCAGGTCATCGTGGTCGGTCGGCGGGCGGAGCGTCTCGAAGAGATCGCGCCGCAGGGTGCGACGAACACGGTGGATTCGAGCCGGGTCGACGTGGTGGAGGAAGTGCTGCGCCTGACGGGCGGACGCGGCGTCGATGTCGCGCTGACCTGCGCACCGGCGCCGGAATTGCAAGTCCAGGCGATCGCCTGCCTCGCCCGTCTCGGCCGGATGAACTTCTTCTCCGGCCTCAACAAGGGCACCAAGGTCGAGATCGATACCAACAAGGTGCACTATTGGGGTCTGAAGCTGCTCGGCTCGACCGGGTCGAGCGTCGAGGATTATGCCCGGGCGCTGAAGCTAGTGGAAACCGGCAAGATCCGCGTGACCGATATCGTCACCCATCGCTTCGGCATGGCGGACGCGGTCGCCGCCTTCGACCATGCGCTTTCGGGCAAGGGCATGAAGACCATCATCTATCCTCAGGAGGAGAGCCTGCGATGAAGGCGGCCGTTTTGCATGCGCCGGGGGATCTGCGCGTCGAGGACGTGCCGGTGCCGAACATCGGCCCGGACGAAGTCCTCATCGAGGTGAAGGCCGCCGGCATCTGCGGCTCGGATATCGGCCGCGTCATGGTGACGGGCACCTACCGTTTCCCAACCATTCCGGGCCACGAATTCGCCGGCCGGGTGGAGCGGGTCGGCGCCGCCGTCTCCCATCTGAAAGCCGGCGACCGCGTGGCTGTCGCGCCGCTGATGCCCTGCCGCAAGTGCCAATGGTGCGAGGCGGGAAAATTCCAGCTATGCGACGATTACGATTTCGTGGGCTCGCGCAGCGACGGCGCCTTCGCGCAATATCTCTGCGCACCGGCTACCAACGTGCTGAAGGTGCCGGACAATGTATCCTACGAAGTCGCCGCGACGATCGAGCCGGCCGCCATCATCCTGCACGGCATCCGCAAGCTCGATCTGAAGCTCGGCGATGCGGTGGCGGTGGTCGGCTGCGGCGCGCTCGGTTATTTTGCCCTGCAGTTCGCGAGGCTTTCCGGCGCGCGGCCGCTGATCGCCATCGATGTGGACGACGACAAACTGGAGCTGGCGAAAAGCATCGGCGCCGATCTCTGCCTCAACCCGACGCGCGACGACGTGCTGGCCCGGGTGCGCGAGGCGACCGGCGGGCGTGGCGTTGCCGTATCGCTGGAATGCGCTGGCTCCGCGCCGGGGCGGGATCTTTCGATCATGATCGCGGCCAAGCAGGGCGCCGTCATGCTCTACGGCACGGCCTATGGCGACGTCACATTCGCGGAAAAGGCCTTTGCGAAGATCGTGCGCGAGGAATTGCAGGTGGTCGGCTCGTGGAATTCCTATTCCTTGCCGTTCCCCGGAAAGGAATGGTTTGACATCATCGGATTGCTTGGCGACGGCCGGTTGACGGTCGAGCCGCTGATTACCCACCGGGCGACGCTTGAGGAGGCGCCGTCCATTTTCAAGGCGCTGAAGGACCGCAGCTTCGGCAGGTATCACAAGATCCTGTTCAAGCCGAACGATTGACGATGCGGGGGAGGAAGACATGGTTGAGCGTTATGTCATGGCGCTGGACGAGGGAACGTCCAGTGCAAGGGCCATCCTTTTCGATCGGGGCGGCAACATCGTCGCGCTCGCGCAGCGCGAGTTCCGCCAGATCTATCCGCGGCCCGGCTGGGTGGAGCACGATGCCAACGAGATCTGGGCGACCCAGCTCTCCGTCGCCCGCGAGGTGATGCAGAACGTCGGCATTTCCGCCGCGGAAGTCGCCGCCATCGGCATCACCAACCAGCGCGAGACCTGCCTGATCTGGGATCGCAAGACCGGCGTTCCCCTGCACCACGCCCTCGTCTGGCAGGACCGGCGCACCGCCGGCATCTGCGACCAGCTGAAGGCGCGGGGGCTCGAACCCTATGTGAAGGAGAATACCGGCCTCGTCATCGACGCCTATTTCTCCGGCACCAAGCTTGCCTGGCTGCTCGACAACACGCCCGGCGCTCGCCGCCGCGCCGAACGCGGGGAACTCGCCGCCGGCACCATCGATACCTGGCTGATCTGGAACCTCACCGGCGGCCGCGCCCATGTGACCGACGCCTCCAACGCCTCGCGCACGCTGCTGTTCAACATCCGCACCGGCGACTGGGACGAGCGGCTGCTTGCCGAAATCAACGTGCCGCGCGCGATCCTGCCCGACGTGCGCGATTCCTCCGACGTCTATGGCCTGACCGACCCCGATCTCTTCGGCGGCGAAATTCCCGTCGCCTCCTCGATCGGCGACCAGCAGGGCGCGCTGTTCGGCCAATCCTGCTTCCACACCGGCATGGTGAAGGCCACCTATGGCACCGGCGGCACGCTCTTGATGAACACCGGCAGCCAGATCCGCACGTCCGACAACGGCCTCTTGACGACGGTCGCCTGGCGCCTTGGCGGCAAGCTCGAATATGCGCTGGAGGGCACGCTGTTTTCCGTCGGTTCGGTGGTGCAGTGGCTGCGCGACGAGCTGAAGATCATCCATAGCGCGTCGGAGACGGAAGCGGCGGCGATGGACGTGCCGGACACCAACGGCGTCTACATCGTGCCGGCCTTTACCGGCCTCTCCGCGCCGTTCTGGGATCAATATGCCCGCGGCACCATCGTCGGCATTACGCGTGGTGCCAACCGCAACCATCTCATCCGCGCCTCGCTGGAATCCATGGCCTACCAGATCCGCGACGTCATCGACCGCATGGAGGCCGATTCCGGCATCGCGCTCACCGAACTGAAGGTGGATGGCGGCGCGGCGATGAACAATTTCGTCCTGCAATTCCAGGCCGACCAGCTCGGCGTGCGCGTGTTGCGCCCCAAGGTCATCGACACGACCGCACGGGGTGCTGCTTTCCTCGCCGGCCTTGCCGTCGGCTACTGGAAGGACCAGGCCGAACTTCACACCGCCTTCGCCCTCGATAAGGCGTTCGAGCCGACCGTCGAACGCGCGATCGCCGACACGCTCTATCGCGGCTGGTGCCGCACCGTGGATCGGTCGCGCGACTGGGCCGAACACGACTAGGAAACGTTCGTCATGACCTACACACCAGGAAGCCGTCGCACGATGTATTTCATTGGCGTGACCACCGGGAAATCCTCGATCATGAAGGTCTTTCCGGCCTGGTCGGCGCATCTCGGCCTCGATGCCGAGATGAAGGGCATCGATTTTTCGCCGAATTCGGAGCCATCGGCCTATCGCGGCGCCGTCGATTTCATCAAGCACGATCCGCTGTCGCTCGGCGCGCTGGTAACCACCCACAAGGTCAACCTGCTCAAGGCGTCGCGCGATCTTTTCGACGACCTCGACCCCTATGCCGAAACCCTGCACGAGATCAGCTCGATCTCCAAGCGCGGCGAGCGTCTTGCCGGCCATGCCAAGGACCCGATCACGGCCGGCGCCAGCTTCGAAGCCATCGCCCCGGAAGGGCATTGGGCCAGGACCGGCGCGACGCTCTGCATCCTCGGCGCCGGCGGCTCCTCGCTCGCCCTCTCGCTCTACCTGCACAACAAGAAGCGGGCAGGCGGCGACACGCCGCAGCGCATCGTCGTGACGGCGCGGCGCGAGGCTTCGCTGGCCGAGATGCGTCATGTTCACGAAAAAATCGGCTTTGCCATCCCCATCGACTACCGGCTTGCCCCGACGCCTACGGAGGCCGACGCCGTGGTGACGGCACTCCCGCCGGGCTCCATGGTGGTCAACGCCACCGGCCTCGGCAAGGACGGCCCGGGCTCGCCGCTGACGGACGCGGTTAAATTCCCGCAGGACGGGCTCGTCTGGGAGTTCAACTATCGCGGCGACCTCGTCTTCCTCGACCAGGCGCGTGCCGCAGCCCGGGGCCGCAACCTCACGGTCCACGACGGATGGGTTTACTTCATCCACGGCTGGACCCGCGTGATCGCGGAAGTTTTCGACATCGACATCCCCATGTCCGGGCCGGCCTTCGACGACTTGAGCCGCATCGCCCGCGACGCCACCGCCTGAAAGGAACAGGACATGACCGTTTTGCCAAGCCTGCATGAATTCAACCTCAACAACGGCCTGAGCTCCACCCGCGAGCCGATCCGCCGCACGCTCTCCAAGATGAAGGGCATGTTCCATGACGAGGCGGCCTTCGAGGCGCAGCTCGCCAGGGGCGACAGCCTGCTTTACGAATTCTACGACATGGGTGTTCCCGACAGCGAGAAGGACGTCGCCTACGGCACCTCGATCACCTATCCCGGCAAGGTGGGCGACGAGTACCACATGACGAAGGGCCATTTTCACACGGTCATCGATACCGCAGAGGTCTACTACTGCCTGCGCGGCCACGGCTATATGATGATGGAGACGCCGGAAGGCGAGACGCAGTGGCTGGAATTCCTGCCGGGCAAGGCCGTCTATGTGCCCGGCCGCTGGGCGCACCGCTCGATCAACGTGCACCCGACCGAACCGCTCGTCACCTTTTTCGCCTTTCCGGGCAATGCCGGCCACGACTACGGCACGATCGAGAGCAAGGGGTTTCGCAAGCTGATGGTCGAGCGCGACGGCAAGCCGACCGTCATCGACAATCCGCGTTGGAACGGCTGAGCGGACGAGGCCGATGACCGGTAAGATCGCCGTCACGCCCCGCTCGCTCTCCGGCGCGGGGCATCCCGTCCTGTCGCGGCTCCTGGAGCAGGGGTTCGAAATCGTCTATCCGGCGCCCGGCAAGATGCCGTCGGAGGAGGACCTGCTGCGCAGCATCCCGGGCTGCGTCGGTTGGCTTGCCGGCGTCGAGCCGATCAGCCTGCGCGTGCTCGATGCGGCAAGCAGCCTCCGGGTCATCAGCCGCAACGGCACGGGCGTCGACAATATCGACATTTTCGAAGCCGAGGCACGCGGGATCACCGTGGAGCGGGCGACCGGGGCGAACGCCCGCGGCGTGGCGGAACTCGCCATTGGCCTGCTGCTCGCCGCCTCGCGCCATATCCCCTGGTCGCACCAGCATCTGAGCAAGGGGGAATGGCGCCGGCGTATCGGCTGCGAGGTGAAGGGGCGCACGCTCGCCGTCATCGGCTGCGGCGCGATCGGCCGCGAAGTCGCCGACATGGCGCTCGGTCTCGGCATGGAGGTGATCGGCTACGATCCCTATCCCGATGCGGGTTTCGTGCGGCCGGGCTTCCGCTATGTCGGCCTGGAAGAGGCGCTTTGCGGCGCGGATGCCGTGAGCTTCCATTGCCCGCCCGGCGAAAGACCCATGCTCGATGCCGCGATGTTTTCGCGCATGCGCCAGGGCGTCATCGTCGTCAACACGGCGCGCGCGGAACTCATCGATGACGGCGCCATGCTGGCGGCGCTCGAAAGCGGGCAGGTCTCCACCCTGGCGACCGATGTCTTCCACCAGGAACCGCCCTCGGCCTCCGCGCTGCTCAGCCACGAGCGGGTCATCCTGACGCCCCATGCCGGCGGCTTCACAGAGGAAAGCGTCGACCGCGCCACCAGCGTCGCCGTCGACAATCTGTTGAAGAACCTGGTGTGCCCATGAGCATCCTGGAGACCCGCGCCCTTGCCAGTGTCGATCGCCTTGAACCGGGCGAGGGGGTAACGCTGGCTTGGCTGGGGCAGGCGGGTTTCCTGATCGCTCAGGGCGGATTGCGCATCGTCATCGATGCCTATCTCTCGGATTCCCTTGCGGAAAAATACCGCGGCACGCGTTTTCCGCACACCCGCATGACGCCGCCGGTGATCGCACCCGGCGACCTCACCGGCATAGACTGGCTGCTCTGCACCCATGGCCACACGGACCACATGGATCCGGGCACGATCCCGGCCTTGCTCGCGGCCAATCCCGCCGCCCGGGCCCTCGCGCCGCGAGCGGAACGGGCGCGCGCCATCGAACGCGGCGTGCCGGAGGACCGGCTCGTGTTGATCGATGCCGGGGAAAGCGTCGATCTCGGCGGCGTGCTGGTGACCGCCACGCCGGCCGCGCACGAGGATTTGCGGAAGACCGAGGACGGCCATCTGTTCCTCGGCTACGTTCTAACTGGCGGCGGTGTCACGCTCTGGCATTCCGGCGATACGATCCCGTTTCCGGGGCTTTCGGAATGGCTGATGCCGTTTCGCGTCGATCTGGCGTTGCTGCCGGTCAATGGCCGCGATGCGGAGCGCGCGGCGAACGGCGTGCCGGGCAATCTCACGCTGGAAGAAGCGGTGGCGCTTGCCGACGACATCGGCGCGCGCGCGATGCTCGGCCATCATTTTGGGCTTTTCGATTTCAACACGCTCGATCCGGCCGATGGCGCGCACCGTCTCGCCGCCCTCTCGCCGCAGGCGGATGTGCGCCTCGTCGAGGCGGGCACAGCCTATCGCGTTGCCCCGCTCACCCGTCCGCCGCTGTCGGTGCTGATCGTCTGCCGCGGCAACATTTGCCGCTCGCCGACGGCCGATGGCATCCTGCGCGCCGCCTTGCCTGGTCACCGCATCGACAGTGCCGCCATCATGGACTGGAACGTCGGCAAGCCGCCGCATGGCGAAACGACCGCGGTGGCTGCCGCGCGGGGCATCCGTCTCGACACGCTGGTGGCACGCCAGATCCGAGAGACAGACTTCGAGGAATTCGACTTGATCCTTGGCATGGACGACCACAACATGGCGGCGATCCACGCCTTGCGACCCGCAACGAGCCGGGCGCGGGTCGGACGGCTCGGCGCCTTCGCGGCGCCCGGCGCGGAAACCAACATCATCGACCCGTGGGGCGAACCCCGCGCGACCTTCGAGGCCGTCTTCGACCAGATCAAGACGGCCTGCGACCGGCTTGCGCAGTTTGCCCGCGCGGGCAGCAGGATCAATAGGGAGAGGAAATAGGACATGGATTTCGGGATCAACGGCAAGATCGCCATCGTCACCGGCGGTGCGACGGGCATCGGCTATGCCATCGCCAAGACCTTTCATGATGAGGGCGCCGTCGTCGTCATCAACGGACGCGACCAGGCCAAGCTCGACAAGGCCTGCGCCTCGATCGGCCCGCGCGCCCACGGCGTCGTCGCCGACCTGCTGACGCCCGCGGGCGCCACAACGCTTGCGGACTTCGCCGGCAAGCTCGGCCCGGTCTCCTTCCTCGTCAACAATATCGGCGTCTTCGACGTCAACGATTTCTTCGAGGTCAGCGACGAGCGCTGGATGGAATATTTCCAGCACAACCTGATGACGGCGATCCGCATCTCGCGCATCGTGCTGAAGGACATGTTGGCGCGCAACGACGGCAGCATCGTCTTCATCTCTTCCGAAGCGGCGATCCGCTCCATCGGCAACATGATCCCCTATTCGACGACCAAGACGGCGATGCTCGGCCTCAGCCGCTCGCTCGCCGAACTGACGCGCGGCACCAATGTGCGGGTCAACAGCTACATGCCCGGCAGCACGGCGACGGAATCGGTGGAGACCTATTTCGCCGATCTCGCGGCCCAACAGGGCAAGACGGTGGAACAGGCGCTCGCCGATTTCTACCGCGACGTCCAGCCGTCCAACCTCACGCAGAAACTGATCGACCCGGCCATGCACGGGCGTGGTGTCGTGCAGTTGATGACGAACAACGCGATGAACGGCGTCTGCCACCGCGCCGACGGCGGCACCATCCGCTCCATCTTCGGCTGAGGGCGTTTGATATGAGCGGAAAACTCGGTATTCACAGCCTGGTCTTCACCGATGATTGGTCGTCCGCGGCGGCGGAGGCAAGCTGCCGCGCCGCCGCCGAGATCGGTTTCGAACTGATCGAGGTGCTGCTGTTCGATCCGGCCGCGCTCGATATTTCGCTGACCAGGCGGGTGGCGCGGGAGGCGGGGCTGGAGCTTCGTCTCGGCATGGCGCTCGGGCCGGACACCGATATCGCCTCCAATGATCCAGAGGTGGCGCGGCGCGGTGAGGCGAGCGTCGCCCGTTGCTTGGAGATTGCCGCGGAACTGGAGGCGCCCGCCGTCTCCGGCATCACCTATGCGGCCTTCGCCAACTATGCGGCGCCGGCGACGACGGCGCAGCGTGCGCAGGTCGCGGCAAGCCTTACCCGTCTCGACCGGCGGGCCGGCGAACTCGGCGTGCGCCTCGGCCTCGAGCCGGTCAACCGCTACGAGAGCTATCTCGTCAACACGCTGGACGAGGCAGCCGACCTGATCCGCGCCTCCGGCGGCTCCAACCTCTTCATCCACATGGACACGTTCCATATGAACATCGAGGAGGGGGATATTGCGGCGGCGATCCACCGCAATGCTGCGCTGCTCGGCTACGCCCATGTCGCCGACAGCAATCGCGGCCTGCTCGGTGGCGGGCATTTCGACGTGCTCGGCTATTGCCGCGCGCTCGAATCCGCCGGTTACCGCGGCGATCTCACTGTCGAGGCTTTTTCGTCCAAGATGCTGGGCGATGGGCTGGTCGGCGGGGTGCGGCTCTGGCGGGAGGCGTGGCAGGACTCGCTGGTTGCAGCGAAGGCCGCCTATGACGTTGTGCGCGTGGCGCGGGAAAGCGCGCGCGCCGGGTGCACTGTCTGGTAACAAAAAGGAATTTCATTTTCTCTTCGTTGCAAGCTATAGAATTGCGCAGACGCAACCGGAGTGATGAGCCGATGGACAGCTCAACGGACGGCAGGCAATCCATCCTCATGCGGATTCGATGGAAGGCCGGCTACATGAACCCCGCGCTCCGCCGGATCGCGGACAGGGTGCTGAAGGCGCCGGAAGAAATAAAGTCGATCTCCATCAAGGATCTGGCGCTGCAATGCGACGTCTCGGAATCGACGGTCACCCGCTTCGTGCGCGAGATCGAAGTGCCGAGCTTCCAGCAGTTCAAGATTCTCATCGCCGAGGAATTGTCGCAAGGCACTGCAACGGCCCAGCCGCCTTCCGAACGCCACGTCTATGAGGACATCACCGCCGAGGACGACGTCGGCTCTGTGCTGTCCAAGGTCGCCGCGCGTTATGCGATGACGGTCTCCGACACGCGGGCGGGGCTCGCCGAAAGCGAGCTGGAGCGCGCGGTCGCGGCGATCGAGGAGGCGGACGTGCTCGGCTTCTTCGCCATGGGCGCATCGCTGATCTGCGTGGAAAACGCGCTGCTGCGGTTCATGCGGGTGGGCAAGCGCTGCCTGTTCTTCCGCGACCTCGGCATCCGCCAGATTTCCACCTCGACGCTCGGCCCCAAATCCCTCGCCATCGGCGTCTCCAATTCCGGGCGCACCATCTCGACGGTCGATAGCCTCCAGCAGGCGAAGCTCAGGGGTGCGATGACGCTCGCCATCACCTCCTTCCCCGACTCGCCGATCGTCCGGCACGCCGATATCTGCCTCTTCACGCCCACGGTCACCGGCGTCGTGGGGCCGGGCGAATACCATGAATCCATGGTGTCGAAGATCGCACAGCTTCAGGTCATCGACGTGCTCTATTCGCTTTACGCGGTGCGCAATTTCGGCCGGGCCATCGAAGGCCTGGAACGCACGTCCGATGTCACCGCCCTGACCCGCTACTGAAGGAAATCCGATGTCCGACACCTCGTCTGCCGAGCGGCTGAAACCGCGCCTGGCCGTTGCCGAACGCGCCGCGCGCGAAGCCGGCCGCCTGCTGCTCGCCCATTACGGCCGCCGCGACGGGTTGGCGATCGAGCAGAAGGGACTGAACGACTTCGTCTCCAACGCCGATCGCGAGGCGGAAGATGCGATTGCCGCCATTCTCACGCCGGCCTTCCCGCAGGATGGGTTTCTCGGTGAGGAGACGGGCGCATCTGCGGTCGAAGGCGCCGAGTTCGTCTGGTGCGTCGATCCGCTCGACGGCACGACGAATTTCCTGAAAGGCGCGCATAACTGGTGCGTGTCCATCGGTCTGTGGTCGAAGGGTGCGCCGGTTCTCGGCGTGATCTATGATCCCCTGCGCGACGAGTTGTTCGCCGGCGCCGAAGGCATTGCGTCGACCATAAACGGCATACCGATCGCGGTCAGCACCATCGACAGCATCGACCGGACACGGCTTGGCATCGGCCATAACCACCGTGTCCCGCCGGCGGTTTTTGCTGCCGATACCGAGCGCCTCCTCTCGGCCGGCGGCAGTTTTTCGCAGGTCGGCGCGGGTGCGCTCATGCTGGCCTATGTGTCGGCCGGGCGGGTGGATGGCTATTTCGAGCGCCACATGTGGGCCTGGGATGCGGTCGCCGGTCTGGCGCTCATCAAGGCGTCGGGCGGTCAATTCAAGTCCTATCCGCCAGGCGACGTATCGCCTGCCGCCGGTGGACTCGTGCTGGCGAGCGGGCCTGGCCTGTTCGACGCTCTGTCCGGCCTTTTCGACATTGCCTGAAGGCAGTCTTCCGATAATCCGAAGACTGTCTCTCTTCTCCCCATGCTATTGATCCGACTGGCTTTTCAAGCCAGCCACGGCGCTTACGCGCCTTCGGATCGATGGGAGAGACTTCATGAAGGACGGAATGTTTGTCTTTGATGCGGCGGTGCATTGCCAGGATTTCAGCGATGGCCAGATCAAGGACGGAAGCGATGGCAGGCGGGTGCGCATCCTGCGCGAACAGCTGACCGGATTCATCAACCTGACCGGCCGCCGCGGGCCGCCGCCGGAACCGGAAACCTTTTCCGACCCGGATCTCGATTGGGGCATCGACATGCTGTTCGGCAAGGCTGACACGGACATGGCCTGTGCCTGTTCGGTGCCGCTGTTTTCCCACTGGCGCGCCGGCCTCGGCCCCGTCGAACTCAGCCATGCGCTCGCCCAAAAGGATCCGGCCCGCATCGTGCTGACCGGTGGGGTCGACCCGGTCTATCACGGCCTCGGCCCGGCGCTGAAGGAGATGGAGCGGCAGGTGCATGAACTCGGCGCGGTCAGCTTCAAGTTCTACCAGTACCAGTCGCGCGGCTGCGCCTGGCGCGCCGACGACCGCGACATCGCCTATCCGCTCTGGGAAAAGGCGATGGAACTCGGCATCAAGATGGTGCAGTTCCACAAGGGTTTTCCTCTGGAGCTTGGCCCGGTGGAGGCCTTCAAGCCCAACGACCTGCAATATGCGGCCGCCGATTTCCCGGAGCTGAATTTCGGCATCCACCATCTGGGCGACCCCTACGTGGACGAGACCATCTCCATCGCCAGCCGCTTCGAGAACGTCTATCTGGTCCTGCCGCTCTGGTTCAACCAGTACTATCTTCAGCCCTACAAGATGCTTCAGCGTCTGGGCGAAGCGCTGCTTTACGTCGGCTCGGACCGCATCTGCTACGGCTCGGAAGCGTTCATCTGGCCGCATGTGCAGACCTATATCGACACGCTCGCCAATCTCGTCATGCCCGATGAGCTTCAGGACAAATACGGTTATCCCGAAATCACCCGCGAGATGAAGGAGAACATTCTTGGCAAGGCCTTTGCCCGCGGCATGGGCATCGATCTGGAAGCCAAGAAGCGCGAACTGGGGCTCGTTTGATGATCGATCTTCACGCCCTCGAAGCCGCGCTCGACCGGGCGCGGCCGCTCGTTCTCGGCCATGGCGGCGATCTCGAGATCACCGACATTACCGAGGAGGGCGTCGTGCATGTCGCCCTCTCGGGCGCCTGCCGTGCCTGCCCTAACCTTGCCATGACCTTTGTCGGCCCGGTGCGCAGCTATCTCATGGCGGTTCCCGGCGTATCGGAGGTTCGTTGCGAGCAGGTGAAGGCCGGGCCGCGCGCGCTGTCACGGCTGGCGAACCTGCTGCACGCGCATCCTTACCCCGTCGCCTGACAGTTGAATTCATCCATGCAGAAAAGCCCGGAGGATTGGATCCTCCGGGCTCTTTCGTACGCGCTTTTTATTGATCAGGGAATGATCCGCTCGGCGCGCAGCCGATCGAAAACGTCGATGAAAGACTGTTCGGTGTCCTGGAAATCGGCAAAACCGAGCGCGCGGCTTTTTGCCATGGAGTGCAGGCATTCCATCGGGCGGCCGAGGTCGAGGTCGGTGTGCCACGGCGAGGCGAGGCGGTCGAGCGGGTTCGGCTGCAAACCGTGTTCTGCGACGAGCGTCTCCCATTGCGGGCCGAGCGTGCTCATGCGGTCCGTCAGCGAATTGTATTCACCGGGATAGGCGGCCTTCACGCCAAAATAGTCGGCGATACGCTGCCATAGTTGCTCCCAGCGGAAGACGTCGCCGTTGGTGGCGTTGAAGGCTTCGTTGCGGGCATTGGGCTCGGTGGAGGCCCAGACGATGTGTTTTGCGAGCAGCCGCGCGTCGGTGATGTCGTTGATGCCGCGATAGGCGGTCGGCGTTCCGGGGAAGACGAACGGCGCGCCGGTCGCCTTGCAGATCGAGGCATAGGTGGCGAGCGTCGCACCGATGTTCATGAGATTGCCGACGGCATAGCCGATGATCGTGTGCGAGCGGTGCACCGACCAGCCGAAACCATGGCGCGCGGCATAATCCATCGCGATGTCTTCCAGCTCGTAATAGAAGTTCTTCTTTTCCAGCCGCGGGGCGTCTTCGCGAAACGGGGTCACCGGCGTCACCTTGCCGTAGTCCTCGAAGGGGCCGAGATAGTGCTTGGTTCCGGTGACGACCGCGACGTGCTCGACGGTGCCCGCCGCCGCCACGCCGTCCAGCAGGGTGCGCAGCATGCCGCCGTTCAGGCGGATGTTTTCGTCCTCGTTGCGGCCGAGCGTCCATGTACAATAGTGGACGTGGGTGGGCTTCAGTTCGCCGAGTGTTCTGAGCGCCGCTTCGCGGTCGAGAAGGTCGACGGCGATCGAGCGCATGTAGGATGCGCCGGCCGGCGGTCGGCGGCTGAGGCCGGTGATCTCCCACCCGCCGCGTTCGTGCAGGTGTTCGGCCACATTGAGCCCGACAATGCCGGTTGCGCCGGCGATGAGTGCCCGCTTCTGATACATGTTGATGTCTCCTCCACAATGTTCGACCTTGTGTCTGTCATTTCTCACTTGTGCCAAAAAGCGGAGCACTGGCATAAGTGAGGTGACAAAGGTTCATGAATGGAGACGGGTCATGGCCGGCAGGATTTCCGAGATCGAGGTCTTCGTGAAGGTGGTTGAGACGGGGAGCTTCACCGCGGCGGCCGATGCGCTGCATCTCTCGCCGTCGGCCGTCAGCAAGATCATCGCGCGCATCGAGACGCGGCTCGGCCTGCCGCTCGCCGTGCGTTCGACGCGCAAGCTGCGGCTGACGTCGGAGGGGGAGGACTATTTCGCCCGCGGCAAGCAGATCCTCAAGGATATTTCCAGCCTGGAGCGTGGCGTAAAGGAGAGCGCCGGCCAGGTCGGTGGCGTGCTGCGCGTCAGCTGCAACGTGCCGTTCGGGCTGCATTGCGTGTCGCCGCTGGTGCCCGGTTTTCTGGAGGCCTATCCGGATATCAGCCTGGAATTCTCGCTGTCCGACAGCACAACGGATCTCATCGGCGACGGCATCGACGTGGCGATCCGCACGGGCGTGCTGACGGATTCGACGATCCGCGCCCGGCGCATTGTCGCGTCTCCGCGGCGCGTGGTGGCCTCGCCGGCGTATCTCGACAAACATGGCATTCCGGCCGAGCCGCGCGACCTGCTGGAGCACAATTGCCTGACGCTCGGCTTCAGCCGCAGCTACGGCAAGTGGCCCTTCCGCATCGAACAGGACGGTATTCCCACGCAGCTCGATCTCGCGGTGAAGGGCAATCTCAGCCTCGACAATGGCGAGAGCCTGCGGCGGTTCGCGCTGGACGGGGTGGGGCTCGCGCGCCTGTCCGAATTCCATATCGGCAACGACCTGAAGACGGGGCGCCTTGTCGCAGTGCTCGACACTTACAATCCGGGGGACCGCGAGCCGGTCTCGATCATCTATGCCGACCAGTCGCCGCTGGCGCCACGCATCCGCGCCTTCATCGATTATCTGGCCCGGCATATCGTCGCCTAGGATTTGTGACGAAACGTACAGGATCAAATGACCATATTTCACCGCACCCTGCCGGGGCGTGGTGTTACTCCTTGGATCAGAGGTTCCGCATGCCGGTAGGAGGGCGCCCCGCTGCGGGCGCCGGGCATCGGAGCCGCCAGGCAGACATGCCTGACAGGAGGATCCAAGATGAATGGTTTGGCCGATCTCAGGATGTTTTCGGAAATCGCCCGCTCGCAGAGCATGGTGAGCGCCGCAAACCGCCTCGGCATGGCGCCGGCGACGATCAGCGGGCGGCTGAAGGCGCTGGAGGATCATTATGGCGTGGCGCTAGTGCGGCGCACGACGCGCTCGCTGCTGTTGACGGAGGAGGGCAAGCTGCTGCTGGAGAGGGCGAGGCCGGTGCTGTCGGGCTTTGCCGATCTGGAGCGCGACATGGGCGGACGGCGCACGGCCGTCTCGGGCGGCCTCGTGCTCTCCTGTGCTGCGGATATCAGCCGTGTGCAGCTCCTCTCGCTGGTGCGCAGTTTTGCCTGCGCCCACCCGAACCTGCACTTTTCCCTGCGCTTCGATCCGCCGGGCAGCCTGCATGAAATTCCCTTCGATGCCGCGCTCAGGGTCGGGCCGGTGCGGGATTCGAACCTGACGATCCGGAAATTGTTTTCGATGGAAACGGTGACCTGTGCAGCGCCGGCCTATCTGACGGGGCATGGAATCCCCATTCGCCCGGCCGACCTCTGTCGGCATGAATGCCTGCGGCTCGATGGTTCCGCATTCGCCGGCAATGACTGGGGCTTTCGGGAGGGGGAGGGCACCGTTTCAGTCGATGGGCGGTTCCGGGCGAGCGATCCCGCGACGCTGAAAAACTTTGCGATTCAAGGTCTTGGTATCCTGCGGACGGCATTGGCCGATGTCGAAACGGAACTGGCTTCCGGCCTTCTGGTGCCGGTGCTCGGCGCGTTCGAGCCGGAACCGCAGACGGTCTGCCTGCTCAGCGACAGCCGGCGCCGGCTGCCGGCCAGGACGTCGGAGTTCATCGATTTCGCCCAGGCACATGTCCGTGCTCCGGCTGACGCGCGGGAAACTGTGTCGATGCTTTCGCCGGGCGACGTTTGTGAAATAATGTAAAATTTATTTTCTTGCAAAAATTATGAAAAGAAATTAGTTCTATCGGCCGAGGCAAGTTTCCTCCGGCCGGCAGGGCTGGCGGCCGGGTAGGCCGAACGGAGGGAATGAGCGGATCGCCTGGAGGGGTGGTGCGCCGGGGTTGATCCCCGATTGCCATGGGAGGTTTGGGCAATGGATTATGGTCTAAATGGCAAGCATGTGCTGATCACCGGAGGCGCCACGGGCATCGGCCTTGCGGTGGCCGAGGCCTTCGTCGCCGAGGGCGCAAGGGCGACGGTAAGCGGGCTCGCCGCGGCGGAAGTTGCCGATGCGGTCGCAAAGCTTGGCCCCGAGGCGCGCGGCATGGCCTGCGACCTCACCGTTGCCGGCGAGGGCCTGCGTCTTGCTGATTTTGCGCGGGCCGCGGCGCCCGTCGATTTTCTCATCAACTCCGTCGGCATCTTCGAAGTGCGGCCTTTCTTCGAAACGCGCGACGAGGACTGGTTCCGCTTCTTCGACGTCAACGTCATGACGGGCGTGCGCATGTCGCGGCTGCTGTTGCAGGACATGCTGGCGCGGGGCGAGGGCTCCATCGTCTTCATCAGCAGCGAGAGCGCGGTGAAGCCGCAGGCCTGGATGCCACACTACGGCGCGATGAAAGCATGCCTTCTCGGTGTTTCGCGGGCGCTCGCCGAATTGACCCAGGGCACGCGCGTGCGCGTCAACACCATCCTGCCCGGGCCGACCGACACGCTCGCCGTGCGGCGTTACCACGAAGAGATCGCCCGCGAAAAAGGCGTTACCCGCGAGCAGGTGGTCGCCGACTATTTCGACGAGACCGAGCCGACATCGCTGATCCGCCGGATGATCGCGCCGGAAGAGGTTGCCGCCAGCGTCGTGCATCTTGCGGCGTCACCCGCGCTGAACGGCATGGCGATGCGGGCCGAAGGCGGCACCATCCGCGCAATTCTTTGATCTCAACCGGAAAAGACAATGGCTGACCTTCAGATCGACAACTTGGCAAAGACATTCAAGGGCGGCTTCGAAGCGGTGCGCGGCATCTCGCTCGACGTGGCCGATCGCGAGGCCGTGTTTCTGCTCGGTCCGTCCGGGGCAGGCAAAACCACCACGCTGCGCCTCGTCGCCGGACTGGAGGAGGCTGGCGCCGGCCGCATCATGATCGGCGGCCGCGACGTGACACAATGGACGCCGCGCGAGCGTAACCTCGCCATGGTCTACGACAAACACTCGCTCTTTCCGCATCTGAGCGTCTTCGAAAACCTCGCCTATCCGCTGCGCATCCGGAAGATGGCGGAGGCCGAGATCCGCCGCCACATCGTCGGCGTCGCCGAGACATTACAGATCGAAAAATTCCTGGAACGCCGGCCGAACCAGCTCTCCGGCGGCCAAATGCAGCGTGTCGCGATCGGCCGCGCCTTGGTGCGCGATGCGGATGTCTTCCTACTCGACGAGCCGATCTCCCACCTTGACGCAAAATTGCGTGCCCGCATGCGCGTCGAGTTCAAGCGGCTCCAGCGCGAGTTCAAGGCGACGATGCTCTATGTCTCGCACGACCAGCTCGAGGCCATGACCATGGCCGACCGGATCGTGCTGATCAACAAGGGCCGCATCGAGCAGATCGCGGCCCCGCAGGACCTGTTCGACCGGCCGGAAACGCTGTTTGCCGCGACCTTCGTCGGTGAGCCGCCGATGAACGTCATGAAGGCGGTGATTTCCGAGGCCAATGGCTGCCATTCGCTGCGCGTCGGCGATGCCTATATCGAAGTCGATCACGACTGGATGCAGGATGGCGAACCGGTGAAACCCGGCGGCAGCTATCTGCTGGGGCTGCGCCCGCAGCAGCTCCACCTCTGCCCACCGGATACGGCACACCCCTGCCGCGTGCAGGGCACGGTCTTCGCCGTCGAGACGCTGGGCTCGCGGGTGGTGTTCGACATCGAGGTGGATGGCCAGGTGATCCGCGCCATGACGACGCTCGATGCCGCGCTGAAATATCCGCGCGCGATCGGTGCGCCGATCGCGTTCCGCATCGATCCCGACTTCATCTACCTGTTCGACGCCGACAGCGGCCGCACCGTGCGCCAGGCCCGCTTCACCCGACAAAAGCCGGCACGACTGCACGCCTGACCGGGCGTGACGATGGATACGCATGCACATCAACGGAGGAGGAGAGAATGACCATCGTGAAATTGAGTGCCGCAACGGCGGCCGGGCTGTCGCTATTGATGCTGGCCCTTCCGACCCATGCGCAGACGGAGGCGCAGAAGGCGCTCTCGGGCAAGACCGTGCACTTCCTCGCCCCGTCCATGCCGCAGTTTGCGGCGCTGGCAAAGTTCTTCCCGGAATTCGAGGAGAAATACGGCATCAAGGTCGTCGTCGACGAGGTGCCCTTCGAGAACTACCGCCAGAAATCGCTGGTGGAAATGCAGCAGGGCACCGGCACCTACGACTTCTTCGCGGTCGACGTGATGTGGCTTGCCGAATATGCCGCGGCCGGCTTCCTCGAGCCGCTGATGCCCTATGTCAAGAATGCCGAGCTGACGGATGCCGACTATGACATCGACGACTTCCTGCCGCGCGTCATCAGCGGCACGGGCGTCTTCAACGATACGCTCTATACGCTACCGATCGGCGCAGGCCCCGTCGGCACGACATTCCGCGCGGATGTGGCGGAGAAGGCGGGCTTCAAGCTGCCGGAGCGCTTCTCGCCGGAATTCACCACGAAATACATGTATGACGCCGCCAAGAAGGTGAACAATCCCGAATCCAACATGATCGGCTTTGCCAACATCCCGGGCCGCTGGTTCTGGGGCGTCACCTACCTGCCATACCTGTTCGCCTACCAGACGCCCGAAACCAAGGGCGACGAATATGTCGACAAGGACTGGAAGATCACCATCAACAACGAGCGCACCGTCGCCTCGATCGATTACTTCCTGAGCCTCAAGGAATTCATGCCGGCCGACAGCGCCAACTGGGGCATCGGCGAGGCGACCGCCGTCTACCAGGCGGGCAATGCCTTCGGCACCTGGAACTACCAGGACTTCGTCAAGGGCTTCTTCGAAGATCCCGAAACACAGGCGAAGGTTGCCGGCAAGAACGTGCACCTGCACACGCCGGCCGGTCCCGATGGCGTGATCGACCCGTGGTTCGGCGCCTGGTCGCTCGGCGTTTCCAAGGACTCCAAGAACAAGGAAGCCGCCTGGACCTTCATGCAATGGGTGACCTCGAAGGATGTTCAGGCCCGCGCCACCCAATACGGTGCCGGCCCGTCGCGCCACTCGACCTACAAGAGCGAGACGCTTGCGAAGTACCAGCCCTGGTGGCCCGGCGTCTACGAATTCATGCTGAAAGAGACCAATCCGGACGAGCGCGTGCGCGTGCCGGAGTGGGCCGAAATCTCCGACATCATGGGCGAAGAGGGCAACCGCGTCTGGATCGGCGAGATCGACAGCAAGACGGCTGCCGCCAACATGGAAAAGCGCATGACCGACGCGATGCGCAAGGGCGGCTACTACATTCCCGGCCGCAACGACCTGCCGAAGCAGCAGTGGCGGGATCTCACCTACTACGATCGCCTTCCGTCCGAGTGGAACTGACCTCCTGAGGGCGCCCGGGCGTGGTTTCACGCCCGGGTGCCGGCTGCCTCTCCAACCGCAATTCAAAGGGACTGAGACATGTCGATCTCGGAACGCACCACAACAGCCCCGCCGATGGCGCTTGGCCATAGGGGCATCCTGTCCCGTTTCGGCCCTTCGAACCGAGCGGTCTTCCCCTGGGTGCTGATGGCGCCGACGCTGATCATCCTGTTCGCCATCGGCATCTATCCGTTTCTCTACTCGCTCTACATCGCGAGCCACAACGTCATCCTGTCCAAGCCGTACCTGCCGCGCATCTTCGTCGGGCTCTACCAGTACCAGGCGCTGATCCAGGATCCGGAATTCTGGCATGCGCTGCGCAAGACGCTGCTCTTCACGGTGCAGGCGGTGTTCATCGAATTCTGGCTCGGCCTTGGGCTGGCGCTGCTCTTCCAGCGGCAACTGGCCGGCATCGCCTTCATGCGCGTCTTCATCCTCATTCCGATGATCCTGCCGCCTTTGGTCGCCGCCCTCATCTGGCGCTACATGTTCTATCCCGGCGCCGGCCTGATGACCTACTATGTCGGCGGCATTACCAAGGCGCTCGGCTTCGGCGAAATCCCGTTCCTCTCCGACCCGACGATCGCCTTCCAGACGCTGGTTTTCGTCGATGTCTGGGAGTGGACGCCGTTCATGTTCCTGATGCTGTCGGCCGGTCTCGCCTCCATTCCGCGCCAACCCTACGAGGCGGCGGAAATCGATGGCGCCAGCTCCTGGCGGGTGTTCTGGACCATCACCATGCCGCTGCTCCGGCCCGCGATCCTCATCGCCGTCATCATCCGCACCATGGATGCTTTCCGCACCTATGAGCTGATCGTGATCATGACCCGCGGCGGACCGGGCAACGCCACCACCACCATGAATGTCTTCCTGACGAAGACCGGCCTCGAATTCTTCGACGCGTCGAAGGCTGCGGCCCTGTCGCTGATCATGATGATGATCATCATCGTGATGAGCTTCGTGTTTATCCGCGTCTTCCGGTCGAAGACCGAAGTCGCCGAGTAAGGAGAGCCGCCATGAAGCAGCCAACCTACAATATGGAATCGCCCGCAGCGCCGCTGGTGCAGCGCAACTGGTGGGTCTACCTGGTGCTCATCCTCGTCTGCCTGGTCAATTTCGTGCCCTATCTCTGGGTGGTCATGACCGGCTTCATGGACGGTGCCTCGGCCTCGTCGGCCACGCCCGCCTGGTTCTTCACGCCCTCCCTCGAAGCGTTTCATTACCTGATCGTCGAGAAGGGCATCATGAAGAATTTCTTCAACAGCGTGATCGTCTCGCTCGCGTCCACCTTCTTCTCGGTGACGATAGGCATGTTTTGCGCCTACGCGCTGGCGCGTTACGATTTTACCGGCCGGGACGACGTGTCGTTCTGGGTGCTGACGAACCGCATGATGCCGCCGGTGGCGGTGCTCATCCCCATCTTCGTCACCTTCCAGACCGCCGGGCTGCTCGACACGCTGGCGGGGCTCGTCCTCCTCTACACGGCCATGCAGCTGCCCTTCGTGGTGTGGATGCTGACCGGCTATTTCCGCGACATTCCCCGCCGCTACGAGGAATCCGCCATGGTGGACGGCGACACGTGGTTTGCCGCCTTCCGCAAGGTGACGCTACCGCTGATGATGCCCTCGATTACGGCGACCTCGATTTTCGTCATGATCCTGTCCTGGAACGAGTTCGCCTTCGCGACCTTCCTTACCAGCACGCAGGCGAAGACCATGCCGCCCGCCATCATGGCCTATTCGATCGGCGCGGACATCCGCTGGAACGTGCTGGGTGCCGCCGTCGTGCTGATCACGGCACCGCTCATCCTTTTCGTGCTGCTTTTGCAACGACAGCTGATCAGCGGCCTCTCGCAGGGCGTGGTGCGCAAATGACCTCTTTTTCCAACAGAATGGAACGCCATCATGGCTGATATCGAGATCCACAGTCTGATGAAGCAGTTCGGCGCGTTCAAGGCCGTCGACGATGTCAACATTACCGTGAACGATGGCGAATTCGTCTTCCTGCTCGGCCCCTCCGGTTGCGGCAAGACGACGACGCTCCGGATGATCGCCGGCCTCGAAATGCCGAGCAGCGGGCGCATCGCCATCGGCGGGCGCAACGTCACGTTCCTCCGGCCGCGCTACCGCAATGTCGGCATGGTCTTTCAGGATTACGGCCTCTACCGCCACCTGACGGTGTTCGGCAACATCGCCTATCCGCTGGAGGTGCGCCGCCTCGGCCGGGCGGAGATCGCGAGCAAGGTGGAGGCCGTCGCGCGCACCATGCAGATCACCGAGGTGCTGCAACGCAAGCCCGACCAGCTTTCGGCCGGCCAGCTCCAGCGCGTGGCGATCGCCCGCATGCTGGTGCGCGATGCCGACGTTTTCCTGATGGACGAGCCGATGTCGCATCTCGATGCCCAGTTGCGCGGGCAGATGCGCGCCGAGCTGCGCCACATTCAGAAGACCGTCGGCGTCACCACCATCTTCGTCACGCATGACCAACTCGAAGCCATGACCATGGCCGACCGCATCATCGTGATGAAGGACGGCGAGATGCTGCAATTCGCCACCCCGCGTGAAATCTTCGAGCGGCCGGCGACGGAATTCGTCGCGACCTTCGTCGGCGAACCGCAGATGAACATTCTTGATGCCCGCATCGCGCGCCTCGAAGGCAAAATCGTCGCGATGACCGAGCATTTCGCGGTGCCGCTCGATGCGGATTGGGTAGCGCGAAACCGCCTTGCGGACCTCGTCGACCAGCCGGTGCGTCTCGGCATCCGCCCCGAGCATATCGCGATCCGCGAAACGCCGGATGCAGGCCACCGCATCGTCGCCGAGCTCTATTCCTTCGAGCCGACCGGCGCGGAAAATCTCTACGTGCTTCAATGCGGTTCCGTCATGGTGACGACCCGTAGTTCCACCACCGAAACGGCCCATCTCTCGAAGGACGAAGGCAGCGCGCTTGCGGCCCGCTTCGATCCGAACTGGATCTACCTGTTCGATCCCGTGACGGGGCGCACCATCGCGCAGGCGGCCGGCAGCGATATTTCGAGAGAGGATATCTGAGATGAACCGGTCCAACGTCATCCTTCTCGTCATCCTGGCCTTGTTGCTCGGGTCCTGCACCGTCATGGCCGGCGATGTCTCGCATTGGCCGGCCTCGCTGATCGCCGTCATCGTGATCGTCTCGCTGAAACTCTGGAACGACCGGGCCAAATTTCTCGCCTGGCCGATGGAGTTCCTGCTGGCGGCGGGCGTGTCGATGATCGTCATCAATCTGGTCCGGCTCTACGTGACGCCGCTGCCCTATTGAGAAGGATGATCCCGTGACCAGCCCCGCCCTTGCCGTCACCGCGCTTTCCAAATCCTTCGGGGCCAAACGCGCCGTGGAGGATGCCACCTTCTCGGTGGCGCGCGGCGAGATCACCGGTTTTCTGGGCCCGAATGGCGCCGGAAAGACGACGGTGATGAACATGATCGTTGGCCTCGTCGAGCCGGATGCCGGCGAGATCGAACTGTTCGGCGTGCCGCAGGGCAGCCGTCAACGGGATCTGCGGGTGCTGTTCGGTTATTTGCAGGAGAAGCCGCGGATCTATCCGGAGATGACCGCGCGGGCCTATCTCCGCTTCTTCGCCGATCTCTACGGCATTGCCGATGCGGGCAACCGGGTGAAGGAAGTGATCGAACGCGTCGGCCTCACCGCTGCGGCCGACCGGCGGCTCGGCGATTTTTCCCGCGGCATGCAGCAGCGCGCCTGTCTCGCCCGCGTGATGCTGCACCGGCCGGAACTGCTCATCCTCGACGAGCCGACGCTCGGCCTCGACCCGAACGGCGTTGCCGACATGCGCGCGATCTTTCGCGAGATGAAGGCGGAGGGCGTGACGCTGCTCTTCTCTTCCCACCAACTGGCGGAGATGGAGCGGGTCTGCGACAGCGTCGTCTTTATGCGCCAGGGCCGCGTTCTGGCGACAGGACGGCCGGGGGAGTTGCTTCCGGCCGGCCTCTCGGCGGGCAGCCTACAGGTCGAACTCTATGAGCCGGCGGCGCAATGCATTCAGGGGATTGCCGTCTTGCCGGGCGTGGCGCGGGCGCACCAGACCGGCCCGCACCGGCTGGAACTGGTCCTGCGCGGCTCGCCCGAGGATGGGCGAGATGCGCGGGCGCACGCAGTCCGGATGCTCTCGAACGCGGGATACACCGTGCTCTCCGTCGATGCGGCCACGCCGTCGCTGGAGGACATCTTTATCGGTTTGACCCGGCCGGAACGCCCGGTCCGGCAGGAGCCCGCACGGCTCGTCCATTGAAAGGGAAAAGACCATGGATCTCGGCTATCGCGACAGGCGCTGCCTGATTACCGCATCCACCGGCGGCCTCGGCCTCGCCATTGCGACGGCCATGGCGCGGGAAGGGGCGACCGTGGTCATCAACGGCCGCGGCGAAGAGACCATCGCGAAGGCCATAGCCCGTATCAGGACAGAGATGCCGGAAGCACGGCTGGAGCAGGCCGTCGGCAATTCCGGCACGAAGGAGGGCTGCGACGAGCTCATCGCCAATTGCCCCGATGTCGACGTGCTGGTGGTCAATCTCGGTATCTATGAAGCCGTCGACATCTACAAGGCCGGCGACGACCGCTGGTACGAGCTGATCGAGGTCAACGTCATGAGCGGCGTCAGGCTCGCGAGAAACTACCTGCCGAAGATGCTGGCGCGCAACAGCGGCCGCGTCGTGTTCATGGCAAGCGAATCCGGCATCAATCCTGCACCGGAAATGCCCGCCTACAGCGCCACGAAAACCATGCAGCTGTCGCTTGCCCGCAACCTCGCCGAAACGACCAAGGGCACCGCCGTCACCGTCAACTCGGTCCTGCCGGGCCCGTGCAGCACCGAAGGTGTGGCCGATCTCATTGCCGGCCTTTATCCGGGCGTTCCCACACCGGACGCGGAGCGCCGCTTCGTCGCGGAGAACCGCCCGACCTCGCTGATCCAGCGCCTGTCGAAGCCGGAGGAGGTGGCCGACTTCGTCACCTTCCTCGGCAGTACCCGCACCGGTATCGTCAATGGTGCCGCACTCCGGATCGACGGCGGCCTGATCCGCACCGTGATGTGATCGTCCGCGCCATGGAACACGTCCGCCCGCCCCATATTTTTCCAAGACTGCATTCGCCGGGCCTCGCGCGGCAGACCTTTCTGCTGGTGCGTCGGGAAGTGGCCGCCAAGTTCGCGTCCCTGTGGTTCTGGCTGGTCGCCAGTGCGCTCTGCCTGATCGCCTATGTCTACGGCATCGGTTTTGCGCGGACCTTCGAGACCGAGTCCGTCGTGGTGACAGCGGATCCGCTGGCTGGGCTGAACACATTGGTGGTGGCTTTTCTCGGCCTCGTGCTGGGGCTGCGGCTGGCAGGCGCGCTCAGCTGGGAGCGCGAGCACCGCACGCTCGACGTCCTGCTCGTCGGCCCGGTGCCGCTAAGCGTGATCGTGCTCGCAAAATATCTCGCGGAACTGGCGGTGCTCGCCGCGCTCGTTGCCGTCCACTGCCTTTATCTCGTGATCGCCCAGCCCCTCGGCGCCGGCGTGACGGGTGCCGGAGATTTCGCCGCCATCCTGGCCAACGGCCTGTTCGTGCTGCCGGTCATGGCGATGGGGCTCGCCGTTTCCGGCATGACCGCGTCGGTGCGCATGGCGGTCGTCCTCTATCTTGCGCTCGTCGCGCTGCTTGCGACCTATGAGGTGGTGCTCGGATTGTTGCGGACGATGCCGGCGGACAGCATGAGCCTGTTTTCGCTCTATCTGCGGGCGTTGCTGGAGGCTGCGGCGCCAGCGTTCCATGCGCTCTCGCCCGTCGCGGGCATCGCCTTCCTAGCCGAGCGGCTCGTTACGCAGCAGGCGTTGCCGCTGTCGCAATCGGTTGGCGTCGTTACGCTGACGGCCGGGCTGCTACTGCTCTCGTGGATCGTCACCAGAATGAAGGGAGCCTAGGCATGTGGAGACGTCTTGCTATCCTCCTTCTGTGCCTCTCGGCCGCCAGCGCCGCGAAAGCCATCGAACCCGAGCGCAGGGACGCCGTCATCGTCACCGGTCGCGTCTGGGACGGCTTTACCTTCAAGGACATGTTCCTGCCGTCGCAGGCCGGGACGCTGCATCTGCTCGCCGGCCAGGACAGCGCCATCTCCTTCGTCGAGACGCAGGAATATTACTGGCCGCTCTCCCGGCAGGTCTATGTCGACCTTGAGAAGAAGCGCCGCGAGGTCAGCGGCGTCCTCACGGTCACGCGCGATGGCAAAACCGTCGCCGAGGTCGAGCCCTTGCCCTATGTGATCCTCTATCCGGAAGGCGCGCTCAACGGCAACGGCCAGCTTCTCTGGGGCGCGTCCGCCATCCGGGCCTACAGTGCCTACCAGGAGGACGAGCGGACCTTCGCCCGCCGCTATGTCGAGGCCGAGGCGCAGCAGCGCATCTATGAACGCAAACTGCTGGAAGCAGGCGCGGCACGGCTTCGCGGTGCGCCGGTCGAGGTCATCGCGCCGCCTGACCCTCTGCCCAGGCCGAGCCTGAAACTCGTGACGGCACCGGCCGCTGCCTATCGCTTCGCCCTCGAGGCCGGAACGTATGAGATGGCACTCTCCGCCGACGGCTTGCCTGTGCCGGGCACCGCGCGTCGCCTTTCCGTGGGCGACATGGCCGGCCGGCGGGTCACCGTTGCGGACGTGGTGCCGGAAGAGCGCTGGACGCGGCCGATCGCCACCAACGGCGCGGACATGCGCATCTTCGCCCGGCCCGGCTCCACCTTCTATCTGACACTCTCCGAGGCGGATCGTTTCGACGAGACGGAATACCTGCCGGTCGTCTCGCCGCAGCAGGACGCGGTTTCGGGGCGAAATGTCTGGATCCGGCGCGCGGCGTCGCCGACCGACCGCGTCGCCGTACGCTTCGCCGAAACGCAGGACCTGCCGCTCGCCCGCCTGAAGGTGGTGCAGACGGAGGGATCCGGCTTCGGCTATCAGGTCCGCACCGCGAAAGAAGGCGAGAAGGAAGATCTGATGGCGTTCGCGGTGTCCGTGCCAGCGAATGCCGGTGTATCGCGCGGAGAGATCCGGTCGGACGGGCAGGGCGTTGCCGCCTTTCGCCGGGTGATCGTGGTGGTGCAGCCGCGCAATGACAGCCTCGCGCTCGGCCTCGCTTTGTTGCCGCTGCTCGGCTGGCTCGGGCCGAAAATCCTGCGCCGGAGGAAGAGCAAGGCAGGTGCGTAAGGCACCCTGATCGCGCTGCCGGGTTTCGTTTTTTCCTGATTTTGCCCTGTGCCTGGCTGCTCGTACCCGTCGGATGATCCATTAGACGGGTATTTCCGTACTGGAATCCGTGTACCCGAGTGACAGGATGGAAGACGTGTGACCGGCGACGACATTTCCTATCTGATCGGGCGCGTGTCGCTGAAGGACCGCAAGGCCTTTGCCGCCCTTTATGATCTGACCGCCTCGAAACTTTTTGGCATCTGCTTTCGTATCCTCAAGGACAGGAGCGATGCGGAAGAGGTGCTGCAGGATGTCTACCTCAAGATCTGGCAGCGCGCCGACCGTTATGTCGAGAATGAAACCCAGGCGATGGCCTGGCTTGCCGCCATCGCCCGCCATCAGGCGATCGACCGCATACGGGCGCGCAAGCCGGTGACATCGGACATCGATGCGGCCTACGATATTGCCGATCCGCTGGCGACGCCGGAAGACAATGCCATATTGCGCTCGGAGGGTCGCCGGATCGACGCCTGCATGGAGCGGCTCGAGCCGGACAAGGCTTCCGCCGTGCGGCGCGCCTATGTCGAGGGTATCAGCTATGAGGAACTCGCCGAGATGCATGGCGTGCCGCTGAACACGGTCAGAACCTGGCTTCGCCGGAGCCTTTTGAAACTGAGAGAGTGCATGAGCCGATGACGGCGCCCGACAAAGACATGAGAGACCCCCGCCGCGACGAGGTGATCGCCGGCGAATACGTACTCGGGGTGCTTTCGGCCGAAGACCGCCGCAAGGTCGAGGCGCGGCTGGGGCAGGACCGCCAGTTCGCCGCCATGGTGAACCGCTGGGAGGCAAACCTCGCCACTTTCAACGACGATTACGAAGCGTTGCAACCGCCGCCGCATCTGTTCTCCACCATCGAGCAACGTATTCTCGGCGTTGCACCGCGCGACACGATGCTGTCGGGCACGGTTGCCGGCGGCTTCTGGAACTCGCTGGCGCTCTGGCGTTCGCTTGCTTTTGCTTCGCTCGCCTTTGCCGCCGGTGTTACGTTGTGGATGAACACGATTGCCGCGCCCGACCCGGTGCAGGGCGGGCGGCTGATCGCCGACCTTGCGGGCGAGGGGACGACGGTCAACCTGGTGGCGCGCTATGACGATGCCAGCGGTTTGCTTCGCGTCACACCGGTCGCTGCCGGCAAGGCGCAGGAAAAATCGCTGGAACTGTGGCTCGTCGAGGATGGCAAGGCGCCGGTCTCGCTGGGCGTGCTGCCGCAGACCGGCGAGGGCGAACTTGCCGTGCCGGCCGTGATGCGCAGCCGTCTCGTGCAGGGCGCGGTGTTGGCCGTCAGCCTCGAGCCCTTCGGCGGCTCACCGACGGGAAGCGCGACCGGGCCGGTCATCGCGTCGGGTGCCGCGCGGTTCGATTGACCGAATTTTTCGCGTCTAATCAACCTATTACGAAAAAAGATCGCCGGTCCTGAAACTCTTTTTCCCAAGGTCCCGTTGCTCGAAGTGATCGCCCGTCGGGCATCGCAACCGGGAGGACCCGCATCATGCGGGCCGAAAAAAAGGACCACCCCACCATGATCCGTTTCACGCTCCGCACTGCCGCGCTCGCCTCCGTTTTCGCCCTCAGCGCCTTCGCCGCCCATGCCGAAAACCCGAAGGTCGGCGGCGCGGCGATGTTCGAGGACAAGACCATCGTCGAGAACGCCGTCAACTCGAAGGATCACACCACGCTGGTCGCCGCGGTGAAGGCCGCCGGCCTCGTCGAGACGCTTTCGGGCGCCGGCCCCTTCACCGTCTTCGCGCCGACGAACGAAGCCTTCGCGGCGCTGCCGGCCGGCACGGTCGATTCGCTGCTGAAGCCGGAAAACAAGGACCAGCTCGTCAAGGTTCTGACCTGCCATGTGGTCTCGGCCAATGCGATGTCCGATGCGATCGGCAAGATGATTGCCGACGACAAGGGCGACCATCCGGTCAAGACCGTCGGCGGCTGCGTGCTGTCGGCCAAGATGGACGGCGACAAGATCACGCTGACCGACGAGACCGGCGGCACGGCCACCGTGACGATCGCCGACGTCAAGCAATCGAACGGCGTCATCCACGTCATCGACAAGGTTCTGCTGCCGAAGGCCTGACCTCGAAATCCGCGTTCGCCTCGAATCCAGCGCGGATCAGCCTTTTGCAGCCCTGGGGCCGCCGGTTTTGCCGGCGGCCCTTTTTGCTGCGTGGAACTTTTGGCGGCTTCGTCGGTTCGAAGGCGACAAGTCACGGAGGTCTTCCCATGCCAGCCAAATCGAAAGCCCAGCAAAAGGCCGCGGGCGCAGCCCTTGCCGCCAAACGCGGCGATATCAAGAAGAGTGAATTGAAAGGTGCCTCGAAGGGCATGGAGAAATCGATGTCCGAAGGCGAGTTGAAGGAAATGGCTTCGACCAAGCGAAAGGGCAAGCCGGAGCACAAGTCGAAATCTGAGTGACAGGAGGACGGGTATGCGGGTGTTGATCGTCGAGGACGAATCCTTGATCGCGGAGCTTCTGGAAACGGTGGTGCAGGAGCAGGGCCATGAGACCATCGGCCCGGTTTCCACCATGGAGCAGGCGCTCGCCTATGCGCCGCGCACCGATATTGCGCTGGTGGACCTCGGCCTTTCCGACGGCAATAGCGGTCATCTGCTCGCCCGCCGCCTGATCGACCGTTTCGGCATCGACGTGATCTTCGTGACGGGCGATCCGGGCCCGGTCCAGCAGGGTTTCGACGGCGCGCTCGCGGTGGTGCGCAAGCCCTTCAGCGACGAGGACATCATCGATGCGCTCGCCAAGGCGCTGGACAAACGCGGCCGTTCCGTCGGTCGCCGCATTGCTTCCTAGAGTTTGTCAGGGAAAAGTGGGAACCGGTTTTCCCGAAAAGACAAACGAAAACAAAAGAAACTAAAGTATGTCTGGTTCAGTCTGAACCAGACATACTTTAGTCGGATTCGCGTAGGGATTTCACGTCGAGGATCGAACGGATCTTGTTTGCGAGATCCTCGATCGTGAAGGGTTTTGGCAGCAGCTGCGTGTGGGGCTCCAGGATGCCGTTGTGCACGATGGCGTTGCGCGTGTAGCCGGTCGTGTAGAGCACCGGCACGCTCACGCCCTTCGCGCGCAACTGGTCGACCAGTTCGCGGCCGGATATGCCCGGCATCACGACATCGGTGAAGAGCAGCGAGAGCGGCTGGCCGCCGTCGATGATCCGCAAGGCTTCCGCGCCATCCGCCGCCTCGATCACCGTATAACCGAGTTCGCGCAGCGCATCGGCGGAGATCGCGCGGACCCGGTCGTCGTCCTCGACCACCATGATCACCTCGCCCTCCCGGCCGGGGGAAAGGTGCGGCATCGCCTCGGTCTCTTCCGCAGCGGCGATCACCCCGTAGTGCCGCGGCAGGTAGACCTTGACCGTCGTGCCGACGCCGATTTCCGAATAGAGTTTCACCGCGCCGCCCGACTGCCGTACGAAGCCGTAGACCTGGCTGAGCCCGAGGCCGGTGCCTTTGCCCACCGCTTTCGTCGTGTAGAAGGGGTCGAAGGCCTTGGCGATGACGGCATCGGCCATGCCGGTGCCCGTATCGGTGACGGCGATCAGCACGAACTGTCCGGTTTCCAGGCCGGCGTCGCGCGCATAACGCTCGTCGACATAGATATTCGCCGTCTCGATCGTCAGCCGGCCGCCGTCCGGCATGGCGTCGCGGGCATTGACACAGAGATTGAGGAGCGTGTTTTCGAGCTGGCCGGGGTCGGCATTGATCTGCCAGGCGCCGGCGGCAAGCACGGTTTCGAGCGCAACGGTTTCACCCAGTGTGCGGTTCAAGAGCTCGCTCATGCCGCCGACCACGCGGTTGGGATCGAGCGGCTGCGGCGAGAGCGGCTGGCGCCGGGAAAAGGCGAGCAGCCGCTGGGTCAGCGTCGCCGCGCGCTGCGCCGCATCCACCGCCCCATCGACGAAGCGGCCGACATCGGTATCACCGCGCGCAAGCCGCCGTTGCAGCATGCTGAGGCCGCCGAGGATGACGGCCAGCATGTTGTTGAAATCATGGGCGATGCCGCCGGTGAGCTGGCCGACCGCCTCCATCTTTTGCGCCTGGCGCAACTGCTCCTCGGCCTTGGCGCGCTCGGCCACCTCTTCGGCGACGCGCTCTTCCAGCGTGGCGTTCAGCGCCTGGAGTGCGGCCTCCGCGCGCCGCCGCTCGGCAAGTTCCGCCTCCACGGCCTGGAACAGCCGGGCATTGTCGATCGCGGTTGCGGCATGGCCGGCAATGCCGAGCAGCGCGGTCTCGTGCTCCTCGCCGAAACGTTCGGTCTCCTGATGGCCGAAGAACAACCCGCCGAGCACCGCGCCGGAGCGCGAGATGACCGGCACCGCGAGATAGGAGCGAACGGGGAGATGGCCTTCCGGCATGCCCTTTCGAGGGGTGTTCCGGCCGTAGCGGGGGTCTTTCAGGATGTCGTTGGAGCGCACCACGCCTTCGCCGAGAAAGGTCGGCTTGAAGACATCCGTCGCCCGCGGCATCGGGTAGGTCTCGAAGGCGCTGCGCGGCGCTCCCGACAGGGCGTAGAGCATGTAGCTGCCACCCTGGTCGTCGATGACATTGTAGAAGAAGGCGCCGAATTCCGCGCCCGACAGTTCGACACCGGCATCGGTGACGGTCTGCACGATCTTTTCGAGATCGAGCTCGGCGGCAATCACCGCGCCCGTGTCGTTCATGATCTGGAGGTGGCGCTCGGCCTTCTTCCGCGCGGTGATGTCGCGCACGGAGCCGACGAACCGCACCCCGTCGTCCGAGGCGACGACGTCGCCATTGGCGGCGATCCAGCGCTCGCGGTGATCGGTGATGCCGATCGTGCGGTATTCGATATTGAACGGTTGCGTGACGGCGCCGAAGACCGATTCCTGCACCGCCTTGTCCGCCCGCTCGCGATCGTCCGGATGAAGCCCGGCGAGAAAGCTGCCTTCATAGGTGATCTCGGCATCCGGCGGCAGGCCGAAGAGGGCCTTGCAACGCGTATCCCAGGTCAGCCGGTTGGCGGTGACGTCGAAGTCCCAGATGCCGATCGAGGCGGCGTCCGTCGCCAGCCTCAGCCGTTCCGCCGCTTCGCGCGCCGTCTGCTGCGAGCGCACGCGCTCGATATGCGCCCAGGAGCGCTCCGTCACCTCGCCGAGAAGGGCGAGTTCCGCTGGCCGCCAGACATGCGGCTGCCGGTGGTGGATCGCCATCAGCGCGGTGAGGCGGCCGAGCTTCACGAGCGGCATGCAGATGGTGGCGGAAATGCCGATCGCCTGGAAGGTGGCGGCCTCTTCCGGCGGCAGCTCGGCGCGGTTGTCGTTGATGATGAGCGGCCGGCCCGCATGCAGATCGTCCACCGCGCGCACGCCGAAGGCGGCAAGGCTGTAATAGCCGCGGATGCTGGACGAGCCGGAGGCACTCCAGTCGCCGCGGATGGTGAAATGGTCCTGGTCGGGCTCCATGTCGGCATAGGCGCAGACGGAGACGTCGAGATATTGCCCCAGCATCCGCGTGGTGATCGCGAGGATCTCGTCCGCATCCGCGCTCGGTGCCGTCGCCTTGCCGAGCACGTCTAGGAAGCGCAGGCGCGCCTCGCTCTCGGCAAGGCCTTCGGCGGGGGCGGGCGGCATGGTCATGGCCGGTTGGGCCTTCTGATCGTCGTCCAGTTGCGCCGGCACGTGAGAGGACCTCGACTGATAAACAAAGCAGTTTGCCGGATTGTACCCATCTCTGCGGTCAATGGAATTGGCATCCGTCAAATTCTGCGTGGCTTGCGGCGTATATCCGCCGGGTCAGATCCGCTGCGAAGGAGAACTGTTCTTGTGACGTTGAAGCGTCGCCGGTGACCTCGCAAATGCCCCGCTTTTCCTTCAGACTGCTTGCAATGCGGTCGTTGCGAAGGGGAGCGGAGAACCATGGATGATCGAAGGCACACCACCTCGCGGCGGATCGGATCGACGCCGGACGCCATCTATGCGGCCTTTCTGGATCGGGACGCCCTGTCGAAGTGGCTGCCGCCCGAGGGCGCCGCGGGGCATGTCGATATTCTCGAACCGCGCGTCGGCGGGCGTTTCCGGATGACGCTGACCTTCCAGGCGGCGACCGGCAAGTCGTCGGAAAACACCGATGTCGTCGACGGGCGGTTCGTCGATCTGGTGCGGGGGAAACGCATCGTGCAAGCGTTCGAATTCGTCTCCGACGACCCGGCCTTTGCCGGCACGATGACGATGACCTGGAGCCTTGAAGCCGTAGCCGGCGGCACCGATGTCACCGTCGTCGCCGACGATGTGCCTGCCGGCATCAGCAAGGCGGATCACGAGGAGGGGCTGGCGTCGACGCTTGCCAACCTCGCCGCCTTCGTCGAATAGGCCGCTCCTACTCGGCCAGCATGCGATGGCGGCCGATCGGCAGCATGGTCGGCCGGCCCGAGGTCGGATCGGTGATGATGCGGCTTTCGAGACCGAAGACGTCTCGTACGGTCTCCACCGTCAGCACATCTTCCGGCCTGCCGGAACTGTGCAGGCGGCCGTTCGCCATCGCGATGAGGTGGTCGGCATAGCGCGCCGCGAGATTGAGATCGTGCAGCACCATGACGATCGTCGTGCCGCGCACCTGGTTGAGGTCCGTGAGCAGGTCCAGCACCTCGATCTGATGGCTGATGTCGAGGAAGGTCGTCGGTTCGTCGAGCAGCAGGAGCTCCGTCTGCTGTGCCAGCGCCATGGCGATCCAGACACGCTGGCGTTGCCCGCCGGAGAGTTCGTCCACCGGCCGTTCGGCAAGGTCGACGGTCCTGGTGGCTGCGAGCGCTGCCGCGACAGCCTCGTCGTCCGCCTTCGTCCAGCGCGAAAACAGGCCCTGGTGCGGATGCCGTCCGCGGCTGACGAGGTCGGCGACGGTGATGCCTTCCGGCGCGATCGGCGATTGGGGCAGCAGGCCGAGCGTGCGGGCGAGTTCGCGCGGCGCGATGCGGTGGATCGACTTGCCGTCGAGCAGCACTTGGCCGCGCTGCGGGGAGAGCAGACGCGACATCGTCCGCAGCAGCGTGGACTTGCCGCAGGCATTGGCGCCGACGATGACGCTGATCCGGCCGGGCGGCACGGCGAGGTCGAGGCCATCGAGAACGACGCTGTCGCCATAGCCGGCCGAAAGCCCGGTTGCGGTAAGGGAATGGGTCGTCATAGGGAGGCTCCGGCGCGGTTGACGCGGATGATCAGGAAAATCAGGTAGGGCGCGCCGAGCGCGCCGGTCACCACGCCCACCGGATAGCGGCTCGGCAGCAGGAACTGGCCGCAATAGTCGCCGACGAGCACGAGCACCGCGCCGGTCAGCGCGGCCGGGATGAGGAGCGATCCGTTGTTCCTGACGATGCGCGCGGCGATGGGCCCGGAGAGGAAGGCGACGAAGGCGATCGGCCCCGTGACGGCGGTAGCACTGGCGATCATGCCGACGGCGGCGACGATGATGAGGATGCGGGTGCGGCCGACCTGGACGCCGAGTGCGGCGGCGGTGTCGTCGCCGAGCCTCAACGCTTCGAGGTCGCGGGCGCGGCTCAACAGCAGGCCGCCGAAGAGGGCGAGCGCCAGGAAAAGCGGCAGCGCCTGGCCGAGCTGCGCGCCGTTGACGCTGCCGGTCAGCCAGCGCAGCGCCTCTTGCAGGCTCCAGGCCGGCGCGCTCGACAGGATATAGGCGATGAAGCTTTCCAACATGGCCGAAACGCCGATGCCGACCAGGATGAGCCGCGTGCCGGCAACGCCGTTGCGGAAGGACAGGGCGTAGACCAGCAGCGCGACGCCGAGACCGGCAGCCACGGCGAAGAGCGACACCATCGGCCCTTTCAACGACAGCACGACGATGGCGAAGACGGCGGCAGCGCTTGCGCCCCAGCTGATGCCGATGATGTCGGGGCTCGCCAGCGGATTGCGCAGCATGATCTGGAACGCGGCCCCGCCGAGGCCGAAGCTCAGGCCCGCCAGGATCGCAAGGATCGCGCGCGGCAGGCGGAGTTGCCCGACGGTGAAGGCGATGCCCGGCACGTCCTCGCCCATCAGCACGCGCAGGATATCCTGCGGCGCGGTGAAGGACTGCCCCAGCAGGAGGGTGAGGACGAAGGCCGCGACCAGGATGGCGACGAGCACGCCGATGACCAGCGCATGCCGGCGGGTGCGGCGGGCGCGGTTGTCGACGAGGTCGGTGATGATGGGAGACAGCACTGTCATAGGTCGCGAACCCGTTGGCGCCGGACGATCCAGATGAAGAACGGCGCGCCGACGAAGGCGGTGACGATGCCGACGTCGAGTTCGGCCGGCCGGGCGATGATGCGTCCGACGATATCGGCCGCGAGAAGCAGGCTGGCGCCGCCGAGCGCCGAAAAGGGCAACAGCCAGCGATGATCGACGCCGACCAGCAGGCGGCAGAGATGCGGCACGATCAGGCCGAGAAAGCCGATCGGGCCGCAGACCGCGGTGATGGCGCCGCAGAGCAGGATCGCGCCGAAGGCCGCGACGGCACGGGCGGTGGCGACACGTTCGCCGAGGCCCGCCGCCAGCTCGTCACCCAGCGCCAGTGAGTTCAGCTTGCGGGCCGAGAGCAGGCTGATGACGAAGCCCGCCGCGAGAAAGGGCAGCACGGGCAGGATGCGCTCGAAGGTCGCCCCGCCGACCCCGCCGATCTGCCAGGCGCGGATGCCGCCCGCAATGTCGTTTCGCGGCAGCACCACGGCGATGACCAGCGAGGAGAAGGCGACCGAGGTGGCGGCGCCCGCAAGCGCCAGCTTGAGCGGCGTCGCCCCGCCGCGCCCGAGCGAACCGATGACATAGACGAAGACCGCGGAGGTGCCGGCACCGAGGATGGCCGCAAAAATATAGGCATGGGCGGAGGCGATGTTGAACCAGGCAACGCCCACCACCACCGCCAGCGATGCGCCCATGTTGACGCCGAGGATGCCGGGATCGGCCAGCGGATTGCGCGTGACGCCCTGCATGATCGCCCCGGCAAGCCCGAGGGCTGCGCCGGCGAGCAGAGCGAGCACTGTACGGGGGATGCGCACGGCGACGGCGGCCTGGCCGATGCTGTCCACCCCGCCGCCAAGCCCCGCCACGATATCGGCCCAGCCGACCGTGCGCGTGCCGATCGCGACCGAGAGAACGCAGAGCAGGGCGAGGAGGGCGGTGACGCCCATCAGCCCGAGCAGCCGCGCCCGGTTGGAGCGGGCGGCATAGGCTCTCGTTGCAGTGGCGGCGTTCGCGATCACCGGGTTTTACCAGCGGCGTTCGCAAGCAGATCGACATAGTCCTTCAGGACCCAGGAGATCGACAGCGGCGTCGGGTTCGACGCGGTGCCGAGCGGATTCATGCCGAGCAAGACGATCGCATCATTGGCGACGGCCGGCATTTTCGCGAGCAGGGGATCGGCCCGCACCGCCGCAAGCAGCGGCTCGCCGCCGTAGGTCACGACGATGTCGACATCGTCGAAGGCATCGACCTTTTCCGCGCTGATCCCGATGGCGAACTGTCCCGGCTTGGTCGCCTCGACGACGCTCTTGGGCGACGTGAGGCCGAGGTCGGCGAAGAATTTCACCCGCGTATCGTTGGCCGTGTAGAAATTGACGATGCTGAGATTGGTCGTGTCGAGATGGGTGACGAACATCGCCGTTTTGCCTTGGAGTTCCGGACGGCCGGCGACCACCTGGGCGATCTCGCCCTCGATGCGCTCGATCAGCGCGTCACCCTCCGCGGCCATGCCGAGGCCGGCGCTGTTGAGACGGATCATCTCGCGCCAGTCGGTCGCCCAGGCGGAGTCGGGGTAGGCGATCACCGGGGCGATCTGGCTCAGCGTGTCGTAATCGGCCTGGCTGAGCCCGGAATAGGCGGCCAGGATGACATCCGGCTCCGTCGCCGCGACCGCCTCGAAGTCGATCCCGTCGCCCTCGTCGAAGAGCGCCGGCTTTTCGGCGCCGAGTTCCGCCAGCTTCTCCGCCACCCAGGGAAGCAGCCCGTCGCCGTCGTCATCGCCGAAATTGGCGGCGGCAAAACCGACCGGCACGATGCCGAGCGCCAGCGGAACCTCGTGGTTCGCCCAGGCGACCGTCGCCACCCGTTCCGGTTTTTTCGGGATCGTCGTCGTGCCGAGCGCGTGTTTGATGACGATCGGATAGACGGTGTTCTCCGCTGCCCATGCGCCGCCGGCGATGAACCAGAGGGTGAGAGCGAGCAAGGACAGGGGAAGACGAAAGAGCCGCGGCATTGGCGAAACCCTCCAGGCTGTTTAAAGTGGAGTTTCCGTTTCAGGTTCACGGGGCGGCGTCAAGGCGCATGCTCGCGCCGCGGCGAGACGGCGGCGAAGTTTCCGTGGGTTTGTACAAAACCGCGGAAATTTACAATACTGGATAAATCATCTCAAGTTAATGGGTCGTTCAGGGGACATCGCAAATCGCTGCCGGGCTGAGACGCTTCGGCCGTGGAGCGACGGCATGGCCCCGGACAATGGCAACTTCGACTTCTGGGACGTGGCAATGAACATCAAAAAGACAGGCGACAACAGGCACTACAGGAACGTGGTCCTTCTGGGGTGCACGGCGCTTGTCGCCCTCACGCCGAGCTTCGTGCTGGCTCAGCAGGCGGATGCGGGTTCCACGACGGTTCTGGAAACGATCACCGTCGATGGCAGCGGCGCGGTCGCCGCCTATGACGACGACGCGAAGACGATCGTCGCGCGGAAAACCTCGGGCGGCAGCAAGATGGCGACCGATATCCTCGACACGCCGGCCTCCGTCTCCGTCATCACCGCCAAGGAAATCCAGCAGCGTGGTGCCGAGAGCGTCGAGGAAGTGCTGCAATATACGGCGGGCGTGACGACGGACTTCTACGGTTCGGACGACCGCTACGATTTCTTCAAGATCCGCGGTTTCGACGCCACCACCTATCGCGACGGGCTGGTGCTCGGCCGTCCCTTCGGCGGCGTGCGCGAAGAGGCCTATGCCTTCGAGCGCGTCGAGGTGCTGAAGGGGGCTAGCTCCTCGGCCTTCGGTGTTTCCGATCCGGGCGGCTCGGTGAATTACGTGACGAAGCGGCCGCGGAGCGAGAAGTTCGGCGAGGCCTATGTCACGGGCGGGTCGTTCGACCGCAAGGAGTTTGGCTTCGATTTTGGCGACAATCTGACCGAAGACGACACGCTGTCCTACCGTTTCACCGGCAAGCTCAGGGATGCCGACGCCGAATACGACCATTCGCGCGACGACGAGAAATTCTTCATGGGCGGCCTGACCTGGCGCCCGACCGACGCGACCAGCCTTTCCATCGTCTACGACCACCTGAACAAGGATGGCGTGCCCGGCAGCGGCGGGCATCCGGTCGGCACGGATTTCGACCGGGATCGCTTCTTCGGCGAGCCGGACTACAATTTCCGCGGCACCAACCGCAACACGGTCAGCGTCCTGCTCGACCATGATTTCGGCTCGGGCCTGACCTTCAGCTCGAACGCGCGCTACAGCAACACCGACACCGATTTCGGTTACGCCTATATTTCCGCGACGCCGACGGACGGCTCGACCACCGCGTCGCGCGCCTTCTTCGGCAACGAGACGTCGAGCCGGCAGTTCATCATCGACGCGCATCTGCAATATGAGGCGAGCTTCGACAACGTGGAAAGCCGCAGCCTGTTCGGCGTCGAATACAATAATTTCTCCGAGGACGACGATACCTATTGGGGGCCGGCGCCGGGCATCGACTGGACGAACCCCGTCTATACCGGCGGACCGGTGGGGCTGCCGCTCATCGCCAGCACCAAGAGCGACCAGAAGACCAAGGCCCTCTATGTCCAGCAGGACCTGACCTTCGCGGATAAATTCATCGTCTCGGCCGGCCTGCGCAACGACTGGCTGGACATCCGCGAGACGGACAGGCTGACCGGCACGCGCAGCGAAGGCGATTACAGCGAACTGACCAAGCGCATCGGCCTGACCTACCGGCTGACCCACGAGATCGCGCCCTATGTGAGCTATGCCGAATCCGTCGCCGCACCCTCCCTCGGCCTGGAGCCGGAGCGTGGCGAACAGTACGAACTCGGCGTGAAATACCAGCCCGACGCCTTCCCGGCGCTGCTCACCGCGTCGATCTACGACCTCACCAAGAACAACATCACGCGCACCAACCCGGCGACGAACCTGCGCGAAACGATCGGCGAGGTTCGCGTTCGCGGCCTCGATCTGGAGGCGAAGGCGGAGATCACGAGTAATTGGAGCCTGACGGCGGCCTATTCCTACCTCGATGCCGAGATCGTCGAGAACGGAACGGATGGCAACGAGGGCAATCGTCCCTATCACGTGCCGAAGCATATCGCGTCGGTCTGGGTGAACTATGCGCTCGAAGGCGATGGAAAACGCGGCGACATGACCTTCGGCCTCGGCGGGCGCTATACCGGGTCCTATTACTTCAACGACGCGAACACGGTGAAGACGGGCAGCAACTTCCTCGTCGACGCGGCCTTCACCTACAAGGTCTTCGAAAACACCGCCCTGCAGGTGAATGTCAGCAACCTGTTCGACCGAAAACACATCGATTACGGCGGCTTCGGCGCGGATTTCTACAATCCCGGCCGGGCGATTTCGGCGACGCTGCGCCAGACCTGGTAATCGGTCGCGGTCTACAGGAGGCGCTGCATCCGCCGCCAGGCGGCGGGTGTTTCGCCGGCGATCTGGCGAAAGGCTTTCGTCAGGTGCGCCTGGTCGGAAAAGCCGAGCTGGGCGGCGATATCGGCGATGGTCAGCTCGCTTTCGACCAGCAGCTTTTGCGCCAGGTCGATGCGCTTGCCGAGCTGCCATTGCAGCGGGGTCTTGCCGGTGGTCTGCTTGAAGACATTGGCGAACCAGCTTTCGGAAAGGCCGACGGTCGACGCCATTTCGGCGACGGTCAGGCGGCCGTCGCTGCGGCCGTTGATGCGTGAGATCAGCTTGTTCATCTGCGCCTGGGTGAGCCGTCCATTGGGCTGTTCGCTGCCGGAATCGGGGATGTCGAGCAGGCCGCTGACGATGCTGCCGACCAGGCTTTCGGCGTAGATGGCTGGTTTCGAGGGGTGCGACACCTCGTCGACCAGCAGGGACGCCAGGGTCTCGATCGCGCCGACATCCTGGATTTCCACCGGGCGGCGCAGTGCCGTCAGCGCCGCCGAGGATCCGACGGAAGGCGACAGGAAGCGCAGCAGCTTGTCCTTGTGCAGGTGCAGGTCGAGATGGGAGAAACGGTGCGGCGAGGTGAAGGTCGTCCAGAGCGCAACCCCCGCCGGCACATAGACCGCGCGCATCATCGGGCGGAAATGGTCGATCACGCCGCTTTCGCGGTTGGTCATGCGGATATGGGGCGAGACGTCGTTGAAGAAGATGACGATGCGCGGATCGGGCGACAGGTAATATCCCTTGGCGCCGGGCTGGCCTTCCGCATCCCAGAACACGCTCATCAGCCCGTCGAGGCCGCGCCATTTGACCGGCGCCAGCACCTTGATGCCCTCCGTGTAGCAGGTCATGGAATGCCGATAGTTCAACGCCCGGAGCCGCCCATGTTCGACATCGTGGGGAGGAAAGTCATGGCGGTTCGCGTCTCCCGTGGTCAGCAATTTGCAACTGCGCAAAGGCACAGGCTGGATGTATTAAGATGAGAAATTTTATCATGTTTTTGCTTCGTGGCAAGAGATGAGTGTATTCAGATCGTCACGCCGGCAAAATCGGCGTGAAAAAACCCGTGTTCAGCCTATGCGGCCATGCTGAGCCGTGATGGAACGCGTTGTGCTCAAGCCTTCAGGAAGGGCGCGTTTTCCCTGAGGTGGATGACCGTCGGGCCGTCCGCGGCGAAGGCGGCTTTGACGGCGGCTTCCAGGTCCTCGAAGCTCGTCGGCTCGGCGGTCCGGCAGCCATAGGCTTCGGCGAGCTTGACGAAATCCGGATTGTGCTGGTTGACGCCGATGGTCGGGATGTCGCGCACGATCATGCCGTCGCGGATCTGGGCGAGGCTGTCATTGTTCCACAGGATGATGGCGAGCGGCAGTTTGTTTTCCACCGCCGTGCCGAGCTCCTGGAGCGTGAACTGGAAACCGCCATCGCCGACGATCACGGCGACCGGCGTCTCGGAGCTGGCGATCTTGCCGCCGATTGCTGCCGGCAGGGCGTATCCCAGCGTGCCGTAGCCGGCCGGAAAATGCCAGGTGCGCGGCAGGGCGCTGCGGTAGAAGGCGTAGCCGGTATAGGCGAGCTGCGTCATGTCGGTATAGACGACGCCATTGTCGGGAATGGCGTTGCGCAGGCTGTCGAGCACGCGCACATGTTTCTGTTCGAGCGGCGTCAGCCCGTCGCGCTCGGCGGCGCGCAGTTCGGCGACGGCGTTGCTGTCCTTGAAGCCGGTGGCTGCGGAAACTTTCTCCGCGATCGCCGCGACCGCCAGTTTCGAATCCGCTTCCATGGCGACGTCCACGTCGTAGTCGCGCACCAGCGTCGCGGGGTCGATGTCGATGCGGATGATCTTGCCGTTCATCGGCAGCGGGCCGTCGAGCCATATATCGGGTTCGGCAAGCTCGGTGCCGATGAGCAGCACCGCGTCGGCGTCGCGCACGAACTCCTGTGTGGCGCCGCGGTCGACCGTCACTTCCAGGGCGAGCGGGTGGTCGTCGGGCAGGATGCCCTTGGCGGCGATGGTCGGCACCACGGCCGCGCCGATCTTTTCCGCCAAGGCGCGCACTTCGGCGGCTGCGGAAACCGCACCGCCGCCGGCGAGGATCACCGGCCGTTTCGCGGCGTCGAGGATGGCTGCCGCCGCCTCGACTTGTGCGGCATCGGGCGCGCGGCGGCGCGCGGTGGTGCGCCGGGTGGCAGGCTTGTCGTCCGGCGCCTTGAAGACGTCGAGCGGGATCGAGACATGCACCGGGCGCGGGCGGCCGCTGTCGAACAGGGCGAAGGCGCGGGCGATATATTCGCGCACCTGGTTGGGGCTCGTCGCGGTCTCGGAGAAGGCGGTGAGGGGGCGCGTGACGGCCGACTGGTCGGTGATCTCGTGCAGCATGCCGCGGCCCATGCCGAGATCCTTGTTGGCGGCGACGGAGGTGATGACCAGCATCGGCACGCTGTCGGAATAGGCCTGGCCGATCGGGGTTGCCGCATTGGTGACGCCGGGGCCGGAAATCAGCACGCAGACGCCCGGCTTGCCCGACATGCGGGCATAACCGTCGGCCATGAAGCCGGCGCCCTGTTCATGGCGCACGCCGATATGGCGGATGCCGGCGGCATCCATACCGCGATAGGCTTCGAGCGTGTGCACGCCCGGCATGCCGAAGACGGTGTCGACGCCATAGGCCTTCAATATCTGCATGAGGCGGCTGCCGCAGGAAATGGTCTCGTTCATGGTGAAATTCCGTTGATGTTCAGGGTTTCGCGGCGTCTTCGAGGCCGGTCCAGATGGAGCCGTATTCATCGGCAACGACCATCAGGCTGGCGCCGAGTTCCGTGGCAAAGGCCCTCTCGGCGCGCGACCAGGCAGGCATGATCCAAGGTTTTCCAGCTTTTTCAGCCGCTTGCGCAATCTTTTTAAGGTCCGCCTTGTCGGCATCCGTGTTGCGATAGGCACCACGGCCGGAATCAAGCGACAGGTCGCTTGGGCCGACGAAGAGGCCATCGACGGTCGGTAGCGCCAGGATCGCCTCGATATCCTTGAGGGCCGCAGCCGACTCGATCATCGGATAGCAGCGTGTCTTGGCGTTCTCGTTGTCATAGTATTCGGGCTTCACGCCGCCATAGCGGGCGGGGCGGGTGCCGGAAAAGCTGCGCGTGCCGAGCGTCGGATATTTGGCTGAAGCGGTCACACGGCGCGCGTGCTCGACATCGCCGATATGCGGGATGATGACGCTGTCGGCGCCCATGTCGAGCGCCTGCTGGATCGGGATTGCCTCCGGCCCCAGCACCTTGGCGTGCATGGTCATGCCGAGCGCCTTGCCGAGCGCGAGGATGCGGTCCAGCGCTTCGAGGTCGAACAGGCCGTGCTCTATGTCGAGCACGATATGGCGGTAGCCGATGTCATGAGCAATCTCGATCATCGCCTGATGCGGGGTCGAGAGCCAGACGGCGAGGGTGTCGAGCGTATCAGCCATGGGCGGCGCCATCCTTCTTCTGCCGGTCGGCGATCATGCCGGCGATATCGACCAGTTCCTGCAAGGTGCCGCCGGCATTAATGCGCGCCACCCAGCTTCCCTCGTCTTCCTGGTCGGCGAGCGCGATATCGGCGATGCCGGCCACCTGGTCCGGTGGCAGCACGAGAATGCCGCAGTCGTCGGCAAGGATCGCGTCGCCCGGATTGACGGTGACGCCGCCGCAGGAAACGGGGATGTTGTAGCCGCCGCCGAGATTGAGCAGCTTCGTGGTGATCGGCGAGACGCCGCGCGCCCAGGTCGGCACGCCGGCCTCGCGGATTGCGGCCGGGTCGGTGATCATGCCGTCGATGATGACGGCGGCGAGCTTGCGCTCCTTGGCGACGGCGGCCATGAAGCCGCCCCAGGCGGCGTGGCGCTCATCGCCCGCACGGTCGATCACCAAGATGTCGCCGGGGCGCACTCGGTCCATGGCGTGATAGAGCAGGGTGGAATCGGGGCCGGGGATCGACACGGTCTGCGCGGTGCCCGCCACCCGCACGCCATCGATCAGCGGGCGCAGGTCGTTGCGCATGAAGCGGTCGTGCAGGTAGTGGCCGACGGTCGCCGCCTCGACGCGCGCGAAGCGGGCGAGAAGGCCGGCGTCGAGCTGCGGCGCGGGGTCGGCGATCCGGTAGGATTTGATCGACATGATGAAAAGGCGTCCTATTGCGTGAGGAGTCTGATGGCGGAGGGGGCGCAGGCGAGCGTGGCCGGCGCGCCGGTTTGCGGCGTGAGTTGCTCGCCGTTGCGCAGGCGGGCATGCAGGCGGCTGCCGTCGGCAAGCGTCAGGCCGTAGACGGTGTCCGTGCCGATATAGACGGCCTCGGTGACCGAGCCGGAAAAGCGCACCGAGCAGCCGGCCTCGCCCTCAACGAAATGCAGCGCCTCCGGGCGGATGGCGAGCGTGCATGGATCGCCGGGCTGCAAGGGGAGAGTACAGGGAAAGTCGATCCGGCTGCCGGCGGCCTCCAACGTGAACTGGTCGCCGTCGCGGGCGGTGATGCGCGCCTCGATCAGGTTCATGTCGCCGATGAAGCCGGCGGTGAATCGGTTGGCGGGGCGCTCGTAGATCTCCACCGGTCCGCCGACCTGCTGGACGACGCCGTTGTTCATGACCGCGATGCGGTCCGACATGGTCAGGGCTTCCTCCTGGTCATGGGTGACGAAGATGAAGGTGATACCGAGGCGGCGCTGCATCTCCTTGACCTCCATCTGCATCTCGCGGCGCAGTTTCAGGTCGAGCGCGCCGAAGGGTTCATCGAGGAGGAGCACGGAGGGGCGGTTGATCAGCGCGCGGGCGAGCGCGATGCGCTGCTGCTGGCCGCCGGACAGCGCAGACGGTTTGCGGTCGATGGCATGGGTCATGTGCACGCTGTCGAGCGCAGCCTTCACCCGCTCGCGGATCTCGTCTTTCGCCACACCCTTTACCGAGAGGCCGAAGCCGACATTCTCGCCGACGTTCAGATGCGGGAAGAGCGCGTAGCTCTGGAACACGGTGTTGACGTTGCGCTGGTGCGCCGGCACGCCGGTGACGTCGCGGCCGTCGAGCAGCAGACGGCCGGAGGTCGGCTCCTCGAAGCCGGCGATCATGCGCAATGTCGTCGTCTTGCCGCAGCCGGAGGGGCCGAGGAAAGTGAAGAACTCGCCCGCTTTTATCGTCAGGTTCAGGCGATCGACGGCATAGGCCGTCTCGGCTCCGGTGCCGAAGGCCTTGCGGATATCGATCAGTTCGATGGCGGCACGGCTGACGCCGGCCGGCTCTGTCGTGATGTCAGGCGGCATATCGTTCTGGAACTCGCTCAGGGAAAAGAGGCGGCCGGCATACCGGCCGCCGATGGTTCGGGCCGCCGTTACTGGGCGGTCTTCACCTTGGTCCAGCCATCCTGGTAGAGCTTGGTTGCATCACCCACGTCGAGGATGAAGTCGGCCTTCATCAGCTTGTCTTCCGGCGGATAGATGGCGGCGTTCTCTGCGGTTTCCTTCGGCAGCAGCGCCTTCGCCTTGTCGATGACGGTCGCCGATTTCGAGAGATCGGCCGCCTTGGCGGCGACGTCCGGCCGCATGATGTAGTCGATGAACTTGTAGGCTTCCCCGACATTCTTCGCGGATGTCGGAATGGCGAAACCGTCGATCCACATCGAGCCGCCTTCATCCGGAATGACGTATTTCACCTTCGGATTGCTCACCATCACCTGCGCGATGGAACCGTTCCAGCCCTGCACGATGCAGGCTTCGCCGGAGGCGACGAGATCGCCGAAATTCGTGCTGTTATAGCCGCCGAGCACCTTCTTCTGCTCGATCAGCGACTGGGTCGCCTTCTCGATCTCTTCCGGCTTGGTGGTGCCGGCCTTGAAGCCGTTGACCTGAAGGCCGGCAATATAGGCCGCCAGCATGTTGTCGAGCATGTAGATGCGGCCTTCGTACTGCGGATCCCACAGCGCCTTCCAGCTCGTCGGCGGCGTCTTCACGCAGTCCTCGTTATAGGCGAAACCGGTGGTGCCCCAGATGTAGGGCACGGACCATTTCTGGCCGGGATCGTACGAAACTTCCTTGAAGGGCGCGCCGAGATTGCCGATGTTCGGGATCTTGGCGTGGTCCAGCTCCTGCAACAGGCCCTGCTTTGCGAGCACCTGCACGGTGTACTGGCTGGGTTCGATGAGGTCGTAGCCGCTGGCGCCGGCCGACAGCTTCGCCATCATCGTCTCGTTGGAATCGTAGGAGTCGAAGGTCACCGTGATGCCGGTCTCCTTCGCGAAGTCGTCGACGATCTCCTGCGGCACTTCGCCGGACCAGGCGTAGATGTTGAGCTCGGCGGCCGAGGCGCCGGACGCGATTGCGACCAGGCTGGCCGATGCAAAAAGTATTCTCCAGTTTTTCATTACGCATTCCCCATTTCTTGGTTGGTGGTTCTTATGATTGTTTGCGGATCGTCTTGAGATAGCGGCTCATGACGACCAGGATGACCAGCACGTTGACGGCGATCAGCATCGCGCCGAGCGCGTTGATCTTCGGCGTGAGGCCGGACTTCAGCGTGGCGTAGATCTGGATCGGCAATGGCGTGGAGCCGACGCCCGAGACGAAGGTCGAGACGACGAAATTGTCGAAGGAGATCACCGCGCAGAGCAGGAAGGCCGAGAGGATGGCGGGCGCCAGCAGCGGCAGCGTCACGCGTAGGAACGCCTGTTTGCCGTTGGCGCCGAGATCGGCGGCCGCCTCGTCGAGGCGCGGGTCGAGACCGGAGGCGGCGGCGCGCACGATCAGGAAGCTGAACGGGATCGACACGAGCACATGGCCGGCGATCAAGGTGCCGTAGCCGAGAGGCACGCCCGTCCAGACGGTCGCGACGAGCAGGCCGACGGCGAGCACGATCTCCGGCAGAACGAGTGGCGCGATGATGAGCGTCGAGAACAGGTTCTTGCCCGCGAAGGGGCGCTTCACCACGGCGAGCGCGGCGCTGGTGCCGATCATCGTTGCGAGGGCGGCCGAGGCGATGGCGACGATGACGCTGACTTGCAGGCCGGCGCGGAGCCCGCGGTCGCGCAGTGCTTCCGCAAACCAGGCGAGCGAAAACCCTTCCCAGACCACCGTCGAGCGGCCGGCATTGAAGGCGTAGATGACGAGGACCAGCAGGGGTGCGAAGAGGAAGACATAGCCGACGAGCGTGGCGGCGGGCACGTAGAGCGCGATGAGCTTCCTCATGTCCGCGCCTCCTCGACGGAGCGCAGCACGCGCATGTAGCAGACGATGATGCCCGACGAGATGACCAGCAGCACCACGGAAACGGCCGCACCCAGCGGCATGTTGCGGAAGTCGAGGAAGAGCTGGACGATGAGGTTGCCGAGAATGATGCTCTTGCCGCCGCCGAGCAGGACTGGGATGGCATAGACGCCCATGGCCGGCACGAAGACGAATAGGATGGCGGCCATCACGCCCGGCAGCGACAGCGGGAAGGTGACCCGCCAGAAGGATTGCAGCGGCGTCGCGCCGAGATCGTCGGCGGCTTCCAGCAGCCGTTTGTCGAGGCCGTTCAGCGCGGCATGGATCGGTAGCACCGTGGTCGGCAGGAAGGCATAGAGCATGCCGACGAGCACGGCCGGATAGGTGCCGATCATGCGGATCGGCTGTTCGATGAAGCCGAGGCCGAGGAGCGCGCTGTTGATCGTGCCGTTGCGGCCGAGCAGCACCATCCAGGCCGACATGCGCACGATGAAATCGATCCAGAAGGGAATGAGCAGCAGCGCCAGCAGCAGCCCGGCATGGCGCCCGGCGCGCAGCGCGATGAAGTAGGCGATCGGATAGCCGACCAGCAGGCAGACCACGGTGGAGATCGCCGCGAGCTGGAGCGAATTCAGGAAGATCGGCAGGTAGATCGCCTGGAAGAGCTCGCGGTAGCTCGCCAGCGTGAAGCCGAATTTCGCGCCGCCATAGGTGTCCTGTTCGGCGAAGGAAAAGGCGATGACGATGAGGATCGGGATGACCAGCAGGAGGATGGCGCTGAGGAGGGACGGGGCGAGGAGCGCCAGTGTCACGAGATTGCCTCGGCGCGCGGCGATCATTTCCGCGTCTCCATGCGCGTCTGGCGGGAGGGCTCGACGGGCCGAATGAGGTTCGTCGCGCTGACGGAAAGGTGCCCCCGCATCGCCGCTTCCGCCCTGTCGGGATCGCGGCTGGCGAGTGCCTCGTGGATCACCACCATGTCGTTCAGGTCTTCGAAAAGCAGCGCGACGGGCATGCGCGAGACATAGAGGCTGCGCACCGATAGCGCATAAAGACGGGTGAGCGCCTGCATCAGGTACGTGTTGCCGGAGGCCTCGGCGATCAGCTTGTGCATCTCCTCGTCGATGCCGAGATGCCATTCGATCTCCATGCGCTTGGCCTCGACGCCGGCGCGCGCCTCCTCGATCAGCGCGGCCAGACGGTCGAGTTGGGCATCGCTGATGCGGGTGGCGGCGAGCCGTGCCGCCCAGAGTTCGGCCTGCAGGCGGAATTCCTGGAGCTGGAAGAAATCGGTGGCCGAGGTAGAGGAGACGAAATAGCCGCGCTGCGGCACCGCCAGCAGCAGATCCTCCTGCGCCAGCCTTTGCAGCGCCTCGCGCAGCGGCGTGCGGCCGACCGCCAGCCGCTCCATGCATTCCTTCTCGTCGATCGGAGAGCCCGGCAGCAGTTCCGCCTTGATGATGGCGGTGCGCAGCCCGTGATAGGCGACGTCGCTCAGGCGCATTTTCTTCGTGGAGAGAGGCTGCAAGGTCTGGCGCTCCATAAAATATATTTTCAAGATATCATCTGAATATTTGCTGTCAACGACCTCTTTGGAGGATCGTAAAAATGACAAAAGGCCGCTCCATCGGGGGGCGACCGATGGGCGGCGAGGCGTGCATCTGCCTGCCAGCTGGCTGGTAAATCAGACGTAGATAGGAGGAGAGCGGCTAGCCGGTCGGCTCTTTACCTCAAGGCAAGCGATCTCTGACGGCAGGACTCAACCCAACGCCGCCAGCCCCGCATCCAGACCTTGGGCGATCGTGGCGATGTCCTTCGCCGTCACGATCAGCGGCGGGGAGAGGATGATCATGTTGCCGGAGACGCGCAGCATGACGCCGGCGTCGTAGGCGGCATCGGCGATCCTTGCCATGGTCTTCTTGTCGACCGGCTTCTTCGTTTCGCGGTCGGCGACGATTTCGAGCGCGGCCATCAGCCCCTTGCCGCGCACGTCGCCGATGGGCGCGTGTTTCGCCTTCAGGGCTTCCAGTGCCGTTGCCAGTTCCGCGCCACGCGTCGCGGCGTTTTCGTCAAGCGCGAGACGCTTCGTTTCGGCAAGTGCGGCGAGGCCGGCGGCGCAGCCGACGGGGTGGCCGGAATAGGTATAGCCGTGGCCGATGGCGCCAAAGCTGGTCTTGTCGGTCTCGAATACCTCGGCCACCTTGGCGGAGATCAGCGTTGCACCGAGCGGGAAATAGCCGGACGTGACCGCCTTGGCGATGGTCATGAAATCCGGTTTGACGCCCGTCAGCCGCGAGCCCGACCAGGCGCCGGTGCGCCCGAAGCCGGTCACCACTTCGTCGGCGATCAGGAGGATGTCGTGGCGGTCGCATATGTCGCGCACCAGCGGCATGAAGCTCTCATGCGGGACGATGACGCCGCCGGCGCCGAGCACCGGTTCCATGATGAAGGCGGCGATGGTATCGGCGCCCTGAAAGGCGATTTCTTCCTCGATCGCGCGGGCGCAGAGGGCGGCGAGCCTTGCCGGATCCGTCTCGTCGAAGGGATTGCGGTAGGTCCAGGGGGCGGGCGTGTGGAAGACGCCGGGCATCAACGGCTCGTAGTTGCGGCGGAAATTGGCATTGCCGTTGACCGAGGCTCCGCCGAAATGCGTGCCGTGATAGCCCTTCTTCAGCGCGAGGAATTTCGTGCGGTCGGCCTGGCCGCGGATCTTCCAATATTGCCGCGCGAGGCGAAGCGCCGTCTCGACGGAATCCGAACCGCCCGAGGTGAAGAAGCTGCGCACCATGCCTTCGGGCTCGAACCATTGTGCGAGCTCATAGGCCAGTTCGATCGACGGGCCGGTCGAGGTGCCGCGGAAGCCGGAATAATAGGGCAGGGCGTCGAGCTGCCTTGCGATCGCCTGCTTGATGGGATCGCAGCTATAGCCGAGATTGACGTTCCACAGGCCGCCGACGGCATCGAGCACGGTGCGGCCGTCGATATCGGTCACCATCGCACCTTCGCCCTGCATGATGACGCGGGGCGGCGAGGCGCGCATGTCTGCCGGATGCGCCATCGGGTGCCAGATCGGCTTTGCATTGTTCTCGCTGAGGAAATTGATGTCGCGCATGGCTCAGATACTCTCGTGGCTGATTTCGGGTGAAGGCAGGCCGAACACGGCGAGCGCTTCGGCATAGGAGCGGGCGGGCTCTGCGACGTCGAACCAGACCGTGCGCATGCCGGCGGCGATCGCGCCGTCCACATTGCGTTTCTGGTCATCGACGAAGACGCAGGCTTCGGCCGGCAGCGCCAGCGCCTCGCAGACGGCGGCATAGGCGCGCGGGTCCGGCTTGAGGATACCGGTATAGGTGGCGTCGACGATGGTTTCGAACAGCGAAAGCAGCGGCAGGCGCTGGCGGAAATCCTCGCCGTAGAACAGGTCGAGTTCGTTGGAGAGGATGGCGAGGCGGATGCCGTTTTCGTGAGCCGTGTGAATGGCCTGCACGGCCTCCGGACGGATGACGGCCTCAGGATCGGCGCCGCGGGCGCGGCGCACGAAGGTCGACATGTCCGTCCAATCCTCGCCGACCAGCCGGCCGACCTCGCTTGTGCGGGCCTTCCAATAGTCGCGCTCGCTGATCTCGTCGGCCTGCATGGCGCGCCAGAGCGCGTCGGACGCCGGATCGAAGGGGCCGCGCCAGGCAAGCGTGCCGGGCGGCAGGCCGAGCGCCTGTTCGCTGAGCGCATGCGTCTCGAACAACGTTTTGGTGACGACGCCGCCGAAATCGAGCACGAGCGCGGTCGGTTTCGTCATTATGCCACCCCCGGTCGAACGATGCCCTCCGCCACCCAGCGGTCGAAGATTTCCAGTGCCTTGGCGCAGAAGGCATCGTCGTTGATGTGGCCGGCGATCTCGTGCAACTCGACGCTCTTGGGCATGGTTTCGCGCATCTCCTCGACGAAGGCGGCTAGCGCATCGGGCTCGTGCAGCGGTTCGCCCTCCCGGTCCCATTGCTGAAGGCCGCCAGCGGGCAGGATGAAGGCGGTGGCGCCCGTCGCGGTCGCCAGCTTGCCGGCGATGGCGCGGGCGATCTCGCGGCGCGTCTCGCCGTCTGAGGTCACCGAGGCGAGCAGGCGGTTGTGCGCGTGGTAGGGCCGCTCGGCGAAACGCGCCGGCACCGGCTGCCAGGTCGGGAAGTCCACCATGTCGATGGCGCCGGGTGCGACGATCTGCGGAATGCCGCTGCGGCCGGCATTTTCCAGGCGATCGGGGCCGGAATTCACCACCGAGCCCATATGCTGGTTGGCGACTTCCTGGAGGGAGAAATCCAGCACGGCGGCAAAGCCGCGCTGTGCGGCGATCGCCTCCAGCGCGCGACCGCCCATGCCGGTCGTGTGGAACACGACGACCTCGTAGCCGCGCCGTTCCAGCGCCGGCTTCAGCGTCACCATGTATTTCAGGCAGCTTTTGCCAAGCGAGCTCATGCCGACGATCGGCCGTTCCGCCTGCGGGCGCACCACGGCCCGCGCGGCACCGACCACCGCGCCGCAGGCCTGCGAAAGCACGGCCTTGCAGGTGCTGTTGAGGCCGTAGAGGCCGCCCGCCCACAGGATCATCATCAGGTCGGTCGCGATGCGGTCGGGCGGCACGAGATGGGAATAGGCGATGGTCGAGACGACGAATTTCGGCACGCCGAGCGGCAGGGCTAGCGCCACGTCGAGGGCGAGGTCGGTGCCCATCGTGCCGCCGAGCGCGATGACGCCGTCTATCTCGCCGCGATCGTAGAGGGCGCGGGCGAGGCGCGAGGCGCCGAGCGCCATCAGGGTCATGGCGGTGTTTTCGTCGCCGCTCTTGGCGATGGCATCGATGGTCGTGCCGGCGGCGTCTGCGACGGCGTGGCGGTCCTGTTCGGGGCGATAAGGCGGGTCGCCCAGCACGCTGACATCCATCATGACCGCACGCCCGTCGACGGCTTCGATGCGCTCGCGCATGAAGCTCAGTTCGTCGGCCTTGGTGTCGCCGGTGCCGATCACCAGGATGCGTGGACGTCCCTCTCTGACCATGCCGAGGCCTCCTCCAAGACGAATTTACTTCACATGTGAATTAACTTGACAGCAAGCCGGTTCATTTGCAAGTCTATAGTCAAAATGATGGTTCAATAAATGGACCGATGGGAACGGCGGATATCGTGTCCGCACATTATGGGAGAAAAGCAGCATGACTCGATTTCTCACCCTCGCCTTGGCGTGCACGACGCTCGCCGCCGCCCTGGTGATGCCGGCGCACGCGGAATATCCCGAGCGGCCGGTCACCTTCATCGTTCCATGGCCCCCGGGCGACCTGGAAGACCAGCTGACCCGCATCATCGCCGACGAATTCACCGCGAAGGCCGGCGCGCCCGCCAAGGTCGTCAACCGTCCGGGCGGCGGCGCGGTGGAAGGAGCGACGGCGGTTTCCCAGTCGGATCCCGACGGTTACACGGTCGGTTCGCTGGTCATCGACGTGCCGACCATGCACATCATCCAAGGCAATGCGCCCTATGGCCGCGACGCTTTCGAACCGGTCGGCATCTTCCTGACCTATCCCTTCGCGCTCGTCGCCAGGAAGGACGCGCCCTATGACGATCTCGCCGGCCTTGCCGCCTATGCAAAGACGAACAGCGTCAAGCTCGGCCATTTCGGCTACGACTTGATCCCGACCATGGCGACCTTCGCCGCCGCCAAGAAGCTCGGTTTCACCTTCGGCGCCGACGCGGCGTTCAACTCGCTGGATTGCTCGACGCTCGCCAACGGCGATGCCGACGTCATGAACACCACCATGGCAACGGTGCTGTCCTGCCTCGACGACGTCAAGGTGCTGGCGGCCTATACGGACGCGCCGCTCTCCATCAAGCCGGAAGCGAAACTGCTGTCCGAGCAGGTGCCGGGGCTCAATATCACGCTGTGGAACGGCCTCTTCGTGCCGAAGGGCACGCCGCAGGAGATCAAGGACAAGATCGCCACGATCGCCGGCGAGGCGATGAAGAGCGACCGGGCCAAGGCCGTTTCCGAGGCCACCGGCGCTGGCGTCTACTGGATGAATGCGGCGGACGCGGCCGCACGCATCGACAAGGACTACGCCGCCGCCGAAGCGCTGGTCAAAGACCTGAAGAAATAGCCGTAGGCCCGGAGCAGGGCGCGCATGCGCGCCCTCCCTATCCCTCCGCAAGACGCAGGTGACAGATGGACGAGCAAGGTCAAGACCAGGAATTTCAGCCGAGCGAAGCCACCGCGATGATCGGGCTTGCCTGCTTCGCCATTGCCGTTGTGCTGGCGGTGCTTCTGCCCTTCGCCACCCATGTGCAGCCGGCCGACAAGGCCTGGTTCCTCTCGCCGCGCAACATTCCCATCCTCGGCATCGCCATGATCGGCCTGCCGGGACTGGTCTTGTCGCTGCGGTTGCTGCGCGGCTCCGCCGATCCGCCGGCCATGCTCGGCCGCGCGTTCTCGGCGTTCGGCGATCTCCTGCCGGCCTTCGGCTATACCGCCCTGTTCTGCCTCTACATGGCGGCGATCCCGCTCCTCGGTTTTGCGATCTCCACTCTGCTGTTCGGGCAGGCCTGCCTGTGGGCCTCCGGTCTTCGCGGCCGGCGCTGGATGGTCTGGAACCTCGCCTTCACCGTGGTGATCGTGGTGCTGCTGCGCGGCGTCATGGGCCTGTGGTTCCCGCACGCGTCGATCTTCACCTGGCTGCCGGGTGGTATCGGCAACCTCATCGGCCCCTATCTGTAGGAACCCGCCGTCATGGACTCCATCATTCTCGGCTTCGAGAACATCGCCCATTTCAACGTCCTCCTGGCGCTGGTCGCGGGCGCCTTCATCGGCATCCTGATCGGCGCGGTGCCCGGCCTCGAACCGGCCGGCGCCATGGCGATCCTGCTGCCGTTCACGCTCGGCATGGAGCCGCTCGCCGGCGTCACCCTGCTGCTCGGCATCTATGGCGGCGCCTGGTATGGCGGGGCGATACCGGCCATCCTGATCAAGGTGCCGGGAACGCCCGTCAACGTGCTGACCACCTATGACGGCTACCCCATGGCGCAGCGCGGCGAGGCGCATCGCGCGCTGTCGCTCGCCTATTCCTCCTCCTTCATCGGCGGCACGATCAGCGTCGTGGCGCTGGTGGTGCTGGCGCCCTACCTCGCCACCATCGCCGCCCATTTCGGCGCGGTGGAATATGCCATGGTGGCGCTGGTGGCGATCGTCTCGGTGCTCCTGGCGCACCAGTCGCAGGGGCTGATGGCGATCATCTCGCTCGGCTTCGGCATCCTGCTCGGCACGGTCGGCTTCGAGCGCTTCTTCAACACGCAGCGCTTCACCTTCGGCGAACCGTTCCTGATGGGCGGCATTCCGCTGGTGCCGGCGGTGATCGGCCTCTTCGCCATGTCGCAGGCCTTCGTGCTCCTGCGCACGCCGGGCTACAAGCAGGCGCCGCCGTCGGCCGTCTACCACAACCGGTTTCGCGGCCTGCTCGAGGCGCTGCGCTATCCGCGCACGCTGGGCCGCTCCGCCGGGCTCGGCGTGACGATGGGCCTGCTTCCCGGTGTCGGCGAGTTCGGCGCGCAGTTCCTCTCCTATTCGCTGGCAAAACGCGCCTCGAAGACGCCGGAACAGTTCGGCAAGGGGTCTCCCGAAGGCCTGATCGCCTCCGAAGCCTCGATCAGCGCCTGCACCTCCACCACGCTCGTGCCGCTGTTGGCGCTCGGCATTCCGGTCGATCCGCTGATGGCGATGATCCTGTCGGTCTTCATGATCCACAATTACATTCCGGGTCCGCAACTGTTCGCCCAACATCCGGAATTCATCTCCGGCCTCTATCTCTCGCTGTTCCTGCTCAACATCGTCATCCTCGGCATCCTGCTCTTCGCCACGAAACCGATCATGAAGCTCGCGCGCATCGAGCCGCGTTTCATCGGCATGACCGTTCTCGTGCTCTCGCTGGTCGGCTGCTACACGCAGAACTACCGCATCTCGGATGCGCTGATCGCCGTCGTCTTCGCCATCATCGGCAAGATCATGCTGCGCAACGACATTCCGGGCTTTCCCCTCGTCATCGGCCTCGTTCTCGGCCCGCTGTTCGAAAACCGCATGATGCAGTCGCTGGCGCTTTCCAATGGGGACCTGAGCATCTTCGTCACAAGGCCGATCGCCGCCGTGCTGCTCGCCGTCTCGCTGCTCGGCCTCGGCATCTTCGCCGTCGGCCTGTGGCGGGTGCGCCCTGCCGCGGCCCCCGGCCACCCCGTAGGACAGGACCCATGAAACAAGCCGATATCGACGCGCTGCGTGGCAAATCCATTGCTCCGCAGGGCCTGTTCATCGATGGAGGCTGGACGCAGCCGCTGAACGGCGGGCGCCTCGATGTCCTCTCGCCGATCGACGGCAAAGTGCTCACCACCATCGCCGATGCCGGCGCCGAGGATGTCGACCGGGCCGTCCGGACTGCCCGTGCCGCTTTCGAGAAGGGCGCCTGGTCGCGCATGGCGCCGGCCGGGCGCAAGAAGGTGCTCTTGAAACTCGCCGACCTCATCGAGGCGCATGCACTGGAACTCGCCGTGCTCGGCGTGCGCGACAACGGCACCGAGATTTCCATGGCCTACAAGGCGGAGCCGCTCTCTGCCGCCGGCACCTTCCGCTATTATGCGGAGGCGATCGACAAGATCTACGGCGAGATCGCACCGACGCAGGCCGATGTGCTGGGGCTCATCCACCGCGAGCCGCTCGGTGTGGTCGCGGCCATCGTGCCGTGGAATTTCCCGATGATGATCGGCGCGTGGAAGGTGGCGCCGGCACTTGCCGCGGGCAATTCCGTCGTGCTGAAGCCGGCGGAGGTGGCGTCATTGACGCTGCTGCGCCTTGGTGAACTTGCCGCCGAGGCAGGCATTCCGGAGGGCGTGTTCAACGTGGTCACCGGGCGGGGCAGCGTCACCGGTGAAGCGCTCGGCCTGCATATGGATGTCGATGCCATCGCCTTTACCGGTTCGGGCGGCGTCGGGCGCCGGCTGCTCGAATATTCCGCCCGCTCGAACCTCAAGCGCGTGCATCTCGAACTCGGCGGCAAGTCGCCCAACATCGTCTTCGCCGATGCGCCCGACCTCGATCTGGCGGCCAAAGTCTCGGCCTTCGGCATCTTCCGCAATTCCGGCCAGGTCTGCGTGGCGGGTTCGCGGTTGCTGGTGCAGTCCTCGGTCTACGACCGGTTCATGGAAAAGCTGGTGGCGGTGACGCGTGGCATGGTGGTCGGCGATCCGCTGGATCTCGCCTCGGATACTGGGGCCGTCAGTAGTGCCGAACAGCTCGCCAAGAATCTCGATCATGTCGCGGCGGCCGAAGAAGACGGCGCGCGCCGCGTCACCGGCGGCAATCGCTTGAGGGAAGAGACCGGTGGTTACTACATGGCGCCAACCATTTTCGACGAGGTGACGCCAGCGATGCGGCTTGCGCGCGAAGAGGTGTTCGGCCCGGTGCTCGCCGTCTCGCGCTTCGAGGACGAGGCGGAGGCCGTGCGGCTTGCGAATGCCACCGTCTACGGCCTGGCGTCTGCGGTGTGGACGTCGAGCCTCGCGACTGCCCACCGCATGGTGCGCGCGGTCCGCGCCGGCGTCGTGCATGTCAATACCTATGGCGGCGCCGACATCACCGTGCCGCTCGGCGGCTTCGGCCAGTCGGGCTTCGGCCGCGACAAGTCCCTGCATGCCTTCGACAAATACACCGACCTCAAGACGGCCTGGATCTCGCTCGGGTGAGGGGCTCGCCATTGAGACGCGCCCCGATCTCCCGCGCCGCCCGCATGACGGCCTCGCCCTGGGCGGCCGCGATCGTCTCGTCGACCCGCGAAAGCGGTGCCGCGACTGAGAGCGCGCCCACGGCGAGTCCATCCGGGCCGAGCACCGGTGCTGCAATGCTGTGCACGCCCTCGGAGTAGCCCTGCGCACTGACGGAATAGCCGCGTTCTGCGGCGAGCCTTATCTGCTCGGCGACTTTTTCCCGCGCTGTGAGCGTGTGGGGGGTGAATGCCTCCAGGCGTTTCGACAGATAGGCAGCAACGAAATCCGGCGTCGTGAAGGCGAGGAAGGCGATGCCAGAGGCGGTGCCGTGCAGGGGCAGGATTTGGCCGGCGTCGACATTGACGCGGTTGGCCTGCGCGGAAAGCTCGACGCCGACGGTGAACAGCGCGCCGCCGCTGAATTCGGACAGATGCACCGTCTCGCCGGTCGCCGCAGCGAGGTCCTGCAGGACAGGTGTCGCAATGCGCGCGAAGGGGAAATTCGCATCGCGGATGCGGGCGAGCCGCGAGAGACCGGCGCCCAGCCGATAGTGGCGGGTGCCCGCTGCCTGCTCGACCAGCCGGTGCTCGGCAAGCGCCACCAGCAGGCGGCGCGTCGTTGCCTTGTTGAGCTTTGCCCGCCGGGCAAGTTCGGACAGGCCGATTTCCGGCTCGGTCATGCTGAAAAGCTCCAGCAGCGCGGCGGCTTTTCCGACAGTGCTCATGCGGCGTCCTCTTTGGCATAGACAAGATAGTTCGCATGTGAAGTATCTTGACAGGCCGGGTCCGGCCCGGCAATCTGGTTTTATATACAAAATGATGGTTCATATAATGGACCATCCGCGAGAGACTTTCAACCGCTGACTGGAGGAGACCGGCCGTGACGGTGATCGACCGCTTGCTCGACCGCGAGCAGGACCGTTTCAAGCGCGAGCACCCGCGTTCCTTCGCCGATTGGCAGGAGGGGCAGCGCCATTTCCTCTATGGCGGGCCGTCGCACTGGATGCGGCGCTGGGCCGGCGGCTTCCCGGTCTATGTCGATGAGGCGGAGGGCGCCCATATCCGCGATGTCGACGGCCGCGACTATGTCGATTTCTGCCTCGGCGATACCGGTGGCATGTGCGGCCACGCGCCGGAGGCGGTGACGAATGCCGCCATCCGCCAGCTTCGCCGCGGCGTCACCACGATGCTGCCGACGGAGGACAGCCTGTGGGTCGGCGCGGAACTGACCCGCCGCTTCGGCCTGCCGTACTGGACGCTGACCACCTCGGCCACCGATGCGAACCGCGGCGCCATCCGCATTGCCCGCATGATCACCGGGCGGCCGAAGGTGCTGGTGTTTTCCGGCTGCTACCACGGCGGCGTCGAGGAGGCGCATGTCGAGCTTCGCGATGGCCGTATCGGCATGCGCAACATGATCCACCCGAACGGCGTCGATCATACCGCCGTCTCGAAGGTCCTGGAGTTCAACGACGTGGAGGCGCTGGAGCGCGCGCTTTCGGAGGAGGACGTCGCTTGCGTGCTGACCGAGCCGCTGATGACGAATTTCGGCATGATCCCGGTTGCGGACGGCTTTCTGGCGGCGCTTCGCGACACCACCCGGCGCACCGGCACGGTGCTGATCATCGACGAGACACACACGATTTCCAGCGGTCCCGGCGGCTATGCGCGCCTCAACGGCCTGGAGCCGGATATGCTGGTGGCAGGCAAGGCGATTGCCGGCGGCGTACCGGCGGGCGTCTTTGGCGTGTCGCAGGAGATCGCCGAGCGGCTCTGGGCGATCGTGCCGAAGGTCGATCCGCGCGTGCGCCAGTCCGCCCATCTCGGCATCGGCGGCACGCTGGCCGGCAATGCGCTAACCATCGCCACCATGCGCGCCGTGCTGGAGGAGGTGCTGACGCCGGAGAATTTCGGGCGGATGATCGCCAATGCCTCGCGGCTGGCGGACGGTGCCCGCGCGATCATCGCTGAAAACCGTCTGCCCTGGCACGTCACCCAGATTGGCGCGCGGGCGGAAATCATGTTCATGCCCGCGCCGCCGCGCAACGGCGCAGACGTCATCGCCGCCCGGCGCGGCGACCTGGAGACGCTGCTGCACGCCTTCTACATGAACGAGGGCATCCTGGTGACGCCCTTCCACACGATGTTCCTGATGTGCCCGGCGACGACCGCGGAAGACGTCGACCGTCACACCGCGGTGTTCGGCCGCTTTGTGTCGCTGTTGCGCGAAGCGGGGGCGGTTTGACCATGGCGTGCCCCTTCGATCTCTCGGGCAGGGTGGCGCTCGTCACCGGCGGCGGGCGCGGCATCGGCGCGGCGATCGTCACGCGGCTGGCCGAAGCCGGCGCCAAGGTCGTCATCGCCAACCGCACGGTCGAGGCGGGGCAGGCGCTGGCCGCCGCGCTTCTGGCACAAGGCCTCGAGGCGAGCGCGGTGCCGCTCGAAAACCTCGATCGCATCGGGCTCGGCAGGCTGGTGGCGGAAACGGCGGAGGAGGCGGGCCGGCTCGACATCGTCGTGCACAATGCCGGCGGCTGTCCATGGGCCAATCTCGCGGACCTCGATGAAGATAAACTCGAAGAGGCGCTGTCGCTGAACCTGAAGGCCTGCTTCTGGCTGGCACAGGCGGCGGCACCTGTCATGCGCGCCAACGGTTTCGGCCGCATCCTCGTCACCTCGTCCGTCTCGGCGCGGATGGCCATGGCCGGGGGCGTGCATTATTCGGCGGCGAAGGCCGGGGTGAACGCCTTCATCCGGGGTGCCGCCTTCGAACTGGCGCGCGACGGCATCACCGTCAACGGCGTCGAGCCCGGCTTCATCGAAAAACCCGGGCGCGGCACGATGAGCCAGCCCGAGACGATGAAGAAGGCGAGCCGCTTCATCCCGATGGGCCGCTACGGCGAGGCTGACGACATCGCCTGCGCCATGCTCTACCTCGCCTCCGAACAGGCGAAATATGTGACCGGCCAGACGATCGTCGTCGACGGTGGATCAAGCCTGCCGGAAACCGGCTTTGCCGTCGAACGGCATTGGGGGCTCGAATGAGCGGCCGTCTGCAAGGCCGCACGGCGCTGGTGACGGGGGCTGCGACCGGCATGGGCCGCGCGACCGCCGAGCGTTTTGCGCGGGAGGGCGCTGATGTCGTGCTGTTCGGTCTCGGCGGTGCCGCGCTCGACGCAGCGGCCGAGGCCTGCGGGGGCGTGGCCGTGCATGGCGACGTTACCGATGCCGGGGATATTGCGGCGGCGATCGCGGCTTGCGGCGATCGGCTCGACATTCTCGTCAATGCCGCCGGCATCCTCATTCCCGACGAGCCGGAGAGTCTCACCGACGATGTCTGGCAAAAGACCTTCGCCATCAATGTGACGGGCGCGATGATGGCCTGCCGGGCGGCACTGCCGCTCCTCAAGCGTCGTGGCGGCGCGATCGTCAACATCGCCTCCGTCGGCGCCTTCAATGCCGGCGGCCAGAACGCCGCTTACTCGGCGAGCAAGGCCGCGCTGGTCTCCTATACGCGCAGCCTCGCCTACGCCCACGGACCGGACGGCATCCGCGCCAACGCGGTCGCGCCGGGCTGGGTGCGCACGCCGATGAGCGAAGAGGAAATGCAGGAGGCAGCCCGGCTGAACGGCACGACGGCCGAGGTGGAATTTGCCGCGCTGACCGGCCGCATCGCGCTGAGGCGGGTCGCCGAACCCGACGAAATCGCGGCCTGCTGTCTGTTCCTGGCCTCGGACGAGGCGTCCTTCGTCACCGGCGCCGTGCTGGTGGCGGACGGTGGTGGGCGGGCGCCGGTGCAGAACAGGGCGGTGTGAAGCCGACCGGCTTCGCGGGCAGAAGCTCTGCGGCGGAGGCTTCGCCGCAGAACCCGGCAGATCAAAGGCTACCCCTGTGCCGGCCGATGCGGTTTAAGCGGCGGCTTCTTCTTCTTTTCCTTCGGCGTCGTCCTGCTCGTCGTCTTCGCCTTCGGCTTCACCGGCTTCCCAGGTCAGCTGGAATTCGATTTCGGCGCGGCCGTCTTCGATCTCGAAAGCGATCGAGTGCGTGGCGTGCTCGGGAACGAGGACGTCTTCTTCGTCGATCTGGATCGAGAAACGCTCGTTCGATTCCAGCGTGTCTGCCAGCCGGCGGAGTTCTGCGACGAACTCCATCAGCGAATAATCCTTCTCGATTTCACGGTTGGCTTCCATGTCTCTCTCTCCTGTTTAAGAGTTGGCCTCTTCATAGAAACGTGGAATTGTAATGCCGTGATGACCGTATAATATTAAGTCCGTGACAGGGAAATATTGGGATTTATTTTCGAAAAATAGTATTTCTGGAATCGATCAGCTTGGATCGTCCCGATGCACATCATGCACGGTCATGCCGACGGATTCCGGAGGCTTTTCCAGCCAGCGGCGGTGTTTCAGGGTTTTGCGCGTGTCCTGGTAGCCGGAATCCCAGTGTTCGCGCATCGAGGTGCCGGAGAATTCGTAGTCCTTGGCATCGCTCTCGTAGATCTTCTGCTGGTAGATCAGATGCACGATGTTGATCTGCGGCACATCCTCCATGGCGGTGAGGAACGCACGGTCCGCGTCCGTCAGCGCCTCCGGCGGCACGCGCAGCAGCGCCTGGAGCAGCTTCAGGCGCAGATTGTGGATGCGCCGGAACGTGTCCGTGTTGTTGCGGGTGCGGCTGGAATACATGATGTCCTTGTGCCGGGCGAGCACGTCCGCCATGTCGCGGGGCAGGATGCCGCGCGCGCTGAACAGGTCGACCTGGAAGACCAGCGTGTCGCGCACGTCCTCCTGTTCGAGCAGATATTGCAGCGGTGTGTTGGAGACGATGCCGCCGTCCCAGTAATATTCGTTCTCGATGAGGACCGCGGGGAAGGCGGGCGGCAGCGCCCCCGAGGCCATGACGTGCTCGGCGCCGAGCACTTCGATATGGCTGTCGAAATAGCGGTAGTTGCCGGTCTGCACATTGACCGCGCCGACGCTGAGCCGCTGGCGGCGATCGTTCAGCACATCCCAATCGATCAGGCGGTCGAGCGTCGACTTGAGTTCTGCGGTGTCGTAGAAGCTGGTCGCCGTGGAGGCGCCGGGCGGCTGGAACCACGGATTGATGCGATGCGGCGCGAAGAAGCCGGGCAGGCCCGACGTCATCGTCATCATGGCGCTCGCCTGGTTGCGCAGCTTGCGGAAGACGTCGCCCTCCGGCGTGAAATGCCAGACCTTGCGGGCGGAGATCGTCTCCCAGAAATCGCGCAGCCGGTCGAGCCGGTTGCCCTTGGTGTTGCCGGCGATGATCGCGGCATTCACGGCGCCGATCGACACACCGGAGAGCCAATTCGCCTCGATGCCGGCCTCGTCGAGCGCCTGGAACACGCCAGCCTGGTAGGCACCGAGCGCGCCGCCGCCCTGGAAGACGAGGCCGACCGCTGGATAGCCGCCGACGATGTCGGCGATATCCGGCGTTTCGGATTTGCGCTTGGGCTGCAACCTGACCTGTTCGTCCATGATCCTGTCCTTCACTCCGGTTCGCCCATGTAATCATGCACCACTTCGCCAAGCCCCAGCGTGAGGTCGGCGACAAAATGCACGGCCGAGACGATCTCCAGCACCGGCAGGCGGGCGACATCGGCAATGACGTGGCGGAAGAGTTGCAGGTCGGCCGGGCCGGTCCATGCACCCTTCACGGTGATGTCTTCGAGATGATAGCGCACCAGTTCGCAGATGCGTGGGGTCGCGTCGACATGCGGGATGATCTTGACGAGGAAATTCGGCTTGGCAAGTGCATGGATGATCTCGCCGGCATCCACCGAGCGATGTTTGTAACCCATGGACGCGCTGGCGCAGAGCACGGAGCCGTAATGCAGCGTGCCGACGATCACCTCGCCCTCATGCACGAGTTTCGGAAAGGCGAGTTTCTTCGGAAAACCCCAGATCTCGCGTCCGCCGGCAATCGGCGCATCGTCGTCGAGATACATCGCGTGCACATAGACGCCTTCTTCGCCGTCGAAGCGGACGGGGATCACCTGTCCGGATTCCGTATAGTCGCCGAAGCCGGTCGAGTCCGGCATCTTGATGAACTCGTACTTGACGATGGGATCGACGATTTCCAGCGGCTCCGGCACGACCGCGCGCAGCGCTTCGGGGTCCGTGCGGTAGCTGATAATGACATATTCCCGGTCGATGAACCGGTACGGCCCCGGCGGATAGGCCGGGTTGGTCAGCGGCATGGCATAGGCGTTGCGAACGTCTTCGGCTTTCATCTTTTCATCCCTGATCGTTAGAAATGCGCCACGGCGCGGTCAGTGCGCCGTCCAACCGCCGTCGAGGGAGAGGATCGCGCCGGTCATCGAGGCGGCCTCGGCGCTCGTCAGGAACAATGCAAGGCCGGCAACCTGTTCGACGGTGACGAACTCCTTCGTCGGCTGCGCTTCGAGTAGCACGTCATGGATGACCTGCTCCTTGGTCAGCCCGCGCGCCGCCATCGTGTCGGGGATCTGCTTTTCGACGAGCGGGGTCCAGACGTAGCCAGGGCAGATGGCATTGACGGTGACGCCGTTGGTGGCGGCTTCGAGCGCCACGGTCTTGGTGAGGCCGGCAATGCCGTGTTTGGCCGCGACATAGGCCGATTTGTAGGGCGAGGCGACGAGCGCATGGGCGGAGGCGATGTTGATGATGCGGCCGTAGCCGCGCTCTTTCATTGCCGGAAGCGCTGCCTTGATCGAGTGGAAGGCGGCGATCAGGTTGATCTGGATGATCGCCTGCCACTTGTCGTCCGGAAAGTCCTCGATGGGGGCGACATGCTGGATGCCCGCATTGTTGACGAGGATGTCGCAGCTGCCGAAGGTTTCCAGCGCCAGCGCGACCATTTCGGCAATTTCGGCACCGGAAAGCATATTGGCCGGGGAATAGACGCAGCGCACACCGAAGTCCGCTTCGACCGCCGCGCGTTCCGCCTCGATGGCGCCCGCATCGCCGAGCCCGTTGATGACGACATTGGCGCCGGCCGCGGCAAAGCGGCGGGCGATGGCGAGGCCGATGCCGCTCGTGGAGCCGGTGACGATGGCGGTTCGGGTATCGAGGGCTTTCGGCTGTGTCGCGTCGTTCATCGGGTTCTCCATCGTCGCGTGGGAGCAGGGTCGCTCTTGCTGCGTGGTTTTGGATCACACCGACATTTCACCGAGATGACAGCGGGTTTTTCGGCAATTGTGACGGAGATTTCCCAATGCCGCCAATATTGTCATCCGCGCGTCAAGCAAGGTTACTAGTAAAGAAATGTCGAATACGCCGACGATAATTTGACGTCTTGACCTTTAGCGCGTTTCCGCACCCGGCAGTCTGCAAGGAGCGAAACTGGGCTCCGTGCACAACTAGGCTCCGGCACGCCGTATTTGCTCCAATAGAAACGAGTATTCCCATGGAAATCGATATCTTCAAGGACGTTCTGGTGCCGGTCATCGGCGGGTTGGGCATCTTCATGCTCGGCCTGGAATTCATGGCCAACGGCATTCAGGCCCTCTCCGTTAATAAAATGCGCGAATTCCTCGCCAAAGCCGCCGGCACCCCGGTCAAGGGCGTGCTCGCCGGCACCTTCATTACCGGCGTCATCCAGTCGTCGACCGCAATGACCGTCATGGTCGTCGGCCTCGTGAATGCCGGGGTGGTAGGGTTGAGACCCGCCATCAGCGTCATCATGGGTGCCAATATCGGCACGACGCTCGGCAACGGCCTGATCGCCCTGCCGCTCGGGCCGCTCGGCCTCATCCTCGGCGGCGTCTTCGCGCTGGTCTATTGCTTCGCGAAGAACGAGAAGGTGCGCAACATCGCGCTCGCCTGCATGGGTTTCGCGCTGATCTTCTACGGCCTCAACCTGATGACCGGCGGCCTGCGTCCGCTGCGCAACCTGCCCGAGGTCATGGAACTTCTGCAGACGCTGAAGGCCGACTCCTACTTCAACCTCGTCAAGTGCGTGCTGATCGCCGCCGGCGTGACCGCCATGATCCACTCGTCCTCCGCGACGATCGGTATCGTCATGGGCCTTGGTGCTGCCGGTATCCTCGACTGGACGACCGCCGTCGCCTTCTCGCTCGGCGCCGACCTCGGCACCACGATCACCTCGTGGATGGCTTCGCTCAATCTCTCCAAGAACGCCAAGCGGGCCGCCTACGCCCACATTTCCTTCAACATTATCGGCGTCTGCATCACCGTTCCCCTGTTCTTCGCCTCCATCGGCATCCTGGAATGGGCCATGCAGTGGTTCGGCGGCGACCCGGCCGTGCCGGTGCTGGTCGACGGCAAGGAAACCTTCCCGCTCGTGCCTGTCGCCGTCGGCCTCTACTCGACCTTCTTCAACATCTTCAACACGCTTCTCCTCTTCCCCTTCATCGGCGTGTTCGAGCGCGTGCTGTCGCGCGTCGGCCGCACCGACGAGGAGGACATCGAGGATTATTCGACCCCGCGCTTCCTCGACCGCAAGCTCGCCAACGACTTCGCCCAGGCCGTGCCGGCGATCCAGAAGGAAACCGCGCGCCACCTCCAGGCCGGTGCCATGTTCCTCAACATCGCCCGCGGCGACAAGAAGGCGCCGTCCGATCCGGGCGAGCACTATCTTGCGACCGATATCCTCAGCCGCGACATCCGCCTCTACACGTCGAACCTGATGAAGGAAGACCTGCCCTACGACCAGCTCGACCTTATCGCCAGCCTGATCGAGGAGGCCGACTTTACCGCCGCGCTGACGGAATCGATGCACCAGGTCGCCCGCCGCGTGAAACGGGAAAAGTTCGGCGCCGAAGCCCGGCCGATCGTCGACGCCGGGCTCAACAAGCTCGATGCGACGCTGCGCAGCATCATGCCGGATTACGGCCTGGCCGATCCGCAGATGCCGGCAGGCCATGCCAACCATCCGGACGTCGAGGAACTGCGCGCGCGCACCCTCTCGCTCGGTCCGAATGCGGGTGCCGCCGAACGCGGCACGATCCTTGCTCTGCTCGGCTCCATCGAGCGTGCGGAAATCCTGATCCGCCGCATCGATGCCGAGCGCAAGTCGGTCAACCGGCAGAGCGTGCTGGCCCGTGCGTCCGTTCGCAGGGAAACGCGCGACCAGTCGATGGGCTCGGGCAGCTTCAGCCCGGTTCCCGCCGAGTGATTTTATGAGGAGGCGCCGGGGCTTGGACCGCGGCGCCTCTTGTCTAACATGGCTTCCGGGTTGATCTTGTCCACGGGTGCGGTAGCTCTTGCGTCGGCCGGTTTAGCTGGAGAACGGCATTTGGGACAGGAAATCGAACTGAAGCTCGATCTTGCGTCCGACGCGGCGGATGATTTTCTGGCATCCGGGCTTCTGCCCGGCGAACCGTCGGTGATCGAGCGGCGCGCCGTCTATTTCGACACGCCGGGCGAGGACCTGCGCGCCGCCGGCTTTTCCCTGCGCATCCGCAACGATGCCGAGGGGCGCATTCAGATCGTCAAGGCGGTGGGCGCCAGTGCGGCCAGCCTCTTCGCCCGCCCGAAATGGGAGCGGAAGGTCGAGGGCGACGAACCCGTGCTCGACGACACGACGCCGATCCGCGCCTTCCTCGGCCGGCGCATCGATGCGCTGGAGCCGGCCTTCGAGGTCGCCATCGAACGGCGCCGCTGGTCGGTGGAGTGGGAGGATGCCCGGATAGAGGTGGCGCTGGATCGCGGCGATATCATCGCCGGCGACCGCCGCACGCCGCTCAGCGAAATCGAGCTGGAACTGGTGGAAGGCACGCCGGCCGCGCTGTTTTCCTTTGCCCGCAAGCTCGATGCCGTCGCACCTGTTAGGCTGGGTGTGCTCAGCAAGGCTGAGCGCGGCTACCGGCTGCTCGCCCCGGCCGCGCGTGCCGTCAAGTCTCAGACCATTGCGCTCACCGTCGATATGACCGTTCCCGGCATCTTCCGGTTGATTGCCGACGCGTGTCTGCGGCAATTCCGCTTGAACGAGATGCTGCTCGATATCCGCGGCGAAGAGGCCGTGCACCAGGCGCGTATCGCGCTGCGCCGGCTGCGCTCGGCGCTGTCGGTGTTCAAGGCGGTGCTGGAGGACCCGGCTTTTCCGCATTTAAAGGACGAGCTGAAAAGGCTCGCAGGCATTCTCGGCGAGGTGCGGGATATCGACGTGCTGATTGCCCGCTGCAAGGATGACGCGCTCAGCGAAAATATGGCGCAAGCTCGCCAAAGTGCCTTCGACGAGGCGACCCAAGCGCTCGCCTCCGAGCGCGCGCGAAAGCTGATGCTGGATTTTTCCTGCTGGCTTGCCTGCGGCGACTGGCTCACCCTTGCCCGCACGCGCGAAATCCGCGAGCGGCCAGTCGGCGATTTTGCGGCCGGCGCGCTCGACAGGCTGCGCCGGAAGGTCAAGAAGGGCGGCCGCGATCTCGTCGATCTCGACGACGATGCCCGCCACGAGGTGCGCAAGGACGCCAAGAAATTGCGGTATGCCACCGAGTTTTTCGCCGCGCTGTTCGACCGCAAGCGCCAGAAGCGCCGCCATGGCCGTTTCCTCGTTGCGCTGGAAAGGCTTCAAGACCAGCTCGGCACGCTGAACGACGCGGCCGCGATGTCGGAGGTGCTGGCACGGCTCGGTTTCGATGGCGATGCGGCGGCGGCCTTCCCCTCCAATGCCATCAAGAACAGGCAGGCCGTGATCAAGGCGGCGGCGGATGCGCATGACGCGCTCATCGACACCAAGCGCTTCTGGCGCTAGAGCAATTCCAGCAAAAGTGCGAAGCGGTCTTGCGTCCGGAATTGCGTGAAAACAAAGAAATCTAAGCCGCGCTGGCGGGCGGTGCAGGGGAGACGAGCACCACCATGAGAGGCCGACGCGAAGGCGGTTGCAACCGGCTTGCGTTTTTGGCGGCCTTCGCTCAAGTTCCGCATTCGACGCCATGCCGCAAGCGGCGGCCTGGCAGCGTGTTCCCGGTATAGAGACGGATGGTGGGACGTGATCAATGCCGTGAGCGACATGCAATTCGGACCGTTCACGATCGCGCCGGGCCGGCGGGCGCTGCTGCGCGACGGAAAGCTTGTGCCGCTCGGCAGCCGCGCCGCCGATATTCTCATCTTCCTCGCCTCGCATCCGGGTGAACTCAAGACCAATGCGGAGATCGTCCGGCATGTCTGGCCGAACACCTTTGTCGAGGAAGCCAATCTTCGGGTGCATATCTCTGCGCTCCGCAAGGCGCTTGACGATACCCAGAAAGAGCCGAAGTTCATCACGAACGTGCCGGGGCGGGGCTATACGTTCATCGCCGACCTGGCACCGCCCGCCTCTCAACCCTCGCTGGTGCCGGCGCACCTCCCTGCCTCACCCCGCATCTTCGGTCGCGAGCAGTCGATCGCGCTGATCGCATCGCAGCTTGTGCGCTCCCGGCTGCTGACGATCGTCGGGCCGGGCGGCATCGGCAAATCCACCGTCGCCCGGGCGTTGGCGGCGGGCGAGGGGCTGGCGGCGGAGGTTGTGTGGATCGATCTTTCCGAGGTTGCGCAGTCCGCCTTGGTCGAGACCTCGATCGCCTCTGCGCTTGGGATACTCTCGCGAACGGACGATCTTCTGGGTGACATCGCCCGCCATCTCGCCGAGCGCGACATCCTGCTGGTGCTCGACAGCTGCGAGCAGGTGGTCGACGGCGCCGCCGCGCTTGCCGAGGCCATTTTGCGCGGCGCGCCGGCCACTCGCATCCTGGCGACGAGCCGCGAGCCGTTGCGGGCGGATGGCGAACGCGTGCACCGGCTGCCGCCGCTTGAACTGCCCTCGACGGCAAGCCGCGCCCGGGAAGCGATGATGTCACCGGCGGTGCAATTGTTCGTCGAGCGCGCCGATGCCTGCCTCGGCAGCTACGAATTGTCCGAAGCGGACGCCCCTCACGTCGTCGATATCTGCGCGCGGCTCGACGGCATCGCGCTGGCGATCGAGCTTGCGGCCGGGCGGCTGGAGACGATCAGCATTCCGGGTCTCGCGTCGTCCCTGTCCGATTGTTTTCGCGTGCTGACGCGCGGCCGGCGCACTGCACTGCCCCGGCACCAGACGTTGCGGGCCACGCTCGACTGGAGCTACACCATCCTGTCGGCGCAGGAAAAGACGGCGCTGACGGAACTCTCGGTCCTGCGCGGCTGGTTCAGCGGCGATGCCGGCATGGCCGTGCTTTCGGGCGCGGAGGCGGAAGACGATCTGGCGTCGCTCGTCGCGAAATCGCTCGTTGCCGCCGATACGCATACGATCGGCACGCGCTACCGCCTGCTCGATACGACGCGCATCTATGCCGCCGAGAAGCTCGCGGCAGGCAACGGGACGGACGCTGCGATGGCGCGGCTTGCGGCCTATCTCCAGGCAGTTTTGGAGCGCGCCGAGCAGGAACTGTATTCGACCGCAATGGCGGAATGGTCGAAGGATTTTTCGTCGCAGATGGCAAACCTTCGCGCTGCGCTCGACTGGGCCTTTTCGCCGACCGGTGATCCGCTGCTCGGCGTGCGGCTGACGGTGGCGAGCCTGCCGCTGTTCTTCCGCCTGTCGCTGCTCGACGAATGCCTTGTCGCCGTCACGCGGGCGATCGCCTATCTCGAAGAGCGGCCCGGCCTCGACGAGCGCAGCCGCATGAAGCTCTATGCCGCACTCGGCTGGCCGCAGATGCGATCGACGGACGCGCCCGAACACGGGATCGCGGCCTGGTCGACGACGCTGAGGATCGCCGAGGAGATCGGCGACGCGGACCATCAGTTGCGGGCGATCTGGGCGCTGTGGGTCGATGCCATCAACCGCGGCGAACCACGGCTCGGCATGGCGTTTGCCGAGAAATTCGGTGTGCTCGCCTGCTCCTCCGCGGATCCGATGGATGTCATCATCGGCAAGCGCATGCGCGGTGCCACGCTCCATTGGCTGGGTCGTCACCAGGAATCCCACGACGAACTTCGGCAGATGCTGCGCGACTATACCAGCCTGCCGGCCGGGCAGCATTCCATCCGCTTCCAGTTCGACCAGCGCGTCACCGCGCGCATCATCCTCGCCCGGGCGATGTGGCTGCTGGGAGACGAGGAGGGCGCGCTGCTGGAAGTGCAGGAGACCGTGGATTATGCCAGCGAAATCCGGCACACGCTCTCGCTTTCCAACGTGCTGGCGGAAGCGGCGTGCCCGCTGGCGCTGCTGTCGGGGCGGGACGATCTCGCGGCGGGCTATATCGCGTCGTTGCGGGAACACACCAAGGCACTATCTCTGGATGTGTGGCACGCCTATGCCGATTGTTTCGAGGCGGAACGGTTGTTGCGGGCAGGGCAGGCGGAGGAGAGCATCCGGCAGCTCCGCCCCGCGATGGCGACCCTCGAAGGGGCGGGTTTCACGCTGTTCCAGGCCTATTTCCAATCTGTCGCCGCCCTGGCCTTGAGCGAACAGGCGCGGCATGCGGAAGCTGCCCGGATGGTAGAAGCAGCCCTCGATCATTGCCGCCTGTCCGGCGAGCGCTGGTGCCTGCCGGAACTCCATCGGGTGCGGGCGCGTGTTGTGCTTGCCGCGGGGGGAGAGGGCGCACTTGCCGGTGCGACGGAAAACCTCGATCTCGCAGCGGCGGCGGCCGAAGAGGACGGCGCGCTCGCCTGGTCGCGCCGTATCGACCGGGATCGGCGCGCGCTCGATGCCGGCATCGGCGGCTGAGCGGATTTGCACGGATTTACAACTCTCAACTCGTTCCCCGCCGCGAAATCGCGATGATGCGGCGAGAATGGGAGAGTGGAATGACAGAAATGGCCTTCATCCCTCGCTTCGTGATCCTGATCGTCGAGGATGAGGCAGAGCGGCCGGATGACGGCCTGCCGTGGATCGCACCCGCCTACTACGCTTTCAGGGACATGGGCGTCGAGGTCGCCATCGCAACGCCGCTCGGTGGTCCGCCGCTCCTTGCGACCCTGCGGGCGACGCCGGACGAAAGCCCCGCGGTGGAGCGGTTCAAGGCGGACAGGAACGCCCGCGACGAACTCGCCGATACGCTAAGCCTCGACCAGATCGTCGTGGAAGACTTCGATGCGGCCTTCTGCATCGGCTTTTCGGGCCAGATCTGGGCGGATGAGGACCGCGTGGTCGCCACTTTCGTGCGCGCGTTCCTTTCCGCGGGAAAGCCGGTGGCGCTCGTTCCCGGCAGATATTCTCTGGTTGCGCCGGAAGGTGCCGGCGCCGGGTTGCTGATCCTCGGCGACAGCGAGGCGTCGCCGCTCCACGCGGCGCGTGCGCTGATCCATCTGGTCGGCGAGATGCGTTCTGCGCCATGACATTCAGACGCTTTCCGGAGCCCGGGAACGGCGCTAGACTGGCCTTTCTGCACGTCGCCTTTGCATCGATTTACGACGCTTAACTCGTGTAGCGGCTTCGCCTGCGTCATCTTGATTTCCGTCAACGAGACGCGGGCAAAGTCCGCACAGGAGGGAAGCCATGAATGAACGGGCCACCGCCTTCCCGGTCGAAGCCACGCGCCGCGACCTTCTTCTTGGAGCCGCCGCCAGCATCGCGGCGCTCGCACTTCCGACATATGCCGACGCGCAGACATCGAACAACAATCAGGACGAAACGAAGGACACCGCCATGCCTTTCATCAAGACCGCCGACGATACCGAAATCTACTACAAGGACTGGGGTCCGAAGGACGCGCAGCCCGTGGTCTTCCACCACGGCTGGCCGCTTTCGGCCGACGACTGGGACAACCAGATGATGTTCTTCCTCGAAAACGGCTACCGCGTCATCGCGCATGACCGCCGCGGCCACGGCCGCTCCAGCCAGACCTGGACCGGCAACGAGATGGACACCTATGCCGCCGATGTCGCGGCGCTGACCGATGCGCTCGACCTCAAGGACGCCATCCATGTCGGCCATTCGACGGGCGGCGGCGAGGTCGTGCACTATGTCGCCCGCGCCAGGAAGGGACGCGTCGCCAAGGCGGTCATCATCGGCGCGGTGCCGCCGATCATGGTCAAGTCCGAGACGAATCCGGGTGGCCTGCCGATCGAGGTTTTCGACGGTTTTCGCGCCGCACTCGTCGCCAACCGCGCCCAGTTCTTCCTGGATGTACCCTCCGGCCCGTTCTACGGCTTCAACCGGCCCGGCGCGAAAGCATCCGAGGGCGTCATCAACAATTGGTGGCGGCAGGGCATGATGGGCGGCGCCAAGGCCCATTACGATTGCATCAAGGCGTTCTCCGAGACGGATTTCACGGAGGACCTCAAGGCGATTGACCTGCCCGTGCTCGTCATGCACGGCGAGGACGACCAGATCGTGCCGATTGCCGACTCCGCGCCGCTCTCGGCGAAACTGCTGAAGAACAGCACGCTCAAGACCTACAAGGACCTGCCGCACGGCATGTGCACGACCCATCCGGAGATCATCAATCCCGATCTGCTGGCATTCATCAAGAGCTAGGCTCGGGACTGCCGCGCGCGCCGTCCTGCATCGGTTCGGCGTGCGCTTTTCAACGATACGAGGAAGAGGGGAACGCGAATGCCAAGGAAAATCGCAATGGTGACCGGAGCCTCCTCGGGGATCGGCGCCATCTATGCCGACCGCCTCGCCGGGCGCGGCTTCGACCTGTTGACCGTCGCCCGAGACCGCGGCCGTCTCGAGGAACAGGCGGCGCGCCTTGCCGCAAGCCACGGTGTCCAGGTGACGCCGCTCCCGGCCGACCTTTCCGCTCGCGAGGGGCTGGAGCCGGTGCTCGCGAAACTGCGGGAGGACAACCGGATCACCATGCTCGTCAACTGTGCGGGCAGCGGTCCGAAAGGCCCGGTGCTGCAATCCGATGCCGCGGGCCTCGCCGCGATGGTTCATCTCAACGTCGATGTACTGCATGCCCTGACGGCCGAGGCGGCGAAGGCCTTTGCGGCGCGCGGCGAGGGGGCGGTCATCAATATAGCCTCGGTCGTGGCGCTGATGCCCGAGCGGTTCAACGCAACCTATGTCGCGAGCAAGGCTTTCGTGCTCGCCTTCACCCAGGCGATGGCCGAGGAACTGAAGGGGCAGGGCACCCAAATCCAGGCGGTGCTGCCCGGCTTCACACGCACGGAAATCTTCGAGCGCGCCGGCATCGACATTAACGTCATCCCCGCCGACATGATCATGGAGGCGGAAGAGATGGTGGATGCCGCGCTCGCGGGTTTCGACCGCGGAGAACTCATCACCATCCCGTCGCTCGCCGACGACGGGCTCTGGCAGGCTTTGGAAGCGGCGCGCCACGCGCTAGGCCCGCATCTGTCGCTGAAACACGCGGCACAGCGCTACGGCATCTCGGTGTGATGCGGCAAAGGGGCTGACGGACTGGTTTTTCAAAGGAGATTTGCGATGCCCGCCTTCGAGATTGAAAATATTCCCGCCACCCGCAGACAGATGCTCGTTGGAGCGGTCGCCGCCGCCGCTTCGTTTGCCTTGCCGCGGAATGTCCTTGCCGCCCCGGTCCATACGTTCTCCCATGGCGCGTTCGACATAGCGGTCGTCAGCGACGGTTTCATCATGCTGCCGCCGGAGGTCCTTCTGCCGGATGCATCCGCCGAGGAGCGCGCCGATTTCCTGAAGCGGCTCGGCGGTGACGCGAAGGGGGCCGCGGTGCAGGCGAATATTCCGCTGATCCGGCACGGGCAGGACCTCATCCTGATCGACAACGGCTCCGGGACCAATTTCCAGCCGAGCGCGGGACGACTGGCGGAGAACCTGAAAATGCTGGGCGTGCTGCCGGAGCACATCACCAAGGTCGTGTTCACCCATGTGCATCCCGACCATTCGGGCGCGACGACGACGGCCGATGGCAAGGTGCTTTATCCGAACGCACACTATTATGTCAGCGAGGCGGAATGGGCCTTCTGGATGGCCGAGGATTTCGAGGCCAGCCAGCCCGCGGCGCTGCACGGTTTCGCGACGGGCGCGAAACGCGACCTTTCCGCCGTCGAAGATCGCTTGACGCGGGTGAAGCCGGGCGACGAAATCGTGACGGGCATGGCCATGGTGTCGACGCCGGGCCATACGCCCGGACATATGTCGGTGGAGATAGCGGGCGACGGGAACCTGCTGGTAACGGGCGATGCCTGCACCAGCGACACGATCTTCTTCGAGCGGCCGGACTGGCATTTCGGTTTCGACACCGAGCCCGAAATCGCGTTGAAGAGCCGACAGATGCTGCTCGACCGCGCGTCCTCGGAAAAAGTGAAGATGCTCGGCTATCACTGGACCTATCCGGGTGTCGGATTCGCCGAGCCCGCCGGGCAGGCCTACCGGTTCGTCCCGGCATGACGCCGGGGCGGTTTTTTGGAGAAGCTAACCCAAGTGCATCATGGCCACTTTGCAAGGTAGGGGATCAACCGCCTTCCTGCAAATGCGCGAGAAACACCTCGGCCGGTGTCCTGTATCCGAGGCACCTTCGCGGCTGATCATTCAGGTGGCGGGCGAGTTGGGTGAGATCGCGCTGTGATACGGCTGCCAGATCCGTGTCACCTGGCATGAAGCGGCGAATGCGCTTGTTGGCGTTTTCCACGGCACCTTTTTGCCATGGTGCGCTGGGGTCGCAGAACCAGCTGCGGGCACCGATGCCGTCTTCCAGAGCTCGGAAGCCGGCAAACTCCGTGCCGCGGTCAAAGGTGAAGCTCTGACGTGCGCGGGATGGTAAGGGGGAGAATGTTTTGATGATCTTGTCCATGATCGGTCGCGAGTGCCGGGTGGGGTTCTTGATCATCACGGTATAGCGGCTCTTGCGTTCAACGAGAGAGGTGACATTGGCATGGCCGAGCTCACGTTCGAAGATCAAAAGATCGCCTTCCCAGTGTCCAAACACCGATCGATCGCCAACAAAATCAGGCCGTTGCGATATCCTGTGACTGGCCGGAAACACGCTGTTGCGTGGCTTCCTCGATCCACGCGCACGGCGTTTGCGGCGTGCCTCGGGCAGATAGCGATAAAGGCCAAGCCCGTAATCCTCCTTGCCATAGATGAAGCGGTAAATCGTTTCCTTGCAGATCCGGACCAGGCTGATCCCATCGGCCAGAAGTCGGCCGGCAATCTGCTCTGGTGACCAGTAGGCCTCCAGCTTTTCGATGACCATACGACGCAGATGCGGATGACGCCGCAGCTTTCTCAAGCGCCGTCGCCGTTCCTTGGCGATGTCGTTGGCAACAGTGCCATAGTAGCCGTCATAGTCTGGGAGCGCGCGATCCCTAAACGTATTGCGCTTGATCTCCCGATAGATGGTCGAGCGATGACGGCCGAGCTGACGCGCCATCTCGTTGATCGGAACACTTCGTTCGACCAACTGATGGAGGCGGCGACGATCGGCGAGGGTGAGCTGTAAATAGCATCGAGACATCCAAAAATCTCCAGGGCGAAGCCGTTGAAATTACTGGCATGTCGCACTTGGAAATAGAATGTACC
>NZ_DASYHH010000008.1:0-727571 GCF_035998705.1 Shinella sp. | reverse complement strand
GGTCAACTGTTCGGGTGAAAACGCGACAAGGGGCAGCGGACCGTGCTCGGACACGGTCTTCTGAAGACCTGGGATGACAATGGTACGCTGCCCACCGCTCCATCATAACAAATCAGGCGGCACGCACAGATAAGGATGACGCGGAAGGGGACTAAATCTGTGAAAAGCCGGGGTGGAAACGCCCCGGCTTTTTTCATGCGGCGCGCAGGATGAAGTTCGAAAACCGCTTCTGCACGAAGGGCGAGACGAAGAAGACGATGGCGAACACCATGATCGGCGCGATGACCGCCGTGCGCTGCCAGATCGTCCAGCCTTCGGTGAGCGGCAGCACGATGTAGAGGATCGTCGTAATCAGCGGATAGACGGGGACCAGCATGGCGAGCGCGAAATGCAGTTTCGAGAGTTTGCGGGTGGGCGTGGTCATTGGGCGGAGCCTTTATAGAACGGAACGTTTCGTTTATATAGAAACGAAACGTTCCGTTCAAGTACCTTTCATGCTAGAAGACTGAAAAAAGGAAAAGGCAGATGACCGAGGCAGAGTTGAAGCCCGCCCGCCGCTCGATCGGCGCCACGCGCAATCCCGCGAGCCAGGAGGCGATCCTTTCGGCGGCGGAGGCGGTGCTGCTGGAAAACGGGCTCGCCGGCTTCTCCATCGAGGCGGTGGCGCGGCGTGCGCGCGCCGGCAAGCCGACGATCTATCGCTGGTGGCCGTCGCAGGCGGCCCTGCTGCTCGACGTCTACCACAGCCACAAGCGGATCAACTTCATCTTCCCCGACCGGGGCAATATCCGCGACGACCTGCGCGCCTATCTCTCCGGCATTCTGAAGACCTGGCGGGACGGCACGAGCGGCGAAGTCTTCCGCTGCGTGGTGGCAAGAGCGCAGGAGGAGCCGGCAGCGCTTGCCGCCCTCTCCGCCTATATGGCGGACCGCCGCTGCCAGAGCGGCAGGATCGTCGAGGCGGCGCAGAAGCGGGGCGAGGTCCGCCCGGACGTCAAAGCCGAACTCGTCACGGAAATCCTGTCGAGCTTCGCCTGGGGCCGGCTCTTGACCGAGCGGCTGGATGTCTCCGAAGCGGAGGTCGAGACCGTCGTCGATACGGTGCTTGGCGGCATCCTGGCGAAACCGGCGGCCTGAGAAGCCGTCAGTCCGCGGTGCGGACCAGCATCAGCTTGCCGTCGCCATCCTGCCGGGCGGCGACGCCCTCATAGCTGTTCAGCAAAGGATGGCTCGTTTCGATCGGGTGATGGTGCGTCGCGGTGATGACCGCGACACTGGCGCCGGCGCTCTCACCGGCAAGAATGCCCGCGGGCACGTCTTCGAAGACCAGGCAATCGGCCGGGTCGACGCCGAGGCGCTCGGCGCCCAGCCGGTAGCCATCCGGTGCAGGCTTGCCCTTCGTCACGTCGTCCGCCGTCACGATCACCTCGGGCAGCGGGATACCTGCGGCCGCAAGACGGCGGCGGGCGAGCGCCACGGGTGCGGAGGTGACGATACCCCAGCGACCGGCCGGCAGCGAGGTCAGGAAGGCGATCGCGCCGGGGATCGGGATGACGCCCTCGACGTCCTCCATCTCCTCGCGCTCGACCTCCTTGGCTTCTGCGAAGGGATCGACGCCGGGCAGGCCGAGGCGGGTGATCGTGTCGATGCCGCGCACGCCGTGCATGGTCGGCAGGAAGGTGGCGACGTCGAGGCCATGTTTCAGCGCCCACCGGGTCCACACCCGTTCTGTCGCCGGAATGGAATTGATGATCGTGCCATCCATGTCGAAGAGGAAGGCGGAAAACCGGCGATCGAAGACGGGACGTGCGGAAGAGGACAAGGCGAAAACCTGCGGGGGCTGGGAGGGGAGGATGCAACGCATGGGCGGGCTTTTCGATTACCCCCTTGCGCCCGCGCAGGCAACCGCCCTCACGCCATCGTGTGCGCAGTCCTTTGCATCGGTCCGGCAAAACCCTATCTAGGGGGCGAGCCGATGATCGACGCTCGATCTTTCTGTTGTTGCCGCATTTATGCGGCTCCAAGTGATTCCACTCGCGCAAAAAATGCTCTAGCTCTCACCCCATGCCGCACAAGGTTTCCCTCTCCCGCCTCAAGCTCACGGACTTCCGCAACTATGCGGGCCTGTCGCTGGCGCTCGACGGCCGGCATGTCGTGCTGACGGGCCAGAATGGGGCGGGCAAGACCAACCTCATGGAGGCGGTCTCCTTCCTCTCCCCAGGCCGGGGCCTGCGTCGGGCCGCCTATGGCGATGTCGTGCGCGCGGGGGCGGAGGGCGGCTTCTCCGTCTTCGCGACGCTCGACGGCATGCTGGACGAGGTGGATATCGGCACCGGCACGGAAGGCGGCGACGAAGGCCAGGCGCGAAAGCTGCGGCTGAACGGCACGCCGGCCCGAACCGTCGACGAGTTGCTCGATCACCTGCGCGTGCTCTGGCTGGCGCCCGCTATGGACGGTCTCTTCACCGGCCCCTCCGCCGATCGCCGCCGCTTCCTCGACCGGCTGGTGCTGTCGCTCGACCCCGAACATGGCCGCCGCGCGGCGGATTTCGAAAAGGCCATGCGCGGCCGCAACCGGCTGCTCTCCGAGCCGCGGCAGGATTCCGCCTGGCTGACGGCGCTGGAAAAGCAGATGGCCGAACTCGGTATCGCCATGGCCCATGCCCGCCACGAGCTCGTCGGCCTGATTTCCGGCCTCGTCGAGGCCGCGCGCGATGATGGTCCGTTCCCGTCCGCCACCATGCGGCTTTCCGGCTTCCTCGATGAGGAATGGCAGCGCCCTGCCTACGAGATCGAAGACATCTATCTCGGCATGCTGCGGGACGGCCGCTACCGCGACGCCGCCGCCGGCCGCACGCTGGACGGCCCGCACCGCGCCGATCTTTTGATCCGCCACCGCGAGAAGGACATGGAAGCCGAGCGCTGCTCGACGGGCGAGCAGAAGGCGCTGCTCGTCGGCCTCATCCTCGCCCATGCCGGCCTCGTCGCCAGCATGACCGGCCATGCACCGGTGCTGCTGCTGGATGAAATCGCCGCCCATCTCGACGAGGGCCGCCGCGCAGCCCTCTTCGACCGCGTCGATGCGCTCGGCGGCCAGTCTTTCATGACCGGCACCGACCGTGCGATGTTCGACGCGCTCGGCGACCGCGCCCAGTTTCTCACCGTCTCGAACGGAGGCATCGTGACATGACCGATCCACTCAGCCCTGAAGAGATCGACCGCTACCGCCGCCACATCGTGCTGGCCGAAGTCGGCGGCGCGGGTCAGCAGAAGCTCAAGCAGGCCAGTGTGCTGATCATCGGCGCCGGCGGCCTCGGCGCGCCGGTCATCCAGTACCTCTCCGCCGCCGGCATCGGCCATATCGGCGTGCTGGACGACGACACGGTCTCGCTCTCCAATCTCCAGCGCCAGGTGATCCACGACACGGCCGGCCTCGGCACGCCGAAGATCGCCAGCGCCGAAGCCGCCGTCGCCCGCCTCAACCCGCATGTGCGCTTCTCCGGCATCGCGCAGCGCCTGAGCGCGGACAATGCCGCTTCGTTGCTCGCCGGTTACGATATGCTCGTCGACGGCTCGGATAATTTCGACACGCGTTACGCTGCGGCGGACGCCGCGGAGGCCGCGCGCATCCCCCTCGTCACCGGCGCTGTCGGCCGGTTCGATGGCTCGCTGACCGTATTGAAACCCTATGAGGCCGGCCCGGACGGCACCCTCAACCCCGGCTACCGCGACCTCTTCCCCTCGGCCCCGCCCCCGGGCGTCGTGCCCGCCTGCGCCGAGGCCGGCATCGTCGGCGCGCTGACAGGCGTCGTCGGCACGCTGATGGCGATGGAGGTGATCAAGCTCGTCACCGGCGCCGGAGAGCCCCTGGTCGGCCGCCTGATGCTCTATGACGGGCTTGCTGCACGGTTCGAGACGCTGAAATACAAGCGCCGGAAGGCATCATAGTCGGAGAACGCCGCTCCCCCCTCTGGCCTGCCGGCCATCTCCCCCTCAAGGGGGGAGATCAGCAAGCGGCGGAGACACTCCTCAAGCAGTAGCCTCTGTAAAGGGCGAGACGTCGCTCCATCCGATCTCCCCCCTTGAGGGGGAGATGCCCGGCAGGGCAGAGGGGGGTGTCCGACTTAAACCCGCCCCGGCAGCACCCGATCCGGCGGGCGGTGGCCGTCGAAGAAGGTGCGGATGTTGATCACGACCTTCTCGCCCATGTCGATGCGGCCTTCGAGCGTCGCCGAACTCATATGCGGCAAAAGCACGACCTTGCCTTCGCTGGCGAGCTTCAGGAGCTTCGGATTGACTGCCGGTTCGTTTTCGAACACGTCGAGGCCGGCGCCGGCGATCTTGCCTTCGCGCAGGCATTTGATCAGCGCCGTCTCGTCGATGATGCCGCCGCGCGCGGTGTTGACGATATAGCTCGTCGGCTGCATCAGCTCCAGCCTGCGGGCCGAAAGCAGATGGAAGGTCGCGGGCGTCGAGGGGCAGTTGACCGAGACGATGTCGACGCGGGCGAGCATCTGGTCGAGGCTGTCCCAATAGGTCGCTTCCAACGCGTCTTCCGTATCCGGGCGCACGCGATGGCGGTTGTGGTAGTGGATGGAGAGGCCGAAGGCCTTGGCGCGCCGTGCGACGGCCGTGCCGATGCGGCCCATGCCGACGATGCCGAGGCGTTTTCCCCAGATGCGGCGGCCAAGCATCCAGGTCGGCGACCAGCCTGCCCATTCGCCCTTGCGGTCCGTCAGGATGCGCGCACCTTCGGCAAGCCTTCGAGGGGCGGCGAGGATCAGCGCCATCGTCATGTCGGCCGTGTCCTCGGTCAGGACGTTCGGCGTGTTGGTGATGGTGATGCCGCGCTTGGCGGCGGCCTCGACGTCGACATTGTCGACGCCGTTGGAGAAGCAGGCGATCAGCTTGAGCTGCGGCCCCGCCTGTTCGATGAGCGCCGCGTCGATCCGGTCGGTCAGCGTCGGCACGAGAACGTCGGCCGATTTCACGGCGGCGACCAGTTCGGGCTGGGTGCGCGGCGTATCGTCTACGTTGAGTTCCGCGTCGAACAGTTCGCGCATTCGGGTCTCGACGACCTCGGGCAGGCGGCGGGTGATGTAGACCTTCGGTTTTTTCTTCTGGGTCATGGGCTGTTCCGGCGTCCTGTTGACGGGTCCTTAACCAAGTTGGGCAAGGATTGCTTCATCAGGGGCATTTTCTACCAGACCCGGTCGCGAAGACAATCCGCCCTCTTGGCGGTCCCCGCGATTTGCCACGTCGCGCCGGCAAGGCAGCCTGATGCCCTCTACAGTTTCGAACGGATTTTCCATGCGTAACCTCGTCGTCCGTCTCAGCCTTGCTGCCCTTGCCGGCGTCATCGTGTCGGTCGCCGGCCTCTCGCTTGCCCATGCCCAGGCGGCCAAGGGCCCGAGCGGCCTGCCGCTGCCGCGCTTCGTCAGCCTCAAGGCCAAGAGCGTCAATCTCCGCGTCGGCCCGAGCGTCGATTATGCCGTCGCCTGGCGTTATCTCAAGTCCGGCGTGCCGGTCGAAATCATCCAGGAATACGACAACTGGCGCCGCGTGCGCGATGCCGACGGCACGGAAGGCTGGGTCAACCAGGCGCTGCTGTCGGGCGAGCGCACCGCCGTGACGGCACCCTGGATGCGCGGCAAGGGCGAGGACATCTATGTCAACATGCGCCGCGAGGCTTTGGCCAACAGCTCGCTCGTCGCCAAGATCCAGCCGGGCGTCGTCGTCAAGGTCGGCGAATGCAACGGCGACTGGTGCCGCGCCGAAGTCGACGGCACGGCAGGCTGGGTCTCGCAAAACGAGATCTGGGGCGCCTATCCCGGCGAAGCCTTCAAATAAGGCCGGCCTTGCGGGCTTCCTCTTCCAGTGAAAGCAGCGGCCGGGGGCCGACCTGCTGGATGACGAGGCCGGCGGCAAGGCTGCCGAGCTTGCCGCAATCGGCAAGCGAGCGCCCCGCCGTATAACCATAGAGGAAGCCGGCGGCGTAGAGATCGCCGGCACCCGTCGTGTCGACGACGGCAGGAATGCTGATCGCCTCCACCCTGGTGCGCTCGCCCTTGGTCAGCACGATCGAGCCTTCTTCGCTCATCGTCACCGCCGCCAGCCGGCAATCCTGCGCGATGCGCGTCAGGGCTTCCTCGAAATCCTCCGTCTCGTAGAGCGCCAGCGCTTCCGCCTTGTTGGCAAAGACGATGTCGACGGTGCCGGAGCGCATGAGATCGAGGAATTCGCCGCGGTAGCGGTGGACGCAGAAACTGTCGGACAGCGTCATCGACACGTCGCGACCATGGGCATGCGCGATGCGGGCGCATTCGCGGATCGCATCCTTGGCGCGCGGCGGGTCCCAGAGATAGCCCTCGAAATAGGTGACCTTGGCCTCGGCGACGACATGCTCTTCCACGTCTTCCGGCCCGAGCTCGACGCAGGCGCCGAGATAGGTGTTCATCGAGCGCTCGCCGTCGGGTGTGACGAAAATCATCGAGCGGGCGGTCGGCGGGGTGCCTTCGAGCGGTTTCGTCTCGAAATGCACGCCCTGGGCGCGGATGTCGTGGATGAAGATCTCGCCGAGCTGGTCATCGGCGACCTTGCCGAAATAGGCGGCGCGTCCGCCGAAGCTCGCGACACCGGAGGCGGTGTTGCCGGCGCTGCCGCCGGAGGCTTCGAGCGCAGGCCCCATGCGGGAATAGAGCAGTTCCGCCCGATCGGTGTCGATCAGGTTCATCGCCCCCTTGATGATGCCGTTGTCCGTGATGAAGTCCTCATCGCAGCGCGCGATGATGTCGACGATGGCATTGCCGACCGTCAGCACGTCGAATTTGGTCATTCGGGATTCCCGTATAAATTGGTAAGAGCCGGGATTTGGTCTTAACGGTTTTTGCGGAGTTTGAAAGAAAAAAGCCGCCCGGCCGTTTCCGGCGGGCGGCTTTGATGTCCGCAAGCGCGGATCAATCCTTGGCGCGTTCCACGTAGGAGCCGTCTTCCGTGGCGATGACGACGCGCGTGCCGGCGGAAATATGCGGCGGAACCAGCGTGCGGATGCCGTTCGACAGGATCGCCGGCTTGTAGGAGGACGACGCGGTCTGGCCCTTGACGACCGGTTCGGTCTCCATGATCTCGAGCGTGACGTGGCGCGGCAGGTCGATGGCAATAGCCACGCCTTCATGCACCGAAAGGATGACCGTCATGCCTTCCTGGAGATAGGCCTTCAGGTCGCCGATGTCCTCGTGGGACATGGTGAGCTGGTCGTAGCTCTCCGGATTCATGAAGTGGTAGCCGTCGCCGTCCTCATAGAGGAAATTGTGCTCGCGATCCTCGACGAAGGCGCGTTCGACCTGCTCGGTCGTGCGGTAGCGCTCGGAGACCTTCACGCCGTCGGAGATGCGGCGCATGTCGACCTGGGTGACCGGCGTGCCCTTGCCCGGGTGGAAGTTCTGCGCCGTCAGCACGACATAGAGCTTGCCGTCGACGTCGAGGACATTGCCCTTGCGGACGGAAGAGGCGATGATCTTTACCATAAGTCTTCCTTGTAACTGGATGGAGCGCGTCGTAGAGGACCGCCTTGAGACGTCTTCCCCGCGCGCTGAAAAGCGTATTCGGGCCGCAACTATCCTATATTCCGGCAAAAGACCAGTCTGTCCGCCGGCATGGCCGAAGAAACCTGTCACATGAGTGTAGCAAGCCAAAAACCCTCGCCCTGGTGGACGCCCGACGTGCACGCCGACCGCCGGCCGTTCCTGATGGCGCGGGGTCGCATCCAGGCGGCGCTGCGCGGCTGGTTTGCCGCGCGTGATTTCGTCGAGGTGGATACGGCGACGCTGCAGGTCTCGCCCGGCAACGAGGCGCATCTGCACGCCTTCGAGACCGCCGCGATCGGCCATTCGGGCACGAAGACGCCGCTCTACCTGCACACCTCGCCGGAATTCGCCTGCAAGAAGCTGCTGGCCGCCGGTGAAACGCGCATCGCCTGCTTTGCCCATGTCTATCGCAACCGCGAGCGCGGGCCGCTGCACCATCCGGAATTCACCATGTTGGAATGGTATCGGACGGGCGAAGCCTATGACGTGTTGATGGCGGATTGCGCGGAGATGCTCGCGCTTGCCGCCGAGGTCACCGGCGCATCGGCGCTCGTCTATCGCGGCGCCACCTGCGATCCGGCGCTTGCACCGGAACGGTTGACGGTGGCGGATGCTTTCCGGCGCCATGCGGGCATCGACCTGCTCGCCTCGATCGATCCGGACGGCTCGACCGACCGGGAGCGCCTTGCCGCTGCCATGCGTGCCGCCGGCCTGCGCGTGGCGGAGGACGACACCTGGGCCGATCTTTTCAGCCGCGTGCTGGTGGAGAAGGTGGAACCCGAACTCGGCTTCGGCCGCGCTACCATCCTGTGCGAATATCCGGTCGCCGAAGCAGCCCTTGCCCGCCCCGCGCCGCACGACCGGCGCGTCGCCGAGCGGTTCGAGCTCTATGCCTGCGGCGTGGAACTCGCCAATGCCTTCGGCGAACTGACGGATGCCGCCGAACAGCGCCGGCGCTTCGAGCTGGAAATGGCGGAAAAGGCGCGTGTCTACGGCGAGACCTATCCGCTCGACGAGGATTTTCTCGCCGCCCTTGCCCTCATGCCGGAAGCAAGCGGCATTGCGCTCGGCTTCGACCGGCTGGTCATGCTGGCAACGGGGGCGTCGCGCATCGACCAGGTCATCTGGGCGCCCGTCGCGGAGACGGCGCCATGACGGCAGCACGAAGCCTGACGACGGTCGCCGAATTTTTCGAGGCCGGACTTGTTGCGGAGGAGAAGCGCGCGGAAGCGCGTGCCGTCGCCGAACGCTACACCGTCGCGATTACCCCGTCGCTCGCCGCGCTGATCGATCGCGACGACCCGCTCGATCCGATCGCCCGGCAGTTCGTGCCCGATGCGGCCGAACTCGTAACCCTGCCGGAGGAGCGCGCCGACCCGATCGGCGATCTCGCGCACAGTCCCGTCGAGGGCATCGTGCACCGCTATCCCGACCGCGTGCTGCTCAAGGCCGTGCATGTCTGCCCGGTCTATTGCCGCTTCTGCTTCCGCCGCGAAATGGTCGGGCCGGAGGGCCTCGGCACGCTGTCGCCCGCCGCGCTCGATGCGGCGATCGCCTATATCGCCGAACGGCCGGGGATCTGGGAGGTCATCCTGACGGGTGGCGATCCGCTCGTGCTCTCGCCGCGCCGCCTCACCGCCATCATGGAGCGGCTGGCGACAATCCCGCATGTGAAGATCGTGCGCTTCCACACCCGCGTGCCGGCGGTCGATCCGGCCCGGGTGGATGCCGCCCTCGTCGCGGCGCTGAAGGCCTCCGGCAAGACGACCTATGTGGCGCTCCACGCCAACCATCCCCGCGAATTCACCACTGAAGCCCGCGCCGCCATCGCCCGCATCGTCGATGCCGGCTTGGTGATGATCAGCCAGACGGTGCTGCTGAAGGGTGTCAACGACGATGCGGGGGTGCTGGCGGAGCTGATGCGGACCTTCGTCGAGAACCGCATAAAACCCTATTACCTGCATCATCCCGACCTGGCGCCGGGCACCTCGCATTTCCGCCTGACGCTCGCCGAGGGCAGGGCGCTGGTCGAAAGCCTGCGCGGCCGCGTCTCCGGCCTCTGCCAGCCGAGCTACATCCTCGATATTCCGGGCGGACACGGCAAGGTCCGGGCGGATTCGCGCGCCGTCGAAGAGGCGGACGACGGCTGTTTTCGCGTGCGCGATTTCCGTGGCGAGACACATCTCTATCCGCCGGAAGACGGCGGGGCGTAAGCTCGTCGCGGAGCTTTTTGCGCGGACGCTTCTCCACTTTCAACGTCATCCTCGGGCTTGACCCGAGGATCCAAGTGGCACCCGTGGCGTGGATGGTCGGGTCAGGCCCGACCATGACGGAGGGGAGGTTAGGCGCGCTGCCGATCCAGCGTCAGCCGCGTCTCAAAACTCTTCCCAGTCCCCGTCACTGCCCTTTTCCTGCCGGACGCCGAGCGCGCCGGCCAGCTTTTCGCTGAGCGCGAGCGCCGGCGAGCCGACCGGGCGCGAGGCCGTGTTGGCCGGCTTGACGTTCCATTGGCCGGGCGACTTGCGGGCGACCGTTGGGGCCGGGGCAGGGGCGGGCGCGGAGGGCACGATGTGGAGATGCGGGGCGTGCACGGTGCGGCTGGCGGCGGCGCTGCCGCCGACATTGAAGCGGCCGATCAGCGCGTTCAGCGCCTGCACTTCGGAGGCGAGGCCGTGGCTTGCCGCCGTCGTCTCCTCGACCATCGCGGCATTCTTCTGCGTGCCCTGGTCCATGGTGTTGACGGCGGTGTTGATTTCCTGAAGCCCGGTCGACTGCTCGCGCGCGGCCTCGACGATGGCTGCGACGTGGCTGTTGATCTCCTGCACCTCGGTGACGATCGTCTGGAGCGAGCGTCCGGTATCGCCGACCAGCGACACGCCGGTGCGCACCTGCTCGCCGGACGTGGTGATCAGCGCCTTGATCTCCTTGGCGGCCTTGGCCGAGCGCTGGGCGAGCTCCCGCACCTCCTGCGCCACGACCGCAAAGCCCTTGCCGGCCTCGCCCGCCCGCGCCGCTTCCACGCCGGCGTTGAGCGCCAGAAGATTGGTCTGGAAGGCGATGTCGTCGATCACGCCGATGATGTTGGTGATCTCGCTCGACGACTTTTCGATCTCCTGCATGGCCGAAACCGCGCGGCGCACGATCTCGCCGGATTTTTCGGCGCCGGAGCGCGTGCGGGCAACGAGCTGGCCGGCCTCTTCCGCCCGCCGGGTCGAATCCTTGACCGTGGTGGTAATTTCTTCGAGTGCTGCCGCCGTCTCCTCGACGGAGGCCGCCTGCTGCTCGGTGCGGCGCGAGAGATCGTCGGCGGCGGCGCGGATCTGGCTGGCGCCGGCATCGATCGCCCTTGCATTCTCGCCGACCTCGCGCAACGCCTCGCTGAGGTGGGAGACGGAGGCGTTGAAATCCTCGCGCAACCGCTCCAGGTCGCCGTCGAAGGGTTTTTCGATGCGGCAGGTCATGTCGCCGCCGGCAAGCCTGCCGAGCGCGTCGGCAAGGCTCGCGACTGCTTCCTGCACGCGGCCGCTGTCGCGGGTGCGCTCGGCGTCGCGGGCCTGGCGCTCGCCATCGGCGCGGCGGCGGTCGTCCTCGCCCTGGCGCTCCAGGCGCTGGCGCTCGGCGGCATTGTCGCGGAAGATCGCGACGGTGCCGGCCATCTCGCCGATCTCGTCGGTGCGGTCGGCGTGCGGTATGGTGACGGCCGTGTCGCCGCCGGCCAGCCGCTTCATCGCGGCGCCGAGGCCGTTCAGCGGTTTGACCACGCGGCGGTTGACCAGGAAGATCGCGGCGATCGCAAGGCCCATGGAAATGGCAAGCGACGCCCAGGTGAGCGCGAAGGCGGACCCCTCTTCGCCGCGCGCCGAAAGGATCGTCTCTTCCGTCACCTTCTGGGTGCTGGCGACGAGGTCGTTGAGGGCGGCGGTGATCGCGTCGGCACTCGCCTGCATCGGCCCCTTGTAGACCTCCAGCGCCGGCCCCTTGGCCGCGATGGCGGAGAACTGGATGAGTTTGGCGGAATCGTCGATATAGGTCTTCAGCGTCGCCTTGATGCCGTCGATTTCGGCCGTCGCAGCCGGGTCCGCGCTGTTGGCGGCGCCGTAGCTGTCGACCATGCCGGAGAACGCGTCGGCCCGCTCCTTGATGCGCGCCTCGATGCGGACGATCTCGTCCGGGTCCATCGACAGGAGATGCTCGGAATAAGTGGCGTTGAGCTCCGAGAAGGCGTGGCTCAATTGCAGGATGCTGCTCATCTGCGGCATGCGGTCCGTGCCGATGCGCTCGATATGGCCGGTCATCGTCGAGAGCGAGCGGAAGGCGACGGCGCCTTGCAGCGCGCCCAGCACGACCATGAGGACGAAGAGCGCGGGCAGGAGCCTGCTGATCCGGACGTTGCGCATGACGGTTCCCTGATTTTCTTGAGGCGCACGGCTGCGTGCGTGTGGGCGAGAGTCTAGGAGCGGTCGTTTAACGTGGGCTTAATGGGCCGCCCTGATCTCCTGCCTTGCCGCCCGCTTTTCCACACCCTACATGCGAGACGAACAGGAGTTTTTCGATGATCCTTCACGCTGCCCGGCTCTCGCTCGCCAATCTCTTCGCCCCGGAGACGCGCGGCGTGTTCTGGAAGGTCATCGGGCTCACCGTCCTTGCCCTCGTCGTCCTCTGGTTCGGCCTGCGCGAAACCTTCGTCGCTTTCGCCTGGCCCTGGCTGCAGGGCGCCGTCATGCCGGACCTGCCGGAATGGGCGGGCTGGCTCACCTTCGTCTTCGGCATCATCGCGAGCCTCGGCCTGGCGCTGGGTCTTGCGCTGCTGCTCGCACCCGTCACGGCCATCATCGCCGGCTTCTTCCTCGACGACGTCGCCGAGGTCATCGAGAAGCGCGATTATCCGGCAGAACCGCCGGGCACGGCGCTGCCGCTCGGCCAGGCGATCTCGGGCTCGATCAAGTTTCTGGGCATCGTCATCCTCGGCAACCTGATCGCGCTGTTCCTGCTGTTCATTCCGGGCGTCAACCTTGTCGCCTTCTTCCTGGTCAACGGCTACCTGCTCGGCCGGGAATTCTTCGAGTTCGCGGCGATGCGCTACCGCACGCCCGCGGAGGCGCGGCTGTTTCGGGCCAAACACGCCTCCACGGTGCTGCTCGCCGGCCTGCTCGTCGCGGCCTTCCTGGCCATCCCCATCGTCAACCTGCTGACGCCGCTGTTTGCCGCCGGCCTCATGGTGCATCTGCACAAGGCGCTGAGCCGCAAGGACCCCGGCTTCTCACTGCGGCAGAACTGACGCGTCGTAGAGCGCGATATATTCGCCCTTCGGCGGGATCGGCTTGATGACGTCGATCAGCACGCCGTTCGGATCGGCGGTGATGAAATGGCGCTGGCCGAAATCCTCGTCGCGGATGTCGAGCAGGATCGGAAGGTCGGCGGCGCGCAGGGCATCATAGACCGCGTCGACATCCTCCACCTCGAAGTTCAGGAGCAGGCCCGAGACCTTGCCGCGGCCCGCGGCGGGGATCGTCGCGTGGCTGCCGTCGAGCACGGCAAGCGTCACCTTCTCGTCCTCGCGCGACTGGAGATGGATGTACCAGCCGCTGTCGAACAGCGCCTCGAAGCGGAAATGCTTTTCATAGAAGGCGGCGGTGCCGGCGACGTCGTCGGTCATTATCACGGGATAGTAGCTGGTCGTTTTCATCTCTTTCCCTTTCGTGAAAATAAACATACAGTCTGCATGTTTCTATCAATTAACATACAGACAGTTTGTATGTAAAGGCAAAAAATGGCACGCAGCAACAAGGAACGCACGGAGGCCACGCGCCTCGCTCTGATCGAGGCCGCGCGGCGGCTTTTCGTGGAGAAGGGCTATGCGGAGACGGCGACGCCGGACATCGTGGCGGAGGCCGGCGTGACGCGCGGCGCGCTCTACCACCATTTCGAGGACAAGAAGGCGCTGTTCCGCGCCGTGCTGGAGCGGGAAGGCGAGGCGGTGGCCGCCCATATCGAGAGCGTCGCGCTGGAGGGGGCATCGCCCCGCGCGGCGCTGCTCCTCGGCGCATCCGCCTATTTCGATGCTATGGCGACACCCGGCCGCACGCGGCTTCTCCTCTTGGAAGCGCCGGCCGTGCTGGGCCTCGAAAGCGTCGTGGCGATCGACCGGGAGAATGCCGAGGGCACGCTGAGGGCCGGGCTTGCGGATTTCCTCGGCGCGGGCGCGAATGCGGCAACGCTTGAAGCGCTGACGGAAATGCTCTCCGCCGCCTTCGACCGCGCGGCGATCGCCATCGAGACCGGCGCGGACCGCAAGACCTACGAAGGTGCGATCGCCGATCTCATCGACGGGCTCGTCAGGGAGTAGGGCCGAAAAGCTGCGGCGGCAGCTCCACCAGCGGCGCCGGCACGTCGCAGGTCTTTTCCGGCGACTTGCAGAGATCGGCGATGACGCAGCGCTCGCATTCCGGCTTGCGCGCCTTGCAACAGTACCGCCCGTGCAGGATCAGCCAATGGTGGGCGTGGTAGAGATATTCGTCCGGGATGATGCGGATCAGCCGGTCCTCCACCTCGTCCGGCGTCTTGCCTGGCGCCAGCAGCAGCCGGTTGGCGATGCGGAAGATGTGGGTGTCGACCGCCATCGTCGCCTGCCCGAAGGCCATGGAGAGCACGACATTCGCCGTCTTGCGCCCGACGCCCGGCAGCAGGATCAGCTCTTCCCTCGTGCGCGGCACCTCGCTGCCGAAGCGCTCCACGAGCATCTGGCTGAGCGCAATGACGTTCTTCGCCTTGTTGCGGTAGAGCCCGATGGTGCGGATGTAGTCGCGCACTTTCTCCTCGCCGAGATCGAGCATCTTTTCCGGCGTGTCGGCCACCTGGAAGAGCGCGCGCGTCGCCTTGTTGACGCCGGCGTCGGTCGCCTGCGCGGAAAGGGCGACGGCGACGACGAGCGTGAAGGGATTGACGTGCTCAAGCTCGCCCTTCGGCTCCGGCCGCTGGATGGAGAAGCGGCGGAAGATTTCGCTCAGTTCATCGTGCGAATACACGCTCTTCGGCCGCGCTGCCGCCTTGCGACGTTGCGGAGCGTTTCCGGCACTCTTTTTTGTCTTCACGTTTTCCATGATGCTTCTATAGTCATGCGCCATGACGCAAGGCAACGCCGACATGACGATGAACGAGCGCCCGGTCTTCTCCGCGGAGCTCCACCCCTACCGCTCGCTCGGGCGCAATGGGCATAGGATCTTTTTTATCATCGCCGGCGCGATGTGCCTCGCCCATATGGCCGTCTTCCTGATCTCGGGCGCCTGGCCGGTCGTCCTGTTCTTCGGCCTGGATTTCGTGATCCTGTTCGGCGCCTTCTGGCTGAACAACCGGGCGGCGAAGGCCCGCGAGGTCGTCTCGCTGTCGCGCACCAACATCTCGATCCGCAAGATCAGCCCGTCGGGCCGCGAGACCGAACATGTCTTCAACCCGTTCTGGGCGCGTTTCCTCGTCTCGCGCAAGGCGAAGATCGGCATCACCGCCATGCATGTGCGCGGCAACGGCCGCGAAACCGACGTCGGCACCTTCCTGCCGCCCGACGATCGCGAGCGCTTCGCCACCGCCTTTTCCGGGGCGTTGGCGCGGGTGAAACGCGGTTACTGACCCATCCCGCAGGATTCGGGTGGCGGGTACGTCAGGGGCGTGCTTTTCTGGCGGCACAGGAGAAGACTGATGAACATTGCCGCCACCTTGCAATCCGACATCACGCCCGAGGGCGATGATTACACCACCGTGCGCCGGGTCATCGAGCTGATCACCGAGGATTATCGCGCGCAGCCGGGTCTGGAGGATATTGCCGGCCAGCTCGGCCAGTCGCCGACGCAGCTGCAGAAGACCTTTACCCGCTGGGCCGGCCTCTCGCCGAAGGCGTTTTTGCAGGCCGTGACGCTCGACCACGCCAAGCGCCTGCTGCGCCAGGAGGCGCTGCCGCTGCTGGAGACGAGTTTCGAAGTCGGCCTCTCCGGCCCGAGCCGCCTGCACGATCTCTTCGTCACGCACGAGGCCATGTCGCCCGGCGAATGGAAAGCGCGCGGCGCCGGCCTGACCATCCGCTACGGCCTGCATCCCTCGCCCTTCGGCCAGGCGCTCGTGATGATCACCGACCGCGGCCTCGCGGGCCTCGCTTTCACCGACGAGCCCGGCGGCATGGACGCCTTCGAGGACATGTCGTCACGCTGGCCGAATGCCCATTATGTCGAGGACAGCGCGGCGACAACGCCTTATGCGGAGCGCATCTTCGACCCGAAGCGCTGGGACCCGAAGGAGCCGCTGCGCGTCGTGCTGATCGGCTCGGATTTCCAGGTCCGTGTCTGGGAGGCGCTGTTGCGCATCCCCATGGGCTGCGCCGTCACCTATTCCTCGATCGCCGAAAAACTCGGCCAGCCGACCGCATCCCGCGCCGTCGGCGCCGCCGTCGGCCGCAACCCCATCTCCTTCGTCGTCCCCTGCCACCGCGCCCTCGGCAAGAGCGGCGCGCTGACGGGCTACCATTGGGGCCTGACGCGCAAGCGCGCGATGCTGGGGTGGGAATCGGGCAAGGCTTGAGAGCAAAAAAGGCCGGCGAAAGCCGGCCTTTGTCTTTGGAGGGCACTTACCTCTCATCCCGTCATCCTCGGGCTTGACCCGAGGATCCACCTGCATCCGCGGCGTGGATGGTCGGGTCAGGCCCGACCATGACGGAGGAGAGGGCAGCGGCTGTCGCCGAGGGCGAAGCGCTCAATGCGCGCCCGACATATCCCCAAGCACGTCCTTCGACTTGACCGTCGAATCCGCGTTCAGCACGTAGACCATCGGCACGCCGGTCGCGAGGTTGAGCTTCAGGATCTCTTCCTTCGTCAGCTTGTCGAGCACCATCACCAGCGAGCGCAGCGAGTTGCCGTGGGCGGCGACGAGGACCTTTTCGCCGCGCAGCACGCGGGGCAGGATTTCCGTGAGGTAGTAGGGCCAGACGCGGGCGCCGGTGTCGCGCAGGCTTTCGCCGCCCGGCGGGGGGATGTCGTAGGAGCGGCGCCAGATATGGACCTGTTCCTCGCCCCACTTGGCGCGGGCGTCGTCCTTGTTGAGGCCGGAGAGGTCGCCGTAGTCGCGCTCGTTCAACGCCTGATCGCGGATCGTCTCAAGACCCTGCTGACCGATCTCGTCGAGGATGAGGGTCAGCGTCTTCTGGGCGCGGGAGAGATCGGAGGTGAACGCGATGTCGAACTTGATGCCGGCCTCGGCGATCGCCTTGCCGCCGGTCTTGGCTTCCTCGACGCCGAGTTCCGTCAGGTCCGGGTCGCGCCAGCCGGTGAAGAGGTTTTTCAGGTTCCATTCGCTCTGGCCGTGGCGAACGAGGACGAGGGTTCCGCTCATATCATCTGTCTCCCGAGAGGTTCTGTCAGTTGAGCCCGAGCACGTCGAGCATGGAATAGAGGCCCGGCTTCTTGTCGCGCGCCCAGAGCGCCGCCTTGACCGCGCCGCGCGCGAAGATCGAGCGGTCGGTGGCGCTGTGCGACAGCGTCACCAGCTCGCCTTCGCCGGCCAGCATCACCGAATGTTCGCCAATGACCGAGCCGCCGCGCAGCGTCGCAAAGCCGATCGTGCCGGCGGGGCGCGGGCCGGTATGGCCGTCGCGCACGCGCACGGAATTGTCCGCAAGCTCGATGCCGCGGCCCCTGGCGGCGGCATCGCCGAGCAGCAACGCGGTGCCGGAGGGGGCATCGACCTTGTGCTTGTGGTGCATTTCCAGCACCTCGATGTCCCAGTCGTCGGCTGAAAGTGCCCGCGCCGCGGTTTCCGTCAGCACGCCGAGCAGGTTGACGCCGAGGCTCATATTGCCGGACTTGACGATGCGGGCATGGCGCGCCGCGGCCTTGATCTTTTCGTCGTCCGCCGGCTGGCAGCCGGTCGTGCCGATCACATGCACGATGCGCGCCTGCGCCGCGAGACCGGCGAATTCGATCGTTGCGGCGGGTGCGGTGAAGTCGAGCACGCCTTCCGCCGCGACGAAGGCCTCGAGCGGCTTGTCGGTGATCGGGACGCCGATCGGGCCGAGGCCGGCGAGTTCGCCTGCGTCACGGCCGACGAAGGGCGAGCCCTCGCGTTCGATGGCGGCAAAGACGTCCGCGCCCTCGATGGCGTGGATCGTGCGGATCAGCGTCTGGCCCATGCGGCCAGCCGCGCCCACGACCACCAGCTTCATTGCGTTGCCGCTCATATGCCGCTCCCGTCCATTCTCTCTTTGCCTGCGCTGGCGGCAGGCGCCTGAAGGCTGTTGAGGCGAGCGTAAAGGCCGTTTTCCCGGCCTGCAAGCGCCTCGTGCGTGCCTTCCTCGGCAACCTTGCCGTCCTGCATCACGATGATCTTGTCGGCGCGCACGATGGTCGACAGCCGGTGCGCGATGACGACGACGGTGCGCCCGCTCATCGCCTCGTCGAGCGCCTTCTGCACGGCCTGTTCCGACTCGGTATCGAGTGCGGAGGTCGCCTCGTCGAGCAGCAGGATCGGCGCGTTGCGCACCAGCGCACGGGCGATCGACAGCCGCTGGCGCTGGCCGCCGGAGAGCGTCACGCCGTTTTCGCCGACGGGCGTGTCGTAGCCGAGCGGCTGGGCGAGGATGAAGTCATGCGCATAGGCGTGGCGCGCGGCCTCCTCGATCTCGCTGTCCGTCGCGTCCGGCCGGCCATAGCGGATATTGTCGCGGATCGTGCCCTCGAAAAGGTAGGGCTGCTGCGAGACATAGGCGATGGCGTTCCTGAGCGACTGCTTGGTGACATGGGCGATATCCTGCCCGTCGATCAGGATTTCGCCCTCGCCCGGGTCGTAGAAGCGTGGGATGAGGTTGATGACGGTCGACTTGCCGGCACCGGACGGGCCGACGAGCGCCGTCGTCCTGCCGCCCTCGGCGGTGAAGCTGACGCCCTTCAGGATCGTCTCGGTCTCCGAATAGCCGAAATGCACGCCATTGAAGCTGATGGTGGCATCGGAGACGGCAAGCGGCGTGGCATCCGCCAGGTCGGCCTGGCGCGGCTTCAGGTCGAGGATCTCGTAGATCATGCGGGCATTGACGACCGCGCGCTCCAGCGAGACCTGCAAACGGGCGAGGCGCTTGGCCGGGTCGTAGGCCATCAGCAGCGCGGTGACGAAGGAGAAGAAGGCGCCCGGCAGCACGCCGCCATAGATCGAGCGGTAGGCGGCATAGGCGAGCACGCCGGAAATGGCGAAGCCCGCAAAGGTTTCGGTCATCGGCGCAGTGCGCTCGCTCAGCCGCGCGATACGGTTGGAGCGGCTTTCGGCGCGCTGGATGATGCCCTCGACCTTGGTCTTGAGCTGCGCCTCCATGGTGAAGGCCTTGACGATGGCGATGCCCTGCACCGTCTCCTGCATGGCGCCGAGAACGTGGCTGTTCAGTTCCACGGATTCGCGTGTCGCGCTGCGCAGGCGCCGGGAGACGTAGCGCAGGCCGATGAGGAGCGGCGGGGCAACGACGAAGACGATCAGCGTCAGCACCCAGTCCTTCGAGATCATCACGCCGATGAGGGCGACGAGCGTCAGGAAATCGCGCGCCACCGACGTCACCGTCATGTTGAGCACGTCGCGGATGCCGGTGACGTTCTGGCTGATCTGGGCGGCGAGATAGGCCGAGCGCGACTCGGTGAAATAGCCGACGCTGAGCGCCATCAGGTGCGAAAACAGCCGCCGCTGGTAGCGCGCGACGATGTTGTTGCCGATCTTCGACAGGATGACGGCCTGGTAATAGGTGGCAAAGCCGCGCAGCACGAAGGCGATGAAGATCGAGCCGCAGATGAGGGCGACGAGATCGGCGCGCTTGTTGGCAAAAGCCTCGTTGACGACCGATTCCATGATCCAGGCGGTAAAGCCCGTCGTGCCGGCGACGATCGCGAGGCAGGCGATGGCGATCACATAGCCCCGGACGTGCTCGCGGCCATTCTCGGCGATGATGCGCTTGAGCACGGTGGTGACGGTGTCGGAGCTTATGGGCTGGCGCTCGGTGCGACTCTTATCGGCCAATACACTGACTTTCCTGCACGGTCCCGCGGCGCCGGGAGGAGGCGCTGCACTGGCCGCTCTATAGGGTGTCGGCCTGCCTTTGGCGAGTCCGCGCTGCGCGCAAGCGCCAGGCGTGGCCTCACCTTTTCCAGCGGCGTCCCTCGGTTGCAACACCAAAACGGTCGGGCATGCGCGCGAAAGCGGCAAGGCCGGCAAGGGCTGCGACCGGGTGGGTGACCACATAGGTCGGCATCGACTTCAGGAGTTCGCTGTGCGGCGCCTTGTCCTCGAAGGCCGCGCGGAATTCCGGCCCGCGCAACGCCGGCAGGATTTTTTGCGAGATGCCGCCGGCAAGGAACACGCCGCCCTTGGCCATGAAGATCATCGCCATGTCGCCGGCGACCCGCCCGAGATAGGTCGAAAACAGCGAGACGGTCTCGATCGCCGCGCGGTCCGCCAACGCCAGCGCCTTTGCCGTCACGTCGGCCGGCGTTTCCAGCGGCGCGTCGATGCCGTCGGCGGCGCAGACCGAGTGGTAGATGTTCATGATGCCGCGGCCGCAAAGCAGCTGCTCGGCGGAAATGCGGCCCTCGATCGGCTCCAGGAAGGGCCAGATCTGGTAGTCGCGCTCGCTGCGCGGGCCGACATCCACATGGCCGCCTTCGCCGGGAACCGGAAACCAGGTGTGGCGCGCATGCACGAGGCCGGCGACGCCAAGACCCGTGCCGGGGCCGAGCACGGCGCGCGACGCCGCGGCGCGCTCGATGCCGGGGCCGATTTTCTCACGCTCGCCATCCTCGAGCGAGGCGACGGCGAGCGCCTGCGCCTCGAAATCGTTGACGAGCAGCACGTCCTCGAAGCCGAGATTGGCGATCATGTCGCGCGGGCGCACCACCCAGGGGCAGTTGGTCAGCGGCACTTCGTCGCCTTCGATCGGCCCGGCGAGCGCCAGGATCGCCGAGCGCGGCTGGACGGAGCTTTTATCGAGAATGCATTGCTGGAGCGCGTCGTCGATATTGGCAAAATCGGCGGTGCGCACGAACGGGAACTGCTTCGGCTCGGCAAAGGCATCCAGCAGCAGCGCGAAACGCGCATTGGTACCGCCGATATCGCCGACCAGGATGGGGAAGGGGAGGTTCGTCTCGTTGTCGCTCGGCCTTGCCATCAAGCTGTCCCGTTCTCTTTCGCGTGGATGGTCCGGCATTTTGCCTACCGACGGCAGAGGCTGCCGTCAATCGGCCGCGAAGTCGAGCAGGTTTTCGGCCGTCGCGCGGTTCAGCGCCATCGGAATGTCGTAGACGATGGCAAGCCGCATCAGCGCCTTGACGTCCACGTCATGCGGCATGGGGGTGAGCGGATCGACGAAAAAGATCAGGAGATCGACCTCGCCGGTGGCGATCAGGGCGCCGATCTGCTGGTCGCCGCCGAGCGGCCCGCTCTTCAGCCGCGTGACGTCGAGGCCGGGACAGGCCTCCAGCACCCGGCCGCCCGTCGTGCCGGTCGCCACGATCTTCGCCTGAGACAGCACCGCCTCGTTCTGCCGTGCGAAGGCCGCCATGTCGTCCTTCTTCTCGTCATGCGCGATGAGCGCAATGCATTTCTGGCGCGACATGGGCGTTCCCTGGCGGTTTTAAATCGATTTGAACGCCTTATACAAAAGCGGCGGAGCCTTGAAAAGCCCCGCCGCGGGATCGGCTACTGGAACGGCCGCGGCAGCGGGATCGGCACGATGGCCGGGAGCGCCGTATCGGCGGCGATGACCGACTCGATCGAGCGGCCGGCGCTTTCGCCTGCACCGGAGAAGGCGAGTGCCGTCGAGGTGCCGCCATTGCCCTGGTAGGTCACTTCCTGCTCGGATTCCGGCGAAGGGCCGGCGAGCACCGTGCGGCAGGCCTTAGGCAGGTCCGACATCTTGACGTACCAGGGTTTGACGGGCTTGGCGTCCTTCTTGGGTTTCGGCTTCGCCCAGGGCTCCTTGGTGAACCACCACGCGAGCGACGCATCGCAGCCGTCGCCGGCCGGAACGCCGGCCTGCGGCTTGCAACCTGCCGCCCCTTCCGGGCACTTGATGCGGATGTGGAAGTGCTCGTCATGGCCGTAGATCGGCCGCACCTTGCCGAGCAGCGACCGGTCGCCCTGCCAGGTCTCGCAGAGCTTCTTCTTGATCGCCGGATTGACGAAGACCCGCTCGACCTGCGGATAGCTCGCGGCCTTCATGACGAGCCGGGCATGGGTGGAGGTCCAGCGGCGCGAATCGACCGTCAGGAACTTGCTCTTGTCGAGCATGGAGGTGAAGGGCAGCGCGTCGCGCTCGGCGGCGGAAAGCCTGTGGTCGGGCATCGGCGTGAACCAGATATCGGCATCGAGGCCGACCTGATGCGAGGCATGGCCGGACAGCATCGGCCCGCCGCGCGGCTGCGAAATATCGCCGAGCAGCAGGCCCGGCCAGCCGAGCTTCTGGGCGTCGACCGAAAATTGTTCGATGAGCGCGATCATCTGCGGATGGCCCCAGCGACGGTTGCGCGACAGGCGCATCGCCTGCCAGGCCGGCCCGTCCGTCGGGATCGCCACGGCGCCGGCAATGCAGCCCTTGGCATAGGAGCCATAGGGGCTGGCCGCCATCTTCGCCGGCAGGCGCTTGGCGCCGAACAGTTCCTTCGCCGGCCGTTCTTCGGCGGCGAGCGGTCCGGCCAGCGCGGTCAGCGCAAGCCCGGCGGCGATGAGGCAGGTCGTCAGTCGGGAAATCAGGGGATGCACGGGCATAATCCGGTCTTAAAAATCGCAATCGTTGCGAAAGGTTAAAGGATCATCCTTTCGCGGAAGTGAATCACTGGCCGGGATTGGGGCGGCAAAAACCGCCGCTTTGATGGCGGGCCTGTCATTTGCCCGGATTTTGCCTATTCTCTCGTGCAAGCTCCGAGAAAATGACGGAAAGGGAATTGGCATGCATGCAGCCTTCGGGAAAATGGTGTTCAGCACGGCGCTGGCTTTGTCGCTGGTGGTCGCGACCGGTGCGAAGGCGCAGGAAACGAAGGAACCGGTCTGGCGCAACGGCATCTCCACGATCGGCGAGCTGAAACGCCCGAAGGGCTTCGAACACTTCGACTATGTCAATGTGAACGCGCCGAAGGGCGGCGAGCTGAAACTGTCCGAAACCGGCACCTACGACACGTTCAACCCGATCCTTTCCAAGGGCGAGGCCGCGACCGGCGTCACGTCGCTCGTCTTCGACACGCTCCTGAAATCCGCCGAGGACGAGATCACCGCCTCCTACGGCCTGCTCGCCGAAGGCGTCTCCTATCCCGACGACTATTCCTCCGCGACGTTCCGGCTGCGTCCCGAAGCGAAATGGGCGGACGGCCAGCCGGTCACGGCGGAAGACGTCATCTTCTCCTTCGAGAAGTCGAAGGAGCACAACCCGCTTCTCTCCAACTATTACCGCCATGTGATCTCGGCCGAAAAGACCGGCGAGCGCGACGTCACCTTCCGCTTCGACGAGAAGAACAACCGTGAACTGCCGAACATTCTCGGCCAGTTCCCCATCGTGCCGAAGCATTGGTGGGAGGGCCAGGACGCGAAGGGCAACAAGCGCGATATCAGCAAGAGCACACTGGAACCGGTGATGGGCTCGGGGCCCTACAAGATCGCCTCGTTCCAGGCCGGCGGCTCGATCCGCTTTGAGCTGCGCGACGACTATTGGGGCAAGGACATCAACGTCAATGTCGGCCAGAACAATTTCGGCACAATCATCTACACGTTCTTCGGCGACAGCAGCGTCGAGTTCGAAGCCTTCCGCGGCGGCAATGTCGACTACTTCCGTGACGGCAGCGCCAGCAGTTGGGCGACCCGCTACGATTTTCCGGCGGTGAAGGATGGCCGCGTGGTGCGTGAGGAGATCGAGAACCCGCTGCGCGCCGTGGGCATCATGCAAGCCTTCGTGCCGAACCTGCGCCGCGAAAAATTCAAGGACCAGAAAGTGCGTGAGGCGATGAACTACGCCTTCGATTTCGAGGACCTGAACCGAACCCTCGCCTATAACGCCTACCAACGTGTCGACAGCTATTTCTGGAACACCGAGCTTGCCTCCTCCGGCCTGCCCGAAGGCCGTGAGAAGGAGATATTGGAAGAGCTGAAGGACAAGGTTCCCGCCGCGGTCTTCACCACGCCCTACACCAACCCCGTGAACGGTGACCCGCAGAAGGTTCGCGACAACCTGCGCAAGGCGGTCGCCCTTTTCAGGGAGGCCGGTTACGAGCTGAAGAGCAACAAGCTGGTCAACGCCAAGACCGGCGAACCCTTCGCCTTCGAGATCCTCCTGTCCAGCCCGTCCTTCGAGCGCACGGTCTCGCCCTTCGTCGCGAGCCTGAAGAAGATCGGCATCGACGCCCGCATGCGCACCGTCGACGCCTCGCAATATACCAACCGCGTCAGAAGCTTCGACTACGACATGATCTACGGCATCTGGGCGCAGACGCTGGTGCCCGGCAACGAGCAGAGCGACTATTGGGGCTCCGCCGCGGTCGAGCAGCAGGGCTCGAAGAACTATGCGGGCATTTCCGATCCGGCGATCGACGAACTGATCCGCAAGATCATCTTCGCGCCGACCCGTGAGGAGCTGGTGGCGACCACGCGCGCGCTCGACCGGGTGCTTCTGGCCCATCACTATGTCGTGCCGCTGTTCTATTCCAAGGCCCAGCGCGTCGCCTACTGGAACCATCTCGCACGCCCGGCGGAGCTGCCCTATTACGGCCTGGGCTTTCCGGATGTCTGGTGGTCGAAAAATGCTGCGAAATGAGCCGGGGCTTGCGCCATGCGGCATCCTCGGCTCCATATAGCGAGGACGAATCACCGCCGCATCGAGCGGCGGCAGAACGGAAGGGTTGGGCTTGACCGACGGGACTGCGGCAAAACAAGAAGACCGGCAACAGGCTGTGGCGGGTAGTCGCTGATGGGCGCCTATATCCTTCGCCGAATCCTGCTGATGATCCCGACGATCTTCGGCATCATGGCGATCTCCTTCGCCATCGTGCAGTTCGCGCCGGGCGGCCCGATCGAGCAGGTCATCTCGGACCTCACCAACCAGAGTTCCGGCGACCGCCTTTCCGGTGGCGGCGCCATGTCGCAGGAGGTCTCGCAGGAGAGCACCTATCGCGGCGCGCGCGGCCTCGATCCGGAATTCATCGCCAAGCTCGAAAAGCAGTTCGGCTTCGACAAGCCGCCGCTCGAACGCTTCTTCACGATGATGTGGGATTATATCCGTTTCGATTTCGGCGAGAGCTTCTTCCGCAACACGTCGGTGGTCGACCTCATCGCCCAGAAGATGCCGGTCTCGGTGTCGCTCGGCGTCTGGATCCTCATCTTCTCCTACGCGATCTCCATCCCGCTCGGCATCCACAAGGCGATCAAGGACGGCTCGGCCTTCGACGTCTGGACCTCCGGCATCATCATCGTCGGCTACGCGGTGCCGAGCTTCCTGTTCGGCATCCTGCTGATCGTGCTCTTCGCCGGCGGCTCCTTCCTCGACTGGTTCCCGCTGCGCGGCATCGTGTCCGATAATTTCGATACGCTCGCCTGGTGGCAGAAGCCGCTCGATTATCTCTGGCACATGACGCTGCCGCTGATCACATTGCTGCTCTCGGCCTTTGCGACGACGACGCTGCTGACGAAAAACTCGTTCATCGACGAGATCAAGAAACAATATGTCACGACGGCGCGCGCCAAGGGGCTCACCGAGCGCCAGGTGCTCTACGGCCACGTCTTCCGCAATGCCATGCTCATCATCATCGCGGGCTTTCCGGGCGCCTTCATCTCCGCCTTCTTCACCGGCTCGCTGCTCATCGAATATATCTTCTCGCTCGATGGCCTCGGCCGCCTCGGCTACGATTCCATCGTGCGGCGCGACTATCCGATCGTCTTTGCAACGCTCTTCATCTTCTCGCTGATGGGCCTCGTCGTCAGCCTCATCTCCGACCTCATCTATACCTGGGTCGACCCGCGCATCGATTTCGAGCGGAGGGACGTCTGATGAGCGCCGTCGCCGAGGCAAAACCGATCGCGCCGCCGCGCAAGGGCCTGCTCAACCCGACCAACCTGCGCCGCTGGGAGAATTTCAAGGCGAACCGCCGCGGCTACTGGTCGCTCTGGATCTTCCTCGTCATCTTCGTCCTGAGCCTGCTTGCCGAGGGCATCGCCAACGACCGGCCGATCATCGCCTCCTACAAGGGCGAGATCCTCTTCCCGGTCGTCATCGACTATCCGGAGGAGAAATTCGGCGGCTTCCTCGCCGAGACCGACTACCGCTCGGACTTCATCGCGGAGGAGATCAACGCCAATGGCTGGATGATCTGGCCGCCAATCCGCTATTCCTACAACACGACGAATTCGAACATTCCGCATTCCGCGCCGACCAAGCCGTTCTGGCTGATGTCGGAGGCGGAGCGCTGCGCCGGTTATCCGGGCGGTGCCGCCGATCCGAACTGCAACTGGAACAACCTCAACTGGCTCGGCACCGACGACCAGGCGCGCGACGTGCTCGCCCGCGTCATCTACGGGTTCCGCATCTCCGTGCTGTTCGGCCTGGCGCTGACCATCGCGTCGGCCATCGTCGGGGTCACGGCGGGTGCCATCCAGGGTTATTTCGGCGGCTGGACCGACCTTCTGATGCAGCGCATCATCGAAATCTGGTCGTCGATGCCCGTGCTTTATATCCTGCTGATCATCGCCTCGATCCTGCCGCCCGGCTTCTGGATCCTGCTCGCCATCATGCTGCTGTTTTCCTGGACCGGCTTCGTTGGAGTCGTGCGCGCGGAATTCCTGCGCGCCCGCAATTTCGAATATGTGCGCGCCGCGCGCGCGCTCGGCGTCGGCAACGCGACGATCATGTACCGGCACCTGCTGCCGAACGCGATGGTCGCGACCCTCACCTTCCTGCCCTTCATCCTCTCCGGTTCGATCACCACGCTCACCTCGCTCGACTTCCTGGGCCTCGGCATGCCGCCGGGCGCGCCGTCGCTGGGTGAGCTGATCGCGCAGGGCAAGAACAATCTCCAGGCACCGTGGCTTGGCTTCACCGCTTTCGCCGTCATGTCCATCATGCTGTCGCTGCTGATCTTCGTCGGCGAAGCGACGCGCGATGCCTTCGATCCGAGGAAGACTTTCCGGTGAGTACTCCCGAAACCATCCTGTCCGTCCGCGATCTCTCGGTCGCCTTCCACCAGGGCGGCAACACGTCGCTTGCCGTCGACCGGGTTTCGTTCGATATCCAGCGCGGCGAGGTCGTGGCGCTGGTCGGCGAATCCGGCTCCGGGAAGTCAGTGACCGCGAATTCGATCCTTCGGCTCTTGCCCTATCCGGCGGCGAGCCATCCCTCCGGCGAGATTTTCTTCAACGGCAAGGACCTGCTGAAGGCCTCCGATGCCGCGTTGCGCGACGTGCGCGGCAACGACATCACCATGATCTTCCAGGAGCCGATGACCTCGCTCAATCCGCTGCATTCGATCGAGCGGCAGATCGGCGAGATCCTGGAACTGCACCAGGGTATCGAGGGCGCGCCCGCGCGCGCAAAAATCCTCGAACTGCTGAACCAGGTCGGCATCCGCGAGCCTGAAAAACGGCTCGCCGCCTATCCGCACGAATTGTCCGGCGGCCAGCGCCAGCGTGTCATGATCGCCATGGCGCTCGCCAATCGGCCGGAACTCCTGATCGCCGACGAGCCGACGACCGCGCTCGACGTGACGGTACAGGCGCAGATCCTCGAACTGCTGAAGAACCTCAAGGAAGAGCACGGCATGTCCATGCTCTTCATCACCCACGACCTAGGCATCGTCAGGAAATTCGCCGACCGGGTCTGCGTGATGACCAAGGGCAAGATCGTCGAGACCGGGCCGGTGGAGGAAATCTTCTCCAACCCGCAGCACGCCTATACGCGCCATCTGCTCGCCTCCGAGCCGAAGGGCCAGCCGCGGCCGGCGGATGACGCCCAGCCGATCGTCATGGAAGCCGAGGACGTCAAGGTCTGGTTCCCGATCAAGGCCGGCTTCCTGCGTCGGATCGTCGATCATGTGAAGGCGGTCGATGGCATCGACCTGAAACTGCGCGCGGGCCACACACTCGGTGTCGTCGGTGAATCCGGCTCGGGAAAGACAACGCTGGGGCTTGCGCTGACGCGGCTGATCTCCTCGAAGGGCCGCATCGCCTTCGTCGGGCAGGATATTGCCGGCCATTCCTTCGGCGAGATGCGGCCGTTGCGCCGCCGCATGCAGATCGTCTTCCAGGACCCCTTCGGCTCGCTGTCGCCGCGCATGTCGGTGTCCGATATCGTCGCGGAAGGCTTGAAGATCCACGAGCCGTCGCTCTCCGAAGCCGAGCGCGACCATCGTGTCGCCGCCGCCCTCGAGGAGACCGGCCTCGACCCGACGACCCGCTGGCGCTATCCGCATGAATTCTCCGGCGGCCAGCGCCAGCGAATCGCGATTGCGCGCGCCATGGTGCTGAAGCCGGAATTCGTCATGCTCGACGAGCCGACGTCGGCGCTCGACATGAGCGTGCAGGCGCAGGTGGTGGAACTGCTGCGTGACCTTCAGGTGAAGCACAATCTGGCCTACCTCTTCATCAGCCACGATCTCAAGGTCGTGCGGGCGCTCGCCAACGACATCATCGTCATGCGGGCCGGGCGCGTGGTGGAAAAAGGGCCGGCGAAGGACATCATCGAACGGCCGGGCGAGGCCTATACCAAGGCGCTGATGGCCGCCGCCTTCAACCTCGAAGCCATCCGCGCCGACAGCATCCGCCAGTAGCAAAGAAGAGAATTGCAATGAAAAGCCCGATCATCATCGATCTGAAATTCGACCAGGAGCAGGTTGCGGCCGCGCTCAAGGGCGCCTTTCCCGATCGCGACGTGGTCAACCTCTCCCATCCCGGTAGCCGTAAGCGCGACCTTTCCGGCATCGATTATGCGGTGGTCTGGAAGCCGGGCGCCGATCTCTTTTCGCGCGCCAAGGAGCTCAAGGTCGTCTTCTCCGGTGGCGCCGGCGTCGACCATGTGCTGACCTTGCCCGGCCTGCCGGACGTGCCGCTGGTCCGCTTCGTCGACGACACGCTGACGACGCGCATGAGCGAATGGGTGGTGCTGCAGTGCCTGCTGCACCTGCGCCAGCACCAGACCTATGAGGCGCAGCGCCAGAAACGCGTCTGGCGCGAGCTCGTCCAGCCGGAAGCCAAGGAACTGACCGTCGGCATCATGGGTTTTGGCGTGCTCGGGCAGGATGCGGCGGCAAAGCTGAAGGCGCTCGGCTTCAACGTCATCGGCTGGTCGCGCAGCCGCAAGCGGGTGGATGGTTTCGAGACCTTCGATGCGGATGGCCTCAATGCCTTCCTCGCCAAGACCGATATCCTCGTCGGCCTGCTGCCGCTGACACCGGACACCAAGGGCATCTTCAACACCGGCCTCTTCACGCGCCTCAACCGCAACGGGCCGCTCGGGGCGCCGGTCTTCATCAATGCCGGCCGCGGCGGCAGCCAGGTGGAGGCGGACATCGTCGCCAGCATCAATGACGGCACGCTGCGCGGCGCCTCGCTCGATGTGTTCGAGACGGAGCCGCTGCCGCTCGAAAGCCCGCTCTGGTCGATGGACAAGGTGGTCATCACGCCGCACGCAGCAGCCGCCTCCGACGTCGCCGCCCTCTTCCGCCATGTGGCCGGGCAGATCGAGCGTCTCGAAAGCGGCAAGCCGCTGGAGCATCTCGTCGATCGTAGCGCGGGATACTGAGCTTAGGGTCGGCGGTAGCCGGTCGGCTGCTGGTAGAGCCAGCCGATGCGCTCGATTGCCGCGTCCAGCCCCTCGCGCGCCACGGTCATCGTGTGGCCGTTGGCGTGCAGGACGGTCTTGTCGTCTTCCATGATCGCCACATGGCCCTTCCAGAAGACAAGGTCGCCGCGGGCAAGGTCGCCGCGTTCGATCGGCGTGCCGAGGCCGGCGGCCTGCATGTCGGAATCGCGCGGCGCCGTGCGGCCGGTCATCATCATCGCAAGCTGCACGAGGGCCGAGCAGTCGAGGCCGAAGCCGGAACGGCCGCCCCAGAGATAGGGCGTTTCGAGGAAGCGGGCGGCGATGGACACATAGTCGTCGCCCGCCGTCTTGCCCAGGGCCAAGCAATGGCCGGCAACGACGGACTGGCCGCCGGCGAGCGTCAGGTAGCGCGTGCCCCGCGTCTCGCTTTCACCGACGACCGTTAGCCGGCTTCCGATCGACAGCGCAAAGGCGGCCGGCGTCTTCAGGTCGGGGCCGGAATAGGCGAAGCTGCGTGGCACGGCGACGATATGGGTGGCGGCCTGTTCATCCTCGGCAAGTGCTGTTTCCGTCAGATAGCCCACATAACCGTCGAAATCAGACTTCACCCAGGCCCAGCCGTCCGCCCGGTCGAGCACGCGAACGTCCTCGCCGAACAGCAACTGCGTATCGATGCCGGCAGCGAGGTCCGGCCGGGGACGGAGTGCGGCGACCGGATCGGCGATGCGCGCCGGCGTGCCCGCCACGTAACGCTCCGCCGCGACGATGCCGCGCAGCGCCTCCTCGGCGAGGTCGGGACGGTAGGCATTCACGCGGCGGTCGGGAAGGGCGGTCATGGTCGTCTCACAGGGTTTGCGCGCGGCCGCGGGCGATGATCAGGTCACCCAGGCGTTCGAGATAGAGCGCGCCATCCACGGTGCGCTTGATGACGACGTTGCGGCGGTCGCGGTCGTCGCGCATGCGGGTGACGAGGCCGAGTTCCCCCATCGTGTCGAGCGCGCGGGTGATCACCGGCTTGGTCACGCCGAGTTTCGCCGCCAGCCCCCGCACCGTATGCGGCGGCGGCACGAGGTAGATCTCCAGGAGGATCGCCAGCTGGCGCAGCGTCAGGTCGCGCCCGTCCTGATGCACCTGTTGCAGCGTCACCTCGTGCCAGAGGCCGAGCGCCTGCGTGGGGGTCAGATCTACCGGCACGGCTCCTCCGGATGCGAGCGGATTTTCGTTACGCTACCGTATCGTTCCCCCGAAGGAAAGCCTAGAGCATTTCCAGCCGAAGCGGCATCGCTTCGGCGTCGGATAATGCGGAAATGATCTAGCGTCAGGCGGTCGCCTTGCGCAGGTGGTGGTAGAGCGCGCGGATCGCCTGCGCCTCGCCGCCGATGGGCGAATGCGGCCGCTCGGCCTGCGCCCAGCCGTAGATGTCGAAATGCGCCCAGCACTTGTTGCGGGTGACGAAGCGCTTCAGGAAGAGCGCCGCGGTGATCGCGCCCGCCATGCCGCCCGAAGGGGCATTGGTGAGGTCGGCGATGCGGGCGGAAACGTCCTTGTCGTAGCCCATGTAGAGCGGCATGCGCCACATCGGGTCGTCGACCGTCAGGCTCGCCTCCGTGAGATCGTCGGCGAGGTCGTCGTCGTCGGTGAAGAAGGGCGGCAGGTCCGGTCCGAGCGCCACGCGGGCGGCCCCCGTCAGCGTCGCCATGTCGATGACGAGGTCGGCCTCCTCCTCGTCCGCATAGGCAAGCGCGTCGGCGAGGATGAGGCGGCCCTCGGCGTCGGTATTGTCGATCTGCACCGTCAGGCCCTTGCGGCTCCTGTAGATGTCGCCGGGGCGGAAGGCATTGGCCGAGATCGAATTCTCCACGACCGGCAGCAGCACGCGCAGATCCACCTTCAGCTTGGCGTCCATGATCATGAGCGCGAGGCCCATGACATTGGCCGCACCGCCCATGTCCTTCTTCATCAGGAGCATCGAGGAGGCCGGTTTGATGTCGAGGCCGCCGGTATCGAAGCACACGCCCTTGCCGACGAGCGTCACGCGCTTGTGGCCCTTCTTGCCCCAGCGCAGTTCGAGGAGCCGCGGCGCCTGCGCGGAGGCGCGGCCGACGGTGTGGATGAGCGGGAAGTTTTCCTTCAGCAGGTCCTCGCCCGTGATGACCGAGACCTTCGCCTTGTAATGCGCGCTGAGCGCCCGGAAGACGTCTTCCATCGCGTCCGGCCCCATGTCGTTGGTGGGGGTGTTGATGAGGTCGCGGGCAAGGAAGACGCCGGCGAGTTGGCGCTTGATGTCGGTGGCGTCGGCGTCGCTGGGGATGAGCAGGGTCGGTGCCTCTGAGGCGGAGGCCTTGTAGCGCTCGAAGCGGTAGCTGCCGAGGCCGTAGCCGAGCGCCAGGCGATTGGCCGTCAGCGGCGCGGTCTCGATATGCCAGTCGCCGGCGGGCAGCGCGCGGGCGAGCTTGCCCGTCAGGAACGGCGCGTCGGAAGGGTTGCGGCCGAGGCCGAACAGGGCGCCGCCCAGATGCCCGTCGGCGGTCGGCACCATCAGCAGCGCGCCCGCTTCCGCCTTGAAACCGGCCTTCTTCGCCCAGTCGAGCGCGATCGGGTCGATCGTTCCGGTCTCGATATGGGCCGGGGTGATCGCAAAGATCGGCAGGGTCTTTCCGTTCTTCGTGTTGAAGGGAGAGGGCCGATCGATGAACTGGAAGGGGGCCATGGCGGAACCTTTGAAGAGAGCCGGGAGAATCGGGCAATTAACACTCTGTTAGGGTTAACAGATTATTGCTGGAGCGAAGATTGCGGCGTGATTCCTAACCGCCGCGACATGCGGAAATCGCTTCGGGGACTTAATCATGGCCGCCTGCCTCACGCGCTCTTCATTCCATTCGGGGCTTCTCAAGGGTGCAGCACTTCTGACGATCGCCATCGCGGTGGCCGGCTGCGCGGGCAAGAGCAACCTCACCACCGGCTCCATTCCGAAAATGTCGAAGCCGGTTTCCGAGATGAACACGTCGGAACTGCGCGGCGCCGCCGACAGCTACGGCCGGGCCTACGAGAAGAACCCGAAGGACCGCACCGTCGGCATGAACTATGCCAACGTGCTGCGCATGAACGGGCGCAACGACCAGGCGCTCGCCGTCATGCAGCAGGTCGCCATCAGCAATCCGAACGATCGCGAAGTGCTCGCTGCCTACGGCAAGGCGCAGGCCGCGGCCGGCCAGCTCGAACAGGCGCTGAACACCATCATGCGCGCCCAGACACCGGACCGGCCGGACTGGAAGCTGAAATCGGCGGAGGGCGCGATCCTCGATCAGCTCGGCCGCGCCGGCGATGCCCGCCAGCGTTACCGCGAGGCGCTCGATCTCAATCCGAACGAGCCGTCGGTGCTGTCCAATCTCGGCATGTCCTACCTCTTGGCAAAGGACCTGAAGACCGCCGAGACCTATCTGCATTCCGCCGCCGCACAGCCCGGCGCCGACAGCAGCGTGCGCCAGAATCTGGCGCTCGCCGTCGGCCTCCAGGGCCGCTTCCAGGAGGCGGAAAACATCGCGCGGCGCGAGCTGACCTCCGAGCAGGCCGAGGCGAACGTCGCCTATCTGCGCTCGATGCTGACCCAGCAGAATGCCTGGAAGAAGCTTGCCTCCGACGACAGCGGCAATACGAATTAAATAAAAATTCCCTCCCAAGGACGACTCCGCCCCGGCCGAATTTTCGACCGGGGCGTTTTTTGTCGTGTCCGGGTTTGTGCTTAGAAGCGGTCGGCGACCTGGATGCCGGCGGGGCCGAGGATGACGGCGATCAGCACCGGCAGGAAGAACAGGATCATCGGCACGGTCAGTTTCGGCGGAAGGGCGGCCGCCTTCTTCTCCGCCTCGTTCATGCGCTGGTCGCGGCATTCCTGGGCGAGCACGCGCAGCGCCTGGGCAAGCGGCGTGCCGTAGCGCTCGGCCTGGATGAGTGCCTGCGTCACGGCTTTCACCGTGTCGAGGCCCGTGCGCATGCCCAGGTTTTCGTAGGCCGCGCGGCGCTCCTGGAGGAAGGAGAGTTCCGCCGTGGTCAGCACCAGCTCTTCCGCGAGTTCCGGCGAGGCCATGGCGATTTCGTCGGCCACGCGCTTGAAGGCGACCTCGATGGAAATACCGGATTCAACGCAGATCAGCATGAGATCCAGCGCGTCCGGCCAGGCGCGCCGGATCGATTTCTGCCGCTTCGTCACCTTGTTGGAAATGACGATGTTCGGCATGTAGAAGCCGATATAGGCAATGACGATCGTCGCCAGGATGCGCATCGGCAGCGGCTTCTCGCCGAGATAGCCGAGGTAGAAAATGTAGAAGATGCCGAGCGCGCCGAAGACGAACGGCAGCACGAAGCGGGCGAAGAGGAAGATGTTGAGCGCATTCTGCGAACGATAGCCGGCCTGGCGCAGGCGGTTCATCGTGTTGGCGTCGACCAGCGCCTCGCGAAGGTTCAGCCGGTCGACGACGTTGCGCACGGAGGTATTGTGCTGCGCGCGCAGCGATGCCTTGTTCTGCGTGGAGTCCGCGTTCATGCGGGCGCGTTCGCGTGCGCGCATCTGCTCGCGCTCCACCGCCACCGATTTCATGCGCTTGTTGAGGTCGCCGCGGTCGAGATAGGGCGCAGCCAGCGTGTAGAAGGTCGCAAGCACCGCGATCATCACGAAGGCCGGCAGCAGGATGGCAGGATCGGTAAGAGTGGAAACGAGCCCGGACATGACCTCTGCTCCTAGATGTCGAAGTTGATCATGTTGCGCATGACGAGGATGCCGATCGACATCCACACTCCGGAGATGCCGAGAATGAGGTGGCCGCGCGAATCCTGGAACAGGATCATGATGTAGTCGGGCGAGGTCAGGTAGACGAGGAAGGCGACGATGAACGGCAGGGCGCCGATGATGGCTGCCGACGCCTTCGCTTCCATCGAAAGGGCATTGACCTTGGCCTTCATCTTGCGCCGCTCGCGCAGCACGCGCGACAGGTTGCCGAGCGCTTCGGAGAGGTTGCCGCCGGCCTGGCTCTGGATCGCGATGACGATGGCGAAGAAGTTGACTTCCTGCAGCGGGATGTTGGTGAACATGCGCGCGCAGGCTTCCGGAATGCTGAGGCCGACCTGCTGGGCCTCGACGAGGCGGCGGAACTCGGTGCGCACCGGCTCCTGGCCCTCGGAGGCGATCAGGCGTAGCGCATCCGTCAGCGGCAGGCCGGATTTGATCGAGCGCGTCATCACGTCGAGCGAGTTCGGAAACTCCTCGAGGAACTTGTTGAGGCGCCGCTTGACGAGGAAACCGACGATCCAGCGCGGCAGGCCGGCTGCGGCGATGAAGGCGGCGCCGAAGCTGACGAGGAGGCCGGAACCGGCGAGCAGCACCAGCACGAAGACGAACAGGCCGAAGGCGGCGCTCATCATGTAGAATTGCGAAATGGTGATCGAAAGCCCGGCCTGGACCAGCTTCGCCTTCAGCGTGGTCGCGACGCGCTTGGTCTGTTCCTGCTGCTTCTTTTCCAGGTCCTTCAACGAATCCTGCACCGATTTGCGGCGCTTGGACAATTCCTGCAAGCGGTCGCGCGAGGCCTTGGCGCGGGACTGGTCGGTCTCGGCGGCCTGCACCCGGCGCACGCGGCTTTCCGTCTTCTTCGCGGTTTCGATGCGCGAGAAGAGCAGGCCATAGGCGAGGCCGGCGGTGGAGAGCGCCGCCAGCGCGAAGATCGCCACGATGGTGATATCCAGTCCGAACATCGGCGCCCCTTACGGCTTTTCCATCGCGTCGAGCGTTGCCGCAAGGCGCTTGTCTTCGTTGAAATAGCGGGCGCGGTCCCAGAAATGCGGCTTGCCGATGCCGGTGCCCGTATGTTTGCCGATGATGCGGCCGTTGGCGTCCTCACCCTGCATCTCGAAGCGCATCAGGTCCTGCGTGACGATGACGTCGCCTTCCATGCCGACCACTTCGGTGATGTGGGTAATGCGGCGCGAACCGTCGCGCAGGCGCGAGGCCTGGATGACGACGTCGATCGAGCCGGAGATGATTTCGCGCACGGTTTTGGCGGGCAGCGTAAAGCCGCCCATGGCGATCATCGATTCCATGCGGCTCAGGCATTCGCGCGGCGTGTTGGCGTGGATCGTGCCCATCGAGCCGTCGTGACCGGTGTTCATCGCCTGAAGCAGGTCGAAGACTTCAGGTCCGCGCACTTCGCCGACGATGATGCGTTCGGGACGCATGCGCAGGCAGTTCTTGATGAGATCGCGCATGGTGATCTCGCCTTCGCCCTCGATGTTCGGCGGGCGGGTTTCGAGACGCACGACATGCGGCTGCTGCAGCTGGAGTTCGGCCGAATCCTCGCAGGTGATGACGCGCTCGTCCCGGTCGATATAGTTCGTCAGGCAGTTGAGCAGCGTCGTCTTGCCCGAGCCGGTGCCGCCGGAAATGACGATGTTGCAGCGCACGCGGCCGATGATCTGGAGCAGGGCCGCGCCTTCGGGCGTGATCGAGCCGAACTTGACCAGCTGGTCGAGCGTCAGCTTGTCCTTCTTGAACTTACGGATGGTGAGCGCGGTGCCGTCGATGGCGAGCGGCGGGGCGATGACGTTGACGCGCGAGCCGTCGGGCAGGCGCGCGTCGCAGATCGGGCTCGATTCGTCGACGCGGCGGCCGACCTGGCTGACGATGCGCTGGCAGATCGACAGAAGCTGGGCATTGTCGCGGAAACGGATTTCCGATTCCTGCACCTTGCCGGCGACTTCGATATAGGTCTTGCCCGCGCCGTTGACCATGATGTCGGCGATGTCGTCGCGTGCCAGCAGCGGTTCCAGCGGGCCGTAGCCGAGAACGTCGTTGCAGATGTCGTCGAGCAGTTCCTCCTGCTCGGAGATCGACATCGCGAAGTTCTTGATCGTGATGATGTCGTTGACGATGTCGCGGATTTCCTCGCGCGCGCTCTCGGTATCGAGCTTGGCGAGCTGCGACAGGTCGATCGTATCGATGAGCGCGGAGAAGACCTGGCTTTTCGTGTCGTAATAATCTTCCGTGCGCGGCGTGCGGCGGCGGCCCGCCGCGGCCTGCGCGGGTGCCATGACCGGCGGCGGGGCCGGTTCGAAGACGGGCTGGGTTGCCGCCGTGACCGGACGCTCCGCCGTCATGGTCGTGGCGGAAGCCGGGACGGCATGGGTCGCCTGGCCCGCCGTGCCGCTCTTGCCTGTACCTTCATTGCCGCGTCTGCCGAACATGCCACTTCATCCAGTCTGTTGCGCCGCCCCTCGGGGCCGACCTTGGCTCACTTGCGGCCGAGCAGGCCCAGCATCTTGCCGAGGCCGGCCTTCTTGGGTTTCTTGACCGTCGCGCGGCCCGTCACGATATGGGCGATCTGCGAGAAGGTTTCCGCCGTCGGCGACTTGCGATCCATCTCGGCGATCATGCGGCCGCTGTTGGAGGCCGTGCCGAAGAGCTGCGCATCGAAGGGGATGATCGCGATCGGCTGCATGTCGAGCGGCTCGCAAAAATCACTTGGCGCGATTTCCGGACGTTTCGGCAGGCCGACCTGGTTGAGGATCAGGTGGGGCGGCTTGTCGTTCGGCCGGAGCTTCTTCAGGGCGTCGAGCATGTTCTTCGCGTTGCGCAGGTTCGCAAGGTCCGGAACGGCGGTGATGACCAGCTCGTCGACCTCCGACAGCAGTGCGCGGGTCCATTCCGACCAGGCGTGCGGCACGTCGAGAACGGTTACCGGGGCGCTGCGCTGCAACACTTCGACGATCGGCTGGAAGGAGGTGCGCTCGAGATCGTAGGCACGGTCGAGCATGGAGGGGGCCGCGAGCAGCGACAGGCGTTCGGAGCATTTCGTCAGCAGGCGGTCGAGGAACACCTCGTCGAGCCGGTCCGGCGCGTAGATCGCCTCGGAAATGCCCTGCGGCGGATCCTGGTCGAAGTCGATATTGGCGGTGCCATAGGGCAAATCGAGATCCGCGAGGATGACTTCCGTCTGGAACAGGCTGGAAATGTCGAAGGCGCAATTGTGGGCGATCGTCGACGAGCCGGAGCCGCCCTTGGCGCCGATGAAGGCGATCGTGCGGCCGAGCGGCTCGGAATCGGGATCGACGAAGATCGCCGACATGGCATTGAGGATATCGGCCATGCCGACGGGGCCGACCATATATTCGGAAATGCCGTTGCGGATGAGGTCGCGATAGAGCGGGATGTCGTTGTAGTTGCCGACGATGATGACCTTGGTGCTCGGGTCGCAGACCTCGGCGAGCGGCGCGAGCTCTTCCATGATGCCGCGCGGTTCGGTCGAGGTCTCGAGGATCAGCAGGTTCGGCGTCGGCGCGGAGCCGAACATGTTGGCGGCGGCCGCGATGCTGGCGCTGGAGATCCTGAGGCTCACCTTGGAGAGGCGCCGGTCCTGGGCGCAGCGCTCCATGGTGCGCAGCATCGCCTCGCTTTCGCAGAAGGCGTGCACCGAGATGCGCGGCAGCGACCGCACGGCCTCGAGTTCGGCGGGCCGGACCGTTTCTTCCGCCTCGGCGCCTGCGCCGTGCTCAATGGTGTAATCGACTGGGTTCATCGTCATGCCCGTTCCTGGTGTCCGGTTGACCGGATGAATGATTGGTTCTCGTCGGCGGCCGTTCCGCCGTCGTTAGTCCGCGCTGCTTTCTCCGGTGCGATAGTCCTGGATGACGACGTAGCGCTGCTCGGCGTCGATCGGGGTCATGCCGCGCGGCTGGAGAAGATCCATCGGGTTCGCGATCTGGGCAGCAAGGTTGGCTTGCGAGGCACAGCCGAAATTCTGGTAGTTGCGGTTTTCCATCGTGTTGACGACAAGGTCTTCCGGCCACTCACCGCAGGGGCCCGCCTTGGCCGTGATGGCGAAGAAGGCGAGGCGGATCGGTGCGGACGAGCCGTAGCCGCTTGCATCGTAGCGCGTCTCGATCAGCTGGTCGCGTTTCAGCCCCGCGCCCACCAGGGTCGCGCGGATGTCCTTGCGCATGTGGTCGGCCGTTGCGGCATTGGCCGATCCGGCCGGCAGCATGATCTGGATGGCGCTGCGCGACTTGGCGGCATGGTCGGCGGCAAAACCGCGGATATTGTCACGCATGGCAACGGTCAGCGCCCGGTCGCCGGTGGCGATCGGAATGTCCATGGTCTGCGCGCTCTCGGAGAGCACGATCGGATGGCGCGTGCGGTAATCGTCCGGGACCGCCCCCGTCGTGGACCGGTCCGGCCGCGCGCCGCAGCTGGAAAGTGCGGCTGCGGAGAGAATAAGGGTCACTGCTAGCGCAGCGCGCATCGGCAGGGGCGTGTGCATGGTGCGGTTCCTTGCAGGGAAGCGGGGCTGAGTGTTCGTGTCGCGCATGTCCCGTCCCGTCACTTGTAGATGAAGCCGATGGAGCCGTGGTAACTGCCCGAGGGCATCGCGTCCTCCTTGCGGCCGTAGATCTTGTTCACCTTGCCGAGGAAGAAGCTCGCGGCGTCGTTGGTCGCGTTGAAATTGTCATCCGGACGCTGGAGCGCGGTGCGCGCGACGGGTCGCACGAGATAGGGCGTCGCGATGATGACCATTTCCGTCTCGTTGCGCACGAAATCCTTGGAGCGGAACAGCGTGCCGAAGATCGGGATCTTCGAGAGGCCCGGCAGGCCCGACACCGCCTGGCGGATATCGTCCTTGACGAGGCCGGCGATCACGATGGAGCCGCCCGACGGCAGTTCGACGCTGGTTGTGGCCTCGCGGCGGCGGATGCCGAGCACGGTCAGGCCGGGAATGTTGGAGTTGGCGATGGACGTCGCCGACCCTTCGAAGGTCGGTTCCGACACTTCGGTCTCGATCCTGAGGCTGATGCGGCCGGGGGACAGAACGACCGGGCGGAAATTCAGGCGGATGCCGTATTCGACCGCGCTGATCGTGCGACCGATCGTCGGGGGCCTCCCCTCTTCGCCTTCTGAAATCGATTGTTCGGTCGGCAGGCGGAATTCGCCGCCGACATAGAACCGTGCTTCTTCGCCCGAAATGGCCGTGAGGCTCGGTTCGGCGAGCGTGCGCATGACGCCGGCCTGTTCCATGGCGCTCATGCTGCTGGCAAGCGACAGGCCGCCGATGCTGCCGGTGGCAACGCCATTGGAGACCCAGTCCGCCGCGCCGCCGAGATTGGTCGGATTGCGGAACGAGATGCCGCCGTTCGATCCCTGGACGGACCCGTTGAAGCCGAGTTGCTTCAGCACCTGGCGGCTGACTTCGGCCACGGTGATCTTCAGCGTGACCTGGTCCTCGCCATCGATCTTCAGCATGTTGACGACCTGGGAGCGCTGACGGGTTTCACCGAAGATGGCGGAATCGCCGTTATTGCCCTGGGAGACGACCGTGCGGGTCGTGGCCTCGCCGCCTCGCAGGAAGATTTCGGCGAGACGTGTCGCCTGCGCGGCGTCCTGCGGCGTGCGCACCGTGCCGTTCAGCACGATATTGTCGGAGATGATTTCGACTTCGATTTCGGAATCGGGGATGAAGCGGCGCAGGTTGGCCTGCAGGCCATCGATGTCGCGCTCCACGGTCAGGTCGATGCTGACGATCTCTTCGCCGCCCGGCCCGAAGATGAAGATGTTGGTCTGGCCGACTTCCTTGCCGAAGAGATAGATGCGGCGCGAGGTGCGCGTAACGGCATCCGCCTTGCCCGGATCGGCGACGAGGATGTCATGCGCGTCGGTCGGCAGGTCGACGACGATCGCCTTGTTGAGGCCGAGCTTGACCGCCTTGCGGGCGCCGGGGCCGGCATTGCTGATGCGGATGACCGAAGCGGTTGCCGCTTGCGCGGTCGCGACGGCCGCGCCCTCGAGCACGACGCCCGGCAGGCCGGAAAGCGCCAGGCAGACACTCAGTCCGCCGGCGACAGAAGCCCGTAAAGTCCTTGCGATTCCAAACACGGTCAGCTCCTGGTCACTTCTGTGTTGCGGGTGAGCCGCCATTGACGATTTCACCGGTCTTGATCACCTGGATGATCGGCATGCCGTCGCCGCCGCTGAGCAGGTAGTCGGCCGCGCCCGTATCGGGCTCCTGGGCATCCGCCACGCTGCGCAACGCCAGCGACAGGCGCTCGGCCATCTGCTGGGCAACGGCGATCACCTTGGTCTGGTCGGGGGTGAGTTCGAGCGTGGCGGTGGTGCCGACGGCGGCCTTCGAGCCGTCCTCGTTTTCCTGGATCTGCTGGTCGATGGCGAGCACGCGCACATTCGCCAGCACGGTCTCGGTAATGTAGGAGCCCTCGGGGCTCTTGCGCACCATGATCACGTCGACGCGGTCGTTCGGCAGGATGAAGCCGCCGGCGCCCGTCGCCACCGAGATTTCCGTCGCGACCGCCCGTTTGCCGGAGGGCAGCAGCGACGACATGATGCGGTTGCTCGAATCGGCGATCTTTTCCTGGCGGATCGGCTCGCCATTGAAGACCGGCATGCGTACGACCGCGCCGTTGAGGGTCTCCATCGCGTCGGGCCGGTTCTGGTCGGTGATGAAGCCTTCGACGACCGAGCCTTCCGGCCAGGCCATCCAGGCAAGTGTTTCCGGGTTGAGGCGCGCGCCGACCGGCAGGCTTTCCCTGGCCACAAGCACATTGATCGTCGGCTCACGCTCGACGACGGTCTCGGGCAGGGCGGGCGTGTCGCCGCCGGCGAGCCGCAAGGCCAGAAGGCCTGCGACGCCCGCCGAAACGACGGCCACTGCCAGAATGATGATTCGCGCCGGTCTCATGTGGTTTCCCTGGGGCTGCGGACAGTTCTATCCGCCACATTGACCGGCAATGGTGTAATTATGGTTAATAGTCGCCTTACGGCTATGGTTAACGAGCGGTTGACGCTGCCTTTCGCCGGCACGGCTTTGCCCCGGACGTTTCAACCCGGGGTGGCGCGTGTTCCTTGTGGGAAGATCGTTGTCAGCCGGCGCTGCCGAGCGCGGCAAGCATGAGCGGGGAGGTCGGGTAGGCGGCAAAGGCGCCAATCCCGATCGCGATGCCATAGGGCACCTTCTTCGCCTTCAGGAGATGGTCGGGAACGGGCAGGCCGGTGGCGAGGATCAGGTTCGTGCTCGACCGCAGCGACAGGATTACGAGGGTCAGCAGGCCGCCGAAGACGGAAACGTAGATCAGGAATTCGACAAGCGAAAAGTTCAGCCCGAACCAGACGGCACTCGCGGTCAGAAGCTTCGCATCGCCGCCGCCCATGACATTGAGGGCGAAGAGCGCGAAGCAGACGGAGAAGACGATGAGGCCGGCGGCGAGATGCATCGCAATGTCGGTCAGGCCAAGGCCTGCCAAAGGTGCTACAATGACAAAGGAGGCGAGCAGGATCGCTGAAACCCTGTTGGGAATCAGCATCGTCAGGAAATCGGAACAGGCCGCAACCGCCAGGCAAAGCGGAAATACCACGAAGATGATGGCTTGGGTCATGATGCTCCACCTCTTTCTTGCGCAATTCCGGCTTGCGCAATTCCGGACGCAAAACCGCTTTGCATTTTGCTGGTATCTCGCCGGCGCATGATGCGCACGATCCGTTGAGGAAAGGCTAATGTGGAAAAAGAAAAGCCGCCTTCTAGGCGGCTTTCCGGATGCTGGCGGTACCGGTCAGCCTGTGTGGCTTACGGTGCGGTCTTGTTGACGGCGGTCGTCAGCTTGGTGCCCAGGCCGGCGAAGGTCGTGTTCAGCGAGTTGCCCAGCGCGGTGGCACCCGTGATGAGTGCAACGGAAATCAGGGCGGCGATGAGGCCGTATTCGATGGCGGTAGCGCCCGATTCGTCCTTGATAAGGCGAGCGAAAATCTTGGTCATGGTATTCTCCTAGCTCCACGATGTTGGTTCAGCACGTCCGCCAACTGTTTCCGTTGTTCGGATGCTTGCAACCTACAGGCCGGCCATTTCCATCGGCTTAAAGAAATGGGTTAACAGGAGATTAGCGTGGGCCTGCAGGATATAGGGTTAGAAATCGGTTAGTCCCCTTACGCGCGCGGATTCCCTACTCCGTTCCGTCGCTTGGAAGCATGAGGCGGTGCAGGGGGCGAACGCATAAATCGACAAGCCTAGCGACCGGCTTAAACCTTCGTTCACCATTCACGGCGATGCTGTCCCTTACTTCTTACCGGGATGATTGTTTATGGGACGCGACCGGACTTTCGCCGTAGCAGCCGCAAAGCTTGCGACAGCCGCCTTTGTCATCGTATCGACGGCCGCTTCCGCGTTTGCCGAAGAGCCGCTGATGCGCGTCTACATGGATCATGCCCGCGTGCTCAAGCTCGATCGCCCGGTCAGCAAGGTCATCATCGGCAATGCGGATGTCGCCGACGCGACCGTGGCAGATTCGCAGACGATCGTGCTCACCGGTCGCAACTTCGGAACCACCAACCTCGTCCTGCTCGATGCGGATGGCAATGCCATCGTCGACGAGCGCATCCTCGTCTCGATCGACGAAGGCAATACCGTGCGCGTCTTCCGCCAGACCGAGCGGTCCGTGCTCTCCTGCACGCCGAATTGCGAGGAACATGTCGCCAGGAACAACTCTGGCGGCTGATGGCGCGTCCAGCTTCGGGCGTCCGAATGCGGGAAACCGTTCAATTCTTCGGCTCAGCGCACACGAAATATAAACGGTCTGTCGCCTACTCTCGCCGTGTCCACATTCTGGGAACGGATCGCGATGTCGCTCGATCATGATGCACCTACCCGCCGGAGGCCGATGAAGGGCCTGCTCGGCCGCCTCTTCGCCCGTCGCGACGGGGCGACGGCAATGGAATTCGCCCTTCTCAGCCTGCCCTTTTTCATGATCGTCTTCGCCTCGCTCGAGACCTTCGTCGCCTTTTCCGCCGAGCAGATGCTTGCCAACGCCACCGACACGATGGCCCGCAAGATCCGGATGGGCGATATCCGCTCGACGACGAAGGATGGAGAAAAGAACGCAGAGGCGGTGTTCCGCAAGGCCTTCTGCGATGAAATCGCCATCCTGATGCCCTGCTCGACGACGGAGCTCGCAAAACCGGACAAGCTATATCTCGACGTACGGAGTTTCGCGACCTACGCGGACATCCCGAAAGCCGTTCCGATGATCGGCACCGATCTCGACACTTCTGCCTTCAAGTTCGCACCCGGCGGCAAGCGGTCGATCAATATCATACGCGCCTATTATCGCTGGGATATCGTGACGGATGTCGTTCGCCCCTATGTTTCCAACATCCGGGCATCCGATGGCTCCCGCCAGAACTACCTGATGGTCGCCACGGCCGTTGTCCAGAACGAGGACTTTCCATGATGCGCGGCGTCCCTGGGACAAGCGATGCCGGGCAAGGCCGGCAGGGCGTGAAGAGCGGCGTTCTTCTCAGGCTGCGTCGCTTCGTCGAGGATCGGCGCGGCGTCGGTGCCATCGAATTCGCGATCGTCGCCCCTTTGCTGATGATGGCCTATATCAGCGCCTTCGAGCTCACCATCGGCTACACCTTGTCACGCAAGGTCAGCCGTGCGGCCAGCACGGTTTCCGACCTGTTGACGCAGAACGCCTCGACCAACGCCGCAGTGTTGGACACGATGAAGGACGTCACGAAAAGCGTCATCGCTCCTTTCCCGCAGCCCGTAGGGTTCACGCTGAAGATCACCGGCGTCGCCATCGATGCGGATGGCAAGGCGACGGTTGCCTGGTCGCGGGACCAGGACAAGGGGCAGCCCTATACCAAGGGAACCGCCGTCGCGTTGCCAAGCAGCATCGAAGGCGCCAAGAACCTGTTCTTCGTGCGCACCGAACTGGCCGTGCCGCACAAGATCCTCCTCGTGGCGCCGAACCTCTCATCGAAGCTCAACGATATCACGCTCGCAAAGACGAGTTATTTCGGCCTGCGCCAGGGCTCCGCGATCGCCTGCCCCGACTGCTGAGCGCGGCCGCCCGCCCTGCCGATTTCGCTTGAACCCCCCATGACGCCCGTGTCATGTCAGTCAGTTCATCCGCTCTTTAGAAGGCGGTTCATCCGCTCTTCAGAAGGCGGACACGGACAGACGACAGGTGAACCCATGGCGCGAGCCTTCCTCTTCGTTCTCGATTCCTTCGGCATCGGCGGTGGCCCGGATGCGGCGGCCTTCGGCGATCTCGGCGCCGATACGCTCGGCCATATCGCCGAATTCTGCGCGGCGGGCGTCGCCGACCGTCCGGGGCTCCGGCAGGGGCCGCTGAAGCTTCCCAATATGTCGGCACTCGGCCTCCTGCATGCCGCCCGCGCCGCGACCGGCCGTTTTCCGCAGGGCATGGACGTGCCGCCGCGCGTCTTCGGCTTCCATGGCGCGGCAAGCGAGGTCTCGAACGGCAAGGACACGCCGTCGGGCCATTGGGAGATCGCCGGCACGCCGGTGACCTTCGACTGGGCTTATTTCCCGACGGAAGGCGATGCCTTCGAGCCCGAACTGGTGAAAGCGATCTGCGCGGCAGGCGATGTGCCGGGCATTCTCGGCAACTGCCACGCCTCGGGCACGGATATCATCGCCCGCCACGGCTGGGAGCACGCCAGCACCGGCCGGCCGATCTGCTACACGTCCTCCGATTCCGTCTTCCAGGTCGCGGCCCACGAGCGCTATTTCGGCCTCGATCGCCTGCTCGCCTTCTGCGAGACCGTGCGGAAAATCCTCGACGAGCGACCCGGCGGGCGCATCGGCCGGGTCATCGCGCGGCCGTTCGTCGGCGAGACGCCGGAGACCTTCGAGCGCACCGGCAACCGCCGCGACTATTCCGTCCTGCCGCCGGAGCCGACCCTGCTCGACCGGCTGAGCGAGGCCGGCCGCACCGTGCACGCCGTCGGCAAGATCGGCGACATCTTTGCCCACCAGGGTATCGGCAAGCTTACCAAGGCGAACGGCAACATGGCGCTGCTCGATGCTACGCTCGGCGTGATGGACGAGGCGGCGGACGGCGACCTCGTCTTCACCAATTTCGTCGATTTCGACATGCTCTACGGCCACCGCCGCGACGTCGCCGGTTATGCGGCGGCGCTGGAAGCCTTCGATCGGCGCCTGCCGGAAGTCGACCGCAAGCTGAAACCCGGCGACATCGTCATCCTCACCGCCGATCACGGCTGCGACCCCACCTGGCGCGGCACGGATCACACGCGTGAGCGCGTGCCGATCATGAGCTTTGGTCCGGGCATCCGCTCGCGCCTGCTTGAAACCCGCACGACCTTCGCCGATATCGGCGAAAGCATTGCCCGTCACCTCGGCATTGCGCCGGGTCCGCACGGAAGGAGCTTTTTGTGACGAAATCCATGCCCAAGGCGGAGCTGCACTGCCATATCGAAGGTGCGACCCCGCCGGCCCTGGCACTTGCCCAGGCCGAACGCTACGGCATCGACACCTCCGCCTTCATCCGCGACGGCGCCTACGCCTGGCAGGATTTCACCAGCTTCGTCGAGAGCTATGACGCGACCGCCAACCTGTTCCGTGACGAGGAGGATTATGCGCTGCTTGCGGAAACCTACCTCACCGAGATCGCCGAAGCGGGCGCCATCTACAGCGAACTGATCGTCTCGCCCGACCAGGGCGACGCCGTCGGCATCGGTGCCGATGCCTATGTGCGCGGCCTCGCCGAGGGCGCCGAACGCGCCAAGGCGAAGACCGGCATCGAGACGCGCCTCCTCATCGTCGGCATCCGTCATTTCGGGCCGGAACGAGTGACGAAGGCGGCCGAATACGCCGCGCGCCGGCCGCACCCGTTGATCACGGGCTTCAATCTGGCCGGCGAGGAGCGCATGCACAGCGTTGCCGATTTCACCCGCGCCTTCGACATCGCCCGCGACGCCGGTCTCGGCATCACCATCCATGCCGGTGAACTCTCCGGCGCCTTCAGCGTGCGCGATGCGCTCGATCACGTCCGCCCCGCCCGCATCAGCCACGGCGTGCGCGCCATCGAGGATGCGGATCTCGTCAGGCGGCTGGCGGATGAGGGGGTCGTGCTGGAAGTTTGCCCGGGCTCGAATGTCGCGCTGGAGGTTTTTCCCGATTTCGAGAGCCATCCTTTGCGGGCACTTCATGAGGCCGGCGTGCGCGTCACGCTCAATTCCGACGATCCGCCCTTCTTCCACACATCGCTTTCCCGCGAATACGAGGTTGCCGCGACGATCATGGGCTTCACCGACGCGGAAATCCTCGGCATGACGCGCACCGCCATCGAGGCCGCATTCGTCGACGAACCGACGCGGCAAAGGCTGCTTTCATTGCTTTGAGGCGCAAGCCGGCTCTTGCGGCCCTCCGCCGTTCCGTGGAAAAAGAGGCGTTTACTCAATTTGGGAAGGTTGGCCATGGACGGCGTCACAGTCATCGATCACCCGCTCGTGCAGCACAAGCTGACCATCATGCGCAAGAAGGAAACCTCGACCGGCAGCTTCCGCCGCCTGCTGCGCGAGATCTCCACGCTGCTCTGCTACGAAGTCACGCGCGACCTGGAACTCACCACCCAGCGCATCGAGACGCCGCTGGAGATCATCGACGCGCCGGTGCTGGAAGGCAAGAAGCTCGTCTTCGCTTCCATCCTGCGCGCCGGCAACGGCCTCCTGGAAGGCATGCTGGAACTGGTGCCGTCCGCCCGCGTCTCCCATATCGGCGTCTATCGCGACCATGAGACGCTGGAAGCGGTCGAGTATTTCTTCAAGGCGCCGGACAGCATCGACGAACGCCTCGTCATCGTCGTCGATCCCATGCTGGCGACCGGCAATTCGGCCATCGCCGCCATCGACACGCTGAAGAGCCGCGGTGCAACGAACATCCGCTTCCTCTGCCTGCTGGCGGCCCCCGAAGGGATCAAGAGTTTTCGCGCGCACCACCCGGACGTGCCGGTCTACACCGCCTCGATCGACCGCCAGCTGAATGAGAAGGGCTATATCGTGCCGGGCCTCGGTGATGCGGGCGACCGCATGTACGGCACGAAGTGATCGACTGACCGAACAGGGCCTCTACCCTCTCCTCCGTCATGGTCGGGCTTGACCCGACCATCCACGCAGCGGGTGTGGCGAGGGCGGTGCAAAAGCATTTAACCTACCGTTTACCAAGCCGAACGAAGATCGTGGAGAGGGGCGCCGTCGGGCGTCCCTTTTGCCGTCCGTTAGCCGGATGCGTGTTATTTCGGGACAGATCTTCCGGAGACCCGTCCATGTCCGTCCGCAGCCTCGCTTTTGTCACCGGCGCCGTGATCGTCACCGCGGCCTTCGTGCCCGACGTCGCGACCCGTTATCTCGAATCGACCGGCGACAAACCGGCCGCCAAAGTCGAGACGGCGGCCGTGCAGACGGGGCAGGGCGCGGCGCGTTATACCGGCAACCGCAGCGCGGTGATCGATGCGGATCCGAACGGCCATTTCACCGGCCGCTTCGCCATCAATGGCCGCAAGGAAGAGGGCATGGTCGATACCGGCGCCAGCATGGTCGCCATCAATGTCTCGACGGCCCAGCGTATCGGCATCGACAGGGCCGACCTCGATTTCCGCTATGCCGTCGATACCGCGAACGGCAAGGCGCGCGCCGCCTATATCCGCCTCGACAGGATCGAGATCGGCCCGGTGCGCATGGAAAACATCGGCGCCATGGTGCTGGAGGACAAGGCGCTCTCCGGCACGCTGATCGGCATGAGCTTCCTGAAGGGCCTGTCCTCCTACCGCGTCGAAGACGGCAGGCTGCACCTCACGCGCTGATGCGCGTCAGGATGTCGGGAGATGCCGCAGGCGCTTGCGGTGCGATCCGGTAAAGCCCGGCAAGCCGCTCGGCGCCGCGCGCGGCATCCGTCTCGTTTACGGCGTGCACACGGCCGATCTCGTCGCCCTTTTCGACCCTCGTACCGAGCGGCACAAGGCGATCGAAGCCGACGCGGTGGTCGATCGTATCGTCCGGCCGGCTGCGCCCGCCACCAAGCTCGATGACTGCCATCCCCACGCCGCGCGTATCGCAGGAAACCAGATAGCCGGCTTCCGATGCCAGGACCGGACGGATAATCGGTGCGGCCGAAAGGTAAGCCGCGGGCTTCTCCAGCAGGTCGGTGGGGCCGCCGAGCGCATGCACCATGCGCCCGAAAATCTCTGCGGCCGCGCCGCTGGCGAGTGCCTGGGCGGCCTTCGTTTCGGCCGCGGCCAGGTCCCGTTCCACCCCGGAAAGCACCAGCATTTCCGCGGCGAAAGCGAGCACGATGCGCTTCAGCCGCGTCCCCGCCTTCTCACCCTTCAGGAAGGCGATGCAATTGGCGATCTCGACGGCATTGCCGGCGGCGTCCGCCAGCGGCTGGTTCATGTCGGTGATGAGCGCGGAGGTTTTGACACCCGCGCCATTCGCCACCGCGACCAGCGAGCGGGCGAGCGTCTCGGCTTCAGTGGCGTCCGCCATGAAGGCGCCGTTGCCGACCTTCACGTCGAGCACCAGCGATTGCAGGCCTGCCGCGAGCTTTTTCGAGAGGATGGAGGCGGTGATCAGCGGCACGGAATCGACCGTCGCCGTCACATCGCGGATCGCGTAGATGCGCTTGTCGGCGGGCGCGAGGTCGGCGGTCTGGCCGATGATCGCGCAGCCGACGTGCTTCACCGTGCGGCGGAAGAGATCGGCGGAGGGCATGATCGTGTAGCCGGGGATCGATTCCAGCTTGTCGAGCGTGCCGCCGGTATGGCCGAGGCCGCGGCCGGAGATCATCGGCACGGCAAGCCCGCAGGCGGCCGCGATCGGGGCCAGCATCAGCGAGACATTGTCGCCGACGCCGCCGGTCGAATGTTTGTCGGCGATCGGCCGGTCTATGTCCGACCAGTCGAGCACGTCGCCGGAATCGCGCATGGCGAGCGTCAGCGCCACGGTCTCCTCGCGCGTCATGCCGTTGAACCAGATCGCCATGGCGAAGGCCGCCACCTGCCCCTCGGAGACGCTGCCATCCGTCACGCCGGCGATGAAGCGGGCGATGTCTTCCGGCGCGAGCGGCTCGCCGTTGCGCTTGCGACGGATCGTCTCCTGCGGCAGCATCTTCAGTAGCTCGCGGGCGCGGCGGGCGCGGGCTGACCGCCGAGCGTGGACAGGATATCGCCGAGCAGGCCGGACGCGCCGAACCGGAAGGTTTTGGGCGTCGCCCAGCCTTCGCCGAGGATCGTGGCAGCAAGTGCCAGATAGTCGCCGGCATCGGCGACGGTGCGCACGCCGCCCGCCGGCTTGAAACCGACCGGCCTGCCGCTGGCCTTGATGGCATTCAGCATGATCTCGGCGGCTTGCAGGGTGGCGTTGACGGCAAACTTGCCGGTCGAGGTCTTGATGAAATCCGCGCCTGCGGCAATCGCGAGATCGGAAGCCTCGCGGATCAGCGCCGGGTCCTTCAGCGCGCCGGTTTCCAGAATGGTCTTGAGAAGGATCGGCGGCGCGCAGGCCGCTTTCACGGCTTCCACCATCTCCACCACTGCCGCTTCGTCGCCGATGATGAAGTCGCGATAGGGGATGACGATGTCGATCTCGTCGGCGCCGTCGGCAATCGCCCGTTTCGTCTCGGCGATCACCCTGGCAACCGTCAGATCCCCGGAAGGAAAGTTGACCACGGTCGCGATCTTCACCGCATGGCCTTTGCCGAGAATGCCCCGCGCCTGAGCCACGAAACGTGGCCAGATGCAGATGGCGGCCGTGTTGCCGAAGGGCGTCTGCGCCTGGGCGCAGAGTTTCTCGATGGCCGCGGCATTGCTGTCGTCGTTGAGGTCCGTCAGGTCGAGCAGGGAGAGCGCTTGTCGCGCGATCGCCTTGGTGTCGTCCTCATGCATTTTCATTGCCTCCGCCCGCGATTATCTCGGTAAGAATCGCGGCAAGCCGTTTTCCGCCGATCGGGGCCATGTCCTTGGTTTCGTGATGGCTGAGTTCGCCGCCCGTCATGCCGGCGCCGAAATTGGTGATGACCGAGGCGGCGGCGACATCGAGGCCGAGATGCCGCGCGATCAGCACTTCCGGCACGGTCGACATGCCGACGGCATCGGCGCCGAAAACCCGGGCCATGCGGATTTCCGCCGGCGTTTCGAAATTCGGGCCGGAGAACCACATATAGACGCCGCTCGACAGCGGGATGCCGAGCTTCTGCGCCGCCGCCTCCATGCGGGCGGCAAGCCCGGCATCATAGGCATTGGTCATGCCGACGAAACGGTCGTCGCTCTCGATGCCGATCAGCGGATTGCTGCCCGAAAAATTGATGTGGTCGGAAATTCGCATGACCGAGCCGGGCGGCATGTCTTCGCGGAGCGACCCTGCCGAATTGGTAAGGATCAGCGAGGTGACGCCCAAACCCTTCAGAACCTCGATGGGCGTGCGCATGGCATTGGCATCGCCGCGCTCATAATAGTGCACGCGGCCGGACAGCATGATGACCGGGACCTCGCCGAGATAGCCGATGACCATCTCGCCGGCATGACCCGAGACGGAGCTGACGGGAAAACTCGGCAGGTCGGAATAGGGAATATGCAGCGGGTTCTGAACGGCTTCCACCAGCGAGCCGAGCCCCGAGCCGAGCACGATGCCGTAGCGTGGCAGCACGCCGCCGAGGCGGGCGCGCAGCAGTTCTGTCGTGTGCGCGCTCATCCGATCACGTCCGTGGCAAAACCATGCGGCAGGAGCTCTTCCATGGTCATGGTCTTCTTCACGCCGGTCTCGTCGCAGAGATAGATCGGCGTCTTGGCCGTCGCGAATTCCGCGATCTTCTGGCGGCAGCCGCCGCAGGGCGGGCAAAGCGGCAGTTTTTCCGCGATGACCGCCATCTCGACGATTTTCTTGTTGCCGGCCATGATCATGTGGCTGATCGCGGTCGGCTCGGCGCACCAGCCCTGCGGAAACGACAGGTTTTCGATATTGGCGCCGGCATAGATCCTGCCGTCCTCGGCGCGGATGGCCGCGCCCACGGGGAATTTGGAATAGGGCGCATGCGCGAAGGCCATCGCAGCGCGCGCCGCCTCGAAGAGGTCGTGGGACATGTTTTATCGCTCCTTGACATAGGGCACGCCGCCGGCCTTCGGCGGAATGGCCTTGCCGATGAAGCCTGCAAGCAGGATCACGGTCAGGATATAGGGCAGCGCCTGCATGAACTGTACCGGCACCTTGCCGATCAGCGGGAAGGCGTAACCCTGGTAGCGGATGGCGAAGGCATCGAGGAAGCCGAAGAGCAGGCAGGCGAAGAGGATGTTCTTCGGCCGCCACTTGGCGAAGATGAGCGCGGCGAGCGCGATATAGCCCTTGCCCGCCGTCATGCCCTTTGTGAAGCCGGCATTGGCCGAGAGCGAGAGATAGGCGCCCGCAATGCCGCAAAGGATGCCGCAGCAGATGACGGCGCGGTAGCGCAGCCAGATCACCGAAATGCCGGCGGTATCAACCGCACCGGGGTTCTCGCCGACGGCGCGCAGGCGCAGGCCGAAGCGCGTGCGGTAGAGAATCCACCAGCTCGCCGGCACCATCAGGAAGGCGAGATAGGTCAGCGGCGAGTGGCCGGAGAGCAGGCCGGAATAGAGCGGCCCGAGGATCGGCACCTCGCGCACGGCATCGGCGAAGGGCAGGGTGATCCGCCCGAAGCGGCCGTCTTCGGTGAGCGCCGGCGTGCGTCCGCCCTGGCGGAACCAGGCCTCGCCGAGGATGACGGTGGAGCCCGCGACGACGAAGTTGATCGCGACGCCGGAAACGATCTGGCTGCCGCGCTGGGTGATCGAGGCATAGCCGTGCACCAGCGAGAGCAGCACGGAGACGAGCACGGCGGCAAGCAGGCCCATGGTCACGGATTGCGTGAGATAGGCGACGGTGCCGGCGGCGAAGGCGGCGCCGAGCATCTTGCCCTCAAGGCCGATGTCGAAGACGCCGGCGCGTTCGGTGAAGAGGCCGGCAAGAGCGGCGAGGATCAGCGGCGTCGAGACGCGCACCGTCGACTGGGCGAGCTCGATGAAGGTCTGGAAGAATTCCATGGCGCTCAGGCTCCCTTGGTGGCGGCGACGTCGCGGGTTTTCGGCGAAAGCGCCAGCACGGCCCGCGTGATGGCCGGGCGGAACATGTGCTCCAGCGCGCCGGCAAACAGGATGACGAGACCCTGGATGATGACGATCATGTCGCGCGAGATGGAGGGCATCTCGAAGGAGATTTCCGCCCCGCCCTGATAGAGCATGCCGAAGAGCAGTGCTGCCGGAATGATGCCCGCCGGATGCGAGCGCCCCATCAGCGCCACCGCGATGCCGACGAAGCCGGCGCCCTGCACGAAATCGAGCTGCATGCGGAACTGCTCGCCCATGATCGGGTTCAGCGCCATCATGCCGGCGAGCCCGCCGGAAATCATCATGGCGATGACGATGATCCTGGCTTCCTTGATGCCGGCATAACGCGCGGCCGCAGGGCTGTGGCCCATAGTGCGCATCTCGTAGCCGAGCCTTGTGCGCCAGATCAGCACCCAGACGCCGAAGGCGGCAACCAGCGCCAGCAGGAAGGAAATGTTGAACGGCGCCGAGCCGACGGACAGGCCGAAGATCGACATCAGCCAGTCGAGTTTCGGCAGCTGGCCGCCCGCCTCGAAGGTGCGGGTTTCGAGCGACATGGAGCCGAGCGGTTTGAACACGCGGTTGAGCAGGTAGTTCATCAGGCTGGCGGCGATGAAGTTGAACATGATCGTCGTGATGACGATATGGCTGCCGCGCTTGGCCTGCAGCCAGCCGGGGATCATCGCCCAGAGTGCGCCGAACAGCGCTGCGCCGAGAATGGCTATCGGGAAGAGGAGATACCAGGGCAGCACGCGGTCGAAGGAGAGGCAGGCGAGCGCCACGCCGATGCCGCCGATATAGGCCTGGCCTTCGCCGCCGATGTTGAACAGGCCGCAATGGAAGGCGACCGCGACGGCAAGGCCGGTGAAGATGAAGGTGGTCGTGTAATAGAGCGTGAAGCCGATATATTCGCCGCGCCCGAAGGCGCCGTTGATCATGTGATAGGCGGCTTCCAGCGGGCTCTCGCCGACGATCAGCACGACAAGGCCGGAAATCAGGAAGGCGACGGCGAGGTTGACGAGCGGGATCAGGCCATATTCGGCCCAGGCCGGCAGTTTCGCGTAGGGGACACTCATTCCGCAGCCTCCTTCCGGCCTTCCACGCCGGCCATCAACAGGCCGAGCTCTCCTTCGGTGGCATCCGGCAGGCGCTCGCCGACGACCCGGCCGGCGAACATCACCAGGATACGGTCGGAAAGCGCGCGGATCTCGTCCAGCTCCACCGAGACGAGCAGCACCGCCTTGCCCTGGTCGCGCATCTCGATGATGCGCTTGTGAATGAATTCGATCGCACCGACATCCACGCCGCGCGTCGGCTGGCCGATGATCAGCACGTCGGGATTGCGCTCCATCTCGCGCGCCAGCACGATCTTCTGCTGGTTGCCGCCGGAGAAATTGGCGGTTTTCAACCGCGGGTTCGGCGGGCGGATGTCGTAGGCGGCGATCTTCTCCTCCGCATCGGCGCGGATGGCATCGACATCGAGCAGCAGGCCTTTGCGATATTTCGGATCGTCGTGATAACCGAGGATGGCGTTTTCGCTTTCCTCGAATTTCAGGACGAGCCCGACATGGTGGCGGTCCTCCGGCACATGCGCGAGGCGGCGCTTGCGCAGTGCCGCCGGGTCGGCATGGCCGGTGACGTCGATCGGGCTGCCGTTGAGCAGCACCGTGCCGGATTTCGCGCGGCGGATGCCGGAGATCGCCTCCAGCAGCTCCGACTGGCCGTTGCCGGCAACGCCCGCAATGCCGACGATCTCGCCGGCACGGATATCGAAGGAGACGTCGTCGACCATGGTCACGCCGCGGCTGTCGCGCACCGTCAGATTCTTGACGGAGAATTTGACGTCCGCCGGTTTCGCCTCGCCCTTTTCCACGCGCAGCAGCACGCGGCGGCCGACCATCAGCTCGGCCAGCTCCTCGACCGAGGTTTCCTTCGTCGTACGCGTCGCCACCATCTCGCCGCGCCGCATGACGGAGACCTCGTCGGTGATCGCCATGATCTCGCGCAGCTTGTGGGTGATGAGCAGGACCGTTTTGCCCTCGTCCTTCAACTGGCCGAGGATGCGGAACAGGTGGTCGGCCTCGGGCGGCGTCAGCACGCCCGTCGGCTCGTCGAGAATGAGGATATCGGCCCGGCGGTAGAGCGCTTTCAGGATTTCCACGCGCTGCTGGATGCCGACCGGCAGTTCCTCAATGACCGCGTCGGGATCGACCTCCAGCGCATATTCCTTTTCGAGCCGCTTCAATTCGGCGCGTGCCTTGGTGATGCCGGCATTGAGGATCTGGCTCTCCTCCGCGCCGAGCATGATGTTTTCCAGCACGGTGAAATTCTCGACCAGCATGAAATGCTGGTGCACCATGCCGATGCCGGCGGCGATGGCGGCATTCGGGTCGCGGATATTGACCGTCTTGCCGTCGATCACGATGTCGCCGTGGTCGGCTTGGTAGAAGCCGTAGAGGATCGACATGAGGGTGGATTTGCCGGCGCCGTTTTCGCCGATGATGCCGTGAATGGTGCCCTTGCGGACCTTCAGGTTGATGTTCCGGTTGGCGTGGACGAGGCCGAAGCTCTTGTCGATGCCCTTCAGTTCGATTGCCAATTCGCTCATGACGATCCACTCTTACGGGGATTTAGGGCCGACAGGCCTCCCGGCCGATCGGTCTTAGTCTTGTTGCTTCCGCCGTGCTTGTCCAGCCTGATTGCGGGTTGATGCCGCGCTCGCTATAGCTCGGCCGCCGGCAGCGAGCGACGAGGACCAGCCCATGACACCGTCTAAGACCACGCCCGATCTTCCCGAAGACGACCGCATCGCCCGCCTGGAGGAGCACATTGCCCACCAGGCGAAAACGATCGAGGAAATGTCGGACCAGCTCGCCGAACAATGGCGCGTGATCGAACAGGTCCGCTCGAAGCTCGACCGGTTGACGGAACGTTTCCTCACGCTGGAAGAGGGGTCTCTGAAAGCCCCGGCCATCACCCGCCCGCCGCATTATTAAGGCGTAAGGGGAAACGGAATCGGCCCGTCTGCTTTCACGCAAACGGGCCGTCAATGCCGCTTAGTAGGGGCAGGTTTCATCCGACATGTAGTCGTGCACCTTCACCGTACCGGCGATGATGTCGGCGCGCGCCTTGTCGACGGCGGCCTTCATTTCCGGGGTGATGAGCGGCGCGTTGTTGTCGTCCATCGCGACGTCGACGCCGTTTTCCTTGAGGCCGAGCACGTTGACGCCGGGCTTGAACGTGTCGTTCTTGGCGGTGATGAAGGCGTCGTAGACGGCAACGTCGACGCGCTTGACCATGGAGGTCAGGACCTTGCCGGGATGCATGCCGTTCTGGTTGGAATCGACGCCGATGCCGAGCTTGCCGGCGTCGACGGCGGCCTGGAGCACGCCCACGCCCGTGCCGCCGGCAGCATGGTAGACCACGTCCGAACCCTGGTCGAACTGCGACTTGGCGATTTCACCGCCCTTGACCGGGTCGTTCCAGGCGTCCGGCGTCGTGCCCGTATAGGCTTCGAGCACGTTCATATCCGAACCCAGCGACTTGGCACCGCCGATGTAGCCACAGGCGAACTTGTGGATGAGCGGGATGTCCATGCCGCCGACGAACGAGACGGTCTTCGACTTGGACGCCATGCCGGCGAGGATGCCGGCGAGCCAGCCGCCCTCTTCTTCCTTGAAGACGACCGAGCGGACGTTCGGCTTGTCGACGACCATGTCGATGATGGCGAATTTGGTGTCCGGATATTCGGCTGCGACCTTCTCGAGCTGGGCAGCCCAGGAGAAGCCGGCCATCACGATCGGGTTGTTGCCGTCGCTGGCGAAGCGGCGGAGTGCCTGTTCGCGCTGCGCGTCATTGGCGATTTCGAAGTCGCGATATTCGATACCGGTCTCGGCCTTGAACTTTTCCGCGCCGTTATAGGCTGCCTCGTTGAACGACTTGTCGAACTTGCCGCCGAGGTCATAGATGATCGCCGGCTTGATGTCCGCGGCAAAGGCGCTTGCCGACATGGCGGCGGTGGCAAGAAGGGTGAGAAGGGTTTTTTTCATTGTGCAGCCCTGTTCGCTATTGGTTTTATAGGGACCTTCCGTGCACCGCCCGAAAAGGCGCGCGACGGAGCCACCGACCCGTTCCCTTGGGTCAGGCTGTCGGCATCCTTGCACGGCTCCGGGAAAAATTCACCAGAAATTTTTCAATTGGTAAAAAATATGAGCCGCTGCGAACGGAGATGGGGAATCTCATTCGCAGCGGCTCTTGGCCTATCGAAAATGTCAGCGGAATCAGCCGATTGCGCAGGAAACGCCGGTGCCGCGCATGCTGCAATAGCCGCCCGGATTCTTGGCGAGATATTGCTGGTGCACCTCCTCGGCGAAGTAGAGCGGCCCCGCCTCGGCGATCTCCGTTGTAATGCGGTCCGTCCGTCCCGCGGCCGTCAGCGCCGCCTGGTAGATGTCGCGGGCACGGCGCGCGACAGCGAGGTCCGCCTCGTCGTCAAGGTAGATCGCCGAACGATAGGTCGTGCCGATATCGTTGCCCTGGCGCATGCCCTGGGTCGGGTCGTGCGCCTCGAAGAAGGTCTTCAGCAGCGTTTCGAGCGACACGACGGAAGGGTCGTAGACGACGAGCACCACTTCGGTATGGCCCGTGAGCCCCGTCGTGGTCTCGTGATAGGTCGGGTTGGGCGTGATGCCGCCGGAATAGCCGGCCGCCGTCACCCATACGCCGGGGATCTTCCACAGCGCGCGTTCGGCGCCCCAGAAGCAGCCCATGCCAAGCAGCACGGTCTTGAAACCCTCCGGATATGGCCCCTGGAGCGGCCGTCCGTTGACGAAATGGGTGGCGGATGTCGGAATGGGCTGGTCGCGGCCGGGCAGGGCTGCGTCCGGCGCGGGCATGGTGGTCTTCTTGTTGAACATGTCGATCAGGAACATATTTGGCCTCCTGGCCAGGCCGCGACAGGGGCGGCGGTTCGGTGTCAGGCGGTGAAGCGGCCGGCAGCGGGCGAGCGCTTGTAGGCGATCACCCAGAAGAACAGCGAGACGGCGAGCAGCACGGCAAAGGCCGGCTGGGAGAGCACCCACATCGCCGCCGGGTCCCAGGCATAGGGATGAAGATTGCGCATGATGCCGTCGGCGACGAGCGCGATCGTATCCGGGCTCGCCGTGCTCCAGGCGACCGCCAGGGGCGTCAGCACCGGCTCGGAGGCCGAAACCGACTGGATTGCGTCGATCGTGCCCGCCATCACGGCAATGACCAGGGCAACAAGACTGATAGCCCTCAAGACGAACCGTATCATCGCGCACCCTCCTGGTGCCGCCTGCGGGAGCCTCGATTTTGCTCCGCTTCATTCCTGCCTATAAATAGGAAGACGGCTGACGTTCCGCAATCCTTCGCACCGACGCGTGAAAGAACCTTCAAGAATCTGTCAGAAAGCGGTTGATCCCGCGTGAAACCTCGGTATATATCGCGCCGTCTCGCCGGAATGGAAACAGGAAAGCGGTCCGCGCCGGATTGACCGACGGCTGCGAGCGGATGGACAGGTGGCCGAGTGGTTGAAGGCGCACGCCTGGAAAGTGTGTATAGGGGAGACTCTATCGCGGGTTCGAATCCCGCTCTGTCCGCCATTCTTTCTCCGTAAGGCGTTGAATATGCTGGCGGAACAGCGGAGGGGTTTAACTCTTCCCCACTTCTTTCCCCACTTCACATTTTCGTTACCGGCCTATTTTGATAACCGGCCCGAACGTCGGGCGCGAGGCGCCTTCGAACGCTTCAGCAAACGTCATGTCTGTGAACCGCTCTAGCGCATGGATGGCCGCGAATATTCCTGCCATAGCCTCGTGCTGGTAGGGATCGCTTGCGCCCCATGCGCTCTTGCCGGGAATGACGGTCCAGTAGCGGTGGGCCATTGCCCGCATGTTCTCGTCGGGATTGATACACGGCCAGGAGGTTTTGAGCGCCTGCACTGCCTCTTTCATCCGGGCATCAACATCGGCTCGGTACTCCAGGTCTTGCCGATATTTGTCATGTCCAAGAGCGATCTGCCCGAGATAGGCATGCGTAGCGGCGGCGATTGGCGATTGGGCCATTAAATTCACCTATCCCATTGATAGCGCATTGTTCTGAATACGTATGGCGTTGTTCTTATTATGAACGGCCAGATTATAGCGCATTCCGCGACCCCTCGCCCGGAATTGTCGGGAGAACTGGCGTCTAGATGCTGGGTTGATAAAACCCCATGACGCGCATGAGACCCCCTTGCAGGCATTCGGCGTCAAACAGGCCTTGCGCCGTGAATAGAAGCGCCTCTGCCTTCATGCGGAGACCTTCACCCGTGCGCGCCGGTACTCTTGATATTTCAGCACAGGCGGCGCGGCATCGCGTCCCCGCCATTGCTACCCGGTCCTGCACGGCATCAACGCCAGATGCGAGCTTAACCCGTGCCGTCGCCGCTTCGTACTCCCGTGCAAGATCCACCCTACGGGTTAGCTCGAAGATGAACTTTTCCTTTCTCGCTTGCGAGTTTGCAAGGGCCTTGGGCGTGCGGCCCTTGGGCGTGTAGGCCTCCCACTCGGCTAGCCGCTTCTTTGCGCTATCTTCGGTCCAGAGGGTAAAGCAGGTCGTCGGGAGGCTCCGGCGCTGCGCAGGCGTGAAGCGCTTGGTCAGTGCCTCGGTATCCCGCATCAGCGGGCGGCCGACAAGGTCGCTCTCGATTGCGACGGACGCAATGTAAGTGCTGCGTCGTTCCGCGTTCGCGCATTCAAGCAGCTCTTCAGGAGCGAGCGGCCAAACGTGTTTCCACTCATCGGCAAGCCATTCCAGGGCGTCCTTTGCCGCGGCAATCTCCGACTGCGCAGCGTTGAAGTCCGCATAGGCTGCAATCAGGTCGGGGTTCTCTTGCCCGACATGGTAGTCGCCGGCAGTTGGCATAGCGGCGACTGCGACACCAGCGCCGGCCGGGACGGATGCGGCAGCGAGGCCACCAAGGAATGTGCGACGGGTCGTTTCCATTTATGCAGCCTCCGGGTTGCTGGCATCGGCCAGGGCTTGGATCTCGGGAATGATGGCGGCAGGGTTGCCGGTGAAGTCATGGGCGCGGGCCTTGATGAGCAGGCCGGCAAAGGTTGCGGGCTTGAATGGCTCGATTTCGAGCGCAAGGTCTTCGAGCTTGACGTACAGGTCATTGACGCGATGCACGGCGCGGCCACAGACGGCGAACCGATGCGCGGACCATGCGGACGTGCCATAGACCAGCCCGGCATCAGCCGCGGCGCGGTCGCACTCGTGCTGGAGCGCGGCAAGCTGCGACTGTGCGGCGCGGTATTGCTCCATGAGGGCGGCAAAGGCGGCGCCGAGGCGGCGAAGCGTTGTATCCGTCATCGCGTCGTCCCCGCTTCAAGAGCGCGGTAATAGGTCGCCTTCACGTCACGGGCGCGCTGCTCGACTTCACCGACGAGGAAGAACACGCGTTCCCGCTCGTCGTCAGACAGGACGAAATGCGTGCCTATGGCGTCTTCAAGGGTCGGCCGCTCCAACAGGCCTTGTGCGATATGGCGAGCGAGACCGGCAACAATTGCCAGGTCGCAAAGCATCGGCTCCAGGTCCGACAATTCACCTTCGAGCGGAATGAACATTATGCGTGCTCCCTTTCGAGTGTTGACAGTTCGGAGACTAGAGCTCGACGCTCGTCGGTGATGCTGTAGCGGAAGGAACGGGCGTCGAGCGTCTGAAGCTGGCGGATGAGTTCGGCACGGCGATCCGCGGCACGATCCGCTTCCGTCTTCACTGCCTCGGCTGCTACTTTCTTGGCAGCTTCCCACGCGCCGCGAAGAGCATCGGCAAACCAACGACGGCGGCCGGCTACCGTGGACGGACGAGCCGTGCGCGTCATGTTGCGGTAGATCGTCCATGCGGCTTTCATGATCCCAGAACGGTTGAATTTGGGCATGCCTCCGGCGTTGGCCGGAACGGTGCGGTTCGGCATTTGCGTTTCTCTCTTGTTAATTTCTCAACTGTACTTGAATTAACCTTAATTTCAGATTAGGTCAAGCCGGCTTGATAAAAAAACAATTCAACTGTATGAAATACGCATGATAGAGCCAGATCAGATAAGAGCGGCGCGCTCAATGCTTGGGATGACCCAGGCCGAGCTAGCCAAGGTTGCCGGCATTTCCACGACCGGTTTAAACAATATCGAGCGCGGGAACGCAGATCCGAAAGCGTCTACCCTTCGGGCAATACAATCCGCGCTAGAACAGGCTGGAATTATCTTTCAAGCCGACGGCGAGATGACCAATGGTGGGCGGGGCGTTAGGCTCTCCGGGAAGAATGAGTGAGCAATGGGGGCAGCACCTGCGAAAGGCCAGAAAACCCAAGCGTTGTACGCGCTTCACTGGCTGCCTGATCTGTCACCATCCGCACGACGCGTCGGCGCTTGGCTCGTCTGGCACGCAAACGCGACGACGGGCAGATGCGACCCCGGGCAAGCAAGAATTAGAAGCGAAACAGGCCTTTCGCGACGAACCGTTCAGACCGCCGTTCAGGAGCTAGTTGGCTCGGGCTTGATTTCCCGCCGCCTGCGGAACCAGAATAGCAGCACCTACCAAGTCCAATGGACTGCGCTTTCTAATCATGTTGCGGCATATGAAGCGCGCGCCCGTGACGGCGTCGAGGTTGTAGAACAACGAAACCGGCGAAGACCAGGCGCGGAAACTTGCGCCCCACAGGCGCAGAAACTCGCGCCTGACCTGGCGCAAGAAATTGCGCCCAAACTCTCGGCAGCTAACACTGGGAATGAACCCGTGTTCCGGGTCGGCACCATTTCTGCGAATGGTGAAAGCTATGATTTCGTCGGCGACGATGACGTTGCTGAAAAAATGCTAGGCATCAAAGCAGACCCTGCTTTCGTCGCAGTGTTAGATCGGGAGGTCAGCAACGGACGCCTTTTCAGTAGGCAGTTTGCTGATCTCCTTTATAGGCGACTCACTCAAATACACACGGACGCTGACTATATGACCGATCCAGTCGCCGGCCGTGCATATAGGCTCCTCGAGACCGTTATTTGCAGGGAGGATGCTGCGTGACGGAAGTAATTCCATTTCCAGGCCGAAAGCGCATAGGCCACGCGCGAAAAATCGCAGGCATGTTAAAGAGCGCACGGTCCGAGCGCGAAGCTCACCATATCATCGGGCGTGCAGTTGAGACGTTCGAACGACAGATGGCCGTCGCCTCAATCTCCAGTGCTCATGTCGCGCAAGAGAGGCGCGATTATCTCGTGGCGATCGATCGTCAGTGCCGGCAACAAGGCTCGAAATGGACGCCGATTGCCTGCGGAGATGCCAGCTCGGAGGCCATTGAGTTATGACCAAAATGGAACTCTACCTCCCGAAACCGGGCAGCAAGACCCGAGAGGCCGAGCCAAGCCGCAAGGGTGCAGGGGCTCTGGAGAAGGTCGGAGATCGAGGCACCATCATCGCCAAACATCCGGGCAAAGTGATCGTGGCGAACGTCTCGCAGAGAAAGCTCAAGGCATGACCGTCACGCGCCGGGAGGACGGGAAGTGGGCTGTAATGAAAGATGGCGCTGAAGTCGCAGGCCCGTTCGAAGAGATGGCAGCGGCATGGCGGTGGATCGATCGCCACGACGGCGAGCCAATAAACCATTCTGAGAAGGTGGGGGATTGGATTTCCGCGCGGTGGAACCCATGGCGGTGATAATAGCATTCCCGGTTACAGCCAGGGTTCGCAAGATCCGAGACACAGCCCTGAAGCTCCTAGAGCGGCCGACCGTCAAAAGTGCCGACTACTACCGCGGCCAGGTCTTGGACCCCATGAGGGCCAGCTTTCTGCGGATTGGCCTGTCTGAAGAGGAAGCCGACGAGCAGACACGGGTGTTCTGGATGGCCGTGCAGGTCGAGGCGGCTAGAATACTCGGCGCGGGCGCCACAGCGTGATTAACCGATATCTGGTTAACGCCCACACATGGAACCTTAGAAAACCCAACATCGAGACGGTCAGGTGTGTCACCTGTCAGTAAATTCGCCCGTAATGACTCGTGGGCGCGTTTCTCGCTATCTCCGCTGTCCGAGTACCGGGGCGCATCGAAATGCGCGCTGGCGGGCTCCCCTGAGTCAAGCAGCCCCTATTGCCAACGGCCTTCGACGGTATAGGCTATGGGCATGCCGCAACCTGATCTGTTCCCCGCCTCATTCCTCGCCGCTATGATTACGTTCGTCGTGGTCCTGGTCGGCTATCGGATCACAAAGCATGACCAGAAGCTCGGCCGCAACGAGAGCTTTGCCGCGCTTTGCTTCGTCTTCGCTTTGAGCGGCTTCCTGCTTGCAACCAACTATCTAAGCGACTGGATTTTCACCCACCACCCCAGCTTATCCACCGTTCTTCATATTCTCTATGGGAACCTGCTGGCCTGTGGATTGGTGGCGACGGTCCAAGGGTTGCGCACGAGGCGAATTTCCCAACCGTTCGAGCGGCTTTTCTTTACCGGCTTGCTGTTCGCGTTTCCGATCGGCGCCGTCTGGATGCTTGCCTGAGAATACGGCAAACCTAAGAGCCCATGCGGGCCATTTGGTATCGAGACCAACGGCGGCGCTGTGCTTCCGCGATCCTCTGGCGGCCCTCGTCTGTCTTCGGCCCCGTGCTCCGTCCGCCATGAAACTTGCAGCGGTGCTTGCCGGGCTCGGGCTTCATCGCGCAGGAAAACCCCCTTCGGTTCCGGGCACCACAACGCGCTGGCTGGGGAGGCGCTCCCGGCTCCAAATCCGCAACCGCTGCGGTTTTGCGTGATGGCAGTTCATAGGCCTTCAGATCGATGCCGAGAATTACTGCCATTAAACGGACGGCATAAGCGCTGGGGTCTACGTGGTCGCTTGTTTCCCAATAGCTGACAGCATGCCGGCCGATATACGCGCGTTTGGCGAGCTGCGACTGGGAAAGGCCTGCCTCCTTGCGAGCTGCCGCCAGTCCCTTGCCGGTGAGCGTTTCGTGGCGTGGCATCAATGCACCCTGACCGGGGAACACTCCAGCCCCGCGATCTTTTCGAGAAACGCCATGGCCTTTGCCAGACTGTCGCCAGCCGCAATCAACAGCACGGGGTCAACCGGTTCCCCCGAGGCGGCGCACTCCAACGCTCGGCGCCGAAAGCGTTCCGAGAATGCGAGGGTGGCAAGAGCGTCTTCCATGTCGTTCACGGGAAGACCTTGAAGCGCGCATACGGCCTCCTCAACACTGTCTTCAACGTCCAGGCCGAGCCCTGCCGCCATCAACAGCGCGTCGAGGGAAGCGACAAGATCCAGGCTCGATTTGAATTTCCGTTCGGGCGTCATCGTCATTACCTCGGCAAGAGTGTTGGGCTTCCGTAAATTAGCGCCCGGGCAAGCTGGTCGAGCTGCCGCGGATCGGCTTTGGAGGCATTAGCGTCTATCAGCGCGTCAACGAGCGCCTGGCGCTGGCCGGTGATGGCCTCAGCAAGAGAAGCGTTCTTCGCCTGCCGGCCAGCCTGGCGGGCTCCACCAATAAGCTTGTCGGCCAACTTCATTGCCGCACCCCGAGCGCCGCCCATAAGGCCGCCAGCGGCGTATGCATCACGCACGCCGAAACCATCGGCCACCTTGCCCCCTAGATCGCGGATTTCTTCGCCGCGGCCTGCGGTGACGCTGTTCCCGGTCGCGATATGGCGCGTCTGTGCGAACTTCAGCTCATTGTCCAGGACGCCGAAAAGGCGGTCGGCCTTATCCTGCCCGAAGAGGGTCGCCAGCCGGGAGCGGTTCCAGTCGCCTTCGGATTTGATAAGCTGGTTGAGCTTCGCAACGTCATTGGCATTGTTGCCGAGGATGCGGTCAATCTCGGCGCGCGCGCCCTGTCGCATCCGTGCCGTAACGCCAGATGGCCCGACCAGGGTTCCAGAAGGCAATGCCCCTGCGGTGGCCTCGTCTGCCAACTCACTCGGGCGGGGAACGCTTCGCCCCTCACCGAGCACGGTTTGCCCCCGCTCAAGCGCCTGTCGCTGCTTGGCAAGCTCCGCAAACTGAGCGTCCACGTCCTTAATGCCCGGAACGGCAGAGGATAGCGTTTCGTCAATCTGGCGGCGCACGTCACGCAAGGCGCCGATCGCTTTGGAATTGGTCTCAGTCTCCAACATGCCGTCGATTGCCTGCCGGGTCTGGAACAGCGTTCCGGGGTTCGGGTCGAGAGCATCCGCCCCGGTGATGTTGAGCATGGACCGGACTTTCTGCATGGCGCTTTGCGCATCGCCGCGCAGGTTCACTGCCTTGCTCTCCAGCCCCTCGGCAATCTTCGACGTGTCCACAGCACGAGCGTTCTTAAATACCTCGTCATATTGCTGCCCGACCTGGCGCTGTGCAGCCTTCAGCGCGTCATCGATCTGCGACGGGATCGCCGCGCGCCCGATCGTATCGTCAAGCCCGGTGGCAAGCCGTGCGTTAGCCCCAGCCTGTCGGGCGTCCAAGGCGGTACGGACCATCCGGTTTGCTTCACCCGGCATGTTGGCGAGGCCGGAGAGGCGGCGCTGAAGGTTTCCGCCGAGATCTGCAATCATTCCTTCCGGGCCGAGTTGGTCGAGCTGCGCGCGAAGTGTCGCCGGGTCGATGGCATCGGCCGTCATCGCCTGATTGATTTTGGACAGAGCGTAGGGCGTGGTTCCGGCGGCTTTGGCAATGCGCTGATTGCGAATGAAATCTTTGAGGGCGGCGCCACCCTTGCCGATAAGATATCCGGCGCCCGGTGCTGCAAGGCCGAATGCGCCCCCATACAATCCGGCCTCTCCAATATCTTCACCGCGGGCGGCGGCATCTGCCATTGCTAGCCCACTCCCCCCAAGCCCGGAACCGATCGTGCGCACGAGAAGGCCACCCGCTCCCGCACCGAATGCACTAGGTAGTGCCGCGGCGAGAGGCACCGAGCCGCCAACGGCGCCCGTCACGGTTCCGGCGAGGCTAGTATAGGGGTTCTCTTCCTGCGCTTGCTGAGTGACGGCGCGTGCGTCCTCTGCTGATGCATCGGGATTGCCAAGCGCATTGGCAAGCATCGCCGCTGCGCGCTGTGTCTTGTCGAGGACATACGGGCCGACGACGGGCAGGCCTTCGACGGCCGAGGACGTGAAGGCGCCCACCTTGCCGGGAAGAGACGCCATGCGCTTCGCGCGCTCTTCTTCCTCCAGGAGCTTTTGCCCTTCCTCAAAGGTGAGATGCCGGCCCTTGGCCTGGGGGATCAGGTCGTCAAAGCTGATGGCGCCGCCCTTGTTGCCGGGGATCAGATCGTCAAACATGCCAGCCATGTTACAGGCCCTCCGGGTCGATGCCGTTTTCTTTCAGGCGCTGGATTACCGCGTTACGATCGGCTCCCGCTGCAATCGCCTTCCGCGCATCACCGAGCGCATCCCTGCCGGCTGCCAGTGCCTTTTGCTGGGCAAGGATGGCCTGGGGCGGCATACCAGCCTTCAACGCTGCCAAGGCTCGGGATCTGGACTGCTGTTTCTGCGTAAGCACTTCGGCACTGTCACCGGGCCGCGGCAGGTAGACGGAACCGTAATCCTCCATTTCCGACGGCGTGATTGCCGCGCCGGTATCCTTGCGAAGGATCGCGGCAAGGAATTCCCGGCCGGCTTGTTCTGCCTGCTGATATTCGGGAGACTTCAGGTAATTGCCGATACCCGGAACCTGCCCGCCAACAGCTTCCGGCAGACTCGTCAGCGAGTCGCCCAGCTTGTCGATAAGGGGAAGCGCGCCCTCGGCACGAACCGAATAGACCGTATCCTTCGACTGCTGTTCTGTCAGGGGCTTGACGCCTGCGCCCTGTGTGAACGTGACAGCGCCGGTTGCCGGATCGACCTCCAGCCGCGTGCCGTTAGGGGCCTTCGAGTTGCCCACCTTCTCCCACTGGCCGCTCCTCGGGTTCCAGGCGGCCTTGTAAGGCATACCGCTCTCGTCGAAGAACTCCTTGACCTCCGGCGCCTCCATTGTCTCAGATCCGGGTGCATTGAGGAATTCGCGCGTGTTGGGATCGAAGAGGCGACCATCGCCTAGATTAATCATCGGCTGCCCGCGCTCAACGTCGCGGCGAAGCTTCTGCAACTCCAGTGCCCGCATCGGGTCGTTTGCCTGGGCGCGCTGCTCCATCTCCTGAAGCAAAAGGCGCTGGCCGATTTCCTGTGTCGCCGGATTGCGCATGAGGTTTTCGATAAGCTGCCGCTTGTCGCCTCCTTCCGGCATGCCGCCATTGATACCCTGTCCGCTCATGCCAGCGGCGCGAGCCTGGGCAAGCTGCGCAGGGTCTGCGGGGGTTCCACCCATCAGCGCTTGAATGATCGAGCCCTCGGGGCGCTGCATGGCCGTCTGAAGCTGTGCCGAGCGCTGGAACTCGGGCGGAAGGCCAGACGCGTCAACCGGCATCTCTCCGCCCTGGATGGGCATCTGGTTGCCGTCCTGTCCAATAAGGGCATTGGCGATCATTGCGTTGCGCTGCGCCTCGATCGGGTTGTCGCTCTGCTCGCCTCCAGACAAGAGGGCGTTGGCGAACATGGCAATGCGTGGCCCACCTTCAGGGCGCCCACCCGTCGCCATGGCGTTCACGGCATCGAGCGAAGTCGTTCCGTCGCGTTGACGCCCGCTGCTATGCTGCTCGCCAACTAGCAGGGCCTGGGCGAGTTTCTGTTGGTTTTGCGGGGTATTTTTCTGCGCGTCCATGCCGGGAAACTGCTGAGCATATTCCGGGCTCTGCTGAAAATCGGCGACTTCCTGCGAAAGGCTGGCGGTCGGATCGAGCGATGCGACCTCTTGCTGTCCAGTCTGCCCGCCCATGGCGTTGCGAAATTTGTCGGTATAGGCGCCGATGGTGGTGCCGAGCGAGTCCTTACGATCAAGTTTCCCGACGCCACCTTCCCCGCCAAACCATGCCTGCGCGGCGCCTTCAGGACCATATTTATCTACATACTTGCCAAATCGATTGTCAAAAATAGCGTCCTGAAGCTCGGGGTTGGCGAGGAATTCATCAGCGGTTACCTCTCGGCCAAGGGCTTCCTTTGACCATTGAGGAATATTCGCCTCCATTACCTGGTAGCGCCCGAGGGCCCGTCCCATGGTATCATGGGTAGGGCCAACCGCCGCATAGCCGCCGCTGCCCTTGCTCTCGATCGAAGCGATGGCATCGCGGTAGTTGCCACCAGTCCCCGTTCCGGGCGTCGTCGCAGACAACTCAGCCTCGGCCTCGCCTGCGGGCATGGTGGTGGACGAGCCGGTAGAGCCTCCGCCGCTGAAGGCGTAGTCGAGAAGGGCCTTGTTGCCCTCTTCCCGTTGCCCAAGCTGAATTTTCTCGGCCTCATCCAGCCGCTTCATCTGAAGACCGCCAATGAGCGCGTCGGCCAACTGGGCAAAGCCTTGCAGCGGGTGTTTAATCTCCCGCGGACTACCCGCCTTCAGGGCCAGCGCTTCCGCCATGCGGCGGCGCCTCGTCAATTCGTCAGGGCCGAGCCGTGCGAGGTCTTCGGCCGTGTAACCGGATTTGATAGCCATCGCCCGTTCCTCAGTACATGCCGCCGTTGTTGCCGCGGGTGACCATGTTGCGCATCTGTGTCCCGAACGACGGGGCTTTCCCGCCTGGAGCGTCGGGGAACATTGCGTTGCGGGCCTGATTTCCGGCCATGGCGGCCTCAGCCATCTGCGCTATGCCCTGCATGGGGTGGGAAATCTTGCGAGGCGTGCCGTTGATGAGCGCGTCCGTAAGGGCCTGCCGCTTGCGCATTGCTTCCATGCTCTGAAGGTCTTGGGCCGTGTAGCCTGATTTAATCATGATCGTGTCCAACCATTTCGGGTTCGGGGAGAGTTTCGAAATGGCTGGCCTTCCGCCCATTGGCGGTTTCGGCTTCCACAGGTTCGATGGGGAGAGCCACCCTGTCTGTTGCCGGCATCGGGAATGCATCGGCGAAGGGATCGTCTCGGAAGGGCTCCAGCGCGTTCGCCGCCCGCTCCATGCCCTCCAGGCAAGGGCGCTTCAGGATTTCCGGCAAATCGCTCCAGTGCGGGAAAACCGAGACCGGAGCGACGGCTAGGACACCAGCGCGATAAGCCCGCCAGAATTCAGCGGCGCTTTCGGCGACGTGTTCCAGCGGCCGACCGCTTTCCCATTCCTCGCGAAAAGCTTCAACAGCATGTCGCAAGCAACGCTGCATCTCTTCCTGCGCAATCCTGCTGGTTAGGATACCGCGATCGAAAGCATAGGATGCGAATGGCAGGGCGTTCATTACAGCACCTCAAAAAGATGCTTGATTCTACAGGTTAAATCCGAGCTCCACCACTTGGCATAACCGGGCAAGACCGGACATAACCGGACATTTGGCTAAGAAAAAAGCGCCAAGAGCGTGCGAAGTTGCGCAACGCTTTCGTGCTCATGGTTTCCGTTCCGAAGCTGCTCCAGCGCCTCTTGCTGCCCCCATGTGAACGCGGCCAGTTCAAGCATCGGGAATTGCAGGGGCGCATTGTGCCCCGTGCCGCGCTTGAAGCCGAGACCATGCGTTTTGTGCCAGCGCCGCATCGTGCGCTCGTCCACCTTGGCAAACTCAGAAGCGGCCTTTAGGCCAATGCTTTCACCGACCGGCGCAATCGTCTTTCTGGCCTCGGTCATCATGCCGTACCCCTCTCAAGCTTCGACGCCTGGCGACGGCGCAAGTTGCCGACGGTCTGCGGGCTAACCCCTACGCGCCGCGCTATTTCCCGATCGGGCAAATCGGGGGTGGCGTCCAAAATTGATAGAACCTCTTCCCGGCGCTGGCTCGCTGTGCGGTGTCCATTTTGTGCAATGGGTGCTGCCGGCGGCACATTCACGTTGGCTGGGGCTCGGGCATGCGCGGGCGCCTTTGGACCGAGTATCATTGCCCCGAGCAGGTGCACGTCCTCCAGATCCAGCCAGAAGGGGTCCTCGTGCCGACCGTCGATAACGCGACCATCTTTCCATGCCACGGCGTGTTCGACGCCTTCAGGGCCTACCGTGAGGAGCACGGCATTCCGACCTTGCAGCAATTTCCGCAAGTCATCGGGTGACGGGAGCTGCAACCGTTCGAAGCTAGGAAAATTGGTCGTTAAAATGATCGTGGTTTCAACGCCAAGATCCAGTAGCGCCGCGGCGGTCTCGAACATGTGGATGCCACGCCCCTTGGGCAGTGACGGAAGGCCTCCACCATCCGGGCACGGGAAGCCAAACGCCTCGGCCACCCACTCGTAAGAACGGCCGAGAACCGTTGCGAATGCCGAGATAAAGCAATCGCCGGACGCGCCCTCTCGCTGAGGCACATGCTCCGGTTCTGGCATTGCGCGGGTCAAGGACGCCTGCATGATGCGCTGCGCGTCGGCCACAGCCCTATGGGCGGCCTGGGCACTCGTGCGAAGGATTTCCAGCTTCTCCGGGTATTCCTCCCGCATCATGTCGACAACCTTCGGCCCCCAAGGCTTCGCCAGGTTAATCGGGCACGCCCAACAATCGAGAGAGTCCGGGATAGCCCTGGCGTAGTGGTGCGCAAGCTCGACGCCATTGGCTTTGACAAAGCCCATCACGTCATCCGTTGTCCAATCTTCCAGCGGTGCAGCCATGGCGACATGGGCGGGAACTGGCATCGACTGGAGTCCGAGGCCGGGCGCTCCATCCTCCTTGCGCTGGCCGTGAATGATTATGGCCGGCTCTTTGCGCTCGTGAATAAACGAATGGATAGGGCCGGATCGACTACGGGCACAGCAACCCAGCCAGGATTGAAGTTTAGGCCGAACGTCGCCGAGCGCGTTCGAAACGGAAAGGGTCTCGACCGGCATGCCGTGCTCTCGCCAATCGGCTAGGGCGTTGGACTTCAATTCCATCAGGCCAAAGCGCTCGCCCGCTTTCCGCACATAGGCCTCCAGATGGGGGAAGGTAAGGCCCGTATTCACCCAAAGCAATTCGAAGCGCCCGGCATAGGACTCGCACAGCTTGGCGAGGACGGCTGACTCCTTGCCGCCGCTGAAGGCGATATAGACAGGAACATTCAGCCCGAAGATTGCGGCGATGGCCGACTGTGCATCATCGACAAGGTCAAAGGTCTTGGTTGTCATTATGCCGCCTTCCGATCGGTACGCTTGAGCGCTGCCAGCGCCTCACCGGCAAGTTTGTCGGCGCGGACGTTACCGCGGATGCCGCTATGTCCCTTGCACCACGTCAGATCCTGTGGACGATCCGTGAGGGCCGCGTCGATCGCCTGCCACAGATCGGCATTGATGACTGGAGAAACGCCCCGCATCCATTTCTTGAGCTTCCATCCATGCCGCCAGCTATTGCAGCCGTCCACGGCATAACGGCTATCGCTGTAGAGGGCGACGGGCCGCTCGGCTGCATTCTCGGTGATCCATTCCAATGCGGCGAGGACGGCGGCAAGCTCCATCCTGTTGTTCGTCGTCGCGGGAGCGGCACCGGACGCGCTGTGCACCTCCCGGCCGTCATCGTAAACGACAAAGGCCCATCCGCCGGCGCCGGGGTTCGGCACGGCGGCGCCATCCGCGAAGACGTGGATGTTCTGGCGGTCATCGATGATAGGCGAGTGCGTTTTCCTTCGGGGGCTGTCCTTGCGGTGCCTGCGCGCCTTGGCGGGCCGCTTTGCATTGCGCAAGATTTCGTCGGCCATGAGGGACAGCAAGTCCCGGTGCTGAGTGGAACCGTTCTTCATGCTGGCTGGTCCTCTTTGTGACTGGCAACGATGATGCGGCCGGTCTCACGCTGGACGGCCTGCCAAAAGAGTTGCGACTGGATTTGAATTTCCACCGGGGTTTGGCCGAAGCGCGCGCCGTCCTTGGCGATAATCTCGTCCATGGCCTCGCAGATCGCCGCGCTGCCTTCCGGGCCTAGCTTAGCGTCAGACACACATGCCGCGATGGTCGCTACAACGGAGTGGCGCCGATGGTAGGGGAAGACGAGGATCGTTCTCACGCCGCCACCTCGCGATACTGATTGATGAGGCTTTCAGCATTCGCCGGGGAAAGGGTTCCCTTTCTCAGCATCAGCCCCATTGCGTTGACGACGTAGTCTGCAACGTCACGGTTGCAGACGATCTGCCGAAGCATGTCCTCGGCTTGGTCGTCGGTCTCAGGGATGGGGAAAGGGGCTTTTGGATCGTCGCCCTTGGCTTCGGAATAAAAGCTAGGAGCCCCTATAGAGATTACCTCTCCCTTCATAGCTAATACCTCCAGGGTATTCTCTAGGGAATTGGGGCTCATTTTGATCCCTATGGGGGGCTCATTTTGATCCCATCCGTCTTCATGAAGGGGGCTCATTTTGATCCCCTTCCTAACCCTCTCTAGCCTCCGTTTCTCCCTGGCGTCGTCGGCCAACTTCTCCCGGCCGAACAGAAGATGGTCGTCAATAATTGCCTTCCGAGCGTTGACGAGGCGGTACTGAATGGCGCCACCCTTCGTCTTGCTTATCCGCTCCAGATAGCCGAGCTTCATCAAGAGGCGGTGCGTTCGTTTGATGGTGGCGTCACCTAGCCCTGTGCGGAGTGCCATCTCACCGCGAGCCATGAACGCAACCGGCGCTGCCTCGCTGGCGAAGGAAAGGTAAGCCTTCATCATCTTCAGACAGGTCGGCGTGCAACGTGGGTCCGCGTTCACGGTATCGAGGAAGTCAAACTTCCAAGAAGCACTGGAGGCATGGGCGCGGTCGTCGTGCTGCTCGGTCATGCATCGGCCCTCCCTACCTCGCGGAACCGATCGGCAAGGGCGCATGCCCGGCACGCCTCGGCTGCTGTCAGCGAGAACCGGGAGCGGACGGCCGGAATGATCCGGCCCCCCTCATCGTCGTGGCGGTCTGCGATCCATCTGGCGGCGTCGAGAACCTTGGTATTTTCGATCTCGTCGCTCATGCGGGCGTGCCCCGCTCGTCCTCTACCAACTGGATTTCCGTTTTCAGGAAATAGCGCCCATGAACACCCGGAAACGCACCCTTGTGCGACTCCCGAACCATGTCGATGTTGATGCCAAAGTCTTTCTTCAGGAAGTGGACGTAGGCCGAGGTTCGCGGCGCCGGGTGATCGATCGTCGTCAGCCCGCGCGATCCCGCATCGATAAGGCGCTCCAAGGTCCACGCCTGCCGGCCTGGCACGATGATTTCCCGCCCGGTTTCCTTGATGCGGAAGGTCTTGCGGATGATTTTGCTGTTAGCCATGAGTCAGACTCCATAGGTATGCGAGCCGGCGAACGGCTGCGAAACGGAGGTGAAGGGGAAAATGGCTTCGCGGTCGGCGCGAGGGCCAAGGCCGGCTAGCTCTGCGAGCAGGCGGGCGGTGGTAGCGGGCATGCCGAAGCGCTGGGAAAGCTTTCGAGCCGCTAGATTTTCATGGGCGGTTCCGGTAAGGTCCAGAATATCTGCTCTGCCAAGATGCTGGATATTCTGAGCCCTGCCCCGGCCACCCGTGGCGGGGTTCTTCGTTTTCATGGCTGCCTCCGTTAAGCGGCAACCGGAAGAGAATTGAGATACTCTTCAAGGTCTTTGACAAGGATGAGGGTGCGCTTGCCCGACTTGCGCGGGGTGAGCTTTTTTTCGTTGAAAAGTACGTAAATCGACGTACGCCCCAAGCCAATCATTTTGGCTGCTTCTGAGACGCCAACGGCCATTTTGGTCATGTTGTCCTCGCTTAGGAACAACGGCTAACAGTCCGGTTAGCCCCGCCACCAGCGCTTCACTGCGCTAGGTCCGTTCGACAATTTACGCGCATGTTCGCCTGTGTCAGCAATAAGCCTCCCGACAAACAGGACGAATGTTTTTGGAAAATGTCTGCTGGTTCGGGCCGTCAGGGCGTCTTGGTCTTGTTTCCCAAGCCCGCGCGGACCAGCGCCTGTTGAATGGCGGTCCGTTTCGGCGGCTTTTCTGTCGATGCTTGCGTGTACGATTGCTCGATAAAGACGACGAACGGACCATCGATGGTTCGATCTAAATAAACCACTCGCGGCGGGGCCATGAAGTGTTTCTCATAAATTCCGGCAAGTCGCGTTAGCAGGGCTGCTTGTGCTGTCGCGCCCTTATCCAGGGGGGCTTTCTCGCCCAAAGACATGCGATCGAGATCCGAAATCGCGGACTCGATATTTTTTGCGAACTGTCTCATATGTTCGGCAGCCGCGATCACCTCAATTCCATGGGAGTGGAGATGCGACTTTACCGCAGCCGCAAGGGCGCCGAGTTTTGCTACGTTTAGTCGTTCGGCCAACTCTACGGCGTTCTTGTGCATCGCAGTAAGCTCAGTCCGCCGGATACGGGCGGAGGCATCGCTGAAGAAAGCGCCATGCATTTCGTACACATTGAAGGCGTGCTCGATGTCGTCAGCAAGATTGTCGAGGTTTGCCCGCGCCTTGAGAGATGGAGGAATAGCACCCCCAGCCTTTTCAACGGCCGCCAAAATGTGCTGAAGCTGGTTGTCGTCGAGCATCGCTAACTCGCCGCTGGAAACGCAACGACGTTTTCGCCTTTTGCGTTTCCGAGATATTTAGCCCACGCCTCCAATAGTTTTCTGCGCTTCTCGATCGCGTCGGCGCGACGGTAGGCTCTTTCGGTTGCATCTCCGACCGTGTGGGCCAGCGCCAATTCGGCTATCTCGCGGGGGAAGCTGGTCTCATCACCGCACCAATCGCGGAACGAGCTGCGGAAGCCGTGAATTGTGAATTCCTCCATACCGACTCGACGCATAAACATTGCCATGGACATGTTGGAGAGCGGCTTTTCCGCCTTTTGCCCTGGGAACACATAATTGCCACGTCTCCCTTGATGCAAATCCTTGAGGATCGTCACGGCGCGCGCCGACAATGGGACGCGATGCTCTTTGCCCATTTTCATGCGCGCGGCCGGGACAATCCATAGCTTTGCCTCCAGGTCGAATTCATCCCACTCGGCAAACAGCACCTCGCCCGAGCGAGACGCGCAAAGGATAAGCAGCTCCAGCGCCCTTGCCGCCAATGCCTTGGCCTTCCGCACTTTGATGAGAAAGTCAGGGAGATCCGCATATGGCATCGCTGTGTGGTGCCCACGACTCAGTTTCTTTGGCGACGGAAGAAGCGACTTTAGGTTTCCGCGCCATGCCGCGGGATTTTCGCCAGTTCGCCACCCTCTGACTTTGGCGAAGTCCAGAACGCGCTCTAACCGTCCGCGCAGCCGTGATGCGGTCTCCGCCTTCGTCGTCCATATAGGGGATAGCACCTTGAGGATGTGGTCACCCCCAATATGCGAAACCTTCATTGCCTGGAGGTCTTTACAGTAGGCGGGGCCTAGGGTCATTTCCCACTGGGCGCGATGCTTTGCGTTTCGCCACGCTGCGCCCATGGACTCTAAAAACAAAGTTACGCATCGCTCAAATGTCGGCTCTTCGTCTTTGGATCGATCGGCGAGGGGATCACCACCTTGCGCAACGATTGTCCTGCACCTCGCCGCCGCTTCACGAGCAGATGCCAGCCCGATCGCCGGATACGGTCCAAGCCCCATCTCTCTGCGCTTGCCGTCTTTGGCCCACATAAAGAGCCAGCTTTTCGTCCCCGATTTCGAAACATTGAGGTAAAGCCCGCCGCCGTCGCTCGTGCGGCCAACCTTCTTCGCGTTCTTAATCTTTACCTCGTTAAGGATGTTGATTGCCCGAGCCATGCCTTCCCCATTTCCTTCCCCACTTCTAATCGCGGTTGCCCGTGAACAGATGTGAACGAACCCGACCATGGCACGATGAGAGAGCAAGGGGAAGAGCCGGTTGCGCGGACGGTCCCGAATATTGGCGAACAGCAGTTAGGCGGACGCTCTGTCCGCCATTTCTTCCGAGTGAAACGCTGGCCCTCCCCACACGCAAACACCTCATCGACTATGATTCGTCCCGCCCGCCTCCGGAACCGGCGACGGGCGCTTTTGGCGTTTGTCAGGCTAGCCAGGCTGGCAATCGCGGGGGAACTTGGCCGGTAAGCGCGGCTTCGATGCAGTCGGCGAGGTTGCCGAAGCGGACGGTGCGGCCGGAGAGGCCGGGGCCGTAATGGGCGTATTTGCCGGAATTGGTGATGAGGGTGCGGGTCTTCGGCGGGAAGACCGGTTCGGAGATCGAGCACCAGCAGAGGTCCGGGATGACCTGCACGCCGCTTGCCCTTAGCCGGATAAGCACGTCGCCGGCTTCGGCCATGACGTCCTGGCCGGCGGTGACGATGACGGTGACGTTCTCGTGTCGCTTGCGGTCTCCGATGGCGTCTGCGAGCGCGCGGCATTCGGAAAGCGAGGCGTGCGGGCTGCCGATGGCAACGAGTTCGACCTCGGCCGGGCCATCGTTGAACATCGTCCAGACGTCGACCATGTCGGGGCGGGTAATGGTCGTGTGGTCGGCACTGGTGGCGGCCGCGTCCTTGGCTTCGGGCGTGACGCCCTCGATGTGCAGCATCGGGGCGGCGGAGGTGGTGCCGAAGGCGGCGCAGAGCGCCTTCAGGTCGTCCTGCGTCGGCTTTGCGGCGGCGAGGCTGCGCAGAAGGGGGATGCGGTCGGGTGCAGCGCGGCCGGCGAGGTAACCGACGAGCGGCCAGAAGGCGTCGTCGATATTTGCGGGAAGATCGACGTCGATGATGCGGGCCGCCCTGCGGTGTTCGTCGAGATAGACGCCGGAGAGCGGTGCGCGGCCGGTCAGCGCGATGCAGAGATCGAGGAAATCCGGGTGTTTCGCCGTGCGGGCGCCCAAAACGGTGTTGGCGAAGATCACGGCGTTGGATTCGGCCCATGCGATCGCCTCGCCGGTTTTTGGCGCGCTGTCGAGCAGGTAGGGCGAACAGGTGAAGGTCGCACGGCAGCCCATGCGGACATAGGCATCGGCGAGGCGGGCGGCGGGATCGCCGAAATCCGCCGGCACGCCCTGGGCCTGCCAGTTGGCGCGGTCGACGGAGATGGCGTTCATCGTGGTGGGGATGCGCACCTTGGCGCCCATCTCGGCCATCGTTTCCGCGAAGGTCAGGTTGGCGGGGCTGGCATAGATGCAGCCGTCGATATGGCCCTGCACGACGTCGATGAGTTTTTCCGCACCCTGCTGCGCAGCCATGGCCGCGGTGATGCGCATGGCGAGCTGTACGGCAATGCCGTCGCGGCCGTCCAGCATGGCGCGGTCGTCGGGGGTCAGGTCGAGCGTGGCGGTCGCGGGTGGCTTGACCGGGATCGTCAAGGCGTCGGTCTCGATCGCCGTCTCGCTGATCCGGGCGGTTTTTTCACGACAGAGCGCGGCGAAGGCATCGCGCGAGACGCGCAGCACGGGCAGCGACTTGCCGAACATTTCGGCTGCGATCAGCGCACCGAGCGTCAGCACGTCCTCGGCCTCGCTGAAGACGAGGGCCGCCGGCGCGCGGCCCGTCAACGCAAGGTCGAGCAGTACGCCGGAGCCGGTGCAGGAGCCGCGGCTCGACGGCATCATGAGGATGCCGCCGGTGATCGTGACGCCGTGCAGCGGGTGGTGCACGTCGATGACCTTGCCGGTGGCGGGGTCGACGCCGCCCCAGAAGCTCAGGGCCTCTCCCGCTGCAATGATCGGACCGGACGCGATGCCGGGGAGAATGCTGCGGGCGAAAACGTCGGCCATGAGGTGGTCCTGTGCGGCTAGAAACGTTGCGGCGAGAAGGCGGCTATGTCGATGGCGGTTTGGCGATCTGTCAACAGGTCCGCGACGAGGCGGGCGGTGCCGGCGGACTGGGTGAGGCCGAGATGGCCGTGGCCGAAGGCGTAGACGACGTTTGGCGTCGCGCGGGCGCGGCCGATCGCCGGCAGGCTGTCGGGCAGCGAGGGACGAAAACCCATCCATTGCACCCCGCCTTCGGGCCTGAGGCCGGGCAGGAAGGCGCGGGCCTTTTCCAGCATGGCTTCCGACCGGCGGAAGTTCGGCGGCAGCTTCAGCCCGCCGAGCTCCACCGCGCCGCCGACGCGGATGCCGGTCGAAAGCCGGGTCACGACGAAACCATGGCCGCCGAAGGTGACCTGGGTGCGCAGATCGAACGCGTCGAGCGGCAGCGTCGTGTTGTAGCCGCGCTCGGTTTCGAGCGGGATGGTCTCGCCCAGGCTGCGCGCGATCCGGTGGGAAAAGGCGCCGGCCGAAAGCACGACCTTTTTCGCGCGACGCGTTCCGCTACCGGTCGTGATCTCGACGCCGCCCTCGATGGGCTTGATGCCAAGAACCTCGGCCCGCTCGATCACGCCGCCCTTGGCTTGAAAATGATCGGCGAGCGCCAGCGTGTAGAGCTTTGGATCGGCGATCGAATACCAGCCGGGCGTGAACGTGCCGTGGGTGAAGCGCGCGGCGAGGCCGGGCTGGACCGCCGCCATGGCGCTCGCGTCCATGTGGTGGAATTCGATGCCGTGTTTTTCGCGCACGTCCCAGCCGGGCAGCGAGGCGTTCAGTTCGGCCTGGCTTTCATAGACCTGGAGGTTGCCCTCCTTGCGCAGCATCGCGGTCGTGCCGGTCTCGGCGAGGAAAGGCTCCAGCGCCGCCCTGGAGAGGTCCATCAGCGCGGTCTGCGCGGCGGTGGAATGGGCGACGCGGCTGGCCGAGCAGGCGCGCCAGAAGCGGAACATCCACGGCGCGATCCGCACGGCATAGGACGGCGGAATGCTGAGCGGGCCGAGCGGGTCGAGCAGCCATTTCGGCGCCTTCTTCAAGATGCCGGGCGAGGCGAGCGGCAGGATGTCGGTGAAGGCAAAGGCGCCCGCATTGCCGGCGGAGGCGCCGGCGGCGGGCGCCTCGCGTTCCAGCACGGTGACGGATAGGCCGCGCGCCTGCGCCGCGATCGCCGCCGAAAGCCCGACGACGCCGGCGCCGATCACCACGACATCGGGCATGGTTTCAGTCTTCATCATGGCCTCAATGGGTGGCGGCGAGGAAGTTTTGCAGCTCTGGATCCTTTGGCGCGCCAAAAAGCTGTTCCGGCGGCGCGATCTCGGCCATCACGCCCTTGTGGAAGAAGGCGACGCGGTCGGAGACCTCGCGGGCGAACTTCATTTCATGGGTGACGCAGATCATCGTCATGCCTTCGGAGGCGAGCATGCGCAGCGTATCGAGCACCTCGCCGACGAGCTGCGGGTCGAGCGCCGAGGTCACCTCGTCGAACAACATATAGGCCGGCGACATGGCGAGCGCGCGGGCAATCGCCATGCGCTGCTGCTGCCCGCCGGACATGCGGTTCGGGTAGACCTTTAGCTTGTCGCCGAGACCCACATGGGTCAGCTGCTTGACGGCCATCGCCTCGGCCTCGGCCTTCGACTGGCCGAGCACCTTGACCGGCGCCAGCATGACGTTTTCCAGCACGGTCAGGTGCGGGAAGGCGTTGAACTGCTGGAAGACGATGCCGAGCTTGCGGCGCAGCTTGTTGAGGTCCGTCGCCTTGGCGTGCACGTCGGTGCCATCCACCACGATGCGGCCGGCATCGATGGTCTCCAGACCGTTGATGCAGGTGAGCAGCGTCGACTTGCCGGAGCCCGAGCCGCCGATGATGGTCAGTACTTCGCCCTTCTGGACGGTGAGGTTGATTCCCTTCAGCACTTCCAGCGAGCCGAAGGATTTGCGGACGTTTTCGATCTCAATCATTGGACCACCGTCTTTCGAGATAACCGCCGAGCCGGGCGATGGGGAAGCTGATGATGAAGTAGATGGCGCCGCAGATGATGAGGATGAACAGCGGCTCCTGCAGGCGCGTGACGAGGATCTGCGAGGCGCGCAGGAGCTCGATGAGGCCGAGCCACAGCACCAGCGCCGAATCCTTCATGACGCCGAGCGTCAGCCCGATCCAGGACGGCAGCGAGACGCGGGTGGCGAGCGGCGCCACGATGTAGCGCATGTCCTGCCACCAGGTCATGCCGAGCGATCGGGCGGCGCGGCGCGTGGTCAGCGGCACGGAGGAGATGCCGCCACGCACGATCTCGGTGCAATAGGCGGCCGTGTAGAGCGACAGCACCACACAGGAGGTGGTGAAGGGCGCCCAGCCGAGCTTCAGGATCGATTGCGCCGCATTGCCGAGCACGAGCTGGATGAGCAGCGGCACGGAGCGGAAGATATCGAGCAGGAAGGTCAGCGGGATCGCCCAGTAGGGGCCGGCCTGGTTGCGGACGACGCCGAAGATGACGCCGAGCACGGTGCCGGCCAGCACGGAGACGGCGGTGACGGCGAGCGTCATGGCCGCGCCCTTGGCGAGGAAGCCGAGATCGGCCAGCGTGAGAGCGGTATCGAACATGGTTTACCCTCTCAGTAGCGGAACATGCGCGTGGCAGCCAGCCGCGCTGCCAGCGTCACGGCCTTGGCGATCACGTAGTAGATGACCGCCGCGAGCGCGAAGAATTCGAAGGTCCGGAAGGAGACCGCGTTCAGCGCCTGCGTGACGCCCGCAAGATCCGTGTTCATGCCGACGGTGACGCCGAGCGAGGTCATCAGGATCGCCCAGACCGCCTGGTTGGTAGCCGGCAGGAAGGCGATGCGCAGCATCTGCGGCATGACGATGTAGCGGAAGGCCATGAGCGGCGTCATGCCGAGCGAACGGCCGGCACGGGTCTGCGTCTCCGGAATGGCCTTCAGCGCGCCGCGAAAATTTTCCGCGAGATAGCCGGCATTGTTGAAGGCGATGCCGACGAGCAGCGCCGTGTAGGGGCTGAGGTGGATGCCGAAATTGCCGAGGCCGAAATGCGCCATGTAGATCTGGAAGAGGGCTGGCGTGTTGCGCGCGATCTCCACCCAGGCCGTGGCGAAGCCGCCAAGGATGCGGTTGCCGGAAAGCCGGAAGAGCGTCAGCGCCATGGCGACGGCAAGGCCGATGACCATGGAGAGAAGCGCGATCTGCAACGTGACCAGCGCCCCGTCGAGGAGCTGCGGCAGCGCCTTCAGCGCCTGATTCCAGTGGAAGGTGTAGTTGAACATGCCGTCTCACCTTTTGGAAATGAGGAACGGCGCGGAAGGAAATCCCGCGCCGCCTTGGAAACGGCTCTCTTAGCGGTAGACGCCGCCGACCGAGAGGTCCGGCACGTCGCCGCCGACCCACTTCTCGTAGAGTTCCTTGTAGCGGCCGGTGCGAACCTGCTGGTTGATGAAGAGGTTCAGGTAGTTGATCAGGCCGTATTCTTCGCGGTTGGTGAAGAGTGCGACATAGTCGATGTCGTAGGGCGCCTTGCCGACCACCGAGATGCCGGGAAACTTGCCGGTCTTGACATTGGCCTGGGCGACCGTCGAGGTGGAGACCGTGGCGTCGATCTGGCCCTGGCTCAGCGCCAGGAAGACGTCGGCCTGGGTCTGGTACGGACGGAACTCGCCGCCGCCCCATGCCTTGACCGAGTTTTCGAGCGCGATGGCCTCGAACGTGCCGGCGGTGGCGCCGACCGTCTTGCCCTTCATGTCCTCGAAGGATTTTACGCCCGACTTGTCATTGGCGGTGACGGCCATTTCGAAGGCGAAGTAGGGGATCGTCATGCCGACGGTCTTGGCGCGCTCCAGCGTGTCGGAGGTGGAGGCGACACCGACATCGACGCGGCCGGACATCAGCGCCGGGATGCGCTCCGGGAAGGGCGTTTCGACGATCTCGGCCGTGACGCCGAGCGCCTTGGCGAGGTCGTTGCAATAGTCGACGTCGAAACCGATCGGGTTGTTGCTCTCGTCGCGCGCGCCCATCGGCGGGAAATCGAGAACGACGGCGCAGCGCAGCGTGCCCGACGCGATGATGTCGTCCAGCTTGTCGGCCTTGGCCGGGCTGGTCAGAGCGGTGGCGGCCACGAGGCCGAAGGCGAGGACCGAGGTCTTCTTCATTTCTCTCTCCCTGGATTGGTCAGTCGATTCCGTCGGCGCAGGTTCCTCCTTCGCCAAAACGGCAACCGGCCTTAAAATACAACGAATATACAAAAAGTATATACCAAGGACGCAGAAAATATGCAGACCGGGCCGCCCCTTCGGACGGCCCGATCAAGGTGCTGAATCAGTTGAGGAAATCTTCCGGCAGAAGGCCTTCCGGCATGTTCTGGTAGGAAACGGGACGCAGGAAACGGCGGATCGACATCGTGCCGACGCTGGTCGCGCCGAAATTCGTCGAGGCCGGGTAGGGGCCGCCATGGACCATGGAATCCACCACTTCCACGCCGGTCGGGAAGCCGTTGACCAGCACGCGGCCGGCCTTGCGCTCGAGGACCGGGCGCAGCCGCTTGGCATCCTCAAGGTCGCCGGCATCCATGTGGATGGTCGCGGTCAACTGGCCTTCGAAGGTGCGGGCAAGCGCTTCCATCGCGCCGACGGAGCCGACGCGCACGACGAGGCCGAGCGGGCCGAAGACTTCTTCGGAGAGCGCATGGTCGGCCAAGAACTGGTCGCCGGAGATCTCGAAGAGGTTCGGCAGCGCGGTGCGGCCGGAGGATTCGCTCGAAAACAGCGGCTTCACCGTGTTGCGGCTTTCGAAGCGCGCCTGGCCGTCGTGATAGGCCTTGGCGATGCCGTCGGTCAGCATGGTCTGCGGGCCGACCTTGCCGAGCGCTTCCACGGCGGCGGCGGTGAAGCGGTCGGCATCGGGTCCGTCCGTCACGATGGCGATGCCCGGATTGGTGCAGAACTGGCCGGCGCCCATGGTGAGCGAACCCGCCCAGCCCTGGCCGAGCCCTTCGGCGCGCGCCTTCAGCGCTTCCGGCAGCAGGAACATCGGGTTGACCGAGCCGAGTTCGCCGAAGAACGGGATCGGCTCGGGACGCGCGGCGCAGAGGTTGAACAGCGCGCGGCCGCCGGCGAGCGAACCGGTGAAGCCGACCGCCTTGATCAGCGGATGCTGCACCACGGCCTCGCCGACCTGGCGGTTGCCGCCCTGGATGAGCGAGAAGACGCCCGGATGCACGCCGGTCTTGCGGATTGCGGCTACGATCGCCTCGGCGACGATTTCGCCGGTGCCCGGATGGGCGGAGTGACCCTTCACCACGACGGGGCAACCGGCGGCAAGCGCCGCGGCCGTGTCGCCGCCGGCCGTCGAGAAAGCGAGCGGGAAGTTCGAGGCACCGAACACGGCAACCGGGCCGATCGGCCGCTGGATCAGGCGGATTTCAGTGCGGGGCAGCGGCTGGCGGTCGGGCAGGGCGGCATCGACGCGACGGTCGAGATAATCGCCCTTCTCGATATGGTCGGCAAAGAGGCGAAGCTGGCCGGTGGTGCGGCCGCGCTCGCCCTGCAGGCGGGCTTCCGGCAGGCCGGTTTCCTGGCTGCCGATTTCGGTGATGGCGTCGGCGCGCGCCTCGATCTCGTCGGCGATGGCGCGCAGAAAACCGGCGCGTGTCGCGCGTGAGGAATAGCCGTAGCTGAGGAAGGCCTCTTCGGCCGCTTCCGCGGCGCGATTGACGAGTGCCACCGTGCCGACAGCGAAGTCATGCGCGGGGCCATGGGCCGGCGACGAGGTGAAAGTACCGTCGCCCTCCAGCCATTCGCCGGCGACGAGGTGTTTTCCATTGGGGGTGAAAGCCATTTGACGTACCTTTCTCGCGGTATAGAGATTGCCCGATGTAAGATATCGCGGAGCGAATTGCACTTGTCGAAATCTTGTATACTCTATGTATGCAAATGTTCAATGACCAACCTGCCGCGGTTGGCACCAGCCTTGAGAGACGAACGATGACGCAAACCTCCATCTTGACGATTGCCGACCTCCACGCGCGTGTCGAAGCGATCTTCCGGAAGGCCGGATTGAACGATGTGCAGGCCGGCGCGCTCGCAAGGGTGATCGTCGCCGGCGAGCGGGACGCCTGCAAATCGCACGGCATCTACCGCATCGAGGGTGCGCTGCGCACGGTCAAGGCGGGCAAGGTCAATCCGGATGCGGTGCCGGAGCTGGAGCTGAACGAGGGCTCGGCCATCGTGAAGGTCAATGCCAATGGCGGTTTTGCCAATCCGGCCTTCGAACTCGGCGTGCCCGCACTTGCCGAGCGCGCCCGAAAGCTCGGCCTTGCCTCCCTCGTCATCAACGACTGCACGCATTTTTCCGCACTCTGGCCAGAAGTCGAGGCGGTGACCGGCGAGGGCCTGGCCGGCCTCGTCATGTGCCCGAGCTATGCGACCGTGGCGCCGACCGGCGGCAACAAGCCGCTGTTCGGCACCAATCCCTTCGCCTTCGGCTGGCCGCGCCCGAACCAGTCGCCCTATGTCTTCGACTTCGCCACCTCGGTTGCCGCCCGCGGCGAGATCGAGCTGCACCGCCGTGCCGGCAAAAAGCTGCCGGAGGGGTGGGCGATCGACGCCGAAGGCAACCCGACGACGGACCCGGAAGCGGCGCTCGCCGGCGCCATGCTGCCCTTCGGCGGCCACAAGGGTTCTGCCATCAGCACGATGATCGAGCTTCTCGCCGGCGTCATGATCGGCGATCTCACAAGCCCCGAAGCACTCGCCCAGCTCGGCACGACGACGCTCGCGCCCGCCCATGGCGAGCTGATCATCGCCCTGTCGCCGGAAGCCTTTTCCGCCGGCCGCCAGGGTGATCCCTTCGCCCGCGCCGAAGTGCTGTTCGAGGCGATCGTCGGCCAGGGTGCGCGCCTGCCCTCGCAGCGCCGCTTCGTCGCCCGTAAAAAATCCGAGACGGAAGGGGTCTCGCTGACGACCGCCGAGACGGACCAGCTCGATCGTCTGCTGGCGCTCGGCCTCGACGCGGTAGCGTGACAATCTGGACCGAGGCAGCCTTTTTGTCGCGGTCCTCAGCCCTTTTGCAGGGCGAGATGGGCGCCGAGCCCGATGAGCACCGTGCCGCCCGCCTTGCGCACCAGCGCCTGCACCCCGCTAGACCGCTTCAGCCGTGCGAGGATCACGTCCGCGAGCATCACGATGACGACGTCGGCGAAGGTGAAGATCAGGTTGACCACCGTGCCGAGAATGGCGAGCTGCGCCCATATCGGCAGGCCGGCGCCCGCATCCACGAACTGTGGCAGGAAAGCGAGGAAGAAGATCGCCGTCTTCGGGTTCAGCACCTCGACGGTGACACTTTCGATGAACGCGCGGCGCCCGTTTCTCGGAGCGGCGCCCGCCTCGCTCTCCGCCTCCACGTCCTTCGATCGGAACAGCGAAATCCCGAGCCAGACCAGATAGGCCGCGCCTAAGAGCTTGACGCCGGTATAGGCGACCGGAATCGCGTGGAACAGAGCGGAGAGCCCGGCGGCGGCCGCGATGATATGGGCGTAGGCGCCGAGATGGAGGCCGAAGACCGCCATCAGACCCGCCTTGCGCCCGCCCGCCATCGTCCGGGCCGCGGCATAGAGCATCGCGGGGCCGGGAATGAAGGCGAAGATCGCCGTGGTGACGGCAAAGGTGAGCAGCACGTCCAGGGAAGGCATTTCGGGTTCCTCTCGTTCGGTTCGGCCGCGACCGTCGCAGAAGAGAGCCGTCACGGCAATCCCGAACGAACGCCGCCCGCAGCGTCGGCTGCCGGCGGCGAGCACGTTACGAGAAAACGGCCTGGATCAGGCGGCCTTGTAGGTCTGCACGGCGCCCGGCAGCTTGCTCCATTCGGCATACCAGGTGTCGAACAGCTTCAGCTGGGTTTCGACATAGCCGCGCTGGCTGTCGGAAAGCGCGTCGTCCGCGTAGAAGTGCAGCGTGTATTCCTTGTCGCCCTTCAGCACCATCATGTGCTTGAAGTAGAGCACCAGATCCGGGCCTTCGTCGAAGGAGGAGAGCACGCCGAGGGCCGATTCCAGCTCCAGCGCGCGGCTGCGGGCATCTGCATCGCCCTTGGCGGCGGCCTGTGCGAGGTTGCACATGTGGATCACTTCCTTCGGCAGCACGCAGCCGATGCCGGTGATCGCGCCGACGGCGCCACAATTGACGAAGCCGTGGAACACGCAGGTATCGACGCCGATCATCAGCGAGACGTCGTCGTCGCGGCTGGTGATGTTTTCCGCCGCATAACGCATGTCGGCAGCGCCGCCGAATTCCTTGAAGCCGACGAGGTTCTTGTGGTCCTGGCGCAGCGCGAAGAACAGGTCGGCGCGGGTGGCGAAGCCGTAATAGGGGCTGTTGTAGATGACGGCCGGCAGGTCCGGAGCGGCCGACAGGATCGCCTTGAAGTGGTTCTTCTGGGCGGCGACGACGGTGCCGCGCGACAGCACGCGCGGGATGACCATCAGGCCCTGCGCGCCGACCTTCTGGGCATGCGCGGCGTGCGCCACGGCCGAGGCGGTGTTGACTGCGCCGGTGCCGACGATGACCGGAATGCCGGCCTTCACCAGGCGCTCGACGCCTTCCATGCGCTGCGCGTCCGTGAGCAGCGGCCAGTCACCCATGGAGCCGCAATAGACGACTGCGGACATGCCCTTTTCGATGAGTTCCTTGGCCTTGCGCACCAGCGCGTCGAAGTCCGGGCTGCGGTCGTCCCTGCAGGGCGTCATCAGGGCGGGGATCACGCCGGAAAAAATCTTGGCCTTCATGTCGGTCTCCTTCTCGGGCTGTTCGGTCGGTCCGGCGGGCCGGCACGATGCCTCCCCGTCTCTTGATGGTGGTCATAGCATCTTGTATTTTATTTGTCGACAAGAAAAATACAGTGCATTCACAGGGCGATGTCGAGCCGGTCGTTGCGGCTGAACAGCTTTTGAACCTGCGCCACGATCTGCTCGGCATGCGCCTTGCCCAGCCGGTCGGCAGCGTCCAAGTCACGCGCCTCGATCGCCGCGATGATTTCCGCATGTTCGTCGACGAAACGCTGCGGGAACTGCTCTTCGTAGGACTGGTAATAGAGCCGCAGGATCCGACGCGCCTCGTCGAGAAGCCGGCGAAACAATCCGGTGAAATAGGGGTTGCGGCCGGCCTCGGCGATCGCGGCGTGGAAGGCGACATTGGTGGCGATCATCGCCAGCGTGTCGCGCGCCGCAACCGCCGCCGCGTAATCCTCGTGAAACCCGCGGATGATCGGCAGGTCCTCCGGCCGGTGGCTCTGCGCCGCCAGCCGCGTCGTCACCCGGTACATCAGCACCAGCGCGTCGAAAAGCGTGTTGAGATTGAGGAAGTCGATGTTCGACACCATGGTGGAACGGTTCGGCAGGGTCTCGATCAGCCCTTCGCCGGCGAGCCGCACCAGCGCCTCGCGGATCGGCGTGCGCGACATCTTGAACCGCTCGGCAAGCTGCACCTCGTCGACCGGGCTGCCGGGCGCGATCTTCAGATCCAGAATCTCGTCGCGCAGAAGGTCGTAGACCATCTTGACGCCGGAGCCTCGCTTGCGTTCGGGCAGGGAATCGGTATCACTCATCAAAAAATCCTCTTGTCGACATAAGAAATACAACTCTCTGTCGGCTCTATCAATCGTTTTAAGGGAGCCCTTTGGCGAAAGCGCCGTCAAGCCGTCAGAAGCAATAGTTCGGCGCTTTGTCGCCGAGGTTCGGGCCGCAGGTCGGCTCGCAGGGTTAAAACGCTCGAAAATCGGAGAACGCGTCATGCGCAGCAGCAAGGTCATCCACATCGTCTCCTGCCACGCCGAAGGCGAGGTGGGAGATGTCATCATCGGCGGCGTCGCGCCGCCGCCCGGCGCCACGCTGTGGGAGCAGCGCAATTTCATCGCCGAGGACAAGACGTTGCGGAATTTCGTGCTGAACGAGCCGCGCGGCGGCGTCTTCCGCCACATCAACCTGCTGGTGCCGCCGAAGGACCCGCGCGCCACCATAGGCTTCATCATCATGGAGCCGGAGGACACGCCGCCGATGTCCGGCTCGAACTCGATCTGCGTCTCCACCGTGCTGCTGGACAGCGGCATCGTGCCGATGGTCGAGCCGGAGACGCACATGATCCTCGAAGCGCCGGGCGGGCTGGTCGATGTCGTCGCCACCTGCCGCAATGGCAAGGCCGAGCGCATCACCGTCACCAACGTGCCCTCCTTCGCCGACAGGCTGGATGCCAAGCTGGAAGTCGAGGGCCTCGGCACGCTGACCGTCGACACCGCCTATGGCGGCGACAGCTTCGTCTTTGCGGATGCCCGCGCGCTCGGGTTTTCCATCACACCGGACGAGGCCCGCGAACTCGCCGAAACCGGCATCCGCATCACAAAGGCGGCCAACGAACAGCTCGGCTTCACCCATCCGGAAAATCCGGAATGGAACCACATCTCGTTCTGCCAGCTGACTTTGCCGGTGGAGGAACGCGACGGCGTGCTGCATGGCCGCAACACCGTCGTCATCCAGCCCGCAAAGCTCGACCGCTCGCCGACCGGCACGGGCTGCTCGGCGCGCATGGCCGTGCTGCATGCCCGCGGCCAGATCAAGGTCGGCCAAAGCTTCTCCGGTTATTCGATCCTCGATTCGCGCTTCGATTGCCGCATCGTCGGCGAAATCACCGTCGGCGGACGCCCCGCCATCGTGCCGGAAATTTCCGGCCGCGCCTGGATCACCGGCACCAGCCAGGTCATGCTCGATCCGGATGACCCGTGGCCGGCCGGCTACCGCCTGGCCGACACCTGGCCGCGCAAGCAATAGTGCTTCGCCGGAATTGGCTTTGACCTTTCCCCGAAATCGCGATAATCACCAAGTCATCTGATGACTTGGTGATTTGACGATGCGCTCCCTCAGCAAAACCAATCTCGCCGACACGGCCGTCGAGGCGATCCGCAATGAAATCCTTCGCCAGCGCTGGGGGATCGGCGAAAGGCTGCCGAACGAGGCGGCGCTGTCGGCTATGCTGTCGGTGAGCCGCGGCACGGTGCGCGAGGCCGTGCGCGTGCTCGTCTCGCAGGGCTATCTCGAGACGCGGCAGGGCTCCGGCACCTATGTACTCTCGACCGCCGATACGAGCCGTCCGCTCACCATGGCACGCCGCGCCGGCCTGCGCGACCAGTTCGAGGCCCGCCTGGCGCTCGATGCGCAGGCCGCGCGGCTTGCGGCTATGCGCCAGACGCCGGCGGTGATCGCCGGGCTTCGCGGCCTGCTCACCGAGCGCGGCAACTACGAGGGCGGCGACAAGGCAGCCTTCATCGCCCGCGATCTCGCTTTCCACCAGGCGGTGATCGCCGCATCGGGCAACGGCGTGCTGACGGGCATGTTCGATTTCTTCTCGACGCTGATCACCGAGACCATCGAGGCGACGCTCGGCGAGGACCTGCCGGAGCCGGACATGGCCGCCCATGCCGCGATCGTCGACGCCATCGAGAGCGGCGATCCGGATGCGGCGGATGCGGCGGTGCGCCGCTTCATGGCGCCCGTCCTTTCCGCCCTCGACCGGTTGCTGATGTCATGAGAAATCCCGACCCGAACGATCCCGGCGCCATCGACCTGATCGACGCCGAAGCCGACAGCGTGCCGGCGCCGGCTCCGCACCGGCCGCCGACGCCGGTTGCCCGCTTTCTGCTCGGCGCCAGCCTCGTGCTCATCGCCTTCAACCTGCGGCCCGTCTTCTCCAGCGCCTCGGCGCTGCTGCCGGAAATCCGCGAGAATCTTGGCCTCTCCGCCACCGGCGCCAGCCTGCTGACGACGCTGCCCGTCGTCTGCCTCGGGCTGTTTTCGCCGCTGGCGCCACGGCTTGCCCAGCGGATCGGCACGGAGCGCACATTGCTCGCCGTCGTCTTCCTGCTGGCGCTCGGCACGGCGCTGCGCGGCTTCTCTTCCCTGCCATTGCTGTTCTTCGGCACGGCGCTCGCCGGCGCCTGCATCGCGGTCGGCAATGTCCTCCTGCCCGGCCTCGTCAAACGCGATTTTCCCGACAAGGCGGCGCTGATGACGGGCTGCTACACGATGGCGCTCTGCGCGGGCGCCGCGAGTGCCGCCGGCCTGACGCTGCCGGTCGAGCATGCGCTCGGCGGCTCGCTCGATGGCGCGCTGGCGATCTGGGCGGTGCCCGCGGTGATCGTCGGCCTGCTCTGGCTGCCGCAGGTGCTGTCCACGCGCATGCAGGCCAAGCGCACGGGCTTTCGTGTCGAAGGCCTGTGGCGAGACCGGGTGGCCTGGCAGGTCACGCTTTTCATGGGCCTGCAATCGGCACTTGCCTATTGCGTCTTCGGCTGGCTGGTGCCGATCCTGCGCGAACGCGGGCTCGACGGCGTCACGGCCGGCGCCATCGTCTCCATGTCCGTGATGGTGCAGGCCGGCGCCTGCCTCGTCGCGCCGCATCTCGCCGTGCGTGGAAAAGACCAGCGGCTGATCAATGTCGCGCTCTGCGCCATCGCCGTCGTCGCCCTTCTCGGCCTGCTCTTCGCGCCGCTGTGGACGGTGTGGTTCTGGGCGGTGCTGCAGGGCATCGGGCAGGGCGGGCTGATCGCGGTGGCGATGACCGTCATCGTGCTGCGCACCCGCGATCCGCATGTCGCGGCGCATCTGTCCGGCATGGCGCAATGCGTCGGCTATCTGCTCGCCGCCATCGGGCCGCTCGTCGTCGGCCTCATTCGCGGCTGGACCGGCAGTTTTGCCTGGAGCGCGGTGCTTTTCGTGGCGCTTGGCCTCGGCGCTGCGGTGAACGGCTGGTTTGCAGGGCGCGCGCTTTATGTGAATGCGCGCACCGTGGAAACCGCGGGCTGAACGGTGCCCGCCTCGGTCACGATGATGTCCATCGCAATGTCGTGCGGCTGCGGATAGATCGTCGCCAGCCGCGCCGCGCCGTAGCCGACGCCGATGACGCGCGGCCTCGCCGGCAGGGCCGCCAATGTGCGGTCGAAGAAGCCGCCGCCGTAGCCGAGCCGGTAGCAGGCGGCATCGTAGCCGACGACCGGCGCGAGCACGATATCCGGCAGGCAGGGGCGCGATTCGGCCGGGATGGGAATGTTCCAGACGCCGCGCGACAGCGCCTCGCCCGATTGCCAGAGGTGGAATTCCAGCGGCCGTCCCTTCTCGACGACGACCGGCAGCGCCGTCCTGCCGCCGCGCTTGGCCACTTCGTCAAGCAACGGCCGAAGGTCCGGCTCGCCGCGAAAGGGCCAGTAGGCGCTGAGGATGCGGCCGCTGACATCGCCGATTTCCGCCAGCACGCCGGCGGCGATCGCCTCGCCATAGGATGCTCGTACATCAGCCGGCACCGCGAGCCGCGCAGCGATCAGCCGCTCGCGTTCGTTTTTGCGCCAGCGATTGACGTCGGTCCAGGTCTGCTGATCGGGCAGGCCGAGATAGGCCGGATCGACCTCATGCATGAAGCAGGCCGGCGAGGCAAAACTGGCGGGAATGTCGTCGTCATCCATCATGTTGGCCTCCGCAGGGTGGCTTGTCGTCAGAATGATCCCGGTTTCCTTATGTGGCAAACGAATTCCTGTCGCAGGGGCGTTCGGCCGCGGCGGCTTGACTTTGCCGGCAGGCTCACGCCATCATGGCCGCATGACGATGATGCACTCCATAGCCCGGTTTCTGAAGCGGTTGTTTCCGCTCGCAGGACACTAGCCCCTCGGCTTGGACGCGTCGCGCCCCGGTCGTGGGGCGATAGCGGTTTCGTCATATGACGGGAACCGCGACAGAAGAGCGCGACATGTTCCCCGTTTTTCCCTTTTCCGCGCGCCGGCCAGGCTGCGCGAACCGTGTCGTGAGGTTCCCATGATCACCAAGACCAAAGACAGGCGCCGGCCTGCCATCACCATCGCCCGTTCCGAACATGCCCGCCTGTCGAACCTCGCCGACATGCTGGCGGCGCGCGATCCCCATGCCGCCGAGCAGCTCGCCGCCGAACTCGACCGCGCAAAGGTCGTCGACGACGCGCGTTTGGCGCCCGGCGTGATGCGCATGGGCTCCGTCGCGCAATTCCAGATCGACGACGAGGCACCGCAGAGCGCCGAACTGGTGTTCCCGAAGGATGCCGATATTTCCCGCCAGCGCATTTCCGTGCTGACGCCGGTCGGTGCCGCCCTTCTCGGCCTTTCCGCCGGCCAGTCGATCCAGTGGGCGGCGCGCGATGGCCGGCTGCGGCGCCTCAGCGTCATCGCCGTTCATGCGGCGGACGAAGCGCGCGCCTGCTGAGGGTTTTGCCGGCCATGAAATTCCTGTCCTTCTCCGACGTCGGGCGCATCGGAGGTTGCCTCATCGCAGGATCGTGACCCCCTGTGCCGCACCCGCGGCCAGGGGGCTTCTCCACCATGGATTTTCGGATGTCCCGCCTGAAGCGCGGGCAGGATGGAGAATGGCGATGGGACAGGATCCCGCGATGCTCACGGCGAGAGACGGATATGTATTGGACAAGATGCTGCGCGACTGGCCACCGCTCACGCCGGAATGGCTGGCGCTCCTGAAGCGCAAGGCGTCGGCCGGCCGGTTAGCCAAGGAGGTGCGCGCCCCCGCCGATCTGGCGATGATCGATGCACGCGTGTCGTTCCGCTGCGCAAGCGGGCTTACGGATACCCGCAGGCTCTGCCTTCCCGGCAGCTATGCGCCGGGCGGCGCCTTCCTGCCGATCACCACGTTCTACGGCCTTGCCCTTCTCGGATTGCGCGAAGGTCAATCGATGGCCTTCGATCGGCCGGAGGGCCGGCGGGACTGGATCGTGCTGGAGAAGGTGCTCTTCCAGCCGGCCGGCGCGGATCCTGTCCCGTTAGCGCCACGGCACCCTTTCCGGCTGATTGCCGGCGGCTTCGTCGAACGCGCCTTCACGGCGGCGAATGAAAACGGCCCCGGAAGGGGTCCGGGGCCGTCTGCTGCCTGAAGGCGGGCGAAGGCCCGTCAGATCACGCCCTGCGCGCGCATGGCTTCCGCCACGCGGGTGAAGCCGGCAATGTTGGCGCCGAGCACGTAATTGCCCTTGGCGCCATATTCCTCCGCCGTGCCGGCGCAGCGATCGTGGATGCCCTGCATGATCTGGCCGAGCCGTTCACGCGCCTGCTCGAAGCTCCAGCTGTCCCGGCTGGCATTCTGCTGCATTTCGAGCGCCGAGGTGGCCACGCCGCCGGCATTGGCCGCCTTGCCGGGCCCGAACAGCACCCCCGTCTCCTGGAAGGCGCGCACGGCCTCCGGCGTCGACGGCATGTTGGCGCCCTCGGCCACCGCGATGACGCCGTTTGCGATCAGCGTCTTCGCATCCTTGCCGGAAAGTTCGTTCTGCGTGGCGCAGGGCAGCGCCACGTCGCAGGGCACGTCCCAGATCGAGCCCTTGCCGGACGCGATGAAATGCACGCCCTTGGTCTTGGCGCGCGCATATTCGGACAGTCGCTCGCGGCGCACTTCCTTGATCTCCTTGACGAGCGAAAGGTCGATGCCCTCCTCGTCTGCGATGTAGCCGCTGCTGTCCGAGCAGGCGACGACCCTGGCGCCGTATCTGATCGCCTGTTCCATGGCGTAGATCGCCACATTGCCGGAGCCCGAGACGGTGACCCGCTTGCCCTCGAAGCCGGAGCCCCTGGTCGAGAGCATGGCGCGGGTGAAATAGACCGCGCCGTACCCGGTCGCCTCCTTGCGAACCAGCGAGCCGCCATAGCTCAGCCCCTTGCCGGTGAAGACGCCCGCCTCGAAGCGGTTGGTCAGCCGCTTGTACTGACCGAACATCCAGCCGATCTCGCGGCCGCTGACGCCGATATCGCCGGCCGGCACGTCGGTATGCTCGCCGAGATGGCGGTGCAGTTCCGTCATGAAGGATTGGCAGAAGCGCATGATCTCGCCATCGGAGCGGCCCTTCGGATCGAAATCCGAGCCGCCCTTGCCGCCGCCGATCGGCAGGCCGGTCAAGGCGTTCTTGAAGATCTGTTCGAAGCCCAAAAATTTGATGATGCCGAGATTGACCGAGGGGTGGAAGCGCAGGCCGCCCTTGTAGGGCCCGAGCGCCGAATTGAACTGCACGCGAAAACCGCGGTTGATGTGCACCTGGCCGCGATCGTCCACCCAGGGCACGCGAAAGATGATCTGGCGCTCCGGCTCGCAGATGCGCTCGATCAGCGCGTCCGTCAGGTAGTCCGGGTGTTTCGAGACGACGAGGCCGAGGCTTTCCAGCACTTCGCGGGCGGCCTGGTGGAACTCCGGTTCCGCCGGATTGCGCTGCAACACCTGGGCAAGGATCGGTTCAAGCTTCTCGTCGACGGTCGCCATGGCGACACTCCTTTCGGTCTCATATTTCGGGAAGAGGGGCCGCCGGTCTGGCACCGGCAGGCCTCGGGTGACATCGTTCGGGCATGATGTCAGATGCCCTGCCCGTAGCCGCCCATCAGGCCGGCCGGGCCGGTCCGGGAGAGGCTTTTGGCAAGCGTGGCCAGAAGATCGGTCTGGGAAATGATGCCCATGACGCGGCTGTTGTCATCGATGACGACGACGGCGTGGATGCTGCCGTCGGTCAGGCGCGGCACGAGGCCGATCGCCGGGTCGGAGGCGCTTGCGGTCGCGGCTTCAGAGACGGGAAGATGGGTCGCGGGCGCCATGGCGGCGAGTTCGCGCAGGCCGACCGTGCCGAGCAGGCGCCCGTCGCCGTCGAGCACGGGCAGGGTGCGGATGTCGTGGTCGAGCAGCAGCGCGCGCGCCTCGTCGGCGGAAGCATTCGCGGCGACCGTCACCACATCGCGCGACATGATGTCGGCCGCGGTGAGTTCGCCGCGCTGGCGCAACAGCGCCTGCAGTTCGACCTGCCGGAGCAGCGCGTCGAGGTCGGCCCGGCTGATGTCGAGCGTCTCGTTCAGGCTGGCAATGGCGGTGTCGATGTCCTCGCTGTTGAAGCCGACGCGCAAGGCGGCGGGCGGATCGGCGGTCTTGTGCGTGTTGACGGGCGCGATCGTCTGGCGATGCGGGTACTGCCGCCCGGCCAGCCTGTGGAACATCATGCCGAGCGCCACGAGGATCAGCGAATTGATGGCGATCGGCACGAGCGGGAACCAGAAGCCGGCCCGCGTGACGGCGGCGCCCCCGATGACGGCCGTGAGGGCCGCGGCGCCGCCCGGCGGATGCAGTGAGCGGGTCAGCGACATGACGAGGATGGCGAGCGCCACGGCAAGGCCGATGGCGAGGGTCGGGTCGGTCACGAGCGTGGTGACGGTGACGCCGACGAAGGCGGAGATCGTGTTGCCGCCGACGATCGACCACGGCTGGGCAAGCGGGCTTGCTGGCACGGCGAAAAGAAGCACGGCGGAGGCGCCGATGGGCGCGACGATCAATGGGAGATGCGGGCCCTGGCCCATGAAGAGGCCGCAGACGAGGCCGGTGAGGCAGATGCCGATCAGGGCGCCGAGGCAGCCGATCAGGCGTTCCTTGAGCGTGGCGCCGGCGAGAATGGGAAAGAAGAGCCGGAACTTGGACAGAATGCCCGATTTCTGGGCATCGTGCTGAGGTGGGGCCACGATGATCCTGGTCTTAAAAAGGCAGATGACTATTTTCTAGGCTTATGTGCCTAACGCGCCGGGGACGCAAGGGTGCGACGGGAAGATTCTGTTTTGCCGTGAACGAGGGTGAGGGCGACGAATCGCAGGCAACAAAAAAGCCCGGAAAAACCGGGCTTTTTTGGCACAATCCGGAAAAACCGGAGTGGGAATTTGGTGCCCAGAAGAGGACTCGAACCTCCACACCCTTTCGAGTACCAGCACCTGAAGCTGGCGCGTCTACCAATTCCGCCATCTGGGCGACGGAGAGCCATGTAGAAGGCCCACACTCTTGTGTCAACAGGCTTTTTGAAGTTTTTGCAACAGCTTGGCGAAAACCTTGTTTACCGGCTGAGAGCCCATTCGCGAATGCGCGCCAGTCCGGCCGCGAGCAACCGGGCGGCGGCGGCCTCGTCCTTGGCTTCCACGTAGCAGCGCATTTCCGGCGCATTGCCGGAGGGACGGAAGTGGATGACGCTGGCATCGTCCAGCGTCACGCGCAGCCCATCGATATCGCTTGTCTTCATCGGCACGCCGATGGGGGCGAGGAAGGCGGAAAGCGCGCCTGCGCCCGATCGCAGCTCCGCCATCAGGGCGGCGCTGGTTTCGACCGGAAAATCCTCCAGTCGGTCGCTGGCGGCCGCAGGCAGGGCGAAGCCGGCGGTGATCTGCGAGAGCGGCCGGCTTTCCGCAGCGGCGAGTGCCAGCACGGCAAGCAACGGCATGAGGCTGTCGCGGGTCGGTAACGGGGCGAGCGCCTGGCCGTTCACGGTGAAGGGCGTGGCGGTCAGCGTGCCGCCATTCGCCTCGAAGCCGGCGACGGCGGTTTCGCCGCTCGCGATGGCGTCGTTCATCGCGGCGATCACGAAGGGCGAGCCGACCCTGGTGCGCAGCACCTTGCCGGCAACGGCCGCCTCGATGCCGGAATTCGAGGTCACCGGCGTGGCCACAATGGTCGCGCCGAGGAAGCGGCTGGCGATGAGGCCGACGAGATCGCCGCGGATCGGCATACCGGTCTCGTCCGTGATGAGCGGCCGGTCGCCGTCGCCGTCAGCCGAGATGATGGCGCGCAGGCCGTGCTGCACCGCCCAGCCCTGGAGCAGCGTCACGGTTTCGGGGGAAACCGCTTCCGTATCGACCGGAATGAAGGTCTCCGACCGGCCGAGCGCCACGACATCCGCACCATAGTGGATCAGCACCGCGACGAAGAGATCGCGTGCCACCGTCGAATGCTGGTAGACGCCGACCCTGAGGCCGGCGAGGCTTCCCTCCGGCAGAAGCGCGCGGTTGCGCGCCTCGTAGAGCGCCATGGTCTCCGCGTGGAGGTCGTCCGCGGTCTCCCGGGCCGCGTCGAAGCCCGTACCCTCGGCACGGATCGCGTCGGCGGCGGCGGTGATCGCGGCCTCGTCCGCCTTGTCGATCTCGCCGTCCGGCCGATAGAATTTGATGCCGTTGCGGTCGGCGGGGATATGCGAACCCGTCACCATCAGGCAGGCGGCGTTTCGCGCAAGGCCGGTCAGCGCGAGTGCCGGCGTCGGCAGCGCGCCGCAATCGCGTGGGTTGAAGCCGGCCTTGCGAAGGGCTGCGATGGCGATTGCCGCGATCGCCGGGCTGGAGGCGCGAAAATCGCGGCCGACGAGGATGTCGTCGCCCTTGCGGGCGAAGCCGGCGGCAAGCAGGTGGCGGGCAAAGGCGGTGGCGTAGAGCGCGGTGGCAGGCCCTTCGAGATCGACCGACAGGCCGCGCAGGCCGCTGGTTCCGAATTTCAGGCTCATGCGGTCACCTCATGTCTCCAGCGGTCCTGTGTTCCAGGGGATAGCGCGACCATGAATAAAACAAAATGCGTGAACGTAATGCAAAGCAGGGACGTGACAGGGAAATATCCCGCCAGGAACAGTGAGGATCAACATGTTGAAGATTCGAAATCTCGTTTTCGGTTGCGCGATGGGGATTGCCTCCGCGATCGCGCCCATGGGGGCGGCCCAGGCCGTTCCTCTCGCCGTACCGAAGGTAGAGACGAAAAGTGACGTCACGCAGGCGCAGGTGGAGTTCTGCTACGGCTATGGCTGCGAGCGCCGTTACCATCGTCGCCACTATCGCCCGTATTACGGTGGTTACGAGCGCCGCTATTATCGTCCGCGCTACGAGCGGCCGCGCTATTACGGTGGACGCGGGGCACATGTCGAATGGTGCTCCAACCGCTACCGCACCTACGACCCCTATACCAACCGCTACCATGCCGGCGGCGGGGTCTATCGCCTGTGCTATTCGCCCTATCGGTAAGCACGAACGATCCTAGGTCATGACACGGACGGCGGGCCCTGGCCCGCCGTTTGTGTTTCAGCCGGCGATATTGTCGGCCACCCGGTCCGTATGACCGAGATCGCGGCCCGGCTCGATGACGTCGCGCACGCGCTGCTTCAGCTCCTTCGGCCCCGGAAAACCGCCGTCGCGCTTGCGCTCCCAGACGAGGGCGTCGCCGACGCGGATCTCGAAATTGCCGCCGGTTCCGGGAATGAGTGCCACCTCGCCGATCGAGCCGGAAAAGGTCGACAGCAGCTCCTGCGCCATCCATCCGGCGCGAAGCAGCCAGTTGCACTGGGTACAGTAGAGAATGGAAACGCGTGGCTTTTCCCCGGTCATGGTCACCTCCTTCGATCACCGGAGCATATAGCAGGGCGGCCCGCTTGGCACGCGATCCGTTCACAACAATGTCAACTCAATTTATCAGGTTTTACCGGCGGACATCTTGTCGCAGCCACGGTCCTGTCGGAGAGGTGTTGCACTGCAACATAGAGACAGGACACCCCATGACGGACTTTTCCACCTCCCGCCCGCGCCTCATCATTCCCTCGCTCGGCGGCCTCTATTCGGCGCTGAGCGAAAGCGCGGAAACGATCCTGCGCGTGGCGGCCGGCCTGCTTCTCGTCACGCACGGCTACGGCAAGATCCTGAACCCCTTCGGCGCAAGCGGCATGGTGGAAAGCCTCGGGTTCTATCCCGGTGCGTTCTGGTCACCGCTGCTCGCGGCCACCGAATTCTTCGGCGGCATCCTGATCGCCATCGGCCTCTTCACGCGCCCCGCCGCCTTCGCGGCGATGATCGTGCTGGCCGTCACCGTCTATTTCCACGGTATCGTGCAGGCCGAAGGCCTGATGGGCGCGGAAAAGTCCATCCTCTGGACGCTGATCATGTTCTACTTCGTCATCCGCGGCGCAAACAGCCACTCGGTCGATGCCAAGCTCGGCCGTCAGTTCTGAACCACCTCTTCGTGCGGCTGCCGGCCTTGCCGCAGCCGCGCCCTGACGAGCGCGACCAGCGTCTCGCCGTCATAGGGCTTGCGGGCGACGGGAACGATCTCGAAGCCCGCGACGCCATTGCGGTGGATCTCGCCGACGGTGGTGAACAGCAGCGGCACGCGTGCCTCGATCAGCCGTTCGATGCGCGCCGTGATCCGGGTCGCGTCGAGCGGCACGTCGAGCAGGCAGAGATCGATATCCGCCAGCGCCGCCGTTTCCATTTGGTCGAGCTGTTCGGGCCGCAGCAGCGAAATGCGGCAATCGAGCGCTGCCTTGATCAGGTATTCCGCGTCGAGCGCGATCAGGAATTCGCGTTCGGCGATCAAGATGTGCGGAAGAGATTGTTCCATGGTGCCGCACTCCTATCCATGCGAAACAGCCGGAATCACCGGGGGTTTTGGACGCGGAATGTGGGCCGAGGGGGGGGCGGTGTCATTTAAAAAAGACATAGCATTCGGCCGCACGGAACAAGTATCGACGCCCGACGTTCAGGAAGCCAGCCCGGTTCCGGGCTTTGAACGGGAAGGACAGGGGCGACATGGCGAACAGCACGGCGGGCAACCACCATTCGAAATGGCGCACGCCCTGCCATCAATGTCCGTTGAGAGGGCTCGCCACATTCCGGGATTTTACGGCGAAGGAACTCGATTTCATCTCGCAGTTCAAGAGCGGCGAACTGTCGAGCGAACGCGGCGCGACCATCGTCGTCGAGGGCATGCACAGCGCCCATCTCTTCACCGTTCTCTCGGGCTGGGCCTTTCGCTACAAGCTCCTGCCGGACGGGCGTCGCCAGATCATGAACTATGTGCTGCCCGGCGACCTGCTCGGCCTGCAGGGCAGCCTGATGGGCGAGATGGACCATTCGGTGGAAGCGCTGACGCCCGTCACGCTCTGCGTCTTCGAGCGCTCCAAGCTGGAGCGCCTTTTCGAGCGCCATGCCTCGCTTGCCTATGATCTCACCTGGATCGCCGCGCATGAGGAGCGCATCCTCGACGAGCACCTGCTTAGCATCGGCCGGCGCACGGCGCTGGAGCGTACGGCCTATCTGCTGTCCTTCATTCACCAGCGGGCAAAATCGGCCGGCATCAACGGTGGACGGCGCGTCATCCCGATCACGCAGCAGCATGTAGCCGACACGCTCGGCCTGTCGCTGGTCCACACCAACAAGACGCTACGCAAACTGTCCGACCGCAATCTGATGCGCTGGCAGGACAAGGGTTGCGAGATCCTCGACCCGGACGGGTTGCTGACACTGGCCGGCTGGGAAGGGATGAAGAAGGAAGCCCGCCCGTTTATCTAGCGTTTTAAACGACATCCCAATGCAGCGGGAACATCGGGTCGAACACCGTCACCGGCCCGGCCCCCGTCTCGATCTTCGCCGGGAAGGCGACGGGCGCGGTCCGTTTCACCAGCCGGATCGTCTCTTCGTTGATCGGCAGGCCATACCAGGCCGGGCCGTTCAACGAGGCGAAGGCTTCGAGCTTGTCGAGCGCGCTGTCCTGTTCGAACACATGGGCAAGGCAGCTCATCGTGTTGATCGAGGTGTAGATGCCGGCGCAGCCGCAGGCGCATTCCTTCAGCGGATCGACATGCGGCGCGGAATCGGTGCCGAGGAAGAAGCGGGCGTCGCCGGAGGTCGCGGCCGCGCGCAGCGCCAGCCGGTGTTCCTCGCGCTTGGCGACGGGCAGGCAGTAATAATGCGGGCGGATGCCGCCGACGAGGATGGCGTTGCGGTTGATGATCAGGTGATGCGTGGTGATCGAGCCGGCGAGGTTCGCCTTCGCGGCCTTGATATAGTCGACGCCGTTTTTCGTCGTGACGTGTTCCATGGTCACGCGCAATTCCGGCAGGCGGTTGCGCAACGGATCCAGAACCGTCTCGATGAACACCGCCTCGCGGTCGAAGATATCGACCTCCGGTGTCGTCACTTCGCCATGCACGCAGAGCGTCAGGCCGATCTTCGCCATGCGCTCCAGCACGGGCATGGCTTTGTCCATATCACGCACGCCGCCATGCGAATTGGTCGTCGCACCAGCCGGATAGAGTTTCACGGCGCGGATCAGGCCGCTTTCATAGCCGGCTTCCACGTCGTCGGGGTCGGTGTGCTCGGTGAGGTAGAGCGTCATCAGCGGCTCGAACCGGTCGCCCTTGGGAAGGGCGGCGAGGATACGGTCGCGATAGGCGCTGGCATCCGCGGTGGTGACGACCGGCGGCACCAGGTTCGGCATGATGATCGCGCGGGCGAAATGGCGGCTCGTGTCGCCGATCACGCCTTCCAGCATGGCGCCGTCGCGCAGGTGCAGGTGCCAGTCGTCCGGCCGGCGGATGGTCAGTTCAGTGGTCATCGGTCATCTCCCGCGTGTTGCGGCTGCGATAGCATCCGCGGGCGACAACGACAATCGCCTCAGAAGGTGTCGATGGTGAGATCGGCGGGGCGCGAGTTCTCCAGGATGCGCTTTCCGTTCGGCAGGTCGTTGCCGTAGAGCTTCCAGCCGATCTGGTCCTCCGGCAGCGCATAGCCCATCCAGCGCCGGCGCAACCGCTCCTCCAGCACGGGGTAGGGCGGACCGACGAAGATGGTGAAGTCGAACTTGCCGTCGAGCCCGTCCCAGGGCGCATCCTTGAAGAGCAGGTAATTGCCCTCGGCGAGGATGAAGCGGGTTTCCCGCGGGATGGCGCGGGCGGCGTTGATGGCGATCTCGCGCGACCGGTCGAAAACCGGCACCAGCACTTCGCCCTCGGCCCGTTTCAGCGCGGTGACGATATCGATGAAGCCGCGGCCGTCGAAGGATTCCGGCGCGCCCTTGCGCGGCAAGAGGCCGCGCTCGGCGAGAATGCCGTTGTCCATGTGAAAGCCGTCCATCGGCAGGATTTCGGCGCTTTCGCCGCGGGTGACGAGGCCGTCCCGCAGCACCTCGGCCAGCGTCGATTTTCCTGCCGCCGGCGGGCCGGCGAGGCCGACCAGGAAGCGGCGCGCGTCTCCCGCGCGCCGCTGGAGTGCATCCACGATGGTGGCGGGCGAGATCATGCCGCGATCGCCTCCGCCGGCAGCTTGGCGCCGGTCATGAAGGCGACGGCGTCGGACATGGTGTAGTCCTTCGGGTTGATGACCGTGAGCCGCCGTCCGAGCCGGTGGATATGGATGCGGTCCGCCACCTCGAAGACATGCGGCATGTTGTGCGAGATCAGCACGATCGGAATGCCGCGCCGGCGCACGTCGAGGATGAGCTCCAGCACGCGCCGGCTCTCCTTGACGCCGAGTGCGGCCGTCGGTTCGTCGAGGATGATGACCTTCGAGCCGAAGGCGGCGGCGCGCGCCACCGCAACACCCTGGCGCTGGCCGCCCGACAGGGTCTCCACCGCCTGGTTGATGTTCTGGATCGTCATCAGGCCGAGTTCCGACAGCTTGTCGCGGGCGAATTTTTCCATCGCCGAGCGGTCGAGCTTGCGGAACCACTGGCCCATGACGCCGGGTTTGCGCAATTCGCGGCCGAGGAACATGTTGTCGGCGATCGACAGCGCCGGCGAGAGCGCGAGGTTCTGGTAGACGGTCTCGATGCCGGCCTTGCGCGCCTCGATCGGCGAGCGGAAGTTGATCACCTCGCCCTGCAGGCGGATTTCGCCCTCGTCCGGCGTGATGGCGCCGGAGATCGCCTTGATCATCGAGGATTTGCCGGCACCGTTGTCGCCGATCACGGCGAGGATTTCGCCGGGATAGAGGTCGAAATCGGCATGGTCGAGGGCGGTGACGCGGCCGTAGCGCTTGACGAGACCGCGCGCGGTGAGAATGGGTTCCATCAGCCTGCTACCTTTCTGATCCACTGGTCGATTGCGACTGCCGAGATGATGAGGACGCCGATCAGGAGATAGGTCCATTGCGGGTCCGTGCCGATAAGGCGAAGGCCGAGCGAGAAGACACCGACGATCAGCGCGCCGAAGATCATGCCGAGGATGGAGCCGCGCCCGCCGAACAGCGAGATGCCGCCGATCACCACGGCCGTGATCGATTCGATATTGGCGAACTGGCCGGCGGTCGGCGAGACCGAACCGATGCGGCCGATGAGCGCCCAGCCGGCCAGCGCGCAGATGAGGCCGGACAGCGTGTAGATCGAGACCAGCATGCGCTTGACGTTGACGCCGGCAAGTTCCGCCGCATCCGGGTCGTCGCCGACCGCATAGACGTGGCGGCCCCAGGCGGTGTGGTTCAGCACGTACCAGAGCAGCGCCACGAGCAGCACCATGGCGATGACGCCATAGGTGAAGACCGCGCTGCCGAGCTTGAGGTTGTTGCCGAAGAACTGGAGGAGCGGCGCCTGCGAGGAAATGTCCTGCGAGCGGATCGTCTCGTTGGCCGAATAGAGGAAGTTCGAGGCGAGGATGATCTGCCACATGCCGAGCGTGACGATGAAGGGCGGCAGTTTCATGCGGGCGACAAGCAGGCCGTTGATGTAGCCGCAGAGCGCGCCGCAGGCGAGCCCGCAGAGGACGGCGACCGTCGGCGGCAGGCCGTAGCGGAAGGTGAACTGGCCCATCACGACGGAGGACAGCACCATGATCGCGCCGACCGAAAGGTCGATGCCGGCCGTCAGGATCACCAGCGTCTGCGCCGCGCCGACGATGCCGACGATCGCCACCTGCTGGAGGATCAGCGTCAACGTGAAGGCGGAGAAGAACTTTCCGCCGAGAATGACGCCGAAGATGGCCACCGACAGTACGAGCACGATGAGCGGCACGGCCGCCGGGCTCGAATGCAGGAAATGCTGGAATTTCTGGATGGGCGTCTTGTCGTGCGTGTCGAAGGATGCGACCTGCGTCGCGCTGCCGGACAGCACCTTCTCGAATTCCTGCGATGGCTGCGAGGGTTGCGAACCCTGCGAGGCCGTCGTTGTCTCAGTCATGATCCAGTTCCTCCCCTTCCGGGTGCCGACCGTCGCGGCTTTGCCGGATGAAATGGTGTACGGACGCACCGATCGGGCGCTTTTCGCGCACCTGCCGCCATTTTTGGGCGGTCTCCTCCCCAAGCGGTCCCGGCTGTCGCCGTCGCCTGCCGAAGAAGGGTGCCCATGTCTTGTGCGAATGTCAAAGCAGGGTGCGTTTCACGCGGACCCGATCCGTCCGTAGCGGAATGCCGGCCCGGTCAGCCCGGGCCGGCGTGGTGGGGCATCAGCCCCAGCACTTGTCCTTGCCGGCCTTGGTGTCGATGGAGTCGACGCCGGCTGCCGGCTTGTCGGTGACGAGCGTCACGCCCGTGTCGAAGAAGTCCTTGCCTTCGGTCGCCTTCGGCTTTTCGCCGGTGTCGGCGAACGTCTTGATCGCCTCGATGCCGAGCGCCGCCATCATCAGCGGGTACTGCTGCGAGGTCGCGCCGATGACGCCATCCGCGACGTTCTGCACGCCCGGGCAACCGCCGTCGACCGATACGATCAGCACGTCGCCTTCCTTGCCGACGGCCTTCAGCGCTTCATAGGCGCCGGCTGCTGCCGGTTCGTTGATGGTGTGCACGACATTGATGGACGGATCCTTCTGGAGAAGGTTTTCCATGGCGGTACGGCCGCCTTCCTCGTTGCCATTGGTCACGTCATGGCCGACGATGCGGGCATCGTCCTCATCGCCGATCTTGCCGATGTCCTTAACGTCGATGCCGAAACCCTTCATGAAGCCCTGGTTGCGCAGCACGTCGACCGAAGGCTGCGAGGGCGTCAGGTTGAGGAAGGCGATCTTGGCGTCCTTGGCGGCGTCGCCGAGGGTGGCGGCAGCCCACTTGCCGATCAGTTCGCCGGCGAGCAGGTTGTCGGTGGCGAAGGTCATGTCGGCGCTGTCGACCGGCTCCAGCGGCGTGTCGAGCGCGATGACCAGCAGGCCGGCATCACGCGCCTTCTGCACGGAGGGAACGATGCCCTTCGTGTCGGATGCGGCGATCAGGATGCCCTTCGCGCCGTCCGCGATGCAGGTCTCGATAGCCGCGACCTGGCTTTCCGAATCGCCGTCGATCTTGCCGGCATAGGCCTTCAGCGTGACGCCGATTTCCTTGGCCTTCGCTTCGGCGCCTTCCTTCATCTTGACGAAGAAGGGGTTGGTGTCGGTCTTGGTGATCAGGCAGGCGGTGGTGTCGGCGGCGAGAGCCGGCGAGGAGAAGGCGACGCCGAGCGCGAGCGCGCCGAGAGCGGCGGAAATGATGGTTTTCTTCATGGTAATCCTCCCAAGGACAGAACGGGATGCGCCCCTCTCCTGGGGCCATCCGGTCGCAGGTGGCCAGCGGCTCCTCCGCCGGCAGACCGTGCTTCCACGCACGAAAAGAACACCAAAAGAAATCGCTGTCAATAAATAAATCGAATTGAATTATTAATCCAATGTGTCATGCTTCGACAAACAAGGGCGTGTCGTTTCCGGTGGAAGAGCGGAACGGCAGCCGATAAGAGGACGGGAGAGGCGCAGGACGCCGCGACCGGCACGGGAGGAGACGATGAGAAAGAATGCCGCGACGGCACCCGCCGCGCCGGCCGAAATCCTCGACCCGAGCGGGGGCGCCAACCAGGTGCGCGTGCGGGCCTATAACGAGCGGCTTGTCATGTCGCTGGTGCGTCGGCACGGCAGCCTCTCGAAGGCCGAGATCGCCCGGCGCAGCGGCCTTTCCGCCCAGACCGTGACGGTCATCATGCGCGCGCTGGAAGCCGAAGGCCTGCTGATGCGCGGCGCGCCGATGCGCGGCAAGGTCGGCCAGCCCTCCGTGCCCATGCGGCTCAATCCCGACGCCGTCTTTTCCTTCGGCCTGAAGATCGGCCGCCGCAGCGCCGATCTCGTCATGATGGATTTCGTCGGCGGCATCCGCCGACAGGTCCGCCGCACCTTTGCCTATCCGATGCCCGGCCCGCTGCTCGCCTTCGTCGAAGAGGGGCTTGCCGAGCTGGAAGCCGCGATCACGCCGCAGGAGCGCACCCGCATCGCCGGTTTCGGCGTGGCGGCGCCCTTCGAGCTCTGGAGTTGGGCAAGCGAGGTCGGCGCGCCGCAGGCCGACATGGACCAATGGCGCGGCGTCGACCTGGAGGCAGAAATCGCCCGGCGCGTGCCCTATCCGGTCGTCTTGCAGAACGACGCGACCAGCGCCTGCGCCGCCGAGCTCGTCTTCGGCCTCGGCCCGCAATATCCGGATTTCCTCTATCTGTTCATCGGCTCCTTCATCGGCGGCGGCGTGGTGCTGAATTCCGCGCTCTTCACCGGCCGCACCGGCACGGCCGGCGCCATCGGCCCGCTGCCGGTGCAGGGCCGCGACGGCGAGACCGTGCAGCTCCTGAAGATCGCCTCGATCTATCGGCTGGAGAACCTCTTGCGCGAGCACGGCGTCGATCCGAAGCCGCTCTGGTATTCGCCGGACGACTGGATCGAATTCGGCGCGCCGCTCGAAATCTGGATCGACGACATGGCGGCGGCACTCGCTCAAGCGGTCGTGGCGTCGGCCTCGGTCATCGACTTTTCCGCCGTCATCATCGATGGCGGCTTCCCGGCCTGGGTGCGCGAGCGCGTGGTTGCCGCGACGCGCGCCGCCGTCGCCCGTCTCGACCTGCAAGGCGTCACCCTGCCCGAAATCCTCGAAGGCGCCGTCGGCAGCCACGCCCGCTCGATCGGCGGCGCCAGTCTGCCGCTGTTCTCCCGCTATCTTCCCGACCAGAACGTCCTCTTCAAGGAGCTTGCCTGAATGCTGAAAGGTATCGACCCCATCCTGAGCCCGGAGCTGCTGTCGACGCTGCGCGCCATGGGCCACGGCGACGAGATCGCCATCGTCGACGGCAATTATCCGGGCGTCGAACATGCCCGCAGGCTCATCCGCCTCGACGGCGTGCCGCTTTTGCCCGTGCTCAACGCCGTGCTCTCGGTGCTGCCGATCGACGATTTCGTCGACGAGGCGATCTTCCGCTCCACCTTCCGCCAGGAGCGCGACACGCTTCAGCCCGTACACCACGAGATCATCGATTGCTGCGCCCGCCGCGAGCCGACGCGCATCGTCGTGCCGCTGGTCGGCGCCGATTTCTACAGCCGCGTCCGCGCCGCCCATACGCTGGTGCAGACGAGCGAGCCGCGGCTCTATGCAAACGTCATCCTGCGCAAGGGCGTCATCTATCCCTGACCCTGTTCCATCCGGAACAGCGCGCGGCGGGGCGATGTGGGAAAGTCTGATCACTGGATGAGAGAGGCTCATCCCGAACAGAGATCAGGAGAGACCCCATGCGCAAGTTCATCGTTTCCGCCACCGTTGCCCTCGTCGCAGCCGTTTCCTTCGCCGCTCCCTCGCAGGCCGGCTACTACAGCTACGGCTATGAACCCTATTGCTTCATCAAGAAGGTGAAGTCCTACGACTACTACGGCAATGTTATCATCAAGAAGATCAAGGTTTGCCGTTGATTTCTTCCTTCCGTCGATCCTCCCCGCCTTGCCCGGCTCGAAAGAGCCGGGTTCTTTATGCTCTAAACCCTTGAACGAAACGAAGCGGCGTGATTGTGTCGCGTCCTATCGAGAAGCAGGAGTTTCGCATGCGGGTGCTGGTGGTGGAAAACGACAGGGTGACGCTGCTCGGTCAGATCGGTGTCGCGCTGGAAGAGGCGGGCGCCGGGATCGAGATCTGCCGGCCGCATGCCGGCGACGCCATCCCTGCCGACGAGACGAAGCATGACGCCATCGTCGTGATGGGCGGTCCGCAGAACGCCCGCGACGACGAACGCCACGCCTATCTGCCGGCGCTGGCCGGGCTGATGCGCCGCTTCGGCGATGCGGAGAAATCGGTGCTCGGCGTCTGTCTCGGCAGCCAGCTTCTGGCGCGCGCCTATGGCGCGGAAAACCGCATCGGCACGGCGCCGGAATTCGGCTGGTGCACGGTCGCGCGGACGAAGGACGGTGCCGGCGACCCGGTTCTCTCCGCCGCGGCAAGCAGCTTCCCGATCTTTCAGTGGCATAGCGACACCTTCACGTTGCCTGAAGGCGCGGTCCGGCTCGCCACCAATGGCGCTGCCGAAAACCAGGCCTTCCGCATCGGCCGCGCCGTCTACGGCACGCAGTTCCATTTCGAGGCGAGCCGCACGGTCGTCGATGAATGGGTGCGCACCTTCCCCGACCTCATTCCGACGCTTGCGCCCGGCTGGCTCGAGCAGCGCGAGACGCTCGCCGCCGAAAACGGTCCCAGCGCCGACGCCACCGGCCTTGCCATCGCCCGCGCCTGGGTGGCGACGATCGCCGCCGCCGAGACCCGCCGCGTCGCCTAAAGCGCCATGATGGCTGCGGCGAATCGTGCCGCCGCGGCCTGCAGCACCGTGGGCGCAAAACCGGAAAAGCCGATGACCAGACCCTGCCGCGGCGGGTTGGTGACCGCCATGGACGACAGCGCCCTCACACCGAGCCCGGCCTTGCGCGCAATCTCCACCGCCGCGGTATCGGCAATCGAATCGGGCAGGCCGGTCACCAGATGCAGGCCCTGGTCGGGCACGGCGACCGAAAGGTTTTTGGCCGCCGAAAGCCCCGCGACCAGCGCATCGCGCGCCGCCTGCGCGTGCCGTCGGGCGCGGCGCAGATGGGCGGCGAAATGGCCTTCGCGCAGGAGGTCGGTCAGTGCGGCTTCGGCAAGCGTCGGCGGGCTGCGGTCGGTGCGGCTGCGCAGCGCCATGACCTCTTCGAGCAGCGGATCCGGGATGACGGCATAGCCGAGGCGCAACCCCGGAAACAGCACCTTGGAGAAGGTGCCGAGATAGATGACGCGGCCGCTATCGTCCATGCCCTGCATGGCGGCGAGCGGCGGGCCGGCAAAGCGGAACTCGCTGTCGTAATCGTCCTCGAGGATCCAGCCGCCGGTCTCGCGCGCCCAGTCGATGAGCGCGAGCCGGCGGCGCATGCTCATGGTCACGCCAAGCGGAAACTGGTGCGACGGCGTCACATAGACCGCTCGCGCCCCCGCCGTCGCCAGCGATATGTCCGCCCCCTCGGCATCCACCGCGAGGCCCGAAAGGGCGAGGCTCGCGCCGGCAAAGGCGGCCCGTGCGCTTGGATAACACGGGTCCTCGACCATCACCCGGTCGCCCGGCTGAAGCGCGCTGCGGATAACGAGGTCTATGCCCTGCTGTGTGCCGGTCGTGATGACGATCGACCGCGCCTCGCAGCGCACGCCGCGTGCCTGCCGGAGATAGGCCGCGACCGCCTGGCGCAGCGCCGCGCCGCCGCGCGGATCGCCATAGTAGAAATGTTCCGGGCCGGGGCGGGCGAGATGGCGCGCCAGCAGCGTGCGAAACAGGTTCAGCGTGCGCGCATCGGCCATTGCCACGCCGAGCGTGCCGGGCAGCGGCATTTTCGCCTCGGTGTTTTCCGTTTCCACTGGCAACGCGGACTTCACGACGGGCACCCGGTCGGCGACGAAGGTGCCGGCGCCCGTGCGCGCCACGGCATAACCTTCGGCGATCAGCGTTTCGAAGGCGGCGACCACGCTGCCGCGCGCGATCTTCAGCCGCGCCGCCAGATCGCGCGACGGCGGCAGCTTGCTGCCTGCCGGAATGGTCCCCACCTCGATCAGCCGGCGCAGCTCCCGGTAAAGCGCCGGCGTGCGTTTGCCCGCCGCCGGCAGCACGGGGATGAGCGACGACCAATCTGGCAGATTGGTTCGGATTTTTTGACCAGGATTGGTACTTTTTCGATCCAATGGCATGGCGCACCATGGCGGCACCCTGTTTGAAAGGCAAGATCGCATGCGTGCAGAAACCGACACCGCCACCTATCCCATCACCCCCCGCAACCGCGTCAAGCGCATGCATGAACGCGGCAGCTACGACTGCGACAGCGTCTACGCCATCCTAGATGCGGCCATGCTCTGCAACGTCGCCTATGTCATCGACGGCCAGCCCTATGCGACACCCACGCTGTTCTGGCGCAAGGGCGATACGCTCTACTGGCACGGCTCGTCGGCCAGCCGCATGCTGCGTCATCTGAAGGCCGGCACGCCCGCCTGCCTCACGGTCGCCCATCTCGACGGGCTGGTGCTGGCGCGCTCCGGCTTCAACCATTCGGCCAACTACCGCTCCGCCATGTGTTTCGGCACCGCGCGCCTCGTCGAGGATTCCGACGAAAAGATCGAGGCGATGCGCGACGTCGTCGACCGCTTCTATCCCGGCCGCAGCGCGCTCTTGCGCCCCATCACGCCGCAGGAGGCCAAGGCCACGACGATCATCGCCATGCCGATCGACGAGGCCGCCGCGAAGGTGCGCGCCAAGGGCGTGGGCGACGACGAGGCGGATTTCGCCCTGCCGATCTGGGCCGGCGTCATTCCCGTGACGACCGTGCTCGGCGCCGTCGAAACCTGTCCCCGGCTGGTGGAGGGCGTCGAACCGCCCGCGATGCTCGGCCTTTTCCCGCCGGGAGGACGGCTGGACACGTCACTCCTCGCCGGCCAGGACGCCTACGAAAATGCTTAGCCGGCTACCAAGAGACGGCGGTAGGACCGGCGTCGTTTCGGCAGGGATGACGCAGGCGTGATCGCGGCCGGTGGCAGGACGGCTTGCCACCGGCGCGCGCAGCGGCTAGAGAACCCGCGCGCTGGACGACCAGCGCCTTTGTACGTTCCGGGGACGGCCCCTTATCTCGCAGTCGAGATAGGATGGCGCCGCGTGAACTCTTCACTCCCTACCGTTCCAAAATCAGCCGCGCGCCTGTCGCGTGCCGTGCATCGCCGCGCCGCGATCACGGTGCGCGTTCGTGTGTGCCCTGATGTCTTTCCAAGGAAATCCGATGGCCGGACCCATTGAGCAATTCGAGATCAAGCCGCTTGTGCCCTTCCAGATCGGCGGGCTCGACCTGAGCTTCACCAATTCTTCCGCCTACATGGTGCTGACCGTCGTGGCAGCCAGCGGCTTCCTGCTGTTCGCCACGCGCCGGCGCGCCTTGGTGCCGGGACGCGGGCAATCGAGCGCGGAGATGGTCTACGAATTCGTCGCGGCGACGCTTCGGGCCAATGCGGGCGAGCAGGGCATGCGTTTCTTCCCGCTGGTGTTCTCGCTCTTCCTGTTCGTCCTCGTCGCCAACCTCGTCGGCATGTTCCCCTATGCCTTCACGGTGACGAGCCATCTGATCGTCACCTTCGCACTCGCCATGCTGGTCTTTGCCACGGTCACCCTCTACGGCCTGTTCACGCACGGTGCCGGTTTCCTGAAACTGTTCGTGCCGGAGGGCGTGCCGCTGATCCTGACGCCGATCATCGTGCCGATCGAGATGATTTCCTATCTCTCCCGCCCCGTCAGCCATTCCGTGCGCCTCTTTGCCGTCATGCTGGCCGGCCATATCACGCTGAAAGTCTTTGCCGGCTTCGTCGTCTCGATGGGCAGCCTTGGCACGCTCGGCATGCCGGGCGCGGTGCTGCCGCTCGCCATGACCGTGGCGCTGACGGCGCTGGAACTGCTGATGGCGATCATCCAGGCCTACGTCTTCACCATGCTCACCTGCATGTACCTGAACGACGCCCTGCATCCGGGTCACTGAGACAGACCCGGCCGTGCCGAAACGGCACAGGGTCGGGTTTTTCCGGTTCACGCGATGGAAAGGCCGATGCCGTAGAAAGGCACTCGATCAACGAGGCCCCCGCAATGCAGATCACCGGCATCATGAACACGGCCCGCCAGGGCATGGCGACGGAAACGGCGCGCGCCGGAACGGCAGCCCGCAACATCGCCGGCGGCACAGGCGATCCGGCAATGGATATGCTCGATCTGGTCTCCGCCGAAATCGGCTTCCGCGCCAACGCCGCCGTCTTCGAGACGGGCGCGGACCTCTGGCAGGTCCTCGCAACCATCAAGCGGGATTAGCGCAAAGAAAAAGGGAGGCCAGAGCCTCCCTTTGTTATTCGTCGCCCATCTTGAGGGCCGCGATGAAGGCTTCCTGCGGGATTTCCACCTTGCCGAACTGGCGCATGCGCTTCTTGCCGGCCTTCTGCTTGTCGAGCAGCTTGCGCTTGCGGGTGGCGTCGCCGCCGTAGCACTTGGCGGTCACGTCCTTGCGCAGCGCCGAGATGGTCTCGCGGGCGATCACGTTGCCGCCGATGGCGGCCTGGATCGGAATCTTGAACATGTGCTTCGGGATCAGCTCCTTGAGCTTCTCGCACATGTCGCGGCCGCGCTTCTCCGCCGCCATCCGGTGCACCATCATCGACAAGGCATCGACCGGCTCGCCGTTCACCAGGATCGACATCTTCACCAGATTGCCTTCCTGATGGCTGGTGATCTGGTAGTCGAACGAGGCGTAGCCCTTGGAGATCGACTTCAGCCGGTCGTAGAAATCGAAGACGACTTCGTTGAGCGGCAGGTCATAGGTCAGCATCGCGCGGGTGCCGACATAGGTGAGTTCCACCTGTATGCCGCGACGGTCCTGGCAGAGTTTCAAGATGCCGCCGAGATAATCGTCCGGCGTCAGGATGGTGGCGCGGATCCAGGGCTCGTGAATTTCCTTGATCCGCACGACATCCGGCATGTCGGCCGGGTTGTGCAGCTCTCGCTCCGAGCCGTCGTTCATGAACAGCTTGTAGACGACCGAAGGCGCGGTCGCGATCAGGTCGAGATCGAATTCACGCTCGAGGCGTTCCTGGACGATTTCGAGATGCAGGAGGCCGAGGAAGCCGCAGCGGAAACCGAAGCCGAGCGCGGCGGAGGATTCCATTTCGAAGGAGAAGGACGCATCGTTGAGGCGCAGCTTGCCCATGGCGGCGCGCAGGTCCTCGAAGTCGGCGGCGTCGACCGGGAACAGGCCGCAGAACACCACCGGCTGCGCCGGCTTGAAGCCCGGCAGCATGTGGGCGGTCGGGCGCTTGTCCTCGGTGATCGTATCGCCGACGCGGGTATCGGCCACTTCCTTGATGGAGGCGGTAATGAAGCCGATTTCGCCCGGGCCGAGCGCCTCGACGGTCACCATCTTCGGCGTGATGACGCCGACGCGTTCCACCTGGTACTTTGCGTCCGTGCCCATCATGCGGATGGTCTGGCCCTTTTTCAGCACGCCATCGAGAATGCGCACGAGCACGATGACGCCGAGATAGGTGTCGTACCAGCTATCGACGAGAAGCGCCTTCAGCGGCGCCGTCTCGCCGCCCTCGCTCTTCGGCGCGGGCAACTGGTGGACGATGGCTTCCAGCACGTCGGGAATGCCGAGGCCGGTCTTGGCCGAAATCAGCACGGCCTGCGATGCGTCGATGCCGATGACTTCCTCGATCTGCTCGCGGATGCGGTCGGGCTCGGCCGCCGGCAGGTCGATCTTGTTGAGCACCGTGACGATCTCGTGGTTGTTGTCGATCGCCTGGTAGACGTTGGCGAGCGTCTGCGCCTCGACGCCCTGCGACGCATCCACCACGAGAAGCGAACCCTCGCAGGCCGACAGCGAGCGCGACACTTCATAGGCGAAGTCGACATGGCCGGGCGTGTCGATGAGGTTGAGGATGTAGGTCTCGCCATTGTTGGCGAGATAATGCAGGCGCACGGTCTGTGCCTTGATGGTGATGCCGCGTTCCTTCTCGATATCCATGTTATCGAGAACCTGTTCCGACATCTCGCGCGCGGCAAGGCCACCGGTCGTCTGGATCAGACGGTCGGCGAGCGTCGACTTGCCGTGGTCGATATGGGCCACGATCGAGAAATTGCGGATATGGTCGAGGGGCGTCGAAGAATTGGTGCTCATGCGCGCCATATAGCAGCGGCCGAGATTCCCGCAAAGCGGTAAATGAACCGTTGTATGACCGGAATGTCCGCTATTCCCGGGCGTTTTCACCTTCGACGAGCGCACCGGCATTCGGCACCTGCGCACTTCTGATTTCGAAGCTTTCCCGCGCCGCCACCGGCACGGTCTCACGACGGCGCAGCCGATGGGCGACGAAGGCGGCGTAGAGGAGTGCGACGGCCATGGCGGCATAGATGAACGTCTTCGGGCCGTAGATGGGGGTGAGCGCCGTGACCGCCAGCGGAACCAGCGTCGCAGACGCCGACCAGGCGACGAGCAGGGTGGAGGCGAGCGGCACGAAATCCTCTGGGTCCGTGCGGTCGTTGGCATGCGCATTGGCGATCGAATAGACGCTTTCGACCGCACCGGCCCATAGCGCGAAGACCAGCATCAGGATGAAGAAGGCCTGGAAGGAGACGAAGAGGGCCACGACCGCCGTGCCGGCGATCAGAAGGCAGGTGAAGATCAGCACGATGCGCCGGTCGATGCGGTCGGACAGCGTGCCGAGCGGATATTGCACGAAGATCAGGCCGAACTGCATGACGAACATCAGGAGCGCGACGTCCGTCTGGCCGACATTGTTGGTGGCGGCATAGATCGGCGTAAAGCCCTGCACGACCATGGACAGCCCGCCGGCGGCAAGGACGCCGATCAGCGCCACCGGTGAATTGCGCCACGTCATGGCGAAATCGACGCTGACGCGGGCGGGTGCCGGCGGGGTGGGCAGACGGGTCAGGCCGATCGGCAGCAGCGCGATGGTGGTGACGAAGATGGTGACGAGCGGCGCGAGGTTTCCGTCCGCCGGCATCTGCCCGAACAGCCAGGCGCCGACGCCGAGGCCGAGCACATAGGCCATGTAGAAGAACGACATGGCCTTGCCGCGCCAGCGGTTGTCGGCCGCATGGTTCAGCCAGCTCTGCGTGATGATGAAGTTGGAATTGCCCGCCATGCCATAGATGCAGCGCGCCAGGATCCAGAGGAGCGGGTTGACGCCAAGCGCCACGAGGAAGGCGGCGATGATGACGAGGGCCAGCGAGCAGGAAAAGGCCCGGGCATGGCCGACGCGCCGGATGACCGGGCCGGCGATGACGCAGCCGACGAGCCCGCCGAAGGCGATGGCCGTGACCGCAGCGCCTGGCGCCCACGCGGGTGCGACGGCGCGCGACAGCACATAGGGCACATAGGCCAGCATGATGCCGTTGCCAACGGCCACGAAGGTCATCGAAACGACGATGGCGGTGATGGAGAAGAGCGACGATGCCCGTTGCGTCTCACCTGTCATCTGTCCGTCCTCCCGATTCTGCCGCGCCACCTTATCCGCCCGGCCGATGTCGCATTGTCGCCGGAGCGGCATGAGCGGAATTTATTTTCAGATCGGGTCATGCCGGTTGACTCCACTATAAGAGAGAATTATTCCATAATAATGGAAAACGAAACCGACCCCCTGGAAAGCGCCATCGGCGAGCGGCTGCGGCTGCTGCGCACTGCGCGCAACCAGACGCTCGACGACCTCGCGACCGCCTCGGGCGTCAGCCGTGCGATGATCTCGCGCATCGAGCGCGGCGAGGCGAGCCCGACGGCGCAGCTGCTCTCACGGCTCTGCGCCGCGTTGGACCTGACGCTCTCCGCCTTCTTCGCCTTTTCGCAAGGAGACGGCGATCCGCTGTCGCGGCGCGAGAAACAGACCGTCTGGCGCGATCCGGAGACGGGTTACCAGCGCCGTGCCGTCTCGCCGCCGGACACGGCGTCCCGCGTCGAGGTGATCGACGTGGACTTTCCGGCCGGTGCCCGCATCGCCTATCCGCCGGAGACGGCGAAGGCGGGCATGACGCAGCATGTCTGGCTGTTTTCCGGGCTTCTGCGCATGACGATCGCCGGGACCGTGCACGACCTTGAACCCGGGGATTGCCTCTACATGAGCATCACCGAGGGCCATGTCTTCGAAAACCCCGGCACCGAGCCGGCCCATTATGCCGTGGTGCTGGACCGCGGCCGCAACTGAGATAGTCGAGGAAAAAGATGAGCGACATAAAGCTGCTCGATCATGAGGAAACCCGCGCCCGGCTGGGTGAACTTGCCGAAGTGCTGTCGGATTGCGTCACCGGCGGCGCCTCCGTCGGTTTCATGGCGCCCTATGGCCCGGCGGATGCATTGCCCTTCTGGGACGGTGTGGCCGCCGCGGTTGGCGAGGATGCGACCTTGCTCTTTGCCGCCGAGCGCGAGGGTCGCATCGTCGGCACCGTGCAGGTCGGCATTCGCCAGATGCCGAATCAGCCGCACCGGGCGGATGTGAAGAAGCTGCTGGTAATGGAGAGCGAGCGCGGGCGCGGCCTCGCCCGCGCCCTCATGACAGCCGCCGAAACCGAGGCCGCCCGGCGTGGCAAGACGGTGCTCGTGCTCGACACCGCCACCGGCAGTCCCGCCGAAACCGTCTACGAGAAGCTCGGCTGGCAACGCGCCGGCGTCATTCCGGACTATGCGCTCTACCCCGACGGCCGCTATTGTGCGACGACGTTTTTCTACAAGCGGATCGGGGAGGGCGCTTAGGCTTCAGTGCCAAACCCCGGTCCACCTCTTTTATGGACACGGGACCCATGACCTTCTCTCCCTTCGACCACCCCTATCTGTTCGGCCTCCTGGGTGACGGCGAGATCGCCGCGCTGTTTTCGGCCGCCGCCGAACTGGAAGCCATGCTCGCCTTCGAGGTGGCCCTGGCGAAAGCTGAAGCCGGAGAGGGAATCATCACGCAGGACGCCGCTCTGGCGATTGCGGAGACGGCGCACCGCTTCTCCCCTGACGTCGCGAGCCTGCGGACGGCAACCGCCCGCGACGGCGTCGTCGTGCCGGACCTGGTGCGCCAGTTGCGCGCGGCGGTCGGCGAGCCGCACGGCAAACACGTCCATGTCGGCGCCACCAGCCAGGACGTCATCGACAGCGGGCTGATGCTGCGGCTCTCGCGCGTGCTGCCGATCCTCGAAAACCGGCTGGAGGCGCTTGCTGCAAACCTCGATGGCCTCGCCGCCGATTTCGGCGATCGCCCTCTGATGGGCCGCACCCGCATGCAGGCGGCAATCGAGATCACGGTCAAGGACCGTATCGAATCGTGGCGGTCACCGCTCGCGCGCCATGCCGGTCGGCTAAAGGGCTTCGCCAAGGACGGCCTCGCGGTGCAATTCGGCGGCGCGGCCGGCACGCTGGAAAAGCTGGGCGCCAAGGGGCCGGCGGTGCGCGCGGCGCTCGCCCGCGAACTCGGCCTCGCCGATGCCCCCCAGTGGCACAGCCAGCGCGACCGGATCGGCGATCTCGCCGCCCTCCTCGCGGCCATGACCGGCAGCCTCGGCAAGCTCGGCCAGGACGTGGCGCTGATGGCGGACCGCGGCGACGAGATCGCGCTTGCCGGCGGCGGCGGGTCCTCCGCCATGCCGCACAAGCAGAACCCGGTCGGCGCTGAAGTGCTCGTCACGCTCGCGCGCTTCAATGCCGCCCAGCTCGGCGGGCTCGCCCAGGCCGCGGTGCACGAGCAGGAGCGCTCGGGGGCGGCCTGGACGCTCGAATGGCTGATCCTGCCGCAGATGGTCGCCGCTGCCGGCGTGTCTCTTCGCCTGGCCGGCGACCTCATCGCCTCCGTCAAGCGACTGGGCGCGGTATAGGGCAAATTCATAATTTATGAGTTATGAATTTGACGGATATTTTCATTTTACATCACCGTTTCATCTGGCAATCTGGCAAAACGCTCTTTTGCGACTGGACCGGGCACTGGCTGGGAGGCTGGCCCTCAGGGAGGAAAACATGAAGAAATTTGCGATCGCCGCGCTGGCGGCGGCACTGATGGGCGGCGTCGCCCAGGCCGATACGATCAAGGTCGGCGTCGTCGGGCCGTTTTCCGGCCCCTTCGCGCTCCAGGGCAAGAATTTCAAGGCCGGCATCGACGCCTATATGGCGCTGAACGGCAACACGGTCGGCGACGATACGATCGAGATCATCTACCGCGACATCCCGACCGCCGATCCGGCCCAGTCCAAGGCGCTGTCGCAGGAGCTCGTCGTCAAGGAGGGCGTGCAGTACTTGGCCGGCTTCTATTTCACGCCGGATGCCATGGCCGCCACGCCGCTGCTCGAACAGGCGAACGTGCCGATGGTGGTGATGAACGCCGCGACCTCGGCCATCGTCACGAAAAGCCCCCTCGTGGTGCGCACCTCGTTCACCACCTGGCAGACCTCCACGCCGATCGCCAAGGTCGCTGTCGACGGCGGCACGAAGAAGGTCATTTCCGTCGTCAGCGACTATGGCCCGGGCGTCGACGCCGAAGCCGCCTTCAAGGCCGGGTTCGAGGCGGCCGGTGGCGCGGTCGTCGAGGCGATCCGCATGCCGCTCCAGACCAACGATTTTTCGCCGATCATGCAGCGCATCAAGGATTCGGGCGCCGAGGGCGTCTTCGCCTTCCTGCCCTCCGGCCCGACGACGCTCGGCTTCGTAAAAGCCTTCAACGAAAACGGCCTCAAGGATGCCGGCATCAAATTCTTCGCGCCCGGCGACCTGACCCAGGAATCCGACCTGCCGGCGCTGGGCGAGGCGGCCCTCGGCCTGCAGACGACGTTCCACTACGCCGTCTCGCACGATTCCACGGAAAACAAGACATTCGTCGAAGCCGCCGTCAAGGCGATCGGCAACCCCGCCGAACTCTCCTTCCCCGCGGTCGGCGCCTATGATGGCATGCATGTCATCTACAAGATGATCGAGGCGACCGGCGGCGAGCAGGACGCGGCCAAGGCCGTCGAGGCCGTGAAGGGCCTCTCCTGGGAAAGCCCGCGCGGGCCAGTGACGATCGACCCGGAAAGCCGGCACATCACGCAGAACATCTATCTGCGCGAAGTGGCGAAGGCTGAGGATGGGATCTATTACAACAAGGAAATCCAGACGTTTGAAAAGCAGGGCGATCCGGGACTGGCGGCTGCGAAGTAGGCTGGGGATTCGCCCCTCACCCTCACCCTCACCCTCACCCTAACCCTCTCCCCGCAAGCGGGGAGAGGGGACGTGCCCTGCGAGACGGTAGTGGCTTGGCGAGACTGAGCGGCATATCCCTTCGCCCCGCTTGCGGGGAGAAGGTGGCCGGCAGGCCGGATGAGGGGCCGGCAACACCGAGCCTTGTACGCAACACCAGGACGGAAAAATGCAAACGGTCTTCAGCATCGGTGTCGATGCCCTTGCCTATGGCATGGTGCTCTTCGTCATCTCCATCGGGCTTTCGGTCACCATGGGCCTGATGCGCGTCGTCAACCTGGCGCATGGCGCCTTCGCGATGATCGGCGGCTACATCGCTTCCTATGCTGCGCGCGACCTTGGTCTCGCTTATGCCTTCGCCGTCCTCATCGCCGTCGTCGGCAGCATCCTCATCGCCATCCCCATCGAGCGCCTGCTCTACCGCCGCATCTATGGCCAGCCGGAGTTGACGCAGGTGCTGATGACGATCGGCATCACCTTCTGCATCATCGGCATCGCCAACTATGTCTTCGGCCCGACGCTGAAAACCATCCCGACGCCGGAGGCGCTGCGCCAGTCCGTCAGCCTCGGTTTCCGCACCGTCTCGGCGCACCGCCTCTTCGTCATCGCCTGCGGCCTCGCGGTGGCGCTCGGCCTCTGGTACTTCATCGAGCGCACGGCCTTCGGCGTCAAACTGCGCGCCGCCGTCGACAATGCGGCGATGGCCGCGGCGCTCGGCGTCAAGACGCAGGTCGTGTATGCCGTCAGCTTCGCGGTCGCCGTCGGCCTGGCCGCGTTCGGCGGCGTGGTCGGCGCGGAGCTTCTGCCGATCGAGCCCTATTATGCGCTGCGCTACATGGTGACCTTCCTCGTCGTCGTCTCGGTCGGCGGCGCGGGCTCCATTCCCGGCGCGCTCGCCGCCTGCCTGCTGCTCGGCGCCATCGACACGACGGGGCGTTACCTCATGCCGGAATTCGGCGAGTTCTTCTTCTACCTCGCGGTCATCGCCATCGTCTGGATCTTTCCACGCGGCCTTGCGGGGAGGGCGAAGTGATGGCGCTCCTGACGACGTCCCTTTCCACCACCGGCGACCCCCGCGCCCGGCTGACGCGCGACGCGATCGGCGTTCTCGTCATCGCCGCCTTCGCCGTCGTCGGCTACTTCCTCTTCCCGAACAATCTGGCGCTGCTCACCCGCATCACCGCGATCGCGATGCTGGTCCTCTCGCTCGATCTCGTCACCGGCTATTGCGGCGTCGCGACGCTCGGCCATGCCGCGCTCTTCGGCGCCGGCGCCTATGGCGCGGGCATCGCGGCCGCGCATTTCGGCATCACCGACCCGATCGCCATGCTTGCTGTCGGCATTGTCGCCGGCGCACTTGCGGGACTCGTCTCCGGCGTGGTGGTGCTCCGGGCGCATGGCCTGCCGCAGCTCGTGCTCTCCATCGCCATCATCCATCTCGCGCATGAGGCCGCCAACAAGGCGTCCGGCTGGACCGGCGGCAGCGATGGCCTCGCCGGCATCATGCCCGATGCCGTCTTCGGCCTGTGGCAGTTCGATCTCTGGGGCCGCACGGCCTATGTCTTCGGCATCGTGCTGCTCGTCGCCGCCTTCGTCATCCTGCGCCAGATCGTGCGCTCGCCCTTCGGCATGCTCTGCCGCGGCATCCGGCAGGATCCGCTGCGCGTGCGCGCCATGGGCGCCTCGGTGCATGGCACGCTGATCAAAATGTACGCCATTTCCGGCGCGGTCGCCGGTGCCGGCGGCGCGCTCAACGCCATCTCCACGCAGGTCGTCGGCCTCGACAGCCTGTCCTTCACGCTCTCGGCTGAAGCCCTCGTCATGCTCGTGCTCGGCGGCACCGGCTCGCTCTACGGCGCGCTGATCGGCACCATAACTTTTATGTGGTTCGAGGACGTCGTCTCCGCCGCAAACCCGTTCCACTGGCTCACCATCGTCGGCGCGCTCCTGATCGCCGTGGTGCTCTTCGCGCCGAAGGGCCTGTACGGCTCCGTCGCCGCCTATTTCGAACGCCGCGGGAGGAAGGGCCGATGAGCACGATCTTCGACGTCCGCAACCTGAAAAAGATGTTCGGCGGCCTTGCCGTCACCAACGATGTCTCGCTGTCGATGGCGCCGGGCGACCGGGTCGCGCTGATCGGCCCGAACGGTGCCGGCAAGACGACCTTCGTCAATCTCGTTACGGGCAATATCCTGCCGAATTCCGGCACCGTGACGCTGGGCGGCGAGGACGTCACGCGCCTGGGCCCGACCCAGCGCGTGCGCCGCGGCCTCGTGCGCTCTTTCCAGGTCACGCGCCTCTTTTCCGAGATGACGCCGGAGGAGCATGTGTCGCTGGCCATCCTCCAGCGCGAAGGTCGTGCGGGAAAAATGTTTGCCAGCCACCGCGCCATGCCCGATGTGATGGACGAGGCCCACGCCCTGCTCGCCAAGCTCGGCATTGCGCACCTGGCCGGCCACCGCGTCAGCGAGATCGCCTACGGCCAGCAGCGCTTGCTGGAGCTTGCACTGGCGCTGGCGCTGAAGCCGAAGGTCCTCCTGCTCGACGAGCCCGCCGCCGGCGTGCCGCAGAGCGATACGGCGCGCATCGAGCAGGCGATCGCCGACCTGCCGGCCGACCTCGCCGTGCTGATGATCGAACACGACATGGACCTCGTCTTCCGCTTCGCCAAGCGCGTCATCGTGCTGGCGGCGGGCGAGATCATCTTCGACGGATCGCCGGATGCGGTGACGAAGGACGCCCGCGTCCGCCAGGCCTATCTCGGGAGTTATGCCGATGCCCGCAGCGTCGCTTGAAATCGCCGGCCTTTCCGCCGGCTACGGCCCGACGCGGGTGCTGGAGGACATTTCCTTCTCCGCCGGCGCTGGGGGAAAACTCGCCGTGCTCGGCCGCAACGGCATGGGCAAATCCACCCTTTTCGCGACGCTCGCCGGCCAGACGAAACGCTACGGCGGCGAGATTCGCCTCGACGGCCAGCCGATCGAAGGCATCGACAGCGCTTCGCGCGCCCTGAAGGGCCTCGGCTACGTGCCGCAATCGCGCGACGTCTTCCCGACGCTGACCGTGGAGGAGAACCTCTTCGTCGGCCTGAAGGCACGGCCGCGGACGGCGATCGAGGAGGCCTACGCCATGTTTCCGCGCCTGAGGGAGCGGCGCAAAAACCTCGGCTCGCAGCTTTCCGGCGGTGAACAGCAGATGCTGACGACGGCGCGCACCATCCTCGGCCAGCCCTCCGTGCTGCTGCTCGACGAACCGCTGGAGGGCCTCGCCCCCGTCATCTGCGAAGAACTGATGGCGGCCTTCGGCACGCTCGCGGCTTCCGGCGAAATGACCATCCTGCTGGTCGAACAGCGCATCCAGAGCGCGCTCGATTTCGCCGACGCGGTCATCATTCTCGAACGTGGCCGCATCGCCTGGACCGGCACACCGGCGGCCCTCGCCGCAGACCAGTACACGGTCGAAACCCTGCTCGGCGTCGGCGGCCTGCACTGAGCCGCAGGTCCCTGTTCCACACGGAACAGCGGGCAGCCAAGCGATGTGGGAAAGTCTGATCACTGGATGAGAGAGGCTCATCCATCACAGAGATCAGGCCAACCAATCAGGAGAGACCCCCATGCGCAAGATCATCGTTTCCGCCACCGTCGCAATCGTCGCCGCCGTTTCCTTCGCCGCCCCGTCGCAGGCCGGTTACTACAGCTACGGCTACCAGCCGCATTGCTTCGTCAAGAAGATTCACTCCTACGACTACTACGGCAATCTGGTCGTCAAGAAGATCAAGATCTGCAAGTAAGCGTCGCCCCACTGACACCTCCCCGAAGGCCCGGATGTTCCCCTGCATCCGGGTCTTTTGACGTTAACGTCAGATATCGAAGAACACTGTTTCCTTCTCACCCTGCAGATGGATGTCGAACCGGTAGCTGTCGCCCTCCGCCACGGCGGCGATCAGCGTCGGCACGCGCACCCGGTGTTCGATGCGGGCGAGTACGGGGTCCTCACCATTGGCCGTTTCCTCGTCGCCGAAATACAGGCGGGTGTTGAGGCCGAGATTGATGCCGCGGGCAACGATCCAGAACGAGATGTGCGGCGCCATCGGGCGGCCGTCCCTGAAGGGAACACGGCCGGGCTTGATCGTCTCGAAGCGGTATTCGCCGGTCTCGCCGTTCGTCGCGCAGCGCCCCCAGCCGGAAAAGTTGGGGTCGGCGCTGCCGCGCAGTTCCGACGGGCTGTTGTAGAGGCCGGCGGCATCCGCCTGCCAGATCTCGATCAGCGCGTCGCGCAGCGGCGTGCCGGTACCGTCCAGCACGCGGCCGGTGATGGTGATGCGCCGGCCGAGCGTTTTCTCGTTGACCATGGTGGCGCCGAGATCGCTGTCGTAGACGCCGCCGATGCCGGAAAAGTTCGGCGTCAGGCCGATATGCACATAAGGCCCCGCCGTCTGGGAGGCACTTTCCTTGAGGGTGCCGAGGGTCTGGACCATCAGTTGCCCTCCATCCGGTTTTCGAAGAGCGTCGAGCGGCGGCCGCGCAGCACGATGTCGAACTTGTAGGCGCGTGCATCCATCGGGATCGTGTTGCCCCAGTCGAGGGCCGCGACGAGCTGCTCGATCGCCGCCTTGTCCGGAATGGTCTGCACGATGGGACACTTCCAGATCATCGGGTCGCCCTCGAAATACATCTGCGTGATCAGCCGCTGTGCAAAACCGTGGCCGAAGACGGAAAAATGGATATGGGCCGGGCGCCAGTCGTTGACGCCGTTCGGCCAGGGATAGGGGCCGGGCTTGATGGTGCGGAAGGCGTAATGGCCGTCTTCATCGGTGATGGTGCGCCCGCAGCCCCCGAAATTCGGATCGAGCGGCGCGAGATAGGTTTCCTTCTTGTGGCGGTAGCGCCCGCCGGCGTTCGCCTGCCAGAATTCGAGTAGCGCCCCCGGCACCGGCCGCGCCCGCTCGTCGAGCACGCGGCCATGCACGATGATGCGCTCGCCGATGGCGCTTTCGCCGGCTTTGGCGAAATTGTGGATCAGGTCGTTGTCGAGCTCGCCGAGGATCGAATGGCCGAAGACCGGGCCGGTGATTTCCGACACCGTGCCGTCGAGCGACAGCAGCGCCTTCTGCGGCGAGCGCAGCACGGAGGTCTTGTAGCCCGGCGTCAGCCCCGGCGGATGCCATTGGCGATCGCGGGAGAAGAAGGCGCCCGTTTCGGGTTTTTTGTTGGAAAGGTCTGTCATGTTGCCTCAGGCCGCCTGTTCCGCGTCCAGTTCCTCGAAGACATGTTTGGCGATCTTGATCGCCCGGTTCGCCGCCGGCACGCCGGCATAGATCGCGACATGCAAGAGCGCCTCGCCGATGTCCTCGCGGCTCGCCCCGGTGTTGACGGTCGCGCGCACATGCATCGCCACCTCCTCGTCATGGCCAAGCGCTGCCAGCAGCGCGATCGTCACCATGGAGCGCTCGCGTTTCGTCCAGCCCGGCCGCGACCAGACCGTGCCCCAGGCGCCCTCGGTGATCAGCTCCTGGAAGGGCTGGTCGAAGGCCGTTGCCGCTGACGAGGCGCGGTCGACATGGTGGTCGCCGAGCACCGCGCGACGGGTCACCATGCCCTGGCGGTAGCGATCGGAAAAGGTGTGGGCATCAGCCATTTGGCGCGTCTCCGGCGGGTAGGGTGGCGATGAAGGCGCGGATCATCTCGGTCAGCATTTCCGGCTGCTCCACGCAGGGAATATGCCCGGCATCCTTGATGACCTCGTAACGGGCGCCCGGAATGAGCTTTGCCATGGAAAGCACGAGATCCGGCGGCGTCGAGCCGTCCTGGTCGCCGACGACGCAGAGCGTCGGCACGGAGATGCGCTTGGCGGTTTCGGTAAGATCGGCATCGCGCACCGAAGCGCAGGTGGCGGCGTAACCGACGGCCGACTGGCGGATCAGCATATTGCGGTAGCCATGATAGGCGGCATTTTCCGGGCGGCGGAAGGCGGGCGTGAACCAGCGCTCCATGACCTGGTCGGCAAGGCTCTCGATGCCCTTCGTCTCGACGCTCTCGATGCGGGCATTCCACATGTCCGCGGTGCCGATCTTGTGCGCCGTGTCGCAGAGCACCAGCGCCTTGACGAGATCCGGCCGTTTCGCTTGAAGCGCCTGCGCGATCAGGCCGCCGACGGAAAGGCCGCAGATGATCGCGCCTTTCACGGCGAGCCGGTCGAGCAGGGCGGCGAGATCGAGCACGTGGTCGTCGATCGAATAGGGCACCTGGCCGAGATCGGAGAGGCCGTGGCCGCGCTTGTCATAGGTGATGATCGGGAAATCGCCGGCGAGCCGCACCACGACGTCGCGCCAGATGCGGAAATCGGTGCCGAGCGAATTGGCAAAGACGATCACCGGCCGCCCGGCGGGGCCGCCGATCAGCTGATGGTGCAGGATGACGTCGTTGACGGTTGCGAATTGCACGTCTCTCTCCTCCGGTCGTTCCAGATTGATCCCTTGATCTGGTTAGGTAAAATGATATTTCATGCCGTTTCATTAACTTGAGGGTTATGGAAACCGTGGTCGACAGCCGTATCAAGTTCCGCCATCTGCAAACCTTTGTCGAGGTGGCGCGCCAGAAGAGCGTGATGAAGGCGGCCGAACTTCTGCATGTCAGCCAGCCCGCCGTGACCAAGACGATCCGCGAGCTGGAGGAGGTTCTCGGCGTCGCCGTCGTCGAGCGCGACGGCCGCGGCATCAAGATCACCCGCTACGGCGAGGTCTTTCTGAAACACGCCGGCGCGGCGTTGACGGCGCTGCGCCAAGGGTTCGATTCCGTGTCACAGGCGCTCTCCGGTGATGCCCCGCCGATCCGCATCGGCGCATTGCCGACGGTTTCCACGCGCATCATGCCGAAGGCGATGCGGCTTTTCCTCGAGGAAGGCACCGGCGCGCGCATCAAGATCGTCACGGGGGAAAATGCCGTGCTGCTCGAACAGCTGCGCGTCGGCGATCTCGACCTCGTCGTCGGCCGGCTCGCGGCGCCCGAGAAGATGGCGGGCTTTTCCTTCGAGCATCTCTATTCGGAACAGGTGGTCTTCTGCGTGCGCGCCGGCCATCCGCTGCTTGCCGCGAGCAGCGCCGTCTTTGCCGGGCTCGACGCCTATCCGGTGCTGATGCCGACGCGCGCCTCGATCATCCGCCCCTTCGTCGAAAGTTTTCTCATTACCCACGGCATTGCCGGCCTGGCGAATCAGATCGAGACCGTCTCCGACGCCTTCGGCCGCGCCTTCGTGCGCGAGAGCGATGCGATCTGGATCATCTCCGAAGGGGTCGTCGCGGCGGATATCGCGGAGGGCATGCTTGCCGCGCTGCCGATCGATACCAGCGGCACGAAGGGCCCCGTCGGCCTCACCATGCGCACCGACGCCGTGCCCTCCCTGCCGCTCGTCATCCTCATGCAGACGATCCGCGAGGTGGCGGGCACGGTGTCGCCGGCGGGTTGAGCCGCCGTCGCGCCTCCGTTATGGCAGGGGCATGACAGACGAACTCGATACCTCTCGCGCCGCGATCATTGCCGTTCATCCGGATCTGGCGGCGACCACTTTCCGGCCGCTCCCCGGCGGCTGGCATTCGCGTGCCGTGGCGGTGGACGACCGCCTCGTCTTCAAGTTCCCGCAGGGCGAAGAGGCGGAACGGGCGCTGCGCCGCGAGGCCTCGATCCTGGCATCCGTCCGCCCGCATGTGACGACGCGCGTTCCAAACCTTCGCCTGCATGAGGGTGAACCGCTCTTCTCCGAACACGCGATCATTCCCGGCGAACACCTCGAGACGGCGCAATATGAGGCGCTGCCGGAGTCCGCGCGGCAACAGCTGGGCGACACGCTCGCCCGCTTCTATGCCGAGCTCCATTCGCTCGATCGCGGCGTGATGGCGGCGGCCGGCGCATTGCCTGTCGAGCGCTGGCTCGATGCCGATGCGATTGCCGCCGGCGCCCTGCCGCTCCTACCGGACGAACTGCACGGCTTCGCCGAGAAAACGATCGCCGGCTGGCGCGCCCTGCCGCCAGACCCTCATGGCGAAACCTACGGCTTCTTCGACGGCCACGGCTGGAACATGGCCTTCGACCACGCCACCGGCCGGCTGAACGGAATCTACGATTTCGCCGATTCCGGCTTCGGCCCGCTGCACCAGGATTTCATCTATTCGAACTTCATCAGCCCGGACCTGACCGCCCGCATCGTCGACGGCTACGAGCATCTGACCGGCCGCATGCTCGACCGCGCCCGCATCCATCTCCTCACCGGCGTGCATCGCCTGTGGGAACTGGCAGCCCTTGCGGACGCGCCGGAACACCACGCAACGATGATCGCCTCGGTCGCCGCCTGGGCCGCCCGTCAGTAGGGCAGGCCGACGTAGTTTTCCGCCAGCACGGTTTCCGCCGCGCGTGAATGGGTAAGGTAGTCGAGTTCGGCTTCCTGGATCTTCTGGTCGAAATCGCCGGCCTCGGGAAAGCGGTGCAGCATGGTGGTCATCCACCAGGAGAAGCGGACGGCTTTCCAGACGCGGGCGAGCGCGCGCGCCGAATAGGCGTCGATGCCGGTGTTCGAGCGGTCCTGATAGTGCTCGATCAGGCCGGAAAACAGGTAGTGCACGTCGCTCGCGGCAAGGTTCAGCCCCTTGGCGCCGGTGGGCGGCACGATATGCGCGGCGTCGCCGACGAGGAACAACCGGCCGAAACGCATGGGCTCGGCGACGAAGGAACGGAGTGGCGCGATCGATTTCTCGAAACTCGGACCGGTGATCATCGCCTCAGCATGATGGGCGGGCAGCCGGCGGCGCAGTTCGTCCCAGAAGCGGCTGTCGGACCATGCCTCGATCTTCTCGTCCAGCGCCGCCTGGATATAGTAGCGGCTGCGGGTCTCGGACCGCATGGAACAGAGCGCGAAGCCGCGTGGATGGTTGGCGTAGATCAACTCCTCGCTCACCGGCGGCACCTCGGCGAGAATGCCGAGCCAGCCGAAGGGATAGACCTTTTCGAAGGTGCGGATCGCCGTCTCCGGCACCGCCTTGCGGCTCGCGCCGTGAAAGCCGTCGCAGCCGGCGATGAAGTCGCAGTCGATGCGATGGGTGATGCCATCCTTCTCATAGGTCACATAGGGCGCGGCACCGTCGAAATCGTGCGGCGTGACATTCACCGCCTCGTAGATCGTGAGCCGGCTATCGGCTTCGCGCTGTTCGATCAGGTCGCGCGTCAGCTCCGTCTGGCCATAGACCATCACTTGCCTGCCGCCGGTGAGATCGAACAGGTCGATGCGGTGGTCGCGGCCGTCGAAAGCCAGCGAAAACCCGTTATGCGGCAGGCCCTCGGCCCGCATGCGGCTGCCGACGCCCGCCTTTTCCATCAGCCCGACCGTGCCTTCCTCCAGCACGCCGGCGCGCACGCGGCTCAGAATATGCGCCTTGCTGGAGCGGTCGAGGATGACGGTCTCGATGCCGGCATTGCCGAGCAACTGCCCGAGCAGCAGCCCCGATGGACCCGAGCCGATAATGGCGACCTGAACACGCATGACATCCTCCCGACCTGGCATTGCGCAAATTGTCGGCGAGAAGGGCGGGCGTGGGCAATGGACGGATCGGCCCAGAAATTGTACAAATCGAACATCGTAAACCGACGGTGCCGGCATGACCAGACACGTCCCGACCTATGATCTCTATGGCGAACGGGCCGGCAATGCGCCGGATTTCTGGTTGCACTGCGAGACGATCCCGTCGCGCAGCAGCCTGCACCGTTATGAGATCGGCCTGCACCGGCACGAGAGCTTTTTCCAGATCCTGTACATTTCGGCAGGATCGGGAGATGCCCTGTTCGGGCCAGAGCGGGCGACGCTGACGCCGCCGGCCATTGTCACCGTGCCGCCCGCCGTCAACCACGGTTTTCGCTTCTCGCGCGACGTGGACGGCCACGTCTTCACCATGCTCGCCTCGCATCTGCGCCTGGCCGGCGAGATGGGGCGCTTCGTCGCGAAGCCCCATGTCACGCCGCTCGATGCCGGCGATCCGGACGGCGCCTTCGTCATCGCGACGCTGGAACGGCTCGCCGCCGAATGGACGGCCCGGCGCAGCGGCCGCACCGACCTGATGGAAGCCTATCTGGCCTCGGTGCTGATGCTGACGGCGCGGTTTTCAGGTCGTGACGATGCGCCGGAGGGCGCGGCAGCGCGGCGCATGGAGCATCTGAACGGCCTGATCCACCAGCATTTTCGCGCGCAGCGGCCGGCCGGTTTCTATGCGGAAAAACTCGGTATTTCGCCGACGCATCTCAACCGCATCGTGAAAGTGGCGACGGGGCTTTCCGCGCATGCCTATATCGGCCGCAAGATGATCGACGAGGCGAAGCGCGAACTCGTCTTCACCGACATGCCGGCGCAGGAGATCGGCCTGCGCCTCGGCTTTGCCGACCCCGCCTATTTCTCGCGCTATTTCCTGCGCGAGACCGGCGAGACGCCGCGCGCCTGGCGGCTTCGCGAACGGGTGCGGCTGGCCACTCAGTCGTCGGAATAACGCTCCTCGCGCCACGGGTCGCCGCGCATGTGATAGCCGTTGCGCTCCCAGAAACCGGCCTGGTCGCCGGGCAGGAAATCCACGCGCGTCAGCCACTTGGCGCTTTTCCAGAAATAGAGATGCGGCACGACGAGGCGCATTGGGCCGCCATGTTCTACGGAGAGAGGCGTGCCTTCCCAATGGGTGGCGAGAATGGCGTCTTCCGCCGCGAAATCGGCGAGCGGCAGGTTGGTCGTGTAGCCGTCATAACTCGTCAGCATCACGAAATCCGCCTCCGGCCGCGGCATGACGAGGTCGAGCAGGTCGCGGGTGGAAACGCCTTCCCAGCGATTGTCGTAGCGCGACCACGTCGTCACGCAATGGATGTCCGAGAGTTTTTGGCTTTGCGGCAGTGCCAGGAAATCCGTCCAGTTGAAGGATGTCGGGTTTTCCGCGCCGCCCTTCACGTCGAGCCGCCAGCTTTCCGGGCGGATCACCGGCTGCTGGCCGAGATCGAGCACCGGCCAGTTTTTCACCAGATGCTGGCCCGGCGGCAGGCGGTCGGTCTCCGGCCGTGTGATGTGGCCTGTCAGGAATTTTCCCTCGTCCGCCCATTTGCGTTTGGTGCGGGTGAGCTTGCTGTCGTCGTCGTCGCGCATGGCGGTCTCCTGCTGCACTGCAACAGGTGGGGTCGTCCCCTGACCTCTGTCAAGGCCGGCTCAGGCGAGCACCTGCCGGAGCGCCGCCTGCACCTCGCGCATCGCCGGCAGGTAGCGCTCGACCATCTCGCCGGCGGTCGCAAGTGCTGCTGGCGCGCCGATATTGAGCGCCGCGACGACCCGGCCACGGGCGTTTTCCAGCGGCACGGCGATGGAGCAGAGGCCGATTTCCAGTTCCTGGTCGATCACCGCATAGCCCTGCCGGCGCACGCGGGCAAATTCCGCCATCAGGTCGTCCGTGTCGGTCTTCGTGAACGGCGTGTTCGCCGGCCGGTCGGACGCCTCCACGATCGCCCGTGCCTCCGCCTCGGGCAGCGCTGCAAGCAGCACGCGGCCCATCGAGGCGCAATAGGCGGGCAGCCGCGAGCCCGGCATCAGGTTGATCGACATGACGCGTTTTTGCGCCGCGCGCGCCACATAGACGATCTCCGTGCCATCGAGCACCGAGGCCGATGCGCTCTGGCCGACCTTTTCGGAGAGCTGATCGAGATAGGGCTGCACGAGCCGCGGCAGCGGCGTCGCGGAAAGATAGGCATGGCCGAGCCGCAGGATCTTTGGCGTGAGCTCGAAGAACTTACCGTCATAGGCGGCATAGCCGAGTTCGGCGAGCGTCAGCAGGCAGCGCCGCGCCGTCGCCCGGTCGAGTCCGGTTTCCTTCGAGACGTCGGTGATGGTGAGCCGCGGTTTTGTCTCGCCGAAGGCCTCGATGACCGTGAGCCCCTTGGCAAACCCGCCGATGAAATCCGTCTCGCGCATTGTCCCTCGCTTTTCTGCGGTTTGTGCGATAATTGAACAAAAGTCAAATAACGCACAAAATACCTTGCCGCTTTTCCCCTTCGGATTTACCTCTGCTGCAACAAAGGGAGATTTTGCATGGACAAGACCATCAAAAGTCTGGCGGAGGCGGTGGCCGGGATCGGCGATGGCGCCACGATCATGATCGGCGGTTTCGGTGGGTCAGGCGCGCCGATCGAGCTGATCCACGCGCTGATCGACAAGGGCGCGAAGGACCTGACCGTCATCAACAACAATGCCGGAAACGGCCGTATCGGCATCGCCGCGATGATCGATGCCGGGATGGTCCGCAAGATGATCTGCTCCTTCCCGCGCTCGACCGATCCGCGCGCCTTCACCGATCGCTATCTGGCCGGCGAGATCGAGCTGGAACTGGTGCCGCAGGGCACGCTCGCCGAGCGCATCCGCGCCGGCGGCGCCGGCATTCCGGCCTTCTACACGCCGACCAGCTACGGAACCGAACTCGCCAAGGGCAAGCCGACCGCCGAATTCGATGGCCGCATGTATGTGCAGGAGCGCTGGCTGAAGGCGGATTTCGCGCTGGTGAAGGCGCATGTCGGCGATACGCACGGCAACCTCACCTACAACAAGGCAGCCCGCAATTTCGGCCCGCTGATGTGCATGGCGGCGGCAAAGACCATCGTGCAGGTCGGGCAACTGGTGAAGCCGGGCGGCATCGAACCGGAACACGTCGTCACCCCCGGCATCTTCGTCGACGGCATCGTGGAAGTTACGGATGCCCGGCAGGAAGAAGATCTCATCCGCGCAGGAGTGACCTACGCATGACTGTCGATACGCGTGAAGACATCAAGCTTTCCAACGCCCAGATCGCCTGGCGCGCGGCGCAGGACATTGCCGATGGCGCCTATGTGAACCTCGGCATCGGCTTTCCCGAAATGGTGGCGCGCTACCAGCCGGCGGGCCGCGAGGCGATTTTTCATACGGAAAACGGCCTTTTGGACTTCGGCGAGGCGCCGCCGGCCGGCGAGGAGGACTGGGACCTGATCAATGCCGGCAAGAAGGCCGTCACGCTGAAGCCCGGCTCCGCCTTCTTCCATCATGCCGACAGCTTTGCCATGGTGCGCGGCGGCCATCTCGACGTCGCGATCCTCGGCGCCTACCAGGTGGCGGAGAACGGCGACCTCGCCAACTGGCGTGTCGGCTCCAAGGGCGTGCCGGCCGTCGGCGGCGCGATGGACCTGGTGCACGGCGCCAAATCGGTCGTCGTCATCACCGAGCACGTCACCAAGAATGGCGAACCGAAACTCGTCGAAAAATGCACCTTCCCGCTCACCGGCGTCGGCTGCATCACCCGCATCTATACGAGCCATGCGGTGATAGACGTCTCCGGCGGCCGCTTCGTGCTGCGCGAAAAGCTGGCGGGCATGACGTTCGAAGAATTGCAGGCTATGACGGGCGCGAAACTCCATGTCGACGGCCCCGTCGCCGATCTCGTCGTGCCGGAAATCTGAGACCGGAAATCTGAGGCCGGAAATCTAAGGAAAGACCATGAGCGAAGCCTATATCTGCGACTATATCCGCACGCCCATCGGCCGCTTCGGCGGCTCGCTCTCTGCGGTGCGTGCCGACGATCTCGGCGCCATCCCGCTGAAGGCGCTGATGGCGAAGAATGCCGGCATCGACTGGGAGGCCGTCGACGACGTCATCTTCGGCTGCGCCAACCAGGCGGGCGAGGACAACCGCAACGTCGCGCGCATGTCCTCGCTGCTTGCCGGCCTGCCCGTTTCGGTCTCCGGCACGACGATCAACCGGCTGTGCGGCTCCGGCATGGATGCCGTCATCGCCGCCGCCCGCGCCATCAAGGCGGGTGAGGCGGAGTTGATCGTCGCCGGCGGTGTCGAAAGCATGAGCCGTGCGCCCTTCGTGATGCCCAAGGCCGAGACGGCCTTTTCGCGCAATGCGGAAATCTACGACACGACGATCGGCTGGCGCTTCGTCAACCCGCTGATGAAGAAGCAGTACGGCGTCGATTCCATGCCGGAAACCGGCGAGAACGTCGCCGAGGATTTCAAGGTGTCGCGCGAGGACCAGGACGCCTTCGCCGTGCGCTCGCAGGCCAAGGCCGCCGAAGCACAGGCGAACGGGCGGCTGGCGAAGGAAATCACCCCCGTCACCATCCCGCAGCGCAAGGGTGATCCGGTCGTCGTCGAGAAGGACGAACATCCGCGCGCGACCACGATGGAAGCGCTCGCCAAGCTCGGCACGCCCTTCAAGAAGGAGGGCGGCACGGTGACGGCCGGCAATGCCTCCGGCGTCAACGACGGCGCCGCGGCACTGATCATCGCCTCGGAGGCGGCGATCAGGAAATACGGCCTGACGCCGATCGCCCGCATTCTCGGCGGTGCCATGGCGGGCGTGCCGCCGCGCATCATGGGCATCGGCCCGGTCTATGCGACGCAGCGTCTCTGCGCCCGCCTCGGCCTGAAACCGTCCGATTTCGACGTCGTCGAACTCAACGAGGCGTTTGCCTCGCAGGGCCTGGCGACGCTCCGCGAACTCGGCATCGCCGACGATGCGGACCACGTCAACCCGAACGGCGGCGCCATCGCGCTCGGCCACCCGCTCGGCATGTCCGGTGCCCGCATCACCGGCACGGCGGCGTTGGAGCTGCAACTGACCGGCAAGTCGCGTTCGCTTTCGACCATGTGCATCGGCGTGGGGCAGGGTATTGCCGTGGCGCTGGAGCGGGCTTGAGGCTGCGGTAGCCCCTCACCCTAACCCTCTCCCCGCAAGCGGGGAGAGGGGACGTGCCCAACTCTACGGCAGAGAATTAGGAAAACGATGCGGCATATCCCTTCGCCCCGCTTGCGGGGAGAAGGTGGCGGCAGCCGGATGAGAGGCTGCTTCGCCAACGACAATTGACACGGCCCCGCCGCTCCGGCACCCATGCGGACCGATCCTTCCGCTTCGATGACGGCCCGCCATGTCTAAAACCACCCGCGCCACCCAGGCCCTTGCCAAGTCCGGCACGTCCTTCACCGTCCATACCTACGACTACGATCCGACGGCCGACCGCGTCGGCATTCAGGCCGCCGAGGCGCTGGGGGAGGATCCGTCACGCGTGCTGAAGACGCTGATGGCGGAGGTGGATGGCAAGCCGGTCTGTGTCATCGTGCCGTCGGATTGCGAGGTCAGCATGAAGAAGCTGGCGAGCGCCTTCAAGGGCAAGGCGGCGAACATGATGAAGCCGGCGGATGCCGAGCGGCTCACCGGTTTCGTGGTCGGCGGCATCAGCCCGTTCGGCCAGAAGAAGCAGGTGCCGACGGCAATCGAGGAGGCCGCACTCGTGCATGAGGCGGTCTATATCAACGGCGGGCAGCGCGGTTTGCAGGTGCGGCTGGCGCCCCGCGATGCGCTTACCGCGCTGAAGGCGATTTCGGCGCCGGTCATCGCCTGATTGCGCCTTCTCTTCCGGCAATAAGCACACTAAGTTTCTTTCATCCATTTTGAGAACAGACAGGCATGCCATGACCTATCCCGAAAATTCCGCCCCCGCCGTCGATCCGCAAAAGCTCGACAAGCTCGCCGAAGTCGCGGTGCGCGTCGGCCTTCAGCTCCAGAAGGGGCAGGATCTCGTGGTGACGGCACCGGTTGCGGCCCTGCCGCTCGCCCGCCTCATCACCAAACACGCCTATATGGCCGGCGCTGGCCTCGTCAGCACCTTCTATTCCGACGAAGAGACGACGCTCGCCCGCTATCATCACGCGCCGGACGAGAGCTTCGACCGTGCGACCGACTGGCTCTACGAGGGCATGGCGAAGGCCTATGCCAATGGCGCGGCACGCCTTGCGATTTCCGGCGACAACCCGATGCTGCTCTCCGGCGAGGACCCGGCCAAGGTCGCCCGCGCCAACAAGGCGAACTCCACCGCCTACAAGCCGGCGCTGGAGAAGATCGCCAATTTCGACATCAACTGGAACATCGTCTCCTACCCGAACCCCTCCTGGGCAAAGCAGGTCTTCCCGAACGACCCGGAGGTCGTGGCGGTCGAAAAGCTCGCCAACGCCATCTTTGCGGCGTCGCGCGTCGATGTCGCCGATCCGGTCGGCGCCTGGCGGGAGCACAATGCCAATCTCGCCCGCCGTTCGGCCTGGCTCAACGGCGAGCGCTTTTCCGCGCTGCATTTCACGGGGCCGGGCACGGACCTGACGGTCGGCTTGGCCGATGGCCATGAATGGCATGGCGGTGCCACGACGGCGAAGAACGGCATCACCTGCAACCCGAACATCCCGACGGAAGAGGTGTTCACCACGCCGCACGCGCTGCGCGTCGAGGGCCATGTCTCCTCCACCAAGCCGCTCTCCCACCAGGGCACGCTGATCGACGATATCCAGGTGCGCTTCGAGGGCGGCCGCATCGTCGAGGCGAAGGCCTCGAAGGGCGAGGCCGTGCTGAACAAGGTGCTGGACACCGACGAGGGCGCGCGCCGGCTCGGCGAAGTGGCGCTTGTGCCGCATTCCTCGCCGATTTCGGCGAGCGGCATCCTGTTCTACAACACGCTGTTCGACGAGAACGCCTCCTGCCACATCGCGCTCGGCCAGTGCTATTCGAAGTGCTTCCTCGACGGCGCAAACCTTTCGCCCGAGCAGATTCGTGCCCAGGGCGGCAATGAAAGCCTCATCCACATCGACTGGATGATCGGTTCCGACAAGGTCGATATCGACGGCATCCGTGCCGATGGCAGCAGCATTCCCGTCATGCGCAGCGGCGAGTGGGCATGACCCATATCGGCGTGATCGGCGGGGGCGGCTGGCTGGCCGGGGCTCTGCTCCGGCCAGTGCTTGCCGACCGCATCGTCAAGCCGGCCGATCTCGTGCTGTCCTCGCGCTCCGGCAATATTTCCGGCTTCGAAGCCTGGCCGGGCGTGCATATGACGACGGACAATTCCATCCTGGTGGATGCGTCCGACGTCATCGTCTTCTCCGTCCGCTCGTCGGATCTCGACGATATCGACCTCGATCTTCGCGGCCGTTTCGTCATCTCCGTCATGGCGAGCGTCTCGGTGGAGGAGATCACCGACCGGTTTGGCGCACGGCGTATCGTCCGGGCGATGCCCAATGCCTGCGCCGAGCAGCGGCTGTCCTTCACGCCGTGGTTTGCGACGGATGACGTGCGCAAGTCCGAGGCGGAGTTCGCGCAAAGCTTCTTTTCCGCCTCGGGGCGGGCGCATTTCATCACCAACGAGCATGAGCTCGACTATTTCACCGCGCTCACCGGTTCGGGCGCCGCCTTTCCGGCGCTGATGGCCGATGCGATGATCCGCCATGCGATCGAGGCGGGAATCGATCCCGAGACGGCGGATCTCGCCGTTCGCCAGCTCTTCCTCGGTGCTGCGACCCAGATGGCGCGGCTGACGGAGACGCCGGCCGATATCGTGGAACTCTTCATGGAATATCGCGGCACCACGGCTGCCGGCCTGTCCGCGATGATCGACGCCGACCTGGCGCATGCCGTCTTCATGGGGCTGACGGCCGCACGCCGGCGGGCGGTGCAGGGCGCGGACTGATCCGCGCGGCACCTTGCGCCTGCGCCCACTGGCTCAGCCAGACACTTCCCAGCACCACGATCATGCCGGCGATCTGCAGAAGGCCATGGACACAGCACCGGCTGCTGGAAGGCCTGGATGACGGCGAGCGCGGGGCGCTGGATGGCTTGCTGCGAAAGTTCCTGGCCGAATTCGAATAGTCAGATGCGGTCGGTGAGCTTTTCGACCCTCGCGAGATGCGTCTTGCGCTTGGCGTCGCCGATGCGGTCCATGTCGTAGAGATTGACCAGCTTGAAATCGAGGCCCTTGGCGCAGAAGGCGGCGATGCCGCGCTTCAGCAGTCGTTTTACCGGGTTGCCCATGTAGAGATGCACGATCCACCAGGGCGAGCCGGTCGTGGTGAAGGCCCAGAACAGGTGGATATTGTCGAGGCGCGGCTGAATGCGCCCGCCGGCCGGATCGTTTTCATAGGCGACGCCGGGGGCAAACACCCGGTCGAAGAATCCCTTCAGGATGGCCGGGAAATTGAACCACCACTGTGGAAAGACCAGCACGAGCCCGTCCGCCGCCTTCAGCCGCGAAACGAACGGCTCCGCCTCCGACGGGTCGTAACCCGGCTGGAAAAAGCGGGCGCGTTCGGAGGGTGTGAGCCGCGGATCGAAATCCTCGCGGTAGAGGTCGAGAAGATCGACCGCATGGCCGTTTGCCGTGAGCTTCCGCCGGACCGTCTCGGCGACGCTTGCGGCGAAACTCTCTTCCAGCGGATGGGCGAGCACCAGCAGGATGCGCATCAGAACAGCGAGCCCTGGCGCGGCGCGGGTTTTTCCGGCTCCGCCTTCGCACCCTTCTTGCGCGGCGTGCCGCCGCCCGAACCCGTGACGGCATCGACCGTGCCATCGGCGAATTCGATGGCGATCGCCCGGCCCGGCCCCAGTTCCGCTGCGGCGTTGATGGGCGCACCCTCCTCGTCGCGCACCAGCGCATAACCGCGCTTCAGCACGTTGCGATAGGAGAGCGATTGCAGCATGCGGTCCTGCGCCTGAAGCAGCGCGCGGCGGCGGGCGAGATTGCCGGCGAGCGCGCTTTCGGCGCGCAACGCCAGTCCCGTCAGCCGGTCGCGCGCCCGGCCGGTCTGCGCAGCGATGCGGGCCGGTGTCGCGCGCAGCGACACGTCGAAGGCGGAGAGCCGGGCGCGGAACTGGTCGAGCCGGCGCTCGACGATGCGCTCGGCGCGTTGCACGCGGTCGGTGACGCGCTGGCGGCGCTCGGCGATGCGGGTCAAAAGCACGTCCGGCCGAAGATGCGCCGCCGTGCGCTCGAAGGCGCGGCGCTTGTTGACCGTGTTCATCTGCAGGCCGCGGCCAAGCCCGGTCGCCGCCTCGTCGAAACGGCGGCGGGGGAGCGCGAGAAGCTGGTCGAGCGAGGGCAGCGCGCGGGCGAGTGCGCGCACCCCCTGGCGGCGATTGTCCATCTGGCGGGCGACGGCGCCGCGAAGGCGGGCTGTGAGCGAGGCGATCTCGGCGTCGAGGTCGGCTTTGACGGGCACGGCCATTTCGGCGGCGCCCGTCGGCGTCGGCGCGCGCCGGTCGGCCGCATGGTCTATCAGCGTCCAGTCCGTCTCGTGGCCGACGGCGGAGATCAGCGGGATTTTCGAGGCGGCGGTGGCGCGCACGACGATCTCGTCGTTGAAACTCCAGAGGTCCTCCAGACTGCCGCCGCCGCGCGCGACGATCAGCACGTCCGGCCGCGGCATCGGCCCGCCGGGTTGAAACGCATTGAAACCATCGATCGCCGCCGCCACCTCCTGGCCGGACCCTTCGCCCTGCACCTTGACCGGCCAGACGATGACATGGACAGGAAACCGGTCGGCGATGCGGTGCAGGATATCGCGGATGACGGCACCTGTCGGCGAGGTGACGACGCCGATCACCCTCGGCAGGAAGGGGAGCGGCTTCTTGCGCTCCGTATCGAACAGCCCTTCGGCGGCGAGCTTGCGGCGGCGTTCCTCCAGCAGCGCCATCAGCGCGCCCGCCCCGGCGGGCTCCAGCGTCTCGATGACGATCTGGTATTTCGAGGAGCCCGGGAAGGTCGTGACCTTGCCGGTGGCGATCACCTCCATGCCCTCTTCCGGCTTGAAGCGCAGCTTCGAGAAGCTGCCCTTCCAGATCACCGCGTCGATGCGCGCCCGGTCGTCCTTCAGCGAGAAATAGGCGTGGCCGGAGGAATGCGGGCCGCGATAGCCGGAAATCTCGCCGCGCACCCGCACCTGGTCGAAGGCCTGCTCGACGGTGCGCTTGATGGAGCCGGAAAGTTCCGACACCGAATATTCGGCGAGGTTGCTGGGCGAATCACTGTCGGAAAAGAAGCTCATGCGACAAAGTGTAGTGCGTTTGGCGGCGGATGACAGGGTGCCGCGGCCGGCATCCCCAGCTGTCGCACCTCAAAACAGGGCCTATTCGGGTTTCACCCGGTAGAGCTGCAACACCGGCCCCTGCGCGCCTTCGACGGGTTCGAGATAGGCCGGCACCTTGCCTTTCAGCAGGTTGGCATAAAGCCCGTCCGGCTCGGCATCGGCGATCACCGCGATCTCAGAATTGCCCGGGCAGAAGGCCAGCAGCGTCACCTTCGCTCCGCGCAGGAATGCTTCCGCCTGGTGCGGGTTGGAAAGGCCGATATGCAGCTCCGTCAGCATGCCGCCCTGGTTGCGGTGGTACGGCGCGGACAGCACGCGGTGGCCGGTGAAGCGCAGGATCGGCGCGCCGAGATCCGAAACGGCGGCGACCACGCCGACCGGCTCGTGGGCAAGCGGCGCCAGCACGGACTGGTCCTTGCAGGTGGGCGGCTTCGCCCTGGTCGAAAGCTCGGCGCGCAGCAGATTGCCGGACTGGCCGGGCCACAAGGCGCCGGCGAGGGCCCAGCTCGCAGGCGTCGAGGCAAGCGTCAGCCCGGCGAAGGCGGCGCCGAGCTTCAAATTCTTCGGCGCGGCGTTGGACGCCTGGCGCAGGCCGGCGACCATCCTGCCGAGCGGTATGGCGGCAAGCACGTAGACGAAGATCGAGCCGCGGACCTGGAGGATGGAGATCGCGAAGGCGACCGTCAGCAGCGCGACCAGGATCAGGTGCTGTTCCGTCGCCTCGCGGCGATAGACGCTGCGCAGGCAGGCGACGATCGCGATCAGGCCGGTGGCGTAGAAGCTGGCGATCGACGTGGGGTCAAGCCGGAACTGGGCGATTGCCGATTGCGCCTCGATGACCATGTCGAGCCAGAAGATTTTCAGCAGCGGATCGAGCGCATCGAGCGGGTTCGACAGACAGCCGGGCGCGATCAGCAGCACGGCGGCCGCAAGCACGGCACCGGCACCGGCGAGCGCAACCAGCCGGCCGCGGAACGACCAGGTGCTGGCGAGCGATGCCGTCAGGAAAAGCGTGCCGCCGCCGAGCGTGGCGAGCGCATAGAAGCCGTAGGACAGGCTGTCGCAGGTGACCTGGCTGTAATGCGACGGCGCCACGGTGGCGAAGAAGGCGCCGGTCGTCGTCAGCGCCAGCGCAAGGCCGTAGGCGGTGGCGGCATCGCGGAAGCTGCTGCCATGCCATGCCCAGCGCAGGGCGACGATCAGGCAGACCGCGCCGATCAGCGGCGTCGTCTCCACGCCGATGGCGATGGCAAAGCCCGCCAGCACGCCGGCGATCGCGTGGTCGCGGGGCCGCCCGGTGGGCGAAAGCAGCATGGCGGTGATGGCGGTCACCAGCAGGATCTGCACGTTGTGGTGATCGATCGAGCCGGGCTGGAAGCGGTTCAGCGACAGGATGAGGATGCCGGTCAGGATCAGCGTCGCATGCATCGCCATCGTGCCGCCCAGCCGATAGCTGGCGACGCCGGCGCTGAAGAGCACCGCGACGACGAGAATGGACGGCCAGACGGCAAGCGCCAGCGCCTCGGCCTGGTGCGGGCCGGCAAAGAGCGAGAAGAAGCTGATCAGGTTGGCGATCGGCAGGTCGATGAAGCGCGACCAGTGCATCGGCGTGCCGCCCGAAAGCCCCAGGCGATATTGCGTCGTGTCGAACCAGCCCTGGCCGGCGAGCAGGTCGCGCACCATGACGAGCCGCATCGCATCGTCATTGTCGGAGCCGACATAATCGGTGGCGAGGGGCAAGGACAAGGCCAGCAGCAGGGCGATGGTGATGGCGGAATAGAAGGCGAGCACGCGCCAGGTCATCCCGGTGCGCGGGGCGAACGTCTCCGGCGCTGCGATCGGCAGGGCTGCAGGCATGGATTTCGACACGTTTCGCCTCTTTGTCTGCCCATTCAACTCTGGCGAAAACCTAGCCTTAACCTTCTCAAGAAATAGTAAAACCCGTGGGTCGCATGAGGCGGCCGGCGACGGGAGAACGCTCCGCCATGACGGAAGCCTTGCTGGAAGACCTTGAGATTGCCGTCCTGTTGCCCTGCTATAACGAGGCGCAGACGATCGGCGATGTCGTGACGAATTTCCGCACAGCGCTGCCCTCCGCCCGCGTTTATGTCTACGACAACAATTCCACCGACTCGACCGCGTTGCGCGCAGCGCTGGCGGGCGCGACCGTCGTGCGCGAGCGCCGCCAGGGCAAGGGCAATGTGGTGCGCCGCATGTTCTCCGACATCGAGGCGGACATCTACATCATGGCCGATGGCGACGGCACCTATGCGGCCTCCGACGCGCCGGAACTCATCCGCACGCTGATCACCGAGGGCGCCGACATGGTCGTCGGCACGCGGCGCGGTGTGCATGCCGATGCCGGACGCCAGGGCCACGCCTTCGGCAACCGCATCTTCAACACGCTGTTCCGCTCGCTGTTCGGCAACGATTTCTCCGATATCTTCTCCGGCTACCGCGCCTTCTCCCGCCGCTTCGCGAAAAGTTTTCCGGCGGTGTCGGGCGGCTTCGAGATCGAGACGGAAATGTCGGTGCATGCCTCACGCCTGCGCATGCCGATCGCCGAGCTGGAGCTCGATTACGGCCGCCGGCCTGAGGGGTCGCACTCGAAACTCTCCACCTTCAAGGACGGCGCGAAAATCCTCTGGATGTTCGCCATGCTGATGAAGGAAACGCGGCCCTTCGTGTTCTTCGGCGCGATCAGCGGCTTCTTCATGATCCTGAGCCTCAGCTTCATGGCGCCGGTGCTGGGCGAATATTTCCGCACGGGCCTCGTCGAGCGCATGCCGACCTGGGTCTTCTCGCTGGCACTGATGATGATCTCGTTCCTTGTCTTCTCCGCCGGCATGATCCTCGATTCGCTGGCGCGCGCCCGCGCCGAGCAGCTGCGCATCCACTACATGAACCAATCCGCCGGCCGGCATGCGCGCACCGCCCGCAAGGCGGACAAGACGACACGGCATCTCGCGGCCTGATCGAACGGAAGACGACCATGAATAGGGAAACCACCAACCGCATCCGCTTCGTGATCGAAGATGTGCTGCCGCCGATCCTGCGCGATTCCGCGCTGTTCAAGCAGGCGGCGAGCCTGGTCTGGGGCAAGCATATCGGCAAGCTCGCGAAATTCCGCGAGCGCGCGCCCTTCCTCACCGCCGCGGAGTATGAGGATCTCTACCGCGAGCATCCGCGCGTCCATGCCGGCACGGACAATTCGCAGGCCTGCATCGACCGCATCGTCGCCTCCATCGTCGGCGAGAGCGTCTGCGATGTCGGCTGCGGCACCGGCGCGCTCTTGAACTTCATCAAGGCGGGCAATCCCGGCCTCGAGCGGTTGACCGGCGTCGATTTCGTCGTCGACGATGCGGCGAGTATCACGGGCGTCGAATATGTCGCCGCCATGATCGAGCAGCTGCCCTTTGCCGATGGCGAGTTCGATACGGTCGTCTGCACCCATGTCATCGAACATGTGCTGGAATACCGCCAGGCCATCGCCGAGCTGCGCCGCATCGCCCGCCGCCGGCTGATCATCGTCGTGCCGCGCGAGCGGGAATACCGCTACAGCTTCAACCCGCATTTCAACTTCTTCCCCTACACGCATTCCTTCCTGCGCGCCGTGCATCCGGTGCCGCCGCGCCATGTCTGCGTCGATATCGGCCGCGACATTTTCTACATGGAAGACCGCGCGGAGCCCGACGCGTGACGACAGGCGGCTATAGCCCCACCATATGGGCCGGCCTGCTCGGCACGCCGCTCCTGATTGCGGCGGGGCAGGTGCTGTTCAAGCTGACAAGCGGCACGACCGGCGAATTCGGCGTGAAGGGCCTCGTCGCCCTGGCGCTCAATCCGCTGCTGCTGCTGGCGCTTGCGATCTATGGCGCCGGCACGATCGTCTGGATCTTCGTGCTGAAGGCGGTGCCGCTGACGATCGGCTATTCCTTCATGGCGCTGACCTTCTGTTTCGTGCCGCTGCTCGCCAGCCTCTTCCTCGGCGAGGCGCTGACCCTGCGCTACGCGCTCGGCGCCGTCCTCATCGTCGGCGGCATGCTCGTCATCAACGGCTGAACTCACCCTTCGAAATGCGCCCGCGTCTCGGCATCCGCCGGGAAGAAGCTCTCGATCAGCACGCCCTGCACCAGCGCATCCTGTGTCGAGCCGAAGGAGGTCAGCGTGGTGATCCAGTTGAAGCGTTTCGCGCCGATCGCCATCTCGATCGGCAGGATCGGAAGCCTGTCCGTTTCCGGAAAGGCCTGCAGCGCCGCCTGAATGTCGTCTGCCGCCGCCAGCCGCTCGATGCGCTTCAAAAGCGGACTGCGCGGCCCCTGCAGCCAGGCCTCGGCCCGGATGCGGTGCACCAGGTCGGCGGCGGACTGCGCCCAGTTGACGACGATCCCGCGCAGCGGCGTCGGCCCGAGATAGGCGTCGAGGAAATTGTCGCCCGGCGACACCGCGATGCCCGCCATGCCGGCAAGGCCGAGAAAAGCCGGGTTGGCGGTCAGCACATTGTATTCGTGATCGAAGACGACGCCCGGATAGGGATCGTGCCGGGCGAGGATGAGGCCGATCGCCTGCTCGACGGCCGGTGGGAAAGCCGAAAGGCTCGCGGCGGGCGACGTCGCGAAACGCGGGCGAAAACCAGCCGCGGAAAACAGTATGCCCTGGTCACGTGCCGGGATATCGAGCACCGACGAAAGCCGGAGGATCATGCCTTCGGAGGGCCGTGAGCGGCCGGTCTCCAGGAAGGAGAGATGGCGGGAGGAGATGCCGGCCTCGGTCGCCAATTCCAGCTGGCTCATGCGCCGGTGGCCGCGCCATTCCTTGAGGTGTTCGCCGAATTCCATGCCTGCCTCCCTTCATGCTGTCCCGCGCACTAAACAGCAGCCACGACATCATTTCCATTACCTCCAAGGTAATTGGTTTGCCGCATCGCTCCCGGCAGGATCAGCCCATCGAAACGAAAGGAGCCCATCATGTTCGCCACCCTCAACCGCAATCTGCTGAAGTCCATCATGCTCGCCGACGGCGTCTTCTCGCTTGCCGCCGCCGCCGGTCTCTTCGCCCTGTCGGGTACGATCGGTAGCCTCGTCGGCCCGCTCGCCACGCCGGCTGTCCTCAATGGCTTCGCCGCCTTCTTCCTCGTCTGGGGCGCCTTCCACCTCGCCGTCGGCCGGCAGGCGCGGCCGTCGCCCGCCGCGGTCCGCGTCGCCATTGCCGGGGATGGGCTCTGGGTCCTCGGCAGCATTGCGGTCCTCCTCTTCGCCCGCAGCGGGCTGACGCTCACCGGCATCGGCTTCATCGCGGTGGTGGCCGTGGCGGTTGCCGATATCCTTCTCGTCAAGCAGATCGGCCTCGGCCGGCAGCAGCGCGCGGCCCTCGCCTGAGCATCGGATCGCCTCCGCGAAAGCGGGGGCGATTGCCGTTCAGAAAGCGTTGGCCTACCCCGCGGGAGAGATTCCCCTTGCCTGGAAAATGCACTACCGTCGCGCCCGAATGAAAACGGGGAGCCCTTCATGCGCGTTATCTTTTCCGAGGACCACAAGCTCAGGAACGCTCGCACCGAGCTTTACGGCGGCGAGCTCGTACCGCCCTTCGAGGCGCCGTTCCGGGCGGAGTGGATCCTGGCGGCGGTCAAGGATGCCGGTTTCACCGACATTGCCGCGCCGGAACGCCACGGGCTCGAAACCGCGCTGAAGGTCCATGACGCCGGCTACCTCGCCTTCCTGGAAGTGGCCTGGGAAAAGTGGAAGGCTGCCGGCTATCGCGGCGAGGCGATCGCCACGTCCTTCCCCGTGCGCCGCACCTCGCCGCGCATTCCCACCCAGATCGATGGCCTGCTCGGCTACTATTGCAACGCCACGGAAACCGCGATTACCCCCGGCACCTGGGAAGCGGCCGTCTCCTCCATGCAGACCGCCGTGACGGCGGCCGATATCGTGGCCGGCGGCGACAAGGCCGCCTTCGCGCTCTGCCGCCCGCCCGGCCACCATGCCGGCATCGACAGTTTCGGCGGCTATTGCTTCATCAACAATGCCGCCGTCGCCGCCCAGCGCTTCCTCGACAAGGGCGCCAGGAAGGTCGCGGTGCTCGACGTCGATTTCCACCACGGCAACGGCACGCAGGATATTTTCTACGAGCGCGGCGACGTCTATTTCGCCTCGCTGCACGGCGATCCGGCCGAAGCCTTCCCGCACTTCCTCGGCTATGCGGAAGAGACCGGCAAGGGTGCCGGCGAAGGCACCACGCAGAACTACCCGCTGCCGCCCGGCACGCCCTATTCCATCTGGGAGGCTGCCCTTAACGACGCGCTGAAGCGCATCGCCGCCTTCGGCGCAGAAGTGATCGTGCTATCGCTCGGCGTTGACACGTTCGAGAAGGACCCGATCTCCTTCTTCAAGCTCGTCTCGCCGGACTACATCACGATGGGACGCGCGGTCGCGGCATCCGGCGTGCCCGTGCTCGTCGTCATGGAAGGCGGCTATGGCGTACCGGAAATCGGCCCCAACGTCGCCAACACACTGAAAGGCATCACCGGCTGACGGCTTGCATCAATTTTCCTGAAGCAAGGCGTCACGATTATCCATTTGTCGGCTGGCAGACCCTCCTCTAGGACTGTGCGCCTAGAGGAGACCTCACATGGCGGATCAACAGGTGGCAACGGGCGGCAAGCTTTCCGGCTCCGGCAATGCGGGGCTGTTCATGGGCGTGCTGCTCTGCCTCGCCTCCATGTCGAGCATCCAGTTCGGCGCGGCGTTTTCCGCCACCGCGATCGACGCCTACGGACCGTCCACCACGACGTTTCTCCGCTTGGTCATGGCGGCCGCCGTGCTGGCGCTCATCGTGCGCCCGCCCATGCGCTCCTACAGCCGCGAACAGTGGAAGAGCGCGCTGGCGCTTGGCGTCACCATGGCGGCGATGACGCTCTGCTTCTTCGCGGCGATCGACCGCGTTCCCCTCGGCCTGGTCGTCGCCATCGAGTTTCTCGGGCCGCTCGCCGTCGCCACCTGGGGGCTCGGCGGCTGGCGGCTGGTCTGGCCGCTCGCGGCCTTCATCGGCGTCGTTCTGCTCTCTCATGATGGCGAGGGCTGGGTCGGCGATCCCGTCGGCGTGCTCTTCGCCTGCGGCGCCGGTGTCGGCTGGGGCACCTATATCGTGCTCATGAAGAAATCAGGAAAACTCTTCAAGGGGCTGGAAGGGCTCTCCATGTCGCTGATCGTGGCGGCGACCGCCGCCGCACCCTTCGGCCTCGCCCGCGCGCACGAGGCGATGAGCCCCGAAGGCCTCGGCATGATGCTCGGCCTCGCCCTCCTCGTGCCGCTCGTCCCCTATGCGCTGGAAATGATCGCGCTGCGCCGCATGCCGATGTCCGCCTTCGGTATCCTGATGAGCCTCGAACCGGCGCTCGGCGCGCTGGCCGGCTTTCTCGTGCTCAGCCAGCCGATGACGCCCTGGCAGATGCTGGGCACCGGGCTGGTCGTCGCGGCAAGCGCCGGCGTCACTTCGGGCGGAAATGGCGACGCCTAGGCAAAACTGCCGCCTCTTTCATGTTCCTGCCGCAATCGCTAGGTTGAAGCAGTGAATCGAATTCTCGGGGACGCCTAGATGTACAAGAAATGCGCTGTTATCGCGGTTGCCGCGGTCTATCTCTCTGCCTGCACGACGACCGATCCCTATACGGGCGAACAGAAGGTCTCGAACACGGCCGGCGGTGCCGCGATCGGCGCCGGTATGGGCGCGGTTGCCGGCCTGCTGATCGGCAACAACCCGGTGCAGCGCCGCAATGCCGCGCTGATCGGCGCCGGTGTCGGCGCGCTGGCCGGCGGTGCGATCGGCAATTACATGGATACGCAGGAATCCGAACTGCGCGCGCAGCTCCAGGGCACCGGCGTCTCGGTCACCCGCGTGGGTGACCGCATCGTCCTCAACATGCCGTCGAACGTCACCTTCTCGACGGACCAGGACCAGGTCATTCCGCCGTTCTACCCGACGCTCGATTCGGTGGCGATCGTGTTGCGCAAGTTCAACAAGACGCTGATCGACGTCGACGGCCACACCGATTCGGTCGGCAATGCCGGCTACAACATGGATCTCTCCAACCGCCGCGCCAATTCGGTCGCGAACTACCTCGCCTCGCGCGGTGTCGATCCGCGCCGCATGTCGGCGATGGGGTACGGCCTGGAGCGTCCGATCGCCTCCAACGCGTCGGAAATGGGCCGCGCGCAGAACCGTCGCGTCGAAATCGCGATCTCGCCGCTGAAGAATTAAGCCCGCGTCAACGCCGGGTCGTCGTCGGCCGGATTGTAGAAGAGCGAGAGCACCAGGCTCTTCGCGATCCGCTCGGCCGTTGCCATGAACCACGCCTTCGCCTCCGGCGAGGGCGCGATGTCGTCCAGTGTCGCGGAAAACAGGCCGAGCCAGGTCTGGAACAGCGGCGGGTTCATGCCCGCCACACCCTGATGCGCCATCACGGGCTTGCCGCCATAGCCGCCGTCCTTGAAGGCGACGGCGGACCAGAAGCGGTTCATCTTCGCCATATGCTCCGGCCAGCGGCCTTGAAGCCGGCCGTCGAAGACCGGGCCTAGCTCCGGATGCGCCCGCACGCGGCCGTAAAACGTCTCCACCAGCAGCGGAATGAAGTCGGCGGTAACACCGATCGCCTGCATCTCCGCCTCCGCGCGGGCACGGATGGCGGCGAAATGGGAGAGGCGGTTGGGAGCATCTTCGGTCATGGGCCGAAGATAGGATGCCGGCCGGCCGTATACAATCCGGCCGATCGCCGCAGGGAGGTCAAGGCCCCTCGCGATCCAGCGCCCATTCCAGCCGCTTGTAATCAAACCCGTATTTCAGCGTCGGCTTGACCACCTCGAAATAGGGCGAGAGGTCGAAATCGCGCGGCGTGTAGAGCGAGTGATGGCGGATGTGCAGGATTTCTTCGCGCGAATAGGTCGAGGTCGCGGCGGCATGGCCCGGCGAGCGGACGATATCCGGCAGGATCGGGTAGCGGATCCGCTCGAAGGCTTCGGCGATCAGCGTCGAGCAGATCGCCCGCGTCGGATCGCCCGAGCCGAAGGCCAGCATGCGGCGGCGCCAGCGCACCGGCACGGGCGGGGCCGGCAGGAAGAAGCGCAGCATGTCGGTGATGTTCTTCAGGTCGTATTTGAGGCCGAGGCGCGAAACCATGAAGGCGACGAGCGTGTCGCGGTCCTCCGGCGTCAGCCCGACGGGCCGGCAGATGCGCGTGTTGTAGGTGCGGTACTTGGTGAGCGGCACGGCCACGCAGCCCTCGCCGAGATTGACCTCGATGAGCTGCGGCCGCTCGATCGAGCGAAGGGCCGCCTGGTCGAGCGTCAGCGGGATCTCGTCGCCGACGAAGAGGGCGGCATGCGACCAGGTCGATTGCGTCAGGTATTTGATTGCCGCCGAAACCTTCTGGTTGCCCTCGACCAGCAGCACGTCGCCGGGGCGAAGCGTGCGCGCCAGGGTTTCGGGGTCGGAGGGCGTGTAGGGCTCGTAGCCGGAAGCCTGGCTTTGCAGGCGGTCTGCGAGGCGGCGGCCGAGGCGGTCCAGCAATGTGTCGCGGCTTGCGGAAAGCGGCTTCAGTGCGGCGGTCACATTGCGTCCTTTACAGTCTCTGTTGCCGCTACTCTAGCGTTGGCCGCGACACTCTGTCGAGGTTGACCGCAGCGTGCGGCATCCTATACTTAGAATAATTCTAAACTGGATCGCCGCAGATGTTCTCCCGCCTTCTCCGCCCCGGCAAACGCAGCCTCGAATCCTTGAGCGAACAGGAAATCCTGGCGCTCGCCATATCTTCCGAAGAGGACGACGGCCGCATCTATCTCGCCTATGCCGATGCGCTGCGCGATGCCTATCCGCATTCCGCCCGCGTCTTCGAGGAAATGGCGGAGGAGGAGAACCATCACCGTCAGATGCTGATCGACCGTCATATCGCCCGCTTCGGCGACCGCATCCCGCTGGTCAGGCGCGAATATGTGCGCGACTTCCCGGAGCGAAAGCCCGACTGGCTGATCGCCAACATGTCGGTCGAGAAGATCCGCGAGCAGGCGGAAGCCATGGAGGATGCGGCGCACCGCTTCTATCTCGAAGCCGCCGCGCGCACGCAGGACGCCGCGACGCGAAAACTGTTGGGTGACCTGGCGCTGGCGGAAAAGGCGCATGAGTCGCTCGCCCGCAGGCTCGGCGAGGAGCACACCCCGGTGGATGTGAAGGCAGAGGAGGACCAGACGTCGAGGCGGCAGTTCGTGCTGACCTATGTGCAGCCGGGCCTCGCCGGGCTGATGGACGGTTCGGTCTCGACGCTGGCGCCGATCTTCGCCGCAGCCTTTGCCACGCAGGATACCTGGCAGACCTTTCTCGTCGGCCTCTCCGCCTCCGTCGGCGCCGGCATCTCCATGGGCTTCACGGAGGCGGCCCATGACGACGGCAAGCTCTCCGGCCGCGGCTCGCCCGTCAAGCGCGGCCTTGCCTCCGGCATCATGACGGCGCTCGGCGGCCTCGGCCACGCGCTGCCCTACCTCATCCCGAATTTCCTGCTGGCGACAAGCATCGCGGTTGTCGTGGTGTTCATCGAACTCTGGGCCATCGCCTTCATCCAGAACCGCTACATGGAAACGCCATTCCTGCGCGCCGCCATGCAGGTCGTGCTCGGCGGCAGCCTCGTGCTGGCGGCGGGGGTGCTGATTGGCAATGCGTAAGGCGGGAAAATCCACACCACCTCTCCGTCATCCTCGCGCTTGACCCGAGGATCCATACCACAGGCAGGGCGATGCGGACTGGTGGATCCTCGGGTCAAGCCCGAGGATGACGGAGGAGAGGTCGGTGGGTCTTCAACAGGCTTGAGCGGGGCCTCGCAGCCCCGCCTTGGCCTTATCAGGCGCGCAGCGCGCCGCCGGTCGTCTTGACGACGTTGCCGACGATCTTGGCGGTCAGCGCCTCGAAGTCCTCGTCGGTCAGCGTCTTGTCGGTCGGCTGGATGACGACTTCGATGGCGATCGACTTCTTGCCTTCGCCGAGCGAGGCGCCCTCGAAGACGTCGAAGACGGTCACACCTGCGATCAGCTTGCGGTCGGCGCCGGTGGCGGCGCGCACGATGGCGCCGGCATCCACCGTCTTGTCGACGACGAAGGCGAAGTCGCGCTTGACGGCCTGGAAGGGCGACAGGTCGAGCGCCGGCTTGGTGCGCGTCGCCTTCTTCTTCGGCTCCGGCATGGCATCGACATAGATCTCGAAGCCGGCAAGCGCGCCGGACACGTCGAGCGCGCCGAGCGCCTTCGGATGAAACTCGCCGAAATAGCCCAGAACGATCTTCGGACCCATCTTGATCGTGCCGGAGCGGCCCGGATGATACCAGGCCGGCGCGCCGGACTCGATCTGCACATTGCCCATCGGCAGGCCGCAGGCCTCGATCACGGCGAGCGCATCGGCCTTGGCGTCATAGATGTCGACCGGCTTGCCGCCGCCCTTGGTCGCATTCGACCAGAGACGGCCGGCGCCGGCGAGCGAGGCCGTGCCGCGGCGCACGCCGCCGGCAACGCGGCGCTGGCCTTCCGGCCTGTCGTTCTCGTAGGTGCCGGAGACTTCGAACAGCGCGACGTCGCCATAACCCTTGTCGGCATTGCGCTGCGCGGCCGCGAGCAGGCCCGGCAGCAGCGAGGGCCGCATGTCGGACATATCAGCGGCGATCGGGTTCGACAGCGCGAGCGACGGCGCGCCGCCGCCGAACAGCTCGGCATGGGCCTTCGGGATGAAGGACCAGGTGACGGCCTCCAGCATGCCGCGCGCGGCAAGCGCCCGCTTGGCAAGGCGCGAGCGGATCTGCAGCGTCGTCAGGATGCGGCCGTTGACCGCGCCGTGGCTTTCCAGTGGCGCCGGCTTGATGTTGTCGACGCCGTGGATGCGCATGACCTCTTCCACGAGATCCGCCTTGCCATCGACATCCGGCCGCCAGGAGGGGACCGCGACGGAGACGCGCTCGCCCGAGCCCGAAACCGTGAAGCCAAGGCGGGTCAGGATATCGACGCTCTCTTCCGACGAGACATCGAGGCCGGTGAGGCGTTTGACTTCGGCAAACGGGAAATCGACGACCTTGGCGTCATAGCCCTTGTAGCCGACCACGTCGGTCTTCGCCGCCGTGCCGCCGCAGAGCTCCACCACCAGTTCGGTGGCGCGTTCAAGGCCCGGCACCATATATTCCGGATCGACGCCACGCTCGAAGCGGTAGCGCGCATCGGTGATGATCCCATGCGAACGGCCCGTCTTGGCGACGTTCATCGGATCCCAGAGTGCGGATTCGATCAGCACGTCGGTGGTGTCCGCATCGCAGCCGGAGTGCTCGCCGCCCATGATGCCGCCGATCGATTCCACGCCATTGTCATCGGCAATGACGACGTTCGACGGGTTCAGCGTGTATTCGCGCGTATCGAGCGCCAGCACCGTCTCGCCTTCCGCCGCACGGCGCACGACGAGATTGCCCTTCACCTTGGCCGCGTCGAAGACGTGCAGCGGGCGGCCCTGGTCGAAGGTCATGTAGTTGGTGATGTCGACCAGCGCATTGATCGGGCGCAGGCCGATCGCCAGCAGCCGCTGCTGCATCCAGCGCGGGCTCGGGCCGTTCCTGACGCCGCGCACGAGGCGGAGTGCGAAGCCGGGGCAGAGATGATCGTCGCCGCCGAGGTCGAGCTTCACCTTGACCGGCGTCTCGCCTTCGACGGCAAAGGACGGTGCCTTCGGCGTCTTCAGCGTGCCGAGGCCGGCGGCGGCGAGGTCGCGGGCGATGCCGAAAATGCTCGTGCAGTCCGGGCGGTTCGGCGTCAGGTTGATCTCGATGACCGGGTCGTCGAGGCCGGCATAGGCGGCATAGCTCTGGCCGACCGGCGCATCGGCCGGCAGATCGATGATGCCGTCATGGTTGTCGGAGATTTCCAGTTCCTTCTCCGAACACATCATGCCGCGGCTCTCGACGCCGCGGATGGTGCCTACGGCGAGCGTCACGTCGATGCCGGGCACATAGGTGCCGGGCGCCGCGAAGGCGCCGACGAGGCCGGTGCGGGCATTCGGCGCGCCGCAGACGACCTGGATCGGGTCGCCCTTGCCGGTATCGACCATCAGCACGCGCAGCTTGTCGGCGTTGGGGTGCTGTTCGGCGGAGACGACCTTGGCGATGACGAAGGGCTTGAACGCCGCCTTGTCGTCGACGTCTTCCACTTCGAGGCCGATCGCCGTCAGCTTCGCGCAGATGTCTTCCAGCGAGGCGTCGGTATCGAGATGGTCCTTCAGCCAGGAGAGTGTGAACTTCATGATGTTTCTCCTTGGGTGCCGGTTATGCGCTGAGGCCGCCGAACAGGGTCGGCATGTCGAGCGGGCGGAAGCCGTAATGGCTCAGCCAGCGGACGTCGGCGTTGAAGAAGTCGCGCAGGTCCGGCATGCCGTATTTCAGCATGGCGATGCGGTCGAGGCCCATGCCCCAGGCAAAGCCCTGGTACTCGTCCGGATCGAGACCGCCGGCGCGCAGCACGTTCGGGTGAACCATGCCGCAGCCGAGGATTTCCATCCAGTCGGTGCCTTCGCCGAACTTGACGATCGGGCCGGACGAGCGGTCGCACTGGATATCGACCTCGAAGGACGGTTCCGTGAACGGGAAGTAGGACGGGCGGAAGCGCATGGTGACGCTGTCGACCTCGAAGAAGGCCTTGCAGAACTCTTCCAGCACCCAGCGCATGTTGGCGACGTTGGCCTTCTTGTCGACCACGAGGCCTTCGACCTGGTGGAACATCGGCGAATGGGTCGCGTCACTGTCCTGGCGGTAGGTTTTTCCCGGAATGATGATGCGGATCGGCGGCTTTTGCGCTTCCATGGTGCGGATCTGCACGGGCGAGGTGTGCGTGCGCAGCACCTTGCGCTCGCCGTTCTCGTCCGCGGGGAAGAAGAACGTGTCGTGCATCTCGCGGGCCGGGTGACCCTCGGGGAAGTTCAGCGCCGTGAAGTTATAATAATCGGTCTCGACGTCCGGACCTTCGGCGATGGAAAAGCCCATGTCGCCGAAGATCGCGGTGATTTCGTCGACGATCTGGCTGATCGGATGGATGCGGCCGCGCTCCGCCGGCGAGGAGCGCACCGGCAGGCTGACATCGACGGTCTCGGCCGCTAGGCGCGCCTCGATCGCGGCATCGCGCAGCGCCGTCTTGCGCTCGGTGATCGCATCCGTCACGCGGGTCTTCAGCGCGTTGATCGCCGCGCCGCGCGTCTGGCGCTCTTCCGGCGACATGGTGCCGAGCGTCTTGAGCAGCTCCGAGACGGAACCCTTCTTGCCGAGCGCGCCAACGCGCACGGCCTCGATCGCCGCTTCATCGGAGGCCGCGGCAACATCGGCGAGGAGCCCAAGTTCCAAAGTGTCGAGTTCAGTCATCTTTACCTGCTTTGCTTGCGTCGGCCGGGCGGGGGCCAGGAGCCCTCGGACGGATAGCCGGTTGCGGCGAGGAAGCGCCGCAGATCACTACCCATGTGCACGCGCCCGATCAATCGGGTGGGCCATAAAAACTTGGCGAGGACCGCCACGGGAAGGCGATGTCCATCAAGCAAAAACCCGCACCGGTTCCCCGGCGCGGGTTTCACAACGAAACGAAGTTTTGGTTGTGGAAGCGCCGGTTAGTTTACGGCGGCTTCAAACTCGTTCTTCGTACCAGCGTCCTTGAGGTATTCGAGAGCCTTCTTGGAGGCAGCGACCAGCGCGCCGAAAGCTTCGGTCTCATGGATTGCCATGTCGGACAGCACCTTGCGATCCACTTCGATGCCGGCCTTGTTCAGGCCGTCGATGAAGCGGCCATAGGTCAGGCCATGCTCGCGGACGGCAGCGTTGATGCGCTGGATCCAGAGCGCGCGGAAGTTGCGCTTGTTGACCTTGCGGTCGCGGTAGGCGAACTGCTTCGAACGGTCAACCGCGGCCTTGGCGGCGCGGATGGTGTTCTTGCGGCGGCCGTAGAAACCCTTGGCTGCCTTCAGCGTCTTCTTGTGCTTGGCGTGCGAAGTAACGCCGCGTTTTACACGTGCCATTTCATGATCTCCTTAAACGTATCAAAAGTGCCGGATAAGTCTCAGAGACCGTTGGGCAGGTAGTTCTTGATGACTTTCTTGCCATCGGCTTCGGCCAGCACCATGGTGCCGCGCGCGTCGCGAATGAACTTGTTGCTACGCTTGATCATGCCATGGCGCTTGCCGGCGGCGGCCGCTACGACCTTGCCGGTCGCGGTGATCTTGAACCGCTTCTTGGCAGACGATTTCGTCTTCATCTTGGGCATTTTGCTACTCCATTCTTCTTGAATTCGAGCCGCGTGACGATGCACGGCTCCAGCGTAAAGAACGGCCACGGCATGCCCTGCCGGACCGTTCGGACGGCGGCTTGTAACCGATGTCCCCTGAAAGCGCAACCTGATTCCTCGAAGTCGGGGATTTCCGGCGCAGAAAAGGAAAAGCCGCCCCGAAAGGCGGCTTCGATCCTTGCAGCCATCAAAGGCGCGTGGGAGACGGGCTCACCGCGGGGCGAGCACCATCATCATCTGGCGGCCTTCGAGCTTCGGCTCGGCTTCGACCTTGGCGATGGTCACGGTGTCTTCCTTGACCTGCATCAGGAGCTTCATGCCGAGTTCCTGGTGGGCCATTTCACGGCCGCGGAACTTCAGCGTCACCTTGACCTTGTCGCCTTCTTCAAAGAAGCGGTTCATCGCCTTCATCTTCACGTCATAATCATGCGTGTCGATGTTCGGGCGCATCTTGATTTCCTTGATCTCGACGATCTTCTGCTTCTTGCGCGCTTCGGCCGCCTTCTTCTGGTTGGCGTATTTCAGCTTGCCCAGGTCAAGAATCTTGCAGACGGGAGGTTCGGAGTTCGGCGAAATCTCCACGAGATCGAGGCCGGCTTCCTCGGCCATGCGGAGTGCCTGATCGGTCGGAACGGTGCCGTGGTTGGTGCCTTCGGCATCGATAAGCTGAACCCGGGGAATCCGGATTTCCTTGTTGGAGCGCGGGCCGTCCTTGACGGGTGCTTCCGCTTTGAAGGGTCTGCGAATGGTCGTGTTCTCCTCGAACTGTTTCGACAGGGTATGAATTTGGTGCGTCGATCGGGCCGTTTGCCCGCCTCGCGGCGTTTTCCGGCAATGTGTTGATCGAGCTTGCGAAGTCAATAGCACGACGCGTGGAAAAAATCACCACCTGTCCTTGCGGGCGCGAATCTGGTCTAGCTCTCGGCCAAAGACCGGCTGGCGGGCGGCTTTTCGCGGCTGGACCGTGCAGATCAGGGAGATAGGTATGGCGGCGACGAACGGCAATGGGTGGGCCACGGATTTCATCACGGTCGGGGCCGGCGAGGATGCAAGGCAGATCGCGATCGCGCTCCAGCCGGAAGCCGCCGGCAATGGCCTCGCCCATTTCGTCTGGCTCGGCGGCTATCGTTCGGACATGACGGGCACCAAGGCGGTGGAGCTGGCGGCCCTTGCCGCGAGACTCGGCACCGGCTGCGTGCGCTTCGACTATTCCGGCCACGGCGCCTCCGGCGGCGCCTTCACCGACGGCACGATCTCGCGCTGGCTGGAAGAGACGCTGGCCGTGATCGACCATGCGGCCAGGGTGCTCGGCACGCGCCGCATGGTGCTCGTCGGCTCGTCCATGGGTGGCTGGATCGCACTGCGCGCCGTCGCGGAACTTGCCGGGCGCAAGGACATCGCGATTGTCGGCCTCGTGCTGATCGCCCCCGCACCCGATTTCACCTCGGAGCTGATCGAGCCGAACCTCACCGACGCCGAACGCGCGGCCCTTGCCGAGCGGGGCCAGTTCGAAGAGCCGACGCCCTATGGTCCCGATCCGAACATCTACACGCTGAAACTCGTCGAGGACGGCCGTGACAACCGCGTGCTCACCGGCGCCATCGAGACCGGCTGCCCCGTGCATATCCTGCAGGGCATGGCGGATCCTGACGTGCCCTACGGCCACGCCATCCGTCTCATGGAGCATCTGTCCGGCGACGACGTGGTGTTAACGATGATCCGCGACGGCGATCACCGCCTGTCGCGGCCGCAGGATATCGCCAAGATCCTTGAAGCCGCGGAGGTTTTCGCCCGGGCGGAATGAGGCCCGGCTGTGTCGCCGGGGTCGCATTTTAACCATATTATTGCATCGCCAATTCTGATGATTGACGAGATGCCCTCCTGACCGTTAACTCTTTATTAACGATTAGGGGACGTTTCATGGCACGAATGATTGGTGCGAAGGCTGGGGCTGCGGCGTTTTTCGCACTCCTCGTTTCTTCTTCCTCGGCTTTCACGGCACCGGCATCGGCGCTTTCCATGCAGACAGGCGGCGTCACGTCCCAGCCGATCGGCCACTACGAATTCTGTCAGACCTACAAGTCCGAATGCCGCGCCGGCGTGCGCAACCAGGCACCCGCCAAGGTCACGGAGTTCGGCTGGTCGGTGGTTCGCGAGATCAATGCCAGCGTCAACCGCGACATTACGCCGATGACCGACAAGGAACTGCACGGCAGGGACGAATACTGGTCCTATCCCGACGGTGCAGGCGACTGCGAGGATTTCGTCCTCCTCAAGCGCAAAAAGCTGATGGAAAGAGGTTTTGCCGCGGGTGACCTCCTGATCACCGTGGTGCGCAAGCCGGATGGCGAAGGCCATGCCGTGCTGACCGTGCGCACCACCCAGGGCGATTTCATCCTCGACAACCTCAACACCGAAGTGAAGCCCTGGACGGCGACGCCCTACCGCTACCTGAAGCGTCAGGCCTCGTTCCACGCCGGCCGCTGGGTCTCGATCGAAAACGGCGATGCCGTCATGGTGTCGTCGGTCGGCCAGTAAGTTCGCCACAGACCGGATTTGAAAAGGCCGCGGAGCAATCCGCGGCCTTTCTGTTTTAACGGTTGGCCATCGAGGCCATGCGCTGCGAATAGCGCCCGCCGGCAACCTTCGCCGGGGACAGCAGGTCGCCGAGGCGCGCCGCCTCTTCGGCAGTCAGCGCCACATCGGCCGCAGCGGCATTCTGCTCTAGGTGCGGCACCTTGCTGGCACCGGGGATTGGCACGATGAAATCGCCCTGCGCCAGGACCCAGGCCAGTGCCAGCTGGGCGGGTGCGACGCTCTTTTCTGTTGCCATCTCTTCAAGCGCCGCCACCAGCGCCAGGTTGGCGTCGAAATTCTCCGCTGCAAAACGCGGCAGCGAGCGGCGGAAGTCGTCGGCGGAAAGGCCGTCGAGCTTCTTCAGCGCGCCGGTCAATACGCCCCGGCCAAGCGGGCTGAAGGGCACGAAGCCGATGCCGAGCTCCCGGCAGGTGTCGAGCACGCCGTTTTCCTCGACGTCGCGGGTCCACAGCGAATATTCGCTCTGGAGGGCGGCGATCGGATGTACGGCATGCGCCCGGCGGATGGTCTCGGCGCCCGCCTCTGAAAGGCCAAGCGCCTTCACCTTGCCCGCGCTGACCAGCTCCGCCATGGCGCCCACCGTCTCCTCGATCGGTACGTTGGGATCGACGCGGTGCTGGTAGAACAGGTCGATGACCTCGATGCCGAGCCGCTTCAGCGAGGCTTCGGCGGCGGCCTTGACGTTTTCCGGCCGGCCGTCGGTGCCGGTGATCATCTCGGCCGACGGGCGTGTCGGATCGATGCGGAAGCCGAACTTGGTGGCGATCACCACCCTGTCGCGCACCGGCTTCAGCGCCTTGCCGACGAGGGTCTCGTTCTTATAGGGGCCGTAGACCTCAGCCGTGTCGAACAGCGTGATGCCGAGATCGACAGCGCGGTGCAGCGTATCGATCGCCGCCGTTTCGTCGTGCGCGGGGCCATAGGCGTGGCTCATGCCCATGCAGCCGAGGCCGAGGGCGGAAACATCGAGGCTGCCGAGTTTTCTGTGATGCATGGCAAGATCCTTTATCTTGGGTCCGGGCAGCAATTCGCCGTCATCCGGACAAGGCCAATCTAGGGCGCGGCGCCTCATCTGAAAATTGCTGCAAAAGCCAATGGGTTGTTCTATCTGTTAGAACAATGAACCGGACCCAGCTTTCCCAACTCGCCGTGCTCGCCATCGTCGCGGAGGCGCGCAGTTTCCGCAAGGCCGCCGCTGAACTCGGCATCGCGCCTTCCGCCGTCAGCCATGCGGTCTCGGCGCTGGAGGCGAGCCTCGGCGTGCGCCTCATCGCCCGCACCACCCGCAGCGTCGCGCCGACGGAGGAGGGCCGCCTGCTGCTCGACACGCTGGCGCCGGCGCTTGCCGATATCGGCTCCGTCATGGAGGCGCTTTCCGACCGGCAGGGCCGCCCAGCCGGGCCGCTGCGTATCACCATGCCGCTGATTGCCGCGGAAGACATCGTCATGCCGCGCCTCGGCGCCTTCCTGCTTGCTTACCCGGATATCGAACTGGAACTGAGAACGGACGACCGCTTCGAGGATATTGTCGAAAAGGGGTTTGATGCCGGGCTCCGGCTCGGAGAACACCTGGAGGCCGACATGATCGCGGTGAGGGCAAGCGGCCCCTGGCGCGGCCTCATCGTCGGCGCGCCCGCCTATTTCGAGGCGCATCCCAAGCCGATGCAGCCGCGCGATCTCATGCAGCATCGCTGCATCCGCCGGCGATTTTCAAGCGGCCGGCTCTATCGTTGGGAGCTGGAAAAGGACGGCCGGCTGGTGACGGTGGATGTCACGGGTCCGCTGATCGTCTCGGACCAGCGGCTGATGCGCGCCGCGGCGATGGACGGCGCCGGCCTCGCCTATGTCTTCGACCAGCGGGTCGACGAGGATATTCGCGCCGGCCGGCTCATTCCGGTGCTGGAAGACTGGTGCCCGGCCTTCGACGGCTTTTCGATCTACTATCCCTCGCGCCGGCAGATGCGCCCGGCACTGCGCGCCTTCGTGGATTTCTTCCGGTACAGAGGCTAGAGTTTGTCAGGGAAAAGTGGAAACCGGTTCTCCTGAAAAGACAACGAAAACAGACATACACTAGGTTTTGAGCCGGTAACGGATGTGCCCGTCCGGCTTGATGTAGCGGTCGTAGAGTTTGCGCGCGCGCTCGTTGTCCTCGTTGGTATGCCAGTAGATGCCGCGCCAGCCATTGCGCTTGGAGATCGTGACGAGGTCGTCGATCAGCGCCCGCCCGACGCCCTTGCCGCGGATCGTCTCGTCGACGAACAGGTCTTCGAGATAGCCTTCCGGCGCGATGTCCCAGGTGGAGTCGTGATAGTGGTGGATGGCGAAGCCGAGCATCTCCCCGTCCTCCACGGCAACGCGCATCGTTACGCGCGAGCCTGCATCGAGGATGCGCGCCCAGGTGAAGGCCGTCACTTCGTCCGAAAGCTCGGTCTTGTAGAAGGCGAGGTAGCCGGCCCAGAGTTTCCTCCAGGCCGCCTCGTCGCGCTCGACGGCATCGCGGATCGTCACGGTCATGTTGAGGCTCCCGCCGCGTCGAGCGCGGCCATCTGTTCCGGGGACAGCGACAGCGATGCCGCCTTCGTCAGGCTGGCAAGCTGGGCAAGGCTGGTGGCGCTGGCGATCGGCGCGGTGACGGCCGGTTTCGCCATCAACCAGGCAAGCGCGATCTCCGCCGGCTTGGCGTCGGTCTCGGTGGCGACCTGGTCGAGCGCCGCGAGAATGCGAAGGCCCTTCTCATCCAGATAATGCACGACACCCTCGCCGCGCGCCTTGCCCTTGGTATCTTCTGCCGAGCGGTATTTGCCCGTCAGGAAGCCGGAGGCGAGACTGTAATAGGTAATGACGCCGATCTCTTCCTTCCGGCAAAGGTCCGCAAGCGCCCCTTCGAAGCCGGCGCGGTCGTAGAGATTGTATTCCGGCTGGAGGGCGCCGTAACGCGGCAGCCCCGCCTTGTCGGCGGCGTCGAAGGAAGCCTGCAACTGGCCGGCATCGAGGTTCGAGGCGCCGAAAGCGCGCACCTTGCCTGATTTCACCAGGGCCGCATGGGCTTCCAGCGTTTCCTCATAGGGCGTTTCCGGATCCGGCCAGTGCGACAGGTAGAGGTCGATATGGTCCGTCTGGAGCCGCTTCAGCGAATTCTCGACCGCCTCGACGATCCAGGATTTCCGCAGATCCCGCCGCCCCTGGCCCATGTCGGAGCCGACCTTGGTGATGACCACCACCTTGTCGCGCGCAATGCCGGAGCGCTTCAGCCACTTGCCGATGATCGCCTCGGACTCGCCGCCTTCATTGCCCGGCACCCAGCGCGAATAGACGTCCGCCGTGTCGATGGCGTTGAAGCCGGCGCCGGTGAAGGCGTCGAGCAGATCGAAGGAGGTCTTTTCGTCGGCCGTCCAACCGAAGACATTGCCGCCGAAGACGAGCGGCGCGATCGAAAGGCCGGTCTTGCCGAGGGGACGAAGCTGCATGGGGATCCTCCAAAGGGTTCGTGCTGAAAACTGTCCAAGCGAACATAGGCCTCGGCAATGCGCTTTGCACGCCATGCCGTCGATTTTTTGCCGCTCCACGCGCTTGCGAGCAATGGACCTCGCGACTAGTCTCTCGTCGCAATCAGGGAGAGATCACAATGTTGCGTTTCGGAATTCTGTCGACGGCCAAGATCGGTCGCGAGCTCGTCGTGCCGGCCATCCAGGATGCGGAAAACTGCGTCGTCACCGCCATCGCCAGCCGCGACCTCGCCAAGGCCCGCGCCATGGCGGACCGTTTCTCCGTGCCGCATGCCTTCGGCTCCTACGAGGAGATGCTCGCCTCCGATGTCATCGACGCCGTCTACATCCCGCTGCCGACCTCGCAGCATGTGGAATGGTCGATCAAGGCGGCGGATGCCGGCAAACACGTGCTCTGCGAAAAACCGATCGCGCTCAATGCCGGCGAGATCGCCACGCTGATCGACGCACGAGAGCGCAACAAGGTGCTGATCTCGGAAGCCTTCATGGTCACCTACAGCCCCGTCTGGCGCAAGGTGCGCTCGCTGCTGGCGGAAGGCGCGATCGGCAGGCTCCGCCACGTGCAGGGCGCCTTCACCTATTTCAACCGCGACCCCGGCAACATGCGCAACGTGCCGGCGCTCGGCGGCGGCGGCCTGCCGGATATCGGCGTCTACCCGACGATCACCACGCGTTTCGTCACCGGCAAGGAGCCGGTCCGCGTGCAGGCGAGCACCGATCGTGATGCGGATTTCGGCACCGACATATATTCCAGCGTGCGCGCCGATTTCGGCGACTTCGAACTGTCCTTTTATGTCTCCACGCAGCTCGCCCAGCGCCAGATCATGGTCTTCCACGGCGACAAGGGCTTCATCGAGGTGAAGTCCCCCTTCAACGCCGACCGCTACGGCGCGGAGGAAATCGAACTCACCAACCAGAACCACAGCGAAAGCCAGCACTTCCGCTTCCAGGACGCCCGCCAGTATCGCTGCGAAGTGGAAGCCTTCACCAAGGCCGCACTTGGCGAGAACGAGGAGGTGGTGCCGCTGGAAAGCTCCGTCAACAACCAGAAGCTCATCGACGCCATCTACCGCGCCAGCGAGAAGGACGGCTGGGAGCCGGTGTAAAACCGGCCGATCGCCAAGGTCAGAACAGGGTTTCGTAGATGTCCGGCTTGAAGCCGGACGTCAGCGCACCGTCGCGGTCGAGCATCGGGCGCTTGATCATCGAGGGCTGGGCGAGCATCAGCGCGATCGCCTTCTTCGCATCGATATCCTGCTTGTCGGCATCCGATAGCGCGCGAAAAGTGGTGCCGGCGCGGTTCAGCACGGTCTCCCAGCCGAGCGCCTCGACCCAGCGCTTCAGGCTCGCCTCGTCGATGCCCTCCGCCTTGTAGTCGTGGAAGCGATAGGCGACGCCCTTGGTGTCGAGCCAGGTACGGGCCTTCTTCATCGTGTCGCAGTTCTTGATGCCGTAGATCGTGACGGTCACGCGTCTCTCCTCGATTTGTCTTGCGGCGCTTTTCTAGAGGCTCAGGAATTTTTCGATGACGGCATCGACCTCCGCAGTCTTGAGGCCGGCGATGTTGATGCGGCCGGAGGTCGGCATGTAGATCGCGTGTTCAGCGCGCAGCTTCAGCACGTCCGCTTCTTCCAGCGGCAGCAGCGAGAACATGCCTTCCTGTTCGCGCACCGCCGTCAGCACCTGCCAGCGGCGGGAAAGGCCGGCGGCGAGCCGCTCGCGGATCGCGGTGATGCGCAGCCGCATGGCCTCGATCTCTTCCATCCAGTCGGCCGTCAGCGCCGCGTCACCCAGGATCGTGCTGACGATGGCGGCGCCGTGGTCCGGCGGCATGGAATAGCTGGTGCGGGCGAGGGACGCGAGATTGGTGCGCACGGAAAGCGCGGTCTCAGGCGTGCTGCAGGCGGCATAGATCGCGCCGGTGCGCTCGCGGTAGAGGCCGAAGGACTTCGAGCAGGAGACGGCGACAAGCGCTTCCGGCACGGCGGTCAGCAGCGTGCGCAACCCCGCGGCATCCTCGTCGAGGCCGCGGCCATAACCCTGGTAGGCGATGTCGACGAGCGGCAGCAGGCCGCGCGCGGCGATGAGGTCGGAGACGGCACGCCATTGTTCGGCGGTGAGGCCGGCACCCGTCGGGTTGTGGCAGCTTGCATGCAGCAGCACGGCATCGCCCGGGGCGGCACCCGCAAGCGCCTCCATCATGCGGTCGAACTGTACGCTCTGCGACGGGATGTCGAAGAACGGATAGGCAACGACTTCGAGGCCGGCGGCCTTGAAGATGCTGGCATGGTTCGGCCAGCTCGGCAGGCCGAGCCAGATGCCCTTGGTGCCCATGCGCGCCATCAGGTCGGCGGCAAGGCGCAGCGCGCCGGAGCCGCCCGGCGTCTGGAGCGCGGCGGTGGCGCGGCCGCGGCCCGCCTCGCCGGTCGTCAGCGCCCAGAGGCGATCGAGAAAGACCGGGTCGCCTTCCGGGCCGACATAGGCCTTGGTCGGCTGCGTCTCGACGAGGCGGCGCTCCGCCTCCTTCACCGCGCGGAAGATCGGTGTCGCCCCCGTCTCGTCGCGGTAGACGCCGACGCCGAGGTCCACCTTGCCGGCGCGTTCATCTGCCCGGTAAAGGCCGATCAGGGCGAGCAACGGATCATCGGGCTGGCGGGTGAGGGCGTCGAACATGGCCGGTTCCTTGGTGGCGTGAAGATCAGTCCGGTTTAGGCCAAAGCTTTGGCAAAATCGACCATGATATTGCGGAGACAGATGAAGATAAGCGCGTTGCCCTGACACTCTTCGCGGAACCTTCTCGGCCGACAGAGGTTGCCGACCGGGAGAAAGCGCCCATATGATGCGATATGCCGCGAAGGAAGGACGAGTGGACAGAAAGCTGAACGACAAGCTCATGTCGGCCGCGCTGCTGTCGGCCATCCGCAACCGCCGCGGCCACCGGCCGCCGGAAGACAATCGCCCCGGCGATACCGTTATCGCGTCCTACAACGTGCACAAATGCGTGGGCGTCGACCGCCGCTTCGATCCGGAACGCACGGCGAGCGTCATCGCCGAGATCGACGCGGACATCATCGCGATCCAGGAGGCGGACAAGCGTTTTGGCGAGCGCTCGGGTCTGCTCAATCTCGAAATCCTGGAGCGCGATTGCGGTCTCGTGCCGGTGCCGATCACGTCTCTGTCCTCCACCGGCCATGGCTGGCACGGCAACATGATCATGATGCGCAAGGGGGCCGTCGGTGCCGTTCGCCAGTTGAAGCTGCCCGGTATCGAGCCGCGCGGCGCGCTGGTCGTGACGCTCGACTTGCCGATGGGCAAGCTCCGCCTCGTCGCCGCGCATTTCGGCCTGCTGAAGCGCTCGCGCGAGCAGCAGGCCATGGCGATCCTCGCTTCGGTCGCGGAGGAGGAGCAGATGCCGACCTTGCTTGTCGGCGACCTTAACGAATGGCGCGTCGGCCGCCGCTCGTCGCTTTCTCGCCTCCAGCCGACATTCGATCCGGCCTCCGGCGCGGTGCCGAGCTTTCCGTCACGGTTCCCGGTGCTGGCGCTCGACCGGGCACTCGGCCATCCGCACGATCTCGTCACCTCCGTCGAGGTGCACGATACGCCGCTTGCCCGCATCGCTTCCGATCACCTGCCGATCAAGGCGCATATCGACCTGAAGGTCGTCTGGGAGCGTTCGCTCGGCGTCACAGATACGGCGAACCAAGCCATGTGACGCGCTCGACGAGGCGCTGCGCAAAGGGCCGCGCCCTCAACGCGTCAAGCTTCACCTCCACGGCCTCCGACAGGGCTGTAGCGATGCGCTCGCCGATGAGATCGGCGAAATCCGGGTCGATCACCTCGATATCCACCTCGAAATTGAGCCGCAGCGAGCGCGGATCGATGTTCGACGAGCCGATATAGGACCAGGCGCCGTCGATGACCGCCAGCTTGGAATGGTTGAAGGCGCCGGATGCCCGCCAGATGCGGCAGCCATATTTCAGCATCTGGTCGAACTGCGCGGTCATGGCGAGGTCGACGAGCTTCAGGTTGTTGGCGGACGGCACGACGATGTCGATTTCCACCCCGCGCCGCGCCGCCGTGACGATCGCGCTGATCAGTTCGCGGTCGGGCAGGAAATAGGGCGACATGATGCGGATATGCTTCTTGGCGACCGAGACGGCGCCCATCAGCATGCGGTGGTTGGTTTCCAGGCTCTTGTCCGGGCCGGAGGGCACGACGCGGGCGAGCATGCCGCTGTCCGGCGCATCCGGCGGCGCGGCGATCTGCCAGGCCTCGCCCGCGAGCTCCTCGCCGCCGGAAAAGCGCCAGTCCTCATAGGCGATGCGGAAAAGATCGCTGACAATGGGGCCGGTGATGCGGAAATGCGTGTCCAGCGCCGCCGCATCGCCGGAAAATTCGGCGCAGAAGCCGGCGCGGATGTTGAGCCCGCCGGTAAACGCGATGCTGCCATCGACGATGATGATCTTGCGGTGGGTGCGCAGGTTCGCATAGGGCAGGCGCAGGCCCATGACGATGTTGCCGTTGAACACATCCGTCGGCACGTTCGCGCGTTGCAGCTCGGAAACGATCGAGGGGATGGAATAGCGTGCGCCGACGGCGTCGATCAGCACGCGCACCTCGACGCCACGGCGCACCGCCGCCGAGAGTGCAGCCACGAAGCGCTCACCGGCCTGGTCGCGGTCGAAAATATAGGTTTCGAGCAGGATCGAGTGTTGCGCGGCATCGATGGCGGCGAGCATCGCCGCATAGGCCTCGTCGCCGGTCGAGAGAATCCTGATGCGGTTACCGGAGGTGAGCTTGCAGCGCCCGACTGTGTCGCCGAGCCGCTGCATGGCGGCAAGCGCCCCGCCATAGGTCACCTGCATATGCTCGTTCGAGACGTCGTATTCCGCCCTGTGGTTCCAGCCGCTGGCCAGCAGCCCCTCACGGCTGAGGTTCAGCGTCTTGCGGCGGATGCGGTTCACCCCGCCGATGGCATAGATGAGCGGGCCGACGACCGGCGACAGCATGATGACGCCGACCCAGCCGATCGCCGCGCGCACCTCTTCCTTCGTCATGGTGGCGTGAATGGCGGCCGGCACGCCGAGGATGATCGAGAGCGCGACGAGGATATGCGGCCAGTAGGTGGAAAACGTCTCAAACATGCTGCGTGCGGACCATGCAAAGGCGGCAACCTATTCTGCCGCCACTATATATTGCGTTGGGCGATGCGAATGCGAGAGGTAACGGCACCCATTCGGAAGATTCTCGCTCAGTCCTCCAGCGTGCCCGGCTTGCGGTCCTTTCGGGTCGCCTCGTGGCAGGCGATCTTCATCAGGTCCTCGCCGCGTCGGGCATAACGGGCAGAGGTGCGAGTGGCGATCAGCCCGTCATGGCCCGCCTTCACCGAAAGCGTGCCGTCCGGCTGCCCGGGCCGGGTGATCAGTGTCGCCAGCAGGTCGCCGGCCTTCACCGTTTCGCCGATGTCGCGGTGGAAGAGCACCGTGCCCGGTTCCGGCGCGCGTACCATCTCAATATTGTCGAGCGGGATGGCCGGGCCGGCATAGTCCTTAGCCCGGTAACTTGGATCGGACACGACGCCGCGGCCGGCGAGGAACTGCCACAGGCCCGCCGCATCCGCCTTCGCTATGTCCGGATAGACATCGCGCCGGCCGCGCAGTTCGACGGTCACCGCGAGACGGCCAGGCACAGTTTTCAGCTTGTCGCCGCCCTGGTGCTTGAAGGCATGGCCGACGGCCTCCTCGAAAGCGCTGCTTTCGCCATCGGAGAGAAACACGGCCTGCATGTCGAGCGCGCAAGCAAGGTCGGCCGCCTCAGGCCAGAAGGCATCATCGATATAGGCATATTGCAGGGATTCGTCGTCGCAGTGCAGGTCGATCACGAGATCGGCGCCGAGTGCCGTGTGCAGGAGCGTGCGCTTCAACCGGTCGGCAGCGCTGCGGCGGTCGAGATTTTCCAAAAGCGTCTCGCGCTCGGCGAGCGCGATCAGCGGGAAGTCGCGGTTGAAATTGGTGCGCGAGCCAAGCTCGAACCGGCCCTGCATCTCGCCGAAATGCGATTGCGCAAGCCCGATCGGGTTGGCCTGCGGGATCACGGTAATGTCGCCGCGGATCGCACCGTCGGCTTCCGCCTTTCGCAGCATTTCCAGCAGAAAGTGCGTGAGCGCCGTACCCGGCAGCTCGTTGGCGTGCAGCGCCGCCTGGATATAGACGGACGGCGCCTTCGCATCGCTGCCCTTGAAGCGGAAGACGGGCAGGCGCCATTCGATGCCTGTGGTATCGCCGCCGATGATGATCTCCGAATGCTCCACGTCGTTTCCTCGCTAAAAGGTTTTTGCGACGGTTTATGCGAATTGCCGGCGGATGACGCAAGTCCCGGCAAGAAACGGGTTGAAAGCGGGCGGGCAAAGCCCGATCTTGTGACGAAACGGGAACGGAGGAGCCGATCATGCCCGGCAAGACCCATTTTCTAATCTTCGACACCGACGGCGGTCCCTGCGGCATCGCCTGGACGGCCGCTGGCGTCGTGCGCTTCCAACTGCCGGGTGACGATGCCGCCACCACGCGCCACCTCCTGCTGCGCCACCTGCCCGAGGCGGAGGCCGACGACCCGCCGCCAGCGATCGCCGAGACGGTCGAGGCCGTCAAACGCTACTTCGCCGGCGAGCAGGCGGATTTTTCGAAAGTCCCGCTCGACCTTGCCGGCCAGAGCGCGTTCTTCCGCGCGATCTACGATGCCGCGCGCCGTGTCTCCTGGGGCGAGACGACGACCTACGGCACGATCGCCCGCGACCTCGGTGCAGGCCCCGAAATGGCGCGCGAGGTGGGTCAGGCCATGGCAAAGAACCCCGTCGCCCTCATCATTCCCTGCCACCGTGTGCTCGCCGCTGGCGGCAAGGTCGGCGGCTTCTCCGCCCCGGGCGGCGCCTCATCCAAGCTGAAGATGCTGGCGCTGGAAGGGATTTCCTTCGCGCCGCCCGAACCGGCGCAACACTCTTTCGGGTTTTGAGCACGGCTGTTCGAAATCATCCGCCTTGACTATCTGCCTACTAGTTGGTAGTTTTTCGATATGGGAAACGTATCGACCAAAGCCGAAGACATTGTCAGCTGCGCCCGCGCCCTGATTATCAAGGGTGGCTACAACAGCTTCAGTTATGCCGATATTTCCAGCGTCGTCGGCCTTCGCAAGGCCAGCATCCATCATCATTTTCCCGCCAAATCGGATCTCGTCCGCACCGTCGTCAGGCAGTACCGGGAGGAGGGAGAAGCGGGGATCGCCGCACTGGAACGCAATGTTCCCGATCCGCTCGATCAACTTCGTGCCTACATCGGATATTGGGAGGCGTGTATTACTGACGCTTCACACCCATTCTGCGTCTGCGCCCTGCTGGCCAGTGAGATCCAGGTCCTTCCCGAAGATGTCGCGCTCGAAGTGCGCGGGCATTTTCGAACGCTCTCGGAGTGGCTCACATCCGTCCTGGAGCGCGGCATTGCAGAAGGCCGTTTCGCTCCGCCCGGGACCGCCAGGGAAAACGCCGAAATGCTCATGGCGACCGTGCACGGCGCGATGCTTTCGGCGCGCGCCTATGGCGACGCCACCATTTTTGGCGTGATAACAAAGCCGTTGCTGGACCGCATCGCTGCCTGAAACCGGAGCTCCGCCGACGGACGCCTATACGCCCTCGCAGCCTATCAACTAGTAGATAGCTTCTCTTTCGCAAAGCTCACATCGTCCATTTGACGAGAAAGGTCATGTCCATGTTCGGAATTTCCACCCTTGGCTGGGTCCACACGATCGGCAGCCTGCCAGCCATCCCTGCCGCCCTTTACATGATCGCACGGCATGGCCGTATCGTTCCGAGGTCCGGATTGGGCGCTCTCTATCTTGTGTCCATGCTGATCGGTGCCGCGACCGTGTTCCTGGTCGCGCATCAGCCGGTCAGCTACGGCATCGGCATCGCGACGATCCTGCTGCTGCTGGCAGGTTATGGCGCCGAACGCGTTCTGCGGCCGTCACCCGCAGCCAGGTATATTGAAATCATCTGTCTGACGCTCAGCGTCTTTCTTCTGATGCTGCCGACCGTCACGGAAATCCTGCGCCGCGTCCCGGACGGCCACCCGCTGGTCACCGATCTGAAATCACCGCTGCTTCTCGGAGCTCAGGGCACGCTGCTGGCGCTTCTCATCGTCGGCTTGACCGCCCAGATTCTCTATCTGCGCAGGGCAGGGCAAGGCCGCGCCAAACGGTCATAGTATCGCGCGGCCTGCCAAAATCATTCCCACTCGATTGTGCCCGGCGGCTTGCTCGTCACGTCATACACGACGCGGTTGATGCCGCGGACTTCGTTGATGATGCGGGTCGCGGCGCGGCCGAGGAAGTTCATGTCGTAGTGGTAGAAGTCTGCGGTCATGCCGTCGACGGAGGTGACGGCGCGCAGCGCGCAGACGAATTCGTAGGTGCGGCCGTCGCCCATGACGCCGACGGTCTGGACGGGGAGCAGCACGGCGAAGGCCTGCCAGATCTTGTCGTAGAGGCCGGCCTTGCGGATCTCGTCGAGATAGATGGCGTCTGCTTCGCGCAGAATCTCCAGCTTGTCGCGGGTGATGCCGCCCGGGCAGCGGATAGCGAGGCCCGGACCCGGGAAAGGGTGGCGGCCGATGAATGAGTCGGGCAGGCCGAGTTCGCGGCCGAGCACGCGCACCTCGTCCTTGAAGAGCTCGCGCAGCGGCTCCACCAGCTTCATGTTCATGCGGTCCGGCAGGCCGCCGACATTGTGGTGCGACTTGATGGTGACCGAGGGGCCGCCGGTAAACGACACGCTTTCGATGACGTCCGGATAGAGCGTACCCTGGGCGAGGAATTCCGCGCCGCCGAGTTTTTTGGCCTCGTCCTCGAACACCTCGATGAACAGGCGGCCAATGATCTTGCGCTTGGTTTCCGGGTCGGAGACGCCTTCCAGCTCGCCGACAAAACGATCGACGGCGTCGACATGGATGAGGTGCAGGTTGTAGTGCTCGCGGAACATGGCGACAACATCGGCCGCTTCGTTCTTGCGCATCAGGCCATGGTCGACGAGGATGCAGGTGAGCTGCGCGCCGACCGCCTCATGGATGAGGAGCGCGGCAACGGAACTGTCGACGCCGCCCGAAAGGGCGCAGATGACGCGCTTGTCGCCGACCTGCTCACGGATGGCTTCCACGGCGCGGGCACGATAGGCCGACATCGACCAGTCGCCCTTGATGCCGGCGATCTTGTGCACGAAGTTGGAGAGCAGCTTGGCGCCATCGGGCGTGTGCACCACTTCCGGGTGGAACATGGTCGTGTAGTAGCGCTTCGCCTCGTTGACGCAGATGGCGAAGGGGGCGTTTTCCGAGGTGCCGATGATCTCGAAGCCTTCGGGCGCGACGGTGACGCGGTCGCCGTGGCTCATCCAGACCGGATATTTTTGGCCGACCTCCCAGAAACCGTCGAACAGCGGGCTGCTTTTAAGGATCTCGACATCGGCGCGACCGAATTCGCGGGCATGGCCGCCTTCGACGGTGCCGCCGAGCTGGGTTGCCAGCGTCTGCTGGCCGTAGCAGATGCCGAGGATCGGGAGGCCGGAATCGAAGGCGATCTGCGGTGCGCGGGGGCTGCCGTGGTCCAGAACCGAGGCGGGGCCGCCGGAGAAGATGATCGCCTTCGGCTGCATACGGTGGAAGGCTTCTTCCGCCGACTGGAAGGGGATGATCTCGCAATAGACGCCTGCTTCGCGCACGCGCCGCCCGATGAGCTGGGTCACCTGGCTGCCGAAATCGATGATGAGAACGCTGTCGGGATGAGCTGTCTGGGTCATGGCGAGCCTTTAATGAAAAACCTCGCGGCGCGCAACCGGGGGACGGCCGGATTTTCAGCCGTTGCGCACGATCGTGCCGCTGGCGATGGCTGCTTCCAAGGTGTCGACGGCGGCGGCGAGCTTCTCGTCGATCACATGCAGGTATTCCGTCCAGTCGCCGATATGGGTGAGCTCGGCCTTGCCGTCGGAAATGCCGCGCAGCCCGATCAGCCGCACGCCGAAAGCCTGGCAGGCGCGCAGTTCGGCAAAGGTTTCCATCTCCACCATGTCCGCGTCGATATCGGCATAGGCCGGGCCGGAGACGATGTTCGCGCCGGTCGAGAGCCGGGCTTCCGGGATGCCGGGAATGCGGACGGGCAGTTTTACCTCCACCGGCAGGTCGAGGAAGGGCGTGGCGCCCCTGGTGAAGCCGAGCGGCGAGGCGTCCATGTCGCGGTAGGAGACCGATATCGCCTGGTAGACGCCGGTCTGTTCCAGCGTCGCCGATCCGGCGGAGCCGAGCGAGACGACGAAATCGGGCAGCTGCGCCTCGGATTCCAGGTGGCTGAGCGCCAGCGTCAGTTGCACGGCGGCCTCCACGGGGCCGACGCCGGTCATGAAGGGTGTGATGCGGGCCTTGAGGTGCGGGCCGTATTCGGCGTCGACGGCCATGACATAGAGGATGCGGTGGCTGCCGACGGTCTTGAGGGTGACGCTCATTCGGCGATGTCCTGCCGGCCGCGCACCACCATCATCGTGCCCGTCATGGAGGCGACGAGCTTTGCCGGCCCGTCGGAAATGGCATAGCCGCGCCCGTCGGCAACGATGATGTTGGAGCCGGGCTTGGTGACCTCGCCGCGGAACAGGAAACGCTCGCCGCGCCCCGGCGACATCAGGTTGACTTTGAACTCGATCGTCAGGATCGAGGCATCGGCATCGATCACCGAATAGGCGGCATAGCCGCAGGCGGCGTCGAGGGCGGCGGAAATGATGCCGGCATGGAGGAAACCGTGCTGCTGCGTCAGCTTCTCGTCGAAGGGCAGCTCGATCTCCACTGTGCCGTGCTCGACGCGGGTCAGCTCGGCGCCGATCAGCGCCATCGCGGGCTGGCGCGCGAAACTTCGGGTGATGCGGCCGGCGAAATCGGCCGGCTGGAAATCGGTCATGGTGCACACATGTCTGCCGGTACGCCGGCCTGGAGCGAAAGTCGCCGACGTTTGCATGGCGCTTGCTGCACTGCAAGCGTCTTTCAGTTCAGCGCGAGAATTGCCGCGTTCAGCGCCGTCGCGAAGGCGACCCAGGCGAGATAGGGCAGGAAGAGCAGCGCCGCCGTCCGATCCTGCCGCCAGGAGACCAGGATGAAGCCCACGACGCAGACCAGCAGCCCGAGGATGATGATCATCGCCGACATCGGGTCCTGCAGGCCGAAGAAGGCGGGCGACCAGGCGAAGTTGAAGACCAGTTGCGCAAACCACAGGCGCATCGCGATCGAGCGGCGCAGCGGCGACAGCCAGATGCGGGCACCGACCACGCCGATGATGACGTAGAGGATGCTCCAGACGGGTGCGAAAACCCAGTTCGGCGGATTGAACGAGGGTTTTGCCAGCGACTGATACCAGTCGCCGGGCACGTTGTTGGCGCCGATAATGAGGCCGCCGCCGAGGACGAGGATGATGAAGGCGAGATAGACGAGGGGCTTGTTGTTCATGCGCCTGGAACTAGCGCGCCGTGTGCTGCCGTCCAGAGGGTGCGGTCATCGGCGCAGGCTGGCGATATGCTGGTCCCAGGCGATATCCGCGCGGCGTCCGGCAAAGCGGCCGTCATAGGAGGAGACGGCAAAACCGTGCGGTCCGGCCGCGATGCCGGCGGCATCCGTGACGGTCTCTTCGCGCAACACGCGGCCGGTCTTCGCATCGAGCACGACGAAGCGCCCGCCGTTCGGCGAGGTGAGGCCGACGAGGTTTTCGCGGCGGTTGACGGCGATGGCGCCGACATAGTTGGCAAGGCCGATGATGGTTTCTTCGGGGAGAGACACGAAATGCAGGTCCTCGCCCTTGCCGAAAGAGCCGACGAGCGGCGGCAGGTCGTTGCGCGGGCCTTCATATTGGCAGGCGAACCAGATGCGGCCCTTGTCGTCGAGGTCGATATGGCGGGTGGAAAGCTGGCGGAGTTTTTCCGGCAGCGTGTGGCGCTCGATGAGCGCGCCGGTCGCGGCATCGATGAGCGCCAGCGACGGCTCCATATGGTCGAGATTGAGCTTGGTGCGGCCGAAATCCGGATGGGTCTCGATACCGCCATTGGCGGCGATCAGCATCCGGCCGTCATCGCTGACCGAAAGATCGTGCGTGCCGATGCCGTAGGTCGCATATTCGCCGATGCGGCGATAGTTTTCGCGCGCATCGTAGAGGCCGATCACGCCGCGATTGGCGTCGAAATCGTTCTCGCTGGCATAGAGCAGCCGGCCGTCCGGCGAAAAGCAGCCATGGCCGAAGAAATGCCGGTCCTCGGCGGCGGCGATCGTCACGGGGGCTGCCTTGCCGGTTCGGTCGATCACCAGCGCAAAAGTGCCCGGCCGCCTTGCGAAGGCGACGAGATGACCGGTCGCGGGCGAAAAGGCCATGCCGTGGCTGCGGGCGGGTAGCGGCGTCCTGTCGATGACCGCGCCATCTTCCGCAAGCACGGCGATACCGAAGCTGCCGTCGCGATCCCGGTAGCCCGAGGCGAAGACGGCGTCGGTGCGCGACAGCGCGAAGGATTGGCGGGCATCGAGCGACGCGATCCAGGCAGCCCCCGCCATGCGCAGGAAGCTGCGCCGGTCGAGAAGTGCGCTATGGACGCCGGCGCCCCGCATCAGTCGCCGTCCGAGAAGGAGAAGCCGGAGCCGAGCCCGATGGCGCCGCCATAGCCGGCGTCGAGGCGCAGGATCAGGTCGCGCGTGTTGACGAGGAGGAAATTGATCTTCTGCTGCTCTTCCGGCGTCGAGACGGCCTTTTCCACGTCCGGATCGACCATCGGGGCGATGTGGCCGAGCGATTTCAGCACGAAGTCGATATTGTCGTTGATCGATGCGAAATTCGGATCGACGAGCTCCCGCATGCCGGACGTGTCGAACAGCACTTTCAGGCCTTCGATATTGGCGGAAATCGACGTCCAGGTGTTGCCGGAGCGCCAGAACACCGCCGATTTCGGCCGCGCGATGCCACCATTGCGATAGAAGGTTTCGATGCGCTGGTCGCGCACCGCCTCCGCGCCGTGCACAAGAATGCCGAGCAGCGCGGTGATCGCCTCGCGGCCGGTGCGGAAAACGGGATTTTGCGGACCGGGATGTTTCCAGTCGTTCTGCACGCCATCCGGCGCGTCCCAGGCCGCCACGAGCTCACCGGCCGTCGTCTCGATATGGGTGGCGACGGCGGCGGCATAGCGGCAGCGGAAGCCGTCCGGCTTGTCCATCAGCGTCTCGGCGCCCGTACCGTAGAGCGCGAATTCGATGGCGCCAAAACCCTGGATCGCGACGCTCTTGCCGCCCATCGTCGCGGCGTCGGTGTCCTTCTCCTCCTGCTTCCGGAGAGCCGCCTGCACCTGTTTCAGGCCGGTGCCCTTGCGGTCGGGGTAGAACAGGATGCGCTCGAAGCGGTTGTCGTCGATCACGGGGCCGATGCGCACGATCTCGATATGCCCCCAGTCGGTGACCGCCTGGCGGAACGCATCGTCGACGGCCTTGCGGCTGGCGTCGGACGGCGCCTTGCAGAAGGCGCCGGTCGCCTCCGCCAGCTTGCCGGCAGAGGCCTGGAAGGTCCGGTAGCCGGGGCGGATGACGTCGTCGACGGCGCGCGTCATGATGCCGGTAACGATCTGTTCCGTCAGCTCCGGCGGCACGGGCGTGCTGCTCTCCTGGGCGAAGGCCGGGAAAGTTACGGAGAGCATCAGACCGGTGGTCAGAAGCAAAGTATGCAGTCGTCGCGATCCCCCCTCTGCCCTGCCGGGCATCTCCCCCTCAAGGGGGGAGATTGGACGGAGCATCGTTGCACCCATTCTCGACAGTGCCGTCCGAGCGACGTTCCTGCCCCTTGCCGATCTCCCCCCTTGAGGGGGAGATGCCCGGCAGGGCAGAGGGGGGTGCACTTCGCCAAAGGCGGTCACGATTCTTTCGAAAAGCGAAGCCAAGCGATGGAAAGAGGGACGCCGGATCATCTAAAGGCTCTCCAGGAAGGTCAGAAGGGCGTCGCGGTCTTGTTTTTCCAGCGTGGCGAAGCGGTCGCGCGCCGTCTTTGCCTCGCCGCCGTGCCAGAGAATGGCCTCGGTGAGGTTGCGGGCGCGCCCGTCATGCAGGAAGAACGTATGGCCGTTGACGGTTTTTGTAAGGCCTATGCCCCAGAGCGGCGGCGTGCGCCATTCCTGGCCGCTCGCAACCCCGACCGCCTGCCCGTCGGCAAGGCCTTCGCCCATGTCGTGCAGCAGGAAATCGGAATAGGGCCAGATGAGTTGGAAGGCATGGGCCTTGTTTCCGGCATCGCGCCGGGTCACGAATTTCGGCTGGTGACAGCTGGTGCAGCCGGTCTCGTAGAAGACGCGTTTTCCCGCAAGCGTCTCGGCAAAACTCGCCTTGCGCCGCGCCGGCACGGCAAGGTTTTCCGCGTAGAAGGTGACGAGATCCATGATCGGCGGCGGCGCTTCCACGTCGCCAAGCCGCGCCTGCACGCCATTCGGGCGCTCCAGGCAGGCGGTCTGGGCCGGCATGCAATCACCCTGATGCAGCGGCACTTCCGGCGTCGAAATGCCGATATCGTGGGCGAAGGCATCGGCGCTCTGCCGGCGCACGGAGGCGGATTGCGCTTTCCAGCCGAAGCGGCCGAGCGTCTTTTTGCCGGTCTTGGGATCGATCGCCACGGCCGCCTTGCCGCTGATGCCGTCGCCGTCCGCATCCTCCGGGTCGGCAAGGGCCAGAATGTCCGCCTCGTGGATCGCCTGGACGAGGCCGAGGCCGAGCATCGGCTGGGTGACGCGCGGCGAGAGCGTCGTCGTCCTGTCGAGGTCGCCATAGGCGAGGTCGGCGACGGAATAGATCGGCCGGCGCAGCATCACGACCTCGCCGCCGGCAAGCGTCACGGCTTCCTCGGTATAATCGATCACCATGCGCCCCTCGGCCTTCAGGCCGGGGACGGCGAGGTCCTGCAACTGGCGGCCGTAGATCGGGTCCGGCAGGCTCATCTCGCTGAAATTTTCGAGCGCCGCTTCTTCCTCGGGCGTCACGGCGGCGCGCGCCAGGCGCAGGAACATCGAGGTCGCCTCGGCGGTACCCTCCGGCGGATGTCCCCGGCCGTCCTTGATGTGACAGGATTGGCAGGAACGCGCGTTGTAGAGCGGCCCAAGGCCGTCGGAGGCCTGCGTGGAGGAGGGTGAAGACACCCAGAGTTTCTGGAACAGCGCATTGCCGAGCTTGAAGGTCTCTTCCTCGGCAAAGCTGATATTTTCCGAAAAATGCGAAAAGCTGTTCAGGTTGACCGAGGCAAGCGAGGTTGCCGCGCCCCCGGACATTGCCTCGTACTGTTCGGCCGCCGAAAAATCCGTGGTGAGCCGCGTCACGGCAGCGACGCGTTTCCGATCCGTCTCCGAGAGGTCGTCACGACCCTGGTCGGCGGAATAGGCCTTCCCCAGGACAAAAACGCCCGCCACGACGGAGACCGCGGCGAAAACCGCGAGCAGACGACGGGCGGGGCGTTCTGTCATTGCGAAATCGGGCCGCATGCTAAAGACGCGGCCCGCCTTCTATCATTGGAAGACAGCGTTAGGATTATCCAGGCTGTCGGAGCCTTCAAGCTCGATCTTGCCGATATCGAGCGACGCAATGACGCGCTCGATCGTCTTCGTCTGGTCGATCAGGGTGTCGATGGCGGTCTGGACGACCTTGTTGCCCTCGACATTGCCTTCGCCGATCATCTGGTCATAGGCCTCGCCGCCTTCGGCACGATCCACCAATGCCTTGAAGGCCGCATGGCTCGCATCGAGCTTCGCCTTCATCTCGGTGTCGATCGCGGCGTCCTTTTCCGCGACCAGTTCCGAAAGCGACGGGCCGGTCAGTTTCGAGCCGTCGGCCCGGGTATATTCGCCCGTATAGACGGTCTGGATGCCGACGACGTCGTAGTAATGCGAGTTGTGCGTGTTGTCGGAGAAGCAATCGTGCTCTTCTTCCGGATCGTGCAGCAGCAGGCCGAGCTTCATGCGCTCGCCGGCCAGTTCGCCATAGGAGAGCGAGCCCATGCCGGTCAGCATGGCCGTGATGCCGGCCTTTGGATCGGCGGTCACGTTCTTGGTGGCGTCGCCTTCTGGCGCCCAGGCGGCGACCATCTCTTCGAGGTCGGTGACGAGCAGCGACGAGGCGGCCTTCAGGTAGGCGCCGCGGCGGTCGCAATTGCCGTTGGTGCAATTGGCCTTGTCATAGTCCGAGGCCTGGCGGTTGCCCGCGCCCTTGCCGGTGCCGTTCAGGTCCTGGCCCCACAGCAGGAATTCGATGGCGTGGTAGCCGGTCGCGACGTTCGCCTCGACTTCGCCCGCCTCGTGCAGTTCCTGCAGCACGGCCGGCGTGATCGTGGTGGCGTCGATCGTCTTGCCGCCGATTTCCAGCTTCGGATTGGCGATGACATTGCCGACGAACAGCGCGTTCTCGTCGCTTTCCGTGCCGTAGCTCGGGTCGACATAGTCGATCAGGCCTTCGTCGAGCGGCCAGGCATTGACCTTGCCTTCCCAGTCGTCGACGAGCGGGTTGCCGAAGCGGTAGGCTTCCGTCTGCTGGTAGGGCACGCGGGACTTCAGCCACGCTTCACGCGCGGCCTTCAGCGTCTCGTCGCTCGGCGTGGCGACAAGCGCGTCGACCGCCGCGTCGAGCGCCTTGGCGGCCGCCAGCGAGTCGGAATATTTGGCATGGGCAATGTCAGCATAGTGCTTGACGATCGCAGCCGGATCGGCCGCCGCATGGGCGGTGCCGATGGCAAGGCTCGACGTCGCGGCAGCAAGCACAAAGGCAGCCGCGCGAAGGAAGGATGTGGTCATGACGTCTCCTGGTGTCCTGTTCGATGTGTCCCCCGACACCGGACGTGGCGGCACGCCTCCCTGGCGTCCGTCGCCCGGATGGACCGGCAGGCAGGCCGGACCCGGGTTTATTCAGGCGTTATTGTCATGGACCAAATAAAAACTGGTGTCAAAGTGTATAGTTTAGAACGGTTTCAAGCTGTTCCACACATTTGACAGAGCGCAACAGTGGGGACGCCGCAGCCGTCAGGCCCGGCGGCCCATCACGCAGAAGAAGAAGCCGTCCGTATCGGTGGAGGCTGGCGTCAGCGTCACCGTCTTCTTATCCGTCGACCATGGCTGCGGCTTGTCGGTGCCGAACAGGTCCTGCCAGGCCTTGGCGGCCGAAAGGATCTCGAATTCCGGGTTGTTCTCGCAGAAAGCATGGACCTGGTTTTCGTTTTCCTGCGGCAGGATCGAACAGGTGACGTAGAGCAGCGAGCCGCCGGGACGCACGAACACGCTCGCATTGGCAAGTGCCTCCTGCTGCTGGCCAAGGCGTTCTTCCAGGTTCTTTTCCGTGAGGCGCCACTTGGTGTCCGGCCGCCGGCGCCAGGTGCCGGTGCCGGTGCAGGGCGCGTCGACCAGCACGCGGTCGAAGCGGCCCGTAAGGGCGGCGAGGCTCGTGATGTCCTGGTGCACCTGGACGTTGCGGGTGCCGGCGCGCTTCAGCCGCTCGATGATCGGGGCGAGGCGCTTGCGGTCGGTGTCGTAGGCGTGCACCTGGCCCTTGTTGTTCATCGCGGCCGCCATGGCGAGCGTCTTGCCGCCGCCGCCGGCACAGAAATCGAGCACCTGCTCGCCCTCCTGCGGCAGCACGAGATCGGCGACGATCTGCGAGCCTTCGTCCTGCACCTCGAACCAGCCCTTCTGGAAGGCGAGGTCGGCGGTGACGTTCGGCAGGCGCGACGGACCTTCGCCGGCGGGAATGCGGATGCCCTGGCGGGCAATGGGGGAGGCGACGGCGGCGCTGCGCTCCAGCGCCTTCAGCACCTTGTCGCGGCCCGCCTTCAGCGTGTTGGCGCGCAGGTCCAGCGTCGGGCGGCCGGCCAGCGCCTTGGCCTCGTCCAGCCATTTGTCGGAAAAGTTTTGCTCGAAGGACGGCTGGATCCATTCCGGGATGTCGCCCTGCACATGCGGCGCCGCCTCATCGAGGTTGCGGGCGCGGAAGGCGGCAAGCTTGTCTTCGGACAACAGTTCCGGGGCAAACCGGTCGCCGTCGAGTTCGGCGGCGATCGCCTCGGGCGTCAGGCCCCATTGGCGCAGCAGCACGGCGTAACCGAGGGCCGTGGGGCTGTCGTCGTCCATCAGATAGGCGTGCGATAGTTTCATGCGCAGCGCGTCATAGACGATGTTGCCGATCGCGGCGCGGTCGCCGGAGCCGGCGAAGCGATGGGAGAGACCCCAGTCCTTGAGCGCATCGGCGACGGGGCGCCGCCGCGTCTCGATATCCGTCAGAACCTCGATGGCTCCCGAAAGCCGCCCACCCAATCGCATAGGTTTACTCCGTTTTGCGTCGTGGTAGCGGCGGAACGCGCCGAGAGCAAGCCGGCGCGGTCAGATTAGAGTTTGTCAGGGAAAAGTGGGAACCGGTTTTCCCGGAAAGACAAACGAAACAAAGAAACCTGGAGGCTGACTTAGCCGATGACCTCGAAACAGATCTTGGCGTGGCCGGAGCGGATCATTCCGATGTTGGAGGCGGCGGCCTTGGACAGATCGAGCACGCGGCCGCGGATGAATGGGCCGCGATCGTTGATGCGCACCACGACGCTCTTGCCGTTGTTGGCGTTGGTGACCTTCACCTTGGTGCCGAAGCGCAGGCTGCGATGGGCGGCCGTCATGAGGTTCGGGTTCATGCGCTCGCCGGAGGCGGTGCGCGAGTGCAGCGCATACCAGGAAGCGCGACCGCAACCGGCCGCCTGAGCATCCGTGAAGGTAACGAAGGTGGAGGAGGCGGCGACGAGGGAGGCAAGAGCCACACTGGAGAGTTTGAGCACCATGTTCGGATGACCTTCCGGGCAAGTTGTGAATTTCCGCTGCTATGCTCGCCCTATGAGGAAGCAAAAGTGGCGAAAACGTGCCTCAACCGGCCGCAATTCTGTCAAAGGCCATCAGGATATACAGTCCATCGCCCACGATGGATTTTTCATCTTCGTTAACGTGACAAGAAAAATGCTTCCGAATCAGTCGCTAAACTGGATCGACTGTAAAGCTGGAATGCTTGTGCGGGGATCGTGCAAATTTTCGGAAAAAACTTTCAATATTAGCTATCGCTGCGCATGAATCCGGCGGCAAAATTGGGGCAAGTAAATTTATGGTTGTATAAAAGCGCAAAAGTCGGGGCTGCCGGCACGCCTCCCTCAGCCGCGCCAGCGCCCGGAGGACCAGAGGTCGGCGAGCGATTGGCGATAGTTCGGGAAGCGGAATTCGAAGCCGGCAGCACGCAGCTTTGCGTTCGAAACGCGCTTGTTCTCTCCATAGAAAGACCGCGCCATGGGGGAAAGTTCCGCCGTCTCGAACGGAATATCCGGCGGCACCGGCAGGCCCATCAGCCGGGCGGCCTCGGCAACCACGTCCTGCGGCGGGCCGGGCTCGTGGTCGGTGATGTTCCAGACGCCGCCCAGGCGCTTGCCCGCAAGGAACAGCGCCGAGCGGCCGATATCTTCCACACGGATGCGATTGAACACCTGGTCCGGCTTGATGAGGCGGCGGGCGGTGCCGTCCTCCATGTTGCGCAACGCATTGCGTCCCGGCCCGTAGATGCCGGCAAGGCGCAGCACGGCGACGGGCAGGCCGGAGGCCTTGCCGAAGTCGAGCCAATGGTTCTCCGCCTCGACCCGCTCGACCGAGCGGGCGGACACGGGGTTCAGTTCCGTGTCCTCGGTGACCCAGGCGCCCTTGTGATCGCCATAGACGCCGACGGTGGAGAGATAGCCGGCCCATTCGAGCTTCGGCATCAGGACGGACAGCGCGGGGCTGCCGGCGCGAAACAGCGGATCGCCATCCTTGCCGGGTGCGATCGACTGCACGACATGGCTGGCGCGCGCCATGTCGGCGGCAAGCGCTTCCGAGATCGTGCCACCGTCATAGAGTATAGGCTCAATGCCAAGGGTGCGCAGACCCTCTGCTTTTTCGGCGGAGCGCGTCGTGCCGGAAACGGAAAAGCCGGCCTCCCTGAAAACGTCGCCGATGGCCTTGCCGGAAAAACCGGCGCCAAGGATCAGGAGATGCGTCATCGACAGTCCGCCTTCGCTCTTTCATATTCCGCGCGCACATCCGCGTCCGCGTCGTACGCCCTTCCTGCCGCAAATTCTTCGAATTCACCAGCGGTCATGAGGCGCGAGAGCGCCCATGCGGCCATGCCCCGCACCACCGGCGCGGCATCGTCGGCAAGCAGGACACATCGGTCGATCAGGCTGCGGTCGCCGGAATTGCCGGCGGCGATCAGCACATTGCGCACGAAGCGGTCGCGGCCGATGCGCTTGACGGGCGAACCGGAGAAATGCACGCGGAAGCCGGGATCGTCCAATGCCAGCAGGTCGGCAATCGCCGGCGCCTTCAGCTCCTCGCGCGCCTTGAGCTTCATTTCGGAAGCGCTGGCGGCGAACTTGTTCCAGGGGCAGGCGGCCAGGCAATCGTCGCAGCCATAAATGCGGTTGCCGATTTTTTCCCGGAATTCCGGCTCGATCGGCCCCTTGTGCTCGATGGTGAGGTAGGAGATGCAGCGCCGCGCATCGATCTTGTAGGGGGCCGGAAAGGCATCCGTCGGGCAGGCGTCGAGGCAGGCACGGCAGGAACCGCAATGGTCGCGCTCCGGCTCGTCGCGGAAGAGGTCGGCGGTGGTGAACAGGCTGCCGAGAAAGAGCCAGGAGCCGTGCGTGCGGCTGACGAGATTGGTGTGTTTGCCCTGCCAGCCAAGCCCGGCAGCGGCCGCCAGCGGCTTTTCCATCACCGGCGCCGTGTCGACGAAGACTTTGACATCCGCCCCGCCGCGCGCCGCAAACCGCGTCGCCACTTCCTTGAGCTTGCCCTTGATGATGTCGTGATAGTCGCGGTTCTGTGCGTAAACCGAGATCGCCGCCCGGTCCGGCTTGTCGAGCACGTCGCGCGGATCGTGCTCCGGGCCGTAGTTCATGCCGAACAGGATGACGGAGCGCACGTCGCTCCACAGCACGCGCGGATCGGCGCGGCGGGCTTCCGTCTCTGCCATCCACTCCATGGTGCCGTGATAGCCGGCGGCGAGAAAATCGGCGAGCCGGGCGGGCGCCTGCGGAATGGAATCGGGGCCGGTGATGCGACAGAGATCGAAGCCCTTGTCGGCGGCCTCCGCCTTGACGAAGTCGGTCAGGCGGCGCCGGATCCTCTCGTCGCCCGACATGTGTCCGTCCTCAGAAGTCGAGGTCCGCGTAATGCGAGACCGGGGTGACGCCGCGCACGCGCTCGGCGAGCAGCGGGCGGAAGGAGGGGCGGGATTTCAGCCGCTGGTACCAGTCCTTGGCCTGCGGCGCGTCCGCCCAGTTGATCTCGCCCATATAGTCGAGCACCGAGATCATCGCAGCGGCGGCAAGGTCGGCATAGCTGAGGCGGTCGCCGGCGAGATAGGTGCGTGAACCCGCAAGCCAGGAGAGATATTTCATGTGCTGGCGGATGTTGGCGCGCGAATTGCGCAAGATCTTGCTGTCCGGCGGGCCGCCGCCCTGATCCGAGGTCATCTGCAGCTTGAAGATCCGTTCACGCACCAGCGGGCGTGTCACGTCCTGCTCCATCTTCTGCAGGAACCACTCTGTCAGCCGGCGGATTTCCGCGCGTTGAAAAGGGTCTTCGGCAAGCAGCCGGCGATCGCGCTTCAGCACGCCGTGGGTCTCGTCGAGATATTCGGAAATGATGCTCGCGCCACAGAGCGCCCGCATGCTGTCGTCGACATAGACAGGCAGGGTTCCGGCCGGGTTGAGGGCCAGGAAATCGCGTCGGTTTTCCCACGGCGCTTCTTCGGCAAGCTCCGTCTGGAAGCCATATTCCGCCAGTATCAAGCGGACGAAGCGCGAAGCGGAAGACATCGGGTGATGATAGAGTGTGGGCATGAACGCTGCTTTTACTCGTCTTGCGGAAGGGGCGATGCCGGGCCTGCCGCTTGACGCGGACCTGATTTGGCGACGGCTGATTTGACGAACCTATAGAAATTTGGTGGTACAAACACAAGCGAATCGGGCTTTTTGCCGTTAGAGCCCCTAACAAAATCTCCGGCGGAGGATTGCCGAGGGATTTTCGTCGCTCGCGAGGAGCCGACCGCAGTCGATGTGCAGCATCGGCGAGGATCGGCGACGAAGGGAGAGACGAAAAGCACCGGAAAGCCGACCCGGAGGTTTTGTTGGGGGCTCTCAGTCCGCTTCGTTTTCATGCTTTCCTTTCCCAGCATCAAGGAACTTTCATGGCAGACCAATCGATTGTCAGCGCCCTCATTCTCGGTCTCATCGAGGGCCTGACCGAATTCATCCCGGTGTCCTCCACCGCCCATATCCTGCTTGCCGGGCACTTTCTCGGTTTCAAGTCGCCGGGCAACAGCTTTGCCGTCCTCATCCAGCTCGGCGCCATTCTGGCGATCCTGTCCGTCTATGCGGCCAAGCTGCTGCGCATCGCCTTCGACCTGCCATCGCGCCCGGAGGCGCGCCGCTTCGTCCTCAGCGTGCTCTTGGCCTTCCTGCCGGCCGCCATCATCGGCGCCATCGCGCATGATTTCATCAAGACGGTGCTCTTCGAGACGCCGATGCTGATCTGCATCGTGCTGATCGTCGGCGGCGTCATCCTGTATGTGGTCGATCGCCTGCCGCTGACGCCCCGTTACACGGATGCGATGACCTATCCGCCGTCGCTCGCCTTCAAGATCGGCCTCTGCCAGTGCCTGGCGATGATCCCCGGCACCTCGCGCTCGGGTGCGACGATCGCCGGCGCCCTGCTGCTCGGCACGGACAAGCGTTCGGCGGCGGAGTTTTCGTTCTTCCTCGCCATGCCGACCATGGTCGGCGCCTTCACGCTCGACCTCTACAAGAACCGCGATGCGCTGTCCTCGGATGATCTGCTGATGATCGGCGTCGGCTTTGCGGCCGCCTTCGTCGCGGGCCTCTTCGTCGTTCGCAAGCTGCTCGACTATGTGTCGCGCCGCGGCTTCACGCTGTTTGCCATCTGGCGCATCGTCGTGGGCACGCTCGGCCTGATCGGCCTGCTGATCTTCGGTTGAAGATTTTGGTCTCGGCCGGTCTCAGGATCGGCCGAAGCTTACTTGGCGACCGATGCGGTCGTGCAGGGGTCGACGCCGTAAGCCGGCGAACAGCCGTGCTTGCCGGCAGACACCGTTCCGGGCGCGGCAAAGGATCCGGCCACGATGATCAGAGCCGAAAATCCGAAGAAGATTGCAATTGCCTTGCCCATGGGCCGGGAGCCTCTCAAAGTCCTGAAAATACGCCGCAGAACTGTCATCAGTACGACGCGACGGGGGCGGTGTTTATTCGCTGGTCCGACGACAATCAATATCGCGTCATGCTGAATCACGGGTAAATGCCACGCAGCTTTTTTTAACCGCTGCATAAGTGCAACAGAGTGCTCAAAGCGCTTTCGAAAACGAACCGGCCGCCGCGGGGTTTTCCCTCGCGACGGCCGGTTTTCACTGCGGCAATGGATGGGTCAGGCCGTCTTGTCGATCTTGGTGAACTGGCCCTGCTGGCGGTAGCGCACGAGATAGCTCGGCAGGATCGCCTCGACGAGGGTCGGCTGGATGCCGATTGCCTCGAGGGTGCGGCCTTCGTTGCGGGCCGCCTCGGAGACCACGGTGTCCGAGCGCAGCAGCGTCACCTGGTCGGAGGTCAGCGGCGGCGCGATGAAGGGCACCAGCGAGGCGATGGAGCCGATCAGCGAGGCGATGCCGAAGGGCAGCGACACGAGCGGGTTCTTGCGGTCGACGACGCGCAGCATCAATTCCAGACACTGGCGGAAGGTCAAAACTTCCGGGCCGCCGAGTTCGTAGATGCGGCCGCGTTCGATCGTGCCGTCCACCGAGCGGGCGACCGCTTCGGCGACGTCGGCGACATAGACCGGCTGGAACTTCGTGTGGCCGCCGCCGATCAGCGGCAGGACCGGCGCATAACGCGCCATGGTGGCGAACTTGTTGAAGAAGCCGTCCTCCGGGCCGAAGATGATGGAGGGACGCAGGATCACGGCATCCGGCACGGTACGCAGCACCGCGGCTTCACCACGGCCCTTGGTGCGGCCATAGGACGATTCGGACTTTTCGTTGGCGCCGATCGCGGAAATATGGGTGAGCTTGGCCCCGGCAGCACGCGCTGCCTCGGCGACCGCGCGGGCGCCAAAATCCTGGACGGCGTCGAAGGTGTTGCGGCCGGCCTCGAAGAGCACGCCGACGCAGTTGACGACGTGGTCGGAGCCTTCGACGGCGCGGTCGACGGACTGGCGATAGCGCAGGTTCGCCTGGACGAAGGAAATCTGGCCGACGCCGCCGATCGGCTGGAGGAAACCGGCGAGATCCGGCCGGCGCACGGCGACGCGGATACGGTAGCCGCGGCGCGCCAGCGCGCGCACCACATGACGCCCGACGAAGCCCGAGCCGCCGAAGACGGTGACGAGCGGCGGAAGGTTGGACAAGGTCATGCGGGCAGCTCCTGAAGAGTAGGAAAGGTGGGTAGGGCCTACATAGCCCAAAGCGCCGGCAAGGTGAAGCGCGGCGAAGCGTCTCTCCTGCCGGGGTTTTCGCGGTGGCTCAGATGCCTTCGACGACCACCATTTCCGCATCCGCCACTTCCTGGCGGATGGCGGCGGCGATCTGGTATTCCGGCGAGTTGTAACAGTCGACGGCGGCTTGCAGCGAGGGGAACTCGATGATCACGTTGCGGGCGCGAACATCGCCTTCGAGACGCTCGAACGCACCGCCGCGGGCGATGAAATTCGCGCCGTACTTCTCGAAGGCCGGCTTGGCGGCGGCGACATAGTCCTTGTAGCGCTCGGTATCGCGCACATCGACCCGTGCAATCCAGTAGCCCTTCGGCATGTCTCTCTCCCTTGGTTTCAGGCGTTCAGCGCGCCGTCCATCTCGGCGAGGATCGCCGTGGTGGCGGCAAGCGGGTCGGCGGCGTTGACGATGGGCCGGGCGACCACGAGGTGGCTGGAGCCGGCCTTCAGCGCATCGGCCGGCGTCATCACGCGCTTCTGGTCGCCGAGCTCGGCACCGGCGGGGCGGATGCCGGGCGTGACGATCGCCATGTCGGCGCCGACGATCTTGCGCACGGCATTCGCCTCTTCGGCGGAGCAGACGACGCCGCCCATGCCGGCGATGCGCGCCTGTTCGGCGCGGCGCAGCACCAGCGTGTGGGGGTCATATTCATAGCCGGCGTCGATGACGTCCTTGGCATCCATGGAGGTGAGGACCGTGACGCCGAGCAGGCAGAGGTCGGACCCCCTGGCGGCGGAGACCGCGGCGGCCATCGTCTTCGGATAGGCATGCAGGGTGAGCATGGACATGCCCATCTTGACGATGTTTTCCACGCCCTTTGCCACCGTGTTGTCGATGTCGAGCAGCTTCATGTCGAGAAAGACCTTCTTGCCGTCCTTGGCAAGGTCGCGGGCGAATTCGAGGCCGCCGGCAAAGACCAGCTGATAGCCGATCTTGTAGAAGAGGGCCGTGCTGCCAAGCGACCGGACCACCTTTTCCGCCTCCGCGATGGTGGGAACATCGAGGCCAACGATCAGGCGGTCGCGCGAGGACATGGTCAAATCCCTTTCCAAAACTCCATTGGCGTCCAGTCGCATGTGACAGCGCGGTCTGCAAGCCGGAAAGCGAAAAGATTGCCGCCACCGCCCGGCTGATCGCCGTCGCGACGGATCGGCGTGCCCTTGAGATGGCACTTCAGCAGCGTACCGACGCCGCCATGGCCGACGAAGGCGATGGGGACGGTCGGGTCGTGGCCGGCCAGCACCCGCTCGACGGCGGCAACGATGCGCGCCTGCGCGTCCACCGCCCGCTCCCAGCCGCGAAAACTTATCTCCGGATGGGCGAAGAATTCATCCGCTGCCGCCTCGAAAGCAGGAGGCGGCAGAAAACCCGTGGCGGAGCGGTCGTTCTCGCCCATGGCATGGTCGGTCTCGACCGGGATCCGGCCGCCGGCAAGAATGTCCGCCGTCTCGATCGCCTTGCGCTCCGTGCTCGCGACGAAGCGGCCGATCTGCCGCGCCCAGCCGGCTCCAGCGGCAAGCAAGGCCCGCGCGCGGCCGCGCTCGGAAAGACCCCAGTCGGGCACGGGCACGGCCGGGTCGATCAGCACCTGCGGATGGGTAATGTAGAGCGCGAACATCGCCGCCGCTCAGTGCGTGCGGCGGTAGGTCCACAGCTGCGCCGGCGGTATGTTGCGCACGACGAAGTCGAGATGGCTGATCTGGTAGCGGTCCGGCATGGCGATGACGGGGGAGAGCGGACCGTAGGAAATCTGCACGACGGGGCGGCCGACGGGAATGCGCGTCAGCAGATCCTCGATCATCGAGACGCGCTTGTGCATCGGGAAATTCAGCAGCGGCACGGCGGAAACGACGCTGTCGAAGGTCGTCTCGCGCAGATCGCCGAGCGTCTTGTCGAGATCGAAGGCATCGCCGTTGATGAAGTTGACGCCGTGAAAACGCTCGACGAGGTGATTGTAGAAATCCGTGGAAAATTCGACCGACGTCAGTTTTTCCGGCGCAAGGCCGGTGCCGAGGATCGCCTTGGTGATGACGCCGGTGCCGGGACCGAGTTCCAGCACGGGAAGGCCGGAGGCGGGATTGACGACACTCGCCATGCGGCGCGCGGTGATGGAGGAGGTTGGGATGATCGAGCCGACCGCCCGCGTATTGCTCATCCAGCCCTTGAAGAAGCGGATCTCGTCGTCGAATTTCTTGCCGAGCCGTTCCTTGACCTTCACACGCAGCGTCATGCCGTCCCCCTTCATGGTATCGCTTTTCCGGCCGGCGGCGGGCGTCATTCCCGTCCGCGCATTCGACCATGGCGAATATGTGACGCGGTTTGCGTCAAAAACAAGTCTGATTGCGCCGTCGCCCGCAAGTTTCTAGAGCAGTTCCAGCAAAAGTGCGAAGCGGTTTTGCGTCCGGAATTGCGTAAAAACAAAGAAGGCAGCGTTGCTACCTTAAAAAAAGAACCCGCCGGATGCCGGCGGGTTCCGTGAACGGTTTCCGGATGCTGCCGGCGGCCTATACGCGCATCGGCATGAGCACATAGAGCGCGTCGTCGCCGGCGAGATCGCGCACCAGCGTCGGCGAGCCCGGATCGGCCAGCATGAACACGGCTTCCGTGCCGGAAAGCTGCGAGGTGATGTCGAGCAGGTATTTGGCGTTGAAGCCGATTTCCAGCGGATCGTTGTCGTAGCCGACGGCCAGTTCTTCCGTCGCACTACCCGAATCCGGGTTGTTGACGGTGAGCGTCAGCTGGCCTTCGCCAAGCGCCAGCTTCACGGCGCGGCCGCGCTCGGAGGAAATGGTGGACACGCGGTCGACGGCCTGCGCGAAGGACTGGCAGTCGATCTTCAGTTCCTTGTCGTTGTTGGTCGGGATCACGCGCTGGTAATCCGGGAAGGTGCCGTCGATCAGCTTGGAGGTCAGCACGATCGAGCCGATGGTGAAGCGGATCTTCGCGTCGGACACTTCCACCGTGACGACGAGTTCCGGATTGTCGACCAGCTTCTGCAACTCGCCGACCGTCTTGCGCGGAATGATGATGCCCGGCATGCCTTCCGAGCCCGACGGCGCTTCGACATCGGCGCGGGCGAGGCGGTGGCCGTCGGTGGCAACGGCCCGCAGCTTCAGCGCGCCGTTGCTCTCGATCGTGTGGATGAAGATGCCGTTCAGGTAATAGCGGGTCTCTTCCGTCGAGATCGCGAACTGCGTGCGATCGATCAACATCTTCAGGTCCGTCGCCTTCAGGCGGAACGTATGGGAAAAGCTGCCGGCGGTAAGGTCCGGGAAGTCGGATTGCGGCAGGCATTGCAGCGAGAATTTCGAGCGGCCGGAGGTGACCGTCATCGAGGAGCCGTCGGCGTTGGTGGCGAGCGCCACTTCCGAACCGTCGGAAAGTTTGCGCACGATGTCGTAGAGCAGGTGCGCGGGAACGGTCGTGGCACCCGCCTGCTCGACCTGTGCCGGCGTCGCCTCGGTGATCTCGAGGTCGAGGTCGGTCGCCTTCATGTCGAGGCTGGCGCCGTCAGAGCGCAGAAGCACGTTCGAGAGGATCGGGATCGTGTTGCGGCGCTCGACCACGCGGTGAACGTGGTTCAGCGACTTCAGGAGATTGGACCGCTCGAGAGTAATGCGCATGGATGTATCGCTTTCGACCGCTTGCACGCCGGAGCACCGGCGCGGCATTGCCTTGGAATTCCGGCAGGCGCCGGATGGATGTGGACGGGCAAAATGGCAGAAACTGCCGGACGATTGCAAGTGCTAACGGCGCCGGACACAGGATAGTCAACCGCCGGACCTTGCGACGGCACCGGCGCTCGCCCATAAGGAGGGGAAATGCGGCCGTCCAGCGGCTGGAAAGGTGACGGACGATGCGGGACGAGGGAGCAGCAAGCGGGGCGGGTGCCGGTGAAAGTACAAGTGCGAAAACCTTTCGCCTGCACAATGCCGTGATCCCGGCCCGGCCGCAGGAGCCGGCGCTCTATCTGGTCGCCACCCCCATCGGCAATCTCTCGGACATCACGCTTCGCGCGCTCGAAACGCTTGCCGGCGCCGATGTGCTCGCCTGCGAAGACACCCGCGTCACCCGCGTGCTGCTGGATCGCTACGGCATCGTCAACCGGCCCTATGCCTATCACGAGCACAATGCGGACGAGGCAGGCCCGCGCCTGATCGCGGCGCTCGAAGCCGGCAAATCCGTGGCTCTGGTCTCCGACGCCGGCACGCCGCTGGTCTCCGATCCCGGTTATCGCCTCGCGCTGCTCGCCATCGAGGCCGGCCACCGCGTCGTGCCGATCCCTGGCGCTTCCGCGCCGCTCGCCGCCCTCGTCGGCTCCGGCCTGCCGAACGATGCCTTCTTCTTCGCCGGATTCCTGCCCTCCAAGGACAAGGCGCGGCGCGACCGTCTTGCCGAGCTGGCAAGTGTGCCTGCAACGCTGCTCTTCTTTGAATCACCGCACCGCATCGCGGCAACGGTCACCGCTGCGGCCGACGTGCTGGGCGAGGGGCGGCTGGCCTGCGTGTGCCGCGAACTGACCAAGACCTTCGAGGAATTCCGCCGCGGCCCGCTCGGCGACCTCGCCGCATTTTATGGCGACGGCCACACCGTCAAGGGCGAGATCGTCTTCGTCATCGCCCCGCCGGGCGAGGCGGCCGCACCCGAGGCTGCCGACGTCGACCGGCTGCTTTCGATGCTGGTCAAGGACATGTCCGCCGGCAAGGCGGCGACGGAAGCGGCCCGCCAGACTGGCCTGCCGCGCCGTGATCTCTACCAGCGCCTCATCGACCTGAAGGGCGGCGATGCGGGGTAGGGCGACGGATCCGAACCGGCGACAAGCCTTCCGCCGCGGACATGTCTCCGAATATTTCGCCGCGCTCTACCTGATCGCCAAGGGCTATCGCATCCGTGCCATCCGCTACCGCACGAAACTCGGCGAGATCGACATCATCGCGCGGCGCGGCGATCTCGTCGTCTGCGTCGAAGTGAAAGCCCGCCGCGATGTCGACAGCGCCGTCTTCGCCGTCACCGCAACCACCCAGAACCGCATCCGCGCGGCGAGCGAAGTCTGGCGTTCCCGCCAGCCGGACGCCCATCGCCTCTCCTTGCGCTATGACATCGTCGCCGTGCGGCCCTGGCGTTTCCCCAAACACCTTGTCGATGCGTTCTGAGCAAAAGGAAAATGTAACGAAACTGACACGAAACCGTAACGCGCCCGTCACGGTCGCTCCTTAGTGCACCCCTCACACCAATCCGGTGAAGAGGAGCAACCCATGTTCAAGCCGCTTTCCCTCGCAGGTTTCGCACTCGCCGTGTCCGCCTCGGCCTCGATGGCCGCCACCAACATCACCTGGTGGCACGGCATGGCCGGCCGCAATGGCGAAGTCATCAACGAAGTCGCCCAGAAGTTCAACGCCGCGCAGTCCGCCTGCGCGCTGACGCCGGTTTCCAAGGGGACGTACGAAGAAGCGCTGGCTTCCGGCATCGCCGCCTTCCGTTCGGGCGAACAGCCCAACATCCTCCAGGTCTTCGACGCCGGCGCGGCGACGATCATCAACGCGCCCGGCGCCGTCATTCCGGCGGAAGACCTGATCACCCAGGCAGGCTACACGTTCGACCGCGAAGCCTTCATCGAGGGCGTGCGCTACTTCTACGCAGCACCAGATGGCAAGTTCGTCGGCATGCCGTTCAACTCCTCGGCGCCGATCATGTATGTCAACACCGAAGCGCTCGAAAAGGTCGGCGTCGAAGCCCCGAAGACCTGGGAAGAGTTCGAGGCGATCGCGCCGAAGCTCAAGGAAGCCGGCTACCTGCCGCTCGTCCAGTCGCAGCTGACCTGGCAGTTCACGGAAAACTTCTTCTCGCGCCACAACATCCAGTTCGCGACGAACAACAACGGTTACGACACGGTCGTCGACACCAGGATCAACATGACGGACCCGAACCTCGTCATGATGTTCACCAAGCTCAAGGCCTGGGCTGACGAAGGCTATTTCGGCTATTACGGCGCCGGCTGGAACGACAACCAGAAGCTCTTCGAAGAAGGCAAGGCCGCCTTCTGGATCGGCTCTTCGGGTTCGTTCGGCGGCCTCCAGAAGACCGCGCAGAAGCCGTTCTCGGCAACCTTCCTGCCCTATTGGAACAGCATCCAGGGTGCCGGCACCAACACCTTCATCGGCGGCGCTGCCCTCTTCGCGATGTCCGGCAAGCCGGAAGCCGAAAACAAGTGCACGGCCGACTTCTTCCAGTTCCTGACCTCGCCGGAAATCCAGAAGTTCTACCACGAGGCAACCGGCTACGTCGCCATCACCACGGCTGCCTACGAACTCACCAAGTCCGAAGGCTACTACAAGGAAAAGCCGGCTGCCGAAGTCGGCATCCAGCAGCTCATGCTGCCGTCGGGCGAATGGTCGAAGGGCTACCGCCTCGGCTTCTACCCGCAGATCCGCGAGATCATGGAGCGTGAATACGGCCGCATCTTCGCCGGTGAAACCACGGTCGAGGACGCCCTGAAGACGATCGAGACCGAAGCGAACGACCTGCTCGCCCGCTTCGCCAAGACCGCCGGCTGACGGGGCTTTCGCCGTCGATTTCCCCTTCTCCCCACGGGGGAGAAGGTGGCCCGAAGGGTCGGATGAGGGGGCTCGCACGACGTTTACCGTCTGCGCCACCCCTCATCCCGCTGCCGCGACCTTCTCCCCGGTGGGGAGAAGGGGCGAGTTGCACCGTTCACGCCCAATGTGATGCCCTGCCGTTGCATGGAGAGGGTTGGGGGTGAGGGGCTTTAGCCTCTCCGTTCTTTCAAAAGGCCATGACATGAAGCGCGTCCAGTTCTCGTCGCCCTATCTGCCCTATCTCTTCCTCGCGCCGCAGATGGCGATCATCTTCGTGTTCTTCTACTGGCCGTCCGTGCAGGCGATCCAGTCGTCCTTCTACCTCGAAGACCCGTTCGGCTTCGGCTCCACCTTCGTGGGCCTTTCCAACTATTCCGATGCGCTGGGCTCCGTGCAGTACCAGTCGATCGCCCGCTTCACCGTGCTCTTTACGGTGCTCGTCACCTTCCTGTCGCTCGGCATCGGCATGCTGCTTGCGGTGAAGGCGGATGCGGTGCTGAAGGGTAGCTCGACCTACAAGACGCTGCTGATCTGGGTCTATGCCATCGCCCCGCCGGTCGCGGGCCTCATGGGCATGATGTTCTTCGACCAGCATATCGGCCCGCTCGTCAAACTCGCGGCCTTCTTCGGCTGGGACATGAAGGTCGGCCTCAACTATAACGACACGGCAATCGCCATGATCATCGTGTCGGTGTGGAAGCAAATCCCCTACAATTTCATCTTCATCCTCTCGGGTCTCCAGGGCATCCCGGTTTCCATCCGTGAAGCGGCCACCATCGATTGCCGCTCCGGCATGCGCCGCTTCTGGACGATGACGCTGCCGCTGCTCGCGCCGACGGCCTTCTTCCTGCTCATCATCAACATGACCTATTCGCTGTTCGACACGTTCGGCGTCATCGACGTGATGGTGAAGGACAAGGCGGCCAACAACCCGATCACGCTCGTCTACAAGGTCTATATGGACGGCTTCCGCGGCAACGACCTCGGCGGCTCCTCGGCCCAGTCGGTCATCCTGATGATCGTCGTCTTCGTGCTCACTATCTTCCAGTTCCGCTTCATCGAGCGGCGCGTCCATTACAATTGAGAGGGCGCCCGTCATGTACCGCACCCGTTTCCTCGACCACGTCGTCCTCCTGATCGGCGTCTTCATCATGGTCGCCCCCGTGGTGGTCGCTTTCATGACCTCCACCCACGAGGCGGTCGACATCCACCGCAACGGCCTGTCTCTCACCTGGGGCGGCTATTTCACCGAGACCTACAACACCGTGCTGACACGCAAGGGCGGCTTTACCGGCGAGATCACCGGCGCGCGCATGATGCTGAACTCGCTGATCCTCGGCATCGGCTTTGCCGCCGGCAAGATCGTGCTGTCGATGCTCGCCGCCTATGCCATCGTCTATTTCCGCTTCAAGCTCGGCACGCTGTTCTTCTGGATGATTTTCACCACGCTGCTGCTGCCGCTCGAAGTGCGCATCCTGCCGTCCTACGAGGTGATGACGAAGCTCGGGCTGACGAACACCTATACCGGCCTCATCGTGCCGCTCCTGGCGTCGGCCACCGGCACTTTCTACTTCCGCCAGTTCTTCAAGTCCGTGCCGGAGGAACTGCTGGAGGCCGCGCGCATCGACGGCGCCGGGCCGTTCAAGTTCTTCATCGATATTCTCGTGCCGCTGTCGCGCACCATGATCGCGGCGATCTTCATCATCATGTTCGTCTATGGCTGGAATCAGTATCTCTGGCCGACGCTGATGACCACCGACGAGCGCTTCTTCACGCTGGTGCGCGGCATCAAGCAGATCCTGCTCGTCTGGGTGGGCTCCAACATTCCCGACTATAACGAGGCCTTTGCGCTGGCGATCCTCGCCATGCTGCCGCCGGTGATGATCGTGATGATCTTCCAGCGGTGGTTCATCAAGGGCCTCACCGAAAGCGACAAATAAGGAGCCTGTCCCATGGCATCGATCGGTATCAAGGACGTATCGAAGATCTACAATGGCGGCGTCACCGCGGTCAGCTCCGTCTCGATCGACATCGCCGACGGCGAGTTCATCGTGCTCGTCGGCCCGTCGGGCTGCGGAAAGTCGACGCTGCTGCGCATGGTCGCCGGGCTGGAGGCGATCAGCGAGGGCAGCGTGACGATTGGCGACCGCGTCGTCAACGAGATCGATCCGGCAGATCGCGACATCGCCATGGTCTTCCAGAACTACGCGCTCTACCCGCACATGTCGGTCTACGAAAACCTCGCCTACGGCCTGAAAAACCGCCGCACGCCCAAGGCCGAGATCGACGCGCGCGTGGCGGAAGCCGCCCGCATGCTCGAACTCCAGCCCTATCTGGAGCGCAAGCCCCGCGCGCTTTCCGGCGGCCAGCGCCAGCGCGTCGCCATGGGCCGCGCCATCGTGCGCAAGCCCTCCGCATTCCTCTTCGACGAGCCGCTTTCAAATCTTGACGCCAAGCTGCGCGTCTCGATGCGCGGCGAGATCAAGCGCCTGCAACGCCGTGTCGGCACCACCTCGATTTACGTCACCCACGACCAGCTCGAAGCCATGACGCTCGCCGACCGCCTCGTCGTGCTCTCCGGCGGAAAGATCGAGCAGATCGGCCGTCCGCTCGACGTCTACCACCGCCCCGCCACCACCTTCGTCGCGAGCTTCATCGGCTCGCCCGCCATGAACCTCGTCGACGGCGAGCTGCACGGCAGCAAGCTCGCCCTCGGCCCTGCCCTCATCGATCTCGGTGCAACGGTGCCGACGCAGGGTGCTGTGACCGTGGGTCTGCGCGCCGAAGACCTGCGCCTGCACGCCGGATCGCAAGGCGTCCTGCCGTTCCGCATCGATTACGTCGAGGAGCTCGGCGCGCAGCGCCTCGTGCACGGCGTCGTCGGCGACCAGCCGCTCGTCGCGGCAATCCCCTCCGAAATCCCGTTGCCCGAGACCGCATCGCTCTCGATCGCCCCCGCAAAACTGCACTTCTTCGACACCGCGACCGGCCGCCGCATCGACTGGGTTGGCGAGGCCGCCATTGCTGCCAACGTCCCCGCCATGGAGGCCGCCGCATCATGATCGGCGAAACCGTCGGCCGGCTGCCCGCCCCCACCACGGTGGAGCGCGCCGCCATTGCCCGCCCGCCGGCCGCTCTCCGACCATGACCTCATCACCTGCCGCATCGACGGTTTCGTCTGAGCGACGCGCGCCCGTTGCGCTCGCCCCTCGGGCACCTTAAATGTGTCCGGCATTCCTGAGGGGACTTTTCATGGCAAAGATCAAGAACGTCGCGGTCCAGATGGACCATGTGTCGACCATCAATATCGCCGGCGATTCCACCTTCGCCATGAGCATCGAGGCGCAAAGCCGCGGCTATAAGCTCTTCCACTACACGCCGGACCGCCTGAGCCTGCGCGACGGCACGGTCTACGCCACCGTCGAGCCGATGGAGCTGCGCGACACCAAGGGCGACCACTACACGCTCGGCACCCCAGAGCGCGTCGACCTGTCGACCATGGACGTGGTGCTGCTGCGCCAGGATCCGCCCTTCGACATGTCCTACATCACCTCGACGCACCTGCTGGAGCGCATCCACCCCAGGACGCTCGTCGTCAACGACCCGGCCTGGGTGCGCAACTCGCCGGAAAAGATTTTCGTCACCGAATTCGCAGACCTCATGCCGGCAACGCTGATCACGCGTGACCCGGCTGAAATCCGCCGCTTCCGCGACGAGATGGGCGACATGATCCTGAAGCCGCTCTATGGCAATGGCGGCGCCGGTGTCTTCCACTCGACGAAGGACGACCGCAACCTTTCGTCGCTGCTCGAAATGTTCGGCCAGATGTTCCGCGAGCCCTTCATCGCCCAGCAATATCTGCCGGACGTGCGCAAGGGCGACAAGCGCATCATCCTCGTCGATGGCGAGCCCGTCGGCGCGATCAACCGTGTACCCGCCGAACACGATGCCCGCTCGAACATGCATGCCGGCGGCCGCCCCGAGCCGACGGAGCTGACGGCGCGCGAAAAGGAAATCTGCGCCCGCATCGGGCCTTCGCTGCGCGAGCGCGGCTTCCTGCTGGTCGGCATCGACGTCATCGGCGACTACATGACCGAGATCAACGTCACCTCGCCCACCGGCATCCGCGAGGTGAAGAAATTCGGTGGCGCCGACATCGCCGCCCTGCTCTGGGACGCCATCGAAAAGAAGCGCTGACAGTGCCTGGAATTGTATTGGCGGGACGTTCCGTTCACGAACGTCCCGCCTTCGTTCCGCAAATACAACCGTGCACAACCAGCACGTGGAAAATCTTCGCGCAAGTTCTATAATTGTTCTTGTTTCATTCCGAATTCCGTGCCAGATTTCCAGCTGCAACCCAGGGGCGGTTGCGAGGGCCGTTTTCGGCCGGGGCGGGCGGAGTCCATCATGGTGGCGCGGGTCAGTACGATTGCGTTTCAGGGCATCGAGGGCGTGCCCGTCGATGTCCAGGTCATGGTGGCGCCCGGCAAGGTCGGCATGCAGATCGTCGGCCTGGCGGACAAGGCGGTCGCCGAAAGCCGTGAACGGGTGCAGGCAGCACTCCACGCCTCCGGCCTGTCGCTGCCGCCGAAGCGGGTGACGGTCAATCTTGCGCCCGCGGATCTCCCGAAGGAAGGCAGCCACTACGATCTCGCCATCGCGCTCGGCTTGATGGTGGCGCTCGGCGCTCTGCCGGGCGATGCGCTGGACGACTATGTCGTCATCGGCGAACTCAATCTCGACGGCACGATTGCCGCGGTTGCGGGCGCGCTGCCCGCCGCCATGGGGGCCAATGCACTCGGCAAGGGCGTGATCTGCCCGGCGGAAAACGGCGCGGAAGCCGCCTGGGCCGGCGGCGGCCTCGATATCCTGGCGCCGCGCAGCCTGATCGCCCTGGTCAACCATTTCAAGGGCACGCAGGTGCTGTCCCGTCCCGCGCCGGCCATCCGGGCGCCGGCCGGCGATTTGCCGGATCTCGCCGATATCCGCGGCCAGGAAAGCGCCAAGCGGGCGCTGGAAGTGGCGGCCGCCGGCAACCACAATCTTCTGATGGTCGGCCCGCCCGGTTCGGGAAAATCCATGCTCGCCGCCCGCCTCGCCGCCATTCTTCCGCCGCTCTCGCCGGCAGAGCTGCTCGAAGTCTCGATGATCCATTCCATCGCCGGCCAACTGTCCGGCGGCCGCCTGTCGGACCGCCGGCCCTTCCGCACGCCGCACCACTCCGCCACCATGGCCGCCCTTGTCGGCGGCGGCGCCCGGGCGAGACCCGGCGAGGCCTCGCTCGCCCACAATGGTGTGCTTTTCCTCGACGAATTGCCGGAATTCTCGCCGCAGGCGCTCGATGCGCTGCGCCAGCCGCTTGAAACCGGTGCATGCATCATCGCGCGCGCCAATCATCGCGTCAGCTACCCCGCCGCCGTCCAGCTCGTCGCCGCCATGAACCCCTGCCGCTGCGGCATGGCGGGCGAACCCGGCCGCCAATGCGCCCGCGGCCCGCGCTGCATGAGCGACTACCAGGCCCGCATCTCCGGCCCGCTGATGGACCGCATCGATATCCGCATCGACGTGCCTGCCGTCTCCGCCACGGACCTCATCCGCCCGATGGCGGCCGAGGCGAGCGCAACCGTCGCCCGCCGCGTCGCCCGCGCCCGCGCCCTGCAGATCGATCGTTTCGCCCGTCTCGGCATGGGCGGGGTGACGAGCAATGCGCGCGCCTCGACGGCGCTCGTCGAAAAGGTCGCCGAACCCGATCCCGGCGGCCTCCAGCTCCTGCGCGACGCCGCGGAAAAGATGCGCTTTTCCGCCCGCGGCTACCACCGCATCCTCAAGGTCGCTCGCACGCTGGCCGATCTCGACGAGGCCGCGATCGTCGGTCGCATTCATCTGGCGGAGGCGATTTCCTATCGCATCGTCGGCGATCGAGTGGCGGCAATGGCGTGACTGCGCTGTGACAGCAAAGGCAGCGATCACGCCGCCGTCGTGAACGACCCGCCGCGCGCTGGCGCAGCGGGCCGCCTTGTCTCAGCCACCGAGGCCTTCGAAAAGCGCGGTCGAAAGATAGCGCTCGGCGAAGGAGGGGATGATGACGACGATGGTCTTGCCGGCATTTTCCGGACGGCTACCGACTTTGACGGCTGCCGCCAGTGCCGCACCCGACGAGATGCCGACCGGCACGCCTTCGAGCCGCGCGACGAGGCGGGCATTTTCGAAGGCCTCGTCGTTGGTGACCGGCACGACCTCGTCATAGACCGAGGTATCCAGGATCGCCGGGGCAAAACCGGCGCCGATGCCCTGGATCTTGTGCGGGCCGGGAGTGCCGCCGGAAAGGACCGGGCTGTCGGCCGGTTCCACCGCAATGACCTTGAAGCCGGGTTTCTTCGCCTTCAGGACCTGGCCGGCGCCAGTGATCGTGCCGCCGGTGCCGATGCCGGAAACGAGGATGTCGACCGCGCCCTCGGTGTCGTTCCAGATCTCTTCCGCGGTCGTCTTGCGGTGGATTTCCGGGTTGGCCGGGTTTTCGAACTGCTGGGGAATGACGGCGCCCGGAATGGTGGCGGCCAGTTCCTCGGCTTTCGCGATCGCGCCCTTCATGCCCTTCGGCCCCTCGGTCAGCACCAGTTCGGCGCCAAGCAGCGCCAGCATCTTGCGACGCTCGACCGACATGGTTTCCGGCATGGTGAGGATGAGGCGATAGCCCTTGGCGGCGGCGGCGAAGGCGAGCGCGATGCCGGTGTTGCCCGAGGTCGGCTCGACCAGCGTCGACTGGCCGGGCGTGATCTTGCCCTGCGCTTCCAGCGCCTCGATCATAGCGACACCGATGCGGTCCTTGACGGAGGCAATCGGGTTGAAGAATTCGAGCTTCGCGAGAAGGTTGGCGACGACGCCCTTCTCCTTGGCGAATTTGTCGAGCCGCACGATCGGCGTGTCGCCGACCGTCTCGGTGATGGAGGCGTAGATTCGGCCGCGGCCGGGTTTGCGGGTATCAGTCATCTGGTGCTCCCTCGGTTCTCGTTACTGGAGAAGATAGGAGCGAATGCCGCCGGAGACGAGTCCGGATTTCGCGACAAACGCGCAAGAAGCGGAATATTCGGATACCGATCCCGCAAAAGCCGGATCGTTCATTTTCAGGAAGGCCCGGGCACCTCAGGCCGCGCGGGTTGCGATATACGCAGCAGTGCCGGCGAGAATGCCCGCGGCCACCCGGTTCATCCGTTGCAGCGCCTTCGGCTGCTTCAGCAGAAGCCGGGCGCGCGAGGCGAGCGCGATATAGGGCACGAGCACGATGAGTAGTACGACGAAGGTGGCGGCGAGCAGCACGCCGTATTCCTCGAGACCGATCGCCTGGAGGTCGACCAGCGTCGGCACCAGCGCCACATAGAAAAGCATGGTCTTCGGATTGCCGAGCGTCACGAACAGGCCGGAAAGGAAGGACATGGTCACGCTGGTCGAGCGCCGCGCCTCGATATTCTGCGGCAGCAGGCCGCTCGTCCAGAGCTTCCAGGCGATATAGCCGAGATAGAGGGCGCCTGCGATCTTGATCAGCATGAAGGTCGTGGTGAAGGTCTGCGCGATGAAGGCGAGGCCGAGGATCACCGCGGTGAGATAAATCATGTCGCCGAGGATGAGGCCGAGCCCCATGAAGAAGGTCGGCCGGAAGCCGGAGCCGAGCGCGCGGGCGACGATCGCCGTGATGCCGGGGCCGGGAATGACGGCGGCGATGAACAGCGCACCGCAATAGGCGATCAGCACGGCAATGGTCATGGCAGGCTCCTTGGGCTCACGCCCTTTTAACGCTGCCGATATCTCGCGGCAATGGTTTTGCGGTCAGCGCCTTGCCTTGACTGATGGGCACGGTGTTCGCCAGGCCCGCGCTGCGCATGGCGATGGAAGCCCGCTGCGGATCAGAACTCCGCCATCGGCGACAATGCGAAGGGCCGCTCGGGCCGTAAATCGCGCGTGGAGCGAAGCATGAGCGCCATATCGCCGCCATCCGGAAAGGCCTCGCCGTCCCACTCCAGATGATCGGGCGCAAAGTGCACGGTGACCCGGAACGGCGAGACCGGCAGGCTCGCCACGATATCCGCAAGGCGAGGAAGACGGGCGCCGACGATATCCAGCAGGTCCAGGCTGCCGTCTTCGCCCGCCCGCCAGGCGATGACGGCATCGTGCTCTTCCATCAGGTCGAGCCGCAGGTCCGGCATCAGCGATGCGTTGAAGAGGAACATTTCCCTTTGCCGAAGCGGTGCGAAACGGTCGGACACGGGGCGGCGTCCATCCAGTAGCCGGCTAAGCAAGGCCATGTCGGCTTCGTTCCCGATGGCGAGCCGCCGAACCGCCTCCGCGCGCCCACCCGTCGGCGCCACGCCGGAAAAGCGATGCTGCGCCAGCGTGCGAAAACCGTGGCGCGTGTAGAGGTCCGGCTTGTCGGTCAACAGTGCGACGGCTTCGAACCCTTCCGCATCGCAATGGTCGAGCGCCGCCTCCATCACGTCGCGAAAAAGCCCCTGGCCGCGATGGCTCGGCCGCACGGCGCCGGATTGCAGGCCGGCTGCGCGCACGAAGGTGCCGTTGATGACGAGCGGCAGCGAGAAGGCACTGATATTGGCGATGCAGGTGCCGTTCGCATCGAACCAGGCGAAGGCCACGCTGGTCGGGTCCGGCCCGCCCAGCCGGTCGAGCGTGGTGATATCGATGCCGAACGTGTCGCCGAGCAGATCGGCGAGCGCTTGCCAGGCATTGGTGTCGCCAAGATAGTCGGAGCGGAAGACCAGCCCCGGCCGGTCGGCAGGCATGGTTCTAGCGCACGCCCGTGGAGCCGAAACCGCCGGCACCGCGGGTGGTTTCGCTGGCCTCGGTCGTTTCGCGAACCCCGACCTGCGTGACGGGCGCGATCACCATCTGGGCGATGCGCATGCCGCGTTCGATGACGAAGGGTTCTTCGCCGAGATTGGCGAGCAGCACCTTCACCTCGCCGCGGTAATCGCTGTCGACGGTGCCGGGCGTGTTGAGGCACGTGATGCCGTGCTTGAAGGCGAGGCCCGAGCGGGGGCGGATCTGCCCCTCATAGCCGTGCGGGATTTCGAAGACGAAACCGGTCGGCACGAGCGCGCGTTTTCCCGGGGCCAGCGTCAGCGGCGCATCCGCCTCTACACCGGCGCGCAGATCCATGCCGGCGGCGCCCGATGTCTCATAGGCGGGAAGCTCGATGCCCTCGCCATGCGGCAGGCGGATGAGCGAAAGGGTGGGCTGGGTGGGGGCGTGCGCGTTCATGCGCCCATAAGCCCGCCAGCACTTTGCGCCGTCAATTGCATCTTCCGGGCGGAGCCTGTAAAGACCGCGGCAACTCACAGGATATTGCAGAAAATGGCCGAAACCCTTGCCAAGGCGGTCTCCCGCCGCCGCACCTTCGCGATCATCGCGCACCCGGACGCCGGTAAAACCACCCTCACCGAAAAGCTGCTTCTGTTCGGCGGCGCCATCCAGCTCGCCGGCGAGGTGAAGGCGAAGAAGGACCGCATCCAGACCCGTTCGGACTGGATGAAGATCGAGCGCGAACGCGGCATCTCGGTCGTCACATCCGTGATGACCTTCGAATATGACGGCAACGTCTTCAACATTCTCGACACGCCCGGCCACGAAGACTTCGCCGACGACACCTACCGCACGCTGACGGCGGTGGATGCGGCCGTCATGGTCATCGACGCCGCCAAGGGCATCGAGCCGCGGACGCTGAAACTGTTCGAAGTCTGCCGCCTGCGCGATATCCCGATCATCACCTTCGTCAACAAGATGGACCGCGAGAGCCGCGACCCGTTCGAGATTTTGGACGAGGTGGAAGAGAAGCTGGCGCTCGATACGGCGCCGATCACCTGGCCCGTCGGCCGTTCCAAGTCGTTCTGCGGCTCCTATCATCTCGCCGACCGCACCTTCCGCGGCTCGGATACGCAGGTGCAGCCGACCAAGATAGACGATGCGGCGGTGGTGGCGAAAAACCTGCCGGAAAACGAACGCACCGCCTTCATCGAGGAGCTCGAGCTCGCCCGCGAGGCCTGCCGGCCGTTCGATCGCGAGGCTTTCCTCGAGGGCCACCTGACGCCGGTCTTCTTCGGCTCGGCGCTGCGCAATTTCGGCGTGCGCGATCTCATCAACGCGCTCGGCGCCGTCGCGCCGCCGCCGCGCGACCAGGTGGCGGATGTGCGCAAGGTCCATGCGTCCGAGGACAAGATGACGGCCTTCGTCTTCAAGATCCAGGCGAACATGGACCCGAACCACCGCGACCGCATCGCCTTTGCCCGCGTCTGCTCCGGCATGCTGGAGCGCGGCATGAAGGTGCGGCTCGCCCGCACCGGCAAGCAGATCGGCCTTTCCGCGCCGCAGTTCTTCTTTGCCTCGCAGCGCCAGCTCGCCGATACGGCCTATGCCGGCGACGTGGTGGGCATCCCGAACCACGGCACGTTGCGTATCGGCGATACGCTGACGGAAGGCGAAGCGCTGGTCTTCGAAGGCGTGCCGAACTTCGCGCCGGAAATTCTGCGCCGCGTGCGGCTGGAAGACGCGATGAAGGCCAAGAAGCTGAAGGAAGCGCTTCAGCAGATGGCGGAGGAGGGCGTCGTGCAGCTCTTCTCGCCGGAGGACGGCTCGCCCGCCATCGTCGGCGTCGTCGGCGCGCTGCAGCTCGACGTCTTGAAGGAGCGGCTCCAGGGGGAATACGGCCTGCCGGTCTCCTTCGAAATGTCGCGCTTTTCCGTCTGCCGCTGGATTTCGTCCGATAGCCCGGCGGAACTGGAAAAGTTCGTCACCCAGCGCCGCGGCGATATCGCCCGCGACCTCGATGGCGATCCGGTGTTCCTGGCGCAGGATTCCTTCTCGTTGCGCTACGAATCGGAGCGTTACCCGGCCATCAAGATGGTCGCCATCAAGGAGTACCACGTCACCAAGGCGTGATCGGATCGCGCACCTGTCACTTTCGGCGTGACAGGCGCCGCATCATTTGCGAAAACCGCCCCCGAGACGGGGGCGTCCGCGCAGGCGGGCTGAGAAGCACCCTTTGAACCTGAACCGGATCATGCCGGCGGAGGGAGTCGAACGGGTGCGGCCCTGCTGCGCCCGTTGGCCGCCTCTGTCATAGGGAGGCGAGATGGCCGACACGATTGCAAACATCCTTTCGATTGCCGGTTCCGACCCTTCGGGCGGGGCAGGCGTCCAGGCCGATCTCAAGACCTTTGCAGCCCGCCGGACCTATGGCATGGCGGTGCTGACGGCGCTGACGGCGCAGAACACGCGAGGCGTCTCCGGTGTGCATCTCGTGCCGCCGGCTTTCGTCGCGGCGCAGATCGAAGCCATTTTTGAAGACGTTCGCGTCGATGCGGTGAAGATCGGCATGATCGCTTCCGGTGAGATCGCCGAGGCTGTGGCCAACAGCCTGTCGCCGCGCCGCAGCCTGCCGATCGTGCTTGATCCGGTGATGGTCGCCAAGGGCGGCGCGTCCTTGCTCGCGCAGGAGGCGGTCGAGGCTCTGACGCGTCGGCTGCTGCCGCTCGCCACCGTGCTGACGCCGAACCTGCCGGAAGCGGCCGCCCTCCTGGGAGAGCCCGAGGCCCCCGACCGGGCCGGCATGGAGGACCAGGCGCAGCGGCTCCTTACGCTCGGGCCGAAGGCGGTGCTGCTCAAGGGTGGGCACCTGCCGGGGACGCAGAGCCCGGATGTGCTGGCGACGGCGGACCGGCTGCACTGGTTCGAAGGCGTGCGTCTCCTCACCCGCAACACCCATGGTACCGGCTGCTCGCTGTCGAGCGCGATCGCTGCGGAACTCGGCAAGGGGCGCACGCTTGTTGATGCCACGGCGGCGGCGAAGAGTTTCATCGCGGGCGCCGTGCGCAGTTCCGACGCGCTGACCGTGGGCTCCGGCCATGGGCCGTTGCATCACTTCCACGCGCTCTGGAACTAGCGGTCGGCCAGCGCCAGCCGCAGGCCCATCAGGCCGAGCGCTGCGGCGAAACTGCGCTGCGTCCACACCATGATCCTTGGCCGGCTCAGCACCTGCCGACGCAGGCCCGCGGCGAGCGCACCATAGACGGCGAAGACGAGGAAGGTGAGCAGCATGAAGATGCCGCCGAGAAAGAGCATCTGCGTCGTCGCATCGGGCGCCTCAGCCGGCACGAATTGCGGCAGGAAGGCCAGGAAGAACAGCGAGAGTTTCGGATTGAAGATATTGGTGAGGATGCCCTTGCGCACGACGCGCAATGCATTGCCGCCAGGCGCCTGGTCCGGCCCGAGATCCAGCGCATTGCTGTCCTTCAGCATGCTCCAGGCGATGAAGAGCAGATAGGCGACGCCGACATAGCGCAGCACCTCGAAGGCCAGCGCGCTCGCGTGCAGCACCGCGGCGAGGCCGACGACGGAGGCGACGATATGCGGAATGATGCCGAGCGTGCAGCCGAAGGCGGCGAGCAGGCCGGCGCGAAAGCCGCCGCTGATGCCGAGCGCCAGCGTGTAGATCACGCCGGTGCCCGGCAGAAGGATGACGACGAGCGAGGTGATGAGGAATTCTGTGGTCATGTCCAGTTTCCATGCGGTTGGGAGGCGGCAGGGAACACCGGAAGGACGGTCGGGTCTTGAACGAAATTGCAGACTCAGGCGCGCGCAGTGAGATAGGCACCCGGCGTATAGCCGTAGCGGCGCGTGAAATTGCGCGTCATGTGACTCTGGTCGGCAAAACCCGCCGCGATGGCGGCTTCGGCAAGCGAGGTGCCCGCAGCGATCAGCCGCCGGGCAAGCTCGGTCCGGCGCTGGAGCAGATGGGCATGCGGCGTCAGGCCGGTGCTGCGGGCAAAATCGCGCACCAGCCGGAAGCGGCCGAGCCCGCAATCGGCCGCAAGCGCGTCGAGCGTGACGGCGGCGGCCGGGTCGTCGTCGAGCCGGTTGCGCGCTTGCGCAATGGCCGAGGAGGCGATGGTTTCCCGCTGCGGCGCCCGCTCCTGCAACGCGGCGGCGAGCAGCAGGAGGAGGCGTTCGTCCCGGGCGAGAGCGGCGGCGTGATCGTCGAGCAGGGCGGCGAGCAGCGCCGAGACGAGCCCGGCAATGCGGCCATCCTCCAGCACCGGCGCATGGAATTCTTCGCGCGGCCGGCCCTCGAAAATATCCTCCGCCGCGACCGCGACGATCGCCGGCTGCATGTAGAGCATGCGCCAGGCACGCGGGGCGTCACCCAGCGGCGCGCCGTCATGCACCTCGCCGGGATTGACGGTAATGGTATTGCCGGCTTCGGCTTCGGCCTCGACCATGCCGCGCCCGCTTGCCGATTTCTGCGCGCCGCGTTCGACCACGCCGATGCCGTAGGTCTCATGGGTGTGGCGCGCGAAACTCAGGCGACTGTCGGCAATGACGGCCTCGATGCCGTCGATGCCCGTCCTGAAGATCTGGAAGCGCCCGGCTGCCATGATCAATCCCGCGGCGTGCCGGGAAGGGCGGCCGTCTCGCCGAACCAGTCGGTGGCGGAGGAGCACCAGATCTGGCTGGTCGGTTTCAGGCTGGCGCGTTGGTTGATGCTGCCCCAGCGGATGCCCCAGTTCTCGGCAGCGTCGCCGGTTCCTGTCGAAAAGAGCGGCGCACCGCATTCGGGGCAGAAGTAGAGCAGGCGCTTTCGGCCGCTTTCGGCGATCTTGTTGTAGAGCTTCGGCGGGTTGCCGGTGAGGCGAAGCGCGGCCTGCGGGACGCGTACGGTGACGCGGTAGGGCGAGCCCGTCAGCCGCTGGCAATCCGTACAATGGCAGATCGCGACATTGTCCGGGTCGATCTCCGCCTCATAGGTCACGAAGCCGCAATGGCACTGCCCGTCGATTTTCATGCTGCATCCTTCTCTTACCGGAAAGGATAGGCCCCGATGCCGCGGCGTCAACGGCAGGGGCATCCTGTTCCGTAAGAAACTGCCAACCCCGCATCCTGTCATCAGAATGACACGCATGGTTTCGGCCCGTTTACATTCGTTAACGCATTTTTACCCATTTGCGTTGAAAATCAGGGCAGTGCCATGGTTAATGCGTCTGATCAAACACCGGTTCGTCGCCGGTCTTCGAAAGCGGGAATAGCGTCATGTGCCGTTGGGCAGCCTATCGCGGAGAACCGCTTTACCTCGAGGAACTGGTGTCCTCGCCCGCCCACTCGCTGATCGAACAATCCCACTGCGCCACCCGCGCCAAGACGGCGACCAATGGCGACGGTTTCGGCATCGCCTGGTATGGCGAGCGCCCGGAGCCCGGCCGCTACCGCGATATCCTGCCCGCCTGGTCGGATTGCAATCTGCGCAGCATCGCCCGCCAGGTGCGCTCGCCGCTCTTCCTCGCCCATGTGCGGGCCGCCACCGGCGGCGGTACGCGGCGCGACAATTGCCATCCCTTCGTCAATGGCATCTGGTCCTTCATGCACAATGGCCAGATCGCCGATTTCGAGCACCTGCGCCGGCCGCTCGAAACCATGCTCGACAACGATCTCTACAATGCCCGCACCGGCTCGACGGATTCGGAGCTGCTCTTCCTGCTCGCCCTGCAATTCGGCCTGGCGCGCGATCCGCTCGGCGCCATGGCCGAGACCATCGCCTTCGTCGAACGGCTGGCGGCGCATCTGGAGCGCCGCGTGCTCGTGCGCTTCACGGCGGCCTTCACCGATGGCGACCAGCTTTATGCCGTGCGCTACGCGACGGACTACGCGGCTCCAACGCTCTATGCGGCACCGATGGGCGCCACCGGAGGCTACTGCCTCGTCTCCGAGCCGCTGAACGACGACACGGAAGCCTGGGTGGAAATCCCGGACGGCAGCGCCGTCGTGCTGGGCGAAAACGGCGTCGACGTGCGCATCTTTTCGCCCGTCGGGCGCCCGGCGAGCGGCATGGAAACGAAGCTCGCCCTCGTCAAGTGAGCTTTTCGGCGATCCAATCGGCCAGACGGCCGGCGACGTCTTCCTTCGAAAGCTCCGGCCATTCCTCGACGCCGGCGGCGGTGATCAGCTTCACGCTGTTGCTAGTGCCGCCCATGATGCCGGTTTCCGGCGAAACGTCATTGGCGACGATGAGGTCGGCGCCCTTCTTCTGAAGTTTCACCCGGCCGTTGTCCTCGACGTCCTGCGTCTCCGCGGCAAAGCCGACGACGACTTTCGGCCGCTTGGCATGATGGCCGACGGTTTTCAGAATATCCGGGTTTTCCGTGAGCATCAGCGGCGGCGGGCCTTCGCCCGGCTGCTTCTTGATCTTCTCCGCATTCGGCGTCGCGACGCGCCAGTCGGCGACGGCCGCGACCATCACCGCGATATCCGCCGGGAGAGCGCCCAGCACGGCCTGCAACATATCGTCCGCCCGCTCCACCTTGACGACGGTGACACCAGCCGGATCGGGCAGCGTGACGGGGCCGGAGACGAGCGTCACCTTTGCGCCGAGGCGGGCGAGTGCTGCGGCAATGGCATGGCCCTGCCGGCCGGAGGAGCGGTTGGCGATGTAGCGCACCGGGTCGATCGGCTCGTGCGTCGGGCCGGAGGTGACGATGGCGGTGCGGCCGGCAAGCGGCTTCTTCCCATCGTCGAGCAGGGTTTCCACCGCGGCAACGATTTCCAGCGGCTCCGCCATACGGCCGAAGCCGGCCTCGCCGCCCTCCGCCATCTCGCCGGCATTGGGGCCGATGAAGGATAGCCCGTCCTTGCGCAGCGTCTCGACATTGCGCCGGGTTGCCGGATGCGCCCACATCTTCGGGTTCATGGCGGGCGCCAGCAGCACCGGGCGATCGGTGGCGAGCAGCACGGTGGAGGCGAGGTCGTCGGCAAGGCCGTTCGCCATCTTGGCCATCAGGTCGGCCGTGGCGGGGGCAATGACGATGAGGTCGCAGTCGCGCGCCAGCCTTATATGCCCGACATCCTGTTCGTCCTCGCGCGAAAAGAGGTCCGTATAGACATGGCCGGCCGAAAGCGCGCCGACGGCAAGCGGCGTCACGAATTCGCGCGCGCCCGCGGTCATGACCGGGCTCACCTCCGCGCCGCGCTCGCGCAGCCGGCGGATCAGGTCGAGGCTCTTATAGGCGGCGATGCCGCCGGAAATGACGAGGAGGATGCGTTTTCCTGCAAGCGGCATGGCGGGTCCCGGGCTTTTAAAGCGCACGACCATCCCCGACGAGAACGGTCATCCCGTCCTACCCCGTTGCAGCGGCATTTCCAAGTCTGTCCCCGGCGGCGGATCCCCCCGGATACCGCCTTGCCACGTCAAGGGACGTGGCTTACCGCGTCAAGAGACGCGGCTTACCACGTCAAGGGACGTGGCTTAATGGCAGACTTTCACCTTCTTGATGACGAGATTGCCGTAGTAGTCGTACTTCTTGATCTTCTTCCAGAAGCACTTCGGCTTGTGGCCGTAATAGTGCGTCACGGGTTCGACGAGGCTCGTCGACCGCAAGCCTGCCGCGTCCGGCATGATGCCGGCGAGCGACGGTGCGGCGAAAGCGCCGAAGGACAAGGCTGCGATGGCTGCGGATAGAATGATATTGCGCATGGGACGTTCCCCTCTGGCCCTTGGAGAATTCGGTCTGCACTGCACTGCGCCGCTTATTCCGGCTTTTCTAAATTACCATCTTAACGGCAGGAGGTGAACTGCCTGCAATGGGCCAAGACGGGGTGGTTTTCCGGTTTTCAGGCGCCTTCGTCGGGAATGTTCAGCACATGGCCGCAGGCCTTGCAGTGCACGGCATCCGCATCATGGCGCGACAGGCCGCATTGCGGGCAGGGGAAGTTCACCTTGAAGGGCCGGAAGATCGCCTGCGCGAGCCGCACGAAGAGCGAGATGCCGATGATCATCGTGACGATGGAGGTGAGCTTGCCGAGCGTGCCGGGCAGCACGATATCGCCGAAGCCCGTCGTCGTGACGGTCGCGACCGAGAAATAGAGCGCATCGACGAAGCCCTCGAACCCGTCCGCGCCATAGAAGAAATTGCTGTAGACGAAGCCGGTGACGAGGAAGAGGAAGACCAGGAAATTGACGCAGGCCTGGATGATGTCCTCCAGGTCGCCATAACCGAAGCGGCGCAGCAGCAGCGTCACGAGCTTGCTCTGGCTGATCGCCCAGATGCGCAGCACGCGCAGAAAGGCGAAATTGTGCAGCTGGTAGGGAAAGAGCAGCGTGCCGAGCACGATGATATCCACCCAGGTCATCGGCCGCGTCGCGAAGTAGCGCAGGTTCGGCGCGATCAGCGCCCGCGCGCCGAGTTCGAAGGCGATGACCAGCGCAATGGCATAGTCGACGATGATAAAAGCCGGTGTCTTGCGCAGATAGGGGCCGGCGATGAAGAAACACAGCACCGCGATATCGATCAGCAGCATCATGACCTGGAAGCGGATCGCCTCCCGGTCCCGCCCGAAATAAAGCCCCCGCAATTGCCGGCGTACCCGTTCGAGAAAGGGCGGCGGCTCGGTCACGCTCAGCGGCTCATCGGTCATGGTTGAAAGACTAGCGCCCCGCCGGTCCCGGTCAAGCGGCGCAGATCAGAACCGCGCCTTCATCGTGGCGAGGAAGGTGCGGCCGGGAGCGGGCGTATCGTAGGCCATGTCGATATCGGTATCGAAGGCATTGAGCAGTTGGAGGGCGACTTCGAGATGGCCGCTCTCCGATTTCCACGTCACGGCGGCGTCCGTCGTCGAGTAGCTGTCGAGGTTAGCCAAGTAGAGGGTTCCCGCATCGTCCCTGAACTGGCCGCCGAGCCGTTCGCCGACGAATGTCTGCGCGACGCTGAGCGTGAAGCGCGACGGGTGGACATAGGTGAGCCCGACCTGGCTGACATAGTCGGGCACCAGCGGCAGCGTGTTGTCGCCGCCAATGCCCGGTGTCGTATCCTTGTTGTCGTTCCAGGTGAAGGAGCCGAAAAGACCGAGGCCGTTGCCGAACCAGTAGTTCGCGCCGAGGCTTGTCCTGTTGATCTCGCCTTCGCTCGTCTCGAACCAGTTGAAGAAGCCGGGAATGCCGATCGAAACGCCGTCGAAGTGGACGTTCTGGTATTCGAGCGACGTGAAGAATCGCTCGCTCCATTCCGCATCCCATCGTACGGCCGCGGTGCGCGCCTGCCCCTGGTAGAAGGACGGCAGTTGCAGCGGCACGAGCCCCACGGTCGAGACCGGAGAGAGGGTCTGCGTCACCGGATATTGCGTATCCCGCCGGTAATAGGCGCGCAGCCAGTGGTTTTCGACGGGCGCCCAGGCGATGCCGATGCGGGGATCCACCGTTTCGAAGACGCCGCTGGCGGAATCGAACCACGAATAATAGGCGCCGCCCTGCACTTGCAGGTCGGGAGAGAAGTCATAGGTCGCATCGGCGTAGAGGCGAGCCGCCTTGCCATCGGATGCATAGTCGTCCCGACGGAAGATCTCGCCGTTGGTCAGGTCGGTAAAGATCTGGGCGTTGCGTGACTTATAGTCGACCGCCTCCGCGCCATAACGCACGGTGAGCGATCCGATGCCGAAGAGATGGCTGAGGCCAAAACTCTTCGTGTCGCTGCGCGCAGGGCTTTCAACACTATAGGCACCGATGTCGTCGGCCGTTTCGAAATAGTCCGTCGTGTTGGAATGCTCGAACATGCCGAAGGCCTGTATGACGTTCTTGTCCGAGATCGTGTGGCTCCAGGCCCCGCCCAACATCGTGCTTCTGCCGGTGCTTTGGTCTGCCGGCGTGGGAGACCATAGGGGGCCGGGATAGCCTGTCACGGAACGGGAAGAGCTGCCGAACAGGTATATATTGTCGACGAGGGTCGGCCGCAGGCCCAGTTCGAAGACCCCGCCCTCAAAATCGTTCGTGTCGTTGTCGCGCTCGCCTTCCGGTCGGGCGATCTGGCCCTGGAGGTTGTAACTCAGCGGAATGGCGCCGTAGCTGGTGCCCTTGACGTTGATATCGCCGTTCCAGCCCGGTTCCGCTCCTTCGGAGGAAAGACCGGCGGTCAGCGTCGTCTCGATGAAGCTGCGGCGTTCGAGGGGACTGGTGCGCTCCTCGGAAGCGACAGCCAGCGGGTCGAGCATCAGACTTTGCAGGTTCGTCGACAGGTAGACCGAGCCTGCCGGGTAGCGGGAAAGTCCCAGGGGCGGAACGCTGATGAAGGGACTGAGCTGGCCGGCCCTCTGCTCGTCGTCATAACTCGTCGCCAGGAATGGGTCGAAGGCGCGGTCCTTGTAGTACTGGCTCCATTCGTTGAGCCCGAGATTGTCCAGCGTCGCGCCGAGCACGGACGAAACCTGCCGGTTGGCATCGTAGCCGGTATAATAGGCGCCGCGAGCCTGCCGGCGGCGCAACGCCTCGCGGGCGTTGACGATGGCGTCGTCGGCGCGGAATTGGTCGAGTGCGACGCCTGCGCGTATCAGCGAGATGCTCGGATTGTCGCGGTCGAAGCGGTCGGCATTGTCGAGTGCCTGGGCGGTCTCCGCGCTGGCGCCGCTCTGATAGTTGGCAATGGCAAGGCCGATCAGCGCGTCGCCGGCGGTCGGGTTGACGGCGGCGGCCTCCTGCAGGACCTTTTCGCCCTCGGCCGTCTTGCCCATGCGCAGGAGGTAGCGGCCCTTTGCGGCGAGCACGGCGTACGAGGTCGGGTCGAGCGCCTCGCCGGCATCGATCGCCCGCTTTGCGGCGGCCATCTGGTCGTGATCCATCAGGAAGCGCGCATGGTTGGCATGCAGCACGGCGTTTTCCGGGTTGAGGCCGATCGCGCGCCGGTGCGCCGCATCCGCCTCGACGATGGCGTTACGGTCGCTCTGGATGATGCCGATCTCGTTCCAGACCGCGTCGTCGCCCGGTGCCGCCTCCACGGCCCGCGTGAGATCGGCCAGCGCGCCGTCGAGATCGCTCGAAACGGTGGCGCGGAAGCGGGCGCTGACCAGCAGATGGGACGGGTCGCTCGGATCGAGCGACCGGGCGCGCGCCAGCGCCTCGCGCACCTCGTCGCGCCGGTCGACTTCGTAGGCGAGGCTGGCGCGCATCGCCGGCAGGCTGGCCTCGTCGGGAAAACGCCGTTCGGCTCTCTTGAGGATCTCGATCGCCTCGACCTGGCCCTGCATATGCGCGACGACGGTCGCCTGCGCGATCGCCTCGCCGACGGTTGCCGGCGTGCGGTTCAGCGAAGGGGTCTTCACCCGCGCGTCGGGGTCCTTCAGCGAGATCGCGATCCACTCGCCATAGCGCGCCATGGTGCGCCGTTCGCCGGAAAGCTGCGGCAGGGCCTTGCGGAACAGCCGGATCGCCGCGTCATACTGCGTGGTCTGGCCGGCGATCATCGCCTCGACCAGCGTCGCGCGCGCTTCCATCGCTGCCGGCAGCGGGCGGGGCAGGTGCGCGAGGGCTGCCGTCGCCGCTGCCCGTCCGTCATAGGCGAGCGCGGTTTCCGCGAGCTTCAGCCAGTCCTCGCGGCTGCGCCCGGTTTCCGGCTTCGCAAGGATGCCAAGCCGCTCGCTGCGCGCGTCACGCGTGCCTTCGCCGCTGATCGGCAGGCCGTTGAAGACGCCGCGGATCTCGCCATAGAGCAGGACCTGCTCGCGCTCTTCCAGATTGACGAGGATATATTTGCGTGGTGCCTGACCGATCGTCGCCACGGCGCCTTCGCCCTGGCCGACCGTCACCGTGCCTTGCGCGTTGGAAAGCTCGACTACGCCTTCGAGCACCGTCAGCACCGTGCGGTCGCCTTCGGCGCGCAGCGTCCAGTCCGTGCCTCGGATGGCGGCCGCGGCTGCCGGCGTGTCGACGGTCAGGCCGCTGCCGCCGCGTTCCGCGCGGCCCCAGATCGTGCCGCCTTCGAGGTTGAGTTGGCTGTCGGAAGCGCCGTCGATCTTGCGCACGCGCAGCACCGTCTCGCGCGCCATGCGCACCAGCGTATTGTCGGAAAAGCGGATGGCGAGGTTGCCGACGGCATTGGTGCGCAGCGTATCGCCGGCAATGAGGTCCTGGTCGACTTCGACACCGCGCCAGGCCTCGATGTCGACGAAACGGACCTCCTCGCCGGATTTGCGGTCGACGACGGCACCATCGGCCACGGAGCCGCGCGGAAATACCTCGGCGGACGCCGGCAAAAAGCTTCCAACGATCGCCAGGGCGCTAACGCCCAGCTTCAACGCACGCATGTGTTTTAGTTTCGTCCACCCTCGGAGGCGACGTTATGGATGCAATTTCCTGGTGCTGTCAACGAGGCCGGAGCAACCGCATCAGCTGATCTGCCAGGCGATGTAGACGAGCGTCGCGGCGATGACCCAGAGCGCCAGCCGGCCGGATCGGCTGTGGCGGGCTTCGGCGCGGCCGATCGCTTCGGCGGTTTCCGCATCGAAACGCAGGCCTTTTTCGGTCATGGCCGTGAGATCCTGCGAAAATTTCTCCGCCTTGGCGGCGATTTCCGGAGCGGCTTCGGCAAGTCGAAGGGCGGCATGTGCGCCGTCGCGCAGGTCGGTCAGCAGGCGTTTCGGCCCCAAATTGTCCCGAATCCAGTCGCCGACCACGCCCTCGGAGGCCTTCCACATGTTGAAGCGCGGGTTCAGCGTGCGCGACACGCCCTCCACCACCACCATGGTCTTCTGCAGCATGACGAGTTCGGTGCGGGTTTCCATGTCGAAGAGTTCCGTCACCTCGAAGAGCAGCGTCAGGAGCTTCGCCATCGAAATGGTCTCGGCCGGCTGGCCGTGGATCGGCTCGCCGATGGCGCGGATCGCCTGGGCGAAGCTCGCTGTGTCGTGGTGCGAGGGCACGTAGCCGGCCTCGAAATGCACGTTGGCGACGCGCTGGTAGTCGCGGGTGATGAAGCCGTAGAGGATTTCGGCGAGGAAACGGCGTTCCTTCTTGCCGAGCCGCCCGACGATGCCCATGTCGACCGCGACGATGACGCCTTGCGGGTCGACGAAGAGATTGCCCTGGTGCATGTCGGCATGGAAGAAGCCGTCGCGCAGCGTGTGGCGCAGGAAGGATTGGATGAGCGTGTCGGCCAGCTTGTTCAGGTCGTGGCCGGCGGCGCGCAGGCCGTCGACATCCGACATCTTGATGCCGTCGATCCACTCCATGGTGACGACGTCGCGGCCGGTGCGCTCCCAGTCGACCGTCGGCACGCGGAAGCCGGGGTCGTCCTTGGTGTTCTCGCCGAGTTCGGAGAGCGCCGCCGCTTCCAGCCGAAGGTCCATCTCGATCTTCGTCGTCTGTTCCAGCGTGCGCGTCACCTCGACCGGCTTCAGCCGGCGCGTGTTGGGCAGGATCGTTTCCTGAAGGTGCGCGGCCGCATACATCGCTTCCAGATCATGGGCAAAACGCTGGCGTACGCCGGGGCGGATGACTTTTACCGCGACCCGGCGCTCGCCATTCGCATCGCGCACCGTCGCGGGATGGACCTGGGCGATGGAGGCGGCGGCGATCGAGTCGTCGAAACTGACATAGAGGTCATCGAGCTTGCGGCCGAGCGAGCCTTCGACCGTGGCCACGGCGGCGGCGCGCGGAAAGGTCGCCATGCGGTCCTGCAACGCCGAAAGGTCCACGGCGATCTCGGCGCCGACGACGTCGGGGCGGGTCGCCAGGAACTGGCCCATCTTCACATAGGAGGGGCCGAGGCGCTCGATGGCGCGGGCGAGGCGGTCACCACGGTCTTCCTTCGTCGCCTTGCGGCGGGCGAGGACGCCGGCAAAGGCGTGCGCCGTGCGGGCAAGCGGAGGCATGCCTTCCGTCGGCAGCGCCGAGACGACACCCTCGCGCACGAGGACCCAGCCCACGCGGGCAAGGCGAAGATAGGCACTGACGACGCTCATGCGGGAAGGCTATTCTTGGAAGAGACCGGGACCATGCTCAGAGCTTCCAGCCGGAATGCAGCGCGGCGATGCCGCCGGTATAATTGGTGAAATTGACGCGGGAGAAGCCGGCCGTGCGGATCATCGCCGCAAAGTCCTGCTGGTTCGGGAACTTGCGGATCGATTCCACGAGATACTGGTAGGGCTCCGCCTCGCCTGTGATCATCTTGCCGAATTGCGGGATCGCCTTGAACGACCAGGTCTCGTAGAACCTGTCGAGCAACGGCATCTCCACCTCGGAGAATTCCAGCACCAGCAGCCGGCCGCCGCGCTTCAGCACGCGGTAGGCTTCCGACAGCGCCACATCGATGCGCGGCACGTTGCGGATGCCGAAGGCGATCGTATAGGCGTCGAAACTGCCGCTTTCGAAGGGCAGTTCCTCGGCATTGGCTTCCACGAAATCGAGATTGGCGGAAAGCCCCTTCTTCGCCGCGCGGTCGGCGCCGACGGACAGCATCGAGCCGTTGATGTCGAGCACGGTGGCGTGCGCCAGGCGATCGGAGGCCTCGACGATGCGGAAGGCGATGTCGCCCGTGCCGCCGGCAACGTCGAGCACTTTATAGCTGGCGTCCTTGCGCGGGTTGAGGCTTGCGATCATCGCGTCCTTCCAGGCCCGGTGCAGGCCGGCGGACATGACGTCGTTCATGATGTCGTAGCGCTTGGCGACCTTGTGGAAGACGTCGTTGACCAGCGCCTGCTTTTCGCCTTCGGCCACCTGGCGGAAGCCGTAGGAGGTTTCCATGCCGCCGTCGGCGGATGTGCGCTGTTCGGTCATCGTCGTCTCCATGGGCCGTCTGTCGCAGCCGAATTGCCGCAAAGACCATAGCGAATTGGCAAGGGCCGCGCTATCTGAACACCGCGTCCGCCGCTTTGCCGGGTATATAGGACATAGATTGCCGAGAGGGAAATGCCGGGCCGCGGCAAATGCGCTCAAGGTTAAGTCGAAGGAGACGGATATGCCGGAATTGCCGGAAGTGGAAACGGTGAGGCGCGGTCTTGCGCCCGTCATGGAAGGGGCACTGATCCGCCAGGCGGAACTGCGCCGTCCGGATCTGCGCTTTCCCTTCCCGCCGGCCTTTTCCGAGGCGCTGAAGGATCGCCGCGTCGTCTCGCTCGGCCGGCGCGCCAAATATCTGCTGATCGACCTCGATGGCGGCGACGTGGTGATCGCCCATCTCGGCATGTCCGGCTCGTTCCGGGTGGAGGGGCCGGCGCTCGAGACGGAAGCGCCCGGCGATTTCCACATGCCGCGCAGCAAGGACGTGCGCCACGATCATGTCGTCTTTCATCTGGAAACGCCGGAGGGCGAGCGCCGCGTCGTCTACAACGACCCGCGCCGCTTCGGCTTCATGGACCTCGCCCGCCGGGAGAACCTCACCGCCCACGCCTTCTTCCGTGATCTCGGCGAGGAGCCGACCGGCAATACGCTCGACGCCGACTACATCGCGGCCAAGTTCCGCGGCCGCCAGACGCCGCTGAAGTCGGCGCTGCTCGACCAGAAGAACATTGCCGGCCTCGGCAATATCTATGTCTGCGAGGCGCTGTGGCGCGCGCATCTCTCGCCGGAGCGGCTCGCCGGCTCGCTGGTAACGGCGGCGGGCAAGCCGAAGAAGGAGCTCGTCGTGCTGACGCAGGCGATCCGCGAGGTGATAGCCGACGCGATCGCGGCCGGCGGCTCGACGCTGCGCGACCATATCCGCGCCGATGGCTCGCTCGGCTATTTCCAGCATTCCTTCTCCGTCTACGACCGCGAGAAGGAGCCTTGCCGCACACCCGGCTGCACGGGCACTATCGGCCGCATCGTGCAGAGCGGCCGGTCGACCTTCCACTGCGCCGCCTGCCAGAAATAGATCATAAGATTATAAAATAAGAGGAGAGAGACATGGCTTACGAAACGCTGCTGGTGGAGACGCGCGGGCGCGTCGGCCTCATCACGCTGAACCGGCCGCAGGCGCTGAACGCGCTGAACAGCCAATTGCTCGGCGAGCTGAAGGACGTGCTCGCCGTCTTCGAGGCGGATGAAGGCATCGGCGCGATCGTCATCACCGGCTCGGAAAAGGCCTTTGCCGCCGGCGCGGACATCAAGGAAATGCAGCCCTACGGCTTTGCCGAAGCGGTGCTCGCCGATCTCGCTGCCGGCTGGGACGATGTTGCCGGCTGCCGCAAGCCGATGATCGCGGCCGTCAGCGGCTTCGCGCTCGGCGGCGGCTGTGAGCTCGCCATGATGTGCGACTTCATCATCGCCTCGGAGACGGCAAAGTTCGGCCAGCCGGAAATCACGCTCGCCGTCATTCCCGGCATGGGCGGCACGCAGCGGCTGACCCGCGCGATCGGCAAGGCGAAGGCGATGGACCTCTGCCTGACGGGCCGCCTGATGGATGCCGCGGAAGCCGAACGTTCCGGCCTCGTCGCGCGCGTGGTGGCGCCCGAGAAGCTTCTGGAGGAGGCGCGGGCCGCAGCGGAAAAGATCGCCAGCTTCTCGCTGCCCTCGGTCATGATCGCCAAGGAGGCCGTCAGCCGCGCCTATGAGACGGTGCTGTCGGAAGGCATGCGCGCGGAGCGCCGGCTTTTCCATGCGCTCTTCGCTACCGAGGACCAGAAGGAGGGCATGGCGGCCTTCATCGAGAAGCGCAAGCCGGCGTTCAAGCATCGCTGATCGGGCCGGAGCATGTTGCGCAAAAGTGTGCAGCGGTTTTGCGATAACAACATGCGAAAATCGAAGAGCTGAAACGTGGAAAGCGAATCCGGAGGATCGCGTTACGCTTCAGGCGGCGTTTCTTGTAGAATCCGCGTTGACGGCTTCGCGGTTTCCAGCTATACGCCGCCCACAGTTTGGAAAGCCGAATTCTGAGGTTTTCCGATATTGCTCCCGAATTGCTTAGATGACAGGTCGCAGTGACCCGGCACGGCGAGGGCGGGGTTTGTGTCAGATTTCTGAAGAGAGACATACATGGCCAATACAACCTCGGCAAAGAAGGCGACCCGCAAGATCGCCGCGCGCACCGCAGTCAACAAGTCGCGCCGCTCGCGCGTCCGCAACTTCATCCGCAAGGTCGAGGAGGCAATCGCCTCCGGCGATCAGGTTCAGGCCGCCGCCGCCCTCAAGGCAGCCCAGCCGGAACTGATGCGCGCTGCCACCCGCGGCGTGCTCCATTCCAACACGGCATCCCGCAAGGTGTCGCGCCTGGCGAACCGCGTAAAGACGATGACGGCCTGATCAGCCCATCGAGCTATGCAATATTAGGAAAAGCCCGGTGCTCGCACCGGGCTTTTCTTTGTTTTTTCGGCCCTGCTATGGTTAATGTGCACGGCTCGATCTTGTCAAAATAGTGACGAAAAAATTCCTTTAAATTCAGTTACTTGCGGGAGGTTGGGCGGTCTTGCCACCCTTTCGTTGCGGGAGTTTGACAGCAATTTGAGTCAAGCGAATTTTTATTTTTTTCGTTTTCGAGCCCTTCCGAAAACCACTCGAAAACAAAGCCATTGATTCCTAAGAGATTCTCCATGGGAAAGCTGATTCCGAGTCAGGAAGCCCTCTGCGAGTCAACGCCCGCCCCTTAATTTTGCGTAAAATTCGTGATTGATCTTGCTACCTGATCCTGCCTAAATGCTTTCCACAGGGGGCACGGAAACAAGCCTGAAAATGGTCGCCGACAAGACTGTCTGACAGGGCAGCGGTGGTTGTTTGTTCCCTGTGACGGAGCGGCTCCGCTTCGTAAAATCATCAAACCGGCAAAGCTTGCCCCAGGTGCCCCTGGCACTCTGGCAGTGAGTTTTTGTGACTTTTGGTTGTGCCGGTTGTGGCTGTGAGGACGGCCGCCGATGGAGAGGGCATGCCCGCTGGACGCTCTACGAGGGGGCGCACGGCGAGGCCACAGACGGGAAGGCGGGATCGGGTATGACACCGGATCGTGACGACCTGAATTGTGTTTGAGAAACGGGATTGTGCCGGAGCAGGGGGCCGGTTCGATCGGGGCACCAGATCCCGGACCGGGCGATTGGCTCGGCACGGCCGGGAAATGGCAAACATGAAAGGCGCCGGCAGGAATGCCGACGTGGCGAATTGAGCATGAAAGGCGGCAAGATGCAGGTGAATACGGCCACCAGGACAGCTGGTGCATTCGCAAACGGGGAAAATGCACTAAAGGCGCTCCCACCAGAAGGAGTGCAAGCGGCGGGGGTACCATCCGATATGAAGCAGGACGCGATTTTCGAACGGGTCAGTGCGCGCCTCAAGGCGCAGGTTGGTCCGGACGTCTTCGCGAGCTGGTTCGGCCGGCTGAAGATCCATTCCGTTTCCAAGAGCGTGGTGCGCCTTTCGGTGCCGACGACGTTCCTGAAGTCCTGGATCAACAATCGTTATCTCGATCTCATCACCAGCCTGTTCCAGCACGAGGACGCCGAAATCCTCAAGGTGGAGATCCTGGTGCGCACCGCGACCCGCGGCGTTCGCCCCGGTTCCGTTGACGAGGCCATTGCCGTTCAGCCTGCGCCGCAGGTGCAATCGTCGCGCCGTCCGGCCGGTGGCCCGCAGCCTGTTGCAAGCGCTGTCGCGTCGGTTGCCGCCGCGGCCCAGCCGCGCCAGCACGCCGGCCCGCTTTTCGGCTCGCCGCTCGACCAGCGTTATACATTCGATGCCTTCGTCGAGGGCACGTCGAACCGCGTCGCCCTTGCCGCAGCCCGCACGATTGCGGAAGCCGGTGCCGGCGCCGTGCGCTTCAACCCGCTCTTCGTGCATTCGAGCGTCGGCCTCGGAAAGACGCACCTTCTCCAGGCGATCGCGCTCGGCGCCCTGGCGAGCGCCCGCAACCCGCGCGTCGTCTACCTGACGGCCGAATATTTCATGTGGCGCTTCGCAACCGCCATCCGCGACAACGACGCGCTGTCGCTGAAGGAAACGCTGCGCAACATCGACCTGCTGATCATCGACGACATGCAGTTCCTGCAGGGCAATTCGATCCAGAACGAGTTCTGCCATCTGCTCAACATGCTGCTCGATTCCGCCAAGCAGGTCGTGGTCGCCGCCGACCGCGCGCCCTGGGAACTGGAATCGCTCGATCCGCGGGTTCGCTCGCGCCTCCAGGGCGGTGTCGCCATCGAAATGGAAGGGCCGGATTACGAAATGCGTCTCGAAATCCTGAAGCGCCGTCTTGCGGCTGCGCAGCAGGAAGACCAGTCGCTCGATATCCCGGTCGAGATCCTGAGCCACGTCGCGCGCAACATCACGGCCAGCGGCCGCGAGCTGGAAGGCGCCTTCAACCAGCTGCTTTTCCGCCGTTCCTTCGAGCCCAACCTGTCGATCGAACGCGTCGACGAATTGCTCGGCCATCTGGTCGCCGCCGGCGAGCCGCGCCGCGTGCGCATCGAGGACATCCAGCGCGTGGTGGCGAAACACTACAACGTCTCGCGCCAGGAACTGGTCTCCAACCGCCGCACGCGCGTCATCGTCAAGCCGCGCCAGATCGCCATGTATCTGTCCAAGACGCTGACGCCGCGCTCCTTCCCGGAAATCGGCCGGCGTTTCGGCGGTCGCGACCACACGACCGTGCTGCACGCCGTGCGCAAGATCGAGGAACTGATCTCGGGTGACACCAAGCTCAGCCACGAGATCGAGCTCCTGAAGCGCCTGATCAACGAATAGCGCGTTCTTCACGCCCCTTCGACAGCTTTGAACGCTGTGCCGTCCTCCGGGTCGCGCACGGCGTTCCGCTTTTGGCAGAACGGATGAGACCGCCGGCATGGACCTGCTCGTCACCTATATGGAACTCTGCACGCCGCCTTTGGACCGGCCCGCGCTGCCGGCCCCAAGCGCCGATCTGGAAATCCGCGCGGCGCGCCTTTCCCCGGAGGACTACCTGTCACTTTATCAGGCGGTCGGCGAGCCGTTGACCTGGGACCAGCGGCTGCACATGCCGCAGGACGCGTTGGCGCAGCTGCTGTCCGCCCCATCGGCGATCATCTTCGTTCTGCGGGAGGAGGAGGAGCCGGTTGGTCTTTGTGAGTTCGATGCCGCCAACGAGCAGGACATCGAACTCGTGCATTTCGGCCTGATTCCGGCGGCCTATGGCCGACGGCTCGGCCCCTTCCTGCTGGATACGGCGCTCAGGGCAGCATGGCAGACGGCGACGCGGCGCATCTGGCTGCACACCGATACGAACGACCACGCGAAGGCGCAGGCCACCTATGCGCGGGCGGGCTTCACGCCCTACCTGCAACGGATGGAAACCTTTGCCGATTGACGCCGCGGGTCAGCTTCCGCGCACCGCGCGCGCCTCATCGGTGAGCCATTGGCGTAAAGCCGTGACGGCCGGCCGGTCCAGCGCGCCCGGCGGATAGACGATGTAATAGGCAAGCCCCGTCGACACGCCGCGCGAAAAGGGCGCGACCAGCCGCCGCTCCTGGATTTCCCGCGCCACCAGCGAAAGCCGCACCAGCGCGACGCCATCGCCGGCCTTGGCCGCCTCGATCGCGCCATTGCTGTCGGTGAAGACGGGGCCGCGCATCGCATCGATGCCGGTGACCCCCATCGCCTCCAGCCAGAGCCGCCAATCCTGCCGGTGCACGTCGTGGATCAATATATGGTTGGCGAGATCGGCGGGTTCGTCGAGCGGCTGGGTTTCGCGCAATGCCGGCGCGATGACGGGCACGAGGTTGTCGTCGAGCAGCCGCTCGCTGACCAGGCCCTCATAGCGCCCGAAGCCGTGCCGGATCGCGATATCCACGCCGTCACGGACGAAATCGACCAGGCGGTTCGACGCGCTGATGCGGATGTCGACGCCGGGTAGCCGTTCCTCGAAATTCGGCAGCCGCGGCACCAGCCACTGCGCGGCGAAGGTCGGCGTGCAGCTGATCGAAAGCGTCGTCGGTCTTGCGCGGGCCAACAGTTCGTCGGTCGCCTCGCGCATCAGCCGGAAGGCCGAGCGCATCGCCTTGAAATAACCCTCGCCATCCTCCGTCAGCCTCAGTTGCCGTGGCAGGCGATCGAACAGGCGCACGCTGAGCGATTGTTCCAGGTCGCGGATCTGCAGGCTCACCGCACCCGGCGTGACATTGAGCTCGCCGGCGGCAAGCGTGACGCTCAGGTGGCGTGCCGCCGCCTCGAAGGCGCGCAGGCCGGACAAGGAAGGGAGGCGACCGTTCATGGTTTAGTTTTCCTCGCTGATATGCCGAAATATGATCGTTTGTGCGGGACGGGAATAACCGGAATGATAGCGCAACTGCCGGGTTCTTGCATCCGGTCCGATCATTCGGTTTAGAAAAAATCCGTAGGAGGCCGCCATGGCTAGCCATCAAATGTCCGCCCGCGAATGGGCCTTGCTCATCGCCCTGTCGCTGCTCTGGGGCGGCTCGTTCCTGTTCAACGGCATTCTCGTGCGCGAACTGCCGACGCTCACCATCGTCGCGCTCCGCGTAGCGCTTGCGGCAATAGCGCTCTGGACGATCGTGCGCCTCTCCGGCCATGCCGTTCCGAAAAGCCGCGAGGTCTGGCTCGCCTTTCTCGGCATGGGCGTGCTCAACAACATCATCCCCTTCTCGCTGATCGTCTGGGGCCAGACGCATATTGCCAGCGGCCTCGCCTCGATCCTCAACGCCACGACCCCGCTCTTCGCGGTGATCGCCGCCCATCTCCTGACGCAGGACGAGAAGATGACCGGTAGCCGGCTCATCGGCGTGCTCGTCGGCTTCGCGGGCGTGGCCCTGATGATCGGACCGTCTGTGCTCTCCGATCTCGGCACCAATGTGCTGGCACAGCTTGCCGTGCTCGGCGGCGCCGTCTCCTATTCGATCGCCGGCATTTTCGGCCGCCGCTTCCGCCGCATGGGCCTGCCGCCGCTGCTGCCGGCAGCCGGGCAGGTCACCACATCGGCGGCTCTGATGCTGCCGGTCGCCTTGATCGTTGATCGGCCATGGACGCTCGCCATGCCCTCGGCGGAAGCCTGGATGGCGCTGTTCGGCCTTGCCTTCCTTGCCACGGCGCTCGCTTATGTCATCTTCTTCCGCATTCTTGCCACCGCAGGCGCGACGAACCTGATGCTCGTCACCTTCCTCATTCCGGTGAGCGCCATCCTGCTCGGCGCGCTGGTGCTGGGCGAGATGCTGGCGCCAAAACACTTTGCCGGCATGGCGCTGATCGCCGTCGGCCTTGCGGCGATCGACGGACGTCTCTTTCGTTTCTTCATGGAAAAGCGCCGGCCGCTCGGCTCGGATGCCGGCAACTGATCAGCAGGCGAGATCGGCGACGACGGCGTCGAGGATCAGCATGCCGGCCGGCGTACAGCGCAGCCGCGAATTGCCGAGCCGCTCGATGAAGCCGTGCTCGATGAGGAACTGTTCGCGGTCCGGGTCCAGCTCGCGGCCGGAAAGGCTCTGCCAGCGGGCAAGGTCGACACCCTCCTTCAGGCGCAGGCCCATCAGCAGCAGTTCGTCCGACTGCGCCTCGCGCTCCAGCAATTCCTGATCGACCATGCCGTGGCCTCCGGCATCGACCAGGGACAGCCAGGCTTCCGGCTTGCGTTCCGTCGCGGTCGCGATCTTCGAGCCGCCGGTCGTCAGGCGGCCATGCGCGCCGGGGCCGATGCCGACATAGTCGCCATAACGCCAGTAGGTGAGGTTATGGCGGCTTTCGCAGCCGGGGCGGGCATGGTTGGAGACCTCGTAGGCCGGCATGCCTTCGCGCTCGGTGATCTCCTGCGTCGCCTCATAGAGCACCGCCGACTGTTCGCCGTCCGGCACCACCAGCTTGCCGGCTTTGTGCAGGCCGTAGAAGGGCGTGCCCTCCTCGATGGTCAGCTGGTAAAGCGAGAGGTGGTCGACAGCGTAGGAGACGGCCTCCCTGAGCTCGCGGTCCCATTCCTCCACCGTCTGGTTCGGGCGGGCATAGATGAGGTCGAAGGACATGCGCGGGAAGATGTCGCGCGCCAGCCGGATCGCCTTCAGCGCATCGGCGACGTCATGCAGCCGGCCGAGGAATTTGAGATCCCTGTCGTTCAGCGCCTGCACGCCGAGCGAGACGCGATTGACGCCCGCGGCGCGATAGCCGCGAAAACGCTCGGCCTCGACGCTCGACGGGTTGGCCTCCATGGTGATCTCGATGCCATCGGGCACATGCCAGTGGCGGGCGATGCCGTTGAGGATCGCATCGACCGTCTCCGGCGCCATCAGCGAGGGCGTGCCGCCGCCCATGAAGATGCTGGTGACGCTGCGCGAGCCGGTGAGGCGGCGCATCGTCGCCATTTCGGTCAGGAACGCCTGCACGAAACGCGGCTGGTCGACCGGCTGATGGCGCACATGGCTGTTGAAGTCGCAATAGGGGCATTTGGCGGCACAGAACGGCCAGTGCACATAGATGCCGAAGCCTGGCTCGGCGAGGTCCGGCCCAAAGCTCTGCCTGATGTCGAGGGGCACCGCCGTCATCCCGCCTCAGGCCGTCAGGCAGGTTTCGACGAAGATCTTGAAGGCGCGGGCGCGGTGCGACAGCGCTGCCGCATCGCCCGGTTTCCAGCCGTGTTTTTGCTCAGCGCTCATCTCGCCGAAGGTCGTCTCGTAACCCTCGGGCTGGAAGACCGGGTCATAGCCGAAACCCTGCGTCCCGCGCGGCGGCCAGACGACCTGGCCTTCGACCTCGCCGCGGAAGAGTTCCGTATGGCCGTCCGGCCAGGCGAGGCAGAGCACGGAGACGAAACGCGCCGTGCGGTCCTTGGCCTCGCTCACGCCCTTTTCGGCCAGCGCCTTCTCCACCTTCTCCATGGCCATGGCGAAGTCGCGGGTACCGTTCGCCGTCTCCGCCCAGTTCGCCGTGTAGACGCCCGGCGCGCCGTCGAGTGCATCGACCACGAGACCGGAATCATCCGAAAGGGCCGGCAGGCCGGAGGCCTTCGCCGAGGCGAGCGCCTTGATCGTGGCGTTTTCCTCGAAGGTCGTGCCGGTCTCGTCCGGCTCCTCGAAGTTCAGTTCGGCGGCCGACTTGGCGGAGAAGCCAAAGGGGGCGATCAGGTCCTCGATCTCGCGGATCTTTCCCGCATTGTGGCTGGCGACGACGATTGTCTTGGTGTCGAGCTTGCGCATAAGGGTCCTAAGCGATGTTCCAGAGGCCGGGCTCGGCACATTCGAGGCTGTTGCCGGCGGGGTCGCGGAAATAGATGGAGCGGGCGCCGTTCGGCCAACAGAAATCCGCTTCGATGGTGATGCCGGCTTCTACGAGCTTTTCCACCCAGAAATCAAGCTCCGGCCCGGCAACGCGGAAGCAGACATGGCCCGGTCCCGCCGCCCCGTGCACCGGCACGGGAAAGGCATGGGGCGGCGGCGGAACGAAGGTCTCCTGCGGATTGAAGATCAAGAGAACGCCGGGGCCGCAGCGGAAGAAGACGTGGCGGTTTGCCTGCCGCGTGATCTTTTCCAGTCCGAGAAGGCCGCCGTAAAAGGCTTCCGCCGCGTCGAGGTCCTCCGCATAGAGCGCGGTTTCGAGTATCCCTTCGATCGCGGCGGCCATGGGCAAACCTATCTCAGGCGATCGCCTGCTTCTGCATCTCGACCAGTTCGGCAATGCCGTTGCGCGCCAGCGCCATCAGGCCGGAGAACTCTTCCTCCGTGAACGGCTTGCGCTCGGCGGTGCCCTGGATCTCGACGATGCCGCCCGAGCCGGTCATGACGAAGTTGGCGTCGGTCTCGGCGGCGGAGTCCTCGATATAGTCGAGGTCAATCACCGACTGGGCGGCGAAGATGCCGCAGGAGATCGCGGCGACATGGTCCTTCAGGACCTTCTCGACCTTGATCATGTTGCGCGCTTCCATCCACTTCAGGCAGTCGTGCAGCGCGATGAAGGCGCCGGTGATGGACGCCGTGCGCGTGCCGCCGTCGGCCTGGATGACGTCGCAGTCGACGGTGATCTGGCGTTCGCCCAGCGCTTCGAGATCGACGATGGCGCGCAGCGAGCGGCCGATGAGGCGCTGGATCTCCTGCGTGCGGCCACCCTGCTTGCCGCTGGCGGCTTCGCGGCGCATGCGGTCGCCCGTGGCGCGCGGCAGCATGCCGTATTCGGCGGTGACCCAGCCCTTGCCGCTGTTGCGCAGCCACGGCGGCGTCTTGTCTTCGAGGCTGGCGGTAACGAGCACATGCGTGTCGCCGAACTTGACGAGACAGGAGCCTTCGGCATGTTTGGAGATGTTGCGCTCGAAGGAAACCTTGCGCATCTGATCGGTTTTTCTGCCGGACGGCCGCATTGCGAACTCCTCATTGAGATATGTGGGAATTGCTTTAGACCAGTTCTCCAGGCGAGGGAATGCCGATGCCGCGACGCCAGGGAAAATCCGTTTTGCGCTTACCCGCGAAATCACTATATTCCAGTCGGATAACAGGGTTTGCAGCGAGAAGATGGTTTTGAATAGATCTCCGGGTCCTGAAAGTCAGGCGGCGCTCGACGAGCGTTCGGGTGAGATCTTCCGTCGCATCGTCGAAAGCTATCTGGAAAGCGGCGAGCCGCTCGGCTCGCGCAACCTGTCGCGTATTCTTCCCATGTCGCTCTCGCCCGCCTCCGTGCGCAATGTGATGAGCGATCTGGAAGAGCTCGGCCTCATCTATTCGCCGCATACCAGCGCCGGGCGCCTGCCGACGCAGCTCGGCCTGCGCTTCTTCGTCGACGCCTTCATGCAGGTGGGCAATATTTCGGCCGAGGATCGCGCTTCGATCGAGCGCCATGTGCGCCCGCACGGCCAGAAACATTCGGCCGTCGAGACCCTGATGAACGAGGCGAGCCAGGCACTGTCCGGCATGTCGCGCGGCGCCGGCCTCGTCATCACCTCCAAGAACGACGCCATCCTGAAACATGTCGAGTTCATCCGGCTGGAGCCGACCAAGGCGCTCGTCGTGCTCGTCGGCGATCACGACCAGGTGGAAAACCGCATCATCGAGCTGCCGGCGGGCGTGACGAGCTCGCAGCTCACCGAAGCCGCCAATTTCCTCAACGCTCATCTCGCCGGCAACACCCTGTTCGAGGCGCGCGCCCAGCTGGAACGGTTGCGCGGAGAAATCAGCACCGAACTCGACAAGCTGTCGCAGGATCTCGTCGAGCGCGGGCTCATGGTCTGGTCCGGCGGTTTCGACGAGGGCAAGCCGACGCGGCTCATCGTGCGCGGCCGGGCGAACCTCCTGGAGGGGCTTGCGGGCGCGGAGGATGTCGATCGGCTGCGCATGCTGTTCGACGACCTGGAGCGCAAGGACAGCCTGATCGAGCTGCTCAACCTGGCGGAGACCGGGCCGGGCGTGCGCATCTTCATCGGCTCGGAGAACAAGCTGTTCTCGCTTTCCGGCTCCTCGCTGATCGTCGCGCCCTATCGCGACAGCGACGAAAAGATCGTCGGCGCCGTCGGCGTCATCGGGCCGACGCGGCTCAACTATTCCCGTATCGTGCCCATGGTGGACTATACGGCCCAGCTCATGTCGCGGCTTTCGCGTTAAAGCATGCCGCGCAAAAGCGTGCGGCGGTTTTGCGAGAACGGCATGCGGCATATCTGCCCGGCAATCCGGCCATCGGCCCTTGATTTTTCGGGCTCAAAGCTCGATATCGGGCGCAAACCTAAAAATACAATTCGGAGTACGTCATGACCGACGAGAACAAGAAACACGGACCTGACGAAGCGGCAGAAGACAACGTCGCCGCAGAAACGTCCGCCCCGGAAGATCTGACCATCGAGGCCGAAGCCGTGGCGGAGCCGGACCCGGTGGATGTTCTGCGCGCAGAAAATGCCGACCTCAGGGACCGGTATCTCCGCCTCGCCGCCGAGATGGACAACCTGCGCCGCCGTACCGAGCGCGACGTGAAGGACGCCAAGTCCTATTCCGTCGCCGGTTTTGCGCGCGACATGCTGGCCGTGTCCGACAACCTGCGCCGCGCGCTGGATGCCATTCCGGCCGATGCGCTGGAAAGCGGCGATGCCGGTTTCAAGGCGCTGGCGGAAGGCGTCGAGATGACCGAGCGCTCCATGCTCTCCGCCCTCGAACGCCACGGCGTGCGCAAGCTCGAGCCGGTCGGCGAGAAGTTCGACCCGAACTTCCACCAGGCCATGTTCGAAGTGCCGAACCCGGAGATCACCAACAACACGGTCGTGCAGGTCGTGCAGGCGGGCTACGTCATCGGTGAGCGCGTGCTGCGCCCCGCCATGGTCGGCGTCTCCAAGGGCGGCCCCAAGGCCCCCGCCGGCGAGGCGAGTGCCGCCCAGGCCTGATCGTCATTATCGGGACAAAGAAAAACCGGCGGTCGCAAAACCGCCGGTTTTTTCATGCGAATTGGAGATGGTCAGGCGGCGTTCGACGCCTGTTCCTCGCTCAGGCAGGCGTAGATGGCGCTCTCGTTGTCGGAGGCGCGCAGCTTCGCCACCATCGCCGGATCGCGCAGCACGCGGGCGATGCGCGACAGCGCCTTCAGATGGTCCGCACCGGCGCCTTCCGGGGCCAGAAGCAGGAAGACGAGGTCGACCGGCTGGTCGTCGAGCGCCTCGAAATCCACGGGGGTCTCGAGCCGCGCGAAGAGACCGGTGATCTGCGAAAGCTCCTTCAGCTTGCCGTGCGGAATGGCAATGCCATTGCCCACGCCGGTCGAGCCGAGCCGCTCGCGCTGAAGGATGACGTCGAAGATCTCGCGTTCCGGAATCCCGGTGATCTTTGCCGCTTTTGTCGCCAGTTCCTGAAGCAGCTGCTTCTTGGAATTGGCCTTCATCGCCGGAATAATCGCACTTTGCTGCAGCAAACCTGCCAATGCCATGCTTTTGTCCTCGTGAGGCGGGTGAAGGGGTTGAAGAAACGTGGTGCCGGTTTCCGGCACCACGCTCCCGTCACTCAGCCTTTGATATTGGCTGCGTCGATCCAGCCAATATTTCCGTCGTTGCGTCGGTAGACGATATTGAGCTGCTCCGAACCGGCGCTGCGGAAGAGAAGAACCGGTTCGTCCGTCATGTCGAGCGCCATGACGGCGCTTGCGACGGACATCGTCCGCAGTTTCTTCGTGCTTTCCGCCACGATTGTCGGGGCGTAGTCCTCGGGAAGCTCGTCTTCTTCGTCGGGGACCGAATCCATCACCGTGTAGGCCACTTCTGCAAAGGCATCGTGACCATTGCCGTTGTGGTGTGCCTTGAGTTTGCGCTTGTACCTGCGCAGGCGTTTCTCGATCCGTTCGGAGGCCGTTTGAAAGGCCACCAAGGGGTCGTTTGCTTCGCCGTTCGCCTGCAAGGCCATCCCCGTATCGAGGTGGATCTTGCAGTCCGCGCTGTACCGCGATCCCGCTTTTTCAACGGTGACCTGGCTCGAATATCCTCCGTCGAAATATTTGGTTACGGCCTCTCCGACCTGGACTTCAATTCGCTGACGGAAAGTTTCGCCGATTTCCATATGTTTACCGGATACACGCACACTCATGGAGGTTTCCTCTCTTTCGTGATTTGCGTGCAACAGTCTATTCCAACCTTACGCACGTTCCAAGCGTTTCACGCATGCGATGGAATTTGCGTCGCATGCCGCAGAAAAGTGGGGATATGTCTGGAATTCCGGCCTTCTTCTCTTCAGAATTGGGGCGCGCAGTAGCCCGTTCCGGCGGCGAAGTCAATTGGCGGATTCAGGCATTCTTAACTTCTCATGCTCTGAAACGCCGGTTCTCCCGGCTTTGTTTCATGACGCGGCCGCTTTGGCATGCGCCCGTTTTTCGCGCCGGCGCTGCACGGAGGAGGGAATGTTCATCGCCTCGCGATATTTCGCGACCGTGCGGCGGGCGAGATCGACGCCGCCCTTGCGCAGGATATCGACGATATCGTCGTCCGACAGCACGGCATCCGGCTGCTCCTGGGTGATCATGGTGCGGATGCGGTGGCGGACACTCTCGGCCGAATGGGAATCGCCCCCCTCCGCCGAGCCGATCGACACGGTGAAGAAGTATTTGAGCTCGAACAGGCCGCGCGGCGTCAGCATGAATTTGTTCGAGGTGACGCGGCTCACCGTCGATTCGTGCATCTTGATCGCCTCGGCGATTGTTTTCAGGTTCAAGGGCCGCAGGTGGTCGACGCCGTGCAGCAGGAAGGCATCCTGCTGGCGCACGATCTCGCTGGCCACCTTCATGATGGTGCGGGCGCGCTGGTCCAGGCTGCGCGTCAGCCAGTTGGCCGTCTGGAGGCACTCGTTGAGAAAACCCTGGTCCTCGCTGTCGCGGCGCGTGCGGCTGGAGACGGAGGCATAGTAGTCGCGGTTGACGAGCACGCGCGGCAGGGTGTCGGCATTGAGCTCGACATGCCAGCTGCCGTCCTGGGCAGCGCGCACGACGATGTCCGGCACCACGGCCTCCGAGAGGCTCGTCTCGTAGCGCGTGCCGGGCTTCGGATCGAGCTTGCGGATTTCCGCCAGCATGTCGAGCAGATCTTCCTCGTTGACGCCGCAGAGTTTCTTCAGCGTCGCGAAGTCGCGCCGGGCGAGAAGCTCGAGATTGTCGATCAGCGTGGCCATGGCCGGATCGAACCGGTCGCGGGCGCGCAGTTGGATGGCGAGGCATTCGCCGAGCGAGCGGGCGAAGACGCCCGGCGGATCGAGCTCCTGGAGCCTGTAGAGCACGCGGTCGACCTCGGCGACGGGCTTGCCGAGCCTGAGCGCCGTCTCGGCGGTGCTGCCCTGCAGGTAGCCGGCCTCGTCGAGCTGGTCGATCAGATGCTGGGCGACCAGCCGATCGATGGGGTCGGAGAGCAGAAAGGGAAGCTGCGCGCCGAGAACGTCGCGCAACGTCTCGCGGCCCGCCACGAAGTCGTCGAGGTCGTAGTTTTCGCCGCCCTCGCCGCCGGGCATGGATTTCCACTGGTCGATGAGTTCCGGCGCGTCGGCCGCGCGGGGTCCGGCATCGTCGGGAAACATGTTGTCGAGACCGCCGTCGCTCGTCTCGGACGCGCTTCCGGCACTCATCGTGGCGGAATCGTAGAGGTCCGGCTGAAAGCCCTCCTCGCTGCTTACATCTTCGGCACGGGCGCGGTCTTCGCTGGGCAGGGAATAGGCATCGGTGCCGCGTTCGTCGTCGCGCGCACCCTCGTCGCCGGAAACCACTTCGAGCAGCGGATTTTTCTCCAGCTCCTGCTCGATGAACTGGTTCAGCTCCAGATGCGTCATCTGCAACAGCTGGATCGACTGCATCAGCTGCGGTGTCATCACCAGCGATTGGCTTTGGCGCAGAAAAAGGCTGGCTGCGAGTGCCATGCGGACGCTCTACTCCCGGGGAAACCCGTCCTGGACGGGTGCAAAATCCAACTGGCCCAAAAATTGCTTTTTTGATCCGTTTGGTCAAGCGGCAGTGGCGAACTTGGTGAAAATCGTGGCGATCAGGCCTCAGAGGCTGAAATTGTCACCGAGATAGAGGCGGCGCACATCCGGATTGGCGACGATGTCGTTCGCCCGGCCATGGGTCAGCACCTCGCCGGCATGGATGATATAGGCCCGGTCGATGAGGCCGAGCGTCTCGCGCACATTGTGATCGGTGATCAGGACGCCGATGCCGCGGGAGGTCAGGTGGCGCACCAGCGCCTGGATGTCGGCGACCGAGATCGGATCGACGCCGGCAAAGGGTTCGTCGAGCAGCATGAAGGTCGGGTCGGTGGCGAGCGCGCGGGCGATTTCGAGCCGGCGGCGTTCACCGCCGGACAGCGAGATCGCCGGCGCCTTTCTCAGATGCGAGATCGAGAATTCGGCAAGCAGGCTGTCGAGCTTCTGCTCGCGCTGCACCTTGTCCCGGTCGTGCACTTCCAGCACGGCGCGGATGTTTTCCTCGACGGTCAGCCCGCGGAAGATCGAGGCTTCCTGCGGCAGGTAGCCGACGCCAAGCCGGGCGCGGCGATACATCGGCATGGTCGTGACGTCGTTGCCGTTGATCTCGATCGAGCCTTCGTCCACCGGCACGAGGCCGGTGATCATGTAGAAACAGGTCGTCTTGCCGGCACCGTTCGGCCCGAGCAGGCCGACGGCCTCGCCGCGGCGCACGACCAGCGACACGCCGTTGACGACGCGTCGGTCGCGATAGGCCTTGGTCAGCCCGCGGGCAATGAGGGTCCCTTCGTAGCGCGAGAGATCGGCGGTACGCTGGGGCTCCTGCGCGGCCTTCTTGGGGCGGCGCGTCAGGCGGGTGAGCAAGGATGAGGACACGGGCAGGGCGCTATATCAGTTCGTGGTCTTGCGCGACTTCGGGTCGAGCTGGATCATGACGCGGCCGCCGCAGGCATCGAGCTTGGCCTCGCCGGTGCGCATGGTGACGGTGAGCTGGCAGCCGACGAAGACGTTCTTGCCCTCCGACAGCACGACCTTCTCGCCCTTCAGCAGCAGCGTCTCGTTGACGAGGTTGAACGTGCCGGTATCGGCGGTCGCTTCCTGCGTGCCGGACTTGAGATAGACCTTTTCCGAAACGTCGATCTTCTCGATATCCGCATCGCCGCTGGCCACGGACCCTTGTCCGCCGGCTGCGTAATAGACGATCATCTTGCCAGCCTGGAGCGTCGTCGTGCCCTGCACGACCTTCACATTGCCGGAAAATTCGGCCTTGTTCTCTTGGTCCCGGATCTCCAGCTTGTCGCTCTGGATCTGGATCGGCTGGTCGTTCGACAGTTGCATGCCCTTCATGCGGCTCGACGTCTGCTGGGCGCCCGCGGGAACCGAGATCAGCGCAAGGCTTGCGGCAAGAACGGATATGCTGGCGGCCCTGAGCGGGGCGGAGAGAGTGGCGAACATGGCGCTCTTACTTTTCTCGGTTGCGGATGGCGGCGGGATCGACGTCGACGACGACCTTGCCTTCAAAGACGACGATCCGGCCTTTATCCGTCATTCTCAGCGACTGCGCAACAATGGATGCTTCGCGCGAGCGGATGGAAACCGGCTCCTGCGTCGACATGTTGCCGCCGTCTATATCGAGATGGGCGGAGCGGAAGGCGGCTTCGAGGCCGGTGTTGAGGCTGATGGTGAAGGGGGCGATCATGTCGAGCAGGTTCTTGCCGCGATCGTAGACGCCGGTGGCGGCCACGACCTCGGCAATCGTGCTCTCGTTGACCGGCACCTTCGCCTTGATGTTTTCCAACGTCAGCACGTCCGGCTGCTTCATGTCCTGCAGCGCGCGCTCGGCCTTCATGGAATAGCTGATGCCGTCCTCGTTGCGCCCGGAGATCGCCGGATTGCGCATGACGATCTTGCCGTCCTCGATCGAGGCGCTCTCGACCTGCAATTCCGTGGGCAGGTAGGTGCGCACGATCGAGACGATGACGAAGATCACGGCGACGATGATGGCGGCGACCGGCAGCGCGACCTTCAGGAAGCGCACACGGGCGGAATGCCGCTTCGCGAGGCGGTAAGCCTCGGCGGCGGCAATGAAGCCCGGTGCACCCATCGGTGCTTCTGTCACGCTGTCCAGCATTGTGCCTGCTAAATATCTTGCCGGGATGGCCCTCGCCGCGAAACGACGGAACCCACGGATAACGGGGCGCATATGGCGATTATTCCTGAACAAACAATGTCTGTCCAAGAAAGTTCAGCGACGAATTGCCATTTGCGTCTGGAATGCCATATCGATAGGGCCTTCGGCAAGCCACCTGAACGTCTGGGGGCACCAGCATCGAGGACAGGGAATGGATCACTCCGCCATCGCCGACCGCCGGCAACTGCGCCGCAAGCTCACCTTCTGGCGGGTCGTCGCCGTGCTGATCGCGCTCATCGTCATCCTGGCGGCCGCCGCCTGGCGCTGGCCGGGGGGCGGCGCGCGCGACCATATTGCGCGGATCAGCATTTCCGGCATCATCCAGGACGATACCGAGCTTCTGGAGCGCCTCGACCGCATCGCCCGCAACGACCGGGCGAAGGCGCTCGTCGTGACGATTTCGTCGCCGGGCGGCACCACCTATGGCGGCGAGGTCATCTTCAAGGCGCTGCGCAAGGTGGCGGAAAAGAAACCCGTCGTCTCCGACGTGCGCACGCTCGCCGCCTCCGCCGGCTACATGATCGCGACCGCCGGCGACACGATCATCGCCGGCGAAAGCTCGATCACCGGCTCGATCGGCGTGCTTTTCCAGTATCCGCAGATGAAGGAATTGATGGACAAGATCGGGGTCTCGCTTGAGGAAATCAAATCCGCGCCGCTGAAAGCCGAGCCTTCGCCGTTCCACCCGGCCAGCGAGGAAGCGAAGACCATGATCCGCGCCATGGTGATGGACAGCTACGACTGGTTCGTCGATCTCGTCGTGGAGCGCCGCAAATTGCCCCGCGACGAGGTGCTGCGCCTTGCCGACGGCAGCATCTTCACCGGCCGCCAGGCGCTCGCCGCCAAGCTGGTCGACAAACTCGGCGGCCCGGAGGAAATCCGCGCCTATCTCGACGAGCGCAAGGTGCCCGCCGACCTGCCCTTCGTCGACTACGAGGCAGAGAAGCGGTCGGGAATTTCATGGATCGGCAGCAGTGCGCGCGATTTTGCACGTTCCGTCTTCGGCCTGCCGCTCGATCTTCAACCGACGATCGAAAAGCTGACCGGCGAAAAGTTGTTTCTTGACGGTCTTGTCTCGGTTTGGCAGGTTGATCACGATTGAAAAACAAGAATTTTTAAGGGGGACACAGTGATCAAGTCGGAATTGGTTCAGATTGTCGCCGCGCGCAATCCCCACCTCTACCACCGTGACGTCGAGAACATCGTCAACGCGGTGCTCGATGAGATCACCGATGCGCTGGCCGGCGGAAACCGGGTGGAGTTGCGCGGCTTCGGCGCCTTCTCCGTCAAGAACCGCCCCTCGCGTTCGGGACGCAACCCGCGCACGGGCGACGCGGTCTTCGTCGAGGAGAAGTGGGTTCCCTTCTTCAAGACCGGCAAGGAGCTGCGCGAGCGGCTCAATCCCGGCCAGGCCGATCAGGACGATTAAAGCGATTCCGGCAAAAGAGTGCCGCGATTTTGCGTCAGGAATTGCGGAAACACTCTAAAAGCGCAGGCGCCTGATCGGCGCCGCGCGCCAAGCAGGTAAAGCCATGATGATCAAAAGAGTAGTCAACATCCTCGTCCTCATCCCGATCGCCATCGTGCTGATCGTGCTGTCGGTGGCGAACCGGCAAGCGGTGACGCTGGCACTCAATCCGTTCCGGCCCGAGGACAGCGTGCTCTCCGTCACCGCGCCGTTCTTCGTCTACCTCTTCCTCGCGGTGATCCTGGGCCTGGTGATCGGCTCGTTCGCCACCTGGTTCACCCAGGGCAAATACCGCAAACGCGCCCGCATCGAGGCGAGCGAAGCCGTGAAGTGGCACAGCGAGGCGGAAAAGCACAAGGCGATCGCCGCGCAGGCCGTGGTGCCGGTTTCCGGGAAATAATTAATTAGGCTGCGCCGCCGTTCAGCTTCTCGACGAGATCGGCGAAGAACTGCGTCGCGAGCTTCTTCGACGTCGAATCGATCAGCCGCGAGCCGAGCTGGGCGAGCTTGCCGCCGATCTGCGCCTTCACGTCATAGGAAAGAATCGTGCCGTCGCCGTCTTCGGTGAGCCGCACGTCGGCGCCGCCCTTGGCAAACCCCGCAATGCCGCCCTTGCCCTCGCCGGAAATCGTATAGCCCATCGGCGGGTTGAGGTTGGAAAGCGTCACTTCGCCGCTGAAGGTCGCCGAGACCGGGCCGATCTTGATCTTGACGGTCGCTTCCAGTTCGGTCGGCGATTTCATGGTGAGCGACTGACAGCCCGGAATGCAGGCCTTCAGGATTTCCGGGTCGTTCAGCGCCGCCCAGACGGCGTCGCGCGGTGCAGCAATGCGTTCTTCGCCGGACATGTCCATGATCGATCCTCCCAGGAATAGCCTCAACTTATCGCAGATCGGAAAGCGCTTTGCCAAGTGGGGGAGGGATGGTATGGGGACCGCTCGTTTTCCGGCGCTGCCGGCAAGTAATCAACCGACGACGGACGATCCATCGTGAAGGACAGACACCGCCGGCCGAAGATCGGCTCCGCCGCGCCCGTCAAGGTGCAGGCGCAAAGGGCCTCGGCCCCGAAGAAAGAGCCGCGCCCGGCACCGGAAGCACCCGCGCGCCCGTTGATGCGCCGCGAGGGCGAGAAGCCGGCCGAGCGCCTGCCCGTCATCCTGGAGACCGCGGGCTCCGACCAGTACCGCCTGATCGACAGTGGTACCGGCGAAAAGCTCGAACAATACGGCCCCTACCGCATCGTGCGGCCGGAAGCGCAGGCGCTCTGGCAGCGCAGTCTTCCGGACAGCGTATGGGACAAGGCCGACGCGCTCTTTACCGGCGACACGGAGGAGGACGGCATGGGGCGCTGGAGGTTCCCCAAGGCAGCACTCGGCGAGACCTGGCCGATGAAGCTGCTCGACGTCGATTTCCACGGCCGCTTCACCGCCTTCCGCCATGTCGGCGTCTTTCCGGAACAGCTCGCCCACTGGAGCTGGATGAAGGAGAAGGTCGAGAAAGCCGGCCGGCCGGTGAAGGTGCTGAACCTCTTCGGCTATACCGGCGTCGCCTCGCTGATTGCCGCGAGCGCCGGCGCGGAAGTCACCCATGTCGACGCATCGAAGAAGGCGATCGGCTGGGGGCGGGAAAACCAGGCGCTCGGGCGCATGGAAAAGCTGCCGATCCGCTGGATCTGCGAAGACGCGATGAAGTTCATCCAGCGCGAGGAGCGCCGCGGCAGCAAATACGACATGATCCTGACGGATCCGCCGAAGTTCGGCCGCGGCCCGAACGGCGAGGTCTGGCATCTCTTCGACCACCTGCCGCTGATGCTCGACGTCTGCCGCGAGATCCTCTCCCCCAGGGCGATCGGCCTCGTCCTGACCGCCTATTCGATCCGCGCGAGTTTCTATTCCATCCACGAGCTGATGCGCGAGACGATGCGCGGCGCCGGCGGCACGGTGGAATCCGGCGAACTCGTCATCCGCGAGAGCGGCACGGACGGCAAGATCGACGGCCGCGCGCTCTCCACCTCCCTTTTCAGCCGATGGATCAGCGCATGAGCCACGAACAGCATGGAACGCGCCGCGTCGGGCAGGTGAAGGAGGTCACGAGCCTCGCAAACCCGATCATCAAGGACATCAAGGCGCTCGCCAACAAGAAGGACCGCGACGAAACGCGGAGCTTCATGGCGGAAGGCCTGAAACTCGTCATCGACGCGCTGGAGCTCGGCTTCGAGATCAAGACGCTGGTCTATGCCAAGAACGTCAAGGACAAGCCGCAGGTCGTGCAGGTCGCGTCGAAGACGGTGACACGCGGCGGGCTGGTGCTGGAAGTCAGCGAAAAGGTGCTGTCCTCGATCACAAGACGCGACAATCCGCAGATGGTCGTCGGCATCTTCACCCAGCGCTGGACGAGCCTGCGCGACCTGAAGCCGCAGAGCGGCGAGACCTATATCGCGCTCGACCGGGTGCGCGACCCCGGCAATCTCGGCACGATCATCCGCACGGCGGATGCGGCCGGCGCCAGCGGCGTCATCCTCGTCGGCGAGAGCACCGATCCCTTCTCGATGGAAACCGTGCGGGCGACCATGGGCTCGGTCTTCGCCGTGCCGCTGGTGAAAGCCAGCCCGGCCGATTTCCTCGCCTGGAAGAAGACGGCCGGCGTCCAGGTCGTCGCGACCCATCTGGCCGGCGCCGTCGACTACCGCACCATCGATTACAAGAAGAAACCCGTCGTGCTCCTGATGGGCAACGAGCAATCCGGCCTGCCGGAAGAGCTTGCCCGCGAGGCCGATGCGCTTGCCCGCATCCCGCAGGCCGGCCGCGCCGACTCGCTGAATCTCGCCATTGCCACGGGCGTGATGCTCTTCGAGGCGCGCCGCCATCTGCTGACGCTGGACGCGCGCGCATGAATGAAGAACGCATTCCGCTGATGTCCCGGCCTGTGCCGGTGATTGTCGTCATCGTGCTGGCGCTGCTACTCGACCAGGCGGTGAAATTCGCCGTCGAGGCGTGGTTGCCCTTCCAGGAGGCGGTGCCGGTCGTGCCGATGCTGGCGCTCTACCGCACCTACAATTACGGCGTTGCCTTCTCCATGCTGTCGGGCATGGAGGGCTGGTTCATCGTCACGCTCCGGCTCTTCGTCGTCGGCTTCGTCGTCTGGCTTTGGCGGCAGACGCCCAAGGCGCGCGGCTTCGCCCATGCCGGTTACGCCTTCATCATCGCCGGCGCCTTCGGCAACCTCATCGACCGGGCGCTCTTCGGCTACGTGATCGACTATGTCCTGTTCTATACGGAGACCTGGTCCTTCGCGGTGTTCAACCTCGCCGACAGTTTCATCACCATCGGCGCCGCTTTGGTCATCCTGGACGAGCTCCTGCTGCTGCGCCGCGCGAAACGTTAAAATTCGAACGACTTGCTGAAGCCGATTTGAACGGTCCGTGTGGTAAGCGGTTCCTCATGAGCGAACCCGTCAAGCTACAAGATCGGCTCAAGGCCGAATTTGCCGATGCCCCGCGCCGGTCCGCCGACGCCCGTTCTGATGGGGACGCGGCGCACGATCTTCTTCGGCCGGAGGCCCCCGCACCGCGCGCCGAGCCGGAAAACCACGCGATGATCCGCAGCGTGATCGGCGGTGTCGGCCTGCTCCTGGGCGCGCTGGTGCTGGCGACGGGCATTGCGGCCGGGTTCTATATCGCCGCCATCGGCCTCGGCCTTGCCGGCATTGCGGGTGCTGCCTTCCTCCTCTGGTCGCGCCGTCCGGCGTCCGGCATCGAGGCCGATCGCGACCGCAGCTGGGAGCGCAGCGAGACCTCCGAAATCCTCTCCGCCATCCACGACGTGCTCGGCGACATCGTCGTGATGCGCGCGCTCGACGGCCGCATCCTGCGCGCCAATGCCGTGCTCGGCGAGTTGACCGGCGTCGACGATGTCGAAGGCAGGACCTGCGAGGCGCTCGGCCTCACCTTCCGCTCGCAGGCGATGGCGCATCGCTACGATGTCGATGTGGAGCGCCCGGCGGGCAAGCGCATCTATTCCTGGCACGACGTCACCGTGCGTGATCCGGCCTCCGGCGAACTCGTGGTGCATTCCATCGCCCGCGACGTGACGGAAGAGCGCCGCGCCGAAGGCGAGCGCGAGCGCGCCCGGCTGCGCGCCGAGGAGGCGAGTGCGGCCAAATCCCGCCTGCTCGCCACCGTCAGCCACGAGATCCGCACGCCGCTCTCCGGCATTCTCGGCATGTCGCACCTGATCGGCCAGACGCGGCTGACGGCCGAGCAGAAGAACTATCTCTCGGGCATGCGCCAGTCCGGCCATGCGCTGGTGCAGCTCGTCGACGACCTGCTCGATTTCTCGACCATCGAGGCCGGCCGCTTCCAGCTGCGCCCCTCGGAGGAGCCGGTGCGGCCGATGCTGGAAAGCGTCGTCGAAATGCTCTCGCCGCGCGCGCACGAAAAGGGCATCGAGATCGGCTCCTTCGTCTCGCCGGACGTGCCGGGCCTGATGCTCTACGATGCGCCGCGCCTGCGCCAGGTGCTCTACAATGTCGTCGGCAATGCCGTGAAATTCACCCATACGGGCGGCGTCTCGCTGGAAACCACGATGGATCGCGGTGCCATCGTCATCCGCGTCACCGATAGCGGGCCCGGCATGAACGCGGAAGAACAGGCGCGCATCTTCCAGGAATTCGAACAGACGGGCAGCGCGGCACAGCGCAGCGGCGGCACCGGCCTCGGCCTTGCCATCTCCGCCCGCATCCTCAACGAGGCCGGCGGCGGGCTGACGCTCGAAAGCACGCAGGGCAAGGGCAGCACATTCACCATCCGCATGCCGGGCGATCCGCGCAAGACGGCGGGCAATGGCGGCTCGCGCAAGGGCGTGCTGAAGGGCAGCCTCGTCTTCCTGCTGGCGCCGGCCGGCCCGGCATCGAAGGCGCTGGTGCGCACCATCGATGCCCTGGGCGGCGCTTGCCATCTCGCGACCTCCGTGGACGAAGCGCTCGATCTCGCGCAGGGGCTCGCCGGCCGCAAGGCCGAACTCACCGACATCATCGTCGACAACCGTCTCGCGGGCATCTTCCGCCGTGAACTCGCCGATCTCGGTTATTTCCGCGACAGCCGTGCGCGCCGCATCTATCTCGTCAATCCGGAAGAGCGCAGCGGCAGGGCGATCGGCAATGGCGAAGGCTATGATTCCTGGCTTATCCGGCCGCTGCGCGAGCGCTCGCTGGTCGAGGTGCTGCGCGGCCGCATGAAGGGCATCGAAGTGCGCGACGCGATCAACGACAACCGCCCGATCCTAAAAGAACCACCGCAGCCAGCCTCCGAGCCGACGCCGGCCGCCGCGACGGGTGCGCGCATTCTGCTCGCCGAAGATGACCCGGTGAATGCCATGCTGGTGCGTTCCGTGCTGGAGCGCGCGGGCCATACGGTGCGCCATGTGCACGATTATCCGAGCCTCGTTTCCGCGCTATCCGGCGCCACGGATGCCGGACCCTTCGCGGCCGATCTCCTCGTCACCGACCTCGGCATGCCCGGCGGCGACGGACGGGAGATGATCGCCCGCATCGTCCAGCGCGACTATGGCAATGCCCGCCTGCCGGTCGTCGTATTGACCGCCGACAGCCGCACCGGCCTGCGCGAGGAGCTGCTTTCGGCCGGTGCCGACGCGGTTCTGGCGAAACCTGCCGATCCCGTTGTTCTGATTGCGGAAATCGCCCGGCTTGCGCTGAGCGCGCCCGCTTAACGTCACCGTGCCGCGGCCCGGGTATCTATCCAAGCGGGCCTTACGTCATTATCCTGTTGCAGAATCGTGGTTAAAACCCAGAAGTTTCGCTAACGGATACGCTGCCATGACGCTCGACCTCGCCCAGACCATCACTCCGGCAGAGATCCCGCAGAAGACCGTGACAGTCGCCGGTCGCTCGGGAACGGACATACTCGGCCGCATCGGCAATCTCGAGACGCGCATCGCCCGCTCGGTCACCGAAATCGACGCGGCGCAGGCCGTGCGCTACCGGGTCTTCGCGGAAGAGATGAACGCCAAGCTCTCGCCGGATGCCGTGCGCCGCAAGCGCGATATCGATGCCTGGGACATGGTCTGCGACCACCTTCTCGTGCTCGACACCGCGATCGAGGGCGATGCGGAAGAGCAGATCGTCGGCACCTACCGCCTGCTGCGCCAGGATGTCGCCGCCGTCTCGGGCGGCTTCTATTCCCAGTCGGAGTTCGACGTCGATTCGCTGATCGCCCGTCATCCCGGTAAACGCTTCATGGAGCTCGGCCGCTCCTGCGTGCTGCCCGCCTACCGCACCAAGCGCACGGTGGAGCTGCTCTGGCAGGGCAACTGGGCCTATTCGCTGAGGCATCGCATCGACGTGATGTTCGGCTGCGCCTCGTTCCATGGCACGGTGCCGGAGGAACATGCGCTGGCCCTTTCCTTCCTGCACCACAATGTGCTGGCGAAGGAGGAGTGGAGCGTGCTCGCCCGGCCGGAACTGTTCCGCACCATGGACCTGATGCCGTCGGAAGGCATCGATGCGCGCAAGGCGCTTTCCGCCATGCCGCCGCTGATCAAGGGTTACCTGCGCCTCGGTGCGACGGTCGGCGAGGGCGCCGTCGTCGATCACGGCTTCAACACGACGGACGTGCTGATCGTGCTGCCGATCGGCAAGATTTCCGGCCGCTACCTCAACTACTACGGTGCGGATGCGGGGCGTTTCGCCAGCTAAACAATTTTGATGAAGATCAGCATAGTCTGATTTGCCGCCCGTTCCCGACCTCCGGGACGGGCGGCTTTTTCACGTTCCGGTCAGACGCCGGAATTGTAGGCGGCGAGGGCCGCCATGTTGACGATGTCGGAATCCTTCGCGCCCATCGAGACGATCTGCACCGACTTGTCGAGGCCGACGAGCAGCGGGCCGATGACCATGGCGCCGCCAAGTTCCTGCAGCATCTTGGTCGAGATCGCGGCCGAGTGGAAGGCCGGCATGACGAGCACGTTGCCGGGGCCGGAAAGGCGGCAGAACGGATATTGCTCCATGATGCGGGGGTTGAGCGCCACATCGGCAGCCATCTCGCCGTCATATTCGAAATCGACACGGCGGCGGTCGAGGATCTTGACCGCTTCGCGCACCCGCTCGGAGCGCTCGCCCGAGGGATGGCCGAAGGTCGAATAGGCGAGCATGGCGACGCGCGGCTCGTAGCCGAGGCGCCGCGCAAGGCCGGCCGCTTCTTCGGCGATATCCGCCAGTTCCTCCGAGGAGGGCATGTCGTGCACGGCGGTATCGGCGACCAGCACGGCGCGGCCGCGGCAGAGCGCCAGCGAGGCGCCGATGACCCGGTGGCCGGGCTTGGCGTCGATGCAGCGGCGCACGTCTTCCAGCGCGGTGGAATAGTTGCGGGTCAGACCCGTCACCATGCCGTCCGCATCGCCGAGCGCCACCATGCAGGCCGCAAAGTGGTTGCGGTCGTTGTGGATCAGGCGCTGGGCGTCGCGGAAGAGGAAACCCTTCCGCTGAAGCCGGGCGTAGAGATAGTCGATATAGACGTTGTTGCGCTTCGAGATGCGGGCATTCAGCACCTCGATGCCGGCGCGATCGATGTCGATGCCGGCCCGTTCCGCCGTTTCGCGGATGGTTTCCTCGCGGCCGAGCAGGATGGCGGTGCCGAGCTGCTGGTTGGCGTAGGAAACGGCGGCGCGCATCATCTGCTCTTCTTCGCCCTCGGCGAAGACGACGCGCTTCGGCTGGCGGCGCACCCGGGCATAGATCTGCTGGAGCGTCGAGGCGATCGGGTCGCGGCGGGCGCGAAGATCGCGGGCATAGGCGTCGAGATCCGGAATCTGCTTGCGCGCGACGCCCGTCTCCATCGCCGCCTTGGCGACGGCGACCGGGATCGCCGAGATCAGCCGCGGATCGAACGGTACGGGGATGATGTATTGCGCGCCGAAGCGTGGGCGCACGCCCTGATAGGCGGCCGCCACGTCGTCCGGCACGTCTTCCTTGGCGAGGTGAGCGAGCGCTTCGGCCGCCGCGATCTTCATCGCGTCGTTGATCGTCGAGGCCCGCACGTCGAGCGCGCCGCGGAAGATATAGGGGAAGCCGAGCACGTTGTTGACCTGGTTCGGATAGTCCGAACGGCCGGTCGCGACGATCGCATCGTCACGGATGCGGGCGACCTCTTCCGGGGTGATTTCCGGATCGGGATTGGCCATGGCGAAGATGATCGGCCGCGGCGCCATGGAGCGGATCATCTCTTCCGAAAGCGCGCCCTTGGCCGAAAGGCCGAAGACCACGTCGGCGCCGTCCATCGCCTCGGTCAGCGTGCGGCGGTCGGTCTTCACCGCGTGGGCCGATTTCCACTGGTTCATGCCCTCCTCGCGGCCCTGGAAGATGACGCCCTTGGTGTCGCAGAGGATGACGTTTTCCGGTGAAAAGCCCATCGACTTGATGAGCTCGATGCAGGCGATGGCGGCGGCACCGGCACCATTGCAGACGAGCTTGGTCGTCTTGAAGTCGCGGCCCGTCAGCGCCAGCGCGTTGATCAGGCCGGCGGCGGCGATGATGGCGGTGCCGTGCTGGTCGTCGTGGAAGACGGGAATGTCCATCAGCTCGCGCAGGCGGCTTTCGATGATGAAACAGTCGGGCGCCTTGATGTCCTCGAGGTTGATGCCGCCGAAGGAGGGGCCGAGGTAGCGCACGCAGTTGATGAATTCGTCGACATTTTCCGTGTCGACTTCGAGATCGATCGAATCGACGTCGGCGAAGCGCTTGAAGAGCACGGACTTGCCTTCCATCACCGGCTTGGAGGCGAGTGCGCCCAGATTGCCGAGGCCGAGGATGGCGGTGCCGTTCGAGATCACGGCGACCATGTTGCCGCGCGTCGTATAGTCATAGGCGGTCGAGGGATCGGCGGCGATGGCCTTCACCGGCACCGCGACGCCGGGCGAATAGGCGAGCGAAAGGTCGCGTTGCGTCGCCATCGGCTTGGTCGGCGTGATTTCCAGCTTGCCCGGACGTCCGGACGAGTGGAAATCCAGTGCCTCCTGGTCCGTGACACTTGCCCTCTGGCGATCGGTTTTGTCGGTACCCGGCATGCTCCCCCCTTACACTCCTGTGGGCGATAGACCCATAGCTGCTCACAGCTGTTGTTTTCTATATCGCTGCATGGCTAGGGTGACACCTCTTTTTTAGGAAGAACAGACTCTCCGTGAACGATCAGATCGCGCGCCAGAACGATATCCTGTCGACGGCCGACCTTGCCACCGACCAAAGCCGCGCATCGGCCACGCCGATGATGGAGCAGTATATCGAAATCAAGGCGGCCAACCCCGACAGCGTGCTGTTCTATCGCATGGGCGATTTCTACGAGCTGTTCTTCCAGGACGCCGTGGAAGCATCCCGCGCGCTGGGCATTACGCTGACCAAGCGCGGCCAGCATATGGGGTTCGATATCCCCATGTGCGGCGTGCCGGTCCACGCTGCCGACGACTACCTGCAACGGCTGATCGCACTCGGCTTCCGCGTCGCCGTCTGCGAGCAGGTCGAGGATCCGGCCGAGGCGAAGAAGCGCGGCTCCAAATCCGTCGTGCGGCGCGATGTCGTGCGGCTGGTGACGCCCGGCACGCTGACGGAAGAAAAGCTGCTCTCGCCGTCGGACGCCAATTACCTGATGGCCGTCGCCCGCATCCGTGGCGGAGCGGAGCCCGCCATGGCACTCGCCTGGATCGATATTTCGACCGGCATTTTCCGTCTTTCGGAGACCGCCCAGGGCCAGCTTCTCGCCGATATCCTGCGCATAGATCCGCGCGAGCTGATCGTGCCGGACACGCTGTTCCACGATCCGGAATTCCGGCCTGTATTGGATGTCGTCGGCCGTGTGGCGGTGCCGCAGCCGGCGGTGCTGTTCGACAGTGCGACGGCGGAAGGCCGCATCGCCCGCTATTTCGGCGTCTCGACGCTCGATGGCTTCGGTACGTTTTCACGCGCCGAACTGGCGGCGGCCTCCGCCGCCGTCGCCTATGTGGAAAAGACGCAGATCGCCGAACGCCCGCCGCTCGGCCGGCCGGAGCGCGAGAGCTCCGCCTCCACCCTCTTCATCGACCCCGCCACCCGCGCCAATCTCGAACTGGTGCGCACGCTGTCCGGCGAGCGCAGCGGCACGCTGCTGAAGGCCATCGACCGCACGGTGACGAGCGGCGGTGCGCGGCTGCTTGCCGAACGGCTGATGTCGCCGCTGACCGATCCGGACACGATCAACGCCCGGCTCGATTCGATTGCGACGCTCGCCGGCCGCCCATCCTTTTGCGAGGACCTCCGCTCCACGCTGAAGCGGCTTCCCGACATGCCGCGCGCGCTGTCGCGTATTGCGCTCGGCCGCGGCGGCCCGCGCGATCTCGGCGCGATCCTGCAAGGCCTGTCCACCTCCGCGGAAATCGCCCGGACGATGGCGGTGGAGGAACTCGACGGCGAACTTGCCACCGCCCGCACGGCCGTTGCCGACCTGCCGCTCGATCTCTCGCACCGCCTCGCCGTCATGCTCGCCGACGAACTGCCGCTCTTGAAGCGCGACGGCGGCTTCATCCGCGAGGGGGCGAATGCCGAACTCGACGAGATGCGGGCGCTGCGCGACCAGTCTCGCCGCGTCATCGCCGGGCTCCAGCTGCAATATGCCGAGGAAACGGGCGTCAAGTCGCTGAAGATCAAGCACAACAACGTGCTCGGCTATTTCATCGAGGTTTCAGCCATCAACGCCGCTGCGCTGACCGAGGGCGACGAGGCGAAGGCGCGCTTCATCCACCGCCAGACCATGGCTGGCGCCATGCGCTTCACCACGACGGTGCTGTCCGAGCTGGAAACCAAGATCGCCAACGCCGCCGACCGGGCGCTCGCCATCGAGCTTGCCGCCTTCGACGACCTTGTCGAGGCGGTCGTGGCGGAAGCCGAGCCCATCAAGGCCGCCGCACGGGCGCTCGCGGTGGTCGATGTGTCGGTCGGGCTTGCGGCGCTTGCAGAGGAACAGGCCTATTGCCGGCCGATCGTCGACCGCTCGACCATGTTCGCCATCGTCGGCGGGCGGCATCCGGTCGTCGAACAGGCGCTGCGCCGCCAGCAGGCCGCCGCCTTCGTCGCCAATTCCTGCGATCTCTCGCCGGCGGACGGCAAAGGCCATGGCGCGATCTGGCTGCTCACCGGCCCGAACATGGGCGGTAAGTCGACCTTCCTGCGCCAGAACGCCCTCATCGCCATCCTCGCGCAGATGGGCGCCTATGTGCCCGCCGAAAGCGCGCATATCGGCATCGTCGACCGGCTGTTCTCCCGTGTCGGCGCGTCGGACGATCTCGCCCGCGGCCGCTCCACCTTCATGGTCGAGATGGTCGAGACGGCGGCGATCCTCAACCAGGCGACCGAACGCTCGCTCGTCATTCTCGACGAAATCGGCCGCGGCACCGCGACCTTTGACGGCCTTTCCATTGCCTGGGCCGCCGTCGAGCACCTGCATGAGGCCAACCGCTGCCGCGGGCTTTTCGCCACGCATTTCCATGAATTGACGGTGCTTTCGGAGAAGCTCGGCCGCCTTTCCAACGCCACAATGCGCGTCAAGGAGTGGGACGGCGACGTGATCTTCCTGCACGAGGTCGGCCCCGGGGCTGCGGATCGCTCCTACGGCATCCAGGTGGCGCGGCTCGCCGGCCTGCCGGCCTCGGTGGTGGCGCGTGCAAAAGACGTGCTTGCCAAGCTGGAGGATGCGGACCGCAAGAATCCGGCAAGCCAGCTGATAGATGATCTGCCGCTCTTCCAGGTCGCGGTGCGCCGCGAGGAGGTCCAGCGCAGCGCCGCCCCGTCGAAGGTCGAGGGGCTTGTGAAGGACCTCAACCCGGACGATATGACACCGCGCGAGGCGCTCGATGCGCTCTACGCGCTGAAGAAAGAACTTGGCAATCGCTAGCGTGTAGGATGGCTGTCTTCTCGCGCTGAAAGGGTCTATAGCGCATGCGAACCGAACGGGCGATCGAGGACAAGCGGGACGCAGGCCGGCATCCGATGGAACACAAGCTTTTGGCACCGGCCGATTCCGGCCTTCTCGACGTGCCGGCGTTGCGCGCCAAATGCGAATTCATCGCCAGCACCAATGCCGATTACCGCGATCGCCTGCGCGGCGCGCTGCTCGCCGAGTTCAAGGCGGCCAATGCCGCCGGTCGCGAACGCGCCCGCGAACTGCTCTTTGCCGATGGCAGCGGCCTGCAATGCGCCGCGCGCATTTCCTGGCTGCAGGACCAGCTCATCGCCGTGCTGCACGATTTTGCGCTGAACCACGTCTTCAGCGCCGGCCAGGCGCCGCCCGGTGCCCGCATTACGGTGACGGCCGTCGGCGGTTATGGCCGTGGCACGCTGGCGCCGGGCTCGGATATCGACCTGCTCTTCCTGCTGCCGGCAAAACCGGCGGCCTGGAGCGAGCCGGCCATCGAGTTCATGCTCTACATCCTGTGGGATCTCGGCTTCAAGGTCGGCCACGCGACCCGCAATCTGGAAGAGTGCATCCAGCTCTCCAAGGGCGACATGACCATCCGCACGGCGATCCTCGAGGCGCGCTATATCTGCGGCTCGGTCGCGCTGTTCGAGGAACTCGCGGTGCGCTTCGACCGCGAGATCGTTCGCGGCACCGGCCCGGAATTCATTGCCGCGAAACTTGCCGAGCGCGACGAGCGCCACCGCAAGGCGGGCGACACGCGCTACCTCGTCGAGCCGAACGTCAAGGAAGGCAAGGGCGGGCTTCGCGACCTGCACACGCTGTTCTGGATCGCCAAATATTTCTACCACATCCGCGACCCGGCCGAACTGGTGAAGCTCGGCGTGCTGTCGCGCCAGGAATACAAGCTGTTCCAGAAGGCGGACGATTTTCTCTGGGCCGTGCGCTGCCACATGCACTTCCTGACGGGCAAGGCGGAGGAGCGGCTGTCCTTCGACATCCAGCGCGAAATCGCCGAATGCCTCGGCTACCAGCCGCATCCCGGCCTCTCCGCCGTCGAACGCTTCATGAAGCACTATTTCCTCGTCGCGAAGGATGTCGGCGACCTGACGCGCATCTTCTGCGCCACGCTGGAGGACCAGCAGGCCAAGGAAGCGCCGGGCATTTCCGCCGTCATCAGCCGCTTCACCCGCCGCACCCGCAAGATCGCCGGCACGCTGGATTTTCTCGAAGACCGGGGCCGCATCACCATTGCCGATCCGGATGTGTTCAAGCGCGATCCGGTGAACCTCATCCGGCTCTTCCACATCGCCGATATCAATGGCCTGGAATTCCATCCCGACGCGCTGAAGCAGGTGACGCGCTCGCTGAAGCTGATCAATGCGGCGCTGCGTGAAAACGAGGAAGCGAACCGGCTTTTCCTGTCGATCCTGACCTCGCCGCGCGACCCGGCGCTGATTCTGCGCCGCATGAACGAGGCGGGCGTGCTCGGCCGCTTCATCCCGGAATTCGGCAAGATCGTCGCGATGATGCAGTTCAACATGTATCATCACTACACGGTCGACGAACACCTGATCCGCGCCGTGGGCGTTCTCGCGAATATCGACCAGGGCCGCGAGAAGGACGCCCACCCGCTGAGCTACCAGATCATGCCGGGCATCGAGGACCGCATCCCGCTCTATGTCGCGGTGCTGCTGCACGATATCGCCAAGGGCCGGCCGGAGGACCATTCCGAGGCAGGCGCCAAGGTTGCGCGAAAACTCTGCCCGCGCTTCGGCCTTTCGCCGAAGCAGACGGAGCTTGTCGTCTGGCTGATCGAGGAACATCTCACCATGTCGATGGTCGCCCAGACCCGCGACCTCAACGACCGCAAGACCATCGTCGATTTCGCCGAGAAGGTGCAGTCGATGGAACGGCTGAAGATGCTTCTGGTGCTGACGGTCTGCGATATCCGCGCCGTCGGCCCCGGCGTGTGGAACGGCTGGAAGGGCCAGCTGCTGCGCACGCTGTACTATGAGACCGAACTGCTGATCTCCGGCGGCTTCTCCGAACTGTCGCGCAAGGAGCGCGCCCAGGCGGCGCGCGACATCCTGTTCAACGCGCTGCCCGCCGAATGGAGCCAGAAGGACCGCAAGGCCTCCACCAAGCTGCACTATGACCCCTACCTGCTGACGGTGTCGCTGGAGGATCAGGTGCGCCATGCGGCCTTCATCCGAGAGGCGGACAAGGCCGGGCAGCCGCTCGCCACCATGGTGCGCACGCACTCCTTCCACGCCATCACCGAAATCACCGTGCTCTCGCCCGACCATCCGCGCCTTTTGACGGTGATTGCCGGCGCCTGTGCCGCAGCCGGCGCCAACATCGTCGACGCGCAGATCTTCACCACCTCGGACGGCCGCGCGCTCGACACCATCCTCGTCACCCGCGAATTCCCGAACGACGCGGACGAGACGCGACGCGCCGGCACGATCGGCCGGATGATCGAGGACGTGCTGTCCGGCCGCAAGCGCCTGCCGGAAGTCATCGCCACGCGGACCAAGAGCCGCAAGCGCAACCGCACCTTCACCGTGTCGCCGGCCGTCACCATCTCCAACACGCTGTCGAACAAGTTCACCGTCATCGAGATCGAGTGCCTCGACCGTCCGGGCCTGCTCTCCGAGGTGACGGCGGTGCTTTCCGACCTCTCGCTCGACATCGCCTCGGCGCATATCACCACCTTCGGCGAGAAGGTCATCGACACCTTCTACGTCACCGACCTGGTTGGCCAGAAGGTCACCAATGACAACCGGCATGCCAATGTCGCCGCGCGGCTGAAGGCCGTGATGGCCGACGAGGCGGATGAAGTGCGCGATCGCATGCCGCCCGGCATGATCGCGCCCGCCGCCGCGGCCACGCCGAAAAGGATCAGGGCAGAACAATGAGTCTCGTCAGGAAATTCGCGACCGTGGGCGGCGCGACGCTCGGCAGCCGCGTGCTCGGTTTCGCCCGTGAAACGCTGATGGCGGCCGCATTGGGCACCGGGCCGATGGCCGATGCCTTCTACGCCGCCTTCCGCTTCCCGAACCTGTTTCGCCGGCTCTTCGCCGAGGGCGCCTTCAACGCCGCCTTCGTGCCGCTCTTCGCCAAGGAGATCGAGGCCGGCGGCATCGAGGGCGCCAAGCGCTTCTCCGAAGAAGTTTTCGGCGTGCTGTTCTCCGTGCTGCTTTTGCTGACCATCGCGATGGAGCTCCTGATGCCGCTCATCGTCGCCTGGGTTATCGCACCGGGTTTCGTCGGCGACGCGGAAAAATTCGACGTCACGGTCAAGCTTGCCGTCGTCATGTTCCCCTATCTCATGTGTATGTCGCTGACGGCGATGCTGTCGGGCATGCTGAACTCGCTGCACCACTATTTCGCCGCCGCCGTGGCGCCCGTCTTCCTCAATGTCATGCTGATCGGCGCGCTGGGGCTCGCGCTCTGGCAGGGCGCCTCGCCGCTTGATACGGCGTGGTATCTCTCCTGGGGCGTGCTGGGCGCGGGCCTCCTTCAGATGGCCGTGCTCTATGCCGGTGTGCGTCACGCCGGCATCAGGATCGGCTTTCGCCGCCCCCGCATGACGCCCAACGTCAAGCGCCTGCTGTGGCTCGCCTTTCCCGCGGCGGTAACGGGCGGCATCACCCAGATCAACCAGATCATCGGCCAGATGATCGCCTCCACCAAGGATGGCGCGATCTCCGTGCTGCAATATGCCGACCGCGTCTACCAGCTGCCCCTCGGCGTCGTCGGCATCGCCGTCGGCGTGGTGCTGCTGCCGGAACTGGCGCGCGCGCTGAAGGGCGGGCAGGAGCGCGAGGCGGGTAACCTGCAGAACCGCTCGATGGAATTCGTGCTGTTCCTGACGCTGCCGGCCGCCGGCGCCATCTGGGTGATTTCCGACGAGATCGTGCGCGTGCTCTACGAGCGCGGCGCCTTCGGCACCGAGACGACGGCGATCGTGGCGGGTACGCTCGCCATCTACGGCCTCGGCCTGCCGGGCTTCGTGATGATCAAGGCGCTGAACCCCGGCTTCTTCGCCCGCGAGGACACCAAGACGCCGATGCGCATCACGCTGTTTTCGGTCGTGCTCAACTGCATCCTCGCCGTCACGCTCTTTCCGCTGTTCCACGAGCGCGGCATCGCCACCGCGGAAGCCGTCTCCGGCTGGGTGACCGCGCTGCTGCTCTTCGTGACGCTGGTGCGCCGCGGCCACTGGCCGCTGGAAAAGGCGCTCGCCTGGCGCATCGCGCGGCTGCTGATCGCCACCGTCGTCATGGCGGTCGCGCTCAACTACGCCTCGCTCTATCTCGCCGACCGCCTTGCGCCGGCCTCGCCGCTCTACGAGCAGGTTTCGGCGCTCGGCCTGCTCGTGGTCTTTGCCATGGTGGTCTATTTCTCGGTCGCCTTCCTGATCGGCGGCGCGGATCTCGGCATGCTTCGGCGCAATCTCAAGCGCAAGGCGAAAGCCGCACCGCCGGAAGAAAGCTCGCCGGAATAATCAGCGCACGGCGAGCCGCGCCCGTTTCGTGAGCCGCGCGAGCCCGCCGCAATAGTGCCAGCTGCGCCGCGGTCCCACGTCGACATGGACGATGCCGTTGCAATAGGTGCCGATGCCGCCGATGGCCGGCGCCGACCGTGCGGCGGCGATGATCCGTTTCACGGAGACACCGGGGACGCGGATATCGGCGGCGAGGCACTTGCGATGATAGGAGCCGCGGCGCCCGTTCGAACGGTGGCCTGACGTGACGAGCGGCCGTCGTCCGACCTGGCGGGCGATATGGGATAGAACCGCTCTCAGCTTGCCTGGAAAACATCGGTGCCGCACGCGCGTGGTCTGGACCGTGTAGATCTTCGCCACGCTCCCCTTGTCGTTTCGCAGGACATGTTTCTGGATGCGGCTGGCCAGGGTCTCGGTCGCGAAGATCGATGTCAGCGCGACCACGCAGGCAAGCAGAATGGAACCGTTCTTTTGCACGGTGCTCTCCCCGTTTTGCGCCCCTTCGTCACAAAACGGCCGGTCGGGACCGGCCTCCCCTCAAATCCCCGCAGGGACAGAACGACCGGAACATGTCTTTTATAAGGACTTTCTGATGAGCGCGGGCGCGCGGCTTTCCCCCTCTTGATCCATGCCGCGGTGGCGTGCATAAGCGCCACCAGATCAGCAACAGGATCAGGCCCTCCACCCGCCTGAAGGAACACCGTCATGAGCGCATTCAAGCCTCTCGTCTTCTCCGGCGTCCAGCCGACCGGCAATCTCCACCTCGGCAACTATCTTGGCGCGATCCGCAAGTTCGTGGCGCTGCAGGCCGATAACGACTGCATCTACTGCGTCGTCGACCTGCATGCGCTGACGGCGCAGCTCGTGCATGAGGACATGCGCGGCCAGATCCGCTCGATCGCCGCCGCCTTCATCGCGTCCGGCATCGACCCGACGAAGCACATCGTCTTCAACCAGTCGGCCGTGCCGCAGCATTCCGAACTCGCCTGGATCTTCAACTGCGTGGCGCGCATCGGCTGGATGGAGCGCATGACGCAGTTCAAGGACAAGACCGGCGGCAAGAATGCCGAACAGGTCTCGCTCGGCCTGCTCGCCTATCCGAGCCTGATGGCCGCCGACATCCTCGTCTACCGCGCCACTCATGTGCCTGTCGGCGACGACCAGAAGCAGCACCTGGAACTGACTCGCGACATCGCCCAAAAGTTCAACATCGACTTCGGCGACCATATCCGCCGGGCCGGCACCGGTGTCGACACCCTCGTCGGCGACGAGCCGGTGCACGCCTATTTCCCGATGGTCGAGCCCCTGATCGGTGGCCCCGCGCCCCGCGTCATGAGCCTGCGCGACGGCACGAAGAAGATGTCGAAGTCGGATGCCTCCGATCTCTCGCGCATCAACCTCACCGACGATGCCGACACGATCACCAAGAAGGTCCGCAAGGCGAAGACCGACCCGGACGCGCTTCCAAGCGAGGTCGAAGGCCTGAAGGGCCGCCCGGAGGCGGACAACCTCGTCGGCATCTATGCCGCGCTCTCCGACAAGAGCAAGGCGGACGTGCTTGCCGAGTATGGCGGCCAGCAGTTTTCCGTTTTCAAGCCGGCGCTCATCGATCTCTCGGTCGCCGTGCTCTCGCCGATCACCGACGAGATGCGCCGCCTGATGGACGACACGACCCATATCGACGGCATCCTGCGCGATGGCGGCGAACGGGCCCGTGCGCGCGCCGAAAAGACGATGAAGGAAGTTCGCGACATCATCGGTTTTGTGCAGTAAGGTCGCCCTGAAACGTCGTGAAGCAATTCCAGCAAAAGTGTGAAGCGGTTTTGCGTCCGGAATTGCGTAGGAATCAAAGAATAGGGGCCGCATGGTTTCTCGACGACTTTCCCGCCTTGAAGGCCACCGCCGGAAGTTTCTGGCGGTCATCGACGACACGCCGGAATGCCAGCGCGCCGTCCACTATGCGGGAAGCCGGGCGAAGAATTCCAATGGCGGCGTGGTCCTGCTCTATGTGATCGCCAACGGCGACTTCCAGCAATGGCTGGGTGTCGAGGAGATCATGCGGGCGGAAGCGCGCGAGGAAGCGGAATCTGTCCTCACCAAGGCGGCGCAGGCGCTGCGCGAATCGATCGGCATCGAGCCGGAAATGGTTATTCGCGAGGGTGTCGCGAGCGAAGCCATCAACGGGCTGATCGAGGAGGACCGCGACATAGCGATCCTCGTTCTGGCCGCAGGATCCGCCAAGGAAGGGCCGGGGCCGCTGGTCTCGTCGCTGGCAAGCCGCGGACAGGCTTTCCCGATCCCGGTAACGGTCATCCCGGACCAGCTTTCCGACGAGGAACTGGACGCTTTGAGCTGATCCTTTGGTCTTGAAGAGTGGCGTGGAAACGCCTATCTTCTTTTGAACCATTCTAAGTATTCTGGCCGACCGAAGTGCCTGGCCGCACGGAGAGAAAGATGTTCATCCAGACCGAAGCGACGCCGAACCCGTCGACCCTGAAGTTTCTGCCGGGCAAGGTGGTGCTGGAGAGCGGCACGGCCGAGTTCCGCGACGAGACGGAAGCGCGCGCCGCGTCGCCGCTTGCCGCCCGGCTGTTCGGCGTTCCGGGCGTCAAGGGCGTGTTCCTCGGCTATGATTTCATCACCGTCACCAAGGACGACGCCGACTGGCAGCATATGAAGCCGGCCATCCTCGGCAACATCATGGAACATTTCATGTCCGGCCAGCCGGTCGTGGCGAGCGGCGCGCTCGGTGCCAGCGATGATCCGGAAGAGGGCGAGTTCTTCGAGGCGGGCGACGAGACGATCGTCGCGACGATCAAGGAACTGCTCGACACCCGCGTGCGCCCGGCCGTGGCGCAGGATGGCGGCGACATCACCTTCAAGGGCTTCCGCGATGGCGTCGTCTACCTCAACATGAAGGGTGCCTGCTCGGGTTGCCCGTCATCGACGGCGACGTTGAAGCACGGCGTGCAGAACCTTCTCCGCCATTTCGTACCGGAAGTGCAGGAAGTTGAAGCCGTCATGTAAGGCCTGCCCCGCGAATCCTGGATGCCCGGCATGATCGTTCTGGCGATCGATACGGCGGGCACCGGTTGTTACGCGGCGCTTTATCATTCCGATGAGGACAGGATCCTCGGCGCCGCCGGCGCCGATATCGGCCGCGGCCATGCCGAGCGGCTGATGGATTTCGTCGATACGACGCTCGATGCCGCCGGCATCACCTTGCAGGACATCGACCGGATCGCAGTCACCGTCGGCCCCGGCTCCTTCACCGGCATCCGCGTCGGTGTCGCCGCCGCGCGCGGCCTGGCGCTGGCGCTCGGCGTGCCTGCGGTCGGCGTCTCGACCCTTGCGGCGCTTGCCGCCGACCGGGGAGCGGGAACGCCCCTGCTGGTCGCGATGGATGCCAAGCGCGACGAGGTCTACTGGCAAGCCTTCGCCGCCGACGGCGCCGCGCTGTCGCCGCCGTCGATCGCCTCCGTGGAGGAGGCGCGTCGCCTGGCGGTCGGCCATGACGGCGCGATTGTCGGCTCCGCCGCCGCCCTGCTGCGCGACGGCGCCGAGCAGGGGACCGACAGCGTGTCCATCGCCACCGTTGCCCGGCTCGGCGCCCGTCTCGACCCGGCGGAACACCTGCCGAAGCCACTTTATCTGCGCGGTCCCGATGCCAAGCCGCAGGCGGGCTTCGCGATCCGGAGGGCGTGAGCCATGGCGCTCACCGACTATTTCACCCGCAAGCCTGCCTTCGATATCTTTCCGCTGGAAACGGCCGATGCCGGCCTTGCCGCGGTGCTGCACCGCGCCCGGTTTTCCCAGCCGTGGAATGATGGCGAGTTCCATTCCCTGCTGTCGCAGGAGCCGGTCTTCGGCTTCCTGGCGCTGAAGGAAGGCGCGCTCGGCCGCGTGGCCGGAGGCTTCGTGCTGGTGCGCGCCACGGCCGGCGAGGCGGAAATCCTGACCATCGGCGTCGACCAGCGCTTCGAGCGCGCCGGGCTCGGCTGGCGGCTGATGCAGGCGGCGCTGCGCGAGGCGAAGATGCGCGGCGCGGAGGATATTTTCCTGGAGGTCGACGAGGGCAATGTCGCTGCCCGCGGGCTCTATGCCAAGCTCGGCTTCGCCAAGGTCGGCGAGCGCAAGGCCTATTATGCCGCGGCCGATGGCCGCCGGTCCACGGCGCTTGTCTTGCGGCGCGATCTTCGCTAGTTCCCGTATCGACGGCTGAACGAACGAGGGCGGGTCCGATGACGGAAGTCGAGAAATCGCTGGAAGACCTTTGTGTCGAGCGCGGCATGCGCATGACCGAGCAGCGCCGCGTCATCGCGCGCGTGCTCGAGGGCTCGGCCGACCATCCGGATGTGGAAGAGCTGTATCGCCGCTCGTCCGCGGTCGATGCACGCATCTCCATCTCGACCGTCTACCGCACGGTGAAGCTGTTCGAGGATGCCGGCATCATCGAGCGGCATGATTTTCGTGATGGCCGCTCGCGCTACGAGACGGTGCCGGACGAACACCACGACCACCTGATCGACCTCAAGAATGGCCAGGTGATCGAGTTCCATTCGCCGGAAATCGAGGCCTTGCAGGAGCGCATCGCGCGCGAGCACGGTTTCCGCCTCGTCGATCACCGCCTGGAACTCTACGGCGTTCCTCTCAAGGAGGGCGAGTGAGGCGAGCCCTAACCACTCGTCCCGGGTCGCTTCGTTCCGTGCCGCTGCACCCCCCTCTGCCCTGCCGGGCATCTCCCCCTCAAGGGGGGAGATCGGCAAGGCGCCAGAACCTCGACAAACCTGAATCGTTCAAGATGCGTGGAACGCTGCTCCACGCAATCTCCCCCCTTGAGGGGGAGATGCCCGGCAGGGCAGAGAGGGGTAGCCGTCTTGCGCCAGGCGAGATTTTCGTCCACCCGCCGGTGATCCTTTGATCACCTGGCTCCGCCTCGCCATCGCGCTTGTCACCCTTGTCGTGGTCACGCTGGTCCTGCTGCCGATCCAGCTCGTCGGCCTGCGCTTCAACCTGAAGATCCGCCGCCGCATCCCGCGCCTCTGGCATCGCGTCGCCTGCCGTGTGCTCGGTCTGAAGGTCCGGGTTCATGGTGTGATGGAGCCCAGCCGTCCGCTGCTGATCGCCGCAAACCACGCCTCGTGGAAGGACATCATGGTGCTCGGTTCGGTCGCCGACGTCGTCTATATCGCGAAAGCCGAAGTGCGCGACTGGCCGGTCTTCGGCGTGCTCGCGCGCCTTCAGGCGACGATCTTCGTCGAGCGCGAGCAGCGCCAGAAGACCGGCGACCAGGTGAACGAGATCGCCCGCCGCCTGACGGATGGCGAAATCGTCGTGCTCTTCCCGGAGGGCACGACTTCGGACGGCAATCGGCTGATGGAGATCAAGACCTCGCTGTTCGGCGCCGCCGCCTCCGCCGTGCCCCATGCACCCGATGGCGTCGTGCATATCCAGCCCGTCTCCATCGCCTATACCGGCGTGCACGGCATGGCGATGGGCCGCTTCCACCGGCCGCTCGCCGCCTGGCCGGGCGATATCGAGCTCCTGCCGCATCTGCTCGGCGTGGCGCGGGAAGGCGCGGTGGACGTCGATGTCGATTTCGGCGAGCGCGTCGACTACACACGCGCAAGCAACCGCAAGCAGGTCAGCCGCGACGTCGAGGCGCGCATCCGCTCCATGCTGGGCGCGCGCCTGCGTGGTCGCTAACGGGGCTTCATTTTCCGGGCTTTTTGCCCTATGGAAGCGGCCATGAGCGAACAAACCCTTTCCCCGCCTGTCATGAGCAACACCCGCAAGGTCTTCGTGAAGACCTATGGCTGTCAGATGAACGTCTATGACAGCGAGCGCATGACGGATGCGCTCTCGAAGGACGGCTACGAGGCGACGGACGTGCTGGAGGAGGCGGACCTCATCCTCCTCAACACCTGTCATATCCGCGAGAAGGCGGCGGAAAAGGTCTATTCCGAGCTCGGCCGCCTGCGCGACATGAAGAAGGCGCGCGCCAAGGACGGCCGCGAGATGGTGATCGGCGTCACCGGCTGCGTCGCCCAGGCCGAGGGCAAGGAAATCCTGCGCCGCGCGCCCGCCGTCGATCTCGTCATCGGGCCGCAGACCTATCACCGCCTGCCGGACGCGCTACGCCGCGCCAAGGGCGGCGAACGCGTCGTCGAGACGGATTATGCGATCGAGGACAAGTTCGAGCACCTGCCGGCACCGGAAAAGGCCAAGACCCGCGCCCGCGGCGTCACCGCCTTCCTCACCGTGCAGGAGGGCTGCGACAAGTTCTGTACCTTCTGCGTGGTGCCCTATACGCGCGGCTCCGAAGTCTCCCGCCCCGTTTCGCAGATCGTCGCGGAAGCCGAACGGCTGGTGGATGGCGGCGTGCGCGAAATCACGCTGCTCGGCCAGAACGTCAATGCCTGGCACGGCCTCGGCCCGGACGGCGCTGAATGGGGGCTTGGCGACCTGCTCTATCGCCTCGCCGAAATCGAGGGCCTCGCGCGCCTGCGCTATACGACCAGCCACCCGCGCGACATGGATGACCGCCTCGTCGAGGCGCACCGCGACCTGCCGAAGCTGATGCCCTACCTGCATCTGCCGGTGCAGTCCGGCTCCGACCGCATCCTCAAAGCCATGAACCGGCGGCACACGGCGGCCGAATACATCGCCCTCATCGAACGCATCCGCGCCATCCAGCCGGAGCTTGCGATCTCGGGCGATTTCATCGTCGGCTTCCCCGGCGAGACCGACCAGGACTTCGAAGACACGATGCGCCTCATCGAGACGGTCGGTTATGCACAGGCATTTTCGTTCAAATATTCGATCCGTCCCGGCACGCCGGGTGCGGAGATGGACGGGCATGTCGCGGAGGATGTGAAGTCGGAACGCCTTGAAAGATTGCAGGCTTTGCTGTTTCGCCAGCAACGCGAATTCGCGCGCACCTGCATCGGCAAGGAGATCGACCTGCTCCTGGAGAAGCCCGGACGCATGCCCGGACAGCTCGTCGGCCGGTCGCCCTGGCTGCAGCCTGTGAATGTTGATGCAAAAGCGTCGGAAATCGGTGACATTATCAGGGTACGAATCACGGATGCCGGCCCCAACAGCCTCTTCGCCGAAGCGATCGAGGTGACGGGCTTAACCGCAAGGAGCACGACCGCTTGAACGGACACGAGTTGATGACGTCATCGCCGCGCCAGTCGAAGACCCAGACCGACGCCAATCACTTCGTGCTGACTTTCGAGAACAACCGATACGCAAGCGAGCTCTTCGGCCAGTTCGACCAGCATCTCAAGCTCATCGAGCAGCGCCTCGGCATCGATGCCCGCGCCCGCGGCAATTCCGTCTCGATCTCCGGCGACGTGGTGGCGACCAGCCAGGCCCGCCGCGCGCTCGATTACCTCTACGGACGCCTGCAAGGCGGCGGTTCGATCGAGCTTTCCGATGTCGAAGGCGCGATCCGCATGGCGATCGCAGCCGACGACCAGCTTTCGCTGCCCACCATGGAGCGCAAGGCCAAGCTGACCATGGCGCAGATTTCCACCCGCAAGAAGACGATCGCCGCCCGCACGCCGATGCAGGATGCCTATATCCGCGCGCTGGAGCGGTCGGAGCTGGTCTTCGGCGTCGGCCCGGCCGGCACCGGCAAGACCTATCTCGCCGTGGCGCATGCCGCCCAGCTTCTGGAGCGCGGCGCCGTCGACCGCATCGTCCTCTCCCGTCCGGCCGTCGAAGCCGGCGAGCGCCTCGGCTTCCTGCCTGGCGACATGAAGGAGAAGGTCGATCCGTATCTGAGGCCGCTCTACGACGCGCTCTACGACATGATGCCGGGCGACAAGGTCGAGCGCGCCATCACCGCCGGCGTCATCGAAATCGCGCCGCTCGCCTTCATGCGCGGCCGCACGCTCGCCAATGCAGCGGTCATCCTCGACGAGGCGCAGAACACGACCGCGATGCAGATGAAGATGTTCCTGACGCGTCTCGGCGAAAACGGCCGCATGATCGTCACCGGCGATCCGAGCCAGGTCGACCTGCCGCGCGGCGTCAAGTCCGGCCTCGTCGAGGCCCTGCAGATCCTCAAGGATGTCGAGGGTGTCTCGGTTGTCCGCTTCAAGGATGCCGATGTCGTGCGCCATCCGATGGTCGCGCGCATCGTCCGGGCCTATGAAGCCCAGACGGCCGTGCACGACGAAAGCGAGCAGATGGACCGCTGAGGCGGTTCAAAAGTCCGATGAGCGAACTCGACATCCAGATTTCCATAGAAGAGGGCACATGGCCCTCTGAAGAGGTTTTGCGCGCGTTGAGCGAGCAGGTTCTCGGCGCTGCGGCGAAATTTCTCGTGCGCGAGGAAAAGCAGCCTTTCCCGAAGGCGGGCGCGCCGGAAGTCTCGCTGGTCTTCACCAGCGACGCCGAAATCCGCGGCGTCAATGCCGAATGGCGCAGCCAGGACAAGCCGACCAACGTTTTGTCCTTCCCTGCCTTCCCGCTGACGCCCGGCAAAATGCCGGGACCGATGCTCGGTGATATCATCTTTGCGCAGGAGACGCTGAGCCGCGAGGCGGTCGAACTCGGCAAATCTTTCGACGATCATCTCACGCATCTCCTGGTGCATGGATTTCTGCATCTCTTCGGCTATGATCACATGGAAGACGACGAAGCGGAAAAAATGGAGGGGCTCGAGACTCGCATTCTTGCCGAGCTTGGCCTATCTGACCCGTACGGGGATGGCCCCGATGAATAGTTTGGACCAATGAGCGACTTCAGAAACCAGTCGGTAGCGACGGAAAAGAGCGAGGCTGACGCCTCAAGTGACGAGGCGGGCAGTAGTAGCAGCGCGTCGAGGCAGGAAAGCGGGGGCCGATCATCCTTATGGTCCCGCGCCGCCCGCCTTTGGCGCATGACGGGCGCCTCCAGCCTGCGCAAGGACCTTGCAGCGGCCCTGATGACGGAGGACGAGGGCGGCGAGCCTGCCTTCGCGCCCGAAGAGCGCGCGATGCTGCACAACATTCTTCGTTTCCGCGAGGTGCGGGTCGAGGACGTCATGGTGCCGCGTGCCGATATCGAGGCCGTCGACCAGGACATCACGATCGCCGAACTGATGGTGATCTTCGAGGATTCCGGCCGCTCGCGCATGCCGGTCTACAATGAGAGCCTCGACGATCCGCGCGGCATGGTCCATATCCGCGACCTCCTCGCCTATGTCACCAAACAGGCCCGCAACAAGCGCCGCACCAGCGCGAAGGCTGCTCCCGCCAATGGCGAAAAGCCGGCGCGTGCGCCGAAGGCGGAATTCGACCTCGGCCGCGTCGATCTGTCGAAGACGGTTGCCGAGGCCGGCATCATCCGCCAGGTTCTCTTCGTGCCGCCCTCCATGCTCGCCGCCGACCTGATGGCGCGCATGCAGGCCGATCGCACGCAGATGGCGCTGGTCATCGACGAATATGGCGGCACGGATGGCCTCGCCTCGCTGGAGGACATCGTCGAGATGGTCGTCGGCGATATCGAGGACGAACACGACGACGACGAGGCGATGATCCAGCGCGTCAGCGACGATGTTTTCATCGCCGATGCCCGTGTCGAGCTCGAAGAGCTTGCCGAGGTGATCGGCCCGGATTTCGACATCCGCGACCAGCTTGAGGATGCCGATACGCTGGGCGGCCTGATCTTCGCCTCGCTGGGGCGTATTCCGGTGCGCGGCGAGGTGGTGCAGGCGGTGCCGGGCTTCGAATTCCACGTGCTCGATGCCGATCCGCGCCGCGTCAAGCGGGTGCGCGTCACGCGCAAGCGCGCCGGCTCCGTCCGCCGCCGCGAGCGCAAGGCGGAAGGCGAAGCGCCCGGCCTTGCCGCCGATCGGCCGAAGGTGCCGGAGCAACAAAATGACGGGGCGAATGCCGAATAGGCCGCCCCGATCCTGTCTTTTGAAGTGACCCACGCCTTGCTCCGCCGTAAAGCGGGACAAGGCGTTGGTTTTTTGGAAGACTGGCGCCGGCTGATTCGGGGAAAAAAGGGGACGGCATGGAGCGGCTCGCGGGCACGGTCATGCTCCTGTCTGGAACGAGACGGGCGCTTGCGGCATTTCTTGCGGGCTTGATCGGGGTTCTGGCGCTGCCGCCCTTCGGTTTCTTCGCCGCCCTTTTCGTGTCCTTCACGCTGCTCGTCTGGCTGCTCGATGGCGCGACCGCGGCCCCCGGCGCAGGCTTCCTGCGGCGGCTCGCGCCCGCCTTCCGCATCGGCTGGTTCTTCGGCTTCGGCTATTTCGTCGGCGGCCTGTGGTGGCTCGGCAATGCGCTGCTCGTCGAGGCGGACGATTTCGCCTGGGCCCTGCCGCTCGCAGTCTTCGGCCTGCCGGCCTTCCTCGCGCTCTATTACGGTTTCGCCACGGCGCTCGCCCGGCTGTTCTGGTCGGACGGCATGGGTCGCATCGCGGCACTCGCCTTCGCCTTCGGCATCGGCGAGTGGCTGCGCGGCACGCTCTTCACCGGCTTTCCCTGGAACGCCGTCGGTTATGGCGCCATGCCCGTGCCGCTCCTCATGCAGTCCGCCGGTGTGCTCGGCATCGCGGGCATCAATGCGCTCGCCGTCTTCGTCTTCGCCGCCCCGGCGCTCATCGGCACCCGTCGTGGCCGCGGCGTCGGCCTGACGCTCGCCACGCTGCTCTTCACGGCCCATGTCGGCTATGGCTACTACGCCCTCAACCTGGTGCCGACGCCGGAGAGCGAGACGACCGTCATCCGCCTCGTCCAGCCGGTGATCGACCAGGCGATGAAGCTCGATGATTCGGCACGCGCGCAAATCTTCGAGCGCCATCTGTCGCTGAGTGCCGCGGCACCCGAGGGAGACGGCAAGCGGCCCGACATCATCGTCTGGCCCGAAACCTCGATCCCTTTCATCCTGACGGACAATCCGGACGCGCTGGTGCGCATCGCCGATGTGCTGGCAGACGACCAGGTGCTGATCGCCGGTGCGGTGCGCACGGAAAGTGCCGGTACGGGCAAGGCGCCGCGCTACTACAATTCCATCTACACGATCGACGGCAAGGGGCAGATCATCGGCGCGGCCGACAAGGTGCATCTCGTGCCCTTCGGCGAGTACATGCCCTATGCCGCGTTTTTCGAAAGCCTCGGCGTGAGTGCCGTCGCCATGCCGGGCGGCTTTTCCGCCGCTCGCGAGCACCCGCTTCTGAACGCGCTCGGCAAGGGTTTTTATCCGCTGATCTGCTACGAGGCGATCTTCCCGTCGGAGATCAACGGCTCGGCCGATATGGCCGCCGCCCTGCTCAACGTCACGAATGACGGCTGGTTCGGTAACTCGCCGGGCCCTTACCAGCATTTTCACCAGGCCCGTCTTCGCGCCGTCGAGCGGGGGCTGCCACTGATTCGCGCCGCCAATAACGGCATTTCGGCCGTCGTCGATGCCAAGGGGCAGGTGCTTTCGGGCCTGGCCCATGATATCCCGGGCTTCGTCGACGCAACTTTGCCGGGCAGGTTTGCCGCCGGCGAGGGGGCAAAGTGGCAGAACTGGTGGTTTCTGGTTGTGATGGCTATTCTCTTTGCGGCGGCGAGCATTTCTCGCATTGGTTTTAGAAATAGGGTGAATTGACCCAAAACCCCTAAAATAGCATAGTGCACGCCGCCGGCGGTTTTCCTGTATTGTGGCGACCTTCAGGGGTTGCGCATACAACGTGACGTTAAGTTTTCGTTAAGGTTGCCGGCAAGGGGTGGGGCCATTTCCGCGCGTTAGGACACACAGTGATGATGGAAAACAAAAAGAAGCCGAATCCGATCGATATTCATGTCGGCAGCCGGATCAGGCTTCGCAGGACCATGCTCGGCATGAGCCAGGAGAAGCTGGGCGAAAGCCTCGGCATCACCTTCCAGCAGATCCAGAAATACGAGAAGGGCACGAACCGGGTCGGCGCCAGCCGCCTGCAGAACATTTCCAGCATCCTCAACGTGCCGGTCGCGTTCTTCTTCGAGGATGCGCCGGGCGATCACGCGAACACGCAGGTCGGCTTTGCCGAAGCCTCGAGTTCCAACTACGTGGTCGACTTCCTGTCGTCCTCCGAGGGCCTGCAGCTCAACCGGGCCTTCGTCAAGATCGGCGATCCCAAGGTGCGCCGCAAGCTTGTCGATCTCGTCAAGGCGCTCGCCGCCGAAGCCGAAATCGAATAGTCCATCCTTCCTGGCGACGGATGAAAGAGCGGTCCTCTGGGGCCGCTTTTTGCATGCGCATATCCCTCTTATTGTGGTGAAAAGGGCGTAAAAACGCCGAAAAGCTAAGGACATAAACATATTCTTATGTCCTTCTGTGCTTGTTTTTCCCCCGCGAACTGAATAACAACATCGAAGTCCATTTTCTTTGAGGGGAATTCCCGCATGCGCAGCAGCTATCTGTTCACCAGCGAGTCCGTCGCCGAGGGGCATCCGGACAAGGTGTGCGACCGTATCTCCGACGAAATCGTCGATCTGGTCTACCGCGAAGCCGTGAAGTCGAAGGTCGATCCGTGGTCGGTCCGCATTGCCTGCGAGACGCTTGCGACGACCAACCGCGTGGTGATCGCCGGCGAAGTGCGCCTGCCGCCGAGCCTGCTCAAGAAGGACAAGGACGGCAACGACGTCATCAATCCCTCGAAGTTCAAGTCGGCCGCCCGCAAGGCGATCCGCGACATCGGCTACGAGCAGGACGGCTTCCACTGGAAGACGGCGAAGATCGAGGTGCTGCTGCACTCCCAGTCCGCCGACATCGCCCAGGGCGTCGACAACGCTTCCGACAGGCAGGGCGACGAGGGTGCCGGCGACCAGGGCATCATGTTCGGCTACGCCTGCCGCGAAACGTCGGAACTGATGCCGGCGCCGCTCTATTATTCGCACCGCATCCTCCAGCTTCTCGCGACCGCCCGCAAGAAGGGCGAGGGCGATGCCGCCAAGCTCGGCCCGGACGCCAAGAGCCAGGTGACCGTGCGTTACGTCGACGGCAAGCCGGCCGACGTCGCCTCCATCGTTCTGTCCACCCAGCATCTCGATGAAAGCTGGGATTCGAAGAAGGTGCGCGCGGTCGTCGAACCCTATATCCGCGAAGCGCTGCACGACCTGAAGATTGCCGACGATTGCGTCTGGTACATCAACCCGACGGGAAAATTCGTCATCGGCGGCCCGGATGGCGACGCCGGTCTCACCGGCCGCAAGATCATCGTCGACACCTATGGCGGTGCGGCACCCCACGGCGGCGGCGCCTTTTCCGGCAAGGACACGACCAAGGTCGACCGTTCGGCCGCCTATGCCGCACGCTACCTCGCCAAGAACGTCGTTGCCGCCGGCCTTGCCGATCGCTGCACGATCCAGCTGTCCTATGCCATCGGCGTCGCCCAGCCGCTCTCGGTCTATGTCGACCTGCACGGCACGGGCAAGATCAGCGAAGACGCCGTCGAGGACGCGATCCGCAAGGTCATGGACCTGTCGCCGTCGGGCATCCGCCGTCATCTCGACCTCAACAAGCCGATCTACGCCCGCACGTCGGCCTATGGGCATTTCGGCCGCAAGGCCGGCCGCGACGGTTCCTTCTCCTGGGAGCGCCTCGACCTCGTCAAGGCCCTCAAGGACGCGCTGAAGCACTGAGGCGACCATGAGCGATGCAGAGCGCCCCAGCCGCGCGAGCGAAGCCTTCTTCGGTCGCCGCAAGGGCAAACCGTTGCGGGAGCGGCAGGCGCAGCATCTCGAAACATTGCTGCCGGAGCTGAAGGTCGATCTTTCGACCCCGGCTCCGGCGGACATCACGACGCTTTACGATTTCAAGCCGACCCGCATGCGCCTCGAAATCGGTTTCGGTGGCGGGGAGCACCTCATCCGTCGCGCGCAGGAGCAGCCGGAGACGGGCTTCATCGGCGTCGAGCCCTTCGTCAATTCCATGGCCAAGCTGATCGGCCGCGTCGAGGACACGGGCGCGAAAAACATCCGGCTCTATGATGACGATGCGACGGTGCTTCTGGATTGGCTGCCGGCGGCCTCGATCGACCAGATCGACCTGCTCTATCCGGACCCGTGGCCGAAGAAGAAACATTGGAAGCGGCGCTTCGTGTCCAGGGTCAATCTGGACCGCTTTGCCCGGGTGCTGAAACCCGGCGGGCTCTTCTGCTTCGCGTCCGACATCGACACCTATGTCAACTGGACGCTGATGCATTGCGGGGCGCATTCCGCTTTCGCATGGACCGCCGAAAACGCGGTCGACTGGCTGACGCCGTTTGTCGGCTGGCCGGGCACGCGCTACGAGGCGAAAGCCAAGCGCGAGGGCCGCGGATCGGCCTATCTCACCTTCCGTCGGTCCTGACGGAAGGTTTCAATCCCGGTATCAGTGCAGGCTGACGGTGCGCAGGTCGTCCTCGGCCGCCTTGTAGAAGGTGCTCGAACGGTTGTCGGTCAAGAGGATCGGCGTGCCGTCGGCGCCGAACAGCGCCCAGAGGTCAAGGCTCGGGTCGATTTCGGGGGCTTCCGGGAAGACGCGCGACACTTCGTCCGCCTTCATCTTGCGGATATAGCCGACTTCGCCTGCGCCGAGATGCGCAAGATCTGCCTTCGAAACACTGGGGGTTACAGTCTTCAGTCCCATCTTTGCCTCCATGGCAATACCGGCACTTGCCGGCCACCGGACGCCCACGGCCACAATGGCCCATCGGTGCGTCAGGCGATCAGGTTACGCTCGAGACGATCCGGCGGGTGTTCCCGCGGGAACGGCTCATGATCTAGTCTGATACGGAAATGTTAATTTTCTTTACCATTCGTATAGGTTCCGGCCGCACGAGATCGACCGAGAGCAGGCCGTTCTTCAGCTCGGCGCCCGAAACGCGCATGCCATCGGCAAGCACGAAGGTGCGCTGGAACTGGCGGGCCGCAATGCCGCGGTAAAGATAATCCCGCTCGCCGCTGTCGACCTGGCGGCCGCGGATGACGAGCTGGTTTTCCTCCGTCGTCACGTCGAGCTCTTCTTCCGAAAAACCCGCGACGGCGAGCGTGATGCGCAGCAGTTCGGGCGCGCCCGTGTCGCCGTTCGGCCGCAGCCGCTCGATATTGTAGGGGGGATAGCCATCGTTACCCTTGGCGATACGCTCCAGGGTCTTTTCCATGGCGTCGAAACCCAACAGCAGCGGGCTCGTGAAAGGGGTCATGCGTGACATCGTCTAGTCCTTGGCTTCAAGCGACCGTGAGGGGACCCGACCTCGGCATCCCTTCGGGTGCAATATGGTGATTGCGGCGCGGGGGCGCAAGACGCTTGCGATCGGCGATTTCGCAAATATAGTCGCCGCTTCGCCCGCCGAACGTCGGCGGCAAGGTAGGAAACAAGGAACGCAAGGGCATGTCTGAGCCACGCAAAATCATCATCGACACGGATCCCGGCCAGGACGATGCCGCCGCGATCATGCTGGCGCTCGGCAGCCCCGAACTCGAGATTCTCGGCATTACCACCGTCGCCGGCAACGTGCCGCTGTCGCGGACCTCCGCCAATGCCCGTATCATCCTTGAATTCTGCGCGCGCACCGACATCAAGGTTTTCGCCGGCGCCGACAAGCCGATCGCCCGCCCGCTCGTCACCGCCGAGCACGTGCATGGCAAGACCGGCCTCGACGGCCCGGAACTGCACGAGCCGCAAATGCCGCTGCAGGACCAGCATGCCGTCGACTTCCTCATCGAGACGCTGAAGCGCGAGCCCGCAGGCTCCGTGACGCTCTGCACGCTCGGGCCGCTGACGAACATCGCGACCGCGCTTGAGCGGGCGCCGGAGATCGCCGGCCGCGTGCGCGAACTTGTCATGATGGGCGGTGGCTTCTTCGAGGGCGGCAACATCACGCCGGCTGCCGAGTTCAACATCTATGTCGATCCGGAAGCGGCCGCTGCGGTCTTCAAATCCGGCATTCCGATCGTCATGATGCCGCTCGACGTGACCCACAAGGTGCTGACGCTGAAGAGCCGGGTGGCGAAACTGCGCGCCATCGGCAGTCGTCCGGCCGTAGCCCTGGTCGAGATGCTCGATTTCTTCGAGCGCTTCGACGTCGAGAAATACGGCTCCGACGGCGGCCCGCTGCACGATCCGACGGTCGTCGCCTATCTCTTGAAGCCGGACCTGTTCTCCGGCCGCGACTGCAATGTCGAGGTGGAAACGGCCTCGCCCTTGACCGTCGGCATGACCGTCGTGGACTGGTGGCAGGTCACCGGCCGCAAGCACAATGCCCGGGTCATGAAGGATGTCGATGCCGATGGCTTCTTCACGCTTCTGGCCGAGCGCGTCGGTCGCCTCTGATGCCCGGCCCCCGCAATGCGGCGCCGGGTGCCGAGGGTCGTTTCCACAAGGAGATGATGGGCCTCTACGACCGCTTCGCCGATCTAGGCTTCCGCCCGGTGCTGCTGCGCCGCTTCGTGCTGCTCAACGGCGGCGTGGCGGCGGCGAAGGAGCTCGTCTTCAAGCCCGGCACGACCGGTCTGGAGCGCCTGCTCGATGCCGGCAAGGCGGAGCTCTCGATGGAGGCGATGATGCTGCGGCCGGAATACCAGGGCCTCTTTTCCGAGCTGGAACTCAAGGAAGCCACGCAGCGCCTCGCAAGCGCCAGCCGCTCGCGGTCCCGCGGAAGGCTGCAAGCGCAGCCGACGGAGCGAAAATAGGTCCCTGAACGAAAAAGGCCGGCGTCTCCGCCGGCCTTTTACTGACTGTCGCAAGCCTCAGAATTCTTCCCAGTTGTCCTTGGCAAGCGCCGTGTTGCCGGCGACCTGCGGGATCGCGCGACCCGTCGTGCGCGGGGCCTGGTAGGCGGCACGCTGCGGCTGGCCGTCGCGTCGGACCGAAGGCTGCTGCGCTGGCTGGCTGGCGGCCATGCCGCCGTTGCCGGCACGGAAGCGCGCGACGAGCGACTTCAGCGTCTGGGCCTCGTCGTTCAGCGCCATGCTGGCGGCCGTGGTCTCTTCCACCATCGCGGCGTTCTGCTGGGTCACCTGGTCCATCTGGTTGACGGCTGAGTTGATCTCCTTGAGGCCGACGGCCTGTTCGGAGGCGGACTGCGAGATCTGGCGGATGAGGCCGTTGATCTGGATGACCTGCTCGGCGATGTTTTCAAGGGCACCGCCGGCCTTGCCGACGAGATCGACACCCTCGCGGACCTGTACCTCGGAGGTATTGATCAGCGTCTTGATCTCCTTGGCCGCATTGGCCGAGCGCTGGGCGAGCTCGCGCACTTCCTGGGCGACGACGGCAAAACCCTTGCCGGCTTCACCGGCGCGCGCCGCTTCCACGCCTGCGTTCAGCGCCAGCAGGTTGGTCTGGAAGGCGATGTCGTCGATGACGCCGATGATGTTGGAAATCTCCGTCGAGGACTTTTCGATGCCGCGCATGGCGTCGATGGCCTTCTGGACGACCTCGCCGGACTTGTTGGCGTCGCTGCTCGCGGTTTCGACCGACTTTGCGGCCACGCGGGCGTTTTCAGCACTCGAATTGACCTGCGAGGTGAGCTGGTCGAGCGCCGCTGCGGTTTCCTCCAGGCTTGCCGCCTGCTGCTCCGTGCGCTGCGAGAGATCACCTGCGCCCTTGGAGATTTCGCTGGTGCCGCCGCCGATATTGCCGACCGAGGCGTTGACCGTCTGGATCGTCTCTTCGAGGCTGGCGATCGCCGAGTTGAAGTCGGTCTTGAGCTTGCCGTACTCGCCCGGGAAATCGCCGGAGAGGCGGAAGTTGAGGTTGCCCGACGAAAGCTGGGCGAGGCCATCGGCGAGGCGGGCGACGATTTCGCGCTGGAGAGCGCTCGATTCGGCGCGCTCGGCTTCCGAACGGCCGCGCTCGGCTTCCGTCAGCTGGCGCTGGCTGTCGGCTTCCGCCTCGAGGCGCTTGGTATCGGCGAGCTGATGACGGAACCCTTCGAGCGCCTTGGCGACGGAACCGGTTTCGTCCGAGCGGTCCTGACCGGTGATCGGCTGCGTATAGATGCCGTTGCTGAGCGTCGCGACGTCCGAGACGAGGCCGGCAAGCGGCTTCTGCACGAAGAGGCGGACGGCGAAGTAGAGGCCGAGCAGCACGGCGCCCAGAACGATCAGGCCACCGAGGATCATCATGTAGGTCTGGTCGTTGACCGGCGCATTGATCGCCGCGCGGGGCACGTCGAGCAACACGAGCCAGGTCGTGTTGATGTCGGGAAGCGCGAACGGGTAGACCAGGCGGTCGAAGGAAGCGAGTTCGTCGAAGGAGAGGTTCTCGATGCGGCCGACCTTGCCGGTGGCAAGGGCCTCCTTGACGATTTCGGCGCCCTCGCCGTCATAGGGCTTCATGAGCAGATCGGCGTTGGGTGCGACGATCCAGTTGCCGGTCTGTGACAGCAGCATGACGCGGCCTTCGCCGAAGGGCTTCAACTGGCTCAGCTTTTCGTAGAGCGTCTTCAGCGAAACGTCGACGCCGGTGACGCCGATGCGCTTGCCGCCGGAGATGACGGGATAGGCGATCGAGGCCATGGTGAAGCCTTCGCCGGTCGAGCTTTCCTTGTAGGGCTGGCTCATGGCGCCCTTGCCGCTGTCGGCGGCGAGTGCGTACCACTCCGCCTTGTAGTCGGATTCGAAGGTGGAGAGCCCGATCGAGCCGTCCTTGCGCTTCGTCCAGTAGGGATTGAACGAGCCGTCCTTGAAGGTGCCGGTTTCCAGCTGCTCGGCCGTTTCGCGTGACTTGCCGTCAAACGCGTTCGGCTCTTCCGCAAACCAGCTGCCAAGCGCGAAGCTGTTCTTCTCGGCATTCGCCTTGATGATGTCGACCACTTCCTTGCGGTCGAAATGGCCGCCGGAATGCCCCTGTTCGATGACACCGGCCATAGAGCGTGCAGCACTCGCAAGCTGGCCGATATCGCTCGCGATGTCGGCGGCGATCGCCTTTGCCTGGGTGTCGGCTTCGGAATAGACGAGAGCGGCGACGCGGCTCTGGGTCTCGCTGATGAGCACGGTGTTGGAGGCGAGCATCACCAGGGCAATGGTGCCGCCGGTGACGGCGATGAGCTTGGTCGCGAGCGACTTGGCCTTGAACTTGAACATGAAATCCTCACGAGCAGAAACGTCCGCGGCGTGGGCGGCCGCGAAGGGGCACATTCGAAGCGGGGTGGTCTCCATCATGGAGGGCGGGGCGCGACACCAGCGCCACAGACGGACCGGGCCCTTTCAAGGCACGATGTCTAAGATTTCAGTAACCCGTAAAACATTAATAAAGAGCCAAGTTTCGCCGCTACAAATCGGCTCAACCGGCTGAATTTGCAGGCATCGCCAGGATGCGACGCCTGCTTTCCCATTTGCGAAATTCCGCCCTGGAGCATGTCTGGTTCCGACTGAACCAGACATGCTCTGGTTTCTTTTGCTTTCGTTTGTCTTTTCGGGAAAACCGGTTCCCACTTTTCCCTGACAAGCCCTAGATCACCGCGTCGACGGCGCCGGCGAAGGGAATGGACGGCTGCGCGCCGGGTTTCAGGCAGGCCAGCGAGCCGGCGACCGCCGCGCGGCGCAGCGCCTCCTTGAAGCCGAGCCCGGCATCGAGCGAGGCTGCGAGATAGCCGCAGAACGTATCGCCCGCACCGACCGTATCGACGGGCTCGATCTTGAGCCCGTGCGCGCGAAAAATATCGTTCTTGCGGATGGCGATGACGCCGTCGGCGCCGAGCGTGACGATGATCGTCTGGCCGCTTTCTGCGTGCAGCGCCCGCATCATGGCCTCGCGGTCGTCGTCGGAAAGTTCGCCCTTGCCGACGAAAAGGTCGAATTCCGTTTCGTTGGCGACGAGGATATCCGCCATCGCGCCAAGGCGTCGTGCCTCGGCGCTGAAGGGCGCGATGTTGACGACCGAGGTGACGCCCTTCTGCCTGGCGCTGACGAGTGCCGCCTCGATGGCGGCATTGGGGATCTCGAATTGCAGCATCAGGTAATCGCCGCGCGACATGGCGCCGATCGTCCGCTTGGCGTCCTCGCCACTGACCGTGCCGTTGGCGCCGGGCACGACGACGATGACGTTCTCGCCATCGGCGGCAACCAGGATATGGGCCGTGCCGGTCGCTTCCGCGGCGGAGCGCACGCCGTTGAGGTCCACCGCGGCATCGGCGAGCAGTGCGAGCGCCTGGCTCGCCAGCCGGTCGTCGCCGATGGCGCCGGCCATGCGCACGATGGCGCCGGCGCGCCGTGCGGCGAGTGCCTGGTTGGCGCCCTTGCCGCCGGCCGCCGTGGTGAAGCTCGAGCCCATCACCGTCTCGCCGGGCTTCGGCAGGCGGTCCGGTGTGGCGATGAGGTCCATGTTGATGGAGCCGAAGACGGTGATCATGAGAGGTGCCCCTTATCGTTTCCGCCGGACACTGCCCGAGGCGGTCAGTCCTCGTCAACTACTCTCAGGCGCAGTTGCCCCGTTCGGCTCTCGACAGTCTTCTCCGCCGGCTGGGAAACGGTCGAAACCGCCTCGAACTCCATCTCGCCGATGCGGGCGCCGCGCCGCGCGAGCTTCTCCGTCGAGGTGAGGATCAGGTCGACATCCTTCTGGGCGGAGGTGAAGTGGCCATGCAGCTTGCGCACCCGGTCGTCGAGCCGCGTCAGGTCGTCCATCAGGCGGACGACCTCGCCCTGGATGACATGGGCCTGCTCGCGCATGCGCTGGTCCTTGAGGAGTGCCTGGAGCACCTGCACGGAGAGCATGAGAAGCGACGGCGAGACGATGACGATGCGCGCGCGGTGCGCCCGCTGCACGACGCCCTCGAAATTCTCGTGGATGCCGGCAAAGATCGATTCCGACGGCACGAAGAGGAAGGCCGTGTCCTGAGTCTCGCCGGCGACGAGGTATTTTTCGGCGATATCGCGGATATGGGTTTCCATGTCCCGGCGAAACTGCTGGGCGGCGATCTTCGCCGCCTCCGGCGGTCGTCCGTCCGACATGGCGTTCCAGGCTTCAAGCGGGAATTTCGCATCGACGACGAGCGGCGGCTGGCCGTTCGGCATGCGGATGGCGCAGTCCGGGCGCATGCCGTTGGAAAGCTGCGCCTGGAACTGGTAGGCGCCGAGCGGCATGGCGTCCGCGACGATCGTCTCCATGCGCGACTGGCCGAAGGCGCCGCGCGTCTGCTTGTTGGAGAGGATCGCCTGCAGGCCGACCACGTCCTTGGCGAGCGACTGGATGTTGGTCTGCGCCGTGTCGATGACGGCGAGGCGCTCCTGCAGGCGCCGCAGGTTTTCATGGGTCGACCGCGTCTGTTCGGAAATCGACTGGCCGAGGCGCTGCGTCAGCCCGTCGAGGCGGGTATTGATCGCCTGGTTCGTCTCGGACTGCTTGCTGCCGAAGACTTCCGCCATGGCCGCCACGCGGCCCTGCATCTCCGTCTGGGCCTTCATGAGTTCTGCGAAGCGCAACTCCGCCATCACCGCCGCTTCCCGCTGGCGCGCCTGGCTGCGGCGGGCTGAGACGAGGCCGAAGACGGCGAGAAGAACCGCTGCCAGCAGCACGAGCGCCGGCCCAGGGCCGCCGAGCCGGGCAAGGAAGGAGGTCAGCATCGTGTCAAAGGCGGGGTCGATCATGCCCGGACCATAGCATGCTTTCCGGCGAAAACCAGATCATACCGTGAACAAATTGGCGGCGTCGCGCGCGTACAGGGGACCAAATCCGATTGAAAGCGCAAAAAAACCGCGCTAAGGAGGCGCATGACCATCAAGCCGCTGATTATCCTCCCCGATCCGATCCTCCGCCAGGTCTCGAAGCCTATCGAGACAGTGGACAGCGAGGTGAAGAAGCTCGCCGACGACATGCTGGAGACCATGTACGATGCACCGGGCATCGGGCTTGCCGCCATCCAGATCGGCGTCGCGCGCCGCATGCTCGTGCTGGACGTGTCGAAGGACGGCGAGGACAAGCAGCCGCTCGTCTTCATCAATCCGGAAGTCGTTTCCGCCTCCGACGCGCGCTCGGTCTACGAGGAAGGCTGCCTGTCGATCCCGGATTATTATGCCGAGGTCGAGCGCCCCGCGGCGATCACCGTGAAATATCTCGACCGGGACGGCAAACAGCAGATCGTGGAGGCGGACGGCCTGCTCGCCACCTGCCTGCAACACGAGATCGACCACCTGAACGGCGTGCTGTTCATCGATCATATTTCCAAGCTGAAGCGCGAGATCGTGATCCGCAGGTTCACCAAGGCGGCGAAACTGCGCGGCAGCAAGGCGATCTGACCGGGCAAACCGGTCCGGTCCGCACCATTTCTCACGGAGGCTGACCGATGGCCCTACGCATCATTTTCATGGGCACGCCGGGTTTCTCCGTCGCCACGCTCGAGGCGCTGGCGGAAGCCGGCCACGAGATCGTCGCCGTCTATTCGCAACCGCCACGCCCCGCGGGCCGCCGCGGCCTCGAACTGGTGAAGTCGCCTGTCCATCAGGCCGCCGAACGGCTCGGCATCCCCGTGTTCACGCCGGTCAATTTTCGCGAGGAGGCCGATCGCGCTGCTTTTCGCGCGCTGAATGCGGATGTGGCCGTCGTCGTCGCCTATGGTCTGCTGCTGCCGGAGGCGATCCTCAACGGCACGCGGCTCGGCTGCTACAACGGCCATGCCTCGCTGCTGCCGCGCTGGCGGGGTGCGGCCCCCATCCAGCGCGCGATCATGGCGGGTGACGACGAGACCGGCATGATGGTCATGAAGATGGACAAGGGCCTCGATACCGGCCCTGTCGCGCTGACCGCCCGTATCGCGATCGGCGACACGATGACCGCCGGCGAATTGCACGATGCGCTGATGAAGGCGGGCGGGGCGCTGATGGCCGAAGCCATGGCGAAGCTGGAAGCCGGCGACCTGCCTTTGACGCCGCAGGCGGAGAATGGCGTGCTCTATGCCGCCAAGATCGACAAGGCCGAGACGCGCGTCGATTTTTCGCGCGCCGCGCGCGAGGTGCACAACCACATCCGCGGCCTCTCGCCGTTTCCCGGCGCCTGGTTCGAGCTGCCCGTTGCCGGCAAGCCGGAGCGCGTCAAGGTTCTGGCGAGCGAGCGGGCGGACGAAACCTCCACCGAGGCCGCCGGTACGGTGTTTGACGACCGGCTGACGATCGTTTGCGGCGATGGCGGCGCGGTGCGGCTCGTGCGCCTGCAGAAGGCGGGCGGCAAGCCGCTCGATGCGGCCGATTTCCTGCGCGGCACGGCGGTCGCCGCCGGCCAGGTCATTGCCTGATGCCGCGCTTCCGGCTCCTGGTCGAATATGACGGCACGCCCTATGTCGGCTGGCAGCGGCAGACGAACGGTCATTCCGTGCAGGGTGCCATCGAGGCCGCGATCCTGTCGCTGACCGGCGAGAGCGCCTCGGTTCACGGTGCGGGGCGCACGGATTCGGGCGTGCATGCCATGGGCCAGGTCGCCCATACGGACCTTTCGCGTGCATGGCCGGCGCATACGCTGAGGAATGCCCTCAACGCTTATCTGGGCACGGCCCGGGAACGGGTGGTGATCCTCGATGCGGCGCAGGTGCCGGACGATTTCAACGCCCGCTTCTCGGCCACCAAGCGGCACTATCTCTACCGCATCATTTCGCGCCGCGCGCCGCTGGCGCTGGAGGCGAACAGGGCGTGGTTCGTCACCCGGGAACTCGACCATGCGGCAATGCATGCTGCAGGGCAGGTGCTGGTCGGGCGGCACGACTTCACCACCTTCCGGGCGATCAAGTGCCAGGCGAACAGCCCGGTGCGCACGATCGACCGGCTGGACGTGACGCGCACCGGCGAGCTCATCGAAATGCGTGTCTCGGCGCAGAGCTTCCTGCACAACCAGATCCGCTCCTTCGCCGGCACGCTGAAGCTCGTCGGCGAGGGCAAGTGGTCGGTGGACGATGTGCGCGCAGCGCTCGAAGCGCGCGACCGCAAGGCCTGCGGCCCCGTGGCGCCGCCGGACGGGCTCTATTTCATGGCCGTGGACTACTAAGCCGGCAGCGTTCCTAAGATGCGCTGAAGCTCCTGCCCGACGATCATCGGCGGCAGCACGAAGAGCGCCGTCATCGCGGCGGCGAGCAGCGTCTGTTTGCCCACGCACATCCAGACGAGGCGGAATTGCAGCACGACGCTCGCGCCGAACACGGCATAGAGCAGCAGGCCGGCAAAGGGCGCGCTGTCCGGCAGCACAAGCGTCAGTGCGAAGGGGACGGCGGCGGCATAGGCGAAGGGTACGGCGATCCAGTTGCTCGCCGTCACCACGACGCCGAGATGTTTGCCGTAGCCGAGCGGACGGGCGAGGGCTGCGAGCACCACTAGCGGCAGCAGCCAGCCCACGAGGTCGATCACCATCAGCTTGACGAAGAAGGCGACGCCCGCCGGCGTTCCCCCGGGCATGCTGCCGAGATAATAGAGCCGCCAGGAGGCCCAGATCACGGCGAAGGCCGGCAGGCACCAGACGATCGCCCAGAAGGAGCGCGCGAGCCCGCGCATCGTCAGGTCCAGCCAGCCGAAACCGTCCTGCTTCTGGCGCACAAGCAGGAGGACACCGGTCAGGTAGTGCAGGACCTCGTCAAGCCCGGGCATCGCCGAACCAGCGTTGGATGAAGGTCTCGTAGATCACGGTCAGCGTTTCGAGGTCGGCAACCGCCACCCGCTCGTCCACCATGTGCATGGTCTGGCCGACGAGGCCGAATTCCACCACCGGGCAATAGTCCTTGATGTAGCGCGCATCCGACGTGCCGCCGGTCGTCGACAGTTTTGGCGCCCGGCCGGTCACGGCCTCGATGGCGCCCGACAGCGAAGCGATCAGCTGGTTGTTGCGCGTCAGGAAGACATGACTCGGCCGTTCGGCCCAATTGATGTCATAGCGCACCGGCGCGCGACCCGGTCGCAGCGTCTCGTCGCGCGCGGCGGCGTCGAGCCGGCGCACGATCTCTTCCATCACGGTTTCGGCCGTCCATGTGTCGTTGAAGCGGATGTTGAAGCTCGCGCTCGCCTGCGACGGGACGACGTTGGTGGCGCGGTTGCCCACGTCGATCGTCGTCACTTCGAGGTTTGACGGCTGGAAATTGTCGGTACCGGTGTCGAAGGGCGGGTGCATCAGCGCGCCGGTGAGCGCGATCACGCCGCGCACGGCATTGTCGGCGAGATGCGGATAGGCGGCGTGGCCCTGCACGCCGTGCACGGTGATCGTGCCGGAGACGGAGCCGCGGCGGCCGATCTTGATCATGTCGCCAAGCTGGTCCGGATTGGTCGGCTCGCCGACGAGGCAGGCATCCCAGCGTTCGCCGCGTGTCGCCGCCCATTGCAAGAGCTTGATCGTGCCGTTGACGGCCGGGCCTTCCTCGTCGCCGGTAATGAGGAAGGAGATGGAGCCCTTCGGCGGGCCGTTCTTCGCAATCTGGCGCGCGACGGCGGCGACGAAACAGGCAATGCCGCCCTTCATGTCGACGGCGCCGCGGCCGAACATCTCGCCATTGGCGATATCGGCGCCGAACGGGTCATGCGTCCAGGCGGCGGCGTCGCCGACGGGCACGACATCCGTATGGCCGGCGAACATCAGATGCGGACCTTCCGTGCCGATGCGGGCATAGAGGTTCTCGATATCCGGCATGCCGGGCTCGCTCGCCGTCATGCGCTCCACGGTGAAGCCGAGCGGCGCCAGCATGGCGGCAAGCGCCGTCAGCGCGCCGCCTTCGGCGGGCGTCACGGAGGGGCAGCGGATGAGCGTGGCGAGATTGGCGATCGGATCGGCGGAGGTCATGGGCATGCGGTCACAACGCGAGAGGGGAGACGAGGGTTTGAGGTTTAGCCGATCGTCCGGGGCCTGTCACGAGCGACGCTCAATCCTTCGGGCGGTTGGTCAGGTCGCCATAGTCGTTCGGGCCGTTCGTTCCCGGCCAGACCAGGAAGGCAAACAGCGCGAAGAAGGAGATGGCCGGGATGAACAGGCAGATGATCAGCGGCACCGGCAGGTTCATGTCGTGCAGCCGCTTGACCGTCAGCAGGACGGAGGAAACCGTGGAGACGATCGCCGTGCCGACGAAGACGAAGGACCAGAGAAGGAAGGACGGATCCTCCTTCGGCACGATGATGATGCGGGCGAGCGAGGCCGAAAGCAGCATGAGCCAGAACGCCCAGCCGAGCGCGAAGGGCGCCCGGCTCACCCGGCCCGACCAGCCGAAGAAGAGCCAGCCGAGGCTCGGCCTCTGCGCCTCGACGGCTGCCATGGCTAGTCCCTCAGGAGTTCGTTGATGCCGGTCTTCGAGCGGGTCTGCGCATCGACGCGCTTGACGATGACGGCGCAGTAGAGGCCGGGGGCCGGCAGGCCGTTCGGCATGGTCTTGTCGGAGGGCATGGAGCCGGCGACGACGACGGAATAGGGCGGCACTTCGCCGTAGCTGACGTCGCCCGTCGCGCGGTCGACGATCTTGGTCGACTTGCCGATGAAGACGCCCATGCCGAGCACGGAACCTTCACGCACGATGCAGCCCTCGACGACTTCCGAGCGGGCGCCGATGAAGCAATTGTCCTCGATGATCGTGGGACCCGCCTGCATCGGCTCCAGCACGCCGCCGATGCCGACGCCGCCGGATAGATGCACATGCTTGCCGATCTGCGCGCAGGAGCCGACCGTCGCCCAGGTGTCGACCATCGTGCCTTCGCCGACATAGGCGCCGAGATTGACGAAGGAGGGCATCAGGATGGCGTTCGGCGCGATATAGGCCGAGCGGCGCACGACGCAGTTCGGCACGGCGCGGAAGCCGGCCTTCTCGAATTCGTTGACGCTCCAGCCGTCGAACTTGGAGGGCACCTTGTCGAACCAGGCGGATTCGCCGGGGCCGCCCTTGACGATTTCCATCGGGTTGAGGCGGAAGGAAAGCAGCACGGCCTTCTTGAGCCACTGGTTTACGGTCCAGTTGCCATCCTCGCCGCGCTCTGCGACGCGCACCTTGCCGGTGTCGAGCAGGTTCAGCGCGGTCTCCACCGCATCGCGGATTTCGCCGCGCGTGCCCGTGCTGACGCCGTCCCGTTCCTCGAAGGCGCGGTCGATGGTTGCGGAAAGGGCGGACAGGTTGGACGTGTTCATCGGAATTCCTTAAACTTCGACGCTTATTTTCGATGGTCGGGATGCCGGAAGGTTGATTTCATCAATCTGAAAAATGCTCTAGAGCAAGTGCCGGGAAAGATGAAGCCCCTTTCCGGCAGATACTGTCGCACGGGCGAAATGGTAATCCCGTAGGACGGAAAAGCAGGAAAGTGACATGGCAAAACTGAAGAAGAAGAGCCTGCGCCGCAAGGACGGCGTCTGGGACCCGTTGGCCGACAGCGCGCAGGACAAGCACCGCGCCTCCGTCGTGCCGCAGACGCCGCAATCGGCAAACCCCGCTTACCGCCTCGCCTATGTCGACGACGATTTCCTCTGCCGCGAGGAACTTCGCCCGGTGCGCCTCCAGCTGGAACTCCTGAAGGTCGAGATGATGCTCGCCGAGCGCGGCATCAAGTCGACAATCGTGATGTTCGGAGGCGCGCGCATTCCCGCCCCCGGCGAGGACGCCTGGGCGGCGCGCAACGAGACCCAGCGCGCCAATCTCGAGGCCGCCTCGGTCTATTATGAGGAAGCCCGCAAATTTGCGCGCATGTGCTCGGAACGCTCGGCCGAGCTGGATTACAAGGAATATGTCGTCGTCACCGGCGGCGGGCCGGGCGTCATGGAGGCGGGCAACAGGGGTGCGGCCGATGTCGGCGCTCCATCGATCGGCCTCAACATCGTGTTGCCGCACGAGCAGGCGCCGAACCCCTATGTGACGCCGGAGTTGAGCTTCAACTTCCACTATTTCGCGATCCGCAAGATGCATTTCCTGCTGCGCGCCAAGGCGGTAACGGTGTTTCCGGGCGGCTTCGGCACGCTGGACGAGCTGTTCGAGACCGTTACGCTGATGCAGACGGGCCGCATGGCGCTGGTGCCGCTGATCCTGTTCGGCAAGAAATTCTGGCACAAGATCATCGATTTCGACGCGCTCGCCGCCTTCGGCACAATCGCGCCGGGCGATGTCGAACTGATGCAGTTTGTCGAGACGGCCGACGAGGCCTGGAACATCATCGTGGATTTCTACGAGAAGCTGGAAGCGGAAAACGTAGCCGTCGCTGCCGCGCACGGCTGAGACAGACGAACCGGTCTCGGCCGGACCGCCACCTCTCCTCCGTCATGCTCGAGCTTGACCCGAGCATCCACGCCCTGAGTGCCACATCGATTCTCGGGTCAAGCCCGAGGATGACGTGGTGGGGAGGGACGGCGTCCAAAAAAACGCCCCGGCAATCAACCGGGGCGTTTTGAGTTGGCCGTGCTGATTATTTGCCGCGCCTGCCCATCTCGTCGGCGGTGATGAAGCCATCGCCGTTTGTGTCGCGCTGCTTGAACATGGCGGCGGCGGCCGTTTCCATTTCCGCCTTGGTCAGCGTGCCGTTCTTGTCGGCGTCGGCCCGCTCGAACATGCGGCTGCCCATGCGGTCCATGCGGGCATCGCGCAGCGCGGTGCGCGCGGCCTGTCGCGCTTCGGCATCACTCGACTTGACCTCGCGGAACGCCTTGCGGGCATCGCGGAAGGCGTCACGCTTCGCATCGACCTCGGCCTTCGTCACCTCGCCGTTCTTGTCCGCGTCGAAGCGTTCGAAGATCTGCGAGGCGTGTGTCAGCATCCCGTCCCGGGAGAGCTTGCCGTCCTTGTTGGCGTCGAGACGCTCCAGCATGCGCTCGGCACGAGCCTCGCGGTTCTTGCCGTGATGGCCCTTGCCCTTGCGCTGGCCGGCATCGGCCATGTCGAGGGCGCCATCCTTGTTGCGGTCGCGGCGTTCGAAGATGGTTTGCGCCGAAGCAAGAACTTCCGCTTCGGAAAGCGTGCCGCTCTTGTCGGTATCGGCGCGATCGAACATGCGACCGGCGCCCGGCAGCATGACCGGGCCTGCGGTGCGCAGCGCATCGATCGCCTTGTCCTTGTCGGCGCCGGACGCATCGCGAACGGCCTTGCGGGCTTGCCTGAAGGCATCGCGGCGGGCCTTGATCTCGTCCTTCGTCACCTGGCCGTTACCGTCGGCGTCGAAGGTCTTGAAGGTCGGAGAAACGTTCGTCTTGAATTCGTCGAGCGAGACCTTGCCGTCCTTGTTGCCGTCGAGGCGCTCGATCATGGCAGCGCTGCGCTGGCCATGTCTGCCTTCGCCCTTGGCGGCAAAAGCGGGGGCGGTGAGGCCCGAAAGAAGAAAGCCGGCGGCAACGGCGCTAAGAAGAAGTTCTTTTCCAGCCATGGTCGTTTCCTTTATCCATCTTGTCCCTGAGGGCAGGATAAGGAGAACGCCGGCTTGCACCAGTTACAAATTGGTAATTCAACCTTTTGACGAATAAGGGTTTTTTCCGTGTCCGGAATATGTCTTGCTAAAGTAGCGCCTTGAGGAATCCTGTCAGGTCCGACGTCGTGTAGTCGATGTGCTGGTCGTCGTCCGAGCGCTTCTCCCAGGCGTCGGCGAACTCGTGATGCTCGTCGCGCGGCGTCAAAAGCACCGTCTTCATGCCGAGCGCCTTGGGCACCAGCAGGTTGCGCGGCAGGTCCTCGAACATCACGGCATGGTTCGTATCCACCCGATGCAGCGCCATGAACTTGTCATAGGTCGCTCCCGCCGGCTTCGGCACATATTCCGCCGCAACGATATCGAAGACGTCGTCGAAATGGTCGAAGATGCCGAGCGCACGCGCCGCCATCTCGGCATGTTTCACGCTGCCATTGGTGAAGATGAACTTGCGGCCGGGCAGGGCCTTGATCGCCTCGCCGAGGTCGACGTCCGGCGCCAGGACCTCATAGTTGATGGCATGTGCCTTCTCGAGGAAATCCGTCGGGTCGATGCTGTGATGCAGCATCAGGCCCTGCAGCGTCGTGCCATGCTCGAAATAGTATTTCTTCTGCAAGGCCCGCGCCTCTTCGCGCGAAAGCCCGAGCAGCGCCGAGACGTAAGCCGTCATGTTCTTGTCGATCTGGGCGAAGAGATCGACGTGATGCGGATAGAGCGTGTTGTCCAGGTCGAAGACCCAGTCACGCACATGGGCGAAATCGGCTTTGCTCGGAAGATCGGTCATGGGCCGTCTTATGGCACGGGCAAAAAGCGGAGGGAAACGGAATTTTCCGTGGCCACAGGTGCTGGCGATGGATTTGGCCCGGCCCGCATGCTAGCGGCAGGGCATGGAACTCTGGATCCCCATCACCATTGCCGCCGCCTTCATGCAAAACCTGCGCTCGGCCCTGCAGAAGCACCTTCAGGGCAAGCTCGGCACGCGCGGCGCGAGCTTCGTGCGCTTCGGCTACGGCTTTCCGCTGGCGATCCTCTACGTGGTGGTGCTGCACTGGATCGTCGGCTTTCCCTTCCCGGCGCTCAACTGGACCTTTGCATTCTGGGCAGTGATCGGCGGCCTCGCACAGATTTACGCCACCATGCTGCTGGTCTACCTGTTCTCGCTCAGGAATTTCGCCGTCGGCACCGCCTATTCCAAGACCGAGCCGGTGCAGGCGGCGATCTTCGGCTTCGTGCTGCTCGGCGAGCGCATCACCTTCGGCGCCGTCATCGCCATCGTGGTCGGCGTCATCGGCGTGATGCTGATCTCGGTCGCCCGCGCGCCGCTCTCCTGGCGCAATACCTTCGCGGCCCTGAGCAGCCGCACCGCGCTGATCGGCATCGCCTCCGGCGCCGTCTTCGGCGTCTCGGCAGTCGCCTATCGCAGCGCATCCCTGTCGCTGGACGGTCCCGGCCCGATCATGAACGCCGCCGTCACGCTCGCCTGCGTCACCACCTTCCAGACCGCCTTCATGCTGGTCTGGATGTTGTGGAAGGACAAGAACGAGATCGTGCAGGTCTTGCGGAGCTGGCGCTCGTCCGCCCTGGTCGGTATTGCCGGCGTGCTGGGCTCGGCCTGCTGGTTCACCGCGATGAGCCTCCAGCAGGTCGCCTATGTGCGGGCACTCGGCCAGATCGAGCTGGTCTTCACCTTCATGGCCTCGTATTTCCTTTTCCACGAACGGGTGAACCGCACGGAAGTGGCCGGATGCCTGCTGATCGTCTGCGGCATCCTCGGCCTGCTTTTTTCCTGAAGCATGTCGTTGTCGCAAAACCGCTGCACACTTTTGCGCGACATGCTTTAGATCAGGGAACGATCAGCGTGCCGGCGCCGTGTTCGGTGAAGATTTCGAGCAGCACGGAATGGGCAGTCTTGCCGTTGAGGATCACGACGCCCTGAACGCCCGCCTTGATGGCGTCGATGCAGGTCTCGACCTTGGGGATCATGCCACCGGAAATCGTGCCGTCCTTGATGAGTTCGCGGGCCTGCGCGACCGAAAGCTCCTTGATGAGCTGGCCGTTTTTGTCGAGCACGCCCGGCACGTCGGTGAGGAACAGCAGGCGCGTGGCGTTGAGCGCGCCGGCGATGGCGCCGGCAAAGGTGTCGGCATTGATGTTGTAGGTGTGGCCGTCGCGGCCGGGCGCGACCGGGGCGATGACCGGGATCATCTCGGATTTGGCGAGCAGGTCGATCAGCGTGCGGTCGACTTCCACCACTTCGCCGACGAAGCCGAGATCGAGCACGCGCTCGATATTGCTGTCCGGGTCGATCACGGTCTTCTTGGCCTTTTCGGCGAAGACCATGTTGCCGTCCTTGCCGCAGAGCCCGATCGCCCATTCGCCCGTCTGGTTGATGAGCGCAACGATCTCCTTGTTGATCGAGCCGGCAAGCACCATCTCGACGATCTCGACCGTCTTCTGGTCGGTGACGCGAAGACCACCCTCGAATTTCGATTCGATGCCCATCTTGGTCAGCATGGCGCCGATCTGCGGGCCGCCGCCATGAACGACGATGGGGTTGACGCCGGATTGCTTGAGAAGCGCCACGTCGCTCGCAAAAGCCTTGCCGAGTTCCGCATTGCCCATGGCGTGGCCACCGTATTTCACCACGATGGTCTTGTTCTCGTAGCGCTGCATGTAGGGCAGGGCCTGTGCGAGAAGGCGGGCTTGGGTTTCGCTTTCGGATAGGGACATGGCGGCCTCGTGGGAATGGGTGGGCGCCTGTTTAACGCAAGTTTTGTGACGATGGAATGATCCCTCGGCCACAATGCGGCGAAGGGGGAGAAAAAGAAGAATGGAGGGGCGCGCCGCAATGCGGGATCGGTGGCAACGAGAGCCGATGCGGAATATGATGCGCCACGCATTCGTTTGATGAGCAAAAGCGTACCGGCATGCTTATATAGGCAAGACGAGGACCGCGCCTGACGGGAACCGGTCGAAATCGAGAGAGTGCATGAGCCGATGACGGCGCCTGACAAAGACATGAGAGACCCCCGCCGCGACGAGGTGATCGCCGGCGAATATGTGCTCGGGGTGCTTTCCGCCGAAGACCGCCGCAAGGTCGAGGCGCGGCTGGCGAAAGACCGCCAGTTCGCCGCCATGGTGAACCGCTGGGAAGAAAACCTTTCCACCTTCAACGACGACTACGAGGCGCTGCACCTGCCGCCGCGCGCCCGTTCCCCGATGGAGCAGCGCCTGCTCGGCGCGGATATGCGCGATGCCGCGTTTTCCGGCAAGGTCGCAGGCGGCTGCTGGGGGTCTCTGGCTTTCTGGCGGGCGTTCGCCCTGGCATCGCTCGCCGTCACTGCGGGGCTCGCCTTTTCGATGAGCGCGCTCCTGGCGCCGCGCCCGATGAGCGGCGGGCGACTGGTTGCAGATCTCGCGGGCGAAGGGGCGGCGGTCAATCTGGTGGCGCGCTACGACGATACGAGCGGCGCACTGCGCATCACGCCCGTTGCCGGCGGCAAGGAGAAGGAAAAGTCGCTCGAACTCTGGCTGACGCAGGAGGGCAGGGCCCCGGTCTCGCTCGGCGTGCTGCCGCAGACCGGCGAGGGTGAACTCGCCGTGCCGGCGGAGATGCGCACCCGCCTCGTACAGGGCGCCCAGCTCGCCGTCAGCGTCGAGCCCTTCGGCGGCTCGCAGACCGGCAGCGTCACCGGCCCGGTCATCGCTTCGGGTGCGGCGCGGTTCGATTGAGCATTTCCAGCCGAAGCGGCATCGCATCGGCGTCGGATAATGCGGCAAAAAAACCTAACGCTGGATGGCAGTGAGAATGGCGCCGCGCAGGCTGTCGAGCCCGCGGCCCTTTTCCGATGAGGTGGCGAGCACCTCCGGATAGGCGGCCGGGCGCTTCTTGATCTTCGCCAGCGTTTCCTCGACAAGGCGCGGCACGCCGGCATCCTTGATCTTGTCGGTCTTGGTCAGCACGAGCTGGTAGGAGACGGCGGCCTTGTCGAGCAGCGCGAAGACCTCCTCGTCATTCGGCTTGACGCCATGGCGGCTGTCGATCAGCACATAGACGCGCTTCAGCGTCGAGCGCCCGCGCAGGTAATCGAAGACGAGCTTGGTCCAGTTGTCGACCGTTTCCTTCGGCGCCTGCGCATAACCGTAACCGGGCATGTCGACGAGGGCCATCGGCGGCAGGTCGCCCTCCGCACCCGAAAAGCCGTCCGGGACGAAATAGTTGAGTTCCTGCGTGCGGCCGGGCGTGTTCGAGGTGCGCGCCAAACCCTTGTGGCCGACAAGCGCGTTGATCAGCGACGATTTTCCGACATTCGACCGCCCGGCAAAGGCGACCTCCGCCGGGCCTTCCGGCGGCAGGAACTTCATGGCCGGCACGCCGCGGATGAAGACCCACGGCCTGCCGAACAGCGGCTTGTCGTCCGGGGATGTCGTCTCGGTCATAAATCTCGCCTTTGTTGTCTGGCCCTTCGCTTCCGGGTTTTGGCCGCGAAAGTCAAGCGCGGCGCTGGCGCCAGAGTTCCACGCCGAGATAGCAAAGCAGCGCCGCAAGCACGATCACGCCGCCTATGACCGTCCTCAGACCCGGGATCTCGCCATGGATGACGGCCACCCAGAGGGGGCCGAGAACGGTCTCGGCCGTGCCCAACAATGCGGCAAGGGCGGACGGGATGAGGCGTGCGCCCGTGACGAAGAGGGCGAGGCCGAGGCCGAAGTTGAGCGCGCCGAAGACGATGAGAATTCCGAGTTCGCTTGCCGTCACGGCAAAGCCGGAGGCCTGGCTTGCCGCCGTCAGGCAGGCGATGACCGTGCCGAGGAAGACGGCCGGCGTCATGCGCACATGGGCGAACCGTCGGGTGATGATCGTCGCGGTGGCAAAGGCGAAGGCGATGAGGATGGCGAGTGCGTCGCCCATCATCGAGACGCTGCCGCCGAGCGATTCCGAGACCATGATGGCGACGCCGCCGATCACCGCCGCAATCGCGATCCAGGTGTGGACGGCGATGCCCTCGCGGAAGAGCAGCCAGGCCATCAGCGCTGCGATCAGCGGCACGCCGGCCTGGATCAGCACGACATTGGCGACGGTCGTGTAGGCGAGCGCCAGGATGAAGGAGGTGGAGGCGATCGCGAAACAGACGCCGACGGCGACACCGGCCAGACCCATGCCCTTGAAGAGCTGCACCGTGCCGCGCGGCCCGTCGCGCACCAGCATGAAGCCGAGCAGGAACAGGGCGGCGAAGAGCGAGCGCCAGAAGACGACGGTCCAGCCGTCCTCAATGGTGAGAAACCGCGCCAGCGTGCCGCCGAAGCTCCACACCACGGCCGAGCCGAGCACCAGGGCGGCGCCATAGCCTTGCCCCCGGCTGTCCGGAACGGTGGGGGTGAGCGGAAGCGATGAGGCGGACATGGGGCGCTCGCAGGTTGGGGATTGTCGCAACAATGCCAGAAGCCGCGCCTGTGGCGCTTCCATGCCAGCGACGAGGCGATGTCGCAAGCGAGCCGTGCATAAAAAAACGGCAAAAGAAAACCCCGGCGCAAGGCCGGGGTCTGGATGTTGCGTCGGAGTGCCGTCAGGGTGATCCGGCTTTTTTCCCGAACAATCCCTTGAGATTGTCGAAGAGCTCGATCTTCACGCCCTGGCGCTTCATGATGATCGCCTGCTGGATGATCGAGAGCGTGTTGTTCCAGGCCCAGTAGATCACGAGGCCTGCCGGGAAGGTCGCCAGCATGAAGGTGAAGATCAGCGGCATCCAGGTGAAGATCATCGCCTGGGTCGGATCCGGCGGCGTCGGGTTCATGCGCATCTGCAGGAACATCGTGATGCCCATGATGATGGGCCAGACGCCGATCATCAGGAAATGCGGCACGTCGTAGGGCAGCAGGCCGAACAGGTTGAACAGCGACGTCGGATCGGGCGCGGAAAGGTCCTGGATCCAGCCGAAGAACGGCGCATGCCGCATCTCGATCGTGACGTAGATGACCTTGTAGAGCGCGAAGAAGACCGGAATCTGCAGGAGGATCGGCCAGCAACCCGCGAGCGGATTGATCTTCTCCTCCTTGTAGAGCTGCATCGTCGCCTGCTGCAGCGCCATGCGGTCGTCGCCGTGCTTGGCCTTCAGCTCTTCCATCTTGGGCTGCATCTTCTTCATGTTCGCCATGGAGGCGTACTGCTTGTTGGCAAGCGGGAAGAACAGGCCCTTGACGACGATCGTGGTGATCAGGATCGCGATGCCGAAATTGCCGAAGTAGCGGAAGAAGAAGTCCATCAGCTGGAACATCGGCTTGGTGAAGAACCAGAACCAGCCCCAGTCGATCATCAGGTCGAATTGCGGGATGGAATAGGAGGTCTCGTACTGGTCGATGATCGGCACTTCCTTGGCGCCGCCGAAGAACAGGTTCTTCACCTCGATCGTCTGGCCGGGCGCAATCGAAATGTCGTCCTGGCGGTAATCCGCCTGGTAGCGCGGGCGGCCGTCCTTGAAGTAGGAGAAACGCGTCTCGTAGGGCGTCGCCTGCGGCGGCACGATGGCCGTCGCCCAGTATTTGTCGGTGATGCCGAGCCAGCCGCCGGTCGCCTTGCCGGGTGCTACCGTCGTGTCTTCCTCGGTCGTGGAGTACTTCACCTCATGCAGGCCGAGATTGCCGAGCACGCCGATGAAACCTTCGTGCAGCACGTAGACGGACGGTTCGCTCGGCTTGAAGAAGCGCGTCGAGCGGCCGTAGGGCGACAGTGCGATCGCCGCGTCCGTGCGGTTCTCGATGCTGTCGGCGATCGTGAACATGTAATGTTCGTCGACCGAGATCGTGCGGGTGAAGGTGATGTTCTTGTCGTTGGTGTAGGTGAGCTTGACCGGGGTGGTCTGCGTCAGCTTGCCGGTGCCGTCCTGCGTCCAGACCGTCTGCGGGCCGGGGACCTGGCCGGTCGTCTCGCTGCCGACATAGCCGATTTCGGCAAAGTAGCCGTGTTCTGCTTCGGCGGGGCTGAGCAGGGTGATGATCGGGCTCGACTTGTCGACGGTCTGGTGGAACTCCTTGAGCTTCAGGTCGTCGAAGCGGGAGCCCGTGAGCGCGATGGAGCCGGAAAGCGAGGGCGTGTCGATCTCGATACGGGCGGACCTGGCAAGGGCTGCCTCGCGCGTTTCGGTCGTGGTGGCCGTCGCAGCACCACCCGGCAGCGCGCCGCTGGTGGCCGCACCTGTGCCGGTACCCGTGGTGGTGCCGCCGGCGGTCGTCGTCTGCCCGCTCTGGGCCTGCTGCGCTTCAAGCGCGGCGCGGTCCTTGTCGAGCTTCGGGTTCACATAGAGGAACTGCCAGGCAACGAGGATCAGCACGGACAGCGCGATCGCCACGAAATAATTGCGGTTGTTTTCCATCACTCTTTCCCGGGAGCAGCAGGGCGCTGCTGCTGCTTCTGTTTGTGCCTTGTCGCGATCCTCTCCTTGAGACCGGCCACAAGGGTTTTGAACGGCGCGTGCAACACGTCCCGTCTGGCGACAACCACATAGTCGTGTCCGGGCTCCATTGCAAACCCGGCGGATAGCCGCACCGCCTCTTTCAGGCGTCGCCGCATGCGATTGCGTTCCACGGCATTGCCGTGTTTCTTGGTAACGGTGAAGCCGACACGGGGCTGTTCGTCCGGCACCTGCCGGTCGCGCACTTCGAGAAGGAACAGCGGTCCCCTGCGTTTCTCGCCCTCGCGCACAAAAAGAAACTGCGGACGGCTTTTCAGCCGTCCGACAGCAGATTGTCTAACAGTTTTCGTCATTGCCCGTCGCCTCGGTTCCGGGCATTCACGGCCTTAGGCCGAGAGGCTTGCGCGGCCGCGTGCACGGCGTGCGGACAGAACCTTGCGGCCGCCCTTGGTAGCCATGCGGGCACGGAAGCCGTGACGACGCTTGCGAACAAGCTTGGAGGGTTGGAAAGTACGCTTAGGCATTTATTTAATACCGCGGTGTGCGGCCCTTCTTGGGTTTGCGTTGACGCAAGCAGCGTTCAAAGTCCGGCACGGCCCGGCCCTCGCGGGAAGACGGTTTCCAGACGTGCGCGGCTTATAAGGGCAAAGCCGGTGGAAAGTCAATTGCCGGCTCTGTGGCCTTTCTCATTGTCACAATCGTTAAGACAAAAGCCACGCAGAGTTGAGGGACAGTTGTGCATGATCACGTTTCCCTAACGTAACGTGAGGCGAGATACCTGATTTTCCTCAAGAATTTTTTGCCTCGCAATATTAGCAACGGTTCACTCGCCTATTGTTTGGGCGGTTGTATCAAAGTCTAATTAACCTTTAGCGTTTACCGTCGGCATCGAATGGCATGACGACCTTGATCCTTATCCGTGCCTTTGGAGTGTGACGTGAAGATACGCGGCAAGATTTACCTCATCGTGGGCGTGATGGGCCTCATCTCCGTCTGCATCGGCGGCATCGCCGTCCATGTGGTCTCGGAGTTCAGCGAGAAGCTCCACCAATATGAGAATGCCGCCGACCGCGCCTTCCTTGGCGAACACCTGAACCGCCAGGTCACCGCCGTGGTGATGGAAGCCCGCGGCATCTACGCCTCCAAGGATCTGGAAGGCGCCAAGAAATTCGCCGAAGGCATCGCCAAGGAACTGAACGGCATCGACGAGACGCTGAAAGAGTGGCAGCCGCTCGTACCGGCAGAGCAGAAGCCCGCCTTCGACGCCGTCGTCGCGCGCTCCGCCGAATTCCGCACCTTCCGCACGGAAACCGCCCGCCTCGGCACGACGGTTTCGATCGACGCTGCCAACGAGCAGGGCAATAACGAGCTCAACCGCGCCAACCGCAAGGCCTTCCAGAAGGAAATCGACGCCGTCGTCCAGACGGACAACGAGAACCTGACGGCGATCAAGGCCGACATCGCGGCCTTCGAGACCCTCATGCTGACGCTGGTGCTCGGCACCGTCGGCGCCGGCCTCCTGATCGGCGGCGGCACGGCCTTCTACATCGCGACCAATGAGCTCAGCCGCCCGATCCAGAATGTCACGCACACGATGAACCGCCTTGCCGGCGGCGACCTCGACACCGAAGTGCCTTATGCCGGCCGCAAGGACGAGATCGGCGAAATGGCCGGCGCCGTTGCCATCTTCCGCCAGAACGCCATCACCGTGCGCGACCTCAACGCGCAGGAGCAGGTGCTGCGCGAAAAGAGCGCCGACCTCCAGTCGTCGATCGCCACCGTCGTGCACGCGGCAGCTGCCGGCGACTTCTCCTCGCGCATCGGCAAGGACTACCAGAACGAAGACCTCAACCGCTTCGCCCGCAGCGTCAACGAGCTTGTCGCCGGCGTGGAAGGAGGCATTGCCGAAACCCGCCGCGTCATCGGCGCGCTGGCTGACGGCGACCTGACGCAGACCATGGACGGCTCGTTCCGCGGGGCGTTTGCCGAGTTGCAGCAGAACGTCAACGCGACCTTCGCCACCCTCCAGCGCACCATGCGCGAGGTGCGCGCTTCGACCGATTCCATCAACGCCAATTCCGGCGAGCTGCGCACCGCCTCCGACGACCTCTCCAAGCGCACAGAGCAGCAGGCCGCAGCCCTGGAGGAAACCTCCGCCGCGCTGGAAGAGATCACCGCCGCCGTCAAGAATTCGACGGAGCGGGCGAACGAGGCGACCAGCATGGTCGGCGAGGCGACGCAGAGCGCCAAACAGTCCGGCGATATCGTGCGCAATGCGATCGGGGCGATGAGCCGCATCGAGCAGGCCTCGAACGAAATCAGCCAGATCATCTCGGTGATCGACGAGATCGCCTTCCAGACCAACCTTCTGGCGCTCAATGCCGGCGTCGAGGCCGCCCGCGCCGGCGAGGCCGGCAAGGGTTTCGCCGTCGTCGCGCAGGAAGTGCGCGAACTGGCGCAGCGCGCCGCCAGTGCCGCCAAGGACATCAAGGGCCTCATCACCAAGTCCGGCAGCGAAGTGGCCGTCGGCGTGAAATATGTGCAGGAGACCGGCGCGGCGCTTTCCGACATCGAAAAGCGCGTCGTCACCATCAATGATCGCATCCACGCGATCGCCACGGCCGCCCGCGAACAGGCGACGGGCCTCCAGGAGATCAGCACTGCCATCAACCAGATGGACCAGGTCACCCAGCACAATGCCGCGATGGTGGAGGAGACCTCCGCCGCCACGCACAAGCTGAAGAGCGAGGCCGACAGCCTGGCCGATCTCATGGCGCGCTTCCGCACCGGCGATGCCGTGCAGCGCATGGCGCCCGTCCGGGCCGATACCCGCCCGGTCGAATCGCCGGCGCGCCGCATGATCGGCAATGTCACCCGCGCCTTCGGCGGCAGCCGCGCCTCCGCAACGGCGGCCGTCGCCCAGGACAATTGGGAAGAGTTCTGATCGATAGCCGGATTCCGTGAAGCCAGGCGCGGCGGTCGCACGATCGCCGCGCTTTTGTTCCGGCCGTTGGAAAAATTGCCGTAATCTCCTATGATTGGCTATCGGCTGATGCTGAAGATGCGTCGTCGACCCTCGGGTGGCGACGCCGTTTGCCGTTCTGCGGCTTGTCCAGGAGGTGAGTCATGGTGGACAGAGACGGGACGCCGTCCTTGACCGAGACGCCGGTGCCGGCGGTCGGCTTCCTGTCCGGGCTCTCGGGCAGGCTGCTTCTCCTGGCCGCCGTCTTCGTCATGATTGCCGAAGTGCTGATCTTCGTGCCCTCGGTCGCCAATATGCGCCTGCAATGGCTGCGCGACCGCCTGAACACGGCCGCGGCCGCCAGTGTCGTCATCGAAGGCCTGCCGGACCAGGAACTGCCGCGCGCCGTGCAGCAGGAGACGCTGATGGCGACCGGCGCCAAGGCGATCATCCTGAAGAAGCAGGATGCCTCGCGCATGGTCGCCGCCGTCGAGATGCCGCCGAGCATCGATGCGGAATATGATCTCTCCGACGTCTCGACGCTCACCGCCGTCTACGACGCCTTCGACACGCTGATCTTCGGCGGCGACCGCGTCATCCGCGTCTATGGCCCCGTCGGCGAATCGAGCACGCGCATCGAGCTGCTGCTCGACGAACGCGCGCTGCGCCGGGCCATGCTCGGCTATGCGCGCAACGTCTTCATCCTGTCGATGATCATCTCGCTCGTCACGGCAAGCCCCATCTTCTTCGCGCTGAACCGCCTGCTGATCCGTCCGATGCGCCGCATGACGGCGAACATTCAGGAATTCGCCGCCGACCCCTCCAACCCCGCCCGCGTGCTGAAACCCTCCGGCGGGCGCGACGAGATCGCGGTGGCCGGCATTCATTTGGCCGCCATGCAGCAGACGCTGCAACGCACGCTGAAGGAACAGAAGAACCTCGCCGACCTCGGCCTCGCCGTATCGAAGATCAACCACGACATGCGCAACATCCTGTCCTCGGCCCAGCTGATGTCCGACCGCCTGTCGGATGTCGACGACCCGGTGGTCAAACGCGTCGCGCCAAAACTGCTGCGCAGCATCGACCGGGCGGTGGGCTATACGAACGAGGTGCTTTCCTACGGCCGCATGCGCGAACCCGAGCCGCGCCGCCGCTTCGTGGCGCTGCGGCCGCTGGTGCAGGAGGTCTCGGAAGTGCTGGCGATCGATGCGCGCGGCGATATCGAATTCGTGCTCCAGGTCGAGCCCGGCCTCCAGGTCGATGCGGATAGCGAGCAGCTCTTCCGCGTCATCCACAATCTCTGCCGCAATGCGGTGGAGGCGCTGGCGCAGGATACCGCCGCCGACCGCCGCACCGTGCTCGTCACGGGGCTTCGCACCGGCAGCGTGGTGTCGATCGCCATCGACGACAACGGCCCCGGCATGCCCGCCAAGGCGCGCGACAACCTCTTCGCGGCCTTCCGCGGCTCCGTGCGCTCCGGCGGCACCGGCCTTGGGCTTGCGATCGCCCGCGAACTGGTGCTCGCCCACGGCGGTACGATCGCGCTTGTGGAAAAGGCGACGCCGGGCACGCTCTTCCGCATCGAACTGCCCGACCGCCCCGTCCCCCTCGACGCCTTCCGCCACCGGGCCTGATCGCCAGGGCCTTGCGGGCGGCCTTTGACGGCACGATGAAAAAAGTACATCTTTTCTCAGAAATCCGCTTGCAATAAGCCGGCGATCCCTTTAGGAACCGCCTCGCAGCCGGGCAGTAGACGCCTTGTTGCCAGCGCACCCGTAGCTCAGCTGGATAGAGCACCAGACTACGAATCTGGGGGTCAGGAGTTCGAATCTCTTCGGGTGCGCCATTTCCTTTCCAGATCGAATAATCCGGTCTTATTGGCTTGGATCCTTCCCATAATCACCGAATGCCCGCGACGTTGATCTTGGTCAGCGCCTTCACGGTACTCAGAAAAGAAAAAGGGTCCGAATCCGGACCCTCTCAGTTCTCTCCCGCGATTGCTGGTCGCGTCGAGCGTCAGATCACCGTGGTCTTGATGAAGATCGAGTTGACGTCCGTATGGGCGAGGAAGCCGTAGCCGCGAGGTTTGAGGATCTCGACGAATTCCTCGAAGCGGCCCTCGTGCTCGCATTGAATGATGGTGGGCTGGAAGACGTGGTCCATTTCCGAAAGCACGGCGGCGTCGAGGCCCTCCACGTCGACCGAGAGATAGTCGCAATGCGTGCCGTAGTGCTTCTTCAGGAAGTCGTTGATGTGCATGTTTTCGCATTCGATGGACTCGACGATATTGTCGGTGCCGCCGAAATTCTGGAACATCGAGATGTGGTCCGTCGAAATGGAGGACAGCTCGTTCTTTTCGTGGATGTGCAGCTTGATGGTTTTTTCGTGCGAGACGCTGATGGCGCAGTTCACGACGGTGTCGTTGGGACGTGCCTTCTGCAGCGTTTCGGCCAGCGACGGGATCGCCTCCACCAGCACGCCCGTGGCGCCGTAGAGCTTGTAGAGCAGGTAGGTCGCGCTCGTCTGGAACGGGTGGTTGGCGCCGATTTCGATGTAGCGGATCGAGTCCATCGGCCGGCCGGCGCGGCGCATCTGGGCGCGCAGGACCGATTCGACGATGAAGTCCTCGTTACATTGCCCGTAGGTCTCGTAGATGTTCGTCGGGATCGGCGCGGGATTGATGCCGAACCTATTGCACTCATTGGCGATGAAGGGGTTCTGGAAGACGTGCCGTACGGTCTTGAGCATGCATGGTTCCTTTGTCCTGGCGAGTTCCCGTTGCGCTCAAGGCGACGGCAATCTTTCATTCCTCCTTACGGGCGCCGACTTACCTGAGGCTTGTCTGTGGCAAGGCGGAAAGCGGGGGGCCAAATTTGGCAGTTTACAATAGTAATATAATATGATGTTTTACTCAGGCTGCTGAGGAGCAGCTTTCTTTGGGAGGACATCATGAAAGTCAAAATCGCACTCGCAAGTGCCACGATCCTTGCCGTCTCGATGTTCGGGCCTGCATCTGCCGCCGATCTGACTGTCGGCTTTTCGCAGATCGGGTCGGAATCCGGCTGGCGCGCCGCGGAAACCACGCTCACCAAGCAGCAGGCCGAACAGCGCGGCATCGACCTGAAATTCGCCGATGCGCAGCAGAAGCAGGAAAACCAGATCAAGGCGCTGCGTTCCTTCATTGCGCAGGACGTCGATGCCATCCTTGTCGCGCCGGTCGTGGCAACCGGCTGGGACGAGGTGCTCCAGGAAGCCAAGGATGCGGAAATTCCGGTCATCCTGCTCGACCGCACGGTCGATGCGCCGGAAGACCTCTACATGACCGCCGTCACCTCCGACCTCGTGCATGAAGGCAAGGTTGCCGGCCAATGGCTGGTCGATACGGTCGCCGGAAAACCCTGCAACGTCGTCGAGTTGCAGGGCACGACCGGCTCGTCGCCAGCGATCGACCGCAAGAAGGGTTTCGAGGAGGCGTTGGCCGGCAAGGACAATCTGAAGATCGTCCGCAGCCAGACCGGCGACTTCACCCGCACCAAGGGCAAGGAAGTCATGGAAAGCTTCCTGAAGGCGGAAGACGGCGGCAAGAATATCTGTGCGCTCTACGCGCACAATGACGACATGGCCGTCGGCGCCATCCAGGCGATCAAGGAAGCCGGCCTGAAGCCGGGCACGGATATCCTCGTCGTCTCGATCGATGCCGTGCCGGATATCTTCCAGGCGATGGCCGCGGGCGAGGCGAATGCCACCGTCGAGCTGACGCCGAACATGGCAGGCCCCGCCTTCGACGCGCTCGACGCCTTCCTCAAGGACGGCAAGGCGCCGCCGAAGTGGATCCAGACCGAATCGAAGCTCTACACCCAGGCCGACGATCCGGCGAAGGTGTACGAGGAGAAGAAGGATCTCGGCTACTGATCTCTCCCCAGGTGCGCCCCACGCCCAGCTCCTAACCTGGCGTGGGGTGCGCAAAAATTTCATGCGGGGTCGGAATCATGCAGCCGGTCAGTTCCTATGTTCTTTCGGCGACGGGGATCGACAAGATCTTCCCGGGCGCCAAGGCGCTCAGCCGGGTCGATTTTTCGCTCCGGCACGGCGAGGTGCACGCGCTGCTCGGCGAAAACGGCGCGGGCAAGTCGACGCTCGTCAAATGCCTGACGGGCGCCTATCGCCGCGATGGCGGGCGCATCCTCGTCGATGGCGCGGATGTCGACCCGCAGAGCACGCTGGAAGCCCAGGCGCTGGGCATCGGCACGGTCTACCAGGAGGTGAACCTGCTTGCGAACCTGACGGTCGCCGAAAACCTCTTCCTCGGCCGCCAGCCGAAACGCTTCGGCCTCGTCAGCCCCCGCGAGATGAACCGGCGGGCGCGGGCGCTGCTCGCCGAATACGAACTCGACATCGACGTCACCGCCGAGCTTGCCGCCTATTCCGTCGCCGTGCAGCAGGTGGTCGCGATTGCGCGTGCGGTCGATCTCTCCGGCAAGGTGCTGATCCTCGACGAGCCGACGGCGAGCCTCGATGCGCATGAGGTCGCGATGTTGTTTGGCATCGTGCGGCGCCTGAAGGCCCGGGGCCTCGGCATCGTCTTCATCACGCACTTCCTTGAACAGGTTTACGAGATAGCGGACCGCATCACCGTGCTGCGCAATGGCCAACTCGTCGGCACGCGCGAGACGTCGGCGCTACCGCGCCGCGAACTGATCGCCATGATGCTGGGCCGCGAGCTGGTTCAGGAAGTGGCGGCCGAGCACGGACCGAAAGGCGAGGGCGGGACGGTGCGCTTCCGTTTCCGCGATTTCGGCCGCAAGGGTCATATCCAGCCCTTCGATCTCGATGTGCGCGTGGGCGAGGTTGTCGGCATTGCCGGCCTGCTCGGCTCGGGGCGCACCGAGACGGCGGAAATCCTGTTCGGTGCCGAACGCGCCGACAGCGGCACGGCGGAGGCCGATGGCCGGGCGCTCGACCTCTCCTCGCCCCGCGCCGCCATTCGCGAAAAATTCGGCTTCTGCCCGGAGGACCGCAAGGTGGACGGCATTGTCGGCGATCTGTCCGTGCGTGAAAATATCGCGCTCGCCTTGCAGGCCCGGCGCGGCTGGGCGCGACCGATCAGTCGCGGCGAGCAGGATCGCCTCGCCGACCAATACATCAAGGCGCTCGACATCCGCACGACCGACCGCGAAAAGCCGATCAAGCTGCTCTCCGGCGGCAACCAGCAGAAGGCGATCCTCGCCCGCTGGCTCGCCACCAATCCGGATTTTCTGATCCTCGACGAGCCGACGCGCGGCATCGATGTCGGGGCGCATGCGGAAATCATCCGCCTCATCGAATCCCTGTGCGAAAAAGGCATGTCGCTGATCGTGATTTCCTCCGAACTCGAAGAACTCGTCGCCTATTCGCGCCGTGTCATCGTGTTGCGCGACCGGGCGCATGTCGCGGAACTGACCGGCGAACGCGTCACCACGGACGCCATCGTCGAGGCGATCGCCGCGTCCGCCGGAAGGGTGGACGCATGAGCGCGACATTGAAAGCCTACGCCATCCGGCTCTTTCCGCAGCTCGCAGCGCTTGTCGTCATTCTCGTGATGGTGTCGATCGCCTTTCCCGGCTTCTTCCGGCTCGAAATGCAGAACGGCCGGCTATACGGCAGCGTGATCGACATCCTCAACCGCGGCGCGCCGGTGGCGCTGCTGGCGATCGGCATGACCGTGGTCATCGCCACCAAGGGCATCGATCTCTCGGTGGGTGCTGTCATGGCGATTTGCGGCGCGGTCGCCGCCGCCTGCATCACATCCGGCCATTCGCTGGCGATGACGCTCGTCATAACGCTCGGCACCGGCATTCTCTGCGGCCTGTGGAACGGCATCCTCGTTGCGGTGCTCGATATCCAGCCGATCATCGCAACGCTGGTGCTGATGGTCGCCGGCCGCGGTATCGCGCAGCTGATCACCGAAGGCGCGATCCTCACCTTCAACGATGCAGGGCTGATCTTCCTCGGCAGCGGCTCGTTCTTCGGCCTGCCCATGCCGGTCGTCATCTGGCTCGTCTTCGGCCTGCTGGTGGCGTTCCTGGTGCGCCGTACCGCGCTCGGCATGCTGATCGAGGCGCTCGGCATCAACCGCCGCGCCGCCATGCTGTCGGGCGTGTCGACGGGCGTGCTGCTGATCGCGGCCTATGTGCTCTCCGGTCTTTGCGCCGCCATTGCCGGCATCATCGCGGCGGCCGACATTCGCGGCGCGGATGCCAACAATGCCGGTCTCTGGCTGGAGCTCGACGCGATCCTCGCGGTCGTCGTGGGCGGTACCTCGTTGCTCGGCGGGCGGTTCAGCATTGCGGCATCGCTGCTGGGAGCGCTGATCATCCAGTCGATCAACACCGGCATCCTGTTGTCCGGCTTCCCGCCGGAGTTCAACCTCATCATCAAGGCGGCGATTATCGTGCTGATCCTGGTCATCCAGTCGCCGCGTGCGCAGTCGGCCTTCGTCTTCCTCTCGCGCCCGCGGGCGGCGTCGGAGAAAACGGAGCAGGAGGCGAAATGAACCCGCGTTACCTTCCGTTCATCGCCACGGTCGCGATCTTCCTGATCGCCTATGCCGTCTGCATCGCGCAGTACCCGAACATGCTGTCGACGCGGGTGATCGGCAATCTCCTGACGGACAACGCCTTCCTCGGCATCGCGGCCGTCGGCATGACCTTCGTCATCCTGTCCGGCGGCATCGACCTGTCGATCGGCGCCGTCATCGCCTTCACCGGGGTCTTCCTCGCGGTGCTGCTCGAACAGACGGCGATCCATCCGCTTGCTGCCTTTGCCCTGGCGCTGGTGCTGACCACGGCCTTCGGCGCGCTGATGGGCGCGATCGTCCACCACCTGGAAATGCCGCCCTTCATCGTCACGCTCGCCGGCATGTTTCTGGCGCGCGGCATGGCCTTCGTGCTGTCGATCGATTCGATCCCCATCAAACACCCCTTCTACGCGACGCTGAAAAGCGTCTATTACAAGCTGCCCGGCGGCGGGCGCATCACGCTGATCGGCGGCCTGATGCTTCTGGTCTTTGCGGCGGGCATCCTGATCGCCCACCGCACGCGCTTCGGCGCCAATGTCTATGCGCTCGGCGGCGGTGTGGCGACGGCGCGGCTGATGGGCGTGCCGATCGGCCGTACGACGATCCTCATCTATGCGCTGTCCGGCTTCCTGGCCGGCCTTTCCGGCATCGTCTTCTCGCTCTACACCTCCGCCGGCTATTCGCTGGCGACGGTGGGAGTCGAGCTCGACGCCATCGCCGCCGTCGTCATCGGCGGCACGCTGCTCACGGGCGGCTCCGGCTTCGTGGCGGGCACGCTGGTCGGCATCCTCATCCAGGGTCTCATCCAGACCTACATCACCTTCGACGGCTCGCTGTCGAGCTGGTGGACGAAGATCCTGATCGGTTTGCTGCTCTTCGCCTTCATCCTGCTGCAGAAGGGCCTGATCCAGCTCTCGGTGCGACGGAGGCGATATGCCTGACGGATACGCCCTCACACGGCGCTTCAGCGTGTAGGAGAGGGCGGACCTGTGCGCAAAAAGGGCCTGCTTGAAACAATGGTAAATGGAGCCGTGGCGCATACCAGCCATTCGCAGGTCGTCGACGCGCTCGGCAAGGCGATCGTTTCAGGCGAATTTCCGGTCGGCGCGACGCTGCCGGGCGATGCGGAGCTGGAGGCGCGTTTCGGCGTGTCGCGCACCGTGCTGCGTGAGGCGATGAAGACGCTCGCCGCCAAGGGGCTCGTCGTGCCGCGTGCGCGCATCGGCACGCGGGTGCTGCCGAAGGTCGAGTGGAACCTCTTCGACGGCGACATCCTTACCTGGCATTTCGCCGTCGGCGTCGATGATCGTTTCCTCCTCCACCTGAGCGATATCCGTCTCGGTTTCGAGCCGCATGCCGCAGCGCTTGCCGCCCGCCATGCGGTGGAAGCGGATATCAACCAGATGATGCTGCTCGCCGTCGCCATGGGCGATCCGGATCATACGCCGGAAACGCTGGCGCTCGCCGACCTCAAGTTCCATCTCGCCGTCATGGATGCCTCGCGCAATCCCTTCATGCGCACGGTCGGCAGCCTAATCGAGGCCGGCCTGGCCGGCGTCTTCAAGCTCAGTTCGCCGGCCGCCGATCACGGCAAGATCGGCGATGTCGCGGCCAGCCACATGCGCATCGTCGAGGAAATCCGTCGTCGCGACGAAGACGGTGCGCGGCGCGCCATGGAAAACGTCATCCGCGTCGGCCGGGGGCGGATGATGGAGGCATTCGGGCCGCCAAAGGCCTGAAAAGGCCGCCGGCCGTGACCGATATGCCACGGCCTGCCTTGCTCATGCCGTCCCGCAAGGCCCCCACCGCATCGCGTCGCTTCAAAACCGCCCGCTGCTCCGCTAAGCAGGGGCGAATGGTGAGGCCGCACCGGCAAACCTGAAAAGCGGAAGGAAGCGGGGCATGATGAACCGCGAAAGGCCGCGCGTATTGCGTCGCGTGATCATCGCCGGGCTGCTGGTGCTGGCGGGTTGTGCCGGCCGGCCGGAAGGCGTGCTGCTGCCGGGCGGCGAGCCGCCGGCGGGGGTCTCGAAGGTCGACCTGCTCGTCGCCACCACGCGCGCGCCCTCGCAACAGCCGGGCGTGCTGTTTTCCGGCGAGCGCGGTTCCGATCTCCAGATGCGCGAGATCACGATTTCCATTCCGGCGGATGACAAGCGCAAGGTCGGCCAGGTGCAATGGCCCGAAAAGCTGCCCGCCGATCCGTTGAAGGATTTCACCACCGTCAGCGTGACGCCGATCGACAGCGCGAAGGCCGGCAAAGCCTGGCTCGGCGCGCACCTGCCGAAGAGCCGCCGCGTGCTGGTCTTCGTGCATGGCTTCAACAATCGTTATGAGGATGCCGTCTACCGCTTCGCGCAGATCGTACACGATTCGAAGACCGATGCGGCGCCGGTGATCTTCACCTGGCCGTCGCGTGCCAGCATCTTCGATTATTCCTACGACAAGGAAAGCACCAACTATTCGCGCGATGCGCTGGAGGAGTTGCTGCGCGCGGCCGTCAATTCGCCGGAGGTCGGCGAAATCACCATCATGGCCCATTCCATGGGCACCTGGCTGGCTGTCGAGACGCTGCGCCAGATGGCGATCCGCGACGGCCGCGTGCCGAAGAAGATCCAGCAGGTCATCCTCGCCTCGCCCGATCTCGACGTCGACGTCTTCGGCCAGCAACTGCGTGCGATCGGCAATGACCGGCCGAACTTCACGCTCTTCGTTTCGCGGGACGACCGGGCACTGACCCTGTCGCGCCGCATTTCCGGCAATGTCGACCGCCTCGGCCAGATCGATCCGTCCCAGGAGCCCTATCGCTCCATGCTGGAAAAGCAGGGCATTACGGTGCTCGACCTGACGGCGCTGAAATCCGGCGACAACCTGAACCACGGCAAGTTTGCCGAAAGCCCGGAGGTCGTGCGGCTCATCGGCAACCGCCTGATCGCCGGTCAGACCGTCACCGATTCCGAGGTCGGGCTTGGCGACCGGCTGGGCGCCGTGGCGCTCGGCACGGCGCAGACGGTCGGCAGTGCTGCCAGCATCGCGGTCTCGACGCCGATCGCCGTCTTCGATCCGGTGACGCGCAAGAACTACAACGACCAATGGCTGCGCTTCGGCAGTTCGGTGGAAAACACGGCGGTCACCGCGACCGGCCAGTAGGGCTGGGCATGCAAAAGGCGGCCCCCGCAAGGGCCGCCCTCCACTTTTCCCGCAAGGATCAGCGGACCCAGATGACCTCGCGAGTGCCGCGGTCGACGAGAACAGGGCGCTCGTCGACATAGATGTAGCCGTAGTTCGGGTTTTCCGGCACTTCGACGATCTGCACCGTTTCCGGGATCACGACGCCGGCCTCGACCGGGCCTTCCAGCACGACGGGATCGAGCGGATGACGCTCGACATAGGTGATGGTGGCTTCCGGAATGTCGCTCGAAATGCTCGCCGTCGTCTCCACCTCAGGCGCGTAGACGACCTGGCGGCTGTCGGTGCGCACGATCACCGGGCGGTTGTCGACATAGACATAGGCGAGGTCCGGGTGATCGGGGATCGGCGTCAGCGTGACGGTGTCGTCGAAGCGCGTATCGGCGGTGACCTGGCCTTCCAGAACCACCGGCGGCGTCGGGTTTTCCATCACATAGACGCGGGCGTCATTCGGAACGGCGGCTTCCGCGCCGATCGCGACACCTGCCACACCGCCGACGATGGCGCCGACCGGGCCGCCGATGACGGCACCGGCGGCAGCACCCGCAGCACCGCCGGCAGCGCCGCCGAGAACTTCCTTGTCACCGTCGTCCGCATGGGCGACCGTGGCGCCGATGAGTGCCAGGGCGGCACCGGCCATGAGAATCTTGCGCATGTCTTTCTCCTTCGAAAGTTGGGTTTCCCACCCCTTCGGCGGAGACAACGGGATAGGCCCTGCGCGGTTCCCCGCGAGCGCGGTTCGGGCATTTCACGTTGTGTAACGCGCTTTAACCGTCGCTATCAGGCAATTTCCGAATCGCGGCGCGCGATCTCGTAGTCCTCGTGGTGCACCTGCAATCCCTCTTCCGTCACCACGACGATGCCGTAGGCGGCCGGTTCGTCGACGGAGAGCGAGGCGTTCGGTGTGTCGAAGGGCATCGGCTGCTGGTGAACCGGACTCTTGAAGATCGAGAAGGGAATGCCGCGATGCGAGCCACCGATCGTGCGATGCACATGGCCCGCGAAGATGTGGCGGACATTGCCGTGTTTCAGCACGAGATCGTAGAAGGCGTCCTCGTTGCCGAGCCGGATCGCGTCCATGCCGGTAAAGCCCGTCTTGTGCGGCGGGTGGTGCATGAAGATGAGCACCGGCAGGCCGTTGGCCCTCGAAAGCGTGCGGTCGAGCCAGGCGAGGCGCGTCTCACAGAGATAACCGGCATGGCTCATCGGATAGTCGTAGGGCGGGGCGAACAGCGTATCGAGCAGCACGACGCGGCAATCGGCAAAGTCGATCGCCTGCTGCACGAAGCCGTTTTCGTCCGGCGTCACATGGGTGAAGGTTTCCAGGAAACGCTCGCGATAATCATGGTTGCCGATGGTGATGGCGGCTGGCGGCACGAGCAAGGAGAGGAGGTCGCGCAGCCGCTCGTAGGACATGGTGTCGGCGCGGTGCGTCAGGTCGCCGGTGAAGATGACCCGGTCGGCATCGGCATGGTATCGATTGACGTGCTCGATGCCGGCGAGCAGCCGCTGGTAAGGATCGAGGCCGATGATCGTCGTGCCCTCGGGCACCATGTGCAGGTCGGTGAAAACAATGAGCTTGGTCATGAAAAGGATCTCGTTGCGGGCGCTATGTCGTAGCGCGCAATGCTGTCGCATGAAAAGCAGTTGGAACGGATGACGATCTGATATATCAGAGAGACCAGCATCGCCGGCGGGCCGGCAAAGACGGAGCGAGACGACATGAGATGGAAGCGCACGATCCAGTTGCTGGACGTTCATTGCGAAGGCGAGATCGGCAAGGTGGCGATCGGCGGTGTGCCGAAAATCCCCGGCAACACGATCGCCGAGCAGCTCAACCACATCAACACGGTCGATGACAGCCTGCGCCGTTTCCTCTGCCTGGAGCCGCGGGCGGCGGCCACCGGCTCGGTCAACCTGCTGGTGCCGGCCAAGCGCCCGGAGGCCGATGCCGGCTTCATCATCCTGCAGGCCGACCAGGCGCATGCCTCGTCCGGCTCAAACTCCATCTGCGTCACCACCGCGCTGCTCGAATCCGGCATCGTCGAGATGAAGGAGCCGGAGACGGTGGTGATCCTCGATACCGCCGCCGGCCTCGTCAGGGCGACGGCGACCTGCCGCGACGGGCGCTGCGAGAAGGTCAAGCTCACCATGGTGCCCTCCTTCGTCGAGGCGCTCGACGTCGAGATCGACACGCCGCACTGGGGCCGCGTGCGCTTCGACATTTCCTATGGCGGCATCTTCTATGCGCTGGTCGATGTCGACGAGATCGGCACGAAGATCGAGAAGGCGAATGCCCGCGCGCTCGTCGATGCCGGCATGGCGCTGAAGGATCTGATCAACAAATCGATGAAGGTCGTGCATCCGGAAATCCCGGAAATCAGCGGTATCGCCTATGTGATGTTCCGCGATCGCGACCCGGACGGCCTGGTGCGCACCGCCACCACCATGTGGCCCGGACGCGTCGACCGCTCGCCCTGCGGCACCGGCAATTCCGCCAACCTCGCCACGCTGCACGCCCGTGGTCTTGCGAAAGTGGGCGATACGTTCCGCTCGCGCTCGATCATCGGGTCCGAGTTCGAGGTGGGGCTTGCAGCCGAAACCGAGGTTGCCGGCCGCAAGGCGATCATCCCGACCATCACCGGCCGCGGCTGGACCTTCGGCCTGCACCAGATCGCGCTCGACCCGACCGATCCGCTCGCCAACGGTTTTGCGATGACGGACACCTGGGGGCCGCAGGCGGGCGAGATCGACTAAAGCAATTCCAGCAAAAGTGTGCAGCGGTTTTGCGTCCGGAATTGCGCAAAGGAGCCCCTTACTTTTCGGCGTAGTGCTTCTCGATCGCGCCGAGCGTGATCGGGTCGATCTCGGCATTCTCGGCGCCGGCGATCAGCTTGCGCTGGGCCAACACCTGCTTGATGGCGAGGCGGGCATCGGCGCTGAGCTGTTCCGGTGTGTCGCGCAGGATCACTTCGAGATCGACGTCGCGCATCTCGAAGGCGGCGACGAGGCTGTTTACCGCCTGTTCGACATTCTTCACGATGCCGGTGCCGCTCTGCTGCATCAGGCCGAATTTCAGCTTGCCGTAGCTGTCGCCGAGATCGGCGGCCTGCTTGAAGTAGCCGGCTGCCGAAGCGAGGTCCTGCGAAACGCCCTCGCCGGATTCCAGCATGAGGCCGAGATTGATCATCGCATCGACGCTGCCGCCCTCGACGGCCAGCCGGTAGAAGGCCGCGGCGCGGGCATTGTCCTCGGTGACGAGGCTGCCGTCGTCGAGCAGCACGCCGAGATTGAAGGCCGCCGTCTCGTCGCCGGCAGCGGCCGCCTTGTCGAACCAGCGCGTCGCCTCTGCGCCGTTGATTTCCGTGCCGATGCCGTCGCGATAGGCGACGCCGAGATTGTAGGCGCCGAGCATGTCGCCCAGTTCCGCGGCTTTCTTGTAGTGGCTGAATTCGGCGGCGGGATCGCCGCGTTTGCCGAGCATGGCGCCGTAGTTCACCATCGCCACCGTGTGGCCGAGAGCCGATGCTTCGGCATAGAGTTTCATGGCTTCGAGATCCTGGCCGGCGCGTTCCAGGGCGCGGGCAAGCTGGAAGGCCATGCGGGCGCCGCCGCCAGCATTATAGGCCTCGCGGCAGGCGGAAAGGGCCGCGCCGATCTCGATATCTTCAAGCGCAACCGGCGCGAAGGCCGTGTTGCGCGTCATGTCGTAGCGGCTGCCGGCGCTGGCATCGCAGCGGGCTTCGATCGAAAGCGTGTTGGCCTGGACGCTGCCGGCGGCGCCGGAAAGAAGCACCGCGAAGAAAAGGGCGCGGCCAGCCGTCTTTATTCCTGTGGATCGCGAAATCATGATCCGTCTCCCTTCGTTGGATGACCGCACCTTAGTGGACCGGCGAAACGAGGCTGTTTCCGCGGGAACAGTGGGGGAGGGGCAGGGCGGCGCATAAGGTTTGCAGGTCAGGCGGCAAACGCGATTGACGCGTCGGCCTGTATTGGTTCAATTCCATCCGTCGGGTTTGTGCTCGCGCGAAAGGCATGTCATGCGAACGCTCAACGCTTTTTCTCCGGTCACCCTCAGCCGCCGGTTCTTCATCGCCGGCGCGGCGCTTGCGCTCACCAGCATCGGTGTCCGCGCCACGCAGGCCAATGCGATCATCGGCAAGGCGGTGGAGATCACCGGCGAGGTCACGCGCAAGCAGGCGGAGCGCCTCGAAGGCCTGAAGGCCGGCGCGAGCCTGATGGACCATGATTTCGTGAGGACCGGCAAGGAAAGCTTTGCCTCGCTCGAACTCGGCGACGATACGAGCCTGCTGCTCGGCAGCGAGACGGAACTGCTGATCGACACCTTCATCGCCGGGCAGGGCGGCGTCATCGAGCTCGGCACCGGCCAGATGGTCTTCGACCGTCCGGAAGGCCTCGCGAAGATCGACCTCACGGTGCGCACCGCCTTCGGGATGATCGGCGTGCGCGGCACGAAGTTCTTCGCAGGCCCCAGCCGCGGAGCCTTCGCCGTCTTCGTCGAGCATGGCCTCGTGGACGTCACCGGCGGTGGCGTCACGCGGCAGGTGGCACCCGGACAGGGCGTCGAGATCGCCTCGGTAGGGGCCGCACCCGGCGAAATCACGCAATGGGGCGAGGCCCGCATCCGCGAAGCCTATGCGAGCGCCGGTATACGTTAATCCAGCGTAAACAGTTCCATCGTGCCGAAGCCGCGGATTTCGTGGCTGCCGATGGGGCGCAGCGTCCGGCTGGTCTCGCCGGCTGCGTTCGGGCCAACGCAGATCTGCGTGCCCAGGAACTTGTTGGCATCCTGTAGCCGCGCGGCGAGGTTCACCGCGTCGCCATGCGCGGTATAGTCGAGCTTGCCGCCGATGCCGACTTCCCCCAGCACCGCCATGCCCGTCTCGACGCCGATGCGCGTGCGGCCGAAGTCCCGGTCGAGGAAGGTCGGCCGGCGGCGCATCTCTTCCGTCAGCGTGCGGATTTCATCGGCGCAGGCGAGCGCCTTGTCGACATGGCGGTCGAGATCGTCCGGCGCGTTGAACAGCGCATGCACGGCGTCGCCCACCACCTTGTCCACCATGCCGCCATGGCGCGCCACCAGCGCGTTCACCTCGGAAAAGTAGATGTCGAGCAATTTCACGAGGTCATGTGGCCCGATCTTCTGGGCGAGCGTGGAAAAACCCTCGATATCGGTGAACAAAGCCGTCACCTGCCGCTCCTCGCCGGCCACGCGGCCGAGGTCCGGATTGTCGATGTAGCGCGAGACGACCGACTGCGGCAGGTATTGCGCAAAGCGCAGGCGCGCGGTCGCTTCGGCGCGGCGCACATGGGTGAATTGCAGGAGACCGGTGACGAGCGCCGCCGTCGCGACAATCAGCGTGACGCCGACCGCATCCGACAAAAGCGCCGTGCGCATATAGAGGAGGACCGACGCGCCGAAGACGATGCCGACGAGCCCGAGACCGGCAAGCGCCGCCCAGAGCGGGCGCAGCCGCGCCGCCGCCAGCGCCACCGCCACGCCGGCGACAAAGGCAAAGCCTGCCTCGATCGGTATGAGGCCGGCATCGCGCATCGGGATATGGTCGGTCAGGATGGCGTTGGCGACATCCGCATGAATCTGCACGGAGGGTTCCAGCGGCATGGAGGCGCTGGTGCGCAGCCCGCCGAGATTGGGCAGGCTGCTGCCGATCAGAACGACCTTGCCGGCGATCTTGTCAGCCGGCACCCGGCCCGCCACGATATCCGCCGCCGAGAAGGTGCGAGCACCAATGGTGCCGGCGCTGCTCGCAACAAAGCGCAGGCTGCCGTCCTCGTCGAGCCGCATGATGCGCGAATCGTGGCGCAGCCAGGCGGGGGTGCCGCCGAGCACCGGCGTGCGCGCCCCCGCCGCCAGCCGCGCCGCCTCGACGCCGAGTGCAGGATAGGCGGCATTGCCGACGATCGCATAGGCCTGCACGCGGCGCACCACCGCGTCTTCGTCGCCGACCAGGAAGGATGCGGCGGCGGCGGCCGCCTTGTCCTGCAGGAACGGACAGGAGCTTTCCGTGCCGTCGATGAACCAGAGCTCCGGCACGTCGACCGGCCGCTGCAAGGCGAGTGCCGGCACCGGATGCGGCGCGCCGTCGAGCGTTTCGCCGATGAGGAAACCCAGGATGGTCGGCGTCTTGCCGATGGCGCCCGCCAGCGCGGCATTGGCCGGCTCGTCCGCCGCGCAATCGGTGCTGAAGACGAAGTCGAAGGCGATTGCCGCCGGCTTGGCGGCGGCCAGCCGCTCGATCAGCGTCGCCGTCTGCGTGCGTGTCCAGTCCTTCTCGGGCGCGCTCTGGAAGGCCTTGCGGTCGATGTCGACGACGACGATCCGGTCGCTCGTCTCGACCGGCACCGTCTGGGTCAGCGCATCGAAATAGAATTCGCGCTGCTGCTCCAGCGCCGTCTCGCCAAGGAAAAACAACGCCAGCGCCCCGGCGAGGCTCGCGACGAGGCCGGCGACAAGGGGTCTGTATTTCTTGGCGATCATGCCGCTAGTCGTCATCCGGCTCGGCGATGGTTTGCAGCCGGCCGATATGGCAATGGATGATGCCGTCGTTGCGGCGGATGGCGCCGGCCTCCTGCAACGCGAGGATCGACCGGTTGATCTTCGGCCGGCTGGCGCCGACGATGCTGGCGATCTCCGTCTGGCTGAGCGAAAGCTGGAGATTGGCGCTCTCCGGCAGGTCCTCGCCGTGGATATTGCGCAGCGTCGCGAGGAAGAAGCGCGCGACGCGGGCTTCGAGATCGTAGAGCGCGATGGTTTCGAGCTGCTCCGTCGTTTCGCGCAATTTGGTGCAGAGATAGTGGATGATCGCCTGCGCGGCCGTCGGGTTTCGGGCGAGCACCTCCAGGAAATCGCGCTTGGAGATGACGTAGCCTTCGGTCGCGACGACGGCGGTGGCATCGGCAGAACGCGGCTGGCCGTCGAGGATCGCCATTTCGCCGAGCACCGAACCGGCTTCGAGTTGGCGCAGTGACAGCTCCTTGCCCTGCGGCGTGATGAGCGAAAGCTTGATGCGGCCGGAAACCAGCGCAATGAGGTAGGTGCCCTCGTCGCCGCGTTGGAAGATCACCGTGCCGGCCGTCCATTTGCGCAAGGAGGCGATTGCCGCGATCTCGCCGATCGTGTCCTTGCCAAAACCCTCGAAAATCGGGAAGGAACGCCAGAACGCGCTACTCTTGTTGATCTCGTTCATATCCGGTTTCCCCCGACCGCCGCTGACGAAACGAAGACGCGCCGCTCGGCTCAAATCTTCGCCCAGCCGCCGGGCGCATGCAACAGAAAAGAACGGAGAGTTCCGGGGCGGTGCCGTCTTCTACTGGCAGATGCGCACGCGTTTGGTGATGGTCTTGCCATAGGCGCCTTCCGTGCGGATGCGCTTGGTGATGCAGGTCTGCTGGTAGTGGCCGTAATAGCCGTCCGCATAGGCCGTGCCGGCATGGCCGGTCGCGGTGAAGGCGAGGGAGGCGGCGGCAAGCGCGAGGGCGAGGAGATAATGGCGCATGAGGGCTCCGGCTGGAGGTCTTGAGGCGGGGTGTCGTGCCTCGTTTGTCCCATGGTTGCGGTGGGGGTTCTGTTCCAGTGGGAACAGGTGTCGTTCACAAAAATCGAACGATCTGTATCCCGATCGCCCGTCTAGTTTGACGACGGAAAACTGATATCTCTCTGCCAACGCAAACAACCAAAGCCTCAGGAGCTTTCCATGCAACAGAACGCCGTCGTCCTCGTCGGACGTATTCTTCTCGCCCTCATGTTCATCACCGCCGGTTATCCGAAGCTCATCGATCCGTCCGGCACCGCCGGCATGATCGCCGGCGCCGGCCTGCCGGCTGCCACCGCACTTGCCTACCTCGCCGGCCTCTTTGAAGTCGTCGCCGGTCTCTTCGTTCTCGTCGGCTTCCAGACGCGCATCGCCGCCTATCTTCTCGCCGCTTTCAGCGTGTTCACGGCCCTCGTGTTCCACAGCGGCGCGATCAACGTTCCGGACTTTCCGGAAGGCGCAAACGGCCTGCTCACCCTCTTCAACGGCCTGATGATGTGGAAGAACATCACGATTGCCGGCGGCTTCCTCGTGCTCGCCGCCTTCGGCCCCGGCGCATACTCGCTGGACGCCCGTTCGGCTGCCGGCAAGGCCGTCGCCGCCTAAGCATCCGCCATACTCTGATCCTCCAGGAAAAACCCTCCCCGGCCTCCGGGGAGGGTTTTTCGTGTCGGGCATGCTGGAAAGCCGCGTCTCTTGCTGCTATGCGCACGGTAAGACAGCCATGTGGAGAGATGCCGATGTTTTCCAATTCCTTTCCGGACAAAAACGTGATGGCGGGGCTGATGGCCCGCATGCTGTGGGAGATCAAGGCGGTGCATTTCCGCCCGGAAGAGCCCTACAAGCTCGCCTCCGGCATGGCCTCCCCGGTCTACATGGATTGCCGCAAGCTGCTCTCCTATCCGCGCATCCGCTCGGCGATCATGGATTTTGCCGCCGCGACCATCACCCGTGATGCCGGTTTCGAACGCTTCGACGTCATTGCCGGCGGCGAGACGGCCGGCATTCCCTTCGCGGCGCTTCTGGCAGACCGCCTCGGCCTGCCCATGGTCTATGTGCGCAAGAAGCCGAAGGGCCATGGCCGCAACGCGCAGATTGAGGGCGTGATGCCGGAGGGTTCTCGCGTGCTGGTCATCGAGGACCTGGTCACCGTCGGCGGCTCCATGTTCACCTTCATCGACGCGATCCGCGCGGCCGGCGGCGTGGTCGATCACGGCATGGCGCTGTTCTACTACGGCATCTTCCAGGAAGCGGAAGCCCGATATGCCAATGGCGGCGTCAAGCTGCACCATATCGGCACCTGGCGGGACGTTTTGGCGGTTGCCCGCGAGGAAAAGCTGTTCGACGACGCGACGCTCGCCTCCGTCGAGGCCTTCTTCGATGCGCCGCTCGTCTGGTCGGCCGCCCACGGCGGCGTCGCGGAACTGCCGACGTCTTAAAAGGCTCTAGCGCTTTCCGTTATGATCGCTTAAATCGATTGAAAGTTCGGTTGGAGGAAGTCTGATGATCCTGTGTTGTGGTGAAGCGCTGATCGACATGCTGCCGCGCACGTCGACGCTCGGCGAGGATGCCTACGCCCCCTATGCCGGCGGGGCGATCTTCAACACGGCGATCGCGCTCGGCCGCCTCGGTGTGCCGACGGGCTTCTTTACCGGCCTTTCCGACGACATGATGGGCGATATCCTGCGCGGCACGTTGAAGGACAGCGGCGTCGACTACAGCTATTGCGCAACGCTGTCGCGCCCGACCACCGTCGCCTTCGTCAAGCTCGTCGACGGCCACGCGACCTACGCCTTCTACGACGAGGGCACCGCCGGCCGCATGATCACCGAGGCCGAGCTTCCGGCGCTGGGCGACGATTGCGAGGCGCTGCATTTCGGCGCGATCAGCCTGATTCCGGAACCCTGCGGCTCGACCTATGAGGCGCTGCTGGCGCGCGAACACGAAAAACGCGTCATCTCGCTCGACCCGAACATCCGCCCCGGCTTCATCAAGGACAAGGACGCCCATATGGCCCGCATCCGCCGCATGGCGGCGATGGCCGACATCGTCAAATTCTCCGACGAGGACCTCGCCTGGTTCGGGCTCGAAGGCGACGAGGAGACGCTCGCCCGCCACTGGCTGCACCATGGCGCGAAACTCGTCGTCGTGACGCGCGGCGCGGAAGGTGCCGTCGGCTACACCGCGAACCACAAGGTCACGGTGCCGAGCGAGCGCGTCAGCGTGGTCGATACGGTCGGCGCGGGCGATACGTTCGATGCGGGCGTGCTCGCCTCGCTGAAGATGCAGAACCTCCTGACCAAGCAGCAGGTGGCGAAGCTCGACCAGGACCAGATCGCCAAGGTTCTGGCGCTCGGCGCCAAGGCCGCTGCCGTCACCGTCTCGCGCGCCGGCGCAAACCCGCCCTGGGCAAAGGAAATCGGGCTCGCCTGAGCCTTTCATTCGCCTGTCATCGCAGCATGGTCAAAGGGGCCATGCTCGACCACACCGCTCCAGATTCGGCCCCAGATTCGCTTGCCGCCGCCCGGTCGAATGGCCGGGCTCCCACCATTCTTGTCGTCACCGATGCCTGGCGCCCGCAATTGAACGGCGTCGTGCACACGCTCGAAGAGCTCGCCCGCTCGATGGCGGAAGAGGGTATCGACGTCGTCTTCCTGACGCCGCAGGAGTTCACGACGGTGCCGCTGCCGTCCTATCCGGAAATCCGGCTCGCCATCACCTCGAAGCGCCGCGTGCTGGCCGAGATCGAGAAGATCGCGCCGGACTATATCCACATCGCCACCGAAGGCCCGCTCGGGATAGTGGCGCGCAGCGCCTGCCTCGAGCGCCGGCTGCCCTTCACCACGGCCTATCACACGCGTTTTCCCGAATTCATCAGCGCCCGCCTCCCCATTCCCGAAAGCGTCAGCTACTGGTGGCTGCGCCGCTTCCACAATGCCGGCAACGGCATGATGGTGGCGACCAAGTCGCTGGGCGCGGAAATGGCGGCGCGCGGCTTCGTGCGCATCAAGCGCTGGTCGCGCGGCGTCGATACGAAACTGTTCGATCCGGCAAAACGCCGCGATCTCGGCCTGCCGCGGCCGATCTTCCTGAATGTCGGCCGCGTCGCGGTGGAAAAGAACCTTCCCGCCTTCCTGAGCCTCGACCTGCCCGGCAGCAAGGTCGTCGTCGGTGACGGGCCGGACCTTGCCATGCTGCGCCAGCGTTATCCGGATGTGCATTTCCTCGGCCGCAAGACCGGCGAGGAACTTGCAGGCGTCTACGCCTCGGCCGACGTCTTCGTCTTCCCGAGCCGCACCGATACCTTCGGCAATGTCATGCTGGAAGCGCTGGCAAGCGGCGTCCCGGTCGCAGCCTTTCCGGTCACCGCCCCGAAGGACGTTCTGGGCGAGGGCGGCGCGCTGTCGGAAAACCTGCGGGAGGCGGCCCTGGCCGCGCTCGACATCCCCAAGGACATCGCCCGCGGTCGCGCCATGACCTATAGCTGGAGCGCCTGCGCGCGCGAATTCCTCGGAAACCTCACCCGCGTGCCGCGCGGTGCTTTCGCGGCACGCCGTCTCAGCCTGCGATCCTGAAGACCGCTCAGCTCGCGGCCTTCAGCAGGGCCGCAACAAGGCCGGCCGTCGACGAATCGTGGCCGTCCGCGCTTTCCTTGCCCTCGACGACCGGCAGCAGGCCCGTCGCCAGCTCCTTGCCGAGTTCCACGCCCCACTGGTCGAACGAGTTGATGTTGAACAGCGCGCCCTCGACGAACACGCGGTGCTCGTAGAGCGCGATCAGCCGGCCGAGCGCAAAGGGCGTAAGGCTGTCATAGACCATGGTGATCGACGGGCGGTTGCCGGAGAACACCCGGTGCGGCGCGATCTTGTCAGCCTTCGCCTCGTCCATGCCCTTGGAGGTGAGCTGCGCCTTTGCCTCGTCCAGCGTGCGGCCCTTCATCAACGCTTCCGACTGCGCCAGGCAATTGGCGATGAGAAGCTGGTGCTGGTGGCGCAGGTCCTTCTCGTGGCCGTTCGCCGCGATCATGAACTCGGCCGGAATGATCGTCGTGCCCTGGTGGATGAGCTGGTAGAATGCGTGCTGGCCATTGGTGCCGGGCTCGCCCCAGACGACCGGACCGGTCTGGCCCTCGACCGGCGTCGAATCCATCGTCACCGACTTGCCGTTCGATTCCATGTCGAGCTGCTGGAGATAGGCCGGAAAACGCGACAGGCGCTGGTCATAGGGCAGGATGGCGCGCGACGGATAGCCGAGCACGTTGCGGTGATAGTAGCCGATGAGGCCGAGCAGCATCGGGATGTTTTCGCGAAACGGCGCCTCGCGAAAATGATTGTCGACGGCATGGCCGCCGGCCAGGAACTCGGCAAAGTTTTCCTTGCCGATTGCGATCATCAGCGGCAGGCCGATGGCCGACCAGATCGAATAGCGCCCGCCGACCCAGTCCCAGAAGCCGAAGACGCGTGTCCCGTCGATGCCGAAGGCCGAAACCTTGTCGAGCGCCGTGGAGACCGCGCAGAAATGGCTGCCGACAGCGGCGTCGCCCAGCGCATCGGCGATGAACTTGCGCGCCGTCGCCGCATTGGTCATCGTCTCGATCGTCGTGAACGTCTTCGAGGCGACGATGACGAGCGTCGTCTCGGCTTCAAGCAGCTTCAGCGTATCGGCAATATGCGCGCCGTCGATGTTGGAGACGAAATGCAGCCGCGGGCCGTCATGGAAAGGGGCGAGTGCCAGCGTCGCCATGACCGGGCCGAGATCCGAGCCGCCGATGCCGATATTGACGACGTCGGTGATCTTCCTGCCCGTCGCGCCCTTCAACGCGCCGGAACGGATGCCGTCGGAAAAGGCGCCCATGGCATTGAGCACGCCATTCACGTCCGGCATGACGTCCTTGCCGTCGACCAGCACAGGCGTGTTGGAACGGTTGCGCAGCGCCGTGTGCAGCACCGCGCGCTCTTCCGTGATGTTGATGATCGCGCCTGCGAACATCGCGTCGCGCTTCGTCTCGACGCCGGCATTCCGGGCTAGCGCCTCCAGCCCGTCGAGCACGGCGTCGTTCACCGCGCATTTCGAATAGTCGAAGAGGAAGTCGCCGAGTTTGGCGTTGAAGCGGGAGAACCGTTCAGGATCGGCCGCGAAGGCGGCCCTTATGTCTGTGGCGTTGGTATCGCGAACGATGGATTTCAGCTTTTCGACAAGCGCGTTCATCGGCGTCTTCCTTGGCTTTGGACGATGCCGGTTAGCTAGTCGCTTTGGCATGCGCAAATCAAGACCGAAAACGCGGCTTGCCCGAAAAAACTAAATCGATTTAACCCGCGTTGCCGTTCAGCCGCGAAGGTCCTTGCGGAGAATCTTGCCGACGTTGGATTTCGGCAGTTCGGTGCGGAACTCGATGAAGCGCGGGCGCTTGTAGTTGGTGAGGTTGGCCGCGCAATGGGCCTTGACGTCGGCCTCCGTCAGCGCCGGATCGCGGCGCACCACGAAGAGTTTCACCGCCTCGCCGGAATGGTCGTCCGGCACGCCGATCGCCGCGCATTCGAGGATGCCGGCCAGCGACATCGCCACTTCCTCCACCTCATTCGGGAAGACGTTGAAGCCGGAAACCAGGATCATGTCCTTCTTCCGGTCGACGATCTTGGTATAACCGTCCGGTGTCATGAAGCCGATGTCACCGGAGCGGAAGAAACCGTCCGCCGTCATCGCCTTCGCCGTCTCGTCCGGCCGCTGCCAGTAGCCGGCCATGACCTGCGGGCCGCGAATGCAGATCTCGCCGATCCCGCCGAGCGCCAGCGTGTTGCCGTCGTCGTCGCGGATCTCGATATCCGTCGAGGGCAGCGGCAGGCCGATCGTGCCGGTGAATTCCGGCCTGTCGAAGCGGTTGGCGGTGGCGACCGGCGACGTTTCCGAAAGTCCGTAGCCTTCCGTGACGGCGCAGCCCGTCATCGCCTGCCAGCGTTCGGCCACCGGCCGCTGCACCGCCATGCCGCCGCCAAGCGTCAGCACAAGCTCGGAGAGGTCGAGCTTCGAAAAGTCCGGATGGTTCATCAGCGCGTTGAACAGCGTGTTGAGGCCGGGGAAGATGTGGACGCGGTATTTCGCCAGCTCCTTGACGAAGGCCGGGATATCGCGGGGATTGGCGACGAGCACGTTATGACCGCCGAGCGCGATGCCCATCAGCCCGTTCACCGTCAGCGCGAAGATATGGTAGAGCGGCAGCGCGCAGATGAAGACGAGCTGGTCCGGCCGCGTCTTGATGCTGAAGGTCGGCTCGATCCACAGCTTGATCTGCTCCATGTTGGAGAGCAGGTTGGCATGGGTCAGGGTCGCACCCTTCGAGATGCCCGTGGTGCCGCCGGTATATTGCAGGAAGGCGGTATCGCCCGGCGCAACGCTGACCGGCTTCAGCGCGCCGCGCGCGCCCTCCGCCATCACCTGCGTGAACGGGATATGTCCCGGCAGCGACCAGGCCGGCACCAGCTTCTTCACCCGGCGCACGACGAAATTGACGATCAATCCCTTGAGCCCGAGCATGTCGCCCATCGTGGTGACGACCACGTGCTTCACCGCCGTGCGCGACACGACCTGCGCCACAGTACTCGCGAAATTCTCCAGCACGAACAGCGCCTTGGCGCCCGCATCCTTCAGCTGGTGCTCGAGCTCGCGCGGCGTGTAGAGCGGGTTGACGTTGACGACGACGAGGCCGGCGCGCAGGATGCCGAAGATGATCACCGGGTTCTGTAGGATGTTCGGCATCATGACGGCCACGCGGTCGCCCTTTTCCAGCCCCTGCGCCTGCAGCCAGACGGCGATCTTTGCCGAGGCCGCTTCGAAATCCTTGAAACTCAGCGTCTTGCCCATGCTGGTGAAGGCGGGACGCTCGGCATAGCGGGCGCAGCAGCTTTCGACGAGGGCACCGATCGACGCATGGCCGAGCGGCGCGATCTCGCCCGCCATGCCCTCCGGATAGGAGGCGAGCCAGAAGCGGCCGGTCGGCTGCGTGGAAGTGTCCTGGACTGTGGCCGACATGCATGCTCCTCCTCTTGCGCGGCACCATCCGTCCCGCCGGCACCGAAGGTTCCTCCAACCATCCGATGCGGACAAGATGATGCTTTTGGCGGGCGCCATCAAGGTCTATCGCTAGCTTACATTGACGTAAACGTCAATAATCAGGCGGTGCAACGTCACACAGCTTTTTTACAAGGCGGGTAATTGCGGCGGACTGCGGCGTCTCAGCGCGCCCCGGCCCTAAAAACCGTGTATATGTTTAACATTCTTCTAGTAGACCTTATCTAGATGGTCCGGCCGGTTGCCGGCCTCATGGGAGTGGACGAGTTTGCTGCATTCGGAACATCGCAAAAGTGAGCCTCGGTTTCTCGGCGCGGCGCGCCCGAGCAGCGTCGCGCTCATATCCCCGATCTCGGCGGCGCGCTGGCTCCTCGTCCTCGTCGTCTTCGCCGGCATCTATTTCTTCCACGGCTTCGTCGTCCCCGTGCTCGCCGCCCTCGTCATCGCCTTTGCCAGCTGGCCGCTCTATGCGCGCCTGCTCGCTCAGGTGGGCGGCAACCGCACGCTTGCCGCCTCCATCGCCATCCTGCTGATCCTCGCCTTCATCATCGGGCCGATCATGATCGCCTCGACCTATGCCTTCCACGAGATCCGCGACTGGATCGGCTGGGCGGTGGAGACGAACCGCACCGGGGCCGTGACGCCGGACTGGATCCGCGCACTGCCGGTCATCGGCGGCTGGCTCGACATGCAATGGACGCGTTTCCTCGATCATCCGGGCGCGATCGGCGAACTGACGCAGATCGTCAGCGGCGCCAATATCGGCAATATCTACCGCGTGGCGCTGGCCGCCGGCGGCAAGGCCTTCGGCCTGCTGCTCGCCATGCTCTTCATGCTGATCGCGCTGTTCTTCATCTACCGCGACGGCCAGTCCTTCGCCGGCCAGGTCGACCGCCTCGGCGAGCGCATCCTGCCGATGCGCTGGGAGCGCATTTCGCGCATCGTGCCGGCGACGATCAGCTCCACGGTGACGGGCATGACGCTGATCGCCATCGGCGAAGGCATCGTGCTCGGCGTCGCCTACTGGGTCGCCGGCGTGCCGTCCGCCGTCACGCTCGGCGTGATCACCGGCATCATGGCGCTCTTCCCCGGCGGCGCGCCACTCTCCTTCACCCTCGTCTCGGTCTACCTCGTCTCCAGCGGCTCGCCCGTCGCGGGCCTCGCGCTCTTCATCTGGGGCTCGGTGGAACTCTTCATCGTCGACAAGACGCTGCGTCCCCGCCTCGTCGGCGGCCCGATCAAATTACCCTTCCTGCCCACCTTCTTCGGTCTCATCGGCGGCGTGAAGACCATGGGCTTCCTCGGCCTCTTCATAGGCCCGGTCCTCATGGCGCTCCTCGTCGCCATCTGGCGCGAATGGATCCGCGAAGTGGACGCCGCCGAAGCGCCGTCGCCGATCATCCTCGACCCGTCCTCCGAGGCCGCCACGCGCATCGAGCAGGAGCGCAATGTCGGCTGATCCGGTTGCAAGACAGAATTTGCACACGCGAAGCCCCTGCATCCGCTTGCAAATTTCACGGCCGCAACCATAGTCTCCGCTCGCGCGTCTTGCGCAGTTTCTTGGGGGACTAAAACATGACATCCGTTCAGCGGACAGGGCTCGCCGCCCTCGTCCTGGCGACCGTTTTCGCCACATCCACCACCTCGGCGCTCGCCTGGGGCTGCATCGCAGTTTCCGAGGAGGGCAGCTATGGCTACAGCTACAGCTACGACAATGAAGCCCCTGCCCGGGAAAAGGCGCTGACCGAATGCGCCAACCGCACGACGGAAGAATCCGTCTGCGAAATCACCGAATGCGACGAAAGCGAATAAGCAAAAGGAGCCCGCCTCACCGGCGGGCTCCGGCACCTGATCCTGCTCGCGGAAAGCGGGGCGGACCCGCGATCGCTATGTTCTCACCAGGTTTCTCTTCGGGCTGGCCATGTCGGGCGCACTTGCGAAGAAGCGTTTCAGTTTCAGGAAATGTTTTTCGAGAAGGTGCCATGAAAGCCAGGCCGGAACGATGAACGCGACAATGCCGCACGCGATGTAGAGGCAGGCGGCAAGCGGCTCCGGCATTCCAAACCGCGCGAAGGGGGCCGGTGAGAAATGTGCCAGCACGAAGGGATGAATGACATAGAGACCGTAGCTGTATTTTCCAAAAAAGCGCAGCCAATGCGGCTTGAACAGCAGTCCCAAGCCACCGCCTCGATAGTCTGGTAGGCACATAACCAATAGACCGCCCCAGCCGATGGCAAGAACCGAGAAGCCCAGCGTGTGCATCCAGCGGTCGGCGAACCAGACGCCGTCACGCAGCATGAAAACCGAAAGCACCAATGTCGCCGCTATCGCCGCCGCCCATGGGGCTGCCGCAAAAACACGGTGTTTCGCCGTCCCGTCTCTCACGGCCACGGCGATGAGCGCACCTGTGACCAAAGTGTCTATACGGAAGGGTGTGAGCGTGTAGGCCGCGCCCTGCGGTATCCCCAGCGCCGCGACCGCGAGCCGCCCACAAACCGCGCCGGCCATCAGCAGGATGCACAGTCCGACAAACTTTCTGCGGTTGAGAAAATAGACTGCAAAAGGCCAGGCGAGATAGAACTGTTCCTCGATGGCGAGGGACCAGAAGTGTATCAGCGTCAACCATTCGACGTTGAAAAATCGGGCGCCGCCGGCTGCGACAAAACCCCAGTTCGTCATATAGGTCCAGGAAAACACCTGATGCTCCCGGATAAAATTCAGTTCCGGTGTGTTGAAGTATCCCGCAGCCGGCATAAGCAGGAAAACGACGATTAGCGTGGCGTAATAGAGTGGAAATATCCGCAATGTACGGCGTGCGAAAAAGTTGCTGAAGAAATTCCTGTTGTCCTTGGTGTCGATCAGAATACCGGTGATCAGGAAGCCGGACAGGACGAAAAACAGGTCCACCCCGATCCATCCTATCCCTCCGGCCATATATAGAATGGACTTCTCCGCCGCTCCAAACGGGTAGACGAGCGTGAGATGGAATATCATGACCAGCAATATTGCGAGGCCGCGCAGTCCATCCAGCGCATCTATGCGGCCTTCATCCTCTGCCAGCCCGGCCACACCATGTCTCGGCATCTGTCAAACCCTCTCCAGGCGAGACAGGCTAGCGGAGCAGAAAGCGCCGCATACTTGAGCATTGGTAGGGCATCGATCCGCTCAATTGAGTGTGCTTCCACCGATGGTGCACGTGCCCGGGGCCATTGTCGGTAGCTCTCCGGATGCCTACGTCGAAAGGGGAGGCTCATGACTGGCTTGAAACGGCTCTCGAAGACACGAGCCGTCGCCTGCCATGCGCGAATATGGTAGCCTCGAAGCATGGACAGTCTTTCCAGCGAAACATTTTTCAGCACGCTTCCCGTTTTCGTCGATTTCGCCGGCGTTGCCGATAGTGGGAACTACCGGGCTTTGCCGGCCGACTGGGCCTTGGCGACGGCCGATATCGTCGATTCCACCGGCACGATCGAGGCCGGCCGCTACAAGGCGGTCAACATGGCCGGCGCCAGCGTCATCTCGGCCATCCTGAACGCGCTGGGCAACAGCGACCTTCCCTTTGTCTTCGGCGGTGATGGCGCCGTGGTCGCCGTGCCGCAATCGGGGGTGGAGAAGGCGCGCGACGCGCTTTCGGCGGTGCAGTCCTGGGTCAGCGAGGAGCTGAAGCTGACGCTGCGCGCCGCTCTGGTTCCCGTTGCCGATGTCAACGCAGCCGGCCTCGAAGTCCGCGTCGCGCGGTTCCAGGTCACCCCGGACCTTTCCTATGCGATGTTTGCCGGCGGCGGTTCGAGCTGGGCCGAAGCCCGCATGAAGGAAGGCCTCTTTGCCGTTCCGCCGGCACCGCCCGGCGCCCGCCCGGACCTGACCGGCCTGTCCTGCCGCTGGAACCCGATCCGGTCGCGCCACGGCGACATCGTCTCGATCATCGCGGTTCCCGTCGCGCCAGACAACATTTCCGCATTTCAGGCGCTGATCGTCGACATCGTCGCGCTCGCCGCCGGCGAGGAGCGGGAGGGCCATCCGGTCGCGCAGGAGGGGCCGCAGATCGGGCTGTCGATGGCCGGCCTCTCGGCGGAAACGAAGACCGCGCCGAAGGGAAAACGCTTTTCGCACCGACTGTTCATTCTGGGGCAATATTTTTTGACGGTCGCACTCTATCGCTTTGGCCTGACGCTCGGTGGTTTCGACGCGAAGGTCTATCGGCAGGATGTTGCCCGCAATGCGGATTTCCGCAAGTTCGACGACGGCCTGAAAATGACCATCGACGTCGATCCCAAAAGGCTTCGCGAGATTGAAATACGGCTTGAGGAGGCCGCAAGCGCCGGCATCTGCCGCTTCGGCCTGCACCGGCAGGATTCGGCGCTGATGACCTGCATCGTGCCGACGGCGCTGAAGCGCGACCACATGCATTTCATCGACGGCGCCGCCGGCGGCTACGCCATGGCCGCCACCCGCCTGAAGAAGCAGATCTCCGCCACGTCGCTGAAGGCGGGCACGCAAGGGTGAAGCCGCATGCCCTGGCGGGCAGAGGCCCGGATCGTGACAATCGGCCACCATCCGTGCCCGGGGTCTCTGGGATCAGTGAGGGGGCCGCATAACTCCGCCTAGCGAGCGGGGTGACCGCCGCGAACGGCCCTGCACTCATCAGTTCAGTAGAAGCGGCTTCAACGGGTTGACAGCCGCCGTCCTACAAGAGGAAATCGGACTTCACGAAGTCGATGGCCGAGACGAACCGGATCGCGAAGTCGGCCTTGCCGTCACCGTCCACGTCGCCATAGACGAAGGTGTCGCCGCCCTTCTTCTCGTAGCGCAGTTCGCCCGCCTTGTTGTGGAAGGTGTCCGCGCCGATGAAGCGGAAAGCCTGAAGACCAGCGATGCCCGTATCGGCATCGATGGCCTTCAGATCGATCTTGTCGCCCTGCTTGCGGCTGAAGTCGAAGATCGTATCGCGACCCGACGCGGCCACTGTGCTGTCCTTGATCGAGGTGAAGACGAAGACATCGGCCCCCGCACCGCCATAAAGCTTGTCAGCACCCGCTCCGCCGATCAACCTGTCATTGCCGGTGCCGCCAAACAGGGTGTCGTTGCCGGCCCCGCCATAGATCGTGTCGTTGCCCGCCCCGCCAAACAGGGTGTCGTGGCCGGCTCCGCCATAGACCGCATCATTGCCAGCCCCTGCATAGATCGTGTCGTTGCCTGCCCCGCCGAACAGCCTGTCATTGCCGCTGCCGCCTGCAAGCACGTCGTTGCCGGTGCCGCCGTACAGCACGTCGTTGCCAGCCCCGCCGTAGAGCTTGTCGTTGCCCGCACCGCCGTAGATCGTATCATTGCCGGCAGTGCCCACGATGATGTCGTCGCCGGATGTCCCGTTGAATATTTTGCCATCATCAGGCGGAAGCGGCTGGCTCTTGACGGTCAGGGTGAAGCTGGCGAGGGCGGTTTCACCGCTCGTGTCCGTTGCGGTGACATGGACCGTCAGCGCGCCGGTATTCCCCTTGCCCGGCGTACCGGAGAAGGTGCCCGTTGCAGGATCGAAGGCCAGCCAGGACGGCAGGGGATCACCATTGGCAAGTGTCGCCGTGACGCTGAGCGTGTCATGCGGGTTCTGATCGGAGAAGGTATTTGCGGCGTAGGTGAAGTTGAACGGCTTGGTCACCGTTGCCGTCTGCGCGACGATCACGCGCGACGTCGGCGCATCGTTCAGCCAGAAGATGCGCTGGTAAACGCCATACCCCGAACCGTCCTGCCCGTTGGAGGCCCACGTGACGACCCAGCCGCCATCTTCGAGCGTCGTGACGCTGGATGTCCATTGATCGAATGTAGAATAGGTATTGACCTGCGTCTCGGTGCCTCTGGCGGTGCCGTTGGCATTGTAGGCCTGCTGGTAGACGCCAAACCCCGAACCGTCCTGCCCGTTGGAGGTCCACGTGACGACCCAGCCGCCATCCTTGAGCGCCGTGACGCTGGGCTGATATTGATTGTCTGTAGAATAGGTATTGACCCGCGTCTCGGTCCCTCTGGCAGTGCCGTCGGCATCGTAGGCCTGCTGGTAGACGCCAAGCCCCGAACCGTCCTGCCCGACGGAGGTCCACGTCACGACCCAGCCGCCATCGGCGAGCGTTGTGACGCTGGGATCATATTGTGAGTTAAAAAAATGCGTATTGACCTGCGTCTCGGTGCCTCTGGCGGTGCCGTTGGCATTGTAGGCCTGCTGGTAGACGCCAAACCCCGAACCGTCCTGCCCGTTGGAGGTCCACGTCACGACCCAGCCGCCATCGGCGAGCGCCGTGACGCTGGGCAGATATTGATCGTTTGTAGAATAGGTATTGACCTGCGTCTCGGTGCCTCTGACGGTGCCGTTGGCATCGTAGGCCTGCTGGTAGACGCCATACCACGAACCGTCCTGCCCGTAGGAGGCCCACGTCACAACCCAGCCGCCATCCTTGAGCGCCGTGACGCTGGGCTCATATTGATTGCCCGTCGTAAAGGTGTTGACGCTTGTCTCAAGACTGCCGGCAATTACCATCTGTTTTTCTCCCTCGGCCTAGCCACTCTCGAGATTGACCGGGCACAGAAAAGCAAGTCGACTCGGAAATATCAACCTTAAGTAAATTTTTAATTTACTGGCTCGCGATGGGTGTGCGGAGAGTCCGGCGTTGTAATCCGTATGGGACGTTGCGGCTTCATCGGCACTGGTCCGCCATCATATCGACATCCCGTCCATCCTCGCGCGAGGCGGCGGCGGCCGTGTGATCGAGGAAGTTGGCGGTGACATGCCGTCGCAAGCCACCGCTTCGTTGCATCGACAGATCGTCGTTCATCTGCTGCAGCGCGCGTTTCTGGTCTTCTGGCAGAGTTGATTCGATCAGGGTTTCAAGCGGTGGATGAGCGTATTCCGAGGCGCAATCCGCTGCTTCGGGTAGGATCAACCGGTCGCCACAAGGTCCCCACCAGCCCACGCCGCTTCCCGGGCTAAATCAAAAACTTTGCTAGTGCTTGAATTGATGGTGCCGCTTACGTGACTCGAACACGTGGCCTCGTCATTGCGAAAGTCATTGATTGCGTTCCACAGGTTTCCCGGAAGTTCCCGGTGTTCCTCACAAAGTCATTTCAAATTAATAGTTTGCATAGGTATTTGTTTCCGTGTCTTCCTTGCGCGAGGCCTTACTTTCCCGCTAAAGTAATTACTATTTGATTGCTATCCTTGGTCATAGTCAGAGCCAGACAACGCAGCGCTATGCGCACCTTGCACCGGACCCGGTTCATGATGCGGCGAATAATGTTGCCGAGGAGCTTGCGGCGAAACTCGCGGGAAAAGCGCCTCTGCGATAATTCGAAAGGAAAGTATCGAAGGCGACGAATAAGCTGCGCCCCAATTGCGTTTGGCGGGCTCTGCGAAGGGTTGCCCATTCTGCCTGCATCAGGCAGATGAAAGTCCTGAGTTGCAATCGGCGGACGACATCGTGATCAATCAAGAGTTGGCGGAACTCACCAAGTGTTATTCCAACGTCGATCTGCCCGCGCGAGTCGACCAAACTCTTGATCCTTCACTTACTTTCGAACAGTCGGTGCTCGCGTTTGGTGCGGCAGCGCGACAGGCGATCCACGCGCCTGCCCTTCAGCGATATCTGGCCGCCAATGCAGCGCGCGCCGTGTCGGACTGTCTGTCAGACGAGGCGTTGACGGAATTCTTCTGGTTCCTCTTCTCGCAAAAGGATTGGTCTCGTATACGCGCAACTGCGGAGTTGATCGGAAACAGGCTGGGAGATCTCCCGCTCCATATCGCAGACCTGATCTTTCTCGCCTTCTACCGGTCGCAGAGAGAGCGCCTGTTGGCCGGTAAAGATGCGGACGGCTTCGCGATTGACGGCAACGAGACTGTGCGCTTCCTGAGTGCCCACTGGCCGGGCGCTGAGAGGCATGTCGCTGCATTCGATGCGATGGTCACGCACGCGACCGGCAATGCCGTTCAGGCGCGCCGTACGTTCGTCTCTCTCGGCGATCTCAGTTTCATCGAACCTTTTGCTGGGATATCGAGCGTCCTCCTGGAATCCGAGTACCAAAGCACGGCCATCCCAGATCGGGACATTGAAGTGATGCCGTCAGCGGCAGAGCACGTCACACTGCTTTCCCTCGATCCTATCTACTTCGAGAAGTATGCTTATCTTGTCGCTCGCCGATATTCGAAGACGAACCCGAGCAACGGCCTGCACTTCCATTGTGTCGGCTTTGATCCGCGCAAGGCGTTTGCCTCATGGGACCTCCCGACCAGTTTCGGCTTCACGATTGACCATGCCGACCTTTCGCATCTTACTATTCGCCAGCAGCGCGGATATTTCGCGAGCTCGAGATACATCCACCTCGCTCGCTACCTCCAGATATACCAGTCGGTTTTCGTTGGGGACGTCGACGGTCATGTGGCGCGAGACGTTCGCGAGATGCATGGTGAGCATGCCGATCTCGACATCATCCTGAGCACAAGGTTGTTGGACAACTCGCGAATCCTCAATAGGCTCCCGTGGGAGTCGATTACAGCATGCTCCTTCATGGCAAGGAGGACGCCCGGTGCGCGCCGGTTCGCCAATCGGGTCGGCTCATATCTTCAGACGGTCGTGCAGAACGCGCGAACGCTAGACCGACCAATCTGGTATGCCGATCAGGCCGCCCTCTTCTACAGCTGGCTGGACTCCGAGCGCGACGTTCGGTTTGGCACGTTCAATAAAACGGCTTTCGTTCAGCGCGGTTCCTGGCAATTGTTCCAAGGCGAGAAAGAACGGTTGGATTTCCTCGCCAACCCTTAATCCCGTCGAACGACATAGACGTCGTGCCGGTTAATTTCTTCAGCGCCTTCACCTATGTCTTCAAGCAGCCTTTGACGAAAAAGTCTAAGCGCCACCACGACGAGCCCGGCGTACGCCAGAGCCCCCAGGTCCAACGAGTTGCGCGAACTCATGTCCAACTACGGCCAGCACCGGGTTAAGGACCGTTTGATCCTCGAAGGTTTCGGATGGAAACTGGGAGCTCTTCGCCGGGTATCGACACCGCAGCGTGATCAAATCTGGTTTCTGCCGATGTTGAAAGAGCGAACAGGCAATGAAAAAGCAGGCAGCGGCGATAAAATAGGCGTTGATTGTTGATTGCCACTGAGAACTGACCCGGCGTTTCCACCGAGAATTGGCTCTGACTCATATTTGCTGCTGTCGTGAGGGAGGTTTTCGCTGATTCACGGGAGGATCAGCAATGGGCCATCGATTGCCGCATGCGAGTCTCGCGCCGTTCGGCTTTGCAGTAGAAGCAGTGAAGATCGTTGGGGAATACGTTCAAGTTCGGCTTCGATCACGCAATCTCTCCGCAGCTTGTCCAGAGTGCGGGCGATCAAGCCGACGAATTCAAAGCCGATATGAGAGGCGACCCGCTGACTTACCTCTCGGCGGCCGGCGGGTAGAGTTGACAGTCGTGACGCGTCGGCTCTGGTGCGATGCCGTGCTGTGTGGCCGGCGTATCTTCTGCGAGCAGTTCGGTGACAACGTGCTGGCTCGCTATGGTCGGCGCACCCAGCGGCTGGAGACGATTGTTCACCATCTCGGCTTGGCACTTGGCGGCAGGCCTGCCGCAGCCTTTGCTAATCGTCTAATGGTGCCGGTGAGCAACGACACGCTATTGCGGGTGGTTCGTCGCCGTACTGCTGATCGGAACGAAAACCTCAACGTCATAGGCATTGATGATTTTGCCTTCAGGCGCGGGCAAACCTACGGAACGATCGTTTGTGACCTTGAACGGCGGAGACCCGTCACCCTGTTGCCGGATCGTGCGCTGGATACGTCTCGAACATGGCTTGCCGAGCATCCATCGATATCGATCGTCGCCCGTGATCGGGGCGGTGGCTATGGTGAGGCCATAGCGAAGGCGTTACCCGATGCTGCGCAGGTCGCCGATCGGTGGCACCTGATGGAGAACTCCAGCCGGGCCTTTCTCGATGCGGTTGGCAAGTCGATGCGCCAGATTAGGCAGGCGGTCGGCAGCAATGTCGTTGATCCCAAGCTTCTGACATACGCTGAGAAGCTGCAGTACGAGGGATATTTACGCCGCCAGGAAACGAACGAGGCGGTCCGGGAGCTGTCGAAGAAGGGGACATCAATTCGACAGATCGTGCGGCAAACCGGTCATAGCCGGAAGCTTGTTCGCGACGTTTTAAGGGGCCAGCGCCTCGACGTCTTCCGAACGCGACCCAGCTCTCTGGATAGCTGGCTGCCCTGGCTTAACAGCCGCTGGGAGGAAGGGGCGCGGAACGCCCTGGCACTCTGGCGTGAAATGAAGGCAAAGGGCTTTCCGGGGCAGAGCGGCGTCGTCTCGCAATGGGCTCAACGCCGACGTCTTGCGGAAAAGACTAATCAGAGTGGGCTCGCCAGAACACCATCGGCGCGGGTCATCGCCCGGCTTATGACCACCGCACGCGATGACCTTGCAAAATCCGAAGCGATCCTGGTGGCAGCGATCGAAGTGAACGTCCCGGAGCTTGTGGTCGCCCGCACGGCTATCGGTGACTTCCAGTCCATGATCCGCTCGAAGACCGTACGAAAGCTCGACGAGTGGCTGGAAGCTGCTAGGAACAGCCTAGTCGGATCGTTCGCCGGTGGCGTGGAAAAGGACCTCAACGCTGTAAGAAACGCAATCATCTCACCGTGGTCGAATGGGCAAACGGAAGGTCAGATCACACGGCTGAAGCTCATCAAACGCCAGATGTACGGGAGAGCAAAGCTCGATCTGCTGCAAGCGCGATTGATCGGCGCATCGTAGGGCCTCCACTTCAGCAAATGTGCGTCAGAGCCAATTCTCAATGGAAATATTAGGCCACGCCGGGTCAGTTCTCAGTGGCAATCAACAAGCTGGCCACGGAGAAAGTCGCGGTACTGCTTTCGCCATCAAGCTGGAAATCAAGCGGTTCAACCAATCTGCCGTTGACCAGCCCCATGCCATCCGCGCGCAATTGGAAGGTGACGGCCATGAAGTCGGTTTTGACGATACCGCGCGGGCCATAGAGCATGTTGGCGTCGAGAACGCAGCGGACGATGCCGCTGGGCGGCGGCATGTCGTATTCGGCTTCGTAGGCGTTCAATTCTTCCTGCGTCTGCGCCGATGCCGGCCCAGCCATGAGGGCCACAAAGAGCCCGATACAAAGTCGCCTAATCATTTGGTGCTCCCTAGGCTCGCCTGTGATCAAACCGATCAGGCTGACGCCTTGCTCGCGAGGACAGCAGCCTTCTTCTTCCCCGACCGCCATGCGAAAAAGGATAGACCGCCAGCACGAAGGCGACGATGGCCCAGATCGTCAGGTCTGGAAACTCAGCCGCACCGAGGAGCGCCATCAATCCAGCCAGCGTGAACAGGCAGGCGGAAACGATCGGAAGGCCGAAGGCGAACGCGCCGCCGAAGAACAACAGCAGCCCGGCGAACAGACCCATCGCCCCAGCCTCGCTGGTCGTCTGGTCTCCGAGCCTACCCATGGCCTCGGCGGCAGCGGCACTGGCATCGGCGTGATCCTCGGCGAACCAAGCCGCATGGGCCTTGCCGCGATCATCAAGGCCGAACAGCGCCAGTGCGGCGGTAGTCCCTCCTTGGGCTTCTTGGCTTGGGGTTTTGATGCGGGCCGCGACATGGGCGGGTGGCCGAGGATCGACAGCCGGGGCAGCGAAACGGCCGGGTTGATCGGCGAGGGGTAGGCAGCGTGCATAAAGGTGTTCCTTTAACGAAAAAGAGCGCCCCGAAGGACGCTCTCTGTGAAAGTTTGATGCCGCCGAGCCTGAATAACCCGACACGTTCGCCAGTATCGTCGCCCGAAAAAAAAGGTTATTCAATACGACGATATCAGTAATTATAAGGATTTATCAATAAAAGTCAATGGCTTATCTAAAGGCCGAAAAACATGGGGGTGTCGCAGGGAGTTGATTCGATAAGGGTTTCAAGCGACGAATGAGCTTATTTCGACGCGCAATCCGCTGCTTCGGGTAGCGTCAGTCGGTCGCCACAGGGTTCCCGGTAGCCCACGCCGTTTCCGGCAGGGCTGATTGCTATTTGATTACTAGCGATATCTAGCTAAATCAAAAACTTCGCTAAGTGCTGGAATTGATGGTGCCGCTTACGTGACTCGAACACGTGACCCCGTCATTACGAATGACGTGCTCTACCAACTGAGCTAAAGCGGCCTGACCGGGTCCCGAAGTGTGTGGGACCGGAATGGGTGCGCTGATAACCGCAATGGGAGGAGATTTCAAGCGCGGAGTTTCAGCTTCCGCATTTTTCCTTGTGCATTGCAGCGTTATTGGCCGCTCATGGCGCGCAGATGCGGCTTCTTGCGGCCTGGTATTCGCGTTCCAGCCGGCTGACGAGGGCTTCGACAGGGGCGACGGCCTTGATTGCGCCGATACCCTGGCCGCAGCCCCAGATGTCCTTCCAGGCTTTTGCGCCGGTCGTGGCTTTCTCGAAGTCCATCTTGGAGGGGTCGGCTTCGGGCAGGTTATCGGGGTCTAGGCCGGCGGCGAGGATGGAGGGTTTCAGGTAGTTGCCGTGGATGCCGGTGAAATAGTTGGAATAGACGATGTCGGCGGCGGCGCTGTCGACGATCGTCTGCTTGTAGGCGTCGCTGGCGCGCGCCTCCGTCGTGGCGATGAAGGGCGAGCCGATATAGGCCATGTCGGCGCCCATCGCCTGGGCGGCGAGGATCGCGCCGCCGGTCGCGATCGCGCCGGAAAGCAGCAGCGGGCCGTCGAACCATTCGCGGATCTCCTGGACGAGCGCGAAGGGAGAGAGCGGGCCGGCATGGCCGCCGGCACCGGCGGCAACGGCGATGAGACCGTCGGCACCTTTGCGGATCGCCGAATTGGCGTGGCGATTGTTGATCACGTCATGCAGCACGATGCCGCCATAGGAATGGATGGCCGCATTCACCTCCGGCACCGCGCCGAGCGAGGAGATCACCACCGGCACCTTGTATTTCACGCACATCATCAGGTCGTGCTCCAGCCGCTTGTTGGAGCGGTGCACGATCTGGTTGACGGCGAAAGGCGCTGCGGGGCGGTCGGGGTTTTGCGCGTCATGCGCGGCGAGGCCCTCGGTGATTTCCGCCAGCCATTCGTCGAGCTGGGATTCCGGGCGCGCATTCAGCGCCGGGAAGGCGCCGATGACACCGGCCTTGCATTGTGCGAGGGTCAGGGCGGGGTGCGAGACGATAAAGAGCGGCGCGCCGACGACGGGCAGACGCAGCTTGTCTTTGAGGATCGCGGGCAGGGCCATGGCGGAAGTCCAGTCTGTTTTGACGTTTACGAAAACGTCAAAACAATAACAGCGGTGTACGGTTCTGAAAAGGGGTTGCGAGGAAGGCAGGCACCTCCGATGCTTTTCGGCATCGGGCGGCGAAATGCGTCCGCAGCACGTCACTCGGCGGCTTATCCCCGTGAAGCATGAGCACTTTCTGCCGGAAGGCTTGCGCAAATTCCCCGCAAACGTTACGCAAAAACGAACGAACGCCGGAAGTGGAGCCCTCTCCACAGATGTGTCATAGCCGCAGCCTCTGGCGGCTCCCGTAGAAGGGTCGGATGTGAGCGGACTGGAAACGGCAATCAGAAACGCGCTGGCGCGTTCCGAACGCGCCAATGCCGAAGTTCGGGCGCGCATCTACCAGTCGGCGCGCAATGCGCTGGAAGCGGGCCTGCGCAAGCAGGAGATCAACGACCCTGAGACGATCGCCTCCCAGCGCCACCGGCTGGAAGCGACCATTCACCAGATCGAGGCCGAGGAACGCGCCGAACTCCACGCCGCCGCAGCCCGCGAGGTTCGTGTCGAGCCGGTGGTGGAGGCGCGGCCGGAGCCGGTGCTGCACGCCGAGCGCGACACACGTCCCGAACCGACGATCGACGCCGAGCCGCGCGTGGAAGAACGCCAGTCGGCCGGCGCAAGCGATCTCGGCGCCATGCGGCCCGAGCGCGCGGACGGCTTTGCCAAGGGCGGCAAGGGCACGACCTCCGCAGCCAGCGCTGCGGCAGCAAGCCAGGCCTCGGATTTCCGTCCGGAGCGCGTCGCCAAGGCGCGCCGGCGCCGCGGGCGGCTGTTCTCGTTCCTGCTGGTCGTCGCGACGCTGATTGCGGCCTTCGGCGCGCTGGCCTGGTGGGTGCAGACGAGCGGGCTGCTCGACGATCTCCAGGGTGGCGACGGTTCCAATCCGCCGGCCACCGTCTCCGGCGAGGATTTTTCGGGTGAAGACCCGCTCAAGACGGCGCTCGATACGCAGAGCCGCTTCTCCGCCGATTGGCGCTCCGTTTTCGCGCCGGCCGATACGGCGAAGCTTTCCGCAGGGGCGGCAGGCCGTTTCGAGGCGGTGAGCACGAACGAAGGCCCCGCAGCACGCCTCACCTCCACCAATCCGGAGCGCGACGGCGCGGTGCTGATCGAGGTATCGCCGGACGTTCTCGGCGAAATGGGCGGCAAGACCTCGACGGTGGCGCTCTCCGTGCAGTCGGTCAGCGGCAAGCCGGTCCAGGTTTCCGTCGAATGTGATTTCGGCTCGATGGGCGGCTGCGGCCGCCATCGGTTCACGATCTCGGAACGCACCGATATCCTGTTCCAGGTGGAGTTCGAAGGCTCGCTCTCGCCGAGCGAGCCGGGTCACCTTCTGGTCAACAGCGATATCACCGGCGCGGATGCGAGCATCAACCTCTATGCCGTCCGCATCCTGCCGGGCGAATGACCCTTATTTGACGAAGCCGAGCCCCGAACCGACGATCTTGTCATCGATCTCGCCGATTGCCTTCTTGTCCTTGCCCTCGTAGTCGAGCGTCGTCAGGATGTGGCGGATCAGGTTGATGCGTGCGCGGCGCTTGTCGTTGGCGCGGATCACGGTCCAGGGCGAATGGTCCGTATGGGTCGTCTTCAGCATGCGGTCGCGCTTTTCCGTATAGTCGTCCCACTTGTTGAGCGCGGCGATGTCCATCGGCGAGAGCTTCCAGATCTTCAGCGGATCGTGCCGGCGGTCGTGGAAGCGCTTCAGCTGCATTTCGCGGCCGATGTTCAGCCAGAACTTGAAGAGATGGATGCCTTCCGAGGTGATCATCTTCTCGAAGCGCGGCGTCTCCTTCAGGAATTTTTCGTACTGTTCCGGCGTGCAGAAGCCCATGACCGGCTCGACGCCGGCGCGGTTGTACCAGGAGCGGTCGAACAGCACGAATTCGCCCGATGTCGGGAAGGTCGCGACATAGCGCTGGAAATACCATTGGCCGCGCTCGGTCTCGGTCGGCTTGGTCAGCGCCACGATGCGGGCGGAGCGCGGGTTCATGTTGGACATGGTGGCGTGGATCGCGCCGCCCTTGCCGGCGGCGTCGCGCCCCTCGAAGACCGCCATGATGCGCTTGCCGGTCTTCTGCTGCCAGAACTGCACCTTGACGAGCTCGACCTGCAGCGCCTCGAGCGTCTCCTCGTATTCGTCGCCGTCGAATTTCTTGTCGTAAGGGTAGTCGTCGGAGCTGAAAGCCTTTTTGTCGATCCAGTCGGGAAGCTTGGGATCGTCGATATCGAACACCCGCTTCTTGCCGTCGATATCCAGCTCAACAGCCCGGCTTTCGGCTTCTTCCGCCATCGTCCACTCCTTCAGAAATTGGCTGCGGCCAAGGCCGCCAAACCGAGAGGTGGCCACAACCGGATTGCGAATTCAAGCGCGCCGTGAAAAACATGTCATGAAGCCGCGCTATCCATGGAGAATCGATGGAGGTGCGGAGGATAGGATGCTTGCAAGGGAATGGGTGGCGGTGACGGATCAGCGGACGGTCCTCGGCTGGCTGGCAATACAACTGTGGGGCGAACGCGTCCTTATCGCCTCGGCTGTTTTTGTCGGCTTCGTCATGTGGCTCGCCGGCATGCATCTCGGCTGGGTTTTCTTTGCCGTGCTGTTGCTCGTCATCGCCGGCCTGCTGCGCACCGAGCGCCGCATGGCCGACACCGCCATCCGGGCCACGGCCCCGGTCGCAGTGCCCGTGCCGACGGATTCCCCGTCCGTTCCGCCGGCAGAGGACCTCTCCGCCATCGCCGCCGTGCTCGGCGCGCTCGATGCGCCGGCCCTGCTCCTCTCGGGGCGCGAAACCGTAAAACTCCAGAACCGTGCCGCCGAGGCGATTTTCGGCGCGATTCCCCGCAACAGCGACCTTGCCGGCCGTATCCGTGCGCCCGGCATCCTCGACATGGTGCGTGACGCGATCGCGAGCGGCCAGCCGCGCGAGACGGAACATGCCGAGCGGCTGCCCTCCGAGACCGTCTATGTGGTGCGCATCGCGCCGCTCGCCGACCGCACGAGCGAGCCGCTCTGGCTGCTCACCTTCCGCGATGTCTCGCAGGCTCGCCGCATCGACCGCATGCGCTCCGACTTCATCGCCAATGCCAGCCATGAGCTGCGCACGCCGCTGGCGTCGCTGCGCGGTTTCATCGAGACCCTCCAGGGGCCTGCCAAGAACGACGTCAAGGCGCATGAACGTTTCCTTGGCATTATGCACGAGCAGGCGACGCGCATGAGCCGCCTCGTCGACGACCTGCTGTCGCTCTCCCGCCTCGAACTGCGCTCCAACCTCACGCCGGACCAGACCGTCGATCTCGTGCCGCTGCTCGGCCATGTGCGCGACAGCTTGCAGCCGCTCGCCGGCGATCTCGGCATCGAGGTCGTGCTGGATCTGCCGAAATATCCCGTCATCGTGCCGGGCGACCGCGACGAGCTTGTCGAGGTCTTCGAAAACCTGATCGAGAATGCCTGCAAATATGGCCAGGAAGGCAAGCGGGTGGACGTTTCGCTCACCGGCGGCGGCGACACGCCCGTCGAACTCAGCGTCACCGATTACGGCCCCGGCATCCCGCCGGAACACGTGCCGCGGATTACCGAACGTTTCTACCGGGTTAACGTGGAGGCGAGCCGTTCCAAGAAAGGCACAGGCCTTGGGCTCGCCATCGTCAAGCACATCCTGACGCGCCACCGCGCACGCCTCGTCGTGAAGTCCGAGGTGGGCAAGGGCACGGTGTTTACCGTGAAGTTTTGACACAAAAAATGATGCCGTCGTCGCATCGTTCGAAAAAGTGAAATAATTTCAGTTGTTTGGCATGTCACAAATGTTTCGTCAAACTGACATAAAAGAGAGGGCGATCGGGGGTTAGAGAAGAGCCGCCGGTCAACGGCAGAGAGCGCGAAACCTGCGCTTCCCACATATGTCCTCTTCGGGAGAACCCAGATGAAATCTCTTAAGCTCACAGTCGCGGCGCTCGTCGCTTCCGCCGCATTCGCAGGCGCTGCCGTTGCGCGCGACCAGGTCCAGATCGCAGGCTCCTCCACCGTCCTTCCCTACGCCAAGATCGTTGCCGAGACGTTCGGCGAGACCTTCCCCGACTTCAAGACCCCGATCGTCGAATCCGGCGGCACGGGCGGCGGTCTGAAGGAATTCTGCAAGGGCGTCGGCCCGGACACCATCGACATCGCCAATGCATCGCGTTCGATGAAGGCTGACGAAGTCGAAGCCTGCAAGACGGCCGGCGTGACGGAAATCCAGGAAGTCAAGATCGGCTACGACGGCATCGTCTTCGCGACCGACTCCGGCAATGCCGACCTGAAGCTCGAGCCGAAGGACCTCTACCTGGCGCTGGCCGCTGAAGTCGTCGTCGATGGCAAGCTGGTCGCCAACCCCTACAAGAAGTGGTCGGAAGTCAACGCCGCTCTGCCGGACGCCGAAATCGCCGCCTACATCCCGGGCTCCAAGCACGGCACGCGCGAAGTCTTCGAAGAAAAGGTCCTCGCGCACGGCTGCAAGGACTCCGGCGCTCTGGACGTCATCAAGGCTGCTATCGCCGATGCCAAGGAGCAGACTGCGAAGTGCGTAGCCGTTCGTAAGGACGGCATGGCTGTCGACATCGACGGCGACTACACGGAAACCCTCGCCCGCATCGCCGCCAACAAGTCCGGTATCGGCGTGTTCGGCCTTTCCTTCTACGAAAACAACGCCGACAAGCTGAAGGTCGCCACCATCAACGGCATCGTTCCGTCGACGGAAACGATCGCTTCCGGCGAATATCCGGTTTCGCGCCCGCTGTTCTTCTACGTCAAGAAGGCACATCTCGGCGTCATCCCGGGCCTGAAGGAATATGTCGAGTTCTTCACGAGCGACGACATGATCGGCCCCGACTCCCCGCTGGCTGAATACGGTCTCGTCTCGGCTCCGGACGCAGAGCGCGAAGAGATCCGCAAGGCCTTCGTAGACGGCAAGATCATGTAATTGTCTTTGGCCGGCGCGGTCTTCGCGCCGGCCGCCCCTTTTGAGCGGCTTGCGCGCCCGGGGGCAATTCCAGCAAGGCTCTGGCAGCTTTGCGAGACGTAAAATGACAGCGCGGATGATCTCGCCGGGAGAATTTCCTAAATGAGTATTTCCCTTCTCTTGCTCGTCGTCGCCCTCATCGGCGTGGCGGGCTATCTGGTCGGAAGCTGGCGCGCCAACGCGCTTGCCGGCGGCAAACTATCCAATCTGCACTCCCGGCCGGGTTATTACGGTTCCTTCGTCGCCATCTGGGCCATGCTTCCCGCAGTGCTGGTGCTGGTGGTCTGGATCATCGCGAGCCCGATCTACATCAGCTCGACAGTCCGCGGCGGCTTTCCCGACGAGGTGAAGGCCGAGCCGCAGGCGACGCAGAACCTCAACTACAACATGATCAGCGCCATCTCGCGCGGCCTGTCTCTGCTGTCATCGGAAGAGCGTACGGCAATGTATGCGGATGGCGCGACCGCCCGCACGGTGCTTGCCTCCAAGGGCGTGCCGCTCGCGTCGGATCCGGCGCCCTACATGCTGAAGTCGGCTGACGATCTCAACCGCATGACGAAGGCGAGCAGTACGCTCCTGTCGATCGTGGTGCTGGTTGTTGCCGCTGCCGGTGGCGCATTCGCCTACCGCACGATCGCACCGCGTTTCCGGGCCCGGAACCGCGTCGAAAACGTGATGCTGGTGGCCCTGATCGCCGCATCCTCGATCGCCATCCTGACGACGGTCGGCATCGTCGCGTCGATGCTGACGGAAGCCATCACCTTCTTCAACATGGTTCCTGCCTGGGAATTCTTCTTCGGCACGACCTGGGATCCGCGCTTCGCCGCTGCAGGTTCGACGGACTCCTCCGGCCAGTTCGGCCTGATCCCGCTGCTTGCCGGCACGCTCTATATCGGCTTCGTCGCCATGCTGGTCGCCGTGCCGGTCGGCCTCTTCGCCGCCATCTACATGTCGGAATACGCCTCGCGCACGGTCCGTTCGGTGGCCAAGCCGCTGCTTGAGGTGCTGGCCGGTATTCCCACGATCGTCTACGGCTTCTTCGCCCTGGTGACCGTGGGTCCGTTCCTGCGCGACCTTTCTCAGCAGCTCAACGGCCTGGTCACCGGCGATTATTCCAACTTCATCCAGGCGCAGAGCGTTCTGACGGCAGGTTTCGTCATGGGCATCATGCTGATCCCCTATGTCTCCTCGCTGTCGGACGACATCATCACCGCCGTTCCGCGGGCAATGCGCGACGGTTCGCTCGGCCTCGGCGCTACGCGGTCCGAAACGATCAAGCGCGTTATCCTGCCGGCCGCGTTGCCGGGCATCGTCGGCGCCTTGCTGATGACGGCTTCGCGCGCTGTCGGTGAAACCATGATCGTGGTGCTTGCCGCCGGCGTTGCCGCCCGCATCCAGCTCAATCCCTTCGATCCGATGACGACCGTGACGGTCAAGATCGTCAGCCAGCTGACGGGCGACCTCGAGTTCACCTCGCCTCAGACGCTGGTGGCCTTCGCGCTGGGCATAACGCTCTTCGTCATCACGCTTTGCCTTAACATCTACGCCCTCTACATTGTGCGCAAATACCGGGAGCAGTACGAATGAGCCAGGTCTCCACGAGTTCCTCGGTGGCCGCCCTAGGCGCTGCCTCCAAGCCCGAACGCCGCGATATCGGCCTGCGTGGCCGCTACGCCGCCGAGCGTCGCTTCCGCCTCTACGGCATGGCCGCCGTCGCCTTCGGCCTGCTGTTCCTGTTCCTGCTGCTGTTCTCGGTTGTCTCCAAGGGTTACACCGCGTTCCAGCAGTCGATGATCACCATCCCGGTCGAGTTCTCCGAGCAGATCATCGACAAGAACAACGAACGCGCCACCAACCCGCAGAAGCTGGTATCGGCCAACTATCCGGTCGTCGCCCGCAATGCGCTCGCCAAGGTGCTTGGTGTCGGCGAAGACGACCGTGCGGGCCTGCGGGCTGTCAACGGCATGATTTCGGATAGCGTTCGCACACAGTTGCGCGATCTCGTCACCGCCGATCCGTCGATCATCGGCACGACGCAAACCGTGACGTTCCTTGCACACGGCGACCTCGATTCCGCTTTCAAGGGCCAGATCGATCTTTCGGTCGCTGAAAACAACCGCAAGATTTCCGACAAGCAGGTCGGCTGGATGAACCAGCTTGCCGAAAGCGGCGCACTCTCCAAACACTTCAACACAGGCATCTTCGTCAACGGCGCTTCGAGCCGTCCGGAAGCAGCCGGTGTGGGCGTTGCGGTTGTCGGCTCGCTCTACATGATGCTGATCGTGCTCGTGCTCGCGCTGCCGATTGGCGTGGCGGCTTCGATCTATCTCGAAGAATTCGCTCCGAAGAACCGCTTCACCGACCTCATCGAAGTCAACATCAACAATCTCGCTGCGGTGCCATCGATCGTCTATGGTCTGCTGGGTCTTGCTGTCTTCATCAATTTCGCCGGTTTTCCGCGCTCGGCATCGCTCGTCGGTGGCCTGGTGCTGACCCTCATGACTTTGCCGACGATCATCATCGCGACCCGTTCCGCGCTGAAAGCCGTACCGCCGTCGATCCGCGCGGCCGCTCTCGGCCTCGGCGCCTCCAAGATGCAGACCGTGTTCCACCACGTCCTGCCGCTCGCCATGCCGGGTATCCTGACGGGCACGATCATCGGCCTGGCGCATGCGCTCGGCGAAACCGCGCCGCTGCTGCTGATCGGCATGGTTGCCTTCGTCGCCGATATCCCGTCGACGCCGCTCGATCCCGCAACGGCGCTGCCGGTCCAGATCTACATGTGGGCGAACGAGGCGGAGCGTGCTTTCGTTGAGCGCACGTCGGGCGCCATCATCATCCTCCTCATCTTCCTTATCTTCATGAATGTTGGCGCCATCCTGTTGCGCCGCCGCTTCGAGCGGCGTTGGTAGAAGGACCAAACAGATGAATATGATGTCAGAAGCAGCAGTCGAGAAAGCGCTGGACAAGAAAATGAACGACATTTCCTACAAGATGATCGGCAAGGACGTTTCGGTCTATTACGGCGACAAGCGCGCCCTCTACGACGTCAACCTGAACGTCCGCGAGAACACCGTCACCGCCCTCATCGGCCCTTCGGGCTGCGGCAAGTCGACGTTCCTGCGCACGCTGAACCGTATGAACGACACGATCGAGGGCTGCCGCGTCACCGGCCGCATCACGCTCGACACCGATGACATCTACGATCCGTCGATCGACGTCGTCGAACTGCGCGCCCGTGTCGGCATGGTCTTCCAGAAGCCGAACCCGTTCCCGAAGTCGATCTACGAGAACGTCGCCTACGGCCCGCGCATCCACGGCCTTGCCAAGGCGAAGGCCGACATGGACATCATCGTCGAACAGAGCCTGCAGAAGGCCGGTCTCTGGAACGAGGTGAAGGACCGCCTGATGGAAGGCGGCACCGGCCTTTCCGGCGGTCAGCAGCAGCGCCTGTGCATCGCACGTGCCGTCGCGGTCAGCCCGGAAGTCATCCTAATGGACGAGCCCTGCTCGGCGCTCGATCCGATCGCGACGGCCAAGGTCGAGGAACTGATCCATGAGCTGCGCGCCAATTTCACGATCGTCATCGTGACGCATTCGATGCAGCAGGCGGCCCGCGTTTCGCAGCGAACCGCCATGTTCCACCTCGGCAACCTCGTCGAGGAGAACGACACCGACAAGATGTTCACCAACCCGGATGACCAGCGCACGCAGGACTACATCATGGGCCGCTTCGGCTGACGCTATCGTTGCTGAACACCCTGAAAAATCGAGCGCATTAAGGACAGAACCATGTCATCGACCCACATCATGTCGATTTACGACGAAGAACTGAAGTACCTATCCCGCCGCATCTCCGAAATGGGTGGCACGGCCGAGCAGATGGTGGCGGATTCCGTCCGCGCGCTCGTCACCACCGATGGTGCGCTGGCGCAGAAGGTGATCTCGGAAGACATCATCCTCGACACGGCCGAGCGCCAGATCAACGAGAAGGCGATCGTCACCATCGCCAAGCGCCAGCCGATGGCGGCGGACCTGCGCGAGATCATGGGCGCGATCCGCATCGCGGCCGAGCTGGAGCGCGTCGGCGACCTCGGCAAGAACACCGCCAAGCGCGTCATCGCCGTGCAGAGCTCGGGCATGCCCCGCAAGCTCACCCGCGGCCTGGAGCACCTCGCCGAACTGACGCTGATACAGCTCAAGGAGGTGCTCGACGTCTACGCCGTCCGCTCGGTCGAAAAGGCCAAGGCCATCCGCGAGCGCGACGACGAGATCGACGCGATCTACACCTCGCTGTTCCGCGAACTCCTCACCTACATGATGGAAGATCCGCGCAACATCACGCCCTGCACCCACCTGCTGTTCTGCGCCAAGAACATCGAGCGCATCGGCGATCATGCGACGAACATCGCGGAAACCATCTACTACATGGCGACCGGCTCGCAGCCCGAGGGCGAACGCCCGAAGGACGACACCTCGACGTCAGTGGTCACTGCCGACGTCACCGAAGCGTCCGAATAAGGAGTTCTGCCTCCATGGTGCCCAGAATCGCCGTCGTGGAAGACGAGGAGGCGCTGAGCGTGCTCCTGCGCTACAACCTTGAAGCCGAAGGTTTCGAGGTCGATACGATCCTCTCCGGGGACGAGGCCGAAGTGCGTTTGCAGGAGCGCATGCCGGACCTCCTCATCCTCGACTGGATGCTGCCGGGCGTTTCGGGCATCGAACTGTGCCGGCGGTTGCGCCAACGGCCGGAGACCGAGCGCCTGCCGATCATCATGCTGACGGCGCGCGGCGAGGAGAGCGAGCGCGTGCGCGGGCTCGCCACCGGTGCCGACGACTACGTGGTCAAACCGTTCTCGACACCGGAACTCGTCGCCCGCGTGCGCGCCATGCTGCGCCGGGCGAAGCCGGAGGTTGTCTCGACCGTGCTGCGCTGCGGCGATATCGAGCTCGACCGCGAGACGCACCGCGTGCATCGCCGCACCCGCGAAGTGCGCCTCGGCCCGACGGAGTTCCGCCTGCTGGAATTCCTGATGACCTCGCCCGGCCGCGTCTTCTCGCGCTCGCAGCTTCTCGATGGCGTCTGGGGGCATGACATCTATGTCGATGAACGCACCGTCGACGTGCATGTCGGGCGCCTGCGCAAGGCACTCAACTTCGCCAACATGCAGGACGTCATCCGCACGGTCCGCGGCGCCGGTTACTCGCTCGAAGCCTGAGCGATCCCTTTCCTCCCAAGGACGAAAATGGGCCCTTCGGGGCCTGTTTGCGTTCGCTGGAGCTGCGCGGCAGCTCACCCTCCCCTTGAGGGGGAGGGTCGGACCGGAGGTCCGGGGTGGGGTGACGGACCTCTCCGCAAGAGACGTCGGTGCGGATGCGGTCACCCCCACCCGCCGCTTTGCGGCGACCTCCCCCTCAAGGGGGAGGTAGGAACATGTCTGGCCTGCCGTCGCGAGCCGGAAACGAAAACGGACCCTTTCGGGTCCGCATCGCATGGGCTGTCGTGGAAAAAATTACCGCATCCGACGCCGCTCGGCCGAGGGCTGGTAGGCGAGGCGCTGGTGGTAGGTGCAGTAGGGCGAGTTGTCCGGGGACTCGTTGCCGCAGAAGTGGAAGTCGTCGTTCAGCGGGTCGCCGATCGGCCATTTGCAGGTCCGCTCGGTGAGCTGGGTCAGCTCCAGCCGGCGCGACATCGGCACGACCACATTGTTGCCGTTGGACGGAACCGGAAGCTGTTCGCGCTGCGTCTCGAAATCCGTCTCGATCTCTTCCTTGGCAATCGCGTTGCCGGTCGGACGTACGACCGAGCGGGCGGTGACGGCGCGTGCCTGGAAGGTCGTCGCGGGGCGCGGGGCGACCGGCGCCGGGCGCTTGGCGCGCGACGCGCTCTGCGTGCCGCCGGCCTTGGCGCGGCCCGGCAGGTTCAGCCGGTGCACCTTGCCGATCACCGCGTTGCGGCTGACGCCGCCGAGCTGTGCCGCGATCTGGCTCGCGCTCAGGCCCTCGCTCCAGAGCTTCTTCAGTCTCTCGACCCGCTCGTCTGTCCAGTTCATCTCTTGTCTCCGCTCGACGCGCGCAATGCGGGAATCCCTCATCGCATTCCGGACGGGTCCGGAACATGAACGCCCTAACTCTTGTGGTGACTAGTTCCGCCGCATGCAGTCTAGTAATTGGTCTTTAACCTAGAGACAGGGGGACTCTGTGACAAGAGTCGGCCGAATCCGCGCGAATCGAATTTGGAGTTTTCCCCAACTTGCTGGTCGGGTGTGACTCGATAGCGACACCTTCCGCGCGTAGCGTGAATCCTCACCTTGCGGGAGGTTCAGCACTATTTCGGGGTGCGATTTGTTGACATCCCGGCCTTAAATGCCGATAGTGCCGCATGCCGCCGAAAGGCGGCTTTTGATTTTTCTGGAGCCTGGAAAAGTCAAGCAGTATTCACGTTTTCCGCATCTCTTTTCGGAGGATCCGCGCCATGGCCGATGCCGCGCCGCTCTATGAAACCTATATGCGTGCGCCCCTGCGGTTCACGCGCGGGGAGGGCGTCTGGCTGATTGCCGAGGATGGCGAGCGATATCTCGATTTCGCCGCCGGCGTCGCCGTCAACTCGCTGGGCCATGCGCATCCCCATCTCGTCGCCGCGCTGAAGGACCAGGCCGACAAGGTCTGGCACCTGTCGAACCTCTATGAGGTTCCGGGCCAGGAGAGCCTCGGCCGGCGCCTGACGGAAGCGACCTTCGCCGACAAGGTGTTCTTCACCAATTCCGGTGCCGAGGCGCTGGAATGCGCGATCAAGACCGCGCGGCGCTATCATTTCGCCAAGGGCCATCCCGGCAAGTTCCACATCATCACCTTCGAAGGCGCCTTCCACGGCCGCACGCTCGCGACCATCGCCGCCGGCGGCCAGGAAAAATACCTCGAAGGTTTCGGCCCCAAGGCGCCCGGCTTCCTCCAGGTCTCCTTCGGCGACATCACCGCCGTCAAGGACGCGATCACCGAGGAGACGGCGGCGATCCTGATCGAGCCGGTGCAGGGCGAGGGCGGCATCCGCCCGGTGCCGAAGGAATTCATGCAGGAGCTGCGCCAGCTCTGCGACGAATACGGCCTGCTGCTGGTCCTCGACGAGGTGCAATCCGGCGTCGGCCGCACCGGCCGGCTCTTCGCCCATGAATGGTCCGGCGTCACGCCGGATATCATGGCCGTCGCCAAGGGCATCGGCGGCGGCTTCCCGCTCGGCGCCTGCCTTGCCACGAACGAAGCGGCCGCCGGCATGGTCGCCGGCACGCACGGCTCCACCTATGGCGGCAACCCGCTCGCCATGGCGGTCGGCAATGCGGTGCTCGACGTCGTGCTGGAGGAGGGCTTCCTGGAGCACGTCCGCGACGTGGCGCTGGTCTTCCGCCAGGGCCTCGCGGCGCTGAAGGATCGTTTCCCCGAGATCATCGAGGATATCCGCGGCGAGGGTCTGATGCTCGGCATCAAGGCAAGGATTCCGACCGCCGAGCTGCTCAAGGCCGTGCGTGCGGAAAAGCTGCTCGCCGTGCCTGCGGGCGACAATGTGCTGCGGCTCTTGCCGCCGCTGACGGTGACCGCCGAAGAAGCGCGCGAGGGGCTTGCGCGCATCGAGCGGGCTGCCGAAAAGCTCACCGCCGCCAAGGCCGCCTGAGCGCTTAAGGGACTGGGACAGACAGGACACATCATGGCCAAGCATTTTCTCGACCTTTCCGCCGTCTCGGAAAGCGATCTTCGCGTCATCATGGATGATGCGCACGCGCGCAAGGCCGCCAGCAAGGCCGGCACGGAAGCCAAGCCCCTTGCCGGCAAGATGCTCGCGATGATCTTCGAGAAACCCTCCACCCGAACCCGCGTCTCCTTCGATGTCGGCATGCGCCAACTCGGCGGCGAGACGCTGTTCCTGTCGGGCACGGAAATGCAGCTCGGCCGCGCCGAGACCATCGGCGATACGGCCAAGGTGCTGTCGCGCTATGTCGACGCCATCATGATCCGCACGACCGACCATAATCGTCTGCTGGAGCTCGCCGAACACGCCACCGTGCCGGTCATCAACGCGCTGACGGACCTCACCCATCCCTGCCAGATCATGGCCGACGTCATGACCTTCGAGGAGCATCGCGGCTCCACGAAGGGCAAGACCTTCGCCTGGACGGGCGACGGCAACAACGTGCTGCATTCCTTCGTCGAGGGGTCTGCCCGCTTCGGCTATAAGATGCGGATGGCCGTGCCGATGGGCTCCGAGCCCGACGACAAGATCCTGAACTGGGCGCGCGACAATGGCGGCAACATCCTGCTCGGCCATGATCCGGACGCCATCGTCGACGGCGTCGACCTGATCGTCACCGACACCTGGGTCTCGATGAACCAGGAACACCGCGCGCGCGGACACAACATCTTCCAGCCCTACCAGGTGAACAAGCAGCTGATGGCGCGGGCGAACGAGAATGCGCTCTTCATGCATTGCCTGCCGGCGCATCGCGGCGAGGAGGTCACCGACGAGGTGATCGACGGCCCGCAGTCGGTGGTCTTCGACGAGGCGGAAAACCGCCTGCATGCGCAGAAATCGATCCTCGCCTGGTGCCTCGGCGCCGTCTGACGCCCGTCTTGAAAAACGCCGCGGGCGGCACGATCTAGGGACCATCACGAAGCGCCGAAGGGCGCTTTCTCTGGCGCTTGCCTGCCCGGTATGGAATGATCGGGCGAGAGCGAGCGCTGAATCACGGTAGAACGCCTGTCGGAAAGCAGGCCGGGCCCATGGCCTCGGCGGCGCCGAAGCGTGCAAGGAGCGGAATGATGATGATGGCGGAGACTGCCCTGAAACTCGGTGAGCCCGGTTTTTCCGGAGACGACCATGTCCTGCCGTTCCAGGTGGAGGGTCTCGACGTGCGCGGCCGCGCCGTGCAGCTCGGCCCCATGCTCGACACCATTCTGGGCCGGCACGATTATCCCGCACCCGTCGCGCGTCTGCTGGCCGAGACAATCACGCTCACCGTCCTGCTCGGCACCTCGCTGAAGTTCGAAGGCAAGCTGATCGTCCAGACCAAGGGCGACGGCCCCGTCGACCTGCTGGTCGCCGATTTCTCCGCGCCGGAGAATGTGCGCGCCTATGCCCGCTTCGACCAGGAAGCGCTCGACGCCGCGATCGCCGAAGGCCGGACCGAGCCGCACGAGCTGCTCGGCAAGGGCATCCTCGCCTTCACCATCGACCAGGGCGCGCATACCCAGCGCTACCAGGGCATCGTGCCTCTCGACGGCCACACGCTGGAAGAGATCGCCGGCGTCTATTTCCGCCAGTCGGAACAGATCCCGACCAAGGTGCGCCTCGGTGTCGCCGAGCTGTTCGATCGCGATCAGGATGGCAAGGCACGCCACCGCTGGCGTGCCGGCGGCATGGTCGCGCAGTTTCTGCCGCAGGCGCCGGAGCGCATGCGCCAGCCCGATCTTCCGGGCGGCGACGGCGACGAGGCCGGCCACAAGATCGCCGACGACGACAACTGGGCGGAAGCCAAGGCGATGGTCGAGACGATCGACGCCGATGAACTGACGGACCCGAATGTCGGCACCGAGCGGCTGCTGTTCCGCCTCTTCCACGAGCGCGGCGTGCGCGTCTACCAGCCGCAGCAGGTCTTCGACCGCTGCTCCTGCTCGCGCGAGAAGCTGAAGGGCGTGCTCGCCGCGCTCGACGCCGAGGAGATCGCGCACACGACGGACGACAAGGGTGAGATCGAAATCACCTGCGAATTCTGCTCGACCACCTACCGCTTCGAGGCGGCGGAAGTTTTGCCGCAGTAAAGAGCCCGCGTCCTCAGTTGAGGACGCGCGGCTGCCCCGGTGTATCCAGTGAAAACGCGGGAATGGCGACGTCGAAGGCGTCGCCGTTTTCTGTTTCCATGCGGTAGCGGCCGAACATGATGCCCGACGGGGTTTCGAGCGGGCAGCCGGAGGAATATTCGTAGGTATCGCCAGGGCGCAGCACCGGCTGCTCGCCGATGACGCCGGGCCCGTTGACCTCGTCCACCTGGCCGTTCTGGTCGGTGATGTGCCAGTAGCGCGTCATCAGCCTGACGACGACATCGGAATGGTTTGCGATGACCACCCGGTAACCCCACACATAACGGCTGTCGTCGGGATCGGACTGATCGGCCAGGTAGTACGGCTCGACAGTCACTTCGATGTCGCGGGTAAGCGCACGATACATGGGCAAGCCTTGAACTGATTAGCTCCTGCTATTCTACAGGAATATGGTTTCGTCAAGAATAAGCAAAGAAAGCACCGGCTTTGGCCGGTGCTTTCGCATTGTCCGTTTCGCAATGTCGAGGATCAGGCGTTGATCTTCGCAAGGGCGCGCGCAAAATCCTCGATCAGGTCTTCGCTGTCCTCGATGCCGGCCGACAGGCGCACCGTGCCGGGAGAAATGCCGAGTTCGGCACGCGCCTCGTCCGTCAGGTTCTTGTGCGTGGTCGTGCCCGGATGGGTGATCAGGCTCTTCGCATCGCCGAGATTGTTGGAGATCTTGACCACCTCCAGCGCATCCTGCAGCGCGAAGGCCGCCTCCTTGCCGCCCTTCAGCTCGAAGCAAACCAGCGTCGAGCCCCCGGTCATCTGCTTGGCAATGATATCGGCCTGCGGATGGTCCTTGCGGCCCGGATAGATCACCTGGGCGACCTTATTGCTGTCGGCGAGGAAATCGGCGATGCGGCTCGCATTCTCCGTCTGCTGCTTGACGCGCAACGGAAGGGTCTCGATGCCCTTCAGCAGCGTCCAGGCATTGAACGGCGACATGGCCGGGCCGGTATGGCGGAAATAGTCGTGCAGGTTCTCGTCGATCCACGCTTTGTCCGAAAGCACCACGCCGCCGAGGCAGCGGCCCTGGCCGTCGATATGCTTGGTGGCGGAATAGACGACGACATGCGCGCCGAGTTCGAGCGGCTTCTGGAAGAGCGGCGTCGCGAAGACGTTGTCGACGACGACCTTGGCGCCGATCTGGTTGGCAAGTTTCGCGACACCGGCAATGTCGATCACTTCCAGCGTCGGGTTGGTCGGGCTTTCGAGGAAGAACACCTTGGTGTTCTTCTGGATCGCCTTTTCCCAGTTGGAAAGGTCACGGCCGTCGATCAGCGTGCACGCGATGCCGTATTTCGGCGCGAGCGTCTCGACCACCCAGCGGCAGGAACCGAACAGCGCGCGGGCGGCGACGATATGATCGCCGGCCTTCAACTGGCAGAGGATCGCAGCCGTGACGGCCGCCATGCCGGACGCGGTGGCGCGCGCGTCCTCGGCACCTTCCAGCAGGCACATGCGCTTTTCGAACATGTCGTTGGTCGGGCTGCCGTAGCGGGCGTAGATGAAGCCGTCCGTCTCGCCCTTGAAGCGGGCTTCGGCGGCCGCGGACGTGTCATAGACGAACCCTTGCGTGAGGAAGATTGCCTCTGCGGTTTCGCCGTGCTGGGAGCGGGTGGTTCCGCCGTGAACGAGTTGGGTGGCTGCGCGCCAGGACTTGCTCATGTGATCTTCGCCTTCAAACAAAAAAACCGGCCGCAAAAGCAGGCCGGTTTTGAACCCGGCCTTTTTAGCTACTTGTTTTACGTGGCTGCAAGCCGGCCGGCCAAATCACCACGGGATAACTTTGCTAATACTGCGCGCCCGCGCTTGCGTCAATTGCCGGCATTTGGTTTTGTGCGGCCTTCTGACGGGACTTTATGATGATGGGTGGCTCTGCGGTGCGCAGCACAGGTATTCTGGCGGACAACGCCATTCGTGGCTTGTTCGACGGCGGCCGGCTGAAAAGCGAGGCCCCGCTCGACGACGACCAGATCCAGCCGGCAAGCCTCGACCTGCGCCTCGGCGCGCGGGCTTTCCGTGTGCGCGCAAGTTTCCTGCCGGGCCCGGCCCATCTCGTCGCCGACAAGCTCGACCGGCTGCAACTGCACGTCATCGATCTCTCGGTCGGCGCGGTGCTGGAAACCGGCTGCGTCTACATCGTGCCGCTGATGGAAAGCCTCGACCTGCCGGCGGAACTCGCCGCCTCCGCCAACCCGAAAAGCTCCACCGGCCGCCTCGACATCTTCACCCGCGTCATCACCGATCGCGCGCAGGAATTCGACAAGATCCCGGCCGGCTATTCCGGCCCGCTCTATCTCGAAATCTCGCCGCGCACCTTCCCGATCGTCGTGCGCCGCGGCTCGCGCCTGTCGCAGATCCGCTTCCGCAAGGGCAATGCCCTGCTCGGCGAAAGCGAGCTGCTGGCGCTGCATGGCAGCGATACGCTGGTGGCGAGCGACACGCCGAACGTTTCCGGCGGCGGCATCGCGCTGTCGATCGACCTCAAGGGCACCGGTCCGGAAGGCCTCATCGGCTATCGCGGCAAACACCACACCTCCGTCGTCGATGTCGACCGGAAGAACCAGCACGATATCTTCGATTTCTGGGAGCCGCTGTTCAGCCGCGGCCGCAACGAACTGATCCTCGATCCGGACGAGTTCTACATCCTCGTCTCGCGCGAGGCCGTGCACGTGCCGCCGCTCTATGCCGCCGAGATGACGCCCTTCGACCCGCTCGTCGGCGAATTCCGCGTGCACTATGCCGGTTTCTTCGATCCCGGCTTCGGCCATGCGCCCGCCGGCGGCTCCGGCAGCCGCGCCGTGCTGGAGGTGCGCAGCCACGAGGTGCCCTTCATCCTCGAACACGGCCAGATCGTCGGCCGCCTCGTCTACGAGCACATGCTCGATGCGCCCGAAGGCCTCTACGGCTCCGGCCTCGGCTCCAACTATCAGGCGCAGGGCCTGAAACTCTCCAAGCATTTTCGCGCGGGATAATTTTGTAAGTGCGGGGGCTTATGCCCGCCGAGGCGGGCTGATTGCCATACGCGCCGATTGTCCAAAGCTGAGCTGGCGAAGCCTTAAGCCGGCTAAAGAATGAAGTCGCCCTTCGTGAATGTGATCGCGGCGTCGAACCGGACGGAAAAATCGGCCTTGCCGTCGCCGTTCACGTCACCAAACACATATGTGTCGCCGGCCTTGGTCTCATAACGCAGCTCGCCCGCCTTCTTGTGGAAAGCCTGGGTGCCGATGAAGACGAAGGCCTGGTCGCCGGCGGATTTCGTGCTCGCATCGATGGCCTTCAGGTCGATCCTGTCGCCTTCCTTTGCCGAAAAGTCGCCGATCGTATCGCGCCCGGCGGCAGCGACCGTCGAATCCTTGATGGACTTGAAGACGAACGTATCGGCGCCGGCACCACCCTTCAGCCTGTCGGCGCCTGCGCTACCCGTCAGCGTATCCTTGCCCGCGCCGCCATAGAGCCAGTCGTTCCCGGCCCGGCCGTCGATCCTGTCATTGCCGGCCAGCCCATGGATCGTGTCCGCGAGCTTCGAGCCGCGCAACACATCCGCCTTTGCCGAGGGTTTTATATAGGCCGGGTCGCCGTCATGGGTGCCGACCAGCCGGTCGAGATCCCGGTCGGGCGAGGCAAAGGGGATGAAACCGTCTTCCAGCACCATCTTGTTGAAGTCGGCGACCCGCTTGCTGCCGTTGATGTAGTCGACGACGAAGACCGGTATGCCCTTGTCGAGAAAATCCCGCTTCAGGGTGGCGATGGTCTCCTCGTCCGGGCGCAGCGGATTGTTCTCGTCCGCATCGCCGCGAAAGTACAGGTCCTCCACCGCAATGCCGCCGATGGCATCGAGATAGGCCTTCTTGCGCGCGGTGTCGGAGCCGAGGTCGTCGAGAATCCAGGCGCCGTTCTGCGGGATCACGAAGAAATCCGGGTTGCTCTCGCGTGCATGCGCGGTCAGGTCCACGATGAAATCGACCATGCGCTGCGCCGCCTGCTTCACGGTCCTCGGATCGCCCGCCTGCTTGTCCTTCGCGGAAACCTCCGCGCCCCAGAAGTAATAGCCGTCGACGATATCGAGATAGGCCGCGTCAAAACCCGCCTTGACGATGGCATCGACTTCGCCGGTCTTCTGGTCGTTGAAGATGATCGTCTGCCAGTCGGAATCCCAGTAGCGGACCTTTCGGCTCTCCGGCCAGTCGGGATTGACCGGCCCCAGCCAGTCCGGCGCTTCGCCGGTCAACCGTCCGGTCGCCGTGCCGGTCGTCGTCCAGTCCTTGTCCCAATAGTTGCGGAAGTCCGAGGCTTCGCCGATCGAGGTATAGGAGACGACGACGGAGCGCCCGCCCATGCCGTCCTTCATGCGCGTAATTTCGTCCCGGGAAAACCGGCCGGCATCGGTTCCGTCCCGCGAGGCGTCGATCACCAGCAGGTCGTGGGTGGCCGAGGCGATGAGGGTCGGATCGAGGGCGTTGCCGTTCAGCCCTTGCAGCTCATAGCCCCAATTCTTGACCGAGACGGTGCCGGTGGAGGTGGTGAACTGGATCATAGGTTGTTTTGGCTCCGAACGAATCGATGAAATCCGGACGTCAATCTAGTATAGCCCACCGGGCATGTCGCGCGCTTGACACGCCGGGCGAACTGTTGAATGACTGCGCCGTCGCGCTGCCTTGCGGGTATGATGTAATGGTAGCCTGTCAGCTTCCCAAGCTGAACGCGCGGGTTCGATTCCCGCTACCCGCTCCAGCTGCCCGACATCCTCTTTCTTACCCGGCTTCCACCTTTGTCTCCGTCTGCGCCGGGCGGTGGGCTGTCTTGTTCCAGAAGAACGGGTCGTTGCAGAGTTCCCTGACCGCGCGCCAGGCGGCAAACGAAAGGAACAGCCAGTAGAGCGGCGTCAGCACCCAGCGCCAGCCCACGGCGGCCCGTTCACCGGGCGCCATTCCGCCCCGCCCGAGGGCGACGAAGATTGCGTAGCTGCCGAAGATGTTGACCATGTCGATGGCGAACATCGTGAGCTCGAACGGCCCGACCGTATAAGCGGACTGGAAGAACAGCGACCAGGTGATCATGCCGATATAGGCGATGATGAGCGGATGGGCGAGCGACGAGAGGATGAGCCCGCCGATCAGCACCTGGAAGACGAAGCTCGGCCAGAGGCCCATATCCTGCACCAGCCGCGAGGGGCGGCGCATCAGCACCAGCCAGGTTTGCAGCCAGCCCTTGAACCAGCGCGTGCGCTGGCCGAGCCAGGCATCCCGCCCGCTCGGCGCCTCCTCGTAGGTTGGCCGGGTGATCGTGCCGCAGCGATAGCCGAGGCGGTAGAGCCTGAGGCCCAGGTCGGCATCCTCGGTGACATTGTACGGGTCCCACCCGCCCACCTGCTGAAGCACGCGCGTGCGAAAATGGTTGGACGTGCCGCCGAGCGGCATGGGCAGGCGGGCGGTCGCGAGCCGTGGCAGCAGCACCCGGAACAGCCCGGCGTATTCGAGCGCGAAGAGGGCGCTGAGCCAGCTTTCCCGCACATTGGTGATGACGAGCGGCGCCTGCAGACAGGCGACGTCGCGAGGACCGCTCTCGAAGGTGCGCCAAGCCTCCTCGAGCTGGAGCGGATCGATCCGGTCCTCCGCGTCGTAGATCACCAGATATTCGCCGCGCGCGGCACCCAGCGCATAGGAGAGCGCCTTGGGCTTGGTGCGCGGCCGGCCGGGCGGCACCGCGACCACCTCGTATTGCCGGCCGAGCGGCATGGCGGCCAGCGCGTCGAGCGTCTCCTGGTCGTCGGCCTCGCAGATCAGCTTGATATCGAGACAGGCGACCGGCCACTCGATCTTGTTCAGGGTCGCGACGAGTTGCGGCACGACGGCCGCTTCCCGGTAGAGCGCGACGAAGACGGAATAGACCGGGCGCGGCCGGGCAGGCGGGCGGGCCAGTGCACGCCCCTCCTGCCGCTTTTTGGCGAGCAGTGCGACAAGGCGGACGAGGAAGGTGGCGAAGAAAAGCAGGGTCGTCGCGATGTGCAGGAGCATCAGCGCGAGCGTCGGCGCGGCAATGGCGAGCGAGAGCAGGAGCGCCAACACGATGCCGGTGTAAAAACCTTGCCGTCCCCAAAGCGTGATGCGGGCGCTCGCCTCCGGCATCGTGGCGAAAAGCTGGTCCACCGTATCGCGCACCCGCCGATTGCAGCCGGCCTGCCAGAGTGCGGCCCGCAAGGCCGAGGGCGTGGTCGCGGCCATCATCGTGCGCAGGGCAGGCGCCTGGGCAAGCCGCTCGGTGAGATAACCCAGCCGTTCGGCGCTTGGCACGATCGCCGTGGTCGGCGCGCGAGCGGGATGGCGAAGCCGCACGACGGTGGGCTCCACGAGTTGCGTATCCACGCTGGGAAGGTCTTCGAGCTGAGACGGGTCGATCCGGGTGAGAAACGGAAGGTGCAGGATTTCGGCAAGCGCCTCGTAATAGATCTCTTCCGAGACCGCGCCGCTCGCCAGCAATTCCGATTCCAGCGTCGTGCCATGCTGGCTGGCGCGCACCAGCATGGTCGAGATCAGCGTCTTCGACAGGCCGAGCCGACGGAAGAGCCGGGCTTCCGTCATCAGGCGCGGTGGGATGTGTTCCTCGCAGGGTGGGCCGCATGGCGCCGGCAGAATGCCGATTGCGGTGGCGAAAGCGATATCGTCAGGATATTCTGCCAGTCGCATGCAGCTATCGCTCCCGTTTATCGGTTCTACCCTTTTTTAACTCTAAGTTGATTATAATGAGACATAGCGAAATTTCACCCCTCAAAATCTATAGGCTTCTTGCGCTTTGCCTGTTGATGGCGGTGATGACGCCGCGGGTCGCTGCGGCGCAGGAGCGCTCGGCGGTCGACCTGCCGATCCTGTTCGACACGCGCGAGCGCATCGCGCGGCCGGATCTGTCGGGTATCGTGCGCCTGCGGTTTCTGACGACGGTCGATTTTCCGCCGTTCAACTTCATCGACCAGACCGGCAAGCTCGCCGGCTTCCATGTCGATCTGGTGCGCGAGGTCTGCCGGGAGCTGGCGCTGACGGAGAAGTGCCAGATCCAGGCGGTGACCTTCCCGGAGCTGGAAAAGGCGCTGGTCGACGGCAATGGCGAGGCGGTCGCCGCGGGCGTGGCGGTCACCGCTGATCTGCGCAAGCGTTTCCTCTTCTCGCGCCCCTTCATGCGCCTGCCGGCCCGGTTTGCCGTGACGAAGAAGGCGCCGCCGGCCGGCGAGACGGCGGCGTTCCTGGATGGCAAGCGGGTGGGGGTCGTTGCGGCAAGCGCGCACGAGGCCATGCTGAAGGCATTTTTCCCGCGCCTGAAAGCCGAAGTGTTTCCCGATCGCACAGCGCTGCTCGCAAGTCTCAAGGACGGCAAGGTGGACGCGGTCTTCGGCGACGGCATGCAACTCGCCTTCTGGACGAACGGTACGGAATCCGCCGGCTGCTGCCGCCTGTTCGATGGGCCTTACGTGTCGGAACAGTTCCTCGGCGAAGGCCTGACGATCATGTTCCGCAAGGAGGACACGGCGATCGCCGGCGCCATCGACCACGCGCTTCTGGCGCTGTCGCGCAACGGTCGTTTGCAGGAAATCTACCTGCGCTATTTCCCGGTCAATCTCTATGGTGGCTAAGGAGCAATTCCAGCAAAAGTGTACAGCGGTTTTGCGTCGGGAATTGCGGAGACACTCTAAGGACCCTCGCCCTATTGGCTCGCCCAGATGATGCGGGCGATCCAGTCTACCTCGTCCATATCAAAATTGCGGTTTGGGTGCTCGGGATTGAGCGAGACGAGCTCGATCGTGCGCGGGCTCTGGCGGTGCAGCACCTTGGCCATGACCTCGCCTTCGCGGGTCTTCACCACGACGCGGTCGCCGCGACGCACCTGCGCGCCCGGCTCGACGATCAGCACGTCGCCGTCGCGATAGAGCGGCATCATGCTGTCGCCCTGCACCTCCAGCGCATAGACGCCGGCCTTGCGTTCAGGCCCGGCGGGGAATTCGACCACGTCCCAGCCCTGGCCGGCGGGAAAGCCGCCATCGTCGAAAAAGCCGCCGGCGCCCGCCTGCGCGAAACCGAGCAGCGGAATGGTTCCGGTCTGCGGCGGAAAGGCGCCCTGCGGCAGGGCGATATCACGCGCGATGTCGGAGATCGTGAAGAACTCGTCGATCGAGGCGCCGGTCGCGTCGAGCACCTTGGCGATCGATTCCGTGGAGGGCCAGCGCTGGCGGCCGTCCACGCCCTGTCGCTTCGATTTGTTGAAGGACGTCGGATCGAGCCCGGCGCGGCGGGCAAGGCCGGACGGGGAGAGCCGGTTGCGCTCGGCGAGGGCGTCGATTGCCGCCCAGATCCGGTCGTGGGAGAACATATTGAGAAACCCTGCCAAGGCGACGGACCGGCACGCGCCGGTCCGATTGCCCAGAAGCATAGCGAAGGACGGTTTCCGAGTAAAGAAAAAAGGATTATTTTCCTGTGTCGTTTCCGGACGGATTTTCGGCCGCCCGCCGCCGCGCCACCACGCTTTCGCGCCAGATGGTGAAGATGCCCGCGCCGACCACGATCACCGAGCCGACCACCATGTTGAGGTTCAGCGTTTCGCCGAAGACGCTGACGCCGACGATCGCCGCCAGCACGACCTGGAGATAGGTGAGGGGTTGCACGGCGGCCGCATCGAGCAGGTCATAGGCGCGGATCAGGAAATAGTGGCTCGACATGCCGGTGATGCAGACGATCCCCATCCAGACCCAGTCGAGGGGCGCAAGGTTGGTCCAGTAGAACGGGCCGACGAGCGAGATCGCCACCGCGCCGGCGACGCCGATATAGAAGAAGCTGGTCGAGGCGCTGTCGTCGCGACTGACGAGCCGGGTCGCGATGACATAGATCGCAAACATCAGCGCGGAGAGGAGCGGCAGCAACACGCTGAGATCGAAGGTGCTGCCGCCCGGCTTCACGATGATCAGCACGCCGCAAAGGCCGATGCCGATCGCCGTCCAGCGCCGCCAGCCGACGCGCTCGCCGAGCAGCGGCATCGAGAGCAGCGCGACGAAGATCGGCCCCGAGGCCAGGATCGCCTGCGAGTGGGCGAGGCCGACCGTGGTGAAGGCGGTGATGGTGACGACGATCTGGAAGGCGAGGATGGCGCCGCGCATGATCTGCAGGATCGGCCGTTTCGTTGCCGCCGCCGCCCGCAATCCGCCCGGGCTGCGCGCGCCGAGCACGATCGCGAAGGCGGCAAACGCCCAGAACCGCATCATGGCGATGAAAACCGGCGGATAGACGCTGCCGAGATGTTTCGAGATGGCATCCTGCAGGCTGAAGATCAAGATCGCGAGCAGGGTGAAGACGTAGCCTAGTCGTTTGGAGTCCATGGTTTCCGCGCATATACCCGTCCCGCCCCGCTTGCACGCTGAAACTTGGCGTCCGGGCGGATTTTTCTTGGGCGGTCGCGAAAGGCGGCGTGACGGGGTGGGAAAAATTTCCTCCCCCGTGATTTTCAGCCACTTTCGCCGGAACGAACGGCAGGCTATCAAGGAAAAACGCGGCTTCGTCGCGCTTTCGAGGTCCTTTCCGTGCACAAGACGGTCACTTCCGGCATTTTGCTGACGTCCTTCGCCTATTTCCTGTTTTCCGTGCAGGATGCGTCGGTCAAATGGCTCGTCGCGGCGCTGCCGGTCTGGCAGATCCTTTTCGTGCGCAGCGTCACGATCTTCGCGCTCTGTCTTGCCTGGGGCGGGCGGCCGCTTCTGCGCAGCGCGCGCCATTCGCCGGTGCTGATGCCGCTCTTCCTGCGCAACCTGCTGCTTCTCGCCGCCTGGCTCTCCTACTACACCGCCGCGCGCGATCTCGGGCTCGCCGAGTTGACGACGCTCTATTATGCCTCGCCGATCGTCATGACGATCCTCTCGGTGCCGATCCTCGGCGAGAAGGTGCCGGGCTATCGCTGGCTCGCGGTGGCGACCGGCTTCGTCGGCGTGGTCATTGCCTGCGGGGTGGCGGTCAAGGGTCTCGAATTGTCACTGCCCGTCTATCTGGCCTTGCAGGCCGCCGTCTTCTGGGCGATCGCGACGGTGCTGTTGCGCAAGACCGCATTGCAAGAGCGCACCCCAGTGCAGATGACCATATCGAGCGGCTTCTTCGTGCTCTATACGGCCGTCGCCATGCCCTTCGTCTGGCTGCCGATCTCGGCGACCGATCTCGCGCTGATGGCGGGAACGGGCGTGGTGGCCGGCATCGGCCAGTTCGCGATGTTCGAAGGCATGCGCCGGGCGCCGGTCTCCGTGCTCGCGCCCTTCGAATATTCCTCGCTCGTCTGGGCCTTCGGGCTCGGCTATCTCATCTGGAGCGACGTGCCCGGCTCGAACGTCTTCGCCGGCGCCGTGCTGATCATTTCGGCAGGCATGATCATCATTGCCAGCGAACGGTTCGCCGGTCGGTTCCGGGCACGGGTTTGAGCCGTTAAGTGGCGAAACGACCAAAAGAATCCCCGTATTCTTGGCTCCGGTCGGTTGCAAGCCGGTGCCATAACGATATTGTCGCCGCGAATAAACGGCTCTAACCGGGGGTGGAATGCCGATTTCGAACGCCGCATTCGTGCGCTCGACCGTTATCCTGCTGATTGCAGGCATGATCGCGCTGCTCGGCATCGTGGGCACGTCGCTGTGGCTTGTCAGCAAGGTGCAGACCTATTTCGCTGAACTGGTGGAGGTGCGCGAGGTGCGTAGCGCCGCCGCAGATTTGTTGTCCACGCTCAAGGACGCCGAAACGGGCCAGCGCGGCTTCGTCATTACCGGCGAGGCGAGTTTCCGCGAGCCCTATGACAACGCGTTGAAAGGCGTGGCGGAACGCCAGCAGGCTTTCGCTGAAAAGGTCGCCGGCTTCCCCGACTATGCCGAGCGCCTGTCCGAGATCCAACGTCTTGTCACCGACAAGCTCGCGGAACTCGCGGAGACCGTGGCGGCTGTCGAGGACGGGCAGTCGGCGAGCGCTGTCGCACAGGTCAAGACCGATCGCGGCCGGTTGCTGATGGATGAGCTTCGCGATCAGCTTGGCGCCATCATGGCCGATGCCGATCTCCGCTTGCAGGAGGGCGTGCTCGATACGCTGTGGTCGGCCGGCGCGCTACGATGGACGACGGTGATCGGCGCGATCACCATCATCGGCGTCATGGGCGGTGCGGCCCTGGTCGTCGCGCAATATACCCGTGACATCGTCGTCGCCCGGCGTGAGGTCGAGACGCTGAACGCCACGCTGGAAAGGCGCGTCGACGAGCGCACGGAGGAGCTGATCCGGGCGAACCAGGAGGTCCAGCGCTTCGCCTATATCGTCACGCACGACCTGCGCGCGCCGCTCGTCAACATCATGGGCTTCACCAGTGAGCTCCAGGCCTCGCTGTCCTCCATCCAGAACTACGTGCTCGCCGACGGCAAGTCGCCGAGCGAGGCCGACATCCTCGAAGCCCGCCGCGCGGCGTCCGAAGATCTGCCGGAGGCGATCGGCTTCATCCGCTCCTCCACCAAGAAGATGGACGGGCTGATCAACGCGATCCTGAAGATCTCGCGCGACGGGCGAAGGGAACTTAAGGTCGAGCGGGTTGACCTGAAGGCACTCGCCGAGGCGGGGGCGGCCGCGGTCAACCACCAGGTCGGCGAAGCCGACGGCGAGGTCGTCGTCGCCGACAACCTGCCGACGCTGACCTCCGACCGGCTATCACTGGAACAGGTGTTCGGCAACCTGTTCGACAATGCCATCAAGTACCGCACGCCCGACAAGCCGCTCAGGATTTCCATCAGCGCTCGCAATGCCGGCCGCGCTGGTTTCGTCATCGAATTTACCGATAACGGCCGCGGCATCGCGCCGGAAGATCACGAGCGGGTCTTCGAACTCTTCCGTCGCTCCGGCGCCCAGGATAAACCCGGCGAGGGCATCGGCCTTGCGCATGTGCGTTCACTGATGCGCAATCTCGGCGGTGATATCGTCATTCGATCGGAACTCGGGCAGGGGACGACCTTCGTGCTGCGTCTGCCGCCCGATCTCAGTAAATTGGTCAGGAGTATGCAGGGATGAACGGATTGGGCAAGGAAGTCACCATTGTCATGATCGAGGACGATGAGGGGCATGCGCGCCTCATCGAGAAGAACATTCGCCGTGCCGGCGTGCACAACGAGGTCGTGCCTTTCCTCAATGGCACGGAAGCGCTCGATTTCGTGCTCGGCAAGGACCGCTCCGGCCTCGCCAGCGCCGGCCGTTTCCTGCTGATCCTGCTCGACCTCAACCTGCCGGACATGTCGGGCATCGATATTCTCCAGAAGATCAAGACCAACCCCCACACCAAGCGCCTGCCGGTCGTCATCCTGACGACGACGGACGACGAGCGGGAAATCCAGCGCTGCTACGATCTCGGCGCCAATGTCTACATCACCAAGCCGGTCGAATATGAGAGCTTTGCGCACGCGATCCGCCAGCTCGGCCTGTTCTTCTCGGTCATCCAGATACCCGAGACGCAGTAAATGAAGGAAGGCCCCGTCCGCATCCTCTATATCGACGACGATCCGATCCTCGCGCGGCTCGTCCAGCGTGCGCTCGGCCGTCTCGGCTACGAGGTGCTGCATGCGGAGGACCTGGAGCGCGGCCGCGAACTGCTGGCCGAAGGCGACGTCGATGCCGTCGTGCTCGATCACTTCCTGAAGGCGGGCACGGGCCTGTCCTTCCTGAAGGAATTCGCCGATGCGCCGGGCGCGGTGCCGGTCCTCTATGTGACGGGCTCGAACGACGCCCAGGTCGCCGTCGAGGCGCTGAAGGCGGGGGCCGCCGACTATGTCATCAAGTCGGTCGGCGACGATTTCATCCCGCTGCTGGCCAATGCGCTCGGCCAGGCGTTGGAAAATGCCGAGCTGAAGCGGGCGAAACTCAAGGCGGAGCTGGAAATCCGGCGCGCCAAGGAACGCGCCGAGGTGCTGCTCGCCGAGGTCAACCACCGCGTCGGCAATTCGCTGGCGCTCGCCGCAGCCCTTATCCGGCTACAGATGTCGAGCGCCTCCGACGAGGCGGTCCGCCAAGCGCTTTCCGAGACACAGGCCCGCATCACCGCCATCGCCGGCATCCACCGCCGTCTCTATACGTCGGAAGACGTGCGCAATGTCGACATGGGCGCCTATCTTTCGACGCTGCTGTCCGAACTCGACACCTCGATGCAGGGCCAGGGCCGCAATGTGCGCCTCAACCGCACGCTGGAGCCGTTGCACGTACCGACCGACCGCGCCGTCTCGCTCGGCGTCATCGTCACGGAACTCGTCACCAACGCCTTCAAATATGCCTATGGCGAAACGGGCGGCGAGGTGCGCGTCGGCTTCACCCGCCTCGATTCCGAAAACGCGCTGCTCTTCGTCGAGGACGACGGCATCGGCTGGCGCGGCGAAGGCCCGGTGCGCGGCACCGGCCTCGGCACGAAGATCATCGGCGCCATGGCGTCCAGCCTCGGCGCCAAGCTCGCCTATGCCGCCCGCCCGGTCGGCACGCGGGCGGAACTGCTGGTGCAGATGGCCGAGGCCCCGCGCCCGGCGTGAAACCCTGACCCTGCACGGCAAAAGACCCGGATGCAGGGAACATCCGGGCCTTCGGGGAGGTCAGTGGGGCAACGCTTACTTGCAGATCTTGATCTTCTTGACGACCAGGTTGCCGTAGTAGTCGTAGGAATGGATCTTCTTGACGAAGCAATGCGGCTGGTAGCCGTAGCTGTAGTAGCCGGCCTGCGACGGGGCGGCGAAGGAAACGGCGGCGACGATTGCGACGGTGGCGGAAACGATGATCTTGCGCATGGGGTCTCTCCTGATTGGTTGGGCCTGATCTCTGTGATGGATGAGCCTCTCTCATCCAGTGACCAGACTTTCCCACATCGCCCCGCCGCCCGCTGTTCCGCGCGGAACAGGGACCGAAAATGCGCTTTGCGACGGAGAGCACGACACGTCCGTGGTGATCCGGCAGCGACCCGCCGGATCACGCTTTCGATAGACCGCAAGCGACCTCGGCGGTTCAGGCCGCCTTCTTTTCCTGCGGTGCGAAGCGGCCATAGAAGGTCTCGCCCCTGGCGGCCATGTCCTTCAGCAGCGGCGTCGGCTGGAAGTGGCTGCCGTAGCTGGCGGCAAGCTTTTCGCAGAGCGCCACGAAGGCCTTCGCCCCCATGCCGTCGATATAGGACAGCGTGCCGCCGGTATAGGGCGCAAAGCCGAAGCCGAGGATGGAGCCGACATCGGCCTCGCGCGGATCGGTGACGATGCCCTCTTCCATGGTGCGTGCGGCTTCGAGCGCGATGGTGACGAGCAGGCGCTCCTTCAGCACCTTCACATCGACATCCTCCGGCTTCTGTTGCGGATACAGGTCCTTCAGACCCGGCCACAGCTTCTTCTTGGCGGGTTTCGGCGGATAGTCGTAAAAGCCCTTGCCGGCCTTGCGGCCGAGGCGCCCTTCGCCCTCCACCAGCTTGGTCACGAGATCCAGATGACGCGGATCGACGGCCTGTTCGCCGAGATCGGCAATGGCGGCTTTGAAGACCTTGTAGGACAGATCGACGGCCACTTCGTCGTTCAGCGACAGCGGGCCGACCGGCATGCCGGCCATTTTCGCCGCATTCTCGATCATCGCCGCCGGCACGCCTTCGATCAGCATGTCATAGGCCTCGGCCATATAGCGGAAGACGCAGCGGTTGACGTAGAAGCCACGCGTGTCGTTGACGACGATCGGCGTCTTCTTGATGGCCGCGACATAGTCGAGCGCGGTGGCAAGCGCCTTGTCGCCCGTCTCCTTGCCGAGGATGACTTCCACCAGCATCATCTTGTCGACCGGCGAGAAGAAGTGGATGCCGATGAACTGCTCCGGCCGCTTCGAGTTCTTGGCAAGCCCGGTGATCGGCAGCGTCGAGGTGTTGGAAGCGAGGATCGCGTCCTCCTTCAACACAGCCTCGATCTTCTCGGTGACCTCCTTCTTGACGGTGCGATCCTCGAAGACCGCCTCGATGACGAGGTCGGCATCGGCGAGATTGGCATAATCCGGCGTCGGCGTGATGAGGGAGAGCAGCTTCTCGCCGTCCTCCTTCGACATGCGGCCCTTGCCGACGGCGCCGGTGACGAGGCCTTCGGAATGGGCTTTGCCCTTGTCGGCCGCTTCCTGGTCGCGGTCGACGAGCACGACCGGGATGCCGGCAGCCGCCGTCACATAGGCGATCGACGCACCCATGAAGCCGGCGCCGATGACGGCGACCTTCTTGAACTCCGCCTTCGGCACGCCCGCCGGGCGGCGCGCGCCCTTGCCGAGTTCCTGCATGGAAATGAACAGCGACCGGATCATCGAAAACGCTTCGGTCGTCTGGAGGATATGGGTGAAGTAACGCTGCTCGATCTTCAACCCCGTCTCGAAGGGCACTTGCAGGCCCTCATAGACGCATTTGAGAATGGCGAGCGCGCCCGGATAGTTGCCAGCCGTCTCGCGACGCAGGATCGCGGGTGCTGCCGGCCAGAGCTGGGCCGCGGCCGGCGTCCAGATGCCGCCGCCGGGCGCCTTGAAACCCTTCTCGTCCCACGGCTGCACCGGCTTCAGGCCATCCTTGATCATCTGCCTGGCGGCCGGGATCAGCTGGTCGGGCTCGACAACCTGATGCAGGAGGTTCATCGCCTTGGCGCGCGCAGCCGTCAGCGACGATCCGGTCGTCATCATCTGGAGAGCATCCTGCGCATTGGCAAGCCGCGGCACGCGCTGGGTGCCGCCGGCGCCCGGGAAAATGCCGACCTTGACTTCCGGCAGCGCGATCTTGACCGACTTGGCGTTCGAGGCGACGCGGCCATGGCAGGCGAGCGACATCTCGAAGGCGCCGCCCATGCAGGTGCCGTTGATGGCGGAGACCCACGGCTTGCCGCAGGTTTCGAGCTTGCGGAACAGCCAGGTCATGCGGCCCGTCGCTTCGAACAGCTTTTCGACGGCGGTCGCCGGGTGCTTCGCCTGCGCATCCTTCAAGAGATCGAAGCTCGCCTTGATCATGGAAAGATCGGCGCCGCCGGAGAAGGAGGATTTGCCCGATGTGATGACCACGCCCTTGACGCTGCTGTCTGCCACGACCTGATCGACGATCCTGTCCAGCTCGTCCATCACCTCGATGGTGAAGACGTTCATCGACTTGTCGGGCATGTCCCAGGTGACCAGAGCAATGCCGTCGGCGTCGGTCTCGATGGTGAAGTTCGTGTAGCTCATGATGGGATTCCTCTTCCCTGAAATCTATCTGGCCTCACACGCTATCCTCTCCTCCGTCATGGTCGGGCTTGACCCGACCATCCCGCTCCGGGTGGTGGATCCTCGGGTCAAGCCCGAGGATGACGACCGGAGAGAGCGTGGCCCACTTTCTCAGACGCGTTCGATGATCGTCGCGGTGCCCATGCCGGCGCCGATGCAGAGCGTGACGAGGGCGGTGTTCAAGTCGCGGCGTTCCAGCTCGTCGAGCACGGTGCCGAGGATCATCGCGCCGGTCGCGCCGAGCGGGTGGCCCATGGCGATGGCGCCGCCGTTGACGTTGATGCGGTCGTGCGGGATGTCGAAGGCTTGGCAGTAGCGCAGCACCACGGCTGCGAAGGCTTCGTTGAGCTCGAAGAGATCGATGTCCGCGAGCGTCATGCCGCTGCGGGCGAGCAGCTTTTCCGTGACGTCGACCGGGCCGGTCAGCATCAGCGCCGGGTCGGAGCCGATATTGGCGAAGGCCTTGATGCGGCCGCGCGCCTTCTTGCCGAGGATGTTGCCACCCTCCTTCGAGCCGAGCAGCACGGCGGCAGCACCGTCGACGATGCCGGAGGAATTGCCGGCATGGTGCACGTAATTGATGCCTTCGATTTCCGGATGCGCCTGGATGGCGACGGCCTCGAAGCCGCCCATCTCGCCGGGCATCTGGAAGGAGGGGTTGAGCGAGGCGAGCGCCTGCATGTCGGTGCCGGGACGCATGTGTTCGTCATGGGCGAGGATCGTCAGGCCGTTGATGTCCTTCACCGGCACGACGGATTTTTGGAAGTAGCCGCTCTGCCATGCGTGTGCGGCGCGCTTCTGGCTCTCGACGGCATAGGCGTCGACGTCGTCGCGGGAAAAGCCGTATTTCGTGGCGATCAGATCGGCCGAAACACCCTGCGGCATGAAATAGGCAGGGAAATTGACCGAAGGATCCATGAACCACGAGCCGCCCGACATGCCGAGGCCGACGCGGGACATGCTCTCCACACCGCCGGCAATGACGATATCGTCGGCGCCCTGCGCGATCTTCGCCGCGCCGAAATTGACGGCGTCGAGGCCCGACGCGCAGAAGCGGGAGATCTGCATGCCGGGTGCCCTTGTCGAATAGCCGGCCTCGAAGGCGGCGGCCTTCGGGATGACCGAGCCCGCATCCATCACCGGATCGACGCAGCCCATGACGATGTCGTCGACCTTGGCGGTATCGAGCCCGTTGCGGTCGCGCACCGCTTCCAGCACCTTGGCGGCGAGGCGGACGGACGGTACTTCGTGCAGCGAGCCGTCCTTCTTGCCCCGCCCGCGCGGCGTGCGCACATGATCGTAGATGAAGACGTCGGTCATTGGTCTCTTCTCCCTAGCGGCGCCGGGCGCCGTCAAACTCGCAATGGGTCGCCTGATTCTTCGAGGCTAGAACGCTTCGGCCGCCAATTCCATCGTCGTGTCGGCGCCGGCCTCGATGCGGGTCTTGCGCAGCGCCGTTTCCGGCATCAGGCGTTCCATGAAGAACTTTGCGGTGATCAGCTTGTTCTTCAAAAAGTCCTCGCGCTCGCCGGCACCTGCCGCAAGGCCGTCCTCGGCAGCCTTGGCGATCTTCGCCCACATGTAGCCGACGACGACGAGGCCGAAGAGGTGCATGTAGTCGGTCGAGCCGGCACCGGCATTGTCGGGCTTGGCCACGGCATTCTGCATGAACCACATGGTTCCGGCCTGGAGGTCGTTCAAGCCCTTCTTGAGGTGCTTGGTGAAGAAGGCGAGTTTTTCGTCGTCGCGGTTCTCCTCGCAGAAATCGCCGATTTCCTTGAAGAGCGCCATGACGGCGCGCCCGCCATTCATGCCGAGCTTGCGGCCAACGAGGTCGAGCGCCTGGATGCCGTTGGCGCCCTCGTAGATCATGGCGATGCGCGCGTCGCGCACATACTGGCTCATGCCGTGTTCTTCGATATAGCCGTGGCCGCCGAAAACCTGCTGGGCCATGACGGCGTGGTCGAAACCCTTGTCGGTGAGCACGCCCTTGAGGATGGGCGTCATCAGGCCGAGGATGTCATCGGCCGCCTGGCGTTCCTTCTCGTCGGCGGAGCGGTGGGCGATGTCGGATTTCAGCGCCGTCCAGAGCGTGAAAGCGCGGCCGCCCTCGGTCCAGGCCTTGATGGTCATCAGCGTGCGGCGGATGTCCGGGTGCACGATGAGCGGATCGGCCTTGCCGTTCGGGTTCTTGACGCCGGAGAGCGAGCGGCCCTGCAGGCGCTCGCGGGCATAGTTGGCGGCATTCTGGTAGGCGATTTCGGCAATCGACAGGCCCTGCAGGCCGACGCCGAGGCGGGCCTCGTTCATCATGACGAACATGGCATTGAGGCCCTTGTTCTCTGCGCCGATCAGGAAGCCGGTCGCCTCGTCATAGTTCATGAGGCAGGTGGCATTGCCGTGGATGCCCATCTTGTGCTCGATCGCGCCGCAGGAGACGCCGTTCTTCGTGCCCGGCGAACCGTCGTCCTTCAGCATGAATTTCGGCACGATGAAGAGCGAAATGCCCTTGGTGCCTTCCGGCGCGCCCTCGATGCGGGCAAGCACCAGGTGCACGATGTTTTCCGACATGTCGTGGTCGCCGGCGGAGATGAAGATCTTCTGGCCCGAGATTTTATAAGAACCGTCGCCCTGCGGCACGGCCTTGGTGCGCAGAAGCCCGAGGTCGGTGCCGCAATGAGGCTCCGTCAGGTTCATCGTGCCGGTCCAGGTGCCTTCCACCATCTTCGGCAGATAGGCGGCCTTCTGCTCGTCGGAGCCATGCACGAGGATCGCGGCAATCGCGCCCTGCGTCAGGCCCGGATACATGGTGAGCGCCATGTTGGCGGACGACATATATTCGCCGACGGCGGTGTGCAGCACATAGGGCAGGCCCTGGCCGCCGAATTCTTCGGGAACCGCAAGGCCGATCCAGCCGCCCTGGCGGTAGAGGTCATAGGCCTGCTTGAAACCCTTCGGCGTTTTCACGGTCGCGTCGTCGTTCCGCATGCAGCCTTCCTGGTCGCCGGAAAGGTTGACCGGGAACAGCACCTCTTCCGCCACCTTCGCGGCCTCGCCGGCAATCGCCTCGACCATGTCCCCCGTCGCGTCGGCAAAGCCCGGCAGGTTGTTGTACCGCTCCAGCGCCAGAACGTCGTTCAGGATGAAAAGCGTGTCATTCACGGGGGCCTTGTAGATCGGCATCTTTCGCGTTCCTCACCTATCCCACGGACATGAGTCCGGTCCTTGGATTGGAATACTATAAAACTTTGACGTTTGCGTAAACGTCAAAACGCAAGGGCCTCGAATTTTTCGCCGGGGAGGGGGGAGCGGAAGGAGGCGCTGCACCGTCGCTGTGCCGCTAGCGGTCGTCTTTGCTCCCAAACGGCATTCTATGAGTAAATCGTTAAAAAATTTCCGGGGTAGTTAACGCCTTGTTTACCACGTTTCATGAATTGTGGCGCTTGAGGGCGTGGGATCGGGAATCACTTCGTTTCCCTCTGTTCCTTCCGGGCGGCAGACCCGGGAGAGACGGGGACGATACTGTTTCCAACGGCTGACGGCAGCGGGCGAAGACCCCGTTCCGAAGTGGAAATAAAATGGCGCAGCCGGGCGGCAGCGCCTCAAGGGTATCTCCCGGCAGGCCGGTTGGCCGCCAAAGTGAGGCAAAAGATGAACGGATCGCGAAACCCGCAACGCCCAGGCGAAAGATCCTCGCTCGATGCGCTCAATCGCACCATCGAAGGGCTCGAAGCCCGTATCGAGGGACTGATGGCGAACGGCCGCGAGGCGCGCGGGCGGACGGACGAGCGGCTCGCGCCGCGCGGCGAAACCGCCCGCTACGAGCCGGCGCGCACCATTCCGCTCCGCGACGATCCGGTCTCCGAGATCATGCAGCGCCAGCGCGCCATCGAAGGCACGCGCGAGCGTGTCGTCCCCCGCATGGAGCGCCGCCCCGTTTCCAGCGATCATTACGCCGCTGCCCAGCAGGCGCACGCTGCCTATGGCACGTCCACCGCCGCACCGGTACGCGCGGAAGGCTCTGTCGAGGACATCGCCAAGGCGCTCGTTTCGCTGCGCCAGGACCTGAAGAAGGACATTGCTGACGGGCTCGAGCGCGAGATGCAGTCGCTGCGCTCGGAAATCCGCGGCATCCGCCAGGTGGCCGAAGGCCGCAATGGCAATGACGACGTGCGCGAGGAACTGCTGCGTCTTTCCACGGGCATCAACCAGCTCGGCCGCCAGTCTGGCCAGACGGACGGGCTGCGCGTCGAGTTCGACGAACTGCGCTCGGTGCTGGACGGCCTTGCCCGCGAGGATTCCGTGCGCCGCATGGAAGACCGCTGGAGCGGTGTCGAGCAGAAGCTCACCATTTTCGACCAGACGCGGGACGACGAGCTGGTGGCGCTTGCCTACCGGCTCGACGAGCTGAAGACCCAGATCGGCGGCCTCAGCGCGACGCCGGCCATCCATGCGCTGGAAGGCAAGCTGGAGACGATCGCCCGCGCCATCGACATGCTGGCCCGCCAGTCCCAGCCGGACGACGGCCGTTTCGTCTCCGCCGTCACCTCGCAGTTCGAGGGGCTGGATTCGCGCCTCGACGAGATCAGCCGGGCGATTGCCGCCGCCGGCCGCATGCAGCAGGCATCCGCCACCGACAATCCGATGATGCAGCGCCTCGAAGGCCGCATCGCCGATCTCGCCGGCCAGCTCGATTTGATCGCCCGCCGCCCGGCCCCGGTGGCGCCGGAGCAGGGCCTCGGCCTGCGCATCGAGGCGCTGGCGAGCCGCATCGAGGAAATGTCGAACGAGCGGGCAGCACTGCGCCTCGAAGAACGCATCGAGCAGCTATCGCTGATGCTGGAGCAGAGCCAGCAGGCCGCGCCCGCCCAGAACCAGGACAACGAAGAGCTCGCCTATTACCTCTCCGACATCTCCCGCAAGATCGACGCGCTGGACCAGGGCAGCGTCACCGGCGAGCTGGCCGAGCGCCTGGACGCACTCGCCCGCCGCATCGACGGCCTCGACGCGCCCGTCGGCAGCCCGTTCCAGGAAGACCGTTTCAACCATATCGAGGGCCGTCTTTCGGCAATCGCCGATCGGCTGGATGCGACCCGCACAGCGCCCGTCGGCGACCATGAGGCGCTGCGCGGCCTGGAAGCCCAGATCGCCCATCTCTCCACGCTGATTAGCACGCCGTCGACGGCTGCCGTGCCGGTCGAGGTCGAGAACCGCCTCGCGACGATCGAGGACTACATGGCGACCAACGACGAATATATCGTCGAAGCCGCCCGCCAGGCCGCAGAAGCGGTGATGGAAGCCTATCGTCATGCCGGCCCGACTGCGGCCGCCTCGACCGACATGGAAGCGATCGCCGGCCTTGCCGACGACCTGCGCATGCTCGAGGAGCTGACCCGCTCCAGCGAGGAGCGCACCGCGCGCACCTTCGATGCCCTGCACGACACGCTGGTGCAGATCGCCGGCCGCCTCGAACATCTCGACGCCCCGCGCGAAAATTTCGGCCGCCGCGAGAGCCCGATGCCGCGCGCCGAAATGCCTGCCATGGCCATGGATATGGACCGCGGCAACGAACGCGCCTCCAGCCAGTACGGTAACGACTACCCTTTTGACGATGACGGCTTCGGCGCCGGCGAGACCCGCACGGCCGAAGTCGTGGAGCCGCGCGAGGAAGAAACCCGCTTCGCCGAGATCGAGATCGAGACGATTCCCGTTCCCGAGCGGCCGGAACCGGTTGAAGCGATCGGGGAAGAGACCGTGGCCCTTGCCGTCGAGCAGCCGGCGGAAGCCCAGAAGAAGGTCGGCCTGCTGGCCGGCCTGAAGCGCCGCTTCAAGCCGGGTCGCAAGGAGGCCGCTCCCGTCGTCGAGCGCCGCCAGATCGACCCGACGCCGTCGATCGACCCCACCGACGAACTGGCGCCGGAAGAGGCGAACCAGCTCCTGGAGCCCGGCTCCGGCGTGCCGGACGTCCGCCGCATTCTGGAGCGCGTGCGCGCCGGCCAGGCCTCGGGCAATCGCACGGCAACGGCCGGCGAGGGCGACCGGGTGGCCGCGCAGATCGCCGCCGCCCGCCGCGCCGCAAAGGTTGCCGCCGAGGAAGCCGACACGATTTCCCGCGTCGCCCCGGCCAAGAAGTCGGACAAGGTCGCCAACGGTGATGCACCTGCCTCCGCCCTTTCGCGCCACCGCCGGCCGATCCTGCTTGCCGTCGGCGCCATTCTGCTGGTGATCATGTCCTATCCGCTGGTCAGCACGCTGGTGACGGGCGACGAAGCCCCGGTCGTCGTCGAGCAGACGGCGATCGACACGAACGAAGCCGCGCCGGTCGATACGGTGACGGGCACGGGCGAAGCCGTGACGGCGAACACCGCCGCCGCACCGGTCGCTGGCGAAGAGGCCGTAACGGAGCCCGCCGGCGACAGCGTCGCGACGGAGCCCACGGGCGACGCTGCCCTGACAGATCCTGCCCCTATCGAGGATGCCGAGGCGCGCGGCCTTGCCGGCACGGACAACGACCTCGTCATCGACGCCCCGACCCATACGTCCGCCACCGGTTCCGACGCATTGACGGCCCCGGCGACGACCGACGACAACGCCACCGCCGGCTTCGAGCCGGTCACGACGCCGGAAGCCGAACCGCTTGCGGACGGCAAGGACACGAGTGCCGTCACCGAGACCGCGCCGGTAGACCAGACCCAGACGGCGGCGATCGTCGTTCCGGAAGCCATCACCCCGGCCTCGCTCTCCAAGGCTGCGACCGAGGGTGATGCGCTGGCGCTGTTCGAGATCGGCGCGCGTTACACGGAAGGCCGCGGCGTCGCGACGGATCTGGCGGAAGCCGCCCGCTGGTACGAGCTGGCCGCAGCCCGCGGCTTCGCGCCGGCCGAATACCGCCTCGCCAACCTCTACGAAAAGGGCCAGGGCGTCGAGCGCGACCTCGCCCGTGCCCGCGAACTTTACGAAATCGCGGCCAACAAGGGCAATGCGAGCGCCATGCACAACCTCGCCGTCCTGCTCGCCACCGGCATCGGCACGGCGCAGCCAGACTTCGACGGCGCCGCAAAGTGGTTCCAGAAGGCATCCGAGCTCGGCGTTCGCGACAGCCAGTTCAACCTCGCGATCCTCTATGCCCGCGGCAACGGCGTGAACCAGGATCTGGAAGAATCCTACAAGTGGTTCGCCATCGCCGCCCGCGACGGCGACAACGATGCGGCGCAGAAGCGCGACGAGGTGGCGAACGCCATGCGCCCGGAGCAGCTTTCCAGCGCCAAGGCGAAGATGGAACTGTGGAAGCCGCAGCCGCTCGACGAAAAGGCCAATTCGGCGGACCTGCCGGATGAATGGGTCGGCAAGCCGACCAAGACCGCCAGCGTCGACATGAAGAAGGCGATCCGCAACATCCAGGCGATCCTCAACAACAACGGCTTCAAGGCCGGCGCACCGGATGGCGAGATGGGCAAGAAGACGGTCGCCGCCATCAAGGCCTTCCAGAAGTCCGTCGGACAGAAGGAAACCGGCGAGATCGACGATGCGCTGGTGACGGAGTTGCTGAAGCGCAACAAGCAGCCGAGCTGATCGGCCGATCGCCGGAGAACCTCGTTCTCCGGCTTTGACCATACCCTGCGGGCATGACAGTCGCCACAGCACCGCGTGTCGTTAATGATACGCAAAGGTCGCTGTGGCATTTTGTATGTGCTGCACGTCTCATCCTTAAATCGGCCCTGATTTGAGGAATTATGCAGTAGAAAAATTACGTGTCGCTCCAAGATGATACGCGTCGCTGAGACGTCTTATCATAGAGGACGGCAACATGACCGATCCTTGTGTGATGCAAGGTGCGACCGGCCGATGGAGGGGGCCTCCCTTCCCGCGGCGCGGCGTTTCCGTGCATCCGCAGCCTGGCCGGACGAGCAAGCTCGGCGGCGGGCAAAACAGGTGAAGCGACTGCTGGATAAATCCGCGCGTGCGGGAAAAATAGTGCCGATCGGGGTATCATTGTGACTGTCTATCTGCCCATCGCAGAGCTCTCGGTGAACATCTTCATCATTCTCGGCATGGGTGCTGCCGTCGGTTTCCTGTCCGGCATGTTCGGCGTCGGGGGCGGCTTCCTCATCACGCCGCTCCTGATCTTCTACAACATTCCCCCGATCGTTGCCGTGGCGACCGGCGCCAACCAGGTCGTCGCCTCGTCGGTATCCGGCGCGCTCTCGCATTTCCGGCGCGGCACGCTCGACATCAAGCTCGGCACCGTGCTGCTTGCCGGCGGCCTCGCGGGCGCCACGGCCGGCATATGGATCTTCTCGATCCTGCGCAGCATGGGCCAGCTCGACCTCGTCATCTCGCTTCTCTACGTGGTCCTGCTCGGCACCGTCGGCACGCTGATGCTGCTCGAAAGCATCCGGGCGCTGCGCCGCGCGGCAAACAACCAGCCCGTCTCGCTGCGCCGCCCCGGCCAGCACAGCTGGGTGCACCGCCTGCCGCTGAAGATGCGCTTCAAGAAATCGAAGATCTATCTCAGCATCATTCCGGTCATAGGCCTCGGCTTCGGCATCGGCATCCTCACCTCCATCATGGGTGTCGGCGGCGGCTTCATCATGGTGCCGGCCATGATCTATCTGCTGCGCATCCCGACAAACGTCGTCGTCGGCACCTCGCTGTTCCAGATCATCTTCGTCACGGCCTATACGACCGTCGTGCAGGCGACGACGAACTATTCGGTCGATATCGTGCTGGCCTTCATCCTGATGGTGGCGGGTGTGATCGGCGCGCAATATGGCGTGCGCGTCGGCCAGAAGCTGCGCGGCGAACAGCTGCGCGCCCTGCTGGCGCTGCTGGTGCTCGCCGTCGGCGCCCGCCTGGCCGTCGATCTCGTCGCGACACCCGCCGATATCTACTCCGTCGTCAGCGAGGGGGTCTATCGATGAGAGCGCTCTTCGCCCTTCTCTTTGCGTTTGGCCTGGCCTTTCCGGCCGCAGCCCAGGTGCTGGAAGACCCGCCGGTGGAATTTCCGGAAAAGCTGGAGATCGGCATCTCGACCGACGAGATCGCGATCTCCTCGGATTTCCGCGGCGCGGACCTCACGATCTTCGGCGCCATCGAAGGCTACGACCCGGCGCTGCTCACCCAGCGCAAATACGATATCGTCGTGGCGCTGGAGGGACCGAAGGACAACAATACGGTGCGCATCAAGGAGCGCATCTTCGGCATCTGGGTCAACCGCCGCTCGATGACCTTCGAGCTCGTGCCGGAATCCTATTCGCTGTCGAGCACGCGCGACGTCGAGACGATCGCCGAACCCGCCATGCTGAACGGTGTGGGCGTCGGCATCCAGCATATCCGTCTGTCGCCGGTCGGCTTCCTCGGCGACGGCAGCAACATCACCGAATTCCGCGAGGCCTTCCGCCGGCTCAAGGAAAGCGGCGGTTTCTATCAGCGCGATCCGGGTGGCGTGCAGTTCATCAGCGCCAGCCTGTTCAAGGCGACGGTGAAGCTGCCGGCGAGCGTGCCGAACGGCACCCATGTCGTGCGCGCCCACCTCTTCCGCGACGGCGTCTTCATCGCCGAGAAGGCGCTGCCGCTGCGCGTGATGAAGACCGGCATCGAGCAGATGATCTCGAACGCCGCCTACAGCAATTCGCTCGCCTACGGCGCCTTCTCCGTTTTCCTCGCCCTCATCACCGGCTGGCTGGCAAGCGTCGTCTTCCGCAAGGATTGATCAGCAGGCGGCTGCGGCCAGCCGCCGTGCTACGGTCGCCTCATAGGCGGCGCGCAGTTCGCCGAAGACGGAGCGGGCCGGCCGCGGCGCGCCGAGATGAATGGCGCGCAACTCTTCCATGAAATCGTCCCATAGCGCGGGACCGCCATCCTCCAGCAGTTCCGCGCGGATCGACAGTTCCTCCGTCACCGGCAGGAAGCGCCGTCCCCAGGCGCCCATCATGGCGAAGACCGGCACCAGCGCGATGCCCATCTCGGTGAGGCTGTAGAGCGATTTCTGCTTGTGGCTCGGATCGTCCGCCTTGCTGATCAGGCCTTCCTCGACCAGCCGGCGCAGCCGGTCCGCCAGGATGTTGGAGGCGATGCCTTCGTCGGATTTCGTCAGCAGTTCGCGAAAGTGGCGGCGATTGCCGAACATCATGTCGCGCAGCACGATCAGGCTCCAGCGGTCGCCCAGGATTTCAAGCGTCAGGTTGATCGGGCAACCCGAGCGGCGGGCATCTTTCATGCGATTCTCCAAAAACTGCTTGCATAGTACAATCAGTTTCGCTATCCATCAACCAGTTGCAAATCGCAACCGGTTAAGTTTCACGCGGCAGATGCCGCAAGGGAGGACGGGAAGATGGCAAAGGTAATCGTCTGGAACCTCGTTACGCTCGACGGCTTCTTCGAGGGCGAGAAGAAATGGGACCTCGACTTCCACAACAGGGCCTGGGGTCCGGAGCTGGAAAAGCTCAGCAGCGAATTCGGCGAAAGCGCCGGCCTGCTCGTCTTCGGCCGTGTGACCTATGAGGGCATGAAGGCCTACTGGACGACGGCGGAAGGCGAGACCGAGGTGAAGACCTATATGAACGCGTTGCCGAAGCTCGTCGCCTCGCGCACCATCACGGCCTCCGACTGGAACAACACGGAGGTCACGACCGACATCGCCGGCGAAATCACCCGGCGCAAGCAGGCGCTCGACAAGACGATCTACGTCTTCGGCAGCGCCGACCTGACGGATTCTCTCCTAGAGGCCGGGCTCGTCGACGAGGTGATGCTGGCGATCGTGCCGGTGCAGCTCGGCAAGGGCACGCCCTTCTTCAAGCAGGGCGGGCGGCGCGACTTCGACCTGATCGAGGCCAAGCCGCTTTCCAACGGCGCGATCCTCGCGCGCTACGCGCCGAGCGCGGCCTGAGACCGATAAACATTTCTTGAAGAGATGTGTTGAAACAAATCAAGCTGTCGACCCCTTCGGTCATTAAGGCGGATCGCGGACGCGCGATCCGCCGTCTCGTTTGCGATCGAACCCAAGGGAAACAGCCATGCGCACGACGTCTCTTCTTGCCGGAACCATGCTCGCCGCCACCCTCCTCGCCGCACCAGCCTTCGCCCAGACGGCGGAAACCGCGGAGGCCAACGCGCCGGACCAGACCCCGGCCTTCGAGAACCAGACCCGCGCGGCCCTTCCCGCCGCGGTGCCGCAGATCAGCGTCGATGTCGTGGCGGAAGGCCTGCCACAGCTCTGGGCGATGGAATTTCTGCCGGACGGCCGCATCCTGGTGACGACGAAGGAAGGCGCCATGCATGTCGTCTCGCAGGAGAACGGCGAGGCGAGCCCGCCGATCGAAGGCGTGCCGGCGGTGATGTCCGAGGGGCAGGGCGGCCTGCTCGACGTGGCGCTGGCGCCGGATTTCGAAAGCTCGAACCGCATCTACTTCTCCTTCGCCGAACCGCGCGACGGCGGCAACGGCACGTCGGTCGCCTCGGCTGAGCTGACCGAGGAGGACGGCAAGCTGGCGCTCAAGGACGTGAAAGTCATCTTCCAGCAGATGCCGACCTATGACGGCGACAAGCATTTTGGCTCGCGACTGGTTTTCGGGCGGGAGGGCCAGCTCTATGTGACGGTCGGCGAGCGTTCGGACCGCGAGACCCGCGTCGGCGCGCAGGATCTCGACAAGGGGTTCGGCAAGGTTTTCCGCATCGATGCGGACGGCAAGGCACTCTCCGACAATCCCTTCGTCGGCACGGACGGCGCGCTGCCGGAAATCTGGAGCTATGGCCATCGCAACCTGCAATCCGCCACGCTGGATGGCCAGGGGCGGCTGTGGACCGTCGAGCACGGGCCGAAGGGCGGCGACGAGCTGAACCGGCCGGAAGCGGGGAAGAACTACGGCTGGCCGAAGGTGACCTACGGCATCGAATATAGCGGCGGCCCGGTGGGCGAGGGCATCACGACGCTGCAAGGCACAGAGCAGCCCGTCTATTACTGGGATCCGGTCATCGGCCCCTCCGGCATGGCCTTCCACGATGGTGATGCCATTCCGGAATGGAAAGGCGCATTCCTCATCGGCGGCCTCGTCAGCCAGGGCCTCGTCGTGCTGCACATGGATGGTGACCGGGTGCGCCACGAGGAGCGCGTGGCCCTCGACGCCCGCATCCGCGATGTCAAGGTCGGACCCGACGGCACGGTCTTCGCCATCACCGAGCAGCGCGGTGGTGGCTCGACGATCCTCAGGCTGGTGAAGGCGAGTTAGCCGATCAGATTGGCAAAGCGCACCGAATAGATGCGGTCGCGGCCCATCATGTGGGCGACGAGGCTTGGCCGGTCGAAGAGGCCGGTCATCGCCTTGTGGCGGAGATCGAGTCCGCCGGTCATGATGCCGAAAGCGGGCATCAGCATGCGCTTGCCATCGGTCGCAAAACAGGGGCGGCGCACCGCCTTTTCGCGGCGGATGACGGTGGCGGCCGGATGCAGGTGTCCGGCGATCTCGCCGGCCGGCGAAATGAGCGACGGCTCGTGGCGGAAGGCGAGGCCGGCATAGTGCAGTTCGTCGGCCGACTGGCCGGGCAGGTCCACGGTGCCATCGGGGTCGTGGTTGCCGTTGATCCAAATCCAGTCTCGCCCGCGCGCGAGCTCCGTTATCTTCGTGCGGAACATTTCCGGCAGGTGGGCGGAGCCGACGCGGTCGTGAAAATTGTCGCCGAGGCTGACGACGATCGCCGGATCGTGCCGGGTGATCACGGCTTCCAGCACCTTCAGCGTCGCCAGCGTATCGTAGGGCGGCAGCAGCATGCCGCGGCGCGCGAAGGCGGCGCCTTTTTCGAGATGCAGGTCGGAGACGACGAGCAGGCGGGTTTCCGGCAGGTAGAGCGCGCCGAGCGGATCGCACACCGCCTCCACGCCGGCAACGACGGTGCGGGCCGAGACGGCGCCGAAATCCTGTATCTCCATCGATGCCAGAGCCAGCCTCTGCATGCGTGCATTAAATCCCTAGATCTGTGTCTCGCCCATCGCCTCGGCGATCAGGTCCTCTGCCGCCTCCGCCAGCAGCGAATCCTGCGCCTCGCCCGCCACCGTTTCCTTGCCGATTTCCAGCATGATCGGCACGGCGAGCGGCGAAATGCGGTCGAGCCGGCGGTGGGTGATGTGGCCCTTGATTCGCACCAGCATATCGCCCAATCGCTGTATATCCAAAAGCCCGGCCGCCGCATCGTTGCGCGTGGCTTCGAGCAGGATGTGGTCCGGCTCGTGGCTGCGCAGCACGTCGTAGATCAGGTCGGCGGAAACGGTGACCTGCCGCCCGGTCTTTTCCTTGCCCGGATGGCGCTGCTCGATAAGGCCGGCAATCACGGCGCAATTGCGGAAGGTGCGCTTCAGCATGAAGCTTTCATCGAGCCAGGCCTCCAGGTCGTCGCCCAGCATGTCCTCGTCGAAGAGGTTTGAAAGCGACGGCCGTTCGATGGCAAAGGTGTAGCCGAGGTCGTCGAGCGCCCAGATGGCGAGCGAATAGTCGGTGGCGACGAAGCCGAGCGGCCGGCGGCCGGCGCGCTCCAGCCGGCGCGTGAGCAGCATGCCGAGCGTCTGGTGCGCCAGCCGCCCCTCGAAGGGATAGGCAACCATGTAGTGGCGGCTGCCGCGCGGAAAGGTCTCGATCAAAAGCTCGTCGCGTTTCGGCAGGGCAGAGACGTCCCGTTGCAACGCCAGCCAGTCACGGACCTGATCGGGAAGCGCGCCCCAACGCTGCGGATCGTCCAGCATGCTGCGCACCTGGTCGGCGAGATAGGTGGAAAGCGGGAATTTCCCGCCCGCATAGGCGGGCACCTTCGCATCGAGCGAGAAGGCTTGGGAGACGAGGCATTCGTTCTCGCGGATCCCTTCGAAGCGCAGCACCTTGCCGGAAAACAGAAACGTATCGCCGGGCGCCAGCATCTCCAGAAAATACTCTTCCACCTTGCCGAGCGCCGCGCCGCCGCGGCCGACCATGCCTTTTGCACCGCGTTTGACCATGCGCACGTTCAGCATCGGCATTTCGACGATCGTGCCGAGGTTCAGGCGATACTGCTGAGCGACCCCAGGGTTGGAGATGCGCCACAATCCGTCCACCGTCTTGCGGATACGGGCATAACGCTCATAGGTCTTCAGCGCATAACCGCCCGTCGCGACGAACTGCACGATGCGGCCGAATTTTTCGCGCGAAAGCTCGGTATAGGGCGAAGCGGAGGTGATCTCGGCAAACAGCGCATCCTCGTCGAAGGGCGCGGCGCAGGCCATGCCGAGCACGTGCTGGGCGAGCACGTCGAGCGCGCCTTGCCCGACCGGCGGCGTATCCTGCGCGCCGAGATAGTTGGCGTCGAGGGCGGCCTGGCACTCCATCACCTCGAAACGGTTGGCGGGAACCAGGATGGCCCGGCTCGGCTCGTCCATGCGGTGGTTGGCGCGGCCGATGCGCTGCGCCAGCCGTGAGGCGCCCTTCGGCGCGCCGACATGGATGACGAGATCGACGTCGCCCCAGTCGATGCCGAGGTCGAGCGTCGAGGTGGCGACGACGGCGCGCAGCCGGTTCTCCGCCATCGCAGCCTCCACCCGGCGGCGCTGGCCGACATCGAGCGAGCCGTGATGCAGCGCGATCGGCAGCGTGTCCTCGTTGATGCTCCAGAGCGCCTGGAAGAGAATTTCCGCCTGGCTGCGCGTGTTGACGAAGAGCAGCGACGTCTGGTGCGCCTTGATCGCCTCATAGACCTCCGGCATGGCATATTTCGCCGAATGGCCGGACCACGGCACGCGCTCCTCGCTCTTCAGGATGGTGATGATCGGCTTAGCGCCGCCGGGTGCCGTAACGAGCCCGGCATGACTTTCCGCGTCCGTCGCCTGCTCGACCAGCCAGCGGCGCAGGTCCATCGGCTCGGCGACGGTGGCCGAAAGCCCGATGGTGCGAAGCCCCGGTGCCAGCCGGCGCAGTCGCGCAAGGCCGAGGGAAAGCAGGTGGCCGCGCTTGGAGGTGACGAGCGAATGCAGCTCGTCGAAGATCACATATTTCAGGTCCTTGAAGAAGCGCTCCGCCTCGCCGTTGGCGATCAGCAGCGCCACCTGCTCGGGCGTGGTCAGCAGGATATCGGGCGGGTTCAGCCGCTGGCGCTGGCGCTTGGCCTGTGGCGTGTCGCCGGTGCGCGTCTCGACCAAAATCGGCAGGCCCATCTCGGAAACCGGCTTCATCAGGTTTCGCTCGATATCGACGGCGAGCGCCTTCAACGGCGAGATATAGAGCGTGTGGATCCCGGTGAAGGCGGAGCCAGGCGGGATTTTTCCGCGCCGCGTAAGATCGGTCAGCGCGGGAAGAAAACCGGCGAGTGTCTTGCCGGCACCGGTCGGCGCGATGAGGAGCAGGCTTTTGCCGGCCGTGGCACGGGCGAGCAGTTCCATCTGGTGCGCGCGCGGCTGCCAGCCCTTGGCCGCGAACCAGTCGGCGAAGGGTTTTGGCAGCAGGGCAAGGCCGGCGGCGGTTTCGCCAGAGGTAGAATCGAAGCTGTTCACGCGTTTAAGCTAGTGACGGCCCATCGAATGTGAAGCCGCACCCCGCGAAAAATGGGATCACATGGCAATATAGCGGTCGGCGCGGTGGTTTACGGTCAGGAAGAGGTTGAGCACCACGGCGCCGACGACCGAGCAAAACACGATGAAGGGCGGGGCGACCAGGAAGGCCGCGACCAGCACCACGAGGTCGAAGGCGAGCTGCACAAGGCCGGCGCGAATGCCGAAGCGCTCCTGCAGGTAGACCGCCAGCACGCCGACGCCGCCGAGGCTCGCACGGTGGCGGTAGAGGCCGAGCAGGCCGAAGCCGAGCAGGATGCCGGCCAGCACCGCCGTCCACATCGGATCGATGCTCTCGATGCTGACGAAATGCGGCTGCAACTCGGTGATCAGAGAGGTGAGCGAGACGGCGATGATGGTCTTGATCGTGAAGGCCCAGCCGAGGCGTTTCAACGCCAGAACGTAGAAGGGGATGTTCACGACGGTGTAGAACAGGCCGAAACTGTAGCCGGTGAGATAGTGCAGGATGAAGGCGACGCCGGCGGTGCCGCTGGCCACCAGCCCGGCGCTGCTCATCAGCGCGAGGCCAAGCGCCGCGATCATGCTGCTCGCAAACAGGCCCTGCGCATCTTCCAGCGGCGTATGGCGGGTAGGGGTGGGATTCCAGAAGCCGAAACGCCGTTTGTCCACGTCCATGCCTGATCTCCGAAGGTGTTTTTCAGTTGTATAGCGCCGCGCTGCCGGCGCAAGCCTATGCCTGCCGGCGCGCGAGGAAGAGCAGGCCATGCACCGGCTGTCCCGCATCCTGCCGGATCACGCTCTTTTCGAGCGCAATGAGATCGAAGCCGTTCTCCGCCATACGCCGACGGATGAAGGCTTCCGGATGGGCATAGCGCAGCGACGGGCGCAGCAGCGGCGCGTCGCCGTCGCCGCCATCCTCCACGGAAAAGGCGAAAAGGCCGCCGGGCCTGGCAAGGCGGGCGACGCTTGGGAAGACTTCGGCGAGATCGCCGAGATACATCAGCACATCCGCGGCGCTGACGAGGTCGGCGCGGGCTTCCGACGCATCGGCAAACAGGCCGCTCGTCTCCGCTGGCCGCGACAGGTCGGCCTGCGCCAGATGGTCGTAGACGGCCTTCTCGCCCGCCTTGGCCAGCATGCCGGCGGAAAGGTCGAAGCCTTCCAGCCGGCCGGCATGGCGACGGATTTCCACGCCGAACAGGCCGGTGCCGCAGCCGATATCCGAGACGAGGCCGAACTGCGCGTTCTCGCCTGCATGCTCGCGCACCAGCCGGGCGAGCGTGCGGGGCACGGTGTATTCCAGCCGCTCGACGAGCGCCGTGTCGAAACGGTCGGCATAGTCGTCGAAGAGGCGCGCGACATAGGGGCTTGGTGGTGCGGCGGGCGTCGCGCTGGCGCCGAGCACGGCGAGTTTCAGGCCGGCGCCGAAAATGTCGGTCGGGTCGAGCGCCAGGACTTTTTCGAGGGCTGCCGTCGCCGCCTCCTTCCGGCCCGATTTTTCCGCATATTCGGCGAGCCGGAACCAGCCGGCGGCCCACATCGGCACCTGCTCGAGCGCCTGTTCCATGAGTTCCTGCGCCTCCGCGAACTCGCCCGATTCCGCGAACATGCGGGCATAGTCGGCGCGACGGTCGGCGATGAGGTCGCCGGAGGAGAAATGCGGGCTCGTCATCGGGGCCTGTGGAAACGGGGAAACTGGCGGAGCTACATGGCAGGGCCGCGGCAAAAGGCAAGCGAATTCTCGTTGAGAAGCCGCTTGCTTGCCGCGGGACCGGTGACAGCTTATCTGGAAGCGAACGAATTTTTGGAGAATCAGCCCATGTCCAATGGCGTGAACGGGTTTCTCGGCGACACACCGCTGCGCGTGTTTATCAAGCTCCTGATCCTGTCGGTGGCCGTGGGCTTCCTGATGTCGGTCTTCGGGCTCTACCCGGACGACATTCTTTTTGCCGCCCGCGATTTCGTGGTCGACCTGTGGAACACCGGCTTCAAGGCGCTCGGCCGCATCGGTGATTACCTGCTGCTCGGCGCCGTCATCGTCGTGCCGATCTTCATCCTCATCCGTATGCTGAGCTATCGCCGCTGACCATGGTTTCCCGCCGCACTCTTCTTGCCGCCTCCGCGGCCGCCGTCGCAGCACTTGCCGCGGGCTGTTCCACCACGAGCGTGCTGACGCCCTCTGCCGGCACCGGCAGCGACCAGACGCCGCCCTCGCTCGCCCTCGTCAACAAGCTGCGCAGTGATCGCGGTCTGCCGGCGCTCGCCATCGACAAGGCGGCGAGCCGCGCCGCGATGGACCAGGCAAGCCGCATGGCGTCCGCGGGCAAGATGGAACACAATATCGGCTTCGGCGCGAATTTCCTGAAGCGCATGAAGGGCATGGAAGTCGCCTTGCCGGCGGCGGAAAACATTGCGGCCGGGCAGGACAGCGCCGCAGACGCGTTCGACGCCTGGTATCGCTCGCCAAAACATCTCGAAAACATGCTGGGCGCCGGCTATCGCGGCCTTGGCGTCGCGGTCGTCTCCAATCCCGCAACCGGAAACCGGCCCTATTGGGCGATGGTACTGTCGAGCTAAGCAAAAGCCAGGGGCGGGGACATGAACGCGACGGCAGCAAGCGAAAACCGTGAGGCCGGCCCCTTCGAGGTGACGCACCGCCTCGTGCTGGCGATCGCCATTCCGATGACGCTCGGCTTCCTGACGACGCCGCTGATCGGGCTCACCGATACGGCGGTTGCCGGTCGGCTCGGCTCGGCGGATGCGCTGGCCGGCATGGCCGTCGGCGCGGTGCTGTTCGATCTCCTGCTCGGCAGCTTCAATTTTCTGCGCGCCTCCACCACGGGCCTCGTTGCCCAGGCCTTCGGCCGTGGCGACCGGCGCGAGGAACAGGCGGTCTACTGGCGTTCGCTGACGATCGCGCTCTGTTGCGGGCTGGCGATCGCGCTGCTTTCGCCGCTGCTGCTCTCCGCCGGCCTCTTCCTGATGGCGCCCGGGCCGGGCGTTGCGGCGGTGACCTCGACCTATTTCGCGATCCGCGTGCTATCCGCCCCCATGGCGCTTGCCAACTATGCGTTGCTCGGCTTCGTGCTCGGCCGCGGGCAGGGCATGACGGGGCTGCTGCTACAAGCGATCATCAACGGCATCAACATCGTGCTGTCGATCACGCTCGGCCTCGGGCTCGGCTGGGGCATTGCCGGCATCGCCTGGGGAACCTTTGCCGGCGAAACGATCGGCATGCTGGCGGGCCTCCTCATCGTCGTCTCGCGTTTCGACCGCGCGAACCGGCCGACGCGCGCGGAAATCTTCGCCCGCGCGCGGCTGAAAGCGCTCTTCTCGCTCAACCGCGATATCATGATCCGCACCTTCGTGCTGATCGGCGCCTTCGCCATCATGACGCGCATCGGCTCGTCGTTCGGCCCGCTCGTGCTTGCCGCCAATGCGGTGCTGATGAACATCTTCCTCGTCGCCGGCTATTATCTCGACGGCATCGCCAATGCGGCCGAACAGCTCGTCGGCCGGGCGTTCGGCGCGAATTTCCGGCCGGCCTTCGACCGCGCGGTGAAGCTGACCATGCTCTGGTCCTTCGGTCTCGGCGCCATTACCACGGCGCTGTTCCTCGTCTTCGGGGCGGATGTGATCGGCCTGCTCACCACGACGGAAAGCGTGCGGGCGGAAGCGGCGGCCTACCTGCCCTGGGCGGCGCTGACGGCAATCACCGGCGCGCTCGCCTTCCAGATGGACGGGGTGTTCATCGGCGCCACCTGGTCGTCGGCCATGCGCAACATGATGCTGGTGGCCTTTGCCGGCTATCTGCTGGCCCTCGCCGTCTTCGTGCCGCTCTTCGGCAATCACGGCCTCTGGCTGGCGCTCAATTTGTTTTTGGCATTCCGTGGGATTTTCCTGGCCTTGCGCCTGCCGGCGCTGGCCGGCCGGCAATTCGGCTAGCGCGTCGGGCCGGAGCGCAACCCCGGCCCGGGCGCTCGACCGTCAGAAGGGCTGGTCGAGCTGGGTATCGATGTCCCGGGCATCAAGCGGCTTTTTTGCACGCACCGGTTTCGGGCGGGCGATGCGGTCGGGGTTTTCCGCCGTCGGATTTTCCGGCACGGTGCCTGGCGGTAGCGTGTTCAGAGCGATATCGGCCTTGCTGGCCCGCTCCGGGGCACCGTTGTCCGCCTCGCGTATCTCCGCCCGCGCGCGCAGCCAGTGCGAATATTCGCGGCCTTCCGGGCGGCCTTCTTCCTCCCAGATTTCGTGAGCCCTTTGCCGGATCCGTTCGTCATGGTCGTCCATGGTATCGTCCCTTCCTGGCCTTTTCGGCCGTTTCGGGCGAGATCGGTGCAGGCTACCGTCGACAGTGCATCTTCGGCAATTCCAGACGCGAAACCGCGTCGCGCGTGCCGGAATTGCCCTGCGTGTCGGCTTTTGCCGAGCACTCCACCCGCAGGAGAGAAACCCTGGCGGGCGAGTTTGGTTCCGTTGTGGCGCTCAAAGCGCGCGGTCGGCCCAATGCGCAAGCCGCGTATCGCGAAGCGCGGAAATCGAGGCGATCTGCGCGCGATCGCAAATCCGCGAGAGGCCGCCGACGATCTCGCCGGCCAGTCCCGGACCGGCATAGACCATGCAGGAATAGAGCTGCACGAGATCCGCGCCGGCACGGATTTTTTCTGCCGTCGTCTCGGCGGAAGAGACGCCGCCGACGCCGATGAGCGGCAGGTTCTTGCCGATGCGCCGGCGCATCTTGGCGAGCACGGTGGTCGATTTCTCGAAGAGCGGCTTGCCGGAAAGCCCGCCCGCTTCGCCGGCCTGGCGCGTATCGCGAAGACCGGCGCGCGACAGCGTCGTGTTAGAGACGATGAGGCCGTCGAGCGGATGGGCAAGCGCCACCTCGGCGATGTCGTCCAGGCCCTCTTCCGTGAGGTCCGGCGCGATCTTCAGGAAGACCGGCACCTGCCGGCCGCTGCGGGCCGCTTCCTCCGCACGGGCGGAAAGCACGGCGGAAAGCAGTGCGTGCAGGCTGTCCTTCGCCTGGAGATCGCGCAGGCCCGGCGTGTTGGGCGATGAGATGTTGGCGGTGAAGTAGCGCGCCACATCGTAGAAGGTGCGGATGCCCGCGACATAGTCCGCCACGCGGTCGGCGCTGTCCTTGTTGGCGCCGATATTGACGCCGATCAGCGCATCGCGCCGGCAGGCCTTCAGGCGCTCGAGCGCGGCCGTATGGCCGGCATTGTTGAAGCCGAGGCGGTTGATGACGGCGTCGTCCTCGACGAGGCGGAAGATGCGCGGCTTCGGGTTGCCCTCCTGCGCGCGCGGCGTCACCGTGCCGATCTCCGTGAAGCCGAAGCCGAGGCGCAGCAGCGCTTCCGGCACCTCGGCATTCTTGTCATAGCCGGCTGCCATGCCGAGCGGGTTGGGAAAGGTGAGGCCGGCGATGGTCTGCGCGAGACGCGGATCGGCCTTCGCCGGGCAGGCCGGCACGATGCCGGTCTTCAGCGCGGCGATCGACATGCCATGCGCGGTTTCGGGATCGAACAGGAAGAGGCCCTTGCGGCCGAGCGTCGAAAGCAGCGACATCAGGCGGTCATCTCCGGAAACTGGTGGGCGCCGTCGTCCCCGAGCGGCAAGGGCTTTTCCCAAAGCACGGCGGAAAGCGGCAGGGTGGCATAGAGATGCGGGAAGAGATCGCCGCCGCGCGAGGTCTCGTAGATCAGCTTTTCGCCGAGCGCGTCGCCGTCGACGGCGACCAGCAGGAGATCGCTCTGGCCGGCGAAATGGCGGGCGGCGGTCTCGATCGCCTGGGCGCTTGTGGAGAAATGGATGAAGCCGTCGGTGAGGTCGATCGCGGCGCCCTCGAAAATCCCGGCGTCCTTTGCTTTTTGCCACAGACTTGCCGGAACGATCTTGTAGATTGTTTTGGCCATCTCGTCCGTCTCTCCCTTGCCTGCCGTTCTCACGGTAGCGCTTGCCGCAAAGAACGGCGAATGTCCACCGGCGACACGCCCGGGAACCGGTCCTTGGAGGATTTTGCATGCGAATTCGCTCTCTGCCCCTCGTCTTCGGCGCTCTCCTCCTGGCGGGTTCCGCCCAGGCCGAGGGCGAAGGCCGCTATCGCATGGACAAGACCGACAGCGGCCTCGTGCGCCTCGATACGGTGACGGGCGAGGTTTCGCTGTGTCGCGAGCAGGACGGCCAGATCGTCTGCCGCATGGCGGCCGACGAGCGCGCGGCCTTCGAGAAGGAACTCGATCTTCTGACCAAGCGCATCGAAGCTTTGGAAAAAGGCGGCGCAACCGGGCAAACAGCCGTAAAACCGTCACTACCCACGGATGAAGAGATTGACCGGACGATGAGCATCATGGAAAAGATGATGCAAAGGTTCATGGGCATCGTGAAAAACCTGGAGGACGGCGAGGAGGAAACCGCCCCCGGGACGGACGCGATCCCCGGAAAGACCTGACGGAGCATCCTTAGCCGGCGAAGACCGTGCCGCATCCGTCGCGAGGTCCATACTGGTCTTTGTACTCTGGGGAGGGAGCGCATGGCATCGGCACTCACGATCATCATCGCGGATGACCATCCGCTGTTCCGCGGCGCCTTGAAACAGGCGCTCACCGGAATGGCGGGCAATCCGGATATCGTCGAGGCTGGCGATTTCGAGGCGGCGCGCCAGGCGGCCGCGGCCAGTCCGAACGCCGACCTGCTGCTGCTCGATCTCGCCATGCCCGGCGTCAGCGGCCTTTCCGGCCTCATCTCGCTTCGCGCCGAATTCCAGAGCCTGCCGGTCGTGGTGGTCTCGGCAAGCGACGATCCGGCCACCATCCGCCGCGCGCTCGATCTCGGCGCCTCCGGCTTCATTTCCAAATCCGCCTCCATCGAGGACATCCGCGAGGGCATCGGCTCGGTGCTCGACGGCAATATCTACACGCCGGGCGGCTATGTGCGCGCGCCGGAGCAGGACAGCGAGGTGGCCGATCTCATCGCGCGCCTGCGCACGCTCACGCCCCAGCAGTCGCGCGTGCTCGCCATGCTGGCCGAGGGCCTGCTCAACAAGCAGATCGCCTACGAACTCGGCGTCTCCGAGGCGACCATCAAGGCGCATGTCTCGGCAATCCTGTTGAAGCTCAATGTCGACAGCCGAACCCAGGCGGTCATCCAGCTCGGCAAGATCGGCAGCGCGCAGGCGGCGGCGTAGAGCAATTCCGGCAAAAGTGCGAAGCGGTTTTGTGTCCGGAATTGCGTAAAACCAAAGAGCCCTATTCGGCGGCCGCTCTTTCCAATCCGGAAAACTGCGTTAACCAGGCTCGCATCGAGGCGGGGCGCACGGGCTTGTTCTGCACGAGGATATTGTCGCGTTCCGCCTCGGCGCGCACATCCGGCGTGCGGTCGGCGGTGACGAGCAGCGCCGGCACTTCGCGCGCCGCCGCGCGCCGCAGCGTGGCGATCGCGGCGATCCCCGTACCATCGTCGAGGTGGTAGTCCGCAATGACGGCGTCGATGGAAGGCGGGCCGGCCGCGACCAGCGCCTCGACCGCCGCCACCGATTCGGCGAGCGTCACCGCGCAGCCCCAGCCGGAGAGCAGGAGGCGCATGCCGTCGAGGATTTTCGGCTCGTTGTCGATGCACAGCACGCGCAGCCCCCGGAGCGGCTCGTCGCTCGCCGGCACGATCGCCGGCTTGTCGGCGACAGGGCGGCTTGCGGCGGCATCGACGGGTACGCGCACCTTGAAGCTAGTGCCGCGCCCCGGCGTCGATTGCAGCTCGACCGGGTGGGAGAGCACACGCGAGATGCGGTCGACGATGGAAAGGCCGAGGCCAAGGCCCGGCGCCGTGCGCGCGCCCTCGTCGAGGCGGGCGAACTCCTTGAAGACGGTGCGGAATTTCGAGGCGGGGATGCCGATGCCGGAATCGAGCACCTGGATGAAGGCCTGCCCGCCCTTGCGCCGCACGCCGACCAGCACCTTGCCGGAATTGGTGTATTTGATGGCGTTCGAGACGAGGTTCTGCACGACGCGGCGCAGCAGGTTCGGGTCCGTGCGGATGGCGAGCGACGAGGGCAGCACGGTAAATTTGAGGTTCTTCGCCCGCGCCATCGGCGCAAAATCGGTCTCGATGCGCTTGAGAAGGTCCTTGAGGGGAACTGTCTGCACGCGCGGTTTCATCGCGCCGGTATCGAGGCGTGAAATGTCGAGCACCGCGCCCAGAATGGCCTCCACCGATTCCAGCGAGGAATCGATGTTGTGGATCATCTCCCGGTTTTCCGTCTCGCCGAGCCGCTCGACGAGGGAGGAGGAGTAGAGGCGCGCGGCATTGAGCGGCTGGAGGATGTCGTGGCCGGCGGCGGCGAAGAAGCGCGTCTTGCTGATATTCGCCTCTTCCGCGGCGGCGCGGGCTTCGGCAAGCTCGGTGTTGACGCGGGTCAGTTCGGCGGTGCGCTGCACGACGCGCTGTTCCAGCGTCTCGTTGACCTGTTTCAGCGCGCGGTCGGCCGCCACACGGTCGGTGATGTCGGTATAGGTGGAGACGAAGCCCTTTTCCGGCATGGCATTGGTGCGCACTTCGATGATGCGCTCGCCGCCCGAAAGCACCAAGGCGAAGGGTTCGTCATAGATCATGATGCGCGTCACCGCCACCTCGCGGTCGGCCTCGGCTATATCGCCGCGCTCCACGAGGATGTCGACGATGTCGGCCAGCGGAAAGCCGACCTGGCCGACATATTCCGGCAGGTCGAGCAGCTGGCGGAAGCGGCGGTTCCAGACGGTGAGGTTGCCGGCGCTGTCGAAGACGGCAATACCCTGGTCCATCTGGCCGAGTGCTGTCTGCAGCATGTCCTGGTTATATTGCAGCGCCTCGCTCGCCTGGTCGAGCAGCCAGTCGGTATCCGTCGGCGTGTCGTCGATGCGTTGCAGCACCAGCGACAGCACGAGACGGGCCGACGAGGAGCCGATGGCGCTGCCGAGCAGTTGTTCGGAAAAGTGCACGATGGCGGCGTCCGCCGGCGCATTGTCCTCCAGCCAGCGGCCGACCTGGCGTTCATAGGTGTGGAAAGAGCGCTGCATGCGCTCCTCGCCAAGATATTTGGCGATCGTCGTCTTGAGGTCCTTGACCGTCACCTTGGTGCGCCGGCCGCGGAAGGCGCGCTCGAGACGGGGCTTCGAGCGGATGAAGGTGGCGGCCTGGACCCGCTCCAGCGAGGTCGGGTTGCGCGTCAGCGAGCCGACGACATAGGCGCCGATATTGACCATCATCGCCAGCAACGTCGCGTTGACCAGCGGATCGGCATTGGCACCGGTGAAGATGGTGGAGCCGGGGAAGAGGAAACCGAGCACCGTTTCGGCGACATAGGCATTGTCCGCGACGCCGATGCTCGGCAGGAACAGCAGATAGGCCCAGACGACGAGGCCGCAGATCATGCCGGCCATGGCGCCGCGCGCATTGGCATTGCGCCAGAACAGGCCGCCGAGCAGCGTCGGCGCCACCTGCGATATGGCGGCAAAGGCGAGCAGGCCCATCGAGGCGAGGCCGGCATTGGTGGTGGCGGCACGGTAATAGGCATAGCCGAGCAGGAGCACGAAGAAGATCGCGAGCCGCCGGATGCGCAACAGCATGCGCGAAAGGTCGTCCTGCTGCTCGACGCCGCCGATGAGGTTGCGGCGCAGCACCACGGGGATGACGATGTCGTTTGACACCATGATGGAAAGGGCGACCGAGGCGACGATGACCATGGCGGTGGCGGCGGAAAAGCCGCCGATGAAGGCGACCAGCGTCAACAGCGGCTGGTCGAGCGCGATGGGCAGCGTCAGCACGTAGAGGTCGCCGTCGCCCGTGCCGTTGAAGGTCATGACGCCGCCGATCGCCACCGGCAGCACGAAGAGGTTGATGGCGACGAGGTAGAGCGGAAAGAGGATGCCCGCCATGCGCAACTCGCCCGCCGTGCGGTTCTCCACGACCGTGACGTGGAACTGGCGCGGCAGCATGATGATGGCGAAGGCCGACAGCACGATCAGCAGGATCCAGCGGGCGACCGGCGTCTCGTAGGTGAGCGACTGCATGACCCGCTCGTTTTCCGAGGCGCGCTGCCAGAGGTCGCCGGGGCCGTCGAACATGAAATAGATGACGTAGATGCCGATCGAGGCGATGGCGACGAGCTTCACCAGCGATTCCATCGAGATGGCGAGGATCAGGCCGTCCTGGTGTTCGGTCGCGTCCGTATGCCGCGTGCCGAAGACGATGGCGAAACAGGCGAGGAAGAGCGTCACGACCAGCGGCAGGTCGACGAGGCCGCCCGAGGCCGCGATGCCGAAGCCGGTCGTATCGACCATGGCCGAGACGGAGCTCGAGACCGCCTTCAGCTGGAGCGCGATATAGGGAATATAGCCGATCAGCGAGATCAGCGCGACGACGGCGGCGACGCCGGGATTCTTGCCGTAGCGGGCGGCGACGAAGTCGGCGATCGAGGTGAGGCGTTCGGATTTCGCCAGCGTCACGATGCGGCGCACCAGCGGCATGCCGAGCGTGAACATCAGGATCGGGCCGATATAGATACCGGCGAATTCCAGGCCGTGCGTGGTCGCGAGGCCGACGCCGCCGAAATAGGTCCAGGACGTGCAGTAGATCGCAAGGCTCAGCGCATAGACCAGCGGCCGGCCCTTGGATGTATGGCCGGAACGCTTGGCCTTGCGGTCGCCGTAACTTGCAACCGCGAAGAGCAGCAGCAGATAGGCCAGCGCCAAGGCGAATATCAGCGAGCCCGGCATGCTTCCTCCCGCAGTCCTTCGGCCTTCTTTGCGCAGAATAGGCCAAAGACGCCGGGAAAGAAATTGCGTCTAAGGTTGGGGGCTGAAATACACGGTGCGTAAACCCCTAGATATTGATAGGCCCCAGTTTCCTCCCGTGAAAAACTACACTAGGTTGCCCTTGCGTCGCAGCAAAAGGAGACCCGCATGCTCAATGAGTTCAAGGCGTTCATCGCCCGCGGCAATGTCATGGACCTCGCCGTGGGTGTCATCATTGGTGCAGCCTTCAACAAGATCGTCGAATCCATCGTCAACGACCTCGTCATGCCGATCGTCGGTGCTTTGACCGGGGGTGGCTTCGACTTTTCCAACTACTTCATCGCGCTCTCCGGCAATGTGACGGCAACGTCGCTCGCCGCCGCCCGCGAGCAGGGCGCCGTCTTCGCCTATGGCAGCTTCATCACCGTCCTCATCAACTTCCTGATCCTCGCCTGGATCATCTTCCTGATGATCAAGGGTGTGAACCGCATGCGCGCTTCGCTGGAAAAGGAAAAGGCCGCCGGTGCCGCCGAGCCCGCGCCGCCGCCGGAAGACGTGCTGCTCCTCACCGAAATTCGCGACCTTCTGAAGAGCCGTTCAGCCGTCTGAGGTTTCGCAGGCCGATATGTCGAGAAGGCCCGGTTCGCCGGGCCTTTTTACGTTGCGGGCCAGCCCGTGGCACGGGCCTGTTCGAGCGTCGCGAGCAGGGCATCGGCTGGGGAAAGGCCGAGCCGGTCGGCCTGCTGCCGGAGCCAGCCGGCATGCACGAGGCGGATTTCGACCGGGATGCGCTCGATGCCGAGCGCGAGTGCTGCCGCCATGCGGTGCTTGCCGTTGGTGTGGCGGACGAGGCGGCCTTCCGCATCGATCGCCACCCCGATGTCCCGTTCGGCGAGGTCCTGCCAGAGCGTGCGCGTCCAGCGGTGGCGCCGGCCGGTCTGGCCGAGCAGGCCGAGATCGGAATGCGGCACGATGCCGTTCGTCTCGATGTCGGCGATCAGCGCCAGGTAGTATTCGAAATAGTTGTCGAGCTTGTCGATCGTGTCGATGACGATGCGGTTGCGCTTGACGATGCCGCCATCGTCGATGCGTTTTGCATAGCCGCGATAGCGTGCGCCCGCGCGAAAATCCTGCCGCGTGCGGATGAGTTCCAGGATCTCCGCATGGGAGGAGGAGTTTTCCAGCGGTTCGACGATCCCGCTCCAGTCGCTGCCGTCGAGAAAATGCGTGCCGATCCAGCGCAACCGGCCGCGATCGGAAATATTGTCGCGAAGCCGCGTCGTCAGGCTTTTTGCGGCGACGGGGATGACCAGCCGTTCGCCGAAATGGAAATGGCTTTGCGCGGCCGGGAGTGCCGGGCCGCCCTCGCGATCGAGTCGCTTGACCGCGCGGTTGAACCGTCCGGTGAAGCCCGCCTGCGCCGCCAGGAAGTCGCGCATCGGCACCCAGTCGAGCACCTTCTGGACAAGCGACGGCGCAGGCGGCCGCGCACCGGGCGGCACCCTTTGATAGACAGGTCGTGGAAGTTTCTGCTGGTCCGTCAACCTTTGCCCGAGCCCGTTGCCATCGCCGTCGACGCGGGTGGGCGGCAAACAGCGCGGCCATCCATGACAAATAAACGACGGTTTTGCAAAGCAAGGCGGCCGAACGAGGCGTCCGCCCGGCCGAAACCCCGGAGATTTCAGGCTTTGCCGGAGCGGGATCATCCGCCCCGGCCAGAGCCGTTTTTGTCGCCGGGCGCACCGAGCCCGCGAATCAGGCCGTCGCGCCGGCCGTCTTCGTCTGGTGGATTTCGATGAGGCTCGGGCCGTTGCGCGAACCCGCCCGCTCCAGCGCCGCCGGCAGATCGCGCACGTCCGCGAGCCGTTCGGAGGGCACGCCATAGGCGGTGCCGATGGCGATGAAGTCGGGGGCGGAGGGTTTGACCCCTTCCGGCGTGATGCCGGCATCGACCATGTAGTTCTCGATCTCCTGGTAACCGTCATTGTTCCAGACGAGGAAGATCACGCGGGCATCGGCATCGACGGCCGAGCCGATTTCCGACAGCGAGAATTGCAGGCCGCCATCGCCGACGAGGCAGATGATCGGCGCATCGGGCTCGGCAAGGGCAGCACCGATCGCCGCCGGCGGGGCGAAACCGAGCGCGCCATACCCCGTCGCCGCATTGAACCAGCTGCGCGCGCGCGGCGCATCGCAATAGTAGTTGCCGGCATAGACGGCCTGGGTGGAATCCCCGACGATGATCGCCTTCGGCAGCGCGCGCCAGACCGCGTCGATGACGCCCACCTCCACCTGCATCTTCGGCGTCAGCTCCTTCCAGGCGTTCTTGCGCGCGGTTTCGGCGCGCGCCGCGCCGTTGCCGATCGGCTTGTGCCCTTCGAGGAAACCCAGCATCCCGGCCGCCGCCGTCTTGGCGCTGGAAAAGATCGACAGGCCCGATTGCGGCGTGCGGGCAAGCTGTGCGGCGTCGATATCGATGCGGATCAGCGTCTTCAGCTGCGGAAAACCGCCATCGACATTGATGTCGTAGTCGGTCGGGCCGAATTCCGTGCCGAAGGCGACGACGAGGTCGGCATCGGCAAGCAGCCGGCGCACGGCCTTGAGGCTTGGGCTCGCCGGCACGCAGAGCGCATTGCCGGCCAGCATGCCGCGGGCATTGACCGTGGTGACGACCGGGGCGCCGATGCGCTCCGCAAGCTCACGAATCTCTTCTTCCGCCGTCACCGCACCGCCGCCGGCGAGGATCACGGGCCGCGTCGCATTGGTGCAGAGGATCGCCGCGCGCTGCAGGGTTTCCGCATCGGCGCGCGGACGGGTCGCGACGGCACGCGGAAAACTGCCGGTCTCGATGGGCTTGGCCATCACGTCGGTCGGGATTTCGATATGCACCGGGCCGGGGCGGCCGGAGAGCAGCACGGCGAAGGCACGCTCGACGACGAGCGGCAGGTCGGCCGGGTTGAGCAGCGTGTGCGAGTAGAGCGCCAGCGTCTTCATCATGCCCTGCTGGTCCGGCAGCTCATGCAGGAGGCCGCGGCCATGGCCGAGCGAATCGCGCTTGTTGACGCCCGATATCACCAGCATCGGCACGGAATCCTGCCGCGCCTGCGCCATCGCCGTGATGGTGTTGGTGAGGCCCGGACCGGTGATGACGAGGGCTACGCCGGATTTGCCGGAAACGCGGGCATAACCATCCGCCATGAAGCCGGCGCCCTGTTCGTGGCGCGGCGTGATGTGGCGGATCTTCGAGGCGGCGAGCCCGCGATAGAGCTCGACCGTGTGCACGCCCGGAATGCCGAACACGACGTCGACGCCATTGGCCTCCAGCAGGTCGACGAGAACTTCGCCTACGGTTTTGGTGGTCATGCGCGGCGCTCCTTCGGGCTTGCGGATCGGGCGGCAAGCGCTGCAATGCGCCGGCAGGCCTCGTCGATATGGGCATCGGGTACGGTCAAACTGAGGCGGATATAGTCTTCCGCCTCGTCTCCGAAGGACGAACCCGGCATCACGGCGACCAGTTCCTCGCCGAGCAGCGCCCAGGCGAAGTCCTCGCCGCTCATGCCGGTTTCGGCGACGTCGACGACGATGAACATGCCGGCCTCCGGCGGCAGCGGCACGAGGCCGGGCGCACGCGAAAGGGCGGCGACGAAGCGGGCGGCGCGCGCCTTGTAGGTCTCGCGCATCGTGGCGGCGGTGGCGATCGGATTGTCGAGCGCATAGGCCGTCATGTCGGCGATGAAGGGCTGGCCGCCGAACAGCATGGTTTCGGACACCGACAGCAGCCGCGTGCAGAAATCCGCAGGCCCGATCGCCCAGCCGCTGCGAAAGCCCGGGGCGGCATGGGACTTCGAAATGGAGGAGACGACGATGGTGCGTTCGGCAAGGTCGGGATTGTCGAAGGGCGAGGCGAAGGTCGCGCCGAACACGAGCTGTTCGTAGACCTCGTCGCAGACGATCCACAGGTCGTGTTTGCGGCAGACGGCGCCGATCTCGGCGATCTCGTCGGCGGTGAGAACCGCGCCGGTCGGGTTGTGCGGCGTGTTGAGCAGCAGCACGCGGCATTCCGGCGTGATGGCGGCTTCGAGATCGGCGGCCTTCATGTGAAAGCCGTTTTCGGGCCGCAGCGGCACGGGGATCTGCGCTGCGCCAGTGGAGCGGATCACGCCCTCATAGGTCGCATAGAGCGGGTCGCCGACGAGCACGGCATCGCCCGCTTCGACAAGGCCGAGCATGACGGCGAAGAGGGCGGTCTGGGTGCCGGGGAAGCAGAGCACGTTTTCGGCGGTCACGTCGCTGCGGCGCTTGCGATACTTGCGCACCAGCGCATCGACGATGGAGGGCTCGCCGCGGCCGTTGGAGTACCGGTAGCGGCCGGCATGCATGGCCCGCACGGCCTCGGCCAGCAGCATCGGGTCCGGCGGCACGTCCGGCTCGCCGATGGTGAGCTCGATGATCGGCTTGCCCTCGGCCTTCATCCGCCGCGCTTCGGCATGGATGGCCCATTTTTCCGAGCCGAGATTCTGAAGCCGGTCTGTGATGGATGCATAGCGCATGGCCGTTCTCCGCATTTCAATTGATGTCGTTTAGGTTCAGGCGCTCGTCGCGTCGACCGGCCTCAGGCGTAGTCCCAGCAGCGTTTCGATCGAGTTGAGCGCGATCTCGACCAGCTCGCTCTCGCCGAAAAGCTCGCCGGCAAGGCAGCCTTCCAGCCACAGCCCGTCGAGCAGGCCGTTGATGGCGATGGCAAGCGTTCGGCAGCGCTCCGGCGAGGCATCCTTGCCGCGCTCGGCCAGGAAATCGGCAAGCAGGCTTTCCAGCGCGTTGCGAAAGCTCAGATAGCCTTCACGGTGGATGGCGGCGAGTTCGGGATCGACGCTGACCCGGCTGATGAACGAGGCCCAGAGCGAGAGGCTGCGGCTGTTGGCGACCGGCTCCGTCAGGTTGATGACGATGAAGTCGCGCAGCCGCGTTTCCGCATCGCCCGTCACCCGCTCGGCCTTTTCGGTGAGACGGCCGATGACGATGCGATAGGCCTCCTGAAGGATATGCTCCTTCGACTGGAAATAGTGCCGGATGAGGCCCGCCGTCACGCCCGCCTTGATGGCGATCTGCCGGACCGTCGCGCCCTCCAGGCCGTATTCGGCAATGCAGTCGAGCGTCGCCTCGATCAGGTCGTGGCGGCGTTCAGCCTCGGGGGCGCGATGAAAGGTCCGGCGGGCCATCGGCTCTCCTCTAGTTTTTACGCAGTTCCGGACGCAAAACCGCGCACACTTTTGCTGGAACTGCTTTAGGCCGCCCGGCGCAGCACCGGCCGCGTCAGGCAGGTCGGGCCGCCTTCGCAGGCGATGCACAGCGCATCCGCCTCGAAGGTCTCGACGGTGCAGCCGGCCGCTTCCATCGCCGCCTTGGTGGCCGGGAAGCCTTCCACCATGATGACTTCGTAAGGCCGGGTCGGCAGCACGTTGAGCGACAGGCCGTTGCTGGCATGGAACTCGTCGGCCGGCGCCTCGATGAGCCGGATGCCGCGCTTCTTGAGCAACTGGTAGAAGGCCGCCGGCAGCAGCGGCGCGAAGACGAGCGCGAGGTCTTCCGCAAGCGGGCTCATCACGCTCATCAGGTGCAGGCAGGCCTCCTCGCCATGCCAGAGCGGCAGATCGTAGGCGAGCACCGAAATGCCGTGCGGCGCGAGGATGGCGGAAATCTGGTCGATGCCTTCCTGGTTGGTGCGCACGCCGCGGCCGATGATCAGCGTCTTGGCGTCGAGCCAGATGCAATCGCCGCCTTCGACCGTGCCTTCACCCTGGATGCGGCCGAGGATCGGGATCTGGCGCTCGGCATAGGCCTTTTCGTGCAGGGCGGTTTCGGCGACGCGCAGCGGCTTGCCCATGCGAAGCAGGATCGCGCCATGGTCGGACATCAGCGACGGGTCGTGGGTGAACATGGCGTCGGCCAGCCCGTCGCCCTCGTCCTCCAGCCACATGATCTCGGTGCCGGATTTTTCGACTAGCTCGGCGAAGGCCTTGTACTGGTGCACGGCACGCGCGCCGTCGAAGGTCGGGCCGTAGTGCCACTTGGCGGCATCGGCCCCCTTCAGGCTCTCGCCGGGGCGGCGCATCAGAACGCGCATCAGGGGGGCCGACATTTCCTGCGAACCGTAGGCGGTCATTCACTGCTCCTCATGGAAATTTGATCATGGGCGGGCGCTGCCAGAAAAGTCAGCGTTTGACCTATTATACGCTTGAATAATTTCTTAACAAGTGCCACGATGCTTTCCACAAGACGCCACGACGGGCCGAAGATGCCCGCGGGAACGCTGAAAAACAGGGGAAGTTTGGCATGATCCATGCATCGATTTTCCGTGCGCTGGAGACCTCTCCACGATGACGGAACGCGCCGAGGCTATCGCGGTCAGGGACCTGCACAAGCGCTTCGGGCCGCTTGAAGTTCTCAAGGGCGTATCACTCACCGCGCATGAGGGCGATGTCATCGCCATCATCGGCGGTTCGGGTTCCGGCAAGTCCACGTTTCTCCGCTGTATCAACATGCTGGAGCTGCCGAGCGCCGGATCGGTGACGATCCATGGCGAGACGATCGCCATGAAGAAGGATGGCCACGGCGGCATGACGCCATCCGACCGCAAGCAGGTGCAGCGCCTGCGCTCCCGCCTCGGCATGGTGTTCCAGAGCTTCAATCTCTGGCAGCACATGACCATCCTCGAAAACGTCATCGAAGCGCCCGTGCATGTGCTGGGCGTCAAGAAGGACGAGGCGATCTCCCGCGCCGAGGCGCTGCTGCGCCGCGTCGGGCTCTACGAGAAGCGCGACGCCTATCCCGCCTTCCTCTCCGGCGGCCAGCAGCAGCGCGCGGCCATCGCCCGCGCGCTCGCCATCCAGCCCCATGTCATGCTCTTCGACGAACCGACCTCCGCGCTCGATCCCGAACTGGTGGGCGAAGTGCTCTCCGTCATCGGCGACCTCGCCAAGGAGAAGCGCACGATGATCCTCGTCACGCACGAGATGAAGTTCGCGCGCAATGTCGCGAGCCACGTCGTCTTCCTGGCCAACGGGGTCATCGAGGAACAAGGCCCGCCGGACGCACTGTTCGGATCGCCGAAATCGGAGCGGCTGAAGAAATTCATCAGCTCCATCCACTGAGAACCAAAAAAACCAACAGAGGGAAAATCATGAAGAGTGCCTTGAAGACAATCGCCCTTGCCGCCGCGATCGGCCTCGCGGCCATTTCGGGCGCGGCTGCCCAGCAGGTCCGCGTCGGTTTTGCCGCCGAGCCCTATCCGCCCTTCACCTCGCCGGATGCCTCCGGCAACTGGCAGGGCTGGGAAGTGGACTTCATGAAGGCGATCTGCGCCGAAGCGAAGCTCGACTGCGTCATCACGCCGGTCTCCTGGGATGGCATCATCCCGGCGCTGACCACCAACAAGATCGACATGATCATCGGCTCCATGTCGGTCACGGCGGAGCGCCAGCAGACGATCGACTTCTCCGACAAATACTACAACTCGCTTCCCGGCGTCATCGGGCCGAAGGACGCCAAGTTCGAGCCGACGCCGGAAGGCCTCGCCGGCAAGACGCTCGGCGTACAGATAGCGACCATCCACCAGGTCTATGCCAACAAGTACTTTGCGCCGGCCGGTGTGACGATCAAGGAATACCAGACGCAGGACGAGGCCAACAACGACCTCGCCTCCGGCCGCATCGACGCGGTGCAGGCCGACTCCGTCGCAATGCTGGAGTTCCTCAAGAGCGAGCAGGGTGCCGCCTGCTGTGACATGAAAGGCATGGTCAAGGACGATCCGGAAGTCCTCGGGCTTGGCGTCGGCGTCGGCCTGCGCAAGGGTGAGACGGAACTGAAGGACAAGATCAACGCCGCCATCAAGACGATCCGCGCCAACGGCACCTACGACACCTTCTCGAAGAAGTATTTCGACTTCGACATCTACGGCGGCTGAGGCTGCCTACCTCTCCTTGAGGGGGAGGTCGCCGCAAAGCGGCGGGTGGGGGCGACCCCATCCGCACCGGCGTAGCTTCCGGAGAGGCCGCGTCACCCCACCCCCTCGAGGGGAGGGTGGGGAGGCCGCAGCAATGCGATTCCTCTGAAGGAATGAAGGAAACCTAATGGCCGATGCCGGATCGCTGATCAACTGGAGCCTGCTTGCGCTTGAGCCGCCCGGCTGGGGCGGGGTGTTGTTGGCGGGGTTGTGGAATTCCATCCAGATTGCCGTCGGCGGTTATGCGCTCGGCCTGATCCTCGGCACGGGCGGCGCCATGGGCAAGCTCTATGGTGGCCCGGTCACCAAGGATCTGCTCGAGGTCTACACCACACTGGTGCGGGCGGTGCCGGAGCTCGTGCTGATCCTCATCCTCTATTATGCCGGCACGGACGTGCTGAACCAACTCTCGGCGCTCGTCGGCTTCGGCCCCGTCGATATCAGCGGGCTTGCGGCCGGCATCTTCGTCATCGGCGTCGTGCAGGGCGCCTATTCCACCGAGGTTCTGCGCGGCGCGATCAAGGCGGTGCCGGCGGGGCAGATGGAGGCGGCACGCGCCTACGGCATGTCGCCGTTCCAGGTCATGCGCCGCATCACGCTGCCGGCCATGCTGCCGCACGCCATTCCCGGCCTCTCCAATCTCTGGCTGATCGCCACCAAGGACACGGCGCTTCTCGCCGTCGTCGGCTTCAGCGAACTGACATTGGTTACCCGCCAGGCGGCCGGCAGCACCAAGGCCTACCTGCTGTTCTTCTGCGCGGCCGGCGTGCTCTACCTGATGATCACGCTGGTCTCCAACGTGCTGATCGGCTTCATCGAGCGCCATTACCGGCGCGGCATGGCGAGGACCGCCTGATGAGCGATCCGACCGTTACCGCCCTCGCGCTGACCGAACTGCCGACGAAGGCGAGCATGTTCAAACCGCATCGCATCGTGCTGATGGCGATCGCCGCGATCCTCGTCTTCTGCATCGTCTGGTTCATGCGCTGGGACTGGGTGCCGAAATATTCCGGCCGCCTCGCCCATGGCGCCGGTGTGACGCTCTTGATGCTGTTTTCGACCGCGATGCTCGGCTTCATTCTCGCCGTGCCGATCGGCCTGGTGCAGGTGACGGGGCCGTGGCCGCTCAAGGCGCTGGCGCGGGTCTTCTGCACGGTCATCCGCGGCACGCCGCTGCTGTTGCAGCTCTGGCTGCTCTATTACGGTCTGGGCTCGCTCTTCCCGCAGTTTCCGGAAATCCGCAATTCCTTCCTCTGGCCCTATCTGCGCGAAGCCTGGCCTTACGGCGTGGCGGCGCTGACCCTCTCCTTTGCCGCCTATGAGGGCGAGGTGATGCGCGGCGCTTTCGCCGGCGTGCCGCCGGGCGAGCTCGAGGCCGCGCGTGCCTATGGCATGAGCCCCTTCACCGTCTTCCGCCGCATCTGGCTGCCGCGCGCCGTGCACCGTGCCCTGCCGACGCTGAACGGCGAGACCGTGCTGCAGCTGAAGGCGACGCCGCTGGTGGCGACGATCACCGTCATCGACCTCTATGCCGTCATCTCCAAGGTGCGGCAGGAGACCTACATTACCTATGAGCCGCTGCTGCTGCTGGCGCTCATCTATCTCTGCCTGACCGCCATCCTGGTGGCCGCCTTCCGCTATTTCGAGAGCAAAATTCCCACACGTGGTGCCTGAAATGACGATCCATACGACGCTCAAAAATTCCATGCCCGAAATGGTGGCGATCCGCCGCGACCTGCACGAGCACCCGGAACTGGGCCTTGAAGAGGTGCGCACCTCCGATGTCATCGCGCGCCATCTGGAAAGCTACGGCTACAAGGTCACGCGCGGCCTCGCCAAGACCGGCCTGGTCGCGACACTGGTGAACGGCACCAGCCGCAAGTCGATCGGCATTCGCGCCGATATCGACGCCCTGCCGATCTTCGAGGAGACCGGTCTTCCCTATGCCAGCAAGACGCCGGGCAAGATGCATGCCTGCGGCCATGACGGGCACACGACCATGCTGCTCGGTGCGGCAAAGGCGATCGCCGAACGGCGCAATTTCGACGGCACCGTGCACCTGATCTTCCAGCCGGCGGAGGAAAATTTCGGCGGCGCCAAGATCATGGTGGAGGAGGGGCTTTTCGACAAATTCCCCTGCGACGCCGTCTTCGCGCTGCACAACGAGCCGGGCCTGCCCTTCGGCCAGTTCGGGCTGCGTGACGGCCCGATCATGGCGGCGGTCGACGAGGCACGCATCACGGTGAACGGCGTCGGCGGCCACGGCGCGGAGCCGCAGGAGACGCTGGACCCGATCGTCTGCGGCGCCTCCATCGTCATGGCGCTCCAGACCATCGTCTCGCGCAACATCCACCCGCTCGATCCGACGGTGGTGACGGTCGGCTCCTTCCATTCGGGCTCTGCCAGCAACATCATCCCGAGCCGCGCCGAAATCGTCGTCGGTATCCGCTCCTTCGATCCCGCGGTGCGCGACGAGCTGGAGCGCCGCATCTGCCTCATCGCCTCGCGCCAGGCCGAAAGCTACGGCATGACGGCGACGGTGGATTACCAGCGCTTCTACGACGCGACGGTCAACCATACGGCCGAGACGGACCTGGTGCGCGAACTCGCCATCCGCTTTGCCGGCGCCGACAAGGTCGTCGACCTTGCCCGCCCCTTCATGGGCAGCGAGGATTTCGCCTATATGCTGAAGGAACGGCCGGGCACCTATTTCTTCCTCGGCGGCAAGGGTGGCGAGAACGACAAGTCGCTCCACCACCCCGGTTACAATTTCAACGACGATCTCCTGCCGGTCGGCGCGGCCTTCTGGACGGAGCTTGCCGAACACTACCTCCGGGCCGGCTGAGCGACACAATCCGGCCACAATTGAGGCCCGCCGGGGCGGGTCTTTCTGCCGATTTTTGCGGCGTCACACATTCGTGAAACCCTTGAAATCGCGCTGCGGATTTTTAGCGCCACAATCGTTAAAAGCGCACCGTCTCGCTGCACCTTTGCCGCGCAGGCGCTGTAGCCGCGCGAAGCACCTTAAAATTCCCCATTTGAAATCAGTGTATTGCCAGAGCTCCAATTTGATAAAAAAACCGTCCATCCGGACGGTTTGTTCATTTTCTGGCGCCTCCGGTTGTGCTCCGCAAGCACGGTTTTCATCGTTCAATAAACGTTGACGCCTGTTTCCAATTTGAGACCCTTCCATCCTTCAATTTGAGGGACCATCTTTATTTCACGAGAGCGACATAACGCTCCCGGAAGACTGATGGGAGATGACGATGTCGAAGCGTGCCGACGGAAAGGCGCTCCCCACCGACCCCGCCACCAGCGCGCGTTGTCACGCGGCCGCGGTGAAATTCGCCCGTCAGTTTTGAAGCAGAGACATATCAAAAGCTTATAGGAAAAGGACACCACAATGACCAAGACCCTTAACAAGACCTTTGCCGCCGCTCTCGTCGCCGCCTCCGTTTTCGGCGGCACCGCAGCCTTCGCCGGTGGTGACGGCGACTACTATTCGGGTGTCTCCCGCGAGCCGACCCAAAGCCAGAAGATCGACCGTTTCACCACGCAGAGCATTCGCAACGGCGATGCAGTGACGAGCACCCGGACCACTGAAAATATCGGCCCGGCCAACGGCGACTACTACCGCGGCGTCGATCGCAACGACCGCTGACCCGGCTTTTATTCCGATATTCCTCTCAAGACTGAATCAGGACCACGACAATGACCAAGACCCTTAACCTCGCCTTCGCCACCACGCTGGTGGCTGCCACGCTCTTCGGCGGTTCCGCCGCGCTGGCCGATGGTGCCGCCACGCTGGCCGGCGGTAGCTACTACGAAGGTATCTGGCCCAGCGCCAAACAGGACCGGATGATTGCGGAAAAGCGCCAACGCAACCCGCATGCCTATACGACGCAAGATGTTCGAACGAAGCGTATCGGCCCGGCCGATGGCGATTATTATCCTGGCCTCGACAGCTCCACGCTGGCCGATCGCTGAGCGACGAAGATCTTTCGCCATTCCCGTCTCGAAGCTCCCGGTGACCCGCCGGGGGCTTCGTTCGTTTCGGCGTGGCCCGTCGGCGGCGGCCGAAATGCCGCACGCGGGCGATTGTCGCGGTGCGGCAACGTGGGCGAGGCCGGCGAATTGACCTTTGCCTGTTTTAGGCCGCATTCTTTCGTGCAGCCGCAGCGTGCAGTCACCTGCGGCAGCCTCATGAAAGGACGCGGTCCATGTTCGAATCGCTGGACGCAACGCTGCTCGCCCGATTCCAGTTCGCCTTCACGGTGTCGTTCCACATCGTCTTCCCGGCCTTCTCGATCGGCCTTGCGAGCTATCTCGCCGTGCTGGAAGGGCTGTGGCTCTGGACGAAGGACGAGGTCTATTTCGCCCTGTTCAATTTCTGGAAGACGATCTTCGCGCTCGCCTTCGGCATGGGCGTCGTCTCCGGTATCGTCATGTCCTACCAGTTCGGCACGAACTGGAGCGTCTTCTCCGACAAGGCCGGGCCGGTCATCGGACCGCTGATGGGCTACGAGGTGCTGACGGCCTTCTTCCTGGAGGCGGGCTTCCTCGGCGTCATGCTGTTCGGCCTCAACCGCGTCGGTCCGAAGCTGCATTTCTTCGCGACCCTCATGGTCGCCGTCGGCACGCTGATCTCCGCCACCTGGATTCTCGCCGCCAATTCCTGGATGCAGACACCGGCCGGCTTTGCGGTCAACGATGTCGGCCAGTTCGTGCCCACCGACTGGTGGGCGGTGATCTTCAATCCGTCCTTCCCCTACCGGCTGGTGCACATGGTGCTCGCCGCCTATCTCACGACCGCTTTCGTCGTCGGTGGCGTCGGCGCCTACCATCTCTTGCGTGGCGATGCCCCGAAGCGCGCGAAAAAGATGTTTTCCATGGCCATGTGGATGGCGGCGATCGTCGCGCCCATCCAGATCTTTGCCGGCGACATGCACGGTCTCAACACGCTGGAACACCAGCCGGTCAAGGTGATGGCGATGGAGGGGCACTACCAGAGCCATCCGGACGGCGCACCGCTCATCCTGTTCGGCATTCCGAACTCGGCCGAACAGCGCGTCGACTACGCGATCGAGATCCCGAAGCTTTCGAGCCTCATCCTGAAACATGAGCTGAACGCCCCGCTCGCCGGCCTCGATTCCGTGCCGAAGGAGCTGCACCCGCCGGTCGGCATCGTCTTCTGGGCGTTCCGAATCATGGTCGGTATCGGCTTCGCCATGCTAAGCATCGGGCTCTGGTCGCTGTGGTGTCGGTGGCGGGGCTCGCTCGGCGAGAACCGCTGGCTGCACCGCGCCGCCGTCCTGATGGGTCCTGCCGGCTTCGTCGCCGTGCTCGCCGGCTGGGTGACGACGGAGGTCGGCCGCCAGCCCTATACGGTCTACGGCCACCTGCTGACGGCGAATTCCGTGGCACCCATCGATGCGCCCGCCGTCGCGACCTCGCTCATCGCCTTCATCGTCGTCTATTTCCTCGTCTTCGGCGCCGGCACCTTCTACATCCTGCGCCTGATGGGTCGCCTGCCGCGCGATCCGATGCCCGATCTTCAGGACGGCCCGCTCCGCACCGCCGGCATCACGCCCGCAGCTGCCATCGCCACCAAACCCGGGAGCCACCACCATGGCGCTTGACCTTCCCTTCATCTGGGCGGCCATCATCGCCTTTGCGGTGCTCGCCTACGTCATCCTCGACGGCTTCGATCTCGGCGTCGGCATCCTCTTTCCCTTCTTCAAGGAAAAACACGACCGCGACGTGATGATGAACTCCGTCGCCCCCGTCTGGGACGGCAACGAGACATGGCTGGTACTCGGCGGTGGCGGGCTGATGGCGGTCTTCCCGCTCGCCTATGCGACGATCCTTCCGGCGCTCTACATGCCGCTCGTGCTGATGCTGCTCGGCCTCATCTTCCGCGGCGTCGCCTTCGAATATCGCTGGCGCACCAAGCGCGGCGAGTTCCTCTGGGACATCGCCTTTGCCGGCGGCTCGATGGTCGCGGCCTTCTCGCAAGGCGTGGCGCTGGGCGCGCTGGTGCAGGGCATTCCGGTAGCAAACCGCGCCTATACCGGCGGCTGGTGGGACTGGCTGACGCCGTTCTCCATCGCGACCGGCTTCGCACTCCTCGTCGGCTATGCACTGCTCGGCGCCACCTGGCTGGTGATGAAGACGAGCGGCCCGCTTGCCGAACGCGCGCGGCGTTACGCGCTGAGGGCAGGCATCGGCATGCTTCTGGCCATGGGCATCGTCAGCCTGTGGACGCCCTTCCTCGAGCCGCTCTATTTCGAACGCTGGTTCGGCTGGCCGACCGTCATCTTCAGCCTGCTGGTGCCGCTGCTCGTGCTTGGCTGCTTCGCGCTGCTGATCCATGGCCTGCGCACCGAGCATGATTCCCGGCCGTTCCTTGCGGCGCTCGGCCTCTTCGTGCTCGGTTTCGCCGGCATCGGCATCAGCTTCTATCCCTATATCGTGCCGACCTCGCTGACGATCTGGGAGGCCGCCGCCCCGCATGAAAGCCTCGCCTTCCTGCTCGTCGGTGCGGTCGTGCTGGTGCCGATGATCCTCGGCTACACCGCCTATGCCTACTGGGTCTTCCGCGGCAAGGTCGATCCGGAGGAGGGCTATCACTGATGACGGAGAATTCCACCGCGCGAAAACTTCTGTGGTTCTTCGGGCTCTGGGCGGGCGGCGTGCTGGCGGTGACGATCCTCGGCTTCGCCATCAAGCTCGTCATCGGCACGTAACCTTACGTAACGTTAAATTAGCCAGCTTCGCGCCAGCTTACATGCCTAGGTTCCGCCTCGGCCAGCATGCAGGTCCGCAAGTGGAAGACAGGACCGCACCCTCCTTTCGCTTAACCCCCGGACCTGCATGTGGCCTAGTGTCTCGCGACAGAGAGATGCCTTTCCCCCCAAACATTCCTCTGCTATCCGGTTGCCCATGAAGGAGACCGGCATGGTGAAGACTGCGGCAGACTGCACGACGATGACGGACATCCGGGAAAACATCGACCGGGTCGACCAGGCGCTGATGGCGCTCTTCGCCGAACGCTGGAGCTTCATCAACCGCGCGGCCGAGATCAAGGTCGGCCTCGGCATCCCCGCCGACGTGCCGGAGCGCGTGAAAGAAGTGCGCGACAACGCGCAACGCAATGCGACGGACCACGGCCTCGACGGCGATTTCTACGAAGGAATCTGGGCTGAGCTCATCCAGCACGCCATCGAGCACGAAAAGAAGCTGCTCGGCGAAGCCTGAATCTTACAGCTGATTTCGCTTGCCGAGATGATCTTCCCAATCGAGCGCCGTGCGCACGATGAAGGCGAGGTTATCATGCTCGGGCTTCCAGTCGAGTTCCTTCATCGCGACCGACGGATTGGCGACGATGAGCACCGCATCGCCCGGCCGGCGGGCGGCAAAACGCACCGGGAACTCCACGCCGGACACCGCCTTCACCTGCTCCAGCACCTCCAGCACGGAAAAGCCGCGACCATAGCCGCAGTTCGCGACGATCGAGCCGCCGCCGGCCCGCATGCGCTGCAAGGCCTTGAGATGCGCATTGGCAAGGTCGGTGACATGAATATAGTCGCGCACGCAGGTGCCGTCCGGTGTGGGATAATCCGTGCCGTAGACGTCCATACCGTTGCGCTTGCCGAGTGCGGCTTCGCTGGCGACCTTGATGAGATGCGTGGCGCCCGCCGTCGACTGGCCGGTGCGCCCGCGTGGATCGGCACCGGCGACGTTGAAATAGCGCAGCGCCGTATAGGTGAAGTCATGCGCGGCGGCGGTATCGCGCAGCATGATCTCGGTCATCAGCTTCGAGGAGCCATAGGGCGATTCCGGCCGAAGGGCCGCACTTTCCAGCACCGGCTCGGTGCCATCGGGCGTGCCGTAGACGGCGGCGGTGGAGGAGAACACGAAATGCGGCACCTTCGCCGCGACGGCGGCCGCGATCAGCGCGCGTGACTTGACGGTGTTGTTCTCGTAATAGGAGAGGGGATCGGCGACCGATTCCGGCACGATGATCGACCCGGCGAAATGGATGATCGCATCGATGCGGTTTTCCGCAAAGATCGTCGCCAGCACGGCCGGATCGGCGATGTCGCCCTCGTAGAACCGCGCCTCGGGCGCCACGGCCCAACGGAAGCCGGTGGAAAGCCGGTCGAGCACGACGACCTCTTCCCCGGCATCGACGAGCGCCCAGACCATGTGGCTGCCGATATATCCCGCGCCACCCGTAACCAGAACCGCCATGCCAACCTCCGAATCGTCCGAATGGCAGGCATATCACCCCGCACACCGGCCGGACGCAACCCCGCGCACGCCCCTCGCTTCAAAGGATAGACGAAATGTCCGACCGTTTCATCGTGCTCTCCGGCTGCTCCGGCGGCGGAAAATCCACCCTGCTCGAAGCGCTCCGCCAGCGCGGCCATGCCGTTGTCGAGGAGCCCGGCCGCCGCATCGTGCAGCAGGAGTTTGCGACCGGCGGCAGCGCCTTGCCCTGGCAGGACCTCGCGGCCTTCGCCCGCCGCGCGATCGACATGGCGCTCGCTGACAGAGAGGCGATGCAGGACCACCCCGGCCTCGTCTTCTTCGACCGCGGCCTGATCGATGCCGCATCCGCGCTTGAGGCACATAGCGGCGAGCCGGTGCTGGCCACGCTCGCCGCTGAACATCGCTACAACCGGCTGGTTTTCCTCACGCCGCCCTGGCCGGAAATCTATGCGGGCGACCCGGAACGCCGGCACGGCTTCGACGCGGCGGTGGCGGAATACGAGCGCCTGAAAAACGTCTATCCCGCGCTCGGATACGAGGCGATCATCCTGCCCAAGGTAACGGTGGCGGAGCGCGCTGATGTCGTGCTCCGCCACCTGTCCTGACGGTCAGCGCGCCGCGATATAGCGGGCAAGGCGATCCGCGGCTTCCGCCACGTCCTTCGGATCGCGCAGGAAGCAGGCCCGCATGAAGAGCTCGCCACCCGGGCCGAAGGCCGTTCCCGGTGCCAGGCCCACATTGGTCCGATCGACGATGTCGAGCGCCGTGAGCCGCGAATCCGTGACGCCGTCGATCTTCAGGAACGCATAGAGCGCCCCATCCGGCTTCAGCGTCTCCACCCGGTTGGTGGCGATCAGCGCATCGCAGAAGACGTCGCGGTTCTTCGCCGCCTTGTCGACATTCGCCTGCACGAAGGCGTCGCCCTCGTCGAGCGCCACGATCGCGCCCTGTTGCAGGAACTGCGGCACGCCGGAGGTGGAATATTGAATGAGGTTTTCCAGAACCTGGCCGATTTCCGGCGGCGCGACGATCCAGCCGACGCGCCAGCCGGTCATCGACCAGTTCTTCGAGAAGGAATTGACGAAGACGACGCGGTCGCCCTGTTCCATCACGTCGAGGAAGGACGGCGCCCGCCCGCCCGCATAGTGATAAAGCGCATAGATCTCGTCGGCCATGATCCAGAGATCATGCCGCCGGGCGATCGTCAGCAGGTTTGCGAGGTCCTCGCGTGTCGCCGTCCAGCCGGTCGGATTGGAAGGCGTGTTGACGAAGAGCACGCGCGTCTTCGGCGTGATTGCCGCCTCCACGCGGTCGAGATCCACCTGCCAGCGCCCGCCGGCAAAATCGAGCGTCACGGCGATGGGATTGGCGCCGGAAAGCTCTGCCGCCGCCGCGAAATTCGGCCAGGCCGGCGTCAGGTAGACCACATCGTCGCCCGGCGAAACGAGCGCTTCGATGGCAAGCTTGATCGCCTGCATGCCGGAGCCGACGACATAGAAATGCTCCGCCGGCAGCGCCGCGCCGAAGCGACGGGCATAGTAGCGCGAAAGCGCCGAGCGCAATTCCGGAATGCCCCGCTGCCAGGTATAAAACGTCTCGCCGCGCAGCAGCGCATCGGAGGCGGCGCGGGAAATGAATTCCGGCGTCGGCAGATCCCCTTCGCCGACCCACAGCGGGATCAGCCCCTCGCGCTCGCGCGCATAATTCACCACCTCGACGATCCCGCTTTCCGGCGCGCGCAGCGATCGGGGGCTGAGGCTTTCGATAAGGGTCATGCAAATCACTCCGGCAGGATCTCGCCACGCATGGGCGGACAAGCTCTAGCCGGTTTCGCGCCTCTGTTCACGCCAGTTTATCTGACGCTCCCATTGAATTCATTGATGGAAGCGTGCAGGCTTGAAGTGCGGCATCGGGCGATACCGCCGGCTTTCCCGACCATCGGCCGAAAGCCAGCGCGAGAAAAGGCGCGACACAAGATCAAGCCCTTCCCATTCCGCCCGCTCCAGCGGATCGACAAGCGTCTTCCCGCGTTTATCGTTCCGCATGGCGGCGATATCGAATGCCATCATCCATTCCGGGCTCATGGTCTTCTCCTTGCGAACGTGTTCCGTGTTGCAGGAGAGATAGGCGGGCGCGGGATGGGATCGTAGACGCAGGCGTGAAACGGCCGTTTCACCGGCGTTCGATACGCAAGGCGGGACTTTCCGCTATAGTCTTGCAAGGCACGTGGAGACGAATGTGAGCGAAGTCGATTGGGACGATCTGAAGCTTTTCTATCATGTGGCCGCGGAGGGCGGCCTTGCCGGCGCCTCCATGCTCACCGGTATCAGCCCGCCGACGATCGGCCGGCGCATGCTGGCGCTCGAGCGCACCATGGGCCGCACCCTGTTCATCCGCAGCCAGCAGGGCTACCGGCTGGCGCCCGACGGCCAGTTCCTGATGGAACACGTGCAGACGCTGCGCAAGACCGTCGCAGACATTACCCAATGGCACGGCGATGCCTTCACCTTGCCGATCGTCTCCATTGCCGGCGATATCTGGCTCTCCGGCTTCGTCGCGGAAAATACCGCAGCGCTCCGCCACGCGGGTGACGCTTTCCGTCTCTGCTGCAAACGCTGGCTGCCGGAGGACGACCTGACCTTCCGCCGCGGCACCGTCGCGCTTTTCGCCGCCGCGCCGAAGAGCGGCAATTTCGCGGTACGCCGCACCGTCGATGTCGCCTATTGCGCCTACCGCGCGGTCGCGTCCAGCACCAGTGACGATCTACCCTGGATCTCCATCGGCACGGAGGTCGCCCTGTCGGCGGTGGAAAAATGGGTTTTCCGCCACCGCGAGGGCCAGATCCACACCTGGACCAACGCCCCGGAACTCCTGCCGAAGCTGATCGCCGGCGGTGCCGGCCGCGGCGTGCTGCCCGCCTATCTCGGCGACAGCCTGCCCGCCCTGATGCGTGAGGGCGACCTGATCGAGGACCTCACCCACCCCATCTGGCTCGCCGTCAACGACGACGACCGCCAACGCCCCGAAGTCCGCATCACCCTCGACCGTCTGGCGGCGCTGCTGAAAAGCAACGAAGCGCTGTTTTCCGGAAACCAGCCCAGGTTCCCCGCCGCGCGTGCCCTTCCGCGAGCTGCGGAGTAGGTACGAAAGCCGGGTTAGTGCGTCGTCGGCACGTCGTCCTCTTCCAGGAACGACCGTATGCCGTCCCGCGCCACGGTGGCGAGGAATTCATCGAAGGCTTCACGATCCGTGGCGAATGGTTCGTCCCATTCAAACAGGTCCTCGTTCTGCGTGACGACCTCGAGCTTCCAGTCGTTCTGCGTGCCGGCCGGCCGGTAGATATCGACGAGCACGGTGATGTCCTCCTCGGTATATTCCCCGGAGAGTTCGGAATGTTCCAGTTTCGGTTGTTTGGCCACGGCAGGATATCCTCGAAGAGCGCGCCTTCCGACCAGGCACACCCGGTGCCCTCATCGGAGAATGCGACATGACAGGACGGCCAGCGTGATCTCGCGGCAGCAACGTGACGTCAATCGGTTGCCCGACCCCGATCTAAAACTATCGGCAGTCGCGTCCAAGACGGTTGTGGCAGACCAAGGACTGTTCGTCCACCCTCGCACGATGAGGGCGTCAAGCCGCCCACAATCTGGATGGCGGCCCGGATGGCGGCCGAGGCCTGCTTCAAGAAGGTTTCCCGATGGCACGGGTGATCTTCCGAAACGTCAGGGAAATCCGTCTGTCCCGAGCCACTTTCACACCGTCCACCACATCCGACTTTCGAGCGGGAATTTCATGTGTCCAGTCATAACGGCCCGCCCCCTTCAGCACTATGCCGGAGCGTGGTTGGAGCAGCACAGCAAGCGACCTGGACGTAGACCGTTCCCGAAAAACCATCTCGCACTGGGACAAGAGGCTTATAGAAACGATCGTATCATCGAAACACGGCACGCAATCGATGTGGGCGCTTATGCCTTGGCCCGGAAAATATTCATTCGCGATAACCTGGTCCGGCAAGTCGAGGAAATATCCGCTTGCGACCAATCGTTCCGCGAGCTTTTCAAGCCATTCCGGCAACTTGCCCAGATAGGCGTCCGCCGTAACGGTTCGCGCCGTATAGTCATAGAGATAGCCGAAATGCTGCACGCGACGCTTGAGGGTATTGCTCCATTCACCGGCGTCGAGCCGCGCTTTAACGGCGTTCTCTTCCTCGGTGGAAAGGAAGTCGGCAAAGTATATGACCCCCGGCGGAAGGCGCGTTATTGAGCGAATAGGCGCCGTTTCCCGCGCCGGCCGCTCCATGAATTTTGAGCACATGTCGAAAACATTCCGATTGCGGAATCAGGCGAGGACAGCGATTCGAGATCCAGTTTAAAGCTGCGACGACGTCGTTGCCAGCTGCACTGGGGCCAAGCCTGCTGCCTCCGGCTTGCCAGATTGGTTCCTTCGCGAACGTATTCGTTCAAGCGGCAGTTCAACCAAAATGACGACCCCATAAGATATGGCGAGCGTGATGACGGTACAGGCAATCGTCCGCAACGTGCCTTGGTAGATGTCTTGATGAGTTCCGGCAAAAGCGTTGTATGCCAAGAGGATCGGCCAATGGAAAAGATAGACCGGGAACGAGAAGGAACCGAGGAAACTATCGAATTTCGAGCTTCTTGATCGTTCGAACAGGCCGGGTAACACGCAAAAGACGAAGCCATAGAAAGCAAGATAGATTAATTCGACATTTATGTGGAGCGCCATTGCCGCAAGAACGGCGGGGTGAACCGATAAAACGCCGAGTAAGGCAATCGGAAAGATCCGTCGCAGCCCGCGAGATCCCAGGGCGCCGATTATAAAGTTGCGGCATCGATAGGAAACCATTCCCCCGAGGAACAGGGCTATCTCGAAAGGGAAGAAGCGGTTGGTCCAGGGATCGTAGTCGAGTCCGTTCGACCAGGCGAGGCAACGCAATGAAAATGCCGCGGCCATGATAACCAGGAGCCAAACCGTCGAAAGCCGCGCAAGAAACGGTGCGAGAAGATAGAAAGACAACTCCAACGATATCGACCATGCCGGGGGGAGGAGAAGTAATGTTTCTGCGGCGTTGCCGACACCCGCTGACGTGTAGTGCAAGGACGACGTATCGAATTGCTCAAAAACAAACACGTCCTGCCCCAGGATAAAGATGTGGGAGAGCGCTATTCTTATCCAGTCGAAGGGGGTGAGCGCCGGCAGCGCGGCGCGGATGTCATAAAAAAATCCGGATGAATACGGGAGAAGACACGCCGAAACCATCATGGCGAATAGTAATGCGAGAAAATATGTTGGATAGATACGCAGTGCGCGATTTGAATAAAATAGAAACATATCGCTTCGAGGGTTGTACTTCTCCGCAAGCACCAGCTGCATGAGAAATCCCGACAGCATGAAAAACCCCTGAACGGCACCACGACCGGTCGCCATGTCATAACCAAGAATGCCGCCGCCGTGAGCGCATATAACGGATAACGCCAATACGGTTCGGAGAGCACCCATTCCCATGACTTGGCCTTTCGTCAACAATTGACCGCGTCGACCGGCATCGCAGACGCGTCTGCGTCGCGCTCCCTCGCGGCCTATCCCGACACCATTCCCGCAAAGCGGACAGCAGTCGAGCTAGGAAGCCGATCATGCCGATAGCAATTCGAGGTAGCTGATTAGCCGGGAGCGTTAGACTGTCGATAGCCCCACCGTTCATCCTGATAATCGGAAAGCCGTGGACCTATAACGGCTTCAGCACCAACTGGGACAAATTCAAAAAGGCACTTGAAAAAGACGGTTCGATACAGCCGGGACGAACGCTGAAGAGCCTTCGTCACACCGTCGCAACGATCCTGGCTGAAATGGGAAAAGACAGCGGCACGGTTCAGCTCGTGCTTGGCCATGCCACCGAGCGATGGCGAAGCACTGCTCCCGCGCGCTGACATAACCCGGAAGGCAACCGCCGTAGTGGCCGACCTCAAGGCCGAACTGAACAATTGAAAGGTGTCAAACCCGGCGCGTAAATGCGACACCGACGCCGTTCTAGAAACGATGCGGACATGGAAACGATAGTGATAACAACGGCTTAATGGTGCCCGGAGGCGGATTTGAACCACCGACACGCGGATTTTCAATCCTCATGTCTGGAAATCAAAGTAGGTTGACAAGCCCCCGTATGTCAACGACCCTAGTTGATGAAACCCTTGGTAAACAAGGACATTGTCAACACTGAAGAGCTTAAATGAAGCTTTTTCTAATATGAAAATCCCTGCCACACATACTCTTGTCAACCAATTTTAAAACGGTAGAGAGACGGTAGAGAACGGTAGGGATTTGGAGCGGGGTAAGGTAGGGCATGCCAACAGAGAAACTGACTATCGAGGACCACCACGTCCGACAGATGGCCTACAAGGCCGAGAAGGAGGGCTTCGGGAAGGACATCACGATCTTTGCCGATCAGAAGGAGACTGGACTGCGTCTACAGATGCAGGGGAAGACGGCGGCGTGGGTCGTCCGCTTTCGTGATAGCTCCGTAACCATCGGCTACGTATACCCCGAAAACGACCGTCGGCTGACGGCTCTCTCGAAAGTGAGAGAACTCGCTAGGGCTGTCAGGTCGATGCTCGGCGACGGAAAGACGGTCGACCAGGTGAAGGCGTTCCTGTCCGTTTATTACGGCAACAGCAAGGGTAAGGGCGACGTCCGCAAGGCGGCCGCCGAACTCATCGAGAGAGAGGAGACCGCACGCAAGGCTGCCGAGGAAGAGGCCTCGCGTCCTACGACATGGACTCTGCGAGAATGTATCGAGCAGACGATTCACGACAAAACAAAGCCCGAATGCCGGGAGAAGGATCGGATCACGGCAAATACGGTCAAGGACTACCGCCTGACCTTTAACCGCCCTGCATACGCTCATCTAATGAACAAGCCTGCGGTGCTTGTAACTCGTGGTGATATCGAAGACGTCCGCGATGAAATCTTGGCCACCGTCGGCAAGTCCCCAGCGGGGGCTATTAAGGCTGTGACCTATTTCCGGGCGGTCATGACGTGGTGCGGGCGAAACCACTACAAGAACAGCGGTATCGCCGGCGATCGGTGGTGGGACCTAATCAACGCGTCTTACGAGATCAATCCAAGAGACAGACAGCCGGAAGTCGTTGCTATCGTGAAAACCCTCCTGCTGGCCGAGGAATACCTCGATAGGCCACTGCCGGGACGCGCTCAGGTGACGCCCAGCGTGGGATACGCAGCCCTAGCCGGTCTGTGGTGGATCGTCCTGACATGCCAACGAGCCAACGCGGGATTGTCGCTGTTGGCGCACGACGTCGTTGACGACAAGGAAGAGGGCTGGAAGCTTGCGGCTTGGGCAAAGGACGTCATGAAAGCAGGCAAGTCGCACGCACTCCCGATCCCGAGCGATGCCTGGGCCATGGTGGATCGGTTGAGGGCCAAGGCAAAGCATGCGGCGGCGGGCCATGAGTGGGCGTTCCCGAGCGAAACGAAGGGCGGCGAAGTCCACGTTACGGCTTCGGGCGTCTATCGCATTCTGTATCGCCTAGCGGCTCGCGACGAGCCGACGCCGAACAAGAAGCATATCCCCAAGGTCTACGCGGGGGGCGAGAAGGTAAGGAAGAAGAGGGAAGAGGCACCACGTCCCATCCGCCCGCGCGGCGAGAGGCGGAACCTGCTGGAAGAGGCTGGCATTCCTTGGTGGAGCTTGCACGACTGCCGTCGTGCGTTGACGTCGCTCCTCAACGAGGCCGGACTGCCGGGTGGGGCGTCGGTGATCCTGGCGCACGAGCTCGATGAGAAAGAAGCCCTCGCAGTCACCGCTACCGACAAGCAGCGCGCCGACTTTTTGAAGCATCGTCAGGCGAAGGTCACCGCGATGGCATACGGAGGAGCGCAGCACCTCGGACTCAAGAAAGAGGGCATGAAGCTTTGGTGCGATACGATCCTCAACGAATATGCCCGCCAGAAAGGCATCGAGGTCAATGAGGCACAAGCGGCCTAATCGTATTGTGCCCGCGTCCCTGAGGCGTAAGAACCGCAGGGCGCGCACAGACGATTCCCTTTCCACGAGACTTGAACGGCGTGTGGCAGCACATGCAGCTGCGTGTCTTCGCGGCGTCGCTGACCTGGACGCGCGGCGACCTCGCCTGTGACAGCCTTTTCCGCCGTGTCTCGACGGCTGACATAGTTCGGCCGAGGCGTCGGGCAATGTCCTCTACGCTGATCCGGGCGGCCATCAACGCCCGGAGCTGGTCATCGTCGGCCACCGTCCAATAACCTTGCCGTCAGCGGTGACCGGTGCAAACCGGGACCTGTCTCCGGGCTGCCTGCGGAGCCTCAGCTTGCTCGCCCGGCTCTGCACTGCAGACGGCGTGCGGTCGATCTGCTCGGAGATGCTGTCGATCGAAAGACCCCGCTCCCAGAGTTCGATCAGCCTTGCGTTCGTTTCGCTATCCCATCTCATTGATGTCTCTCCCCTCAGAGTTACTGACATCAATGTTGTGCTCGGGCTTCAGCCGGCGGAAGCTAATCGCCGGCAGAGCTGCCCTTTTCGGGTTCTAGAAAAAAACGTACATCAGCGACGAACTGGTCCTTGTCGTCGGCTGCCTGGTAGGCCTGCACGGCGACGAGGATGTTACGTAACGGAAACAGGCGGTCATGCTCCCGGCAGACCGAGAGGAAGTAGGCGGCCGCCTCGGCGATCTCATCGGTCATCGGGAAGCTCCATCGTTGCGGTCAGCTCGACGAAGGTCCTCGGTGTGAAGGCGACGTCGGGGACATCCACGCCGACATCGCGGCTAAGACCATAGGACGGTAGGCGGCCATGGGAATGACCGTAGAAGTGGACAGCGCGGTGGTGTTGGCTCGGCCACGTCCTTGCGGCGTAGTGCGAAAGGTAGACATCGCGGCCGCCGTCGCGTGTGCGTAGCGCGTGTTCCGGTCTTGCCGCCCAGTCCAGCGAAGCCAGTGTCGGGTGAAGGCGACCCTGCTTGTCGATGTCATGGTTTCCGATGACGAGATGCTTCCGGCCTCGGAGACGAGCGAAAATCTCCCGCACCCGCTCGGCGTTCCGGCTCAGCGAGAAGAACACATCACCGAGGTGATAGACAATGTCCTCGTCGCCCACGACCGAATTCCAAGCTTCTACGAGATACTCGTCGTGTTCCTCGATCGTCGAGAACGGGCGAGGCTGCATCTGAAGCAAGCGCTCATGGCACCAATGGGTGTCAGAAATGTAGAACTTTCGAACGAACATCTCACCCTCCTCAGACCGCAAGCGACAGCTGCACCGGTGCATTCGCCCGGATTGCTTCATTCACGACGTCACCGTCGATCCGACCGCGCAAAATTAGGACTTCGACGAGTTCTTCGACGGCACTGCGATTGCGCTCGAGGATGTCCCGCGCACGGTTGGCCTGCACTTGCAGGGCCTCGTCGACGCGTCGTCGGAGGCCGGGATCGAACTGCCGGTCGGCTGCCAACGCCGCCGGATCGCGATTGCCGTCGGATACCAGGGTGTCGCCCATGCCCAGCGATACCAACGCGAACGTGGCAACGTTCGTGGCCTCGCTGAGGTCCGCTACGACACCGTCGCCATGAGCGCCGAAAAGCATCCCCTCGGCCGCCATCCCGCCGAGCGCGTGCGCAACTCGGTCGGCATACCATTCATAATCCCGAAGGCCCGTGCGCGCCTCGACAGCCGCGTAGCCCGCGACGGCGTCTTTTACGGTTGGATCGCGATCCTTGTAGATCGCGACCTCACGGATGCTTGCACCGAGGACGGCCGCTACAACAGCATGCCCGATTTCGTGGACAGCGATGTTTCGGATTTCATCCGAAGTGCGCTTCACGCGTTTCGGAAACGCGCGGCAGACGTGGGCGTGCTTGAGCGCAGTGCCGTCACGACGAGCCAGACGGCGGGCATCGCGGGCCAGACGTTCGAGGTCAGCTCCGGACATGCCCTCGGTGTGCCGGCTGAACGCTTTGAGGCCGAAGCCAGTGTCCTTGTCGACGCCGAGGTGCTGCGCGAGAATTGCCAGGCGTGCCTCGCAGTCGGGAAGGCCGATCACAACGTGCCGATCGAGCCGGCCGGCACGACGGAGCGCAGGATCAACTATGTCCGGATTGTTCGTCGCGCCGACGACGATGACGCCCGTACGATCGAACGAACCGTCGAGCAATTCGAGGACGCCGTTGACGACGCCGCGCATATAATCCGAGCTATCATTAGCGCGGTCGCGATCGACGAATCCATCGATTTCGTCGATGAGCAACACCGACGGCGCGAACCGCTTCGCTTCCTCGAATGCGGCGCGCATAGCCTTCAGCATGTCGCCCTGGTGACCCGCCGACTGCCATTGCGAGTAAGAGCCTGCCACGAAATGGCAGTCAGCACTCACTGCCAGTGCTCTTGCAAACGTCGTCTTCCCGCACCCGGGAGGACCACTGAGGAGGATGCCGCCGTCAAGGTCTTCCCAAGCGATGGTTTCGGCAAGGTAATCGTGGACGTCACGGACAACTTCAAGACCCCACGCCTTCGCCTCACCGTAGCCGTGCAGGTCTTCCAGGCGCGTCCCTACCGGAACCCGCTTCTTAGCGATCGGAGCCCTCCTTTCCGCTTTGAGATTCTCGGCGACCTTCACCGCTTCCTCGGCTTCGAGCGCAAGGAGGTGCAGCTCATAGCTCTCGGAAATCGGACGCGGCGATAGAAGCGCGAGGCGGCGGTGACGCCACGGCATCGCGACCAAGAGCTGGGCGTCGTCGGCCGAGATGCCGTGGCCCATCTCCTTCGCGGCCTGGACGACGAGTTCGGGGTCGAGGTCGATCTCGATGACGCCGTCGGCCAGGCGGACCGACGGATGACCAAGGTCTTCGTGTCTGGCCTCGGTGATATAGAGCATGCAGCGCGGACCGGTATGACCGCCGAAAATGCCGTCAGACGTGAGCAGAGCGACATCATACGCAGCGGGCGGCTTTTCACCGTCAACAGCTTCTTCGATGTCGCTGACGTGTTGGATTGCCTGGATATACGCGAGTGCCGGCCGCAGCCATTTCTCTGCTTCCGTCGTCTCGTCGGGGACGGTGACGATATACGTTCCCGACGCCCCTTGTCCGAGGGTGGTGATGACGTTGATGAAATGGAGGCGGGCGATGGCGGATTCAAACGAGGGCCGGGAATCGAAGCGCGACATGGGTAGCTCCTGCAAATAGATGATAGCGTCGCCCTGCCGGTCGGCGGGCGTGTGGGGCTATCGGGCTATTCGCAGTGCAGACGTCATCGCTTGAACTCCTTAATCTTCCGCAACCATGCCGCGTGCGTTTCCGGTTGTCAACGGGGGCTTTCTCCGGGCCGGGACGAAGTGTCGACGTCCGGTTAACGCAGTGCGATCGTCGGAATAGATATACGACGACGCGAGGGTGTCCGCCGTCGGCTCCTCGAAATACTTGAAATCGTCCCCGGCACCTTTTGCGATCACAGCCAGTAGTTCGTCAGCAAGGTGCGTCCACGAATTGACGCCACCGGCCTTCACAGACATCCAGAATCGTTTGCGCTCGAAGGCCGGCTGATATGGGTGCTTGCCTAGCTCAGTAACCACTGCGGTAATCTTTCCCCCCAATGCCGCATCCGCCTCGGCGAGATAGGGATAGCGCGTGCCGAATTCGGCGACGAGCTTGTCCGAACAGACACGGAGATCGTCACGGTCAAACCCGAAGAACGGCCACCGGTCGTAGATGTCGCCCAGTTTGTATGCTTCCCGCATTGCCTCTTCGCAGGCCATGAAGCGGAGTTTCATCGGCAACGCGCTAGGGTTCGGAGGTATATTGAATTCGAGCTTTCTCGTGATCGCCGGATTCGCTGCGTCGTTTCCATTTGTCCGCGGCGGTGTCGTCAGCTTGGTCTTCTTCACGGCCTTCTTGGGCCATTGACGGCTCCTGAAGTCGAAGGAGGACACCATCGTATACTTGTTGACGGCATCCACCGCGAGGATGAGGCCGTTCAGAATCGACCTATCGGACGGTGCCATGTAGCACTGGAGGTGGTGGATATCGCAACGGCTCACAGCCTGGAACCGGACCCATACCGGTCTCATGTCACCCGCCTCCTCGATGAGAACGAGATGATCAGCGATGGCCTTGTTGATAGCCGAGGCCTCCTCCGTACTGACTTCTTTTTCGACGGTCAGCAGGATTGCCTGATGTGCCACGGAGAAAAGTTCGTCGTAGCGTTCTTGGGAAATCTCTGTCGTCATGTCAGGCAGCCTTCTTCTCATCGTCGATTACATACGCCGGATATCCATCGATCCATTTCTCGACACGACGATGCCCTACGGCGCGCAGCAGTTCTTCCTCGTCTGCGGGAGAGATTAGGAAACGGAAATGGTCACGGACGTCTCGTTGTCCAGGGACGTAGAAATGCGCCCTCAAGACGATCTTACGATTGCCGTCCCAGACGACGTTGCTGAAGTGTGCAAAGATGTAGTCATCGAGTTCGGCAGCCGATGCCGCAGGATCGATTTCGATGTCGATGTGGGTGCATGTGTCGAACGTCGGCTCAGGTCGCGTGCCAACGGCAACTTCGGGAAATACGGGAGTTGGAGACGTCGCGGTGTCCTTCAGACGCTGAACAGGCTCCATTCTCTTCTTGCGGGCTTTCTCGGCCGGCACGCGGTTCTTGATCACGTGCAGAGACCCGACAAGATCGCGGCCGAGTTCGGCTTCCTCCCCGAAGAAGCCCCAGGCAGCGGCTTCGACGCCATCGGCATCGATCGAGGAAAGCAGGTTCGCGCCGCGATACATCCGGGTCGAGCCGCCAGGCGTCAGCGGGAAACTGTCCAGAGCCTCCTTGAGAGCGACCAGCCACGTCGCATGCGCGAAGGAGTGGTCGATGCCGAGGGTTTTGAACTTCTTGGCGACCCGCAGCCAGAAGACGCTGTTGATCCTGTATCGCGGCTCGTCTGGCGCTCCAATGCGGTAACCGGCTTTCTGAAGCGGGACGGTGTTGGCGCGCACGGTGTGATGCGGATCAGCATTGACCCTGACGCCGAACTCGATCTGTCGGACGGATGTACCCTTCTTCGGCGCAGGCAACCCGTCGTATGAAATCCGGACGTCGAATTTTCGGACAGCCGAGAAGTCATCGATGGCTTTTGATAGGACCCGTTCCTGCAGCTTGCCGAACGGAACAGTGCCCTTCACCGAGGGAAAGCCGACGACCTCGGCGAGTTGCTCCGGCGTGAACGCCAGATCGAACCTGTTGTCTTCGCCTGCCCGCCAGGGGTTCCTGGCAACCTCAAGCGCGATCCTCTTGTAGAGCATGTGACTGTACTTTGACCTCATGCTGCCGCGGCCGAGCGCGTTGAGCTCGATGTAGCCGTACGTTGGCATCGTTCTCATCAGCCAGCGGATTGGGTCCGGAAACTGGTAGCCGAGCGATGTCTCGCTATTCAGTGTGACTTGCCACGACGTCAGCATTTTGACACCGCGGAAGCTTCGGCCGTCCTCGCCCGCGAACGAGAGCTTGATCTGCTCCATCTTCGCCATAGACCGTTCGATCGCGTCCCGGCGGGCTTCAGGGCCAAGGAAGCGCAGACATTCTGCAAGCGGAATCTCGTACGAAGTCTTGGTCATCGTGCGGTCGTTCTCATACGCCCGGGATATCAGCAGTTCGTGCAGGGCGAGATCGAAGCCCGTCAGATCGACGTCTCCGTTGTCGATGACGACGCCCGCCAGCATTTCCGCCGGTCGCGGCGACTGGGGCGCGATGACAGCAAGGGACGCTCCCTTGGCGAGGGCTTCGGACGTGCTGCCTCTCGGAGACGGCTGAAATGGCTGGCGCACTAGAAAGGGTGGTATCGTCATAGTTCCCTCAGAAGTATTTCTACCTCAATCGTGGCCGCCGGCACTGCTGCAGTCAACAGTAAATCCCATTTAATACTTGCAATTGGATTCCCAATCGGAGTTGTAATGGGATTTACTATTTAAGTCTTTCATTCAAATTACAATTTCCCGCGAATAGTAGGGTGATAGTTGAAGGTAAATCCCGCGCATCAGCGTTCGCGGGATTATGTGCCTCAAAACCGGGATATATGGGATTAGAGGTTTTCGGGGTCGGTCAGAAAACCGGGATATATGGGATTTGATGAAGCTGACAAATCCCCGTGCCGCGAGGGTTTTCTCGTCAGCATTTCTTGATTTTTTGCACGATTCTAAGTAGATACGCGCTTCAGGCGCGGACGTTACATGGGACTTTTGATTTTTGGATTTAACGGGGCGCTACGCTTATTTTGCTGTTCTTGCCCGGAGATCGGAGCCGATGCCGAGAACGCATTGAGCGGCAGTGTAATGCCAAGCATTGAGCGTTTACATGAAAAACACTTGCCCCGAGGAGCGCCGGCACAAACGATAGTAGCATCAGAGCCGCAAGGATCAAACCATGGCCGACCTCCCGCTACAACTTCTCGCCGAACTCATAGACGAAGCTTTCCGCCCGACGCCGATCCGTCGGCTGGCAACGGGCAAACGGAAGGCCTATCACGCTATGGCCGTCGATAAGACTCGGGCAAAGGTCGAGGCGGCTCTCGCTTCCGGGGTCGTGCCGGTTAATCGGCAGCACATCCGTGACGCCCTGACGGATGCAGCGCTGCACCTCCTCGTTACGGAAGGACCTGGTGCCGACGTGATCCGCGACGTCTTCAGTTCCGTGTTCGAGGGTAATGCCGCCTTGGCGCTGTCGAAGGTCGATGCGGGAAAGATCGAGCCGAGGTTTTTCAAGTCTCGTTGAATTGAGAATGGGACGCTGATGTCCCATTGGTTCCTTGCATCCGAAGGTTCCATTCTCGTCAGGCAGTGATGAGGTAGTGAGAGAGATAATCGCGATGCCGAGACCAAGAAACCCCGCGAACGAAGCCGGACGGGCCGCTCAAGAGCGGTACACAGAGAAGCTTGCCAAGATCGGCGGCAAGCCGACGGACGCCGTAGATGCGGCAATCTCTGCTGCGGTCGCGATCTATCGGGCCGAGGCCGAGGAACGGCGACAAGCAAAGAACCTCGAGCGCCTGGAGGGCATCGAAAGGATGGCGGCGTCTATTCTGGTTTCACGCGGTGGGAAGCCCACACCAGTTCTTCGCGCTGTCCGTCTCCGAACCCGACGTCTTGATGTCGACGAGCTTCGTGTTCTGGCTAGCCACCCACTCGACGACGGCCGTCCTGGTCCCGCTCACGACCTCTATCACATGACGCGACCTTGATTGTTGGGGCATTTCCCAATGTTTCCGAGATTCTGGTTTTTATCCGTTTCCCCCCATTACTTCCTTGAAATGTATCCTCTTTCCGTAAAATCAAGTACTGATCAGGTAGTGATCTAGTCCCTTGCATCGCCGGCACACACGATCCCCTCAGCCAACAAATCTGAGGGGATCAACATGGCAAAAGTTTCTGGAATAGCTGAAAGCCTGGATGGGCGTCTCAAGGCCGCCGTTCGTACCTATGGCTTGAACATCAACGATCTCGCCGGCCGCACGCTCGCAGAAGGCGTGCTGCGCCACTGGCACCTGGGCATGGGCCCGTCGCCCGTGGAGCTGAAGGGCGGTATGCTCTTTGATCAGCACGCCCGCCCGACCTCCGACGCCGACATCACGGCAGTCCGCCGCTACATGCCGCACGAAATGCATCGCGGTCTCCTGATCATCCGATCCCTGCTTCAGACCGAGGGAATGGATATCGACTATCTCTCCGATCTGCCGCAGCCGATAGACGTCGGCTGCGGCGATCCCGTCGAGCGCTGGACTATCCGCGGCTCCGTAGGGGGCGTTCTTGCACATACACAGCTCTACATCTCGTTCGGCCGAGGCCCGGGCGCGTTCTCCCCGGCGATCGAGATGACGGAAATCCCGTCTCTGGTCTCGCGCCTTCCTCCGCTGGCGATCGCATGCCGACCGCTAGAAGCCGCCTTCGCGGAAAAACTCCTCGCTGTCATCGGCCAGCCGCAGACAGACATGCGCGTCAAACATCTCGCCGACGTCGGCGACGAGCGCCTGTGGGACGGCGTTGATACCGACCAGATCGCCGATGAAATCGAACGCGTTTGCCGTCACCGCGGTATCGATCCGTTGATGCTGCCTGACAGCCTCGACGTCGCGGACTACGAGCGCCTACGTGCAAACTGGATGAAATTCAGCAGTCCCGGCATGACGGTGAAGTCCTTCGACGAGGCAATCGACGCCGCCGACGGCATCTTGCAAGACGTCCAGAACAGCAGGTCCATGCGCCCGCTGCCGACGTATGCGCCCGCCAGACGGGTTGGGGGCATGCGATGAGCAAACTGACGTCGCACCCTGAGTTCAATGCGGCGGCAGAGCACTTCATCTACGCCTTGGACATGCCGGAGTACGACGCCGGTGAAATGCGGGCATTGATCGAGTGTAGCCTCGTTCGAGTGTTCTTTCGGTTTTGGCTTCAACAGGCGGCCAAGGATGCCGTCTGGATTGCCGTTGGTGAACTGATTGACGGTCGTCCCGCATTCCACCGCATCGACGGGTGGCCCGAGCAGGGAGACGGCGTCCTTGACCGGAAATGGATGCAGCGAGCGCGGCTATGGGTCGACTGGGACAGCATAGACGTCTGGCACGTCATCGACTGGCTTGCGACAGCCGAACGCGACAACCATCCTTGGCTGTATAATCTCGACGACGATGGGCATCCGACGAAGCTGACGAAATGCGGCACGCTCGAGCGTCTGGTCGTAGAGGCGACCAAGGGCCTGCGTTATCGTAACGCCACCGCCGAGATAGTCCTCGACCGCGATGAAGAGGTCCATGTCGCTGACCTGGGCGACGGCTACAGTCTCGTCCAGATACTGACGCCGCATGCTCTCCGCCGGGAAGGCATCCGCATGCATAACTGCCTGCGCCATGGCGATCACGGGAACGTCCTGACTACGACGCTGACCCGCCACTACAGCGTCCGAGATTCCAGCGACAAGCCGCTAGGCACGCTCGAGGTCCACCTCGGCCACGTCCGACAGTTCGCGGGTCCATGCAACCTGGCACCGACATCCGACGTCATCGACCGCGTTACGCCCATGGCGACCTCCTGGGGGTGGAGCGATCTGTATACGGCAATACTGGATTTTCCTGCGCCTGACGACGATGAGCCAGTGGTCCCCGTTCCCGTGTTCGAAAATCGCCGGCGGGTCTGATGCCGGTCTTTTTCGGAAACATAACCAGACAAGCTTTTGAGGAGAGCGACATGAACAAAATTCATCTGACAATCCATTTTCCAGGCGGTGCCATCGACCCGATGGACGTGTTCTGGGTTCTGTTCAAGCACGACGTCCATCGGGTCGAAGAGGAATACCAAGACTTCGAAGTTATCACCGCCCGCGACGCCTGGCGTATCGCCAAGGCCTTCGGATACGCCGCCCAGCACCGCTTTCGACGTGCTGCCCGTCAAGCGCCAGTACTACCTCGTGCTGTCACTCAACGGTTGCTACACGGGTTGGCCCGACGGCATGTGGGAGGAACTGTTCGATGACGCCGACGTCGAACTCTCTTACGAGGTCAAGCCTATACCCGGGGAGGCCGCCGATGCAGCCTGACGTCACCCTCACCGGTTATCTGTGTAACGTCCGCCTCACCAAACTGACAAGGCATGCCGACGGCTACCTATATAGCCCCAGGATGCTCCGTGCCGAGGCGCGCTATGAGCTTAGTATCCTTGACAGCATATGGGTCTACGCCGTCGATGACGAGGACGCCATCACGGCCATAGTCGTGCTGCGCCTGCCGGGTGACGAAGGCTTCGAGTTCAAGATGGTCGGAGCAACCGCATCAAGCCGTGAGCTCCTCCGGCTCCGGGAATACCTCGAAGGCGCGCGCTTGACCGAGGTCGAGGCTCATATACTCGCCGAAAAAATCATCGACGCCGTCGTGTGCATCTCCACCCGTGACGGCGTGGAAAGCGAGGCTGCATGACGACGCCTGATATCCAAGACCTCACCGCGCGCGGCCTCAAGCTCCTCGGCAAACTCGGCATGCTCTCGCCTGCCGAGCGGTCCCTCGTCGACCCCTACATCGCGTGCTTGGAACTTTACCTCGACGAAACCCGCGCCGCACCGGCACAGTCCGCGACGTCCAAAGTCGTGTCCTTCGAGGACGCTAGCCTTGCCCGCCGTGTGTAGTGCGCCCAGGTCCAGCGCCGATGGGTTGCCGAGGCTCAGAAAGCCGGTCAGCATCGTCGTGTCGATGAATTCGGTTGAGAAGTTTACGATGACGAGCGAATTAGAAGTCTTCGGTGACGAGTTGTTGGATTGGGACGACCTCGAGACAAGCGAGACCCCTGGCGACGACGACACGCTACATATCGATTGGGATAACGCGTACTACCTACCCGCGCTCGACGGCAGCGGGCTGATCAGGGCGATCCCGGTGTATGGTACAACGGCCGCCTGGATCAGGCGACAGGAAGACCAGTGCATTATCGACACCGCCGACGCCATCTGCCAGCCGGCCATCATCAGGTAAACCAGACCCCGCAGACGAGACGGGGTCTTCAGTTTTCCGGGCCTGCCATTCCTCCAGAGCCCGCAGCACTCGATAGCTCATCTCAGTCTCCGGTTATCACCAGGTATGTGTGTCCGACATCAACACCAAGGTTCTTTCCGACCTGACCAGGTATGCGCCAAACTCTCACTCACGAGGACATCGCCGAGGGACTTTCCGTTCCTGACCAGGACACGGAGCTTCCTGCCATACCGGTCTTCGTCACGGCCCTGCCAAGCTCTCATCTCGAACGGTCCGGCATTGACGAGCTCGATTAGCCGTGCCGTCGCTTTTTCCCCAAGGGCTTCCTCGCTTGCGCATTTCGGCTCCGATATTTCGGGGGTGTCGATATCTGCGATCCGCACTTTGACCCCCGAAAGCCAGAGCGTATCGCCGTCGACAACGCAGTGCGTGCGGACCGCACCGGCGCAACGTGAGAAGGGCTTGGCCGATACCTGCGTGACCGCGTTCGCGGGAGGGACGATGTTGCCGCTGATCAGATACATTGCCGTCGCGCCCGACGCGAACGCGAACATCATCGAAATCGCTACGACTTTAGCAAATGTCATGTCCGCCCCTCTGCAATCCTCGATAGCATGTTAACGCGGGCAGGTTGCGTGAAAGCTAACGAGTTGCCGAAAATTTTATTGACCGCATGTAGACGTCGGCCTCGACGGTCGCCTGTCCGGCTTTAGCGCAATTGAGCACCAAAAAAGTGCACACTGACGGACTGTGGTTAAAATGCGAGGGATTTCCGAAGGGGTTTCTTGATTTCTGACGCGTACATCGGCCGTGCAAAGAACGGAGGTGTGACATGGCGTGCATGACAAAGCCTGGACTTTTACGTTGCAAACTATCTTGCAACGTGGGTCCGGCACCCTTTGCCGTTGGAGACTTCGCTCATGGCGAATACCAACACCTACGTTACCCGCCCTGCCAAGCCGCCGATCGCTGAGGCTCCCGAGCCGAAGCTTTTGCCTCAAGGGTACTGGCCTGGCTTGCACGAGGAGAAGTTCCACGTTCTTCGCTTCGACAATATCATGCTGAGTGACCGTGAACGTGGCGCTTACCGCGAGTACACGGTCCTTGGCTTGACGGGCTGGATCAGCGGCCCCCGCGCCGGGAAGCTCAACATTTCGCGCAAGTGGACCCTTCGTCTTCTTCGCGTCAATAATAAGCTGCTCGTCGAGGGTGAAGTGCTTCTCTATCCGACGAACTCTCGTATCGTCGGAGCAGAGGACCCCCGTCGCGGCGTCGTGGTAACGATCCCGCTCTCGGGACCGGCGGAAGACCTTGAGGTCCGCCGCCTCAAGCGCTCTGTCTTCCGCCTCGCTGCTTGGGCGGGTGAACGCCTGGCAGTGGGCTTCGAGAGGTACCTCGAAGATCAGGGCCTGTAAGCTAAACCCCGGCGTCCACACCGACGCCGGGGTTTTTCGTTGTCTTGACACATTAACGATGTCGACGGATAGTACGCGCATGAGTGCAGTCGAAACATGCTGTATTCTTTCCGGAAGGGCGCAGGGGTTCCAAAATGACCTGCGCCTTCTTCGTCTGTATAATGGCCACAAGTATCATTGAAGTATTTCATGGTTAATTTCACCCATGGAAGGCGATAAATACTTGTTCCTCGCCGCCGATAGCCCAGCGCTATACTCAACAGTTGGGGAACGGCTAAGTGGCAAGGAAGAAAAAATCCGGCAAAACTGTTGAAACGCGCGATCTCGGCACGCCCGAGACCCGCCGCCGTGTGACGTCCGATCCCCTGCTTTCGTCCGACATCGAACCTCATCGGCTCCAGGCAGCGCTCGCGATCCGCGCAGCGCTCGAGGATGGCCTCAGCGCACCCGGATTGGACATGGTCCGCATCGGTATGGGCGGCGGCGCATTGAGCGGCGACCGCTCCTTCATCCCGACCACCCCTGCCAACATCGAAAACCGCACATGCCACGGCCGATGGGTCCAGGCATGCCGCGCCGCCGATCTCGAACACTACATCTTCGAGCTATTCGCGGTGGGTCACAGCCTCCGGCAGATCGCCGCCCACGTTCATCTCCGCCGTTCGCGCTGCGCCGATATCGTCGATCGCGGCCTAGACATTTACGCCGACCTCCGCGGCTTCCGCCGTCATCCCCGTCTCGGCGCTCGGGTGGCCGCATGGGAAGTTCCTGTCGGCGACCAACCAATTCCCGATCCCGAGCCGCCGATCTTTGCCATGCCGGTGGAATCCAGACTCCGGAAGATGAGGTCGATGCCGATACTCACGTCATTGACGAGAAAACGCTTTCGATCGTCGCGGATCGGATCATGGCCTATCGAGCCAACGGTGGTGTCATCGATGCCAAGGCCACCACTGTCACATGCGGAGACGGCAACGAATAAACGGCACCCTCGCTACTTTGAACGTTCGACGGCATCTGCGGCAAGGCTCGATGACCGGGCGCACACCGCATACGAGCTTCCTTCAGTTTGCGCGTCTTCTCGTCGCGCGCTTTCTTTTCCTGGGTTGCAATCTCCCGCGCAACGCGTGCGCTCTCATCGAGATCACCCCACAACGACCGATAAGCTGGCCCAGGCGTATTAGTGTTCATTGCAGATGCTCCGGCATTCGTCAGTTCATGTAGCAATGAACTTCTTTCGCGGCTGCAATGAAGTCGCGACGAGCAAGCTCGGCATCGACGCGGCCTTCAACCGCTGCCTTGCATGTAACTTTCGCTTTGACAAAATCGGGGCCAGAGCGATTGGGCCAGTTGTCGATGAGATAGATCAGCGCTTCAAAGGGCCCTTCCACTTTTCGTGTCCCGATCAGCCCAAGCTGGATTTCGATTGGCTCTTTCCATTCAATCGTCGGCATCGGTGTCCTCCCATATTTTCGCGTGAAATGCGGGAGGGGCAGATTCGTTCCAAGGGCGATCCGAAAAATCTAGCCGTCCGGTTTAAGCGTGATTTGATCGGCAATCATCGCCTATCGAAATTAGCTGGCGTCGTCGCGCGTGCAGAACATGCGCGCCGACACTTCGATTATCGAGCGATGCTTTCGCGGGTCAAAGTGCACGGCCGGGAAAGTATCAAAGAGATACCTCGCAAAGCTCTCCTTGTTTTCCTGCGAATTATCGAACCACGGCTGCGCTGTGATTTCGTCGAAAACCTGCTTCAGCGCGCCCAGTTCTTCGGGTTCAAATGTCCCTCTGGTGAAAAAGTTGGTACCCATCTCAGCCTTCTTAAACTTCCCTTCGCGCTAAAAATAACTCGCCTTATTTGCTTGTTCAATATGGATCGGCGCGATGCCTCCACAGCAGCAAAAGGAAATCGAATCCGCCCTCCGTCGCAAGGGCCTGTCCTGCAGCATGCTCGTATACAACTTTTCGGACTGCCCCGGTGGAATGACCGGCGGCTGGGAGACTGCCCTCGACGAGCGGGGCGAGGACCTGGTCATCACAGCCGATTCCGACTTCGACGACCTGACGCCGGACTGTGCGAACGCGGCCGAGGTCCTCGAATGGATCGACGCGCTACCTGACGTCAGGGGTGTCGAATACCGTGAGCCTGATGCCGAGGAATAAGAAAGCGAGGACGTATGACCGACACCGACACCAAAACTACCACGAGCCGCCAGCCGGAATTCATGGCGATCGACTACGAGAATATGCTCATCCTCTTTTACTTCGCTGATCTTTCGAAGCCTTTCGAGAAAAGGTTTCATCTGCCGATTAAGGCCGTCAATTCGATGGCAGGTTGTTCCATTTTTGTCGACGAAGACGACATCAAGAAGCTCTGTCTCGAGGAGAACCATTCCCTTGCCGATTTCGAGGCCATCCGCCTCGGTATCAAATCCTTCCTCCGGGATCAGGGAACCTATGTTGTCAACGGCAACCAGTACCATGTCTGCCGCGATGAGGTCCTTTGTGGCATCGTGGAGACGGTCATCAAAGGCGAGAGGGTGCCGAAGGCCGAGGCTGCGCCGGAAAGCGAGGCGGCATGAGGACCTTCAGCGAAATCCAGGTCGGCATGAGCCTTAGCTTCGTATTCGAGGGACGTCGGTTCTGGCTTGCGTCCCGGGATGACGACCCGGATGTCGCCGAACTGCTGCGGCTCGTACCGGCATCGACCTGTCGTTCTACAAGACGGAGATGTGGCGCAGGGACTTCGACGTCACCGCCGAGCGATGGGCGGCGTTCGAGGATCAGTTTCCCGCCGCCATTGCCGGCACCCGCGAGATCATCCGGCAGGCGTGGATCGCACGGGAGGAGCATGATCGGCAGCGTGCTGAGGACGAACGGCTGGCAGCCATCGAGTGCGAACTGCGCCGACAGGAGAAGCGCATCGAGCTTGACGTCGGCAACGCTGAAATTGTCCTCGTCGAACGCCCAGGCCAATTCTACCTGGACCCCCGCATCGCAACTACTGGGAAGCGAACGTCCGGAAGCCGATCTCGGCGGCGCTGCACGACATGCTCGTCACCGAGATCGGTGCCAGAGAGACTGAGCGCTACGATGACGTCGATGATGACTACGATGAGGAGTAGTCTCGTCACACTCGAAGCCGCCGGCACGGACCTGCACATCGCCGTCGGCGGCCGCCTCTTTGCCGTCCCCGTCTCCGACGGCTACGTCCAGCGCCGTGACGTCATCGACGTCGGCGACGACGCCTGCCTCACAGTCCAAGACCTCGCCGATGTCTACCGCGGTGTCGAGCGCCTCGGCGTCTGTTTCGACAACGCGGCTTACACCGGCCGGTTCTGACCCCAAATCCCTCTATACCAGTATTCGCGGCCAACGGCCCCAGTATCCATCCATATAGAAGTGTTGACAATTTTCCGAATACTTGTCACACACATCGGTGTGTTATTCATGAAAAACATAAATGTACCGCGAGTTCTTGAATATTAAATTCGTTTACAAACTCAACAGATTCAAGACTCCGCAATTCAAGACACGAAAGTTGCTTAGTTTTTATTGGAAAGAGGGGTTGTCCCCGCCGTAGAGATAGGTAATCATACTTACATGAGAGGTGGAATTAGCACTCTCACCGCCCTCGGAACCGGGCGAACATGGAAGGAAAGAACAATGACCAAAGTACTCAAGAACTTCAAAGTCTCGGCGAACGGCACAGTCTTCGGTGTTTACGCTGGCATCGATCGCGACGCCGCGCTTCTCGCTCACGTGCAGGACGCGGGATACACGAGCATCAAAGATGCGGCAGCCGTGCTCGAAAAGTCTGTCGAGGATTTCATCTACGAAACGCAGGTCGAACTCCTGGCACCGCTGTGGGAACGCATTTCCATCGTCAACGCGACAGTCGTCACCGATGAGAACCTGCATGTTGCCTTCGACATCGCCGTAGACGGCACGGCTGTTCACAGCGCGCTCGAGTGGCTCGACGCCGATCTCGACCTGGTCACCGAAGACTGCAACTTGGACGTCAACAACGAGTACCGCGATGCGGTTGCGATGGCGCTCGGCGACGACAGGGAACTCTATGATGAAGCCAGCGACGACGCCCGCTCCGGAGTCCTCGGGGACATTGCCTACATGGTCACGGAGAAGCTGGTCGCCATCGCGCGGGACTTGAGAAAGGTGAACGCCTCAGAAGCCGCCTGACGATGGTCCCTGGCCGGGACCGAAACCGGGGAAACCCGGTCGCGGTAGCCAAACCCAATACCCCGCTCGCTGGAACCGGGCGCATCGACAAAGGAAGATCACATGTTCGCACTTACCGTATCTACGTTTCCCTCGCCAAGCCTGTCTGCCTCGCTAAGCCGGTCCGCGAGACCCGCCCGTTGACGAACCACGCTTGCACCATCTCGCTGACGCGCCCGGTCTCGCTCCGCAAGGCTGCACCCAAGGCCACGGTGTCGCTGGCAAAGCGCCAGACCTCGGCCTGCTACCCGACCTACGCACTGGTGGCCTTCTTCGGCTGCCAAGATGACCTGCACCGCGCGCTCGGTCGCACGGATGCCGATGCCGCCCGGGACATCGCAATGGCGGCAATCAGGATGGAAATCGCGGCGGACGAGTACGCTTATCTGTCGGGCCTCACGTTGACCCCTCGCGCTGCCATCCGCGCCGCTTTCGCGAGCCAGGACATCAACCGCGGTCATTGGAGGCTCGACGGCTCCAAGGTCATAAGTTTCGTCGAAGCGATGGAGAGGGTTCAGCGCCGCATCGCCGCCTGATGCACTTCTTCGACGGCACCTCACCCGGGTGCCGTCTGAGACGGAGCATCTGGAACCTGCCCGTCGCACCGATCAATCAGTCCCGCGGGGCAATCAGGAGAGAATACAATGGATTATGGACAACCTCAGGAAGTGCCGCTGTTCGCAGTCGGACGAGGGCTTTTGGATGACCTGGCGAGAGCTGGAGAAATCAAGGACTTCGATGGCGACCCCGTCTACGTCGAATATGTCGAGGGCATTAAGTCGTACCTCGTGCACACTTACGGCAAGGATGGCTATGTCGACGGTAACATCTTCGTTGTCGTGGTCGAAGATGCCGGAAGAGCCGGCGTGACAGGCAACGGCGACAACGTCTGGCTCGATGCCGACGATGTCGAAGGAGCCATCCTGGCCTATGAAAGGGGGGCAGTGTGATCAGCCGCAGCACCCTCTACCTCACTGACGACGGACGTCTCATGACGTCGCAGGAGCAGCTCGCGCTGCTCCTCGACCTCGGTGGCCTGGACTCCGCGGAAGCGGCCGAGATCGCGGGCGTCGCGCCATCGACGATCGCGACATACCGCAAGGCGTCCAAGGGCCGTCAGGTGTCGGCCGTGATCCTCAGCCGCCTCGAGGCCCATGTCCTCGAACGCATCGGCCGCTTTGCCCAGGCGGCAGGCTACGAACTCAAAGCAATCGAGGCGCGCACGTGATCGAACTTTACAAAATCGAATTCTACGGCCTGCAAGGACACCAGTCGCCGGTGGGGTTCTACACCGTCGACGAGGAGGTTGCGCTGGCCGACGTCCGCCAGGTCATGGCGAACTGGTATTGCAACCAGTCTGAGCAGCTTGCTCGGTATCTCTACGAGTTGCATCTTGGTGATGACGAGGTTGAGACCGTCGAGGATCAGGACGAAGATGATATGCACGCGCCATTCGTCGGCTCGTTTATCGTCCAAGATTGCCGCGGCCGGGTCGTCGAGCGCGTGGCGTCCGAGATCGTCCGGCACTCGCCCGAGATGCAGACCGCCGACCCGATCTGGTTCGAGCGCCGCGATCCGGATTTCGAACGCAGGGAAACGGAGGCTGCTGAACGATCTCGTCTGGAGCGTATCAGGCGTATCGAGTCGGCCGCCTATACCGCTCACGACGACGACCTGCCATTCTGATCTCGGGAGAGCCCATCCGGGGGCATTCCGCGTCAACAATGTTTCTTCAAATAATTGATTTGTATACACTTTTATTCCTCCGGCGTATTGTCCCCGGCGCGGGGACAGAGCACTTTAGAAATGAGAGCAGCGGATGATCCAAAGCCACCGCCCGCTGGAACCGAGCGAACACAGGAAGGATATCGAAATGAAACATATTCCATACAACGAGACCGTCCGTCTCCTCGCGGTCGATGTTTACTGCGGCAGCCGTGAGTACACCCAGGACTACCTGTGCGCCGATATCGACCTCTTCGTGGACTATATTGGTGAAGAGGTGCGCGTGAACGTCGCCGAGCGGATCGGCGTCGACGACGATGAGAGAGTCATTGTCCGCAGTGCCGTCGCCGAGATGCTGCGGGTCGCAGCTGACCTGGACGATGGCGAACTTGTGGAAGCGATCACGGAAAGTCGCATCAAATGGTACGACGCAGACAGCGGGGAATTCCTCGGCGAAGATGGAACAAGTTCATTTCTCGCCGTCCCGGCTGCAACTGAGCCAGCAGCCTGAGGCGACGAGGACAACGATGACATCTACGTCGCGGCCACCGCCCACTGGAACCGGGCGAGCAAGGCGAGCAAGAAAGGGAAGAATATCGGTTGCCGCACGTGTCAGTGAGACTGATCAACAGGCCGGAGGCCGAACATCTTGAGAACGTGAAGGCCGAGATGCAGACGCTTGTCTCGCCCACAGTACGGGTCGCCGACGCAGGGGACTTCTATGTCGCCTTCGAGGGATCGCATCGCCCTCACGCAGCGGCTGAACTGGATGTCCCTGTCATCTTCGACGTCATTGACCAGGAAGATGATATCGATCTTCGCACCTTGGATGTAGGTACGATGGGCGTGTTTGGCAGAGAAAACATCGTTTCGTGCAACGATCTGGTAGCGTACCTGAGTAGCCTTAGGGGTCAGAACATGGTCGATGTGACCGTGGCATTGGAGTAGGTAAGTCTGCAAGCTTTGCATTAGCCCCCCTCTCGTGGGACTTCTTCGTATCCGGGCTTCACATTGCCTTCCGCCGGCGAAAACGCCGCGCTTGACACATGGGAGCCACTAAGGCACCGTTTTTGAAAACAGCAGCTCCCCCGGGGCTAGGGCCGTCCGTTCCCTTAAACTATCTGCTGCCGAGTCGTGGAGACCAACTGGCCGGACCCTCGCGGTAAGGCTTTTGCGGTCGCCCGCAAGGAATGCATCGGCGCTATCGACGGGCGCATCGATGCTTCCCTGGCCGTCGAAGCTTTCAAAGTTGCTGCCGCCGAAGCCGGGATACTCCGCCTGTAGTAAAACGCGAACGGGACGCCGTTTAAAAGCTCCGAGATCGCCACACCGCTACCGCAAATCCAGTGATCCCGGCGATCACCGCCAGCGCAGCAATTTTGTTCGTCCGCTGTCGCCCATCTTGAGAGAGCAGGCCCATATTCTCGGCGCGGGTTCGTATCTGACGGACCTGCTTCCTGAGGCGGGCAAGCTCCCTATGTGGATTCATTTTCTGAAACTGGATGCCGACAAATCCCTTCTGAACATCCACGACACCTTTCGGCACAGCCGAGCCTATCTCTTCCATCGCCGGTCCTCCCGTTTGTGGTCGGGAAAACCGTGGCCGATGAGCTTTGTTCCAGTGCTCAGTTGGTTCTCGCGCAGCGACGATCCGATATTCGCCTGGGAGACCTTTGGCGGGTGCGCGATGAATGGTGGCCCGTGGACTCGGGCGTGATGACCAACGCAAACGAGGGCAATTGTATGTTCACAATCGCATCCCATGTCAAAGCGCTCCGGAACCGCAGGCTCGCCCACTTGCTGTTCACGAAGAAACCGTACGCCTATCCAAAACGGGAAGACCTGACCCTTCTTCTCGAGTTGGCCAAAAAGGCAGCCGAGCTGTCGTCGTTGGCAGTCGAAGGCCTGGAGGTCAATTTCGCAAAACAGACGACCATCAGGCGCGAGAACGCAGGTGGCTACCGGCTGCGGCATGTCGCTGGCGACAATCGCGCGATTCCTGATCTCCACGAAATTCTTGTGGACCGTTTCCATCGCGGCGTAGGCCGTATCTACGATGCCGGATGCAAATCCTATCGCATCCGTGACCGCGGACATCGCCATGGTCTCCGAGCGCATCGTCGTCGATATCGACCAGTAGGCAGCGTTGTCGGATGCGCTTGCCACGCGCAACCCTGTCGAAATCTTCGATTGCTCGCGCCCGAGATCGTTGCCGATACCCCTCAGGTTTGAAGCGCCGCCATGGCTGATGTGTTCGTCAGTATGCTGGTCACGAATGCCGCCCAAGCCGAATGCTATCTGGCGTCTTCATGCGCCGAACGAAGCACACGCTTCTGGGTTGAGAACTCACGGGTCCCGATTAACAAAGGCGGCAAAAGTCGGAAAACTCACGCTTCGTGAGCATGGGCGGGCCGAGCCTATGGGATGAAAGCCACCTCGTTTCTCTACGTCTTCTCGCGCCAATGGGCGTCGATGATGTGCTGCCCGTTGTTTACGATACGCTGTCCGATTTCCGGATCACCACCCTTTAACGTATCCGGATCACCGCCGCAGAGACGCATGAATAGCACCTGTTGGGTAGCGAACGTAAAGTAATCGCGACTGGTCGGCTCGAACTCGAGGCCCGCTTTCGCGAAACGTTCCGCCACATCCGCGGCCGCGTCATCGATCGCCTTGAAGACCTTGTCCAGCATCGCGCGCTCGGCCGCCTCCCTGATTTCGAGATACTTGCGCTGTTCGGGTGTCGGGATCGAGCACGTGCTCTCTGTCATGTCTTCTCCGTCGGCAGTGGTTGGCGGGTTTCGCTTGCGCACTATGTGTTGGAGACAACATAGGAGCAGTCAGATGAAGGTCCAAAAGTTCAGTGTCTCGGACGCGAAGATGGTCAAGTCGCCCGGGCAGGATGCGGAAATCTATGTCGGCAACCTCGTGGACGAAAGAAATGGCGGCCCGGTCACCATCGGATACGGACGCTATGCGCCCGATCAGTCGCTGACGGAGACGATGGAGGTAGACGACACGATGATCGTCCTCGAAGGTCGAATTCTGTCTCCACGTCCGACGGTACGATCACGGCTGGTCCGGGTCACATCGTCTACATGCCGAAGGGGCAGGCGGTTACGATCACCACCGAAGGCGATGGCGCTCTTACCGCATTCGTGACCTATCCTCACTGGGCGGAAGTACGGGATGGCTGACGCGCCGAGGCTGCATATTTCGGCCGCGCGTCGCTTGTGCGGTGAGGAATGCCAACACGGAACCTCGCAGGAGGACGCGGGTTTGTTATCCGGACCAATCGTGGAGGCATTCCCGTGAACATCGACGACTTCGCCAACCAACGCCCGCTTTTCGTACTCGAGAACTTCTTTTCAGGTTCGCTCAGAGGCTGGGGCATTACCCTCAGCCGCATGGGAAACCTTCAGAACCGCTTCTCGATCGAGGCAGGAGGCCGTTACGACGCTTCTGCGAACACGCTGTCTCTGAAGGAGACGTACGCCTTCGAGGATGGCCATCGCGACATCCTGACATGGACTATCATCAATCGCGGAGAGGGACGGTACGAGGGACGCGAGACCCTAATCGATGGCACTGCCGACGGTAGGCAGAGCGGCAACGCCTTTCAGTGGAAGTATCAGCGGGAGGTTCCCGCGGCGGACGGTTCGAAGACGAAATTCGGCTTCAACGACTGGTTTTTCCTGCATGACGAAAACCATATGACCGTTCACGCGTCGTTGACGAAGCTCGGCATCGAGTTCGCCACAATCCAGGCGTTCTACGAAAGGATTTAACCGCATCCATCGGCTGGAACCCGATCTGCACTGGAACATATCGGTGGCGACACGGTTCTTGACCCGTCATCTAAACGAGGAGAACACAATGGTCACCATGGTCGGCACTGAAGACGCCATCGATAAGCTTGTCACGAACCTCATCTATCTTGAACACGACGCCATCGCCGCGTACGAGTCCGTCATCGAGCGTCTCGACGACAAGCAGCTCAGCGCCCAAGTAGCGGCTTTCCGTGACGACCATCTCCAGCATCTTCAGGTTCTCAACGAAATGGCGCGCGAAATCGGCACGGACGCGCCGACCGAGGGCGACATGAAGCAGATGCTGACCACGGGCAAGATCGCGCTGGCGGACCTGTTTGGGGACTCGGCGATCCTGAAAGCGATGAAGACCAACGAGGACGACACGGTCACGGCCTACGAGCGGGCTTCGCGGCACGAGGATGCCATCCCGCAGTCGAAAGCCTTCTTCCTGAAGGCATTGCATGACGAGCTGCGCCATCGGCAGTGGTTCGAGACGACGGCGAAAGCGCTGTGATCTTGAAATCTAGCAGTCGAGCTCTCATCTAGGTTTTACACCCCGCCTGATAGCTGCCTGCTGTGACGATGCCGTCGCGCGTTCGTGGCTGTCCGGGTTTGAAGGGCGCTCCCCTTGATAGGGTCGAGCGCCCTTCGCGTGTCCAGCCGAATGACAGACCTGCCGCCAGTTGCGGCCTCTTTCAGGGATATCAAGTTGACGTCAAACTCAGGCAATTTTCTAAAATCCGCCATCGCACTTGTGATGGCTATGACATCGTTGGTCCCTCCCATGAAGGCCGCGGCATCGGAACGCGCGGATGTTGTCGCCGGCCGCCGTGTTCAGGGAAGTGATGCTGACGTGATCGGCGCGTCGGAGACCCGGCAAGCCCGCCGTCTGGTGATATTCTTCCACGGCATACGGGGACGCGGCTCCGTCATGGCTGCGATCGGAGAGTCATGGAAAGCAACGTTACGGGAGACGGAATTCGTGTCTCCCGACGCTCCGTTCGCCCATCGATCCGGCGGACGACAATGGTTCACTGTCGACGACCAGGTCCTTCGCCCGGATCGCATCAAGGCCGCGCGTCGTGCTTTCGACGAGGTGGTCAGCGACATCATCCAGCGTGAAGGGTTTCAGAACGACTTGCAGGACGTCGCATTTGTCGGCGTTTCGCAGGGCGCGATCATGGCACTCGACGCCGTCGCCTCGGGACGGTGGAAAGTCGGCGCACTTGTAAGCTTCGCTGGCCTCATGCCGTTACCCCCGACATCATCGTCATCTGACACCTCAATCTTATTGATACATGGGGGAGCCGACGGGACGATACCGTCTACGGCATCCGTGGCGGCAAGTGGACAGCTGAAATCCGCTGGTTATGATGTCACGCTAAAAATCTTCCCGAACGTCGGTCACACAATCTCGTCAGAGCAGGCGAGGCACGCCGTTTCCTACCTCAAGGGGCGGCTTGACGGTTAGCGGGGTGCGGCGCGATCCTTCGGTACGCAAGCGGACAGTCGAGCATCGCATCGATCCACGCCGCCCTCGCACATCCGCTCACATCGGCCGACGACGGAACGCCTCAGCTTCGGGAGCGTGACGCTCGCTTTGAACTTGGCGACGAGCGCTTTCCGTTCCATACGCCCGTAAAGACGGCAGGACTTGCACTCGACGGCGATGAACTCGCCTTTCAGAGTGCGCAATGTGGGAACCTCAGACATCGGGTGTCAGCCGTAAACGCGGGCTGAGGCGCTTACTTCGCTTTGGTAGAGCGCGCCGCTGTGGATGGACGCCGAAGTGGAGTGTGGCGATCTCCTGGCTTCACCCTGATCTTCGGACGCGCCTTCTGCCCGATCTCGGTCAACACGCTTCCCGCCGACCCGGTATCGCCAACGCTCGAACGTGACGCCATCGTATTCCCCTATGAAGCAGGCTCGCATACTGGGCCTAGTCCTTTCTACTCGCAAGCGCTCGCGCCGCCCCAAAAAAAATTCAATCGCGCCGGTTACTTACGCGTTGTCGTTAGAGTCCTGATTCAGCTATGAATTCCGCCTGCGAGATAATCTCCAGCCCAAAAACGATTGTTTCGAGCCGACTTGACTCGGTTCTCCTATAGGAACAGAAGAAGAACATCAACATTCTTGGGCATGAAGCCCGCGTTCAACGCGAACCGAAGGAGGTCCGTGATCGATGTCGCACGCCCGGACTTCTAGGCTCATAGACGATCTTCGCGAGCGTATCGCCCATCTTGAAGGCGGCTCGGCGCGCAAGGCGGTCACGCTCCCGTTCGGCGTGCCGGAAATCGATGATCACCTTCCTGGCGGTGGGCTGGCTTTCGGTGCATTGCATGAGGTTGCGGGTGGCGGTTCCGGCACGGTTGACGGTGCGGCCGCCGCCCTGTTCGCCGCGGGGATAGCCGCGAGGTCCAAGGGGAAAGTCCTCTGGTGCCTGACACGGCCCGACCTGTTCGCGCCTTCGGTCTCGCAGGCGGGTTTGCATCCCGATCGCGTTGTCTATTGCGAGGGCGAGAAGGACGAGGATGTCCTGGCGTCAATGGAAGAAGGGCTGTCGTTCGGAGGTTTCGCGGCCGTCGTCGGGGAATTGGTGAGGTTGCCGATGACAGCGTCCCGTCGCCTTCACCTCGCCGCGGAGAAGTCCGGGACGTTGGGCCTGGTCGTCAGAAGGTGGCGAAGACAGAACGAGGCTTCCGATTACGGAAATCCCACGGCTTCGACGACAAGGTGGCGCGTGAGCGTCCTGCCGTCTGAGCCGCTGCCAGTCGCGGGCGTGGGGAGGGCGCGGTGGCTGGCGGAATTGATGCGTGTGAAGGCGGGCGAGTGTGCCGAGTTCGAAATAGGAGCCCCCGATGCCAAGGGTCGTATCTGTCTACTTCCCCTATCTGCCGACAGACAGGATACGTCGGCATGGCGAGGGAGCCGTGCCAGCTAATCAACCGCTCGTCGTCATATCGCGGTCGGGAGCAAAACGGTGGGTTTCCGCCGCCGACACGGCGGCGCGGAAAGTCGGCTTGCGTATCGGTATGTCCGCCAGCAAAGCCCAAGCCGTCATCGCTGGCCTGAATATGATCGAAGCCGACCCCGTTGCGGATGCCGCCGCTCTCGAGCGCCTGGCTCTGTGGGCTCTCCGCCAATACAGCCCTGTCGTCGCCGTGGATGGTACCGACGGCATCGCGATGGACACCGAGGGCGCGGACCATCTTCGAGGCGGCGAGGAGATGATGATCACCGGACTCGTGAACATGCTTCGCGGGCGCGGCCTGACGGCGAGGGCCGCCGTGGCCGACACCTGGGGTGCCGCACATGCGATCGCACGTCTGATGACCCCAGAGACCACCGTCGTTCCCATTGGCGGGGTGGCGAAAGCTGTCGTCGGCCTGCCGATCCATTGCCTTCGGTTGCCGCCGGACACCATTCAGGGGCTACGTATCCTTGGCGTCGAGACGGTCGGTGAATTGTCGGCCATGCCACGCGCTCCTGTGACACTGCGGTTCGGTCCCGAGCCGGGGAGGAGGCTGGACCAGTTGTTCGGCCGGGTGGCGGAACCGATCGAGCCGCTGCGAACGCCTGAACTCGTGGTCGTATCCAAGAATTTCCAAGAGCCGATCGGTGCTGCGGAAACCATCGGGAAGTATGTCCGACGTCTGGTCGGCAGGCTTACGACGGAACTGGAACACCTCGGCCTCGGCGTCCGCCGATCTGACCTTGTCATCCATCGCGTCGACAACACGCGCCAATGCTTGAGGGCCGGCTTGGCCAAGCCCGTGCGCGATCCATCCCGATTATCGAAACTCCTTTGCGACCGCATCGAGAAAATCGATCCCGGGTTCGGCATCGAACGCCTAGACCTCGTCGCCGTAATGACGGAGCCTCTCGAAGAGCGACAGGTCGCGTCGTCGTTGATCGAGGAAGACGTTGTCGACATCACGCCCGTCATCGACGTTCTCGTAAACCGGGGACAGCGCCTCTATCGCCTGTCGCCTGTCGCGTCCGACGTGCCTGAGCGCTCGGTCATGCGGATCGCGCCGACGGCTCCCGAGACCGGGGCCGACTGGGCGGTGAAATGGCCGAGGCCCTCGCGCCTGTTCGCCCACCCAGAACGCATCGAGGTCACAGCACTCTTGCCGGACCAGCCGCCTGCCGTCTTCACCTGGCGTGGCAAGCGTCGTCGCGTGAAGCGGGCGGACGGACCCGAGCGGATATTCGGAGAATGGTGGCAGCGGCCGCGCGAGATGCAGGCGGTTCGCGACTACTTCGTTGTCGAAGACGAGCAGGGCGAGCGGTACTGGGTGTATCGCGCTGGCGATGGCGTCGATCTCGAGACAGGGTCGCACCTGTGGTTCATCCACGGGGTGTTCGGATGAGGTATGCCGAGCTTCAGGTCACTACCCATTTCTCGTTCCTGCGCGGCGCGTCGAGTGCCGAGGAGCTCTTCGCGAAGGCCGCCGAACTTGGCATCGAGGCAGTCGGCGTGGTGGACCGCAATAGTCTCGCGGGCATCGTGCGAGCTTGGGAGGCCGCCAAAACGACAAACGTCCGTCTTGTCGTCGGTTGCCGCCTCGATCTCTCCGACGGCATGTCAATACTGGTCTACCCGACCGATCGGCAGGCATACTCCCGGCTGACCCGCTTGCTGTCCCTCGGCAAGAGCAGGGGCGGCAAGGGCAAGTGTATCCTCGATCTCGCGGATGCCGAAGCCTACAGCGAGGGCCTGATCGCCGTCCTTGTCCCAGACGAAGCCGACGATGTCTGCGCGGGACAGTTACGCAAAGTCGCCGCCGTATTCGGTGATCGGGCGTACGTGAGCCTCTGTCTTCGCCGCCGACCGAACGACCGACTGCGCCTGCACAACCTCTCGAACATGGCCATCCGGCACAAGGTCAAGACGGTCGTTACCAACGACGTCCTGTTTCACGGCCCCGGCCGTCGCCAACTCCAGGACATCGTCACGTGCATCCGGAACCGGACCACGGTCGACGACGTCGGCTACGACCGCGAACGCCATGCCGACCGCTTCATAAAGGCCCCAGAGGAGATGCATCGCCTGTTCTCCGAGTACCCGGAAGCGCTGGCGCGGACACGCGAGATCGTCGATCGCTGCAAATTCGACATGTCGGAGCTCCAGTACCAGTATCCCGAGGAGGCAATCGTGCCGGGTCTCGATGCGCAGCAATCACTGACGAAATTCACCTGGGAAGGTGCGGCCGACCGCTACCCCGAGGGAATTCCCGACAAGGTCCGCAAAGCCATTCTTCACGAGCTCGAGCTGATCAGGGTCATGAAGTACGCGCCATATTTCCTGACCGTCTACAGCATCGTCCGTTTCGCGAGGTCGAAGGATATCCTCTGTCAGGGCAGGGGCAGCGCTGCCAACTCCGCCGTGTGCTATTGCCTCGGCATCACCTCCATCAATCCCGAGACGGGCGATCTTCTGTTTGAACGATTCGTTAGCATGGAGCGCAACGAGCCGCCTGATATCGACGTGGACTTCGAACACTCCCGCCGCGAGGAGGTCATCCAGTGGATTTACGAGACATACGGACGCTCGAGGTCTGCGCTATGCTCAACCGTCACCCGGTATCGGGCGAAGGGCGCACTGCGCGATGTCGGCAAAGCCCTCGGACTTCCGGAAGACCTCATCGGACAACTGTCGTCGGGCATTTGGGGATGGTCGAAAGACGGTGTCGGCGAGAAGCAGCTCCGCGAAAACAACATGAATGCGTCGGACTACCGTCTCCAGCTCGCCCTTGATCTCGCGGGCCAGCTCATGGGCGCGCCGCGGCACCTCGGCCAGCATCCCGGCGGTTTCGTACTCACGCAGGATCGCCTCGACGACCTGGTTCCGATCGAGCCGGCCGCCATGGATGACCGTCAGGTCGTCGAATGGGACAAAGACGACATCGAAGCCCTTAAATTCATGAAGGTCGATGTCCTGGCGCTCGGTATGCTTTCGTGCATGGCGCGCTCGTTCGAACTGCTCGCTGAGTACAAGGGTGTTTCGATGGTGCTGGCCGACATCGAGCAGGAAGACCAGCGCACCTATGCGATGATACGGAAGGCCGACACGCTCGGTACGTTCCAGATCGAGTCGAGGGCGCAGATGGCTATGCTGCCCCGGCTCAAACCGAGGACGTTTTATGACCTCGTGGTGCAGGTCGCGATTGTGAGGCCTGGGCCGATTCAAGGCGATATGGTCCATCCATATTTGCGAAGGCGCGAGGGCAAGGAGAAGGTCGAATACCCCACGCCGGAACTCGAGGCGGTTCTCGGAAAAACGCTGGGCGTCCCGCTTTTTCAGGAATCGGCCATGAAGGTGGCGATGGTCTGCGCGGGGTTCTCTGCGGGCGAGGCGGACCAGCTTAGGCGCGCGATGGCAACGTTTAAATTTACGGGTGGCGTCTCGAAGTTCAAGGACAAACTGGTGAGCGGGATGGTAAAGAACGGCTACACGGCCGAGTTCGCCGAACGGACCTTCAGCCAGCTTGAAGGCTTCGGCAGCTACGGTTTTCCCGAGAGCCACGCCGCGAGCTTTGCCTTAATCGCATACGCCTCGTCCTGGGTGAAATGCTGGCATCCCGACGTCTTCTGCGCGGCGTTGATCAACAGCCAGCCGATGGGTTTCTACTCGGTCGCGCAGATCGTCACCGACGCCCGACAACACGGTGTCGAAGTCCGACCCGTCTGCGTAAACGCTTCCCGGTGGGACTGCACGATGGAGCGGATCGGGGAGAGCGACCGGTTTGCCGTTCGCCTCGGCATGCGGGTCGTCAAAAGGCTTTCGCAGAACGATGCCGCGCGGATAGTTCTGGCGCGCGCCGTCCATCCATTTGAGAGCGCGGATGACATGTGGAGGCGTTCAGGCGTGCCGACGGCGGCCTTGGTGAAACTCGCAGAGGCGGACGCCTTCCTCCCGTCGTTGAAACTCGAACGCCGTCAAGCACTGTGGGACATCAAGGCCCTGCGCGATGAGCCGCTCGAACTCTGGGCGGCGGCCGCCGAACGCGAGGCGCGGACAGTGTCGGAAACGCAAGAACCCGAGGTCACGCTGAAATCGATGACGGAGGGCAGGGAGGTCGTTGAGGACTACTCCCATACAGGGCTCACCCTTCGCGCGCATCCGATGTCCTTTCTGCGCAACGATCTCAAGGCCAAGCGTATCGTCACGTGCGCGGAGGCAATGGGCGAGCGGGATGGTCGATGGCTCTGGACGGCTGGGCTGGTTCTCGTGAGGCAACGGCCGGGATCGGCCAAGGGCGTCATGTTCCTGACGCTTGAGGACGAGACCGGGATCGTCAACGCCGTCGTTTGGCCGTCACTATTCGAGCGCCAACGACGGGTACTGATGACGGCGTCGATGATGGGCATCCACGGGAAGATTCAGCGAGAGGGAGAGGTCGTGCATCTGGTCGCCCAGCGTTTGTTCGATTTTTCTTCTGATCTATCGAGCCTCGGCGAACGAGATGGGGACTTCCCCCTGCCGCATGGTCGTGGCGACCAGGTAAAGAACGGCGGTGGCCCCGACCCGCGCGACACTCCGAAATCCGCCGTGCAGGCCAGGGACATATATGTCCCCGATCTCCACATCGATACGCTCAAGGTGAAGTCCCGGAATTTTCACTGAACTCGATCAGTCTGACATAGTATCCGATGAAATTTCGGGTCCAAAGCTTGGATGATCACAACAAACATGCTTGCCGCATCGAGCGCTCCAGCTCCTCGAGTGTCGTATTGTCTTCCTTCGAACCGAACTCGCGAACCACTGGCGCGCACTTTTTATGCTGCGCTGGTAGTACCCGACGGTTACCGAAAGCCCATTGATCAACCATCGCTCCCAACATGTCCGAGATTAGCGATGGACTGATATTGTGACACACGGCTTTGCTCCAAACATTGGCTAGACACTATCTTGAGGTCATAAAATGACCGGCGCAAAGTCGTTGACGCTGATCAACACACGACTAGGAAGGTTGAAATGCAATCGCGTAGAGGAGACGATTAGAGCGCGTGACCAACCCTTTCCTCCCGGCTGGCTCTCGGCCCCGAAAGATCGTCTGAACCACCGATCATACGCAAGAAGCACTTAGATCGCTGTACGAACACCGGCGGAACGGCGGCACGTGCACCAACCACGGCCATTCCCAGCAGAACCAGTCGCCCTATGTTGTAGAGCAATAAACCCATTCGAAGGTGATGGCATGTGCAATCTCTACACCGTCCGTGTATCCGCTGCCGAAGTAGCCGCTCACTTTCGCGTTCCAAATCCGTCGCAGTCCAATGCCCCCGACGAGGTTTATCCGGGAACGCCGGGGATGGTGGTGACCGAGCGTGAAGGCGTTCGCGAGATGCAGTCGATGGTGTGGGGTTTTCCGATGCGGTTCGCGACGATGAAACCGGACGCCAAGCCCAAGGCGGTCAACAACATCGCCGATCTTACGAAAGGCGTCTGGGTGGGCCTCGCACGCAAGCCACAGTGGCGATGCCTGATCCCCGTCACTCGCTTCGCTGAACCCGAGGGCGTCAAAGGGGCGATGACAAGGACATGGTTCTCGTTGCCGGAGGAGCCGATATTCGCGTGGGCCGGGCTTTGGCGGGTCAGTGACGAATGGGGTCCTGTCTACTCGGGCGCAATGACCGATGCGAACGAGTTTGTCGCTCCCGTGCACAACCGCATGCCGGTTATCCTTCACCGCGACGAGTACGATCGTTGGCTTCGCGGGAGCTTTGACGACATCCTCGGCTTGCAGAAACGAACATTCCCGTTCGAGTTGATGGCGATGGACAAAACCAGCGAGCTCTGGGTGAAGAAGAAGGCGTCGACCGAAACCCCGCTCCTGCTTTAGGTCCGACAGCCACGGGGCCTGCAGGATTGTTGACGATGCGACCACGCCGCCCCATTTGTTGTCCGATGCCTAAACACGAGACGAACGAGACAGTGCAACTGGTCGCGAGGTGGACGCTGCCGCCGGCGGCGACGCTAGGCTCGTCTGTACGCGCGAGGGGAATCCTTCTGGAGTTGAGGGCGTCCCTCCCGTCGGAATTGCGGAAATCCCTCGATCTCGGCGGCTACGAGCTTACGCTGAGCCTGCCAGCAGGCCTGGAGCGCCAGTTTGACGAATCCTTGTCGCTCATCGCCGCCAAACTGGATGGGATCGAAAACCTGCCCGTCATACCTCGCGAAATCGAGGACATCCTTTCGATTTCGACGGCAGAAAGGCATCGTTGGCTGAAAGACGGCAGGTTGCCGAGTGCCGGGACCCGCACGGTCAAACTACGGGGACGAGCGAGGAAGATAACGTTTCACGTTTTCGAACCCCGGATGGTCGAGGAACTGCTTGACCAGGGTCTTGTCGACGAATGGCGCGAAGAGGACGCTGTAGCCGCTGCGGAAAACAGACGGCGGGCCGCGTACAAGGCAAAACTGACCCGGTCTCTGAGGAACGGCAAAAATTCGAAGCCATCTTCGGGCAGACAGGACGAAGCGGCTGCTCAACTTCCTGGCTGGGATGAGTTCGTTCGGGACGGGTTTCTTCAGTGAGCGTCGGATACACGACATTTGCGTCAAGGGTCCCGAAGACCTGACTCCCCCAGTTTCTCCAGTGTTGGTCAAAAGTGGCAACCGCACCCATCGCGAACGCCAGAGCGAGACCACCGCGGAACCATTTCGCGCCTCCGAAGTTCAGTTGCACCGTGGGTTATTCATCCCGCCGGAAAATCACCTCACGTTGGAGACGACAATGGCCACGAAGACCCTTGAAGACCTGTTTATCGACGGCGTGAAGGATATTTACTACGCCGAGCGCAAGATCATCGCCGCTCTCAAGAAAATGACCCGAGGCGCGCAGTCCCAAGACCTGAAGTCCGCTTTCGACCTTCACCTCCAGGAAACCGAAGGGCAGATCGAGCGCCTCGTTCAGGTGTTCGAACTTCTCGGAAAGCCGGCACGCGGTAAGACCTGCCCCGCCATCGACGGAATTATCGAGGAAGGCCAGGAAATCCTCGAGGAGTTCAAAGATTCGCCGGCGCTGGATGCAGGCTTGCTCGCCGCCGCGCAGGCCGTCGAACACTACGAAATCGCCCGCTACGGTACGCTGCGCAACTGGGCGCTGGAACTCGGCAAGGAAGACGTGGCGCAGCTTCTCGAGCAGACCCTCGCCGAGGAAGAAAAAACGGACCAGGCCCTTACCCAGCTCGCTGATGCGAAGGTCAATCGCAAGGGCAAGACCAAGGCTGCTTGATCGTGCGTGCGGGGCGGCAAAAACCTGCCGCCCCGCCTTCTTTTGCGTTCATAATCAGGCTTTGGAGCGGGTGATGCACGACTGCGCTGTTATCGGCGGCGGACCCGCGGGCCTGACCGCTGCAATATATCTGGCGAGATACCATCTCTCCGTCGCCGTCTTCGACGACGGCACGAGCCGCGCGGCGTCGATTCCGATGAGCCACAATCACGCAGGATTTCCCGACGGTATTAAGGGATGCGATCTCTTGAACAGGATGCGGACCCAGGCCCTAAAACACGGTGTCGACATCCGGGCGGAAAAGGTGACGGAACTTCATCGCACGAGCAATGGCTTCAGGGTGCTGTCCCATGAACCACTGGATGTGCGATCCGTACTAATCGCGACCGGGGTAGTGAACAGACGTCCTGCCATGTCGGCCGAGCTTCACGACAGGGCCGTGTCCGCGGGTCTCATCCGATACTGTCCCGTGTGTGACGGGTACGAAATTACGGATAAACCGATTGCCGTCATAGGCTCCGGCTCGCGGGCTTTCAAAGAAGTTGTGTTTCTTCGCAGCTATACCAAGAACCTCACTTTGGTATTGGATGTGGCCGAGCATGGGTTATCCGCGGAGAAGGCGGCACGGTTGGAAGAGTTGGGGGTGGCTGTGAAGACGGGACCTGTCGAATTCGTTTCTGCCGACGGAGGTGCGATCGAGATAACGGCAAGTGGCCAACGTTTTTCGTTCGCCGCGGCATACCCCGCCCTTGGCTCCGATGTGCGCTCGGACCTCGCGGCAATGGTTGGTGCGGAATTGTCAGACGAGGGATGTGTCACCGTTGACGCGCATCAACGAACCACCGTTGTCGGGCTTTACGCTGCCGGGGACGTGGTAATCGGCCTCGACCAGATCAGTAACGCCATGGGACAGGCTGGCGTCGCCGCGACTTCGATACGGAACGATCTCTGTGAGAGCACGCCCTTGATCCGACCATGAAATGGGCTCAAGTTGACGTATCTAGATGCCTGCCTGAGGGTGATCCGAACGCCTTCCGGCTACCGCCGCGCGCCTCCACCAGACTGTAAGTCGAGGTTGCGGGTCTTCACGGTTCCCCAACTGACAGCTAGCTTTCGGAGTCGATTTCCCGACAGGGCAGGCGAGGACGTGTTACTGTATCCCGACCATCGGGAGCCTGAATGTCTGTATTTGACCGCAATAACGTAACGATAAACGGCACAGGGGAGCGCGCGATTGTCTTCTCCCATGGTTTTGGCTGTGACCAGAATATGTGGCGCTTCGTTGCGTCTGCGTTCGAGGACAGGTTTCAGACCGTTCTGTTTGATCATGTCGGCGCTGGCAAATCCGATCTGAGCGCCTACGACTCCGAAAAATACAGCAGCCTCGACGGATATGCCGACGATGTCGTTGAAATCGGGGAGGCGATTGGGTTGAGACAGGCGATCTTCGTAGGTCATTCGGTGAGCGCCATGATCGGAGCGCTTGCGTCCATCAAAGCACCTGGGATGTTCGAGGCGTTGGTCCTTGTAGGGCCGTCACCCAGATATATCGACGATAGCGGGTACCGTGGCGGCTTCAGCGCGGACGACATCGAAGAGTTGCTCGCATCCCTGGCGGACAATCATATGGGCTGGTCGATGGCCATGGCCCCGGCGATCATGGGAAATCCCGACAATCCCGACCTCGCACAGGAGCTGGCCGACAGTTTCTGTCGCACCGATCCTGCGATAGCAAGAGCCTTCGCGCGTGTGACCTTCACCTCGGACAACCGCACCGACTTGCCGCGGGTCACCGCTAGAACACTTGTTCTGCAGTGCAGGGAAGATATCATCGCCTCGGAAGAAGTCGGCGAGTACGTCCGGGATCACATCCCGGGAAGCGAGATGGTCATTCTAAACGCAACGGGGCACTGCCCCAATCTATCGGCTCCGAAAGAGGTCGTCGCGGCCATCCGCGCATTTGTCTAAGCGCCCCATGGATCACGCTCCCGAATTTCGCGATCTGTTCGACAACGCCCCCTGCGGTTACATCGTGATGAATGACAGGGGACGGATCGTCCTGGTCAACGCCACCCTTCGGACATGGCTTGATCTCGACGACACGGATTTGCTCGGCAAACGCCTCCTAGAACTGCTCCCGGTGGCTGGGCGCGTCTTCTACGAGACCCATTTCGCTCCACTTCTCCGAATGCAGGGCTACTTCCATGAAGTTGCTCTCGACCTCGTTCGGCGGGATCGGACGCGACTGACCGTTCTCGCCAACGCAACGCAACGCGTGGACGCCGACGGAGAGGTATCCGAGACGAGGATCGCGCTATTCCAGGCAACGAGTCGACGGAAGTACGAGCGCGAATTACACGATGCAAACGAGGCTGGTGAGCTAAACCGCAAGGAGATCGAGCGTCTCAATGCGGGACTGACGGAGACGGGACTTTTGCGAGATGAATTCATCGCGATCCTCGGGCATGACCTGCGCAATCCGCTGGCCTCGATCGGAAGCGGAATGCGCATCCTCTCCAACGAACCTCTTACTCCCAAGGGAAAGCAGGTTGTGCGCCTGATCGAGGGTAGCGTCACCAGGATGAGCAAGCTGATCAACGATGTCCTCGATTTTACCCGTGGTCGTCTCGGCGGCGGCATCCCAGTCCTCCGGGGGTACGGCGATCGCCTAAAACTCGAGTTCGAACAGGTCGTGGCCGAAATGGAATCCTCGAGCGGCAGGGTTATAGAGACTGCGATCGATCTTCCGGAGACAACCCATGTTGATGCTTCGCGGATAGCCCAGCTTGTTTCCAACCTCCTCGGCAACGCGCTGGCGCACGGAGACCCGGAGAAGCCAATATCCTTTTCGGCCCACGTGGCGAAAGGCGATCTTGTGATCACCGTTGAAAACGGCGGTGATCCTATTGCTCCCGAAATCGCACAGCGGCTGTTCCAGCCGTTTTTCCGTGGCGCAGGTTCAAGAACCGCGAGCGAACAAGGCTTGGGCCTCGGTCTACATATTGCCAGCGAAATTGCCAAGGCCCATGGCGGGACGCTTTCTGTGACCTCGGGCGAGACGACCTTGTTCGAGTTCCGGATGCCGAACGCGCTGGGGTGATCCCCAAAATTCTCTTTGCACCTCTAACAGACTGCCGAGGTCCCGCGATCAAATAAGCCGCCAAGCGTCTCTTCCTTCGCCCGCCGCCGTCGCGGCGTTGCCGTGACGATGAGCGAGGGATGGCAGTAATTCGGAACAAAGAAGATCGGCTCGGGTTCATCACACTCCAATTCAAAAGGAGGAAATCGAGATGGACCATACGAACCACGTACGCCTTACTGCTGGCGAACTGACCCCTGACGTTCTCGAAGGCGCAACGATTTACGGTGCGGACGACCACAAGGTTGGCAAACTCGATCATGTCCACGGTGCTGGTCCGAGCAGCACTGCCGTAATCGACGTCGGCGGCTTCCTCGGAATCGGCGCAAAGCCCGTGGGCGTGCCGCTCACTGATCTTGAGTTCATGCGCGACGAGGACGGCGACGTCCACGCGGTGACGACCTGGACCAAGGATCAGCTGAAGGAAATGCCCGAACACCATCACTGACGCGATGCCCGCAGACCTGGAGCCCGGCTTTCAAGCCGGGCTTTTCGTTTGGGCGCGTGTCAGCGGCGCATCTGGTTGCTCCACTGCTGGATCACCTGCGATCTAAGCCTGATTTCAGGGTGGCGTACCACGAGGCGTAACCGGTGTTTTTCGCGAGACGCTTGTTGCAGTCTGGCGCTCCGTCGCTCCACCAGACTGGCCCACGTTCACCGAGCGCCGTCTTCGCATCGTTCACGCAGCTACGTGCTTCACGCATTGCGTCAGGATCGCCCGAGGCGTCTTTGACGGCTCGCCGTGCCGACATCAATTCGCTTACTAGGCGATCGCGGGTCTCGGCGGGCAACGACGGATTACTTTTTCTCCACAGGCGGCCTCGGACGACGAAGTAGCGGCCGTCCGGCGTGTCGGGGTACGCGTTCTTGTCCATTCGCTCGGCTCCTCCATACAAGAAGGAACTTTCGAGCGAGGCGGAGGTTTCCTTTCAAGATCGCGGCGTGTCAACCGGACATGACGGAGACGGTGAACACGGGGATTTATCCGATTTCTCTCCGTGGGCAACGAAACGCCAGGCGAGCACCCAACCTGTCCGCCGCGATCTGACCCGAAACGGAAGCCGCCGATGATCGACCCTCCTACCAGGGAACCCGGAAGCGCTGAACGTGAGGTCGAACTCGACCAGACGGTCGATTATGCCATTCAGTTTCTCGAAGAAGAGGCCCACCTAATCGGCTGGCGGCGCGCGGAATTCCTGGCGTCCATCATCGACGTAGCGAACGCGAGGTTAGCGACGCTGGACGAGGAGTCGCGCCTGACAGGTGCCACTCCCGTCGGCGACGAAGCCGACGGCAAGTGCTTACCGTGAAGATAGCAACCTATAACGTCAACGGCGTCAACGGCCGCCTCGAGGTCCTGCTGAGGTGGCTGAAGCTTGCCAAGCCGGATGTCGTATGCCTTCAGGAATTGAAGGCTCCCGACACGCGGTTTCCGGCGCGGGAGATCGAGGCGGCCGGATATGGCGCGATCTGGCATGGGCAGAAGAGTTGGAACGGCGTGGCAATCCTCGCTCGGGGCAAGAAGCCGTTGCTCACTCGGAAGGGGCTCCCCGGCGACCCGGACGACACGCACAGTCGCTACATCGAAGCGGCCGTCGATGGAATGGTCATCGGCTGCCTATACCTTCCGAACGGAAATCCGTACCCCGGGCCGAAATTCGAGTACAAGCTGGCGTGGTTTCGCAGGCTCACCGCCTATGCCGCCGAACTGCTTGAACTTGAGGTCCCCGTGATCCTTGCGGGTGACTACAACGTCATGCCGACTGAGCTGGACGTCTACAAACCCGAGCGTTGGTTAAACGACGCGCTCTTTCGCGTCGAAGTTCGGTACGCCTTTCGGCAACTCGTCGAGCAAGGCTGGACCGACGCCATACGAACGCTACATCCACACGAGACGATCTACACTTTCTGGGACTACTTCCGGAACGCCTATGCCAGGAATGCGGGCCTTAGGATCGACCATTTCCTGCTCAGCCCCGACGTCGCGGCGAGGCTATCGAAAGCAGGTGTCGACAAGGATGTTCGCGGATGGGAGCACACAAGCGACCATGCGCCGACGTGGATCGAACTCTCGGCCAAACCGAAACGAGGAGGGAAAGCAAATGGACGATGACGACTGGCGTACGGCCTTGCGGCTCGAGATCGAAAAGGCAGTAGACGGCGCGGTTATCGCCGGGGCGACGCAGTCCCAAATTTTCGCGGAAATCCTCAGCGAGATCGACCGACTGCGCGCGGCCCTCGAGCGCGATCCCGACCCAGCCGAAGACCATACCGATGAGATCGGCGAGCCTTCGAACGACTGGCCCTCCGCCGAGCCGTGAACGACCGGGGACGAATCCTAACCGCTTCTCTTGGTCTTCATCTCGCTGGCGACGGACTTGCGAAGGGCGTCCATGATGTTGACCACGTTCGACGGGGCAGCGGCCTGGCCCTTGGCCTTCGCAGGCTTCTTCGGCGATCTGAGGGCCTTCTTCTTGTCGGCGATCAGTTTCAGGAGGCTTTCTTGAATGGGGTCACTGACCATGTCCGGCGACCACCGCTCGGTTTTCTGCTTAATGAGTTTTTGCACGAGGGGGACGAGGTCAGGGTCAGCTTCGTCCTCGATATCTTCGAAGTAGTTCTCTTCCGGCCGAACCTCGTCGCCGAAGCGCAGTGTCCATAGCACGATGCCCTCGTCGCGTGGCTCGAGGATCACGGCACGCTCGCGACGGCCGATCACCAGCTTTGACACCCCGACGACTTTATCGGCCTTCATCGCGTCACGGATGACGGCGAACGCTTCGTTTCCGACCTGGTCGTTCGGAACGAGGTAGTGCGGCGTATCAAGGTAAACCCACTCGATGCTGTTGGCCGGCACGAATTTCTCGATGTCGATTGTCCGAACCGTATCGAGAGCGACCGCATCGAGATCGTCGTCGGTGAGGATTACGTAGTCGTTTTCCCCTCGGGCGTAGCCCTTGGCTTCGTTTTCTTCCTTCACGGGCTTTCCGGTCACGGAATCGATATACTGGGATACAACGCGGTTGCCTGTCTCCTGGTTGATCGTATGGAAGCGGACCTTCTCCGCCTCCGAGGTTGCGGGGGACATTGCGACGGGGCAGGTCACGAGCGAAAGCTTGAGATAGCCCTTCCAGTACGGTCTTGCCATTGCCAGGTCTCCTAGCTCGCTTTGCGCTGTGACGCGGCCGATACGCGCGGTTTGGCGGTGGACGCGCGCCGGGGCTTGCCGCCGTCCTTACCCGCGTTGGTGTTCGCGGCGGCACGCTTAGGCTCCGACCCCTTCTTCGAAAGTCCTGCACTCTCGCGGAGTGCCGCCAGGAGGTCGTTGGGCTTGGATACCGCGACGGGCTTGCGCTTCGGCAACGCCTTGCCTTCGACCTTGGCTTTCACGAGCTCGGCGAGGGCATCCTCGTAGCGGTCGTCGAAGGCCGCCGGGTCGAATTCCCCTTTTTTCGTCGAGATAATGTGTTTGGCGAGGTCGAGCATCTCGCCCTCGATTTTCAGTTTCGGTACCTCTTCGAAGGCTTTCTTCGACGAGCGCACCTCATAGTCATATTGCAGGGTCGTGGCGATCAGCCCGTTGCCGTGCGGACGGATGAGAACCGTTCGGAGACGGCGAAACAGCACCGTTCGCGCGATGGCGGCCACTTTCGACTTCCGCATGCCGTCGCGGAGCGCCGCGAATGCATCCTGACCAAGTCTGTCGGGTGTGAGGTAGTACGGTTTGTCGAAGTATACGTCGTCGACATCGGAGCAAGGGATGAAGGCCTCGACCTCCAGCGTCTTATTGCTTTCCGGGATCGTGGCGGCGACTTCTTCGGGATCGATAAGGATGTATTGACCGTTCTCGATTTCGAAGCCCTTTGTCTGGGCCTCCTTCGGAACCGCCTCCTGCGTATCGCTGTCCACGAACACGCGGTTGACGCGATTGCCCGTCGCCGTGTTGATGGTGTTGAACGTGATCCGGTCCGATGTCGATGCCGCGGTGTAGAGGCCGACCGCACAAGTCACCTCGCCGAACTTGATAAACCCCTTCCACTGCGCTCGCTGTGCCATGACGCTCTACTCCCAAGACTGATTCGCGAATCAATCATTACGGAGGCGATTCGTTCCGCGCTGAAACGAATCGTTTTTCAACGTCTTATCGGCTCCTGTAGACTCTCTTCTTGAAGTGCAGACCTCGCTCTTTTCAGCGCTCTCTTCGAGGCGAGTAATCGCCGACCCCTGCCTCCCAACAAGGGTCGGCAAGCGGACGGAAGTGCCTCCGTGCACGAGGACCCGATCACATTAGTCCCTCGGCAGCCTCCCTGGCAGCGGGCCGACAGCTCGAAGCCGGGAGATTTGACGTTCTCGTCAGGGTCCTTCCCGGTGTTGGCCCCGATCTCGAAGGGAAGCCGAGGCGGCGTTTGGGTTCCTCCGGCGTCACCTCGATCCATAGGGTTCCTGTCCATAACCCGGAACAGTTGCCCAGGCGGCGAGTTCAGGCTTCGAGCTGTCTTGAACCTACGCGCCCGTAGCCACGACGCTGCTCATCAGTCAGCGCCTGCACAACATCCGTGCCGCCAAACGCATAAGTGTTGCGCAACTTGCGGTACACGAAAAGAGGACCATTCCATGCAAGACCCGACAAGCAAGCACCCCAAGCCGCCATTCGAGGAACAGAAGCAACCGTTCCCGGGCCTCGCCAGCGAAATGACGCCAAAACCGGACCACGGCGAAAGGTCCTATAAAGGCTCCGGACGACTGGTGGGCCGAAAGGCTCTAATCACCGGCGGCGACTCCGGAATGGGCCGTGCCGCTGCCATCGCCTACGCCCGCGAGGGCGCGGACGTCGCCATCAACTATCTGCCGGATGAGGAATCCGACGCGAGGCAGGTCATCGCGCTTATCCAGGATGAAGGACGTAAAGGCATCGCTCTTCCGGGCGACCTGCGCGACGAAGCCTTTTGCGAGAAGCTCGTCGAAGACGCCGTGAAGGCACTGGGTGGACTCGACATCCTCGTCAACAATGCTGGCCGACAGCAACAAGTGGGCTCGATCTCCGACCTCACGACGGAAGCGTTCGACGCGACGATGAAAACCAACATCTATGCGATGTTTTGGCTCACCAAGGCGGCTGTCAAACATCTTCCCCCGGGTTCGTCGATCATCCAGACGACGTCGGTACAGGCGTACGACCCTTCCGAGAACCTCGTCGACTATGCGATCACGAAGGCGGCCAATTTGAGCTTCACCAAGTCGATGGCAAAACAGTTGGGGCCAAAGGGCATTCGCGTGAACGGCGTCGCGCCGGGCCCCGTGTGGACACCGTTGCAGGTGTGCGGAGGCCAGACGATGGAAAAACTCGTCGAATTCGGCGGCGACACGCCGCTCGGCCGACCGGGCCACCCCGCTGAACTCGCCTCGATCTATGTCCAGCTCGCAGACAATGACGCAAGCTTTGCGACCGGGCAAATCTACGGGGCGGCCGGGGGCGGCGGTCATCCCTGACCCTCGTGGAAACCGTTTCTAGACAAAAAACCTTTGAGAGGACCGACAGATGAAAGCCCTGACCTGGCATGGAAAGCACGACATCCGCTGCGACAGCGTGCCCGATCCCCAGATCGAGGACGGCCGTGACGCTATAATCAAAGTCACCGCCTGTGCGATCTGCGGCTCCGACCTGCACCTCTACAACGGTATCATGCCGGAGATGCACAGCGGCGACATCATGGGTCACGAAACCATGGGGGAAGTCGTCGAGGTCGGCAAGGATAACAAGAAGCTGCAGGTCGGCGACAGGGTCGTCGTGCCGTTCACCATCGCCTGCGGCGAATGTTTCTTCTGCACGCGCGGTTTCTTCTCGGGATGCGAGCGGTCCAATCCGAAGCCGGAAAAGGTAACCAAAATGTGGGGGAATTCGCCCGCGGGCCTGTTCGGTTACACCCATCTCCTCGGCGGCTATAGTGGCGGACAGGCGGAATTCCTCCGCGTACCATACGCCGACGTCGGCCCGATCAAGGTGCCGGACGGCCTGACCGACGAGCAGGTGTTGTTTCTGTCGGATATCTTCCCGACCGGTTACATGGCCGCCGAGTTCTGCAACATCCAGCCAGGCGACACGATCGCCATCTGGGGCTGTGGGCCAGTCGGCCAGATGGCCATCAAGTCGGCATTCATTCTCGGGGCCGAGCGCGTCATCGCCATCGATACCGTCCCCGAACGACTGGCGCTCGCCGAAAAGTCGGGAGCCATCACGCTCGATTACATGGACAAGGACATCTACGATCGGATCATGGAACTGACTAACGGCCGTGGGGCAGACGCCTGCATCGACGCCGTCGGGACGGAGTCCGATCCAGCGGCCAGCTGGGATGCGCGTATCGACCGCATCAAGGTGGCGACGTTCATGGGCACGGACCGCCCACATGTTCTCCGCCAGGCGATCCACTGCTGCCGCAACTTCGGCACGGTCTCGATCGTCGGGGTCTACGGCGGCTTCCTGGACAAAATCCCGATGGGGTCGGCGATTAACCGCGGCCTGACCTTCAAGATGGCCCAGACACCCGTTCAACACTACCTGCCGATCCTGATGGAGCGCATCCAGAACGGCGAAATCGACCCGTCCTTCATCATCACCCATACGGGCTCACTAGAAGACGGTCCTGACCTCTACAAGACTTTCCTTGAGAAGAAGGACGGCTGCGTAAAAGTTGTCCTCAAGCCATAGAACCGGAGACAAACCCACATGGGCAACGAACTCAAGAAATTGGCCGTCATCACCGGGGCGTCATCCGGGATTGGTCTGGAACTTGCAAAGATCGCCGCAGCGGAAGGCTATGATCTCATCATAGCGGCCGACGAGCCCGCGATCGAGACGGCGGCACAGCAACTCCGGTCGTCGGGCGTTACCGTCGACGCCATGGAAGTCGATCTGTCGACCAGGGAAGGTGCGGCCGCGTTGGCGAACTTCGTCGGTGACAAGGGGCAGCCCGTCGATATCCTGCTGGCGAATGCGGGCAGGGGGCTTGGCAAGGGGTTTCTCGACCAGGCCCTCGACGAAGCATTGCATATCGTCGACACCAACGTGACCGGAACGGTTGCCCTTATCCATATTATCGCAAACGAGATGCGCGCCCGCGGCGCGGGCAGGATTCTGATAACGGGGTCTATCGCCGGGTTCATCCCGGGCACCTATCAGGCCATCTACAACGGCACGAAGTCTTTCCTGAACTCGTTCTCCTTCGCACTACGTCACGAACTCAAGGATACCGGCGTGACTGTCACCTGCCTGATGCCCGGGCCTACGGAAACGAGGTTCTTCGAACGCGCCGACATGCTCGATACCGAAGTCGGCCAGTCGGACAAAGACGATCCGGCCGACGTCGCCAAGGTCGGGTTCCAGGCGATGATGAACGATGAAGGCGATGTCGTCGCAGGATGGAAAAACAAACTCCAGACAGTCATGGCCAACGTCACGCCATCAGGCATCCTTGCGGAACAACACGCGAAGATGGCTGCGCCGGGAACGGCGAACGACTGAAGTGGTGGTACGTGAGTCCACCGCTGGTCCAGGTGGGGCTGCACCTGAAGCTCGGACCTACCCGCCCTGGGCGTGAGGATCACGACATCATGCAGACACACAGGACAGTTTCGAGCGACCGACGGTGGCCTTCGCTCTTTTCGAGGAACCATTGGTCTGAAAGGTTGTTTCTGGGCGATGGCACACGATCATCACCACTCACCTCCTCCAGTTGCCCTCGTCGTGGACGACGAACCCCTTATTCGCATGGATACCGCCGACATGGTGGCAGAGGAGGGGTTCGAGGTCATAGAGGCGCGAAACGCCGACGAAGCGATGACCATGCTCGAGCGACATCCGTCCCTGAAATTGGTTTTTACCGACATTCAAATGCCAGGCCATACGGACGGGCTCGATCTCGCCAGACACGTTTGCGAGCACTGGCCCGATATGTGTGTGATCGTTGCATCTGGGGCTGTCACTCCAGGCGCTGATGACCTTCCGGAAACGGCGCGCTTTATCGGGAAGCCGATCAGCCACGCGATGGTGCGCGAAACCATCGCGGAAATTTGCCCGCCCACGGCGTGAGGGCAACAAAACGAACAGCAAGGATTTCAACGGCAAGCTTTGAATACAGCCGCGAAGTGCCTGCCGACGGATCGAACATGACGGCGCACGCCTCGCTGACCAAGCCTGGGCCGGAGGTTGCCACCCTCAGCGTTCTAACCACGCCGTGGCTGACATTAGTCCCGTCAGCGTGTCGCGACGGCATTCCACGCCTGTTCAATGGCGATCCGCAAATCCTCGGTCCCATAAGGCTTCGTGACGACGACCGCATCCGACGCAATCGCCGCCGACCTCCGGTCGTGCCCGGTCGCGTAGACCACACCCACCGACGCCTGTCTCGTGCGCGCTTCGGTCACGAGCTGGGAACCGTCCATGTCGGGCAGCCCCAGATCGGTAACAATGAGATCGATCGCGCGCGACCCGAGGAGTTCGAGCGCTTCGCTACCCGATCCCGCTTCGGCGACCGAATGTCCCAGCTCGGCAATCATCTCGGCCGTATTAAAGCGGATCAGCATGTCGTCCTCGACAAGCAATATGGAAAGCGACAAGGCTCGCGCCTCCTCTACGTGTGAAGCGGTCACCGGGGGTGACCCGGAGGCCTGGAAGCGTTGCGCGCGATTGGCAAGGACATGCCTCAGCTTCCGGGCGAGCGCTTCTCGCGTGTACGGCTTCGACAGCAGTTCCACGCCCGCGTCGAGCCGGCCACCGTGAACGATCGAGTTTTCCGTGTAGCCCGAGGTGTAGAGCACGGCGATATCCGGCTGTCGTTCGCGTGCCTTCTTCGCCAGTTCCGGGCTTTTCAACGTACCGGGCATGACAACGTCGGTGAACAGCAGATCGATGGCGATGCCCGCTTCGACGACATTGAGGGCGGCATCGGCGTTCGGAGCTTTCAGCACCTTGTAGCCGAGGTCCGTCAGCGTCTCGACGACCGTTTCCCGAACCTCGTCGTCGTCCTCGACGACCAGAATCGTCTCCGTACCGCCGACGATAGGCCCGGACTGTAGAACGACTTCGCGATCTTCCTTCTGCGTCGCCCTGGGGAGATACATCTTCACTGTCGTCCCGTGGCCGACCTCGCTGTAGAGCTTGACGTGCCCGCCCGACTGGCGAACGAACCCGTGCACCATCGAGAGGCCGAGGCCCGTACCCTTGCCCTCTTCCTTTGTAGAGAAGAACGGCTCGAAAACGTGCTGGAGAATGTCTCCGGGTATACCCGTGCCCGTATCAGTGACCGACAGGACGACGTATTGTCCAGCCGTAACCTCGTCATGCGCCCGGGCGTAGTCGTCGTCGAGATAGGCATTGCCCACCTCTATCGTCAGTTTGCCCGCCCCGTCCATCGCGTCGCGCGCGTTGATGGCCAGATTGAGGAGCGCGTTTTCCACGTTCGTGGGGTCCACCAGGGAATTCCACAGGCCGCCTGCAATCACGGTTTCGATTTCGATCGCTTCGCCGAGAGAGCGACGCAACAGGTCGTCCATCCCCTGGACGAAGCGACCGACATTGATAACTTTCGGATCAAGCGCCTGCCGCCGTCCGAACGCCAGGAGCTGGCTTGCCAGCTTCGCACCTCTGCTGACGCCAGCAAGCGCGTTTGTCACGCGGCGTTCCGCCCTCTCGTTTCCGCTCACGTCTTTCATCAGGAGCTGGAGATTTCCGGCGACCACCTGCAGCAGATTGTTGAAGTCGTGGGCCACGCCCCCGGTCAATTTGCCGATGGTTTCGAGCTTCTGGGACTGCTGGAGCTTCGCCTCGGCCTTTCGGCGCTCTTCGATCTCCTCGGCGACGCGACTTTCTAAGTTCTCGTTGAGCTGACGAAGCTGGTCTTCCGCTCGCTGGCGGTGGTGAACCTGCCGCTCAAGGTCTTCCGATCGTTCGAGGAGGGCCTGCTCGGCGATACGCTGCTCGGTAACGTCGGTATGGACGCCGACCCATTCAGCGATCTCGCCGTCTTTCGCGATGAGAGGCACGGCGCGGATCGCGAACGAGCGCCACACGCCGTCCTGACGGCGGACGCGATGCTCGTGAATGAATGTACGCTTCTCCGCGACGGCCGCTTCCCATGCACTGACCGTCAGCACGCGGTCTTCGGGATGAACCGCGTCGGCCCAGCCGTATCCTTGGTACTCCTCGTAACCCTGCCCGGTGAGCGCGGCCCATCCAGGCTGCTCCCCGACCATTCGTCCGTCGGCGCTGTTCGTCCAGAGGACCCCGTGCATTGCGTCGACGGCCGCCCGGAAGCGCCCGTTGCTCTCGGCGAGATCGAGTTCGAAACGCTTGCGGTCATCGATGTCGATGATCAGGACGTAAATGCCCTCGACGCCGTTTTCCGTTTTACGCGGAACGTAGCGTGTCTCGGCATGACGGGACTTGCCATCCGGGCGCACGATGGGCGAGTCGGTGACGATCGTTTCTCCGGCCAAGGCACGCCTGAGCAGTGGCAGGCGCTGTTCGAAATACTCCGGAGCGATGATTTCGCTGACGCGGCTACCGACGACTTCGACGGGACTACGGCCGAACCATTCCATATAGGCGTCATTGGCAAACCGATAGACGAGGTCGGTATCGACAAAGCCAACGAGGATCGGCAACGCGTTTGTAAGCCGCACCAGTTCCGACCGACTTTCTGCCAGGGCGCTCAGCGCGTCGAACTTTTCCGTGTTCTCGAGCACGGTGCACAGAACGCCGTCTACCGTGCCGTCCTCGGCGTAGATCGGGGTGTAAAAAAGGTCGAAGATGACGGTCTCTGGCTTGCCCGCCCTGTTCAGGACCATCGGCTGGTCTCTGAACGCCTGGACTTCACCCCTGAAGCCAGCTTCGAGGACCTGTTTGTTCCAATCCCAGATTTCAGGCCAGATATCAGGAACACGTCCGCCGAGGGCTTGCGGATGATATCCCCCTGCGATTTCCGCATATCCGTCATTGTATATCATGAGGTGATCTTCACCCCACATCAGAACCTGCGGAATTGGCGAGTTGACGATCGAGTTCACCTTGATCCGAAGATGCTGGGGCCACGTCGAGACAGGTCCGAGGGATGTCTGGGACCAGTCGAAGTCCCGGACCCGGCCGCCCAATTCGCCGCCGCCGATCGGCCACTCCGCCGCGCTCGCTATTCTCAACGCCATATTATCGCCCATCCCCGGATGCATCCGGGGGCATAGGTAAGGCGTTTTCACCGTTTTTTCCAGCCTCACCATGCGGTTAGGCGAAACGTGCCGAAGAGTGAATTCTAGATCGCGGAGCTTATACCTCCGGCAACCTGACACAGCGCGTTGCGGCCCTCCATGCTGTCATCCCATCGCGGCTGTCGTATCCGGGAGAGCCACGATTTCCATCTCGGCGGTGAACACGGTCCCGTTTCTCCGTTCGTAGATGTGCTCGCCATGTAATTGGCCGATCACCCCACGGACCAATCTGGTGCCCATTCCAGCTGTCGATATCGACTTATCGAAACCGACCCCGTCGTCCGCGATCACAAGGCAGGCCCGCTGACCAGACAGTCGTTTCAGGGAGATCGAGATCATACCCTTTCGATCTCCCGGGAATGCGTATTTGAGAGCATTGGTGACGATCTCGTTCACCAGAAGTGCGAGCGGGGTCGCGTGGTCCGCGGAAATGGAGATGTCCTCGATATCGTAGGTAACATTCACCCGATCCCCGCATGCCGCTAACAATGTGTCGACCACGGCGGGAATCAGGGCCTTTGCCGAAACCGTGCTGAACTGGTCATGGCTGTAAATCTGTTCGTGCACGGCAATCATCGCGGAGATGCGGTCGAGCAACGACTGCTGCATGTCCTTCGGAAGTTGCTGGGTGCGGATCAGGGCCTGCACTGACTGGAAATTGTTCTTAACCCGGTGATGGATTTCTCGCATGAGCAACTGGTTCTCCTCCAGTGCCTCGGAGAGCCGCGCTGACTTGGCCGCGTCCCTTGCGTGAAGGTGCCTGATCCAGGTTCCGGCCGCGAACGATGCGACGGCGGCGAGGATCAGTACCGCCCCCGCCACGAATGCGTCTTTCCAGAACGATGCCATCCCGACCTCCGTGGCCGCCGATCCCACGGCGACGAATTCCGTTCCATCGACAACCTTGTAGGCGACGATGCGATCGACACCGTCGGCTGGCGAAACCGCATCGTAGGTACCGGAAGTAGCCTTGGGAATGAGATCGGTAAAAAGCACGTATTTCGCCATGTCGACTGGCCCTGCCGGGGGCGGGAAGCGGGCGACCAAATGGCCGTCTCGACGAATGATGCCGACAGTGGAGCCAGGACCGAGATCGACCGTAGTCCAGACTTCCTCGAGCAAATCTCCCTGGAACGACACCATCGCGGCCCCTGCGAACTGGCCGTCACGTTCCAACCGACGGCTGAAGACGAAAATTTGCTGGCCATTCAGGCGGCTCACGAGAAGGTCGGAAACGAACGTCGGCGCGCCCTTGGCGAGCGCCGAGAAGTATTCGCGATCCGTGATGTTCATGGACTTGATCGCGGGGTCGGTCGACAGCAGCGTGTTTCCGTTTCGGTCCACCACATATGCCTGAACGGTTCCGGGCAGGTCCGAAATCGTCGCGTCGATGTCCTTGACGGTATCCGTGGCGATGCCGATGTCTGGCCCGAGCGCGCCGTCGATTTTTTGGAGCGCCTGCCAGGCGAGGGCGTTTATCCATGTCACGTTGGTCGCGACGATCTTCGAGGCGGCAATCGCGCGTTCCTGTGTGCGGCGGACCGAGGACGAGTAGCTTTCGTAGAGCCACAGGCAAAGAAGAACGAGCAGGGCGGCGAACATCGCCACGATTACCGCTGTCGCCGCTGTGGCGACCTTCTGCGCACCAAACCCCAGCTTCATCAGTGTTCCCGCCCCCGTGCGTTCCTCCTTGGAATGTAGTGAAGCACCAAAGGGTTGTCACGCGGAGCGGGATCAATGTACGGCGGCTGTGACCCATCCAGGCACAGTGAGCGGCGTCCACACGCCGCCCCCCTGCCTTAGAGTTCGAGTCTTGTCACACGATATCAGGCCTTGTTGATGGATTCGCATGCCCCGTGGAACTGTCGTTATCGTCATCATCCGCGGGAAGTTGGCCATCCGGGGTCAGGTCGTTCACTGCCGTCGGGAGCTCTTGGCGGAGGCGCTTGAGGATTTCCTCCTTTGAAAGCCCTGTTCTGGCTGCAAGGTCATCGAGGATTTCGGGGCCGAGGACCGCCGACAACTGAGTGTCGTCGATGGGCGTGTTGTCGCCGGGCTTCACCCATGAGTCCGCCGTTTCGCCCTGACCCTTCTGCTGGAACTGGCGAAGCAGTTCGCCAAGGCTCCCCGCGAGGCCGCCGCCCGCCGCTCCGGTAAAGAGCCCGCCCAGGCCGCCGAGGCCGCCGAGACCTCCGCCCGTGCCGGAGTTGCCTGAGAGGCCCCCGAGGATGTCGCCGAGGCCGCCGCCAGATTGGGGTTTTCCGTCGGGACCGGGCTGTTGTGGGTTACGCAGGCCCTTCAGAATTTCGGCGATCTTGTCGCGGTTCTGATATCCCGCGACGGCCAGTACGCCCAAAAGCGCTTTCAGTGCACCGCTTGCCATTTGGTTTCTCCTTCATAAAGCGAAAGGCCGGAAGATAAGAGCTCCCGGCCTCGACAAGTCCCAGGGATTAGACGCCGCGCGCCACGGTCTCCGTGACGATGACATTACGCTTCGTGCCGTACGAACCGCCGAACCACGCCGCGATCGCGCCGAGCGCCAGGGCGATGAAGCCGAGGATCGCCCCCGCCGACACTGCCGCAGTAGCGGCCTGAGCGGCTTCGATCGCCTTCCGTTTCGCGGCTTCGACGTTTTCGCGATAGGTCTTCTCGTATTGCTCGACCTGTGTGCGTGCCTGATCAACTGGAATGCTCTGGGCACGGGCGACAGCTTCCGCCGCGCGGTTCCTTGCGTCCTCGGCAGTTGCCTCGTCACCGGTGACCAGTGCCTGGACCGACGCGACCGCCGCGCTCTGCAGGGCCTGAGGATCGTTGCCCGTCGTGGACCGAATTTGCTGTTCGATCCCCGCCATCGGATTGGTGGAATCCGCGAGAGCGGGCGCGGCCGCAGTGACTGCAGTTGCCGCCGTCTGGCCGACACCGCTGACTATGCTGGTCAGGCCGTTGAACGCGCCGCCGATGAGCGCGCCAACCGACGTCGTCAGCAAGTAAAGGACGACGAGGGTCGTGACGGCCCAGGTCGTCAGGCCGTGGTAGCCGCCTGTAGAGGTGCTTGGTCGACCGGAAAGCCTGCTGGCGACGTAACCTCCGAGGAAGGAGGCGACGATGCCCGCGACGACGAACCAGATGCCGCCGCCGATGGAGAACGTGCTGGCCGCCGGATTGTCCGATGTCGCGGGGTCAAGTACGGCCGCTCCGATGCCGACGCCGAGGAGGTTCAGCAGAAACTGGACCGCGAGCGCGATCGCAACGCCAGCGAAAATCGCGCCCCAGCTGACCTTGTTGATCGCGGCGGTTGTCGAGACGCTCGTCTGGACGGTTTCGTGGGGAAGGGCGGTAGAGACGGGTATCGTCATTTGCGGTGCTCCAGGCTGAACATCACGGGTTCGTGATCTTCGCGGTAACGCCTTGGAAGACCACAAGTTCCGCTTGGCGGCGATGACGGCAAACCGGGGAGTACGGCGACCATCGTGTGGGTGAAGCGAGGGGAACCTGCTCTAGCCAAAGCTAGTACTTCGGCATCAGGGAGGCACGCCCCTTTGTTGGCATTTTATTAAGTTTGTTGGCAAAGTCTCTCAGGTAGGGGACGATCAAAACGCGTTGGGATCGAGTTGACTATGTAACCAACCGCGGAGGCGAGCATGTCACAGCGTACCGTCCTTGTCGTCGAAGACGAGCCGATGATCCGAATGGTCTTGGCGGATGCACTCGAAGACGAGGGCTTCCTCGTGATCGAGGCCTCCAACGTTCTGGAAGCCGTTGCAGTCTTGGGAATTTGGCAAGTCGATTGTCTGGTTACCGACATAGATATGCCGGGGGGACTGAACGGGCTCGATCTTGTGAAATTCGTGCGGGGCTTCGATGCCCGCATGACGGTTGTGGTCGCTTCCGGGGGTAGGAACCCGAGTGACGCCGAACTTCCCGCATCCTGCCAATTCATACCCAAGCCCTATCGACTTGAAGCGATAATCGAAAGCCTCAGCAGGGACGCCGACGAAGTCTCGCATTGCGCTGCGTGCTGAACCGGGACCCTGCGACCAGCTTACTGTTTGCCCACCCCGACGTCTGGCTCAAACTCTATCTCAGAGAAAGTTGCACCGGCACGGCCCCTGGCGTCCAACCTCGTGTCCTTAAAGGACGTCACCATCGCCCGCAGCGTGCGGCGCGCCGGACTCTAGCGTCGACGGGTTGCAGAGGCCCGAAATTCCGGGGCAGCATAGTCACGGGCTCATCGAAATCGGGGATGACGTCTGTGATGATGAGGGAATACGAGTTCGGCGACAATGTTTTGCTTCTGTGGACGACTTGGTATCCGTTCCCGTCCAAGCGGGTAGAAACTTCGTTGCGCTCGGTTCTTCCCTCTGCAAGCAGCTCCCCTCTGTATGCGACGGCGGCCGAGAGAGCTATCCCAGGCGACCAACCCGGTTCCGCATTGACGAACGATGTAAACCGGGAATGTGTCGATGCCTACCCAGCGCCCGCGGCCTCAGACTTCAGGACAAGCCCCGGCATGCTTTGCCCTAACAAAGCTTCCGCGTCCGGCCGTGAAGCATCCTGCAAGCGCTCAGCCGATAAGCCGTTTGAGCGTTCGCGGATGGACCCTGTAGCGGCGGGCGACATCCGTCAGAGTTTCACGACCCTGCCGTAGCGCCTTGACCGCATCGGCGCATTGTTCCTCCGTTAGAGAGCGACGGCGTCCAAGACTCTGGCCGCGCTGGCGCGCCGCCTCCATCCCGGCAATCGTCCTTTCGCTTATCATTGACCGCTCAAACTCCGCCATTGCCGCAATGACATGAAAAATCATCCGCCCGCCTGCCGAACTGGTGTCGATGTTTTCGGTCACCGAACGAAACTCGATCCCCCGCGCCTGTAGCTTGCTGATGACGTCGATCAGGTGGCGGATCGAGCGGCCGAGGCGATCCAACCGCCACACGACGAGCGTGTCGCCCCTCCGGAGATTGCGCATGACCGTATTCAGGCCCCTGCGTTTCTCCACCGCACCCGATACGCCGTGATCCTTGAACACCTTCTCGCATCCCGACGAACACAGGGCATTCACTTGAAGGTCGAGGTTTTGGTCGTTAGTCGAAACCCTTGCATATCCGATCATTGCCATAACGGTGGAAAACCTTGTGCTGGCCGTACCGTGCCGCCGTCATCTTGACAAAAAGGAACCTTTTCGCGGGGAAGGCATGCGGAGGGGCGACCCTTGAGATTTCCGATCGTGGCAAGGGAGTTTGCATGGAACAAACCCGTTTCGGCGGTGATGACAAAAGGGTTCGTTTCTATCCGGTCCCCGCGCGCTGGCCTCGTTCACTCAATGCGCGGCCCGACTTATGGACGCCTGGATCACCAGCACGGCGAAAACGAACGGGGCTGACGTCCTCTGCGCCCACGTCATGCCATATCTGGGTCCTGACATGATGTTGACCGTCACGAACACGTCGGCAGCCGACCCACTTGACTGGACCTTTTCTTTCGTTCGCGGTTACGCGCTTCCTTCGGGCTTTGCCGATATCCTCGCCTTCGAACCCGGCCGTCCGTTTCGCGATTTTGCAGATCAGCGGTTCGCGCTCGAAACACTGGTAGCGGGACGGCAACGGGCGATCCTGCAGGCGCGCCCGGAGATCGAGCCTGTCGATGCCCGCCTTCTGCATGCCCGGATCGTCGGGGATCGCATTGTCTTGCCCGACAGGAAGACGGGCGGACATGCCGCCTGGTGCGCATCTCTCGTGCGGGTTCGCTGCATTCTGCCTATCGCACCGACGGTGCCTGACCTGGACGCCACCTCGCTCGTGATCCTGCAATTGCTTCGGGAAGGCTTTACCGCAAGAGAGATAGGCGGCCAGATCGGCCTCTCGTTCCGCACCGTCGAGCACAAGCTCGAAAAGCTCAAAGCCGCATTCGGTGCGCGTAGCGTGGCGCATCTCGCCATTCTTTCCGTCACTGCCGCCATGGGTCAGGGTTGACCGACGTTCCGAGCCAATCCGGTATTTCTACCCTCCCAGGTTGTCGCATCTCTTAATGTCTTGTGAACCATAGTCGGAGCGCGGTGTCAGGCCGCGCTGGCGTCATGACGATACCGTTCCTTTCAAGAATCGATAAAACGGCGTGGTCCGATGACAAGCATTTTGACGAACATGGCCGCAATGTCCGCTCTCCAGACCTTGCGGGGCATCGGCTCTTCCCTTGCCGATACCAGCCAGCAGGTCAGTTCCGGGCTTCGCGTGAAGACCGCAGGCGATAACGCTGCCTATTGGTCGATCTCCACGACGATGCATTCGGAGAAACTGGCGATGTCCGCCGTTACAGACAGTATCGGGCTTGCCTCTGGCATCGTAGACACCGCCTATGCCGCAATGGAAAATGTTCACAAGAGTTTTGTCGAGATCAGGAACCTCGCCATCATCGTCAGTGATATGCCGCAACCCGGGTTCAAGAACCTCGTCATCGGGGGCTTCTCACTCGACGAGGAGTACGGCAAATCCGACGTCGCCAAGATCGAGCAACAGATGCAGCAGTTGCAGGACCAGGCGCGGGACGCGATGATGTCCGCCTCCTTCTCGGGCGTGAACCTGCTCTATAACCCCAAGGGCCAGCCTGATCGCGCCAGCGAAAGAACCTATTCGTTCGTTATAGGATACGGCGAGGCCAGGGTTCAGACGCTGGACGTGAAGGCCATGGACCTGCTTCTTCTGAACGACGACGCAGGCTACCCGATGAGCCATCCGTCGGACCACAACCCCGAGCGCTCGCTATTCGATCTTTCCGACATGATCGATACGCCTGGTTCGTTCGTTCCCGCCTCCGCAACCTGGTACAACATTCTGCTGACGAACCCAATGACAGGAGACCCCGAGGCGTATGACGTCCATCCGTCGTATACGCTGATGCGGCTAGAGAACAACATCGCGCGGAACGGCGGAGATCGAGCGGGGCTGTATTCCAACTTTATCGACTATCTGGATACAAAGCTCCAGGGACTGACGGACCGGATGGCCTATCTCGGCACTCTCCAGAATTCCCTCGACACGCACGACGAACTGAACAAGAAACGGATCGAGACCGTCACCAAAGGCATCGGCCGCCTCGTCGACGCCGATATGAACGAAGCGTCCACGCGTCTCAAGGCGCTGCAAACCCAACAGCAGCTCGCAATGCAGGCGCTTCAGATCGCCAACTCCGAGCCGGAAGCGATCCTCCGTCTGTTCAACTAGCGAATGGCCGCGGCGGCTCTGAACTACCTCGCCGGGGGCCATGGGTCCCGGTGCCGGCCGAAGCGACAGCGCTCCGCTGCTCCTCCTGCGGCTGCCCATGCATCCGGTCTCGGCATCAGCCGATTCCTGCATCATACCCCTCGCCTGGAACACAAGCTCGAAAACCTCAAAGCGGCGTTCGGTGCGCATAGCGTGGCGCATCTCGCCACGCTACCAATTAGGTCGGCGATGGAGCCGACGTGGGACATCAAAGCTTCGGCACCGCCGCTCTGTTCTGACGATCGCTTTCCATCTTCTCTTCGGCGGCCTTTTCCAAAGCCGCTGTCTCCGCCACGATGGTGGATATCGCCAGGTCATGGTCGAGAATCGAAATCGAGAACTCCCCTACGAGACGGTCTGTGCCAGCGTCGAGAGACGCGAATATGTAGGTGCCGCATTCCAAGGAGTATTTTAGGCGGCGATAATCCGGTGCGCATGCCGAGGACGACTGATCCAATGCGGAACCCTTCGACACCCAGAATAGCCCTTCACCGTCGCCCCTAGTCTCCGATGGCTCGCCATAACGGGCGACCAGCGCTTTTTTTAACTCCTCAACATCGGGTCCCTTGCCATCGTCATAACGCACTGACCTTGCGATCCCGACGGTCTGCGTTCCCGATGCCGGCCCACCGCCGTACAACGTCCAGCTTTCTCCCCGGAAACCGTTCTCGGCTTTCAGTTTCTCGATCCCTTCGCTCGTAGTTCCGGACGTCGTCAGTTGCAGATACGTGTAGAATGGCTTTCCGTCAGCGCCATCTGACTGGTTCACCATTTGGGTCTTGGCGTTCGGAATTCTTTCTCGCACCCATTGCATAGCACTCTCGAACGGCATGCCCACTTTCAGATCGAGGATCGACGTATCGAGGGTTCCCGCATGGGCGGACGATGTGGCCGCGATGGCGGATACCAGAGTAATTCTCAAAAACGTTTTCATATTCTCAGTCTCCGAACATCACGTACTTTTTGTTCAACGCCACACCACAGGCCTTCTTGGGTATCCCGACCACCTCGATACCATCCGGGTACCTGCCAATGAGCACTTCGTGCGTACCCTTGAACTGCCCGGAAATGCCGAGCACTGCCGCTCGGTTAAACCGCCCTTCGAGCTTGCATTTGACGTCGTTGAAGTCGATGCGGTTGGCGACGACAAGCTTGACGTCGACCTTATCGCCACCGTCGTCAGCTATCTCGATGATGCACTGGACCTTGCTGCCGCAATCGCCAGCATACTCTCCCGGCCAGATGCTTTCCTCGGCATGCGCCGCAAACGGCAAAAGCACCGCCACCACGCACATCGTTCTTGGTTTCATGGCTTACCCCCGTTGATCAATCAGAACGGAGGCATCAGTGCCCGACGGCGATTAAGGGTTGCGTAAGATTCCAGGTTAGGAAAACCGCTAATTCAGAGGGTAGATTTACCCGCTCCACCGTCCTCACAAAGTGCAGTACTTCGCCGGGGGCAGCCGGACCCGGTGCCCACCAAAGGGGCGACGCGATGCTGAACCTGCTGCGGCTTCCCGGACAGGTGGAACACAATATCAGAAACGGCTTGGTCAAGTTGCAGGGCTATGAACCACGGCCCTGTAGCCCCTAGAAATATAATAAAATCAGTCGACAAGTCTCGACTATTCATCGGCTTTCCGAACGCTAGCGGAACCGAAGAGGGTTTTAGTTCACATCCTGCCTATGCACCGCGAAAGAGCCTGGCTACCGATAACTTTCATTATCGGCACCCACAGTAGCAACGCCCCCCGAAAACCGGCAGGCCCGGCCGGAGGCAATTTGCCTTACTGTCTATATGAACGGCGGTGCGGGCGATCGGGTTATTACGTCTGGACGAAGATTCTTAGCGCCTCCTGTCGGCCTGGATTGGCGTCAGCCTCGGCCGGCCACGTTGATTGACGTGCTACGGTCTGTTTCAGGCGCAAAGTCCGACCCCTGCTCTGTCCTTCACTACCAGGGTGGCACACCGACCGGCAGCTCTCCGCCATTTTGGTGCTCCGCTGCGGGGCGGACGTACGACGGGTTCCGGGACTGTTTGGGCACCGCCCGAACGACCGACATGCGGGCGCGAAGCCGCCCGTCTGCTTTCAACGCCGAACGACAGCTTACCAGAGAAGCCTCACTCCATCGCGGTGGCGACTACGAACAGCAAGAAGCGGAGGAGGACACCCTATCGTCTTTTGACGGCCGCAGCGGCTGATCCCTCGGAGAGAAAGAGAGAGAGAGAGAGAGAGAAGGCAGTTTACTACTTCTTCAAATAGCTCTTTTGTCCATTGTCCCTCAAGCAATAACGACCGCCCCTGGGGCCAACACAGAAGTTGCCGCTCCGGCAGACGCAAGCCCCCTCGACGCCCGGACTCATCTCCGCTGCCGCTCCGAGCAAGCGCGATACTCCCGTGTATGCGGTACACGACCTCGTGCTTCCGCTTACTGACCCGTCGTTGCAGATGAAGGTGTCCCCTTGGCATGTTGCAATTCCGCCTTTCCGGCCGCTGCATGGCTCGTTCGCGAAACCGGTCCCGGCCGGGACGCAAAGGAGCGCGGCCAGTACGAAGGCGCGCCCGCGTCTTCCAACCGTTCGTTCCCGTGCTCGTATCAAGGAGATGCCGCTCCGCTCCCGAGCGTGAGCATCCCGCCCCGATCTTCAAGCTCACCCGATGCCTTGAGAGCGTCGATGCGCAAGCGGATGATTTCTCTAAGCTGCGCGCTCGTGGCCTTGAATCCCAGACCCCGAGCAATGGCGTTGACCGCCTCGTCGTCGGTTGCTCCGAGGCTTTGTCCGACGACGACTTTGAGGCCCGCGTCGATCTCCATGAGCGGTATCAGCTCGAGGCGTCGCAGACTTGGCGATACGGCGGCACTGCGGTCCCTTAGACCGATTTCCGCGCCCGGCTTGAGAAGAAACTCCCCCGACCTGACGACATCGCCGTTGTTTACCGCTACACGTATGGCGTTGCCGACATGGGCGTCGATCCTGTTCCCCGCACGCAGCAATCCCCAAGCGGTCCGAATACGTGTCACGACCTCGTCGGTATGGATCGGTGCTTCGACGTCCACCGTTTCCCGAACCAGGGTAGCAATCATCGCTGTAGGAGCCTCATGTAGCTCCCCCGTGACTTGAGGATTCAGGACGGCCTCTTCGTAGAATGGCGACGACCCAGTAGGCTGATCCACCTGCTCAAGTCCGATCTCCGTGACATCGGTACGCTCGATCGTGACGACTTCGACGGGGACCGCCCGGGATGCTCTCGATCCCACAGTCCCGCCCGAGAGGGCTTCAGCCTTGGCGCGCTCGATCGCTGAAACCACGCGTTCGAGTTCCGCTCGAGGCCGCTGGAACCAATCCGTGCTCCAGATGCGATGTATCGTCCACCCGTGATCTTCGAGGACCGCCTGACGGAGGCGATCGCGGTCCCGCGCGGACCTGGCGTCATGATACGAGGCACCGTCGCACTCGATACCGATAAGATACCGTCCGGGGACATTGTCGTCGGCAATGGCGAGATCGATAAAGAAGCCCGCGATACCGACCTGCGGGTGGACCTGATATCCCCTCTCCTGAAGGGCGGCCATCACCTGCTCTTCGAACACGCTGTCCATCGAGCGATCAGCTCTTGTGGACATGGATATACGGCCCGTCCGCGCGTAGTGTAGGAACAGTTTGAACGCGAAGACGCCTTTGCCCTTACCCCGCTCCAGATCGATGTCCTCGTCGGTGATCGACGAATAGACCTCGCACCGCCGTTTCGCGCGGCTGATGAGAACGTTGAGACGTCGCTCCCCGCCCTCGGCTCCTAATGGCCCGAACCGCATGCTCATATAACCTTGGGTGTTCTTCGCATAGGCGACCGAGATCAGGATCACATCGCGCTCGTCACCCTGGACGTTTTCTAGGTTCTTGGCGAAAAACGGTTCGCTTGGATGGGAATGGAAGAATTCTTCCGTCTTCGGGTTGAGACGGCGAAGGATTTCCAGCTGATCCTGTATTTCGCGGCGTTGCTTGATCGAGAAGGCCGCGACGCCCAGAGAAAGCTGAGGCGTATCGAGTGCGTGTCGGATGATCGCCTCAGCGACGACTTTTGCTTCGACCTTGTTGACGCTGTCTTCGAAAACCCCGTTCTCGACATGATGGAAGCGAAGACCCATGCCCGCGTCCTTCGTGTAGGGGCTGGGAACTATAAACAGCTTGGAATCATAGAATTGGCTGTTCGAGACTGCGATGAGTGATTCATGACGGCTCCGGTAGTGCCATCGAAGCATACGTTCGGGGAGGCCCCGAGCTGAGAACAGCCCCAATATGCTCTCGATGTCTGAGACCTTCGCGCCGTCCTGGTCCTCGTCGTCTTCATCGGAGCCGCCAGAGGTCATCTTCGAGAAGAACTTGGTCGGCGGAAGCTGGCGCTCGTCGCCGACAATCACTACCTGCTTCGCCCTAGCTACCGCTCCGAGTGCATCGACGGGCTGAATCTGGGAAGCCTCGTCCATGACGAGGAGGTCGAACTCGATAACGCCGGGAGGCAAGAACTGGGCGATAGACAGCGGACTCATCATCATAACGGGCTTGAGAGCCTGTATAGCCTGGGACGCGCGCTGCATGAGTTGGCGGATAGGCATGTGGTTTCGGCGGCGGGCCATTTCGCCCCGAAGAATGCCGACCGGACCAATCCCGCTCACGGAAGGGATTTTCCGGTGATGCGCCCGCACGACATCAAGTCTCGAGAGCCTCATGCGAGCACGATCAAGCTCGGCGAATTCGCCGACTAGGCGACCATGCACTTCGCCGTCAAAACGGGCCAGTGCCGGATCGCGTTCATGCTGATCGCGCAGGATCGCTTCGTAGAAAGCCATGTCGAAATAGGAGACGACATCAGAGGTAGCGAGACGTCCGTCTTTCAGCCTTTCGACCACTGCGCCCACACCGGCTTGCGTGGCGTCCATCGCGCGAGCGTTATATGCGGCGTACTTCGAGAGCTGTTCCTCGTTATCGATCCAGCGAAGTAGTTTCTGGGAAGCGGCGGCTATGGAAACGCTGGAGAGGTTTTGCACGCCCAAGACTTCGTTCAGGTCGGCTTTGAGAAAAGCCAACAGCTCCTCCAGCGTGGTGATAAATCTCTGCCCCAGCTGCACGGCGGCATTAGCCATCTCGGCGTTCCGGTGGGGATCAGCGATCCTGGAAGCGAGTTCTCGAATATCCGAATTCGCGGTCGTCCATGCGAGGATTTCCGATAGTTTCGACCAATCGGACGCGCCGCTCTGCCAAAGCGTGCCGAACGCCGACCTTCCGAGGTGCTCGGATGTATCCAACGTACGTTTGCTTGCCTTTGCGGAGGAAAGTGTTTCCAATGCGAAGACGCGCGCCCCTACATCTGGGAAACCTTGACGTGCGAGTTCTTTGAAAGCGACGTCCGCGGCGTTGAGTTCCTTCAGAACCGGGACGACCTGCGGCAGGGGGACCTCGTCAATGTCGATCAATCCCGGGAAGATCGCCGCGGGATTATCGCCGAGTTCCGACCATACCGATATGAGGATACGCCGGGTCTCTTCAAGCAGAGCGCGAACCTGCTCGCATCTAGCGGCGACAGCCGATTTGTCGGTCAAACGCCCGGCGATCTGGCGAGCCTCGGTGCCGACCCCTCGAAGACTCCGCATCCAGAGGACGAGGCTCGCCAGTGGCTTGGGATCGGTTTTCTCACCACGCCAGTCGGCACCGAATGCCGCGCGGCCCAGTCCGTCACCGTCTTTGATTGTCGAGCGCGCTTCCTTCCCTTGCTGGAGAAGATCAAGGAGGCGAACGGTCTCCGCGGGCGGCATCTCGGACATGACAGTCTTGAGGAGCGCCTTGGCCCGCCGCCAGTCGCCGCTCACGAACTTGAGGAAGCGATCTCCATGGAGCGCCACTGCCGTGCGGGTCGCGGCAAGATCGATATCCCAAGCCTGATCTGCTACTTTTCCGGACAGTTCCGACCTGACCTGCCGATAGGTCGCCACGGCCTCGGCGAGGTCGCCCGCTTGTTCGAGCCCGCGCTCCCAGATCGCGGAAACAAAGGCATCCGGACTCACGTCCGGGGCATCGGCCACGCGCTCTCCGATGGTAAGCAACCGTCCGATGGACCCAAGCGTGGGAGAGGCGTTGACGCCGAGCATAGAACGCAGGGACGCCGCCGCGGTGAGGAAACGGGGCACCGCCGCGTTTAGCCGCGCCAAGTCTTCGAAAGCCGCATCCGAGAATTGATTTGGCAATCGGCGGAAGGATACGCCAATGGCGGTCGTATCGACCGCCCATGCTGCATCCGTAAATTGCGCCGAGACCCGCTCGGCCAATCTGACATACTCGGCCCCGTCTCTCAGAAGCTTGCCGATATCTGCGGGGGCGTTCGCCCAGGTCGGGTGCCTTAGCGCCGTCAGGTCTATCCCCTGCGGTCTCGTGGCGATCCGCGCGGAGAGCGCCGTCTCGGCATAGAAAGCCTCGAGCGTGTCGACCGGTCGTCGCTCCAGCGTATCTGTGACGGCTTCCATGTCCATGGCAAGCTGGGTCGACACCGCATGTGCGTCCCCAAGGCGTCCAACCAAGCGCTCGAGATCGAGCGGAGTTATGCCCGTCAGCCTGACGCCGTGCCAGGCATGGTCCCGGGGTAGGCCGATGTCGTCAATCCGTTGCGCCAACTCCGAGAGTAGTGCGACAATCTTCTGGCGGGATTCAGGGTTCCAGGAGACTGCGATCGAGAATTCGATATCGGCGGGTGGCACCCCCTGTCGGCGCAGCCGGGAAAGGTGGCCAATCACCTGGTATGGGGTCAGTTCGTAGGGGCCGTAAACCGTATGCAATCGCTCGGCGTGAGAATTCAAGGCATCCCGGGTTTCCGTCAGGCCGCGATCGACGGCATCAGAGGTTTCCCGCTTGGGTGCGCCAAGATTCCATGTGTGTTGTAGCTCTGCGAGAAGTGCGCGCTTGTTGGCCTTGTTCGAATGCAATTCAAGGCAGGCGTCGCCCACGCCAGCCTGATCCAAACGCCTTTTGACGACCTCGAGGGCGGCCATCTTCTCTGCCACGAACAATACCGTTTTGCCGTCCGCGACAGCGGCGGCGATAATGTTGGCGATGGTCTGGGATTTTCCGGTCCCAGGAGGTCCCTGGATGACGAGGTCCCTACCTTTGCGGGCCTCGTGGATCGCGATCGACTGGGAACTGTCGGCGTCCACAATGTGGGTCATTTCGGCTGGCGAGATGTGGGCGTCGATCTTGTCGTCTTCCGAGAGGAGGCTTTCGCCTGCCGTGAACCCGTTCGAGACCAACGAGGTCACGAGTGGACGGTCAGTGAACTTGGCGTTCTGAGGCCAAAGGCTTGGATCGAGGTCGCGATACATCAGGAACTTTGCGAACGAGAAGAAGCCAAGGACGATGTCATCAGGCTGCACGGACCAATCAGGCTTGATCGATACGGCGGCCGCGACCTGGGCGGCATAATCGTCGAAGGAAAACTGATCCGACACCTCGAAAGCGGGCATCGTGATCTTGTGGATGCGGTCGAGAAAACCTTCGAGCGAGAGATTTGATGCGAAATCTTCCTGGCGCGCGCGCAGTTTGAAACGTTCCGCAGCACTACCTCGCTCCAGGAGAACCGGGACAAGGATTAAGGGCGCGTATCTGATGTTTTCGGAATTGTTCGGATCGATCCATTTCAAGGTTCCGAGGCCGAGGTAGAGGATATTGACGCCCTGCTCCTCCTCGAGCGTACGCGCGTCGAAGTAGAGGTCCAGCAACCTTTTTTGTAGCGCGTTCGGAGTCATTTTAGTCTGGAGCTTCGTGTCACCATGACGTAGGAGCCGCCCAGTTTCGTCCCGGTCATCGTCGTCCGGCAGCGCGAGCTCTATCAGTTCTTCGGTGGCCTCACCGTCTTTGGGTTCGCGCCCCTTCGCCCCAGCGAGGAAAGTCATGGCCTTTGCGTCAGTCACGAGTACACGAAAGACCTCGGCAGCCTTCTCGTCGACGATGTCGATAGTCTTCGCGCTCTTAGAGAATTTCGGGACGTTCAGCAGCCTGTTGCGGGCCGAGAAATCGAGGAGCTCGGTTCTTGCTCGCTCGATCTTGGCTTCGACCGAAAGACTTGACTGAAAAACCGACTGTTCGGCCGTCTGATCATACTCGGATTCTTGATATACCATGCCCCACTCCCATGCTGGGGCAAGTCATGCATAAACGAGGTTGTACGTCCAGTAGGTAGAATATCAACTTCTACTATATCAGGCGCAGCTGAACCGCGGGCTAAGTGCGGACAGGCCATCAAACGCTTTATTTTAACGCTACTTGCCGGCCAGCCGCTGAGGCCGCGTAATTGATGATGAGGTCTGCGGCTCGGTTGCGTCGGCTGACAGGCGTGTCAATGTGCTACCGAGGTTGAACCGTTTTGGTGGAGGCTGTCCACGATTGGCCGGATGCCGCCATGGCGCTGAAGCGCCAAAAGCAGACAGGCTCACTATGACGTCACTCGGCCCGAAACCGCGAAGCGTTGATGATTAGCAGGAACGCCACCGAGTTCTGACGTCGGCTGGGATAGTAGAGGTAGTAGACCGTGAACATAGGCCACCAGTCGTCCAAAACCTGAGTGAGCTCCCGTCGGCGATCTGGCGTTCCACTCCGGGACGTAGGCGATACCGTAGCCCGCCACGGCTGCTTCGTTTTGCGCCATCTACCTGTTCACGTGATCTGTCCGTCGACGCGAACGCGTAGTTCGCGCCCCTCCTTCCCGAACTCCCATGCATAGAAACCGCCCGATCGGGATTGTCGAGTGTTGATGCAGACGTGCTCCACCAAGTCCTGCGGAACTTCGGGAACGGGATGGCTCTCGAAATACGAGGGGCGCGCCAAACGCAACGAGACGCCAATCCGGGCCAATGCGCACGACGGTCATGTCCTTGTCGAGGTTCTCGCCCAAGGACGAAGTAGGTTTCTACGCCAGGCCGGGTTCGGCGGGATCACGGTTTTCTATGCGGCGCTGAGCTTCAGGAGGTGGATCGCCTACGTCTGATAGAAGCCGAGACTGATTGTCAAAGCGACCCGGCAGCAAGCACAGCCATTAGATAGCGAACCGTTTCCGACGCCGACATGATATCATCGATCATGCCTTTTGAAGGACCCGATCGCCGCGAGGCTGGCGACAGACGTCGTACAGCTTCATGTGTCAGTGACCCACTAATCTACCGCCGCTTTGCTAAGGCCTTGAGGCCAGGAAGGCGAAGGTCTGGTAGCCGACTACCCCCAAGGTAAGCAGCCCCGGCCACACCGCGAGCGCGACAACGAGAGCTTGGGCGACGATGCTTCTTATCTGATAGAAGAAATTAACCGGGGCACACTTGGATTTGGCTCGCGAGTATCGGTGCAACGTAAAATCCACTGCCGAGTGGTTCACGTTCGTCAAGATATTCTCCTGTTCGTAGGCTTCGGCAGTCTGTGCTAATACTGTCAACGAAGGCTCCGAAGCGGCGAGCTCGCGCTCAACCGTGCGCATGAGGGCGGTTGCTCTCAACGCGCTGTCGTGGAGCTTGGAAGCCAACAACCCGCGCCCGAGCGCATACTCGAAAAGTACGATCGCCAGGATGGATACAGAGGACATCGTCGAGATGAGGCCCAGCCTCCTTGCATCAGTTTCATCAACACCTGGGTAAGCGAGAAGGTAGACTGACACTCCAATCAACAGCACAGTTAAAACGCACTGGATGACTAGGCTCACCCGCTCCTTCAGGACAAGAAGTCGAGCTGCGGTGAACCTCGCACCTCTCGTTCCCGCCATCACGTTCTCCGCGAGATACCTATAATAGTCGAGCGTCTTTGCGGCGGGCTCGGAAGCATTCACAGCGGTGTTCATCTGATCGATGGTCATTTTTGTGGGACCTAATAAGTGTTCGGGTCTACGGGCGGCATTTCGAAGTCGCTTACGTCTAAGTCATCGAGGTCGTCGTCGGGATCGGGTGTGAACTCGTTCCAAGCAGCGTGAACACGCGAAAAATGATTTTCTTTTTGACGTTCCTTCAGCACCTGCGAGAGGTCCTTCGCGGTGCGCGCAACGTCGAAAAAGGAGAGTTTTTCCCTATGTAAGAGACCGTAGTATTCGTCGCTTTCACAATATGCACCGTCCTTCTCCCATCCTTTCACCGCTGCTTCGTAGGCGAAAAGAAACATGGTCGATCTCAGACCCTTCTTATTGGCATAGGACCGCCAGAACGACCTGTCGATCGCGCCCTCGATCAAGCCTTCGGCCTCGGCGTGCGTGACCAAGATGGCGATCAAAGCGTTGGGCATTCGCAAACACATCGATAGCGCGTCTGCATTGATCTTGATCCTGAGAGAGCATGCCAGATAAAGCAGCCAGAGGATTTCGCCGGTCCTTTGGCTTGCGCCCAGCACCGGGAGGCGGGCGGCGATGAAATCGGAGAGGGCCGCCATATCGACGTCGTTATGCGCCTTGTGTCGGAAAAGGACGATCTCAACAAGGTTTTCGATCAAAGTCGAGTTTTTTCGGTATGAAGAGACGATATGCTCCTGGAGAAAATTCCAATCCTCGCTCGCTACGAATGCTTTGCGGCAATTTGACATAGCGTACCTCTCTACATTAAGGTTCGCGTGGCGCTTCGTCATGTCGTGTACAACGTAGAAAAAGCGCTCAAAGGATGCCTTGTCCAGATCGCCCTGCGGTAGATGGGACTTCAGGTAAGCCTCCCATCCGACGTAAGCGAGATGGTTAGTTGGCTCTATACTCGTTTTATCTTTACCTATATCAAGTTCGAACGCTGCCGCAGCGCGTCTGACCTCCGCGACTATTCGCCGACCTTCCTCGACCGAATTGCAGCCGAAAGTAAAGTCGTCGACGAAACGCGCGGCATCGCCCGTTTTCATATTCAACGCTTCGTCGATATCCGTATCAATCCGGGAAGCGACAACTTCGGCCAATATCCGCGATGTGTCGGGACCTACGGGAAGCCCAGTGGTGTGTCCGTCCTGACCATTGCGAATAATAAGGCCAATCTCATTGGCAAAGAGGGCGGGCAAGAGCTGCTTGCTCGCGCCGCGGCCGTGTACGGCCCATGAGATCGATCCCGTGTGGACGGAGGGATAGAACGCTCGGACGTCTGTGGTGACGGTGTATTCGAAGCGCGGTGACAACTGGGATGTGAATTCATCCCGCTTCGAGAAGACCGGTCGCGGAAGCGCTCGTTGCCCGCTCCAATCGAATACGGACGGTGACAGGGAATAACCGGACTCTCGTTCGACATTTTTCAGCTTGTGGAAATGCTTCGCGACAAGACTCGAAAGGAGTAGATGAGAGATTGGATTAACGACGGAGTGAAGACGGTCGGTGTTGTTGAACCTTGGATGGTAAAAGGTGGCTTTCTCCGACACGAACTTGCGATAAGCAGGCTTACCTTGAACCTTGGGCAGCCGTTTTATCTCGGCGAGCAGGGAGGCTCCCTTCGCGCCGAACCCCCGCGAAGAGAAACAAGGAGGAAGCTCGGGGGCGAAGTAGCCAAAATCAAGAAATCTTCTATACCGCGCCGCCTCGGACCTTATTACCACGATATTTTTTCCACCTACAAAGATGTTCTTCTAGAGCGACTTCAGGTTGCGTGTTCAAGACGCCAAATGGCGCAAGGAGAAATATTCGCTCGGCCCACTTAATTGCGAAGTAAGATTGGCACGGCGATATGCTACTATCGACAACGGATTGGCTTCTTATGTGCGCTTTGGGAACGTGACGACCTCAAGTGGCGATGTTTGTGTGCAATCAACTCGATCATTTGGGTTTGATTATGCAGGTTTCGGAGCATACGACGATCTTACGGGCACCTCGCGTGAGAGCGACATAAAGGTTCTGTGCAGAAAATGACGACGTGTCCAGAAGCACCGCGACATCCGCTTCGAGCCCTTTCAATAGTAGGGTGCTGCCAACCGCTCTCCCTTTGATTTCGCGCCCTACCACTCTTTGCTGCTCACGCACGGCCATTGCGAGTTCGTGAAACCCTTCGGCGTCGTCACATGAATTCAGCGTTCTAAGGCAGGCCGATAGGATCGCTGGACGATGCGGTCTCACGCCTCCTTGCTTATTTATTTCCACTAACATGGCGTTCGCACTCGCCGGAGAGGGATGCGACGCGAAATCCAATGCGGCCTGTTCCGCGTCGGACGCCGCTTTCGTCGCCGTACCGTTTCGAAGCGAATTGATCCTGGCTTTCATGTGCGACCCGTCAACGCCCGTCATGACAGATGTGGCGAAATCGATCAGGCCGTCCGTCGCCGCTATGGCGTCGAAGGAGAACGTCTCGGCGAACGTGATAAAGTCGGTAAGGTCGACGTTCTCCACTACCACCGCCCCCGGAGTATGCCGGGCGACATCCTGTTGCCTCTTCTTGTTGTGGCCGGCGCAGAGGATAAGGACCGAGCCGCCCGGGTTGGGCGGCGCGCTTCGGGCCGCTTTCAACAGTGTGGTCGAGTCCTTGGGGCCTGAGATTTCCACCCACTCGACTTCTTTCGGCGCTGTCGACAAGTCGATGGGCAAGCCCGCGCGCAGCAGGGGGCGAATATCGAACAGCCATTGACCGAGGTCATGACATCCCGCGTTGTTCCAGCGGTGGGGGACGTCGAGCTCCGCGATGAGCGGGAAGAACTTTAGAACCTTCGACAGCCAATCTACTTTAGGGCCGGTCCATCCGAAAATGCATTGCAAGTCGTCTCCGAGGACGCAGGTAGGAAGCAGCCCGGCCAAAGCTACGACGATGTCATGCTGGGGCTTCATGCAGTCTTGGTACTCGTCAACGAAAAGGCGCGAATAGCTGGCCCTGACGACATCGTCGATATGGCCTTCGGTCAGGATAGACAACGCGTGGGCCTTGAGCGTCGGATAGTCGCTTCCCGGCGACTTCAACTCGAGGAGGATGGGATCATGTCCGCTGCGCAGCGGGAAGGTGGAAATCAACTGCAGCGCCCATCCGTCGATGGTCGCCAGACGATAGTTCCGGGTCGGAACGGAGAGTCCGTCGAGCCGCTTCTTCAGCGCCGCGACGCCTGCATTGGTATGTGTCAGGACCAGAATTGGCTTCGGGCCGCGATGCCGAGCGAGCGTGGACGCAATCAGATGTGTCTTGCCGCATCCGGCCGGAGCGCTGACACATCCTCGATCAATCGTTAGGAGGTCCGGGACCTCTTTCATTGGGTCGCCCACATGACAATCGACTTGACGACCGTCTTGAAGGGCTCATCGAAGTCTTTGAATTGCGGCCCAATCACCTCCCTGGCCAAGGACTCCATTCTCCCAATGTCCTTGAACCAACCCTTCTTGCCACCTGCCGCTTTGGCAATCCATGCCTTCTGTTCCGGCAGTAGGCCAACCACCTCGGCGATTGATTTCGCGCTCTCAAAATCAAGCTGGTTACCCGACGCCGATTTCATCTTGCTGTCCAGGAGCTCAAGGTCATCCGGATTCACCCGCTCGGCGGCCTTCAAGATGTCAAGGATGGTCGTGTCAGTCGCTGAGCGGATAATGGCGTCCTCGATCGACTGGCCCTCAGCCCAATGAAAGAGGGTCCCGCCATTGTTTGTGAATGTCTTCGCCTCCGCTTGTGGGATGGACCTGTCATTGTCGATGAAGACCCCGACACGATATCCCAGCGTCTGAAAGACGGCAGCCCTCTCGAATGGCCGCGTTTCCGATCCTCCGTCGCAGTCGAGAAGAGAGACCCCCGCTGCCTCGATCGAATCCTTCCCGTTCTTCTCGACGCGGAATAGGTCGATGCCTCTGACGAAGCCGATCTCGGTTTTCCCTTCACAAACAAGGACCGACTTAGACAGGAAAGAACGCGATGTGGCCCTCAGCGCGCCTTGGGCGTCGGCAGGTGCGGGAAGAACCAAGGTCCGGCCGCCAACTTTGTCCTGCCGGACGATGAAGACTTGGCTATACGAGAGTTCCTGCAGCGCGACCGGGGAATGCGACGTAGCGAAGACCTGCATCGTCGGGTCGGCGTCCTTGGAGCCAAGTGACTTCAGGAATCTCACAATCCGATGCGGTTCCAATCCCGTTTCGATCTCATCGATCAGAGCGATCGATTTGGACTTCGACGCCTCCTTGTGCAGCCCTGCGGTGAGCAGACGCTTCGACCCCGTCCCCATTCCCCTCAACGGAATCCCGGTCTCGTCATGCAGCGATATTGAGCCCGACCCGAACGCGACCGAATGGGTGTCGAGCATTGCGGTCGCAGTGGAGCCGACCGAAATGCCCAAGGCGTTTGCCGTCTTGTTGACGATATCGAGCGCGTCCTTCAACTGATCCTTTGCCTTGTCGCCGAACGTCGTCCTTGCGTCACGGGCCGCGGCGGAAAGAACTCCGGACGTATTGGGTTTCTCGTCCGACAGCTTGGTCAACAGCGACCCACGACGCCATGCAAGATGACTGTCGCCACCAGTACCCAGTCTCAATGGCGACAGGCGTTCCCGATCCGCCCATTTCAAGTTGCGTTCCAATCCCTTGGCGGCGGCCCGTGTCGATTCCAGTGCCCACACCGGCTCCAAGTCTTGGGCGACGGTCAAGCGAAGGCACAGGGCGGTTTCGAGGCCATTGCCCGGCTCATCCTCTAGTTCCTTCGTCGTGGCGTCGTATCCACGGAAGAAGTCCCCATAGGCGTCAATGCCCTTCAGCGTGTCTTCAAGCGCTCCCAAGACGATAGCAATGGATATCGGCTGCAATACCTCGACATTATGGAAATCCGCGTCACTGAACGCGAATATCCTCCTTGCGCCGAGGCACAGGTCGATCGCGTCGAGCACTGACGTCTTGCCGGAGTCGCCAGGCCCGATGAGGCAATTGAAACCTGGGCTGGGCGTCCAGGACAGCCTTTTGATGCCCCTGAAGTTTTCAATTTCGAGTTTTCTTATCGCCGGCATGTCGCAGTTCCTTGGGATGCTCTCCGAGTCTCTGCCTCGGCGTTGCATTCTAAAAGACTTCGACTTCCGCGAGCAACGGAAAATGATAGGAAGCCGCGACGGGCACGCCCGCGAGGTCGGCAGAGGCGCGTTCGGCGAATAACCGCTCGCCACGGCATAGCCGACCCGTCTAGGGGTGCACTGAGCAAAATTCTCCGCGGACGACCAACTTTATTAAGCGATGTTGAAGAGCGCTTCCCCAGACTGAGTCGACAGGAATGATGCGAATTTTTGGATCGCCTTGGTAGATTGCGAGACTCGCAGCTTGGCCTCAAGGCCCCCGTCTGCATCCGCAATTTCGGCGTAGGTACGTCTCGACGCATCGTCATCTGGCCTGAAGATGACGTCCCAATAGAAACCCCGCCCAAGAGTGGGAGCCGTCGCGAGTTCGCCACTCGTTTCACCGACGAAGGTGTATGTCGACATGCCATCGCAATATCCCACGACGGCACGCGCGGTCGCACGCTCGCCTCCACATCCTATTCGATCGAGGAAGCCGTCCGGCCCCAATGCGTCCCACATGGGCTGTGTCAGTCCGCCAGGAAAGCCGCGATCGGCGTTCTTTTCGAGAACCAGTCCGGCATGCTCGACAATGCACGGCGCGAGAATTCGCTTGTACGCGGAGCGCGCCTTATGGCGCACCATTGCCTCGATGTCGATCTCGAGTGGCTCCTCCGTCATAATGGCGGAAACTCGGAAGTCAATCAAATCGCCAATCCGGCGCTCTATGCCCACGCCATCGACGAAATTGTTGTCGGCTATGATAGAGAGCTCCTCGCCCTTGAAGATGCTACGCGTAGCGTAGAAGATAGTGCGCCTATTCATGCCACAATCTCCTCTAAGACCTCGAATAGTGTTTCGGTGCGCTTGTCACCGTAAGTTGGTATGATCTCGATGTTGCGTCTCTTGAAGAGAGTATATTCGAAGTCGGACGGATTGTTGACGACGATGTAGGCACGCTTTCCGTTATCGCTGTCCGGCAGGGACTTGAGCAGTTCGTTCAACTGGTCGAAGAGGAGGCCGATGTTTACGTCGCTGAAGCTGTAGCCCACGAACAGGGCGACCCGGTTCAAGAGATCAGATCGCAGTTTGAGATCGAGGGGAGAATCGTATCGAAGCCGCTTGTAATAGTGCGCTTCCGAAAACACCATCAGGTCGGGATTGTTGAAGTCTCCGTGGAACTTCACTACCTCAACTGGTTCGGTGCCTCCCATGTCGCGTTCCCGAGCGACCACTTTGACTTGCCTTCCGCCGAGACGCAGGGCTCGTTCGAGTAGGTCATCATAGTTCGTAGTGTAGTAAGTCCGCGAGTTGATCAGGGCCGCGAGCGCGGTGTGCACCTTTGAGCCCGCGATAGCAGAATCGTCGACATCGAATTTGCGGACTAGCCAATTCGTCAGCGGTGCGAAGTTTCCCATCTTTTGCCCGAAGAACTCGAGAATCTGGAGGTCGGTTCCTCGGTATCTGAGAAGTTCGGGATCGGAATAACCCATGATGCGGCACGCTTCGCTGACCATTTCAGACCACGAAGGGCCTTTTTGAGCGGCTGCCGATACAGAAGTGATCCACTCTAGCGACATCGAAGCTCCTGCCCCGACGAAGGGGACGACCCGGCCTTGGCGATAGAGCTTCTTCAATTCAGATGGAACGGTGGCTTTCATGGCTTAGTTGCCGTCAATCTGGTGAGGGAATGATGGTGGGGGATATTGTTGTGAGGATGCGTCTCGAAAAGTATGGAGTCTGACAGGTTCTGAAACTGCCAGCCGTCGAACATCGAGACGAACCAGGCGTGGCTGAGAAGCAGTGGTTGAAACCCGGGATGTGCCGACAGGTCATGACTGCCGGAATTGAACGACACCAAGATGAAGGTACCGCCGGGGACGAGCGCCGCCTGCAATTCGGAAATCAGCCGGCGCGCCAAGACTTCGGAAGGCAGGCAATGCGTCAGGCCGTAAGAAACGATGACGTCATAGGAGTTCTTAGGATAATCCATTTCAACAGCGTCGCGGTGCGTCCATTCGATTACCTCGCTGGGAAATAGTCGCCGACCGTTCCTGATGGCGGCCGCGGAACATTCCACTGCGACCACTTCTGCTCCAGCGCGGGCAAACGCGGCAGAATTCTTACCTTCCCCTGCGCCGACGTCCAACACCCGTGATCCGACGACATCATGGTCGGCAAGATAATTGCGGACGAGCGATCCCGGTTTGGTTCCCCAGAAACCGGTGATGGCCTCATATCCTTCGTCATAGCCGCCTTTCGTCTCAACGAGCATCAAGTTCCTCCATTAGGTCAGACAGCGCCCGTTCGTAGGCTTCAAACCCAAGCCAATTGAAAACTATGGTGTCGGCGTCCCCCGTCATGTACCGAATCTTGCTCTCCACGGGCGCGGTGTAGAGCTTCACGAAATCCGGAAAGTCGATGGCCTGCTCACCATGTCCTTCCCGGTCCCTATACATCTCAAACGCCACGTCAGGAGGCGTATAGACATACATAAGAGCCACCGGCAACGTCGCGTGCTGTTTGAGGACCTCAAGCGTTTCCGGATGTCTGATCCCATCGATCAACACGCGGTCCGACTTGGTGCTGGATGCTTCGGAAGCAAGCGCACGGCCGAGCTCGTTCGGACCGTCCGTGCCAGTTATGAAAGCTTCGGCTGCCGATTGAAAGATGTCCCGGGGCGTGGCTGGAACGGAAGGAATATTCATCAGTTTGGCCAAGACCTGGCCTGAATTGACGCTGCTGTAGCCAAACTTCTCACGCAGGAGATTGCTCGTCGCGGACTTGCCCGATCCGATCGATCCCACGACGCACAGAATGTGTGGCCCCTGGAATATTGACTTACGTTGGATTTTATAGCTCGGGACCATTTCCATCGAGCTCTTGAAAAACGCCCTGACAACGAGCTGCGACCAGTATTCAAACTCCGAAAGGTTTATCGTCTCCTTCAACGTGTCGAGCCATCTGATCTTGTTGATCGAAGCCTCGCCGCGGCCGACAGATTTCCACTGAGACCAGTCATCGACCCAGTATCTAAGGACGACAGCCATGTGGCGGATGCCGACATCCGAAGAATCGTCATTTAGTATGCCGAGGAACTCTAAGTCGTCCGGATTCAAGTGAGGTCGGCCGGCCGGCAGCATCAGTTCTTCAGAGATTTCCCGCGCAGCGTTTTGCCGAATGCCCAGGTCGTCGAGCGAAAACAAATCCCGATCATTCTCGTTCACGTGGCCACCGAAACCGACACACTGCGCTCCTCGGAGGAATTTTGCAGCTCGGTTGTAAAGACCTCGGCGGAAGGTCAGTATCTTCGATTGATACTGTATGATCGTGTAGGTGATAACCTGCTTAAATTCATCGTCCGTTTCCGCAACTGAACGCGGCAGATAGGTGACGGCGGCATCTTGAAGTCCCAGCAGCGGGTTGGGCGGACTTTCATTGCCTATGCCCTGATACTTAAGGAAATATTCATATACCGACTTGGGGATGCAGAGAACCATCTCCGACGACGGGACTGGAACCCGGCGCTCCGCGTGGTAAACCTTTAAGGCCGTGGGATCATCGGGGCCCTGCTGCGCAAGCAGTTCGCGGAGGTAGAAACGGCCTCGACCGGTTCTTATGAAGGTCGAGCTATCGTTATTCAAAATGTCCATGCTCAACCTTGCCTGCATGGATTTCTGTGGCGTGTGACTTAATCCCGCTGCGGGGAACAACTCGTCCTCAAGTCCGTAATTAACGAGTGCGCGAGCCGTGAGCGGACGCTTATGCTTTCTCAAGACCGTTTCGGCAACCCAAAGATAAGTGACGTCTTCCAAGATTCGCGCTACCTGAAGTAATTAGCAAGTGAGACTATCGCCTTTTCATTGCGGAAGGAACTCCAGACATTGGTAATCCACGGGGATTTCAGTCGGAGATGCGGAAAACGATGAGGCTGCCACCGACATTGCACAAACAACCGCAGAAAATTCTTGGAAACCTAAGAAGCACAGATGATTCTAACGAACAAATCCGCCGCGAGATGAGGCTAGGCCACACTCTCAGACAGAAGCGAATCCCGCCTTTGTAGGGCATGATGCTGCCGAGAGCTGAGTGCGCATGGGCCGTTTTCCAAGATATCATCTCGTCGTCTTGGACATGCGCCCCCATCTTCTTCTTCTCTCTCGCAGTCGGACAGTACTAGCCTGCCTCCATCTTAACAGAGGCTGGCCGTTTAATAAGTGAGCGGCACAGCCTCAGCGACCTGATAGCGGTAGTATAAGGCTTGCTTCGCTTGCAAAGGATGTGCGCATCGGACCGGAACCGACCATTCAGATTAAGATCGCCGGACGGGCCGTCCGACCGCTTATCTCCCTAGTGCGCGTGCCAGCGTCCCCTCGTGCACCAGATGCGGACCTTTTCCCTCGTCACGAAGCTCCATTGCTCGAATGATCTTGAGGCCTTCATGGCTATGCTTCCAGTCGCGCGATGCCTCTGTAGCGACGCATAGATAGTGCGTGTTTCTGCAGACGGTGCTTTTGAATTCGCCCCCTCGATCCGAGATCATTCCCTGGACCGCTTTTCTGGGACCAAGAGTGAATTTTCCGGTGAGGACAAACATCTGGCCATCGAAGAACACCTCGTTGTGATCCTCCAGCGCCCCTTCGATAACGCCGACGTTTCCAAATGTAGCCATCCCCGTGTCACTTGCGCTGTCCCCCACGAGATGGGTGATCCAAGTGCAAATGTCGTCCGATTCCTCCGGCGTAACCCTTCCATCCGCGATTGAACGGCGCGCAGCGTTCCTCAGGTTGGCTACCCTCTTGTCACCTTGGATTCTGGGATAGGTGTCCAGCCTGCCGAGTAGCTTGGCCACCTCTTCGGCGGTTATCCGATTGTCGCAGGCTATTCCGGCGCAAAAGCCGTAAAGCTCATTGATCTCGTCCTTCTCGCCATCGATGACGAAGTCGCGAGAACGCATTGCTACTATGTTCTCTATGATGTCATAGATTTCGTTCGGTTCGTCTTTCCAAATCCGCAGGTCCTCAATGAGTTCATATGCGTCTGGATCGTGGAGAAGCTTGAGGAAATTCTCCGCCTCGACGTGAAGCGGCGCGAACTCAGCGGACTCGACTTTCTCACTCGCTAGAATGCCCTTGAGAAAGCCAAGCCAATAGGCGAGCGCCTTCCGATTGTTCGACCTAGCATGAACGCGTCCGAGGGCCGCACCTCCCTGCTCGAATGTTCCCCGTATGTCGGCCATCCCGTCCTCCCCTTCGAGATTAACTGGGATGCAACCTAGCAACGAATATGTGAAAACGCGAGCATCAACTAAAAAAATACAACTAGAGTGGAACGCGTCCAATATGGCGTGACCATCGACGTCCCGCTGAAGCCTCTTTGTGCCCAACACTAATTCTTGCCGCCCAGCCTGAGAATAATCGCGTGCAGATTGCACTCGCGCCGCGACTTGCTAACATGTGCTCCTGTTTATATGGGGACTAAAATGGCTGTCTTGCGTATCGTTCTGCTGGCATTGGCCGCATTCGCCGTCTTTGATATGCCCGCGCGGGCGGACGTCACACTCCAGCGCATTGATACGGATCGAGGTGTGGTCATCCTCATAAAAGGGGCTTTTGCACTCTCAGATGATCCCCAGGCACTCACTCGGGAGATTTCGGCCACCGGAGCCCGGATAGTCACTTTCGACAGCGACGGCGGAAATGTGGTGTCTGCGATCGCCTATGGCCGCATCATCCGGTCGCTGGGCCTTTCAAGTTTCCAACTGCGGGCCACACAGTGTGCTTCCGCCTGCGCCCTGGCCTTCGTCGGTGGCGTCGTGCGCCATGCGGAGCCCGGCGCGATTGGAGTTCACCAATCGTCCTTCTCAGCGGACACTGTTCTCGACGGGCATTTAGCAGTCGCAGCAGTACAGCAGATGACTGCGCAGATAATGACATATCTGCTGGAGATGGGCGTAGACCCGAAACTTCTTCAACTCAGCCTATCGGTGCCGCCGAACGACATGCGATACCTGACCGCCGCTGAGATGGGAGAATACAAAGTTACAGCCGGGATGAATAGCACCGTCCCCGAGACACTGTCGTCAGCCTCCACCATGCCCACCTCAGAAACCACCGCGCAGGAGGAAAAAGCAAAGCCCCTCACCAACGAGGACAAGGCCCTAGCTTTTGTCTCCGCCTACTACAAGGCATGGTCGCGCGGCAATGCGGAGGCACTCGTCTTCATGGACCGCGCATACAATGAGACCGTGGGGTTCTATGGAAAACCCAGGTCTCGAATTTATGTGGTCGACGAGAAGGTGAAATTCGTGATGCGTTGGCCAGTCCGGGCTTACAACGTAAAGCCGGGAACGGCGACTGTCTCATGCGCCGCCTACTGCGTCGTCACAGGCATCGTTGACTGGTATGCGAAACGAGACGTCGGCTATGGCCTGTCTTCTGGCTCCGCACGCTTTCTCCTTTCCTGGGACCCATCGACAGGAAAAATCGCTGCCGAAAGCGGCGAGGTCCTCGATACGGACAAGGATGCCGTGGCTCCGATCCGCATTTTTTCGCAGTGGTACGATCAGAATGCCATATGTCGCGGAACAGCCGGTGACGCCGAGACATCGGTAGCGGCTTGCACGCATCGTGAAATCATTGCAACAAAACTGAAAACGGTCGGCTATTGCTACGGCGAAGACGGACAGGCCGGATACCAGATGGACTGGCACAGATGCGGTTCCAAGGGACAAGTGCAGGACTTTGCGACAGAAGGTCTGTCATCGAAGGCAAACCGTCCGCACGCCGCGCGTTACGCTGCGACGGAGCGCTTCACGGGCAGAACCAAACTTCCGGATTTCCGCGGCAGAGACCGCAAATTCAACTCGTTCCGCACCCGCATCAAAAACGGCATGCGTGAAGGCCCCAACTTCGCTGGGCATTTCTCCGTTATCCAGATCGGCTGCGGGACGGGATGTTCGTTCGCGTTCGTCGGGGACAACAACACGGGACGGCCAGCCGACTTTCCAAGAGGCGGGGAGGAAAACACATACATGCAACTGCAGTTCGAGACTGGAAGCCGCTTGTTGGCGGCACAGTGGCTCAACTTCAGTGCCAACAAGTGCTTCATCGAGTTCTTCGACTATGATCACACAAGGTGGAACCTGATCAGCAAGGTGGAAGTGGGAGCAGCCGAGGCGTGTTATCGGCCCGTGGCAGAGAACCTACGGTGAAACGTAGGAGGCAAATCCGCGTATGATCATCAACGACATCATCGCTCGTCTAATTAGGTCCGCAAACGAGGTCGACCGGCTATCACCAATCGAGGTCCGCAGACTGCTCGAACAAGCGATATCGATGATCAGAGAACTCCGTACGCGAGCAAGGATTGTTCCAATCTCGGGGCGGGACGCCATCGTCTACATCCAGACGGTAGCGGCAGGCGCTGACAGGATATCTAAGCAGGAGTGGTATCACGGACTGCTCCACGCTGCCGAAATGCTCAGAGACCTTCACATCGTCGTCGAAAGCGGAACCCAAATCTATATCACGACAAGTGAAAAGCGTTGACGTCACAGGCGCGGACTGGAAATCGACGCAGAATGTTGAAGCCTTATCGGCGTCGCCTCTGGCTCCGACGCAGGTGTAATGATGCAACTTTGCTGATTTCCACAAAAGGATCAGCGTGTTGAGTATCAGCGCCACCCCTGATTTCTATCGGCTGGTGTCTCCGCCGAACGCATCACTCATATTAACGATGAGACCTGCATCTTACTTTCTCGAGCCGGCGCTACCCCGTCATGTCTGACGGGCGGACGAATGTCGCGGACGGTTCGAAGACGCTATTGCCGCCGGGTCTCGACCCCTGTCGTGAAGCCCCCTCGACGCCCGGATTCATCTCCGCTGCCGCTCCGAGCAAGCGCGACACTCCCATGTATGCGGTGCACGACCTCTCGCTTCCGCTTACCGACCCGTCGTTGCAGATGGGTTCACGCATCAAGGTCAGCGCATGTGGCGTGTCGATGTCGGGACCGTCGGTGGTCTTGCCGTCGATCAGGCGGTGCAGCAGGTTCAGCACATGCGTCTTGGTCGCCACGCCCGCATCCAGTGCCAGCTCCACAGCCCGGACGACGACTTGCTCGTCGTGATGAAGAACGAGAGCAAGGACATCGGCCATCTCATGATCACCGCCGGGGCGGCGAAGCATCTGGTCTTGCAACTGTCTTGGCCAGCGGCAATTCCAGGAAGGATGCACCATTGCGCAGGGCACCGGGTTTGCGCTGGATGACGGCAAGGTAATGTCGCCAGTCGTAAATCGTTCGCGGCGGCTTGTCTCGCGGATCGACTGCTTCTCGCGCAGCTTCATTCGCCGGATGATGTTTAAAAGTCCCATGTGGATCACTCCGTTGCCCCCGTCGCTGACCGCGTTGGGGGAAGGTCACATGGCTCAATTCTCAATGGAAATTATGCGCCTAACCGGCTCAGTTCTGCGTGGAAACCAACACCGACGGTCAGGCCGTCACCATCACATTCTCGGATTTCAAGGTGGACGTGGTGCCGGGATTCTTTCCAACGGGCGGAGGATTTCTCATTCCCGACGCCAATATGAAGAAGTGGCTTTCAACCGATCCGAAAAAGCATGTCGAATTGTGGTCTGCATCGAGCAAAGCCCATGTCGGATCGCTGGTCCCGCTGATCAAGATGCTCAAGTGTTGGAACCGCCAGAGAGGCGACCTCTTCCGATCCTTCCATCTCGAAGTTCTCGTTCGTCATGTCCTGTCGGGCGTAACTATCACCGACTATCCCAGCGGTGCCCGTTTTGTATTCGACAAAATGAGAAGTAAGGTCTGGAGCAAGGTTGCCGATCCCGCTGGCTATAGCGACGATGTAGCGCCATATCTTTGCAAGGTAGACGCCGACAAGATGATCGCCGAACTCGATTATGCACATCGCTCCGCACTCGCTGCCGAAACCAATCTGAATCGAGGGCTCACGAAAACAGCGATTGAGGGTTGGCGATCGATCTTTGGCGACCAGTTCCCTGCATACGGGTCAGATCGCGAAAAGCTCCCGGTCTGCTAAGCGGCCGTGCGCTGCGAGGTCCTGGCGACGATAGGTTAGGCCGACACCGGTCTTCAGCCACTTGTTCGTCCTGCGTAATTCCAAGGCATAAGCTCATTCACCGGCTTTGTTTGTGGCCATTGACAATAGGCGGCGGTGCTTCGGCTCCGCCGTTTTTTTGTTGCTTGCGTTCCCGAGGCCCACGATCTCCCGGCAACCAAGGAGGGGACAACATGTTCGGAAGATTAGCCGCCGCGATAGCTCGGGCGATTGCGACAATGGGCAAGGATTTTTGGGCATCGCTGCCCGCCATCGGACGCGGGATCGACGATGTCATTTCTTGGCCGTTCCGACTTCTCGGAGGTGGCGGAAGCCCGCTACCGCACTACGAGCCGACGATTACGAAATCCGGCATCCTCGACGACTTCAAGCAGGCACGGCGTGCTGCATCGCTTCAAACGATCGATCCGAGCGGTATCGAGACCGTCCGCAAGTTCTGCGCAGCACCTCCTCAACGTCGTGCCCACATGGACATCAGTGCCGTTCCCTCGAACGCCAGGGCGATGCTCCTGACGATGGGCGATGACGAGCTATCTGCTCTTGGAAAGGCTGGCCCTGGGCAGATCAAAAAGTTTGTTGACGGTAAGCAGCACGGAGTTTTTGGCGTTCCCGTCGTCGGGGATCACGCCGCAGTCCCCGCTAATAACCGGTCCCCGCGGCCCTCGTTCGACCACCGCCGCTGGAAAACGCAAGCGGTCATGAAGAAAGACATCGAGAACCGCTTCAAGCTCGGATGAAAACCGAAAGCCCGCAATCTCGGAGGGCTTCTTCATTCTGGCATCTCAGCAGAAAGGGCCGGCTTTGCTTCCTTGTTCTCGCGGAAGAGCCTGGCGAACGTCGAGGCCTGCTCCCTGAGCTCGCCCTCGGGCGGTTGCGGCATCGGAAGACCGGCATCCCCGAGGACTACGAGGAGGTCGGCGGAGTCTCGGAGGCCCAGAACTTCGGCAGCCTTGCGTGCCGCGATCCTGCCTGCCGAATACTCTTCCAGAACGCTCTCCCGAGCGCCAACGAGCATCGCTGCGTGGTTGTGGGGCTCCTCGTAAGCGATGTCGCCGTAGACGTAGCGCAGGAGCTTCCATTCTTGATCCGAGACATCGCTCATGCGCGCCCCCGTCCGGCAAGGACGTCGATGACCTGCTGGCGCTGGCGGCACGCTGCGCGCAAAGACGCGACTTCGGCTTCAAGCTCGGCGACCATAACGACTGCCGTGCGGGCGATGTCTTCGATGTCGTCGGCATGCGCGGTAGCCGCCGAGAGGGCGTCGCCATAGGCGTGTCGGCGGCGGGCATGGGCCATGGCGTCGCCGATGCCGTGGGCGAGTGCCATCGCACCGCCGGCGATGAGCATCATTCCGCCGAGATTTCCTACGGCTGCGGTATGGGCGGGGGAGCCAAAATTTGCCATGTGCGATCTCCGTCGTTGTCGGAGGTCTTTGTGCCGGGCTCGATGGACTCCGGCAAGTCGACAGACGCGAAATGGCGATCGGATCGTTAACGGACTCAACGGGCACAGCGATTGATAAACCGGGACGACCTCCGATCGCGCTTCCCAGCATGTCGGATTGTAACGAAGGTGAGCATGCCGGTAGCATTCCCGAACTTCGATGATCTTCCTACGCGGCCCGAACGTTAGATCGGGTTTGCCGGGGAGGTCCTTCCGGTGAAGCCGATATCGATATCCCATCGAGTGGACGAGACGTCGGACGACCATTTCGGGTTTTGTGTCTTTGTCGCGTATGCACGACATGTTCCTGCTGCGCGCTTCCGAGGTCTTCGATTCAGGCAATCACTTCTTATCCTCAGGATGTCCTTTTGGCTGGGGCGCTATCCCGACCTGCATGGGGTTGCATCGGGATAGCGCTCGACACCACTTCGTGGTCTGCGCCGGGAGTGTGATGGTAGCACGCACCGCGACAGCGGGTAGACCGGTTCGAATCCGACGGCGCGGACCTTCAAACGGTAGGAACACCGACGGAAATGGTAGAGGTAAAATGGAAGTCTTCTGACAAAAAAGTTGACCAGACCTTACGCCCTCGGTTTTAGGGTGAACGGTAGGTAAACGGTAGAGACTTCAGGAATGCAACATGATTGACGCCAATTGGTTGACGCCAAAGTCGCAAGTTATTGATTTTGTTGAGGCTTAATGGTGCCCGGAGGCGGATTTGAACCACCGACACGCGGATTTTCAATCCGCTGCTCTACCAACTGAGCTATCCGGGCATCTGTTGGATTTCGGTTTGAAATCCGTGGGGGCGTTTGGTTGCGCCCCGGAAGCGAGCGGGGTTATAGCATCTTGCAAAAATGTGTCCAGCCCTGTCGGCGGTTTTTTGCGGGAAAAATCTCCGGCTTTTCAAGATGTGGAAAAGATTAGGTTTTTTGTGTGCGACAGAGGCTGTCACACGTCGTCTTCGTCGGCTTTTGTTTCGTCGTCGGCAACGGGGATGGCGTAGGAGCCGGAGAGCCAGCGATTGAGGTCGACGTTGCGGCAGCGATCCGAGCAGAAGGGGTAGTGCTCGCGCGCGGAGGGGCGGCGGCAGATCGGGCAGGGCACGGCCTTGCGCAGCGGCGCGACCTTTGCGACCGGCTTTTCGCTTTCATCGCTCATGTCAGGCGTCCGCCCAGCCGGCGTGCACATCGAAACCTTCGCCGGAGAGCAGCGTGAGCGTCTCGTAGAGCGGCAGGCCGACGACATTGGTGTAGGAGCCGACCAGCTTGACGACGAAGCTGCCGGCAATGCCCTGGATGCCGTAGCCGCCCGCCTTGCCGCGCCACTGGCCGGAGGCGAGGTAGCGTTCGATGTCGGTGGTCGACAGGCGCTTGAAGCGCACCTTGGTGTCGATGACCTTCTGGCGCACGGTGCGATCCGGCGTGATGAGGCACACGCCGGTGAAGACGCGGTGGCTGCGGCCGGACAAGAGATGCAGCGCGCTCGACGCCTCGTCGATCATCTCCGTTTTCGGCAGGATGCGCCGGCCGACCGAGACGACCGTGTCGGCGGCCAGGATATAGCTGCCGGCATAGGCCGGGTCGCCCTTGACGGCGGCAAGGGCCGCCTGCGCCTTGCCGGTCGACAGGCGCCGTGCCAGCGAGCGGGGATGCTCGGAGCGCTTCGGGGTCTCGTCGATATCCATCGGCATCAGGCGCGTGGGCTCGATGCCCGCCTGCGCGAGCAGCTCGACGCGGCGCGGCGAGCCGGATGCAAGGATAAGCTTGTCGTTCTGCGCCATGGGGTCTCCGGGAAGCGCCTTGTTCGAACCCCGGTATCGGCCGAGGCGAAGGCGCGCTCCCCAGTCCTGCTTTGAAAAGGGGGCTTACTTGAAACGGTAGGTGATGCGACCCTTGGTAAGGTCGTACGGGGTCATCTCGACCAGAACCTTGTCGCCGGCGAGAACGCGGATGCGGTTCTTGCGCATGCGGCCTGCGGTGTGCGCGATGATCTCGTGCTCGTTTTCGAGCTTGACGCGGAACGTGGCGTTCGGGAGCAGTTCGGTCACGACGCCGGGAAATTCGAGGACTTCTTCTTTTGCCATCTTGTGATGTTATTCCTGTAGGGTGGATGAGGGCGAGCCGGATGCCCGCCTCGAAAAATTTGCCGGAAACTACACAATCCCCGGTCCTTTGTGAACACCGAAGCGCCGGCTTTCTGCATTTGCCGGAAATCGGGCTGTCTGGCGCCTATCCGGGGGCCTTCAAACGCTTCTCTATCAGCATTTTCAGGAACTCGCGAACCTCCCGGTAGGAGGAGAGGATCTGCTCGCGCGTGCCGGTCGCCACCGTCGGGTCGGGCGTCGGCCAGTACATGACGTCGACGGCCATGGACCGGGTGAGTTCGAGGGCCGCATGATGCGCCTCGGGCGCCAGCGTCACGATGAGGTCGAAATAGTCGTCCTCCAGCTCGTCCAGCGAATGCGGCGAATGGCGGCCGAGCGTGAGGCCGACCTCGTTCAGCACGGCATCGACGAAGGGATCGCGCTCGCCGGGGCGCACGCCGGCGGAGGCGACATAGGTGCCGGGCAGCAGGCTGCGGGCGATCGTTTCGGCCATCGGCGAACGCACGGCATTCATGCGACACATGAAGAGGATCGAACGGGGCGTTCGCGACCGGGCGTCCTGCAGTCCGGGGAAAACGCCTTCCATCCGCTCACCCGCGCCAATAGAGAACGCAGACGAGCGTAAACAGGCGGCGGGCGGTGTCGAAATCGAATTTGATCTTGCCGGAGAGGCGGTCCATCAGCGTCTGCGAGCCCTCGTTGTGGATGCCGCGCCGGCCCATGTCGATCGCTTCGATCTGACTGGGCGTCGCCGAGCGGATCGCCTGGTAATAGCTCTCGCAGATCAGGAAATAGTCCTTGACGATGCGCCGGAAGGGCGTCAGCGAGAGGATATGGGTGGCGACGGCCTCGCCGGCCTCGGTGCGGATGGCGAAGACGAGCTTGGAATCGAGAAGCGACAGGTGGAGGCGGTAGGGGCCGCCGGTGTGTCCGATCGGCTCGAAGGAATTTTCCTCGATGAGGTCGAAGATGGCAACGGCACGCTCGTGCTCCACGTCCGGCGTGGCGCGACCGATCGTGTCGTCCAGCACCAGGTCGCAGAGGCGGAAACTGCCACTCGTGCCCATCGCCTATCCTTTCCGGTTGAGCCGGATGGCGACCGAACGGGCATGGGCGCCGAGCCCTTCGGCTTCGGCAAGCGTGATGGCGGCGGGGCCGAGCGCGCGCAGCTGATCCGGCCCGAGGCGCAGGATCGAGGTGCGCTTCATATAGTCGAGCACCGACAGGCCGGACGAGAAGCGCGCGGAACGGGCGGTCGGCAGCACATGGTTGGAACCGCCGACATAATCGCCGATGACTTCCGGCGTGTGGCGGCCGACGAAAATGGCGCCGGCATTGCGGATGTCGCCCATCAGGGCGTCCGGATCGGCGGTCGCGATCTCCAGGTGTTCGGCGGCGATGCGGTTTGCCAGCGGGATGGCTTTTTGCAGGTTTGGCACGATGATGACGGCGCCGTAGTCGCGCCAGCTGGCCGCAGCCGTTTCGGCGCGTTCCAGCGTTTTCAGCTGGCGCTCCACGGCGGCTTCCACCGCGTCGGCAAGCGCCACGCTGTCCGTGACGAGGATAGACTGCGCGCCGGCATCGTGTTCCGCCTGGGCGAGCAGGTCGGCGGCCAGCCAGTCCGGATCGTTTTCCGCGTCGGCGATGACGAGGACCTCGGAGGGGCCGGCGATCATGTCGATGCCGACGGTGCCGAAGACATGGCGCTTGGCGGCGGCGACGAAGGCATTGCCCGGGCCGGTGATCTTGGCGACGGGGCGGATCGTCTCGGTGCCGTAGGCAAGTGCTGCAACGGCCTGCGCGCCACCAATACGGTAGATCTCGTCGACGCCGGCAATGCGCGCGGCCGCAAGCACGGCCGGGTTGATCTCGCCGCTCCTGGCCGGCACGACCATCACCACGCGCGGCACGCCGGCCACCTTGGCCGGCACGGCGTTCATCAGCACGGAGCTCGGATAGCTCGCGGTGCCGCCCGGCACATAAAGGCCGACGGCGTCGATCGCCGTCCAGCGCGAGCCGAGGCCCACGCCGAGATCGTCCACGTAGATGTCGTCCTTCGGCCGCTGGCGGGCGTGATGTTTTTCGATGCGCTGGGCGGCGAGTTCCAGGGCGGCGATGATCTTCGCATCAACCGCATCGAAGGCGGCATCGATCTCTTCCAGCGACACGCGCATGGAGGTGGTGGCGAAATCGAGGCCGTCGAACGTCTTGGAATAGTCGGCGAGCGCCGCATCGCCACGGGCGCGTACATCGTCGATGATCGTGCGCACGATGGCATTGACGTCTTCGGAGACTTCCCGCTTGGTCGTCAGGAAGGCAGCGAACCGGTTTTCGAAATCGCTGCTCTGGTAGTCAAGTCTGATCGCCAAGTCGTCCGTCCCTGTCGTCTTCCGGCGAAAAGACGCCGGCGCCTGCCTCAAACCGCCGGATGGCGGGGTTTCAAGCTGGTTTCCCACGCTCCGCCGGTATCTGCAAGCTGAACTTCGACGCATTCCACATCGAGCGCGACGGAGGCATTGCCGGAGAGCACGAGTTCGAGCGTGCCGTCCGGTCCTTCGCCCTGCGGCGTGAAATTGACGGCGAGCAGGGAGAAGACGCTGGTCGTGTCCTTGCGGTCGATGCCGATCGAGCGCACGGCATTGACGCGCTTGAAGGCGACGACAGCGCGGCGGCGCTCGAAGGCCTTGCCGCGGCCGCTTGCGTTTTCCCAGACGAAGCGGTTGACGACGACGGAAAAGACGTGGTGGCGGGCGTCATAGGAGAGGCCGTCGGTCTTGAAGACCGCGTCCTGGAGGTGGGCTGAGACGACGGAGAGGTCTTCCGTGTCGAGGGCAAGCAGTTTCAGGCTGTCCATAGGTGTCCTTCAAGAGCAATCGGGCAAAAGCGTAAAGCGCTTTTGCGTCCGCATTGCGTCGCAATGCCGGGACGCCGCGGGTTGCGGCATCCCGATCTTCCATCACGAGATAGGACGGTATGCGGCGGACTGCAACTCCGCCGCGTTTCGAAGATCAGTCGCTGACGCGTTCGACCACGGCGCCGCAGCGCGTCAGCTTCTCTTCCAGCCGCTCGAAACCGCGGTCGAGATGGTAGACGCGTGACACCATGGTCTCGCCCTCGGCGGCAAGGCCGGCGATGACGAGTGACACGGAGGCGCGAAGGTCGGTCGCCATGACGGGTGCGCCGCGCAGCCGCTCGACACCCTCGATCTTGGCCGTCTGGCCGGAGAGCGAGATCTTCGCGCCGAGGCGGGCCAGCTCCTGCACATGCATGAAGCGGTTTTCGAAGATCGTCTCGGTGATGTGCGAGACGCCGCTCGACTTGGTCATCAGGCCCATGAACTGCGCCTGCAGGTCGGTCGGGAAACCGGGGAAGGGGTCGGTCACCACGTCGACCGGCTTGATGCCGCCGCCGTTGCGCACGACGCGCAGGCCGCTTTCCGTGGAGGTGATCTCGGCGCCGGAGCGGCGGATCGCCTCGATCGCGGTGTCGAGCAGCGCGATATCGGTGCCTTCCAGCACGACGTCGCCACCGGTCATGGCGACTGCCATGGCATAGGTGCCGGTCTCGATGCGGTCCGGCAAGACCCGGTGGCGGGCGCCGGAGAGCTGGTCGACACCTTCGATGGTGATCGTTGCGGTGCCGGCGCCGGTGATCTTGGCGCCCATGGCGTTCAGGCACTTGGCGAGGTCCTGCACTTCCGGCTCGCGGGCGGCATTGCCGATCACCGTCGTGCCGCGGGCAAGCGTCGCCGCCATCATCATGACATGCGTGGCACCGACCGAAACCTTCGGGAAGGTATAGCGCGCGCCGATCAGGCCGCCCTGCGGCGCCGTCGCCTCGATATAGCCGCCATCGATTTCGATCTTGGCACCGAGCGCCGTCAGCGCCTCGATGAAGAGGTCGACCGGCCGCGTACCGATGGCGCAGCCGCCCGGCAGCGAGACACGGGCCTTGCCCTCGCGGGCGAGCAGCGGGCCGATGACCCAGAAGCTTGCGCGCATCTTCGAGACCAGCTCGTAGGGCGCTGTCGTGTCGACGATGTTGCGCGAGGTGAAATGGACCGTGCGGGAATAACCCTCGCCCTGGCGTTCACGGCGACCGTTGACGGAAATATCGGCGCCGTGGTTGCCGAGGATACGGATGAGCTGCTCGACATCGGCCAGATGCGGCACGTTTTCGAGCGTCAGCGTGTCGTCGGTGAGCAGCGAGGCGATCATCAGCGGCAGCGCGGCATTCTTGGCGCCGGAAATCGGGATGGTGCCCTTGAGTTCGTTGCCGCCTACAATTCGGATGCGATCCATGTGCGATTACGGGCCGGGCCCGCCTTTCTCAAAGAATTCGGCTTTCGGAGATGGCGGCCTCTTTAGAGCATTGCGATCGAAAAATGAAGGCCATGCCGGCCGCCGACTTTTTTCACGCGCCCGGTTCGCAAACCCACCCCCGCAGCCTTCATGATGAAGACATTTTTCGACTAACCGTCCGATTCGTCTTTTTTTGCGGCAGGCAGCCCGACTGTCTCATCGGCCGCCCCCGCGCGGCGCGAACGCGCCTGCTGCTTGCGGCGCTGGAGATTGTCACGCAGCGTCTTGGCCAGCCGCTCGGCGCGGATCTCCGCTTCGGTCCGGATCTTCGTGCTTTTCTTGTCGTCGCTTTCGCTCATGCTGCTCTCTTAGCGAAATTACCCTTGGGAAAAAAGCGTGGTCCATGTCAGATTTGTTTCGACAATCGCCACATCGCCGCTTGCGCTGCCCGATCACCTGTGGCAATAGGCCCTCGCTCACGCAGAAGCACTCTTCTGCTTCGCAAGATGCTGCTATAGCTCAGGGGTAGAGCACTCCCTTGGTAAGGGAGAGGCCGAGAGTTCAAATCTCTCTAGCAGCACCATTTTATCTCCTTGAAATGATTGAACATATTGCAATTGCTTGAGTTCTGGCCGTCGCTCTGGTCCAGTCTGGGCAAACCGGATAAGGGTTAATCGAACGGGCGGCGAGGGCTGATACTACAGCCAGAATGTCCGGTCCCAGACCGAAACACGTCCGCATACTTCCAGAATGATTTCGCGCGCTCGCCTAGCCGCTGCGGGAGGGACGCGCCCGGATATGATGATTGCCTGAGGCTCGAAAATGATACCAATTTTGTATTGAGAGCAAAGCTCATCGTATGCTACCGCGGCCCTTATCGAGGCATGCAGCCCATATTCCTGCGCGCCGAAGCCGCCGCCAAGAGATGCCTGAAACATTCCACCCTCCCGTTTAACTTAATTAGGGAGAACGGAAAGATGCCTGCGCGGTTCCGCCGATAACCATGCACACGCCGATCGAAGATATCGTCTACGCGACAGGAAAAGTTCGGCCGCTGATCGAGCACTTGAGCAAATCAGGCGAGTAGCAGCCAGAAAGCCCCTCAGCGAAGCCGCGTTAACTGCTCGAAGCTTGCTAACCCCAGAGTATGTCTGGTTCAGACTGAACCAGACGGACTCTCGATTCTTTTGTTTTCGTTCGTCTTTTCGGGAAAACCGATTCCCACTTCCCTGACAAACTCTAGTGGCCGCTCTTTCCGAGGCCAGGCGGGCCGTCCAGTCGTCCTGTTGTCGCCGCGAGAGCCCGGATTGCATCCATGGCAGTCGCCAGGCCGTGCATAATCAGCGCCGTATCCGGCTCTTCGCTCGATTTGTCGATTTCCAGCGCTCTCTGACGCAAATCGGCGCTTGTCGTGTTAAGCCGGGCAATGAGGTCGTCGTCCATCACGTTCTCCTCGGGTTTGATACTCATTTGAAGAACGTACGAGGCATGCTGCCGTTCCATGTCGCGGCGATAGGCGGTCGTTCGGGTCCGGTCGCGAGCAACTGGTGGCGATCCCGGAGGCCCTGGAAGCTGGGAGAGTCACCTCGTTTCGAACGCTGGGACGTTCCTGACGAGCTTGAGCGTCGGCTGCGGGACTTCCGCCCCGCGCCACCTCAATGCGTCATCCCCTGACATCTGGCTACGGGCCGGCACGGATCTATTTTAGGGTGATCACCCAGCCGATCTGCCAGCCTTTCCTGCGGGGTGCGCCGCCATCGGCAGCATCTTCGATTGTCGCATAGGGCGGATGGCCCCAGCTGTAGATTTTCCCGTTTCTCGCCCTGTACATGTAGTGAACCAGGCCGTCGCACCCGGTCGACGATCCCTTGTGCGTCATGCCGATTATGGATTGGCCGCCGGGGTCGGAGCCTCGATAGACTTTTGAATCCATTCCCCAGATTCTGGTGAGGTAGTCCTTGACGGTTGTGGGTGGCAGGCCGATGGAGAAGTCCTCTTTCAGCACTTCCGCGTCGCTGTACCGAACGGCGTCCGATATCTTCTTGCAGTAGTCGGTGACCGTGAACTTGGCATAGGCACCTCCGAAGGACTGGCAAAAAGCTTCAATGTCCTGGATATCGGCCAACCGCCCTTCCGCCTGAAGAATTCGGAGATAGGTTTTGATTTCCGCGAGGACATTGAACGCCACGGATCCATTGATGATCCTGGCATGGGTCGGCGTGCCGGCCAGATCCTCGTACAGTGCGTAGAAGCAACTGGTGAACCCGCATATTCCCCAGCCCTTGTTCAGGTCACCCATGCTCTCAAATGTCATTGATCATCCCCCAATGTTGAGGCCGGCCGGCCTCGCTCAAAAGACTATCCTTGGTATGGAATGCAATTCTAGGGTGTTGTATCAGTTGCAGAAGTCCCCGCCATCAAGCCAATAGCGAGCATGGTGGCAAGGAATAGGCTCAAAAACCTTTCGCCGTCAGCCTACCTTCCCGCTAAACGGCGTCAATGCCCGTGAACGCCGCGATCCGAGTCAAGGCCTTCCGGCAGCGCCATTTCCCTGTCCCATTTTGCCCATCTCCGCTGCGTTCGCCGCCGTCTTCTTGCGCGTGTGGCCGGGTGGTTCGCCGACGACGCGTTTGAAGGCGCGGGCGAAGGCGGCCTGGGAGCCGAAGCCGAGGCGGCGGGCGGCGGTGTCGATGGCGAGCTTGTCGCGGCGGAACCATTGTTCGGCAAGCCGCATGCGCAGCGCCAGCACGTAACGCTGTGGGGTCATGCCGGTTACCTCGACGAAGCGCTTGGCGAAGACCGAGCGGGAGCTGCCCATCTCCTGCGCCATCTCGGCGAGTGTCCAGTTGCGGCCGGGTTCGCGGTGGAGGGCTGCGATGACGCGGCCGAGACGGGGGTCGCGCAACGCCTCGATCCAGCCCGTCGCATCGCCGCAGCCGCATTCCACCCAGCCACGCACGATAGAGGCGGCAATGACGTCGGCAAGGCGGGCGAGGATGCCGGCGGAGCCGACACGCTCTTCCGACATTTCCCGTTCCATGGCGTCGAGCAGCGGCATCAGCTCCGGCTGGCGGCCGATCAGCGCGCCGACGGACATGACCTGCGGCATGAGGCCGACGAGCGGATGCAGCGTGTCGAGCTCGAATTCCATGCGGCCGGTAAAGATCAGCGCGTCGTTTTCCCGGCTCGTCTCCTTGATGCAGGCCTCCACCGCCGCCACATCCGGGCAGAGCGGTGTCATCTTGTAGCTGTCGTAGTCGCGTATCTGGACGTTCGGCCCGGTGACGATCTCGTGTGGTTCGCCACTCGGCAGCAGCACGGCATCGCCGCAGCCGAGCTCGCGCACGGTCTCGCCGGCCGTCCGCAGCACAACATTGCCGCGGGCGACGAAGTGGAAGCGGGCTTCCGGACCCGCGGGAAAGCGGATACCGAAGGGCGGCGTCAGCTGGAGCCTGCCATAGCTCGCACCGCGCAGGCGCATGCCCATCAGAAGTTCGCTGACGGGATCATGCGTATTTTTGGCCGGGTCGGACGATCGATCAAACATTGCGGATAAAATGGCATTGTGCGTCTGGCATTTCAACCCACCTGTTGGAGCACGCATTGCAACAGGAAAGGGACTGCACATGACGGATGCAACGATAGCCGCGCCGGAGAGCGAGGCTGAGAGCGAGGCGGATGCCCGGCCGGCTTGGGGGGCCGTGATCGCGATGACGCTCGGCGTGTTCGGGCTGGTGGGCGCGGAATTTCTGCCCGCAAGCCTGCTGACGCCGATGGCGGCGGATTTGAGGATTTCGGAGGGCATGGCCGGACAGGCGGTGACGGCGACCGCCGCCGTGGCGCTGGTGACGAGCCTGCTGATCACGGTGGTGACGCGCAAGCTCGACCGCCGGCTCGTGCTGATCGGCCTTTCGGTCCTCTTGATTTTTTCCAACCTGCTCGTGGCGATGTCGTCGAACCTCGCCATGCTGCTCGTCGGCCGCGTGCTGCTCGGCATGGCGCTCGGCGGGTTCTGGACGCTGTCGGCGGCAACCATGATGCGGCTGGTGCCGGAGGCCGTGGTGCCGAAGGCGCTGTCGGTGATGTTCCTCGGCGTTTCGGCGGCGACGGTGTTCGCTGCGCCGGTCGGCAGCTATGTCGGTGATATCGTCGGCTGGCGAAATGTCTTCCTCGGGGCCGCCGTGCTCGGCGCGCTGGCGCTCGTCGTGCAGCTTGCGACCTTGCCGTCGCTGCCGCCGCGCGGGCATTCGCGCTTCGGAACGCTGGTCGAGGTTCTGGCGCGACCGGGCGTCGGCTTTGCGATGTTCGCGATCCTGCTCGTCTTCACCGGCCACTTCGCATTCTTCACCTACATCCGCCCGTTCCTCGAAACGGTGACGGGCGTCGGCGTGGAGGGTGTTTCGGCCGTGCTGCTCGGCTTTGGCATCGCCACCTTCTTCGGCAATTATCTGGGCGCCGTGCTGCTGGAGCGCTCCATGCGCCTGACACTGACGATCATGCCGGTCGTGATGGGCGCGCTGGCGCTGTCGCTCTCGATGTTCGGCGGCGATCTCGTGGCCGATGCCGCCATGGTGGCGCTTTGGGGTCTTGCCTTCGGCGCGGTGCCGGTCGCCTGGTCGACCTGGATCACCCGCGCGGTGCCGGATGAAGCCGAAAGTGCAGGCGGCCTCTTCGTCGCCGCGATCAATTTCGCGATCGCGACCGGTGCCGCCGCCGGGGGAGCGCTGTTCGATGCCAACGGTGTTTCGAGCGTCTTCGTCGCAAGCGGCGTGGTGCTGTTCCTGGCCGCGATCACCATCGTCTCGGCCGTGCACACCCGCCCGGCCTGAGAGAACGGGATGGCGGCGTCTGTCCCCGCCATCCCGCACATCGGTGCATGCACGTCTTTTGGCCCTGTTCCGGACGCGGCTTTTCGGTCTAGAACTCCAGTCGAGGAATTCTGGGAGGAACAGCGCGTGGCGGTGACGGCAGGAGATTTTTCGCGGGGAACCTTTGTCGGGCGCGTCTGGCGTCCGGATGTGCAGGGACCGGCCATCGTGGTCGTGCGTGACGGCGCGCTGTTCGACATCACGTCGGCCGATCTGCCGACGATGCGCGATCTGCTGGAAAAGGACGATCCGGCCGCGATTGCCCGCGCTGCGCCGGGCGAATCTCTCGGCGCCGTTGATGCCGTGCTCGAAACCTCGGTCGAAGGTGCAGACGATTTCTCCCGTCTTCACCTTCTCGCCCCCTGCGACCTCCAGGCCGTCAAAGCTTGCGGCGTCACCTTCGCCCGCTCGATGATCGAGCGCGTCATCGAGGAGAAGGCGGCGGGCGATCCGGCCATGGCGGAGAAGGTGCGCGGCCGCGTCACCGCCATCATCGGCGACAGCCTGCGTGACCTGAAGGCGGGCTCGGACGCCGCCGCCAAGGTCAAGGCGGCGCTGATCGAGGAAGGCGTCTGGTCGCAATATCTCGAAGTCGGCATCGGGCCGGATGCGGAAGTCTTCACCAAGGCGCCGGTTCTTGCCTCCGTCGGCTGGGGTGCCTCGGTCGGCCTGCATCCGATCTCCAAGTGGAACAATCCGGAGCCGGAAATCGTGCTCGCCGTCGACAGTGGGGGCCGCGTCAAGGGCGCGACGCTCGGCAACGACGTCAACCTCCGCGACGTGGAAGGCCGGTCGGCGCTCCTGCTCGGCAAGGCGAAGGACAACAATGCCTCCTCCGCCATCGGCCCCTTCATCCGCCTGTTCGACGAAACCTATGCGATCGACGACGTGCGCAAGGCCGATCTCGACCTCCTGATCGAGGGCGAGGACGGTTTCGTGCTGAAGGGCCGCAGCACGATGCGCGAGATCAGCCGTGATCCGCTCGACCTCGTGTCCCAGACCATCGGCAGGCACCATCAATATCCCGATGGTTTCATGCTGTTCATGGGCACGCTGTTTGCGCCGGTCGAGGATCGCGACGCACCGGGACAGGGCTTCACTCACAAGACCGGCGACCGCGTGACGATCTCCAATGCCGAACTGGGCGCGCTCACCAATACCGTCCGTCTCTCCACCGAATGCCCACCCTGGACCTTCGGCATCACCGCGCTGATGCGCAATCTCTCCTCCCGCGGGCTTCTTTAGTCCATGGCCGAGGGTGGCATGGACGAGACGAGCCGCAAGATCCTGCGGCTGCTCCAGAGCGAGCCGGATCTGACGGTTGCCGAGATCGGCGAGCGCGTCGGCCTCAGCCACACGCCGTGCTGGCGACGCATCAAGGAGATGGAGCGGCTCGGCATCATCCGCGGCCGCATCGTCGCGATCGACCCGAAACTCGTCGGCTTCGAGGTCTCCGTCTTCTGTTTCGTGCGGCTGAAGCAGCATGACGAGGAGACGCTGCTGGAGTTCGAGAAGGCGGTGAAGAACATGCCCGAGGTCGTGCAATGTTATTCGATGACCGGCGAGCACGACTATGTTCTGCGCGTGCTGACGAGCAATGTGCGCCAGTACGAGGAGATCCTGAAGAAGGCGCTGCTGAAGCTGCCGGGCGTCGGATTCGTCAATTCCAGTTTCGCCCTCGACGAGCTGAAGAACACCCATCGCGTACCGATCTGACGCGCCACTAGGATGGCTTTGCGTCGAGAGGCCCGCTTTGCGGATGCCATCCCTAAATCGTGATGCTGCAAGGGGAAAATAAGGACCCGCTCCTCCCAATCCAGGCGTAGGCTCCTACATATGGAGGATGGCTTTCTTGGAGGAGGGCCATCGAGGAGGAAGTCATGCTGAAGCAGAGCTTTTCTCTCGAGGACAAGTATACGGCGGAAAGTGGGAGGATCTTCCTTTCCGGCATCCAGGCACTCGTGCGCCTGCCCATCGTTCAGATGCGGCGCGACCGTGCCGCGGGGCTGAACACCGCCGCATTCATCTCGGGTTATCGCGGATCGCCACTCGGAAGTTACGACCAGCAGCTTGCCAAAGCCGGTAAGCACCTGGCGGCGCACGACATCGTGTTCCGGCCGGGCGTCAACGAGGATCTGGCCGCCGCCGCCGTCTGGGGCACCCAGCAGCTGCATCTTTCGCCCGGCGCGCTGAAGGATGGCGTCGCCGGCTACTGGTACGGCAAGGGCCCGGGCGTCGATCGCTGCGGCGACGTCTTCAAGCATGCCAATGCCGCCGGCACCTCGAAACATGGCGGCGTGCTCTGTTTTGCCGGCGACGACCATTCGGCCAAGTCGTCCTCCATCCCCCACCAGTCCGACCACGCCTTCATGTCGGCGCTGATGCCGGTGCTTTATCCTTCATCGATCCATGAATTCGTCGAATACGGCCTGCTCGGCACCGCCATGTCGCGCTATTCCGGCTGTTGGGTCGGCATGAAGTTCATTTCCGACACGGTCGAGACCACGGCCTCCGTCGATCTCGCCGGCGAGCGTCGGCAGTTCGTCCTGCCCGAGAATTTCGAGCTGCCGCCGGGCGGCCTCAGCCTGCGCTGGCCCGATCCGCCGCTGCCGCAGGACGAGCGGTTGCAGACCTACAAGGGTTATGCGGCCATCGCGTTTGCCCGCGCCAACCGGGTGGACGAGGTGACGCACGACGTGCCGAAGGCGCGCTTCGGCATCATCGCCTCCGGCAAGGCCTATGAGGACGTGCTCCAGGCGCTGAAGGAGCTTTCCCTCGGCCCGGCCGAGATGGCCGAGATCGGCATGCGCATCTACAAGGTCCGCATGCCCTGGCCGCTGGAACCGGAGGGCGTGCGCGAGTTCTCGCAGGGGCTGGAAGAAGTGCTCGTCGTCGAGGAACGCCGCGAGATCATCGAGAACCAGATCAAGCAGCAGCTGTTCAACTGGCACCACGGCGAGCGCCCGCGCATCATCGGCAAGTTCGACCATGAGGACCATGCCTTCCTGCCGCTGTCGCAGGCGCTGACGGTCGGCACGGTGGCGCGGGCGATCGCCTCGCGGCTCCTGCATTTCGAGTTCGACGCCGGCCTCAAGAAGGTGATTTCCGACGAACTCGCCTATCTTCTCGAGCGCGAAAAGATCCGCAAGAAGCACGCCGCCCCGATCGAGCGCGTGCCCTATTTCTGCTCCGGCTGTCCGCACAACACGTCCACCAAAGTGCCCGAGGGAAGCCGCGCCACGGCCGGCATCGGCTGTCATTACATGGTGCAGTGGATGGACCGCGACACCACGACCTTCACCCATATGGGCGCCGAGGGCGTGCCGTGGTCGGGCATCGCGCCCTTCACCGATGAAAAACACATCTTCGTCAATCTCGGCGACGGCACCTATTACCATTCCGGCATCCTGGCGATCCGCCAGTCCGTCGCCGCCCGCGTCAACATCACCTACAAGCTGCTCTATAACGATGCGGTCGCGATGACCGGCGGGCAGGCCGTCGACGGGCCGATCAGCCCCGAGGCGGTGACACGCCAGATCCATGACGAAGGCGTCGCGCCGATCTACCTCGTTTCCGATCATCCGGAAGCCTATTCGCCATCGATGCTCGCGCCGGGCGTCATCATCCGCCATCGCGACGAGATGGACCGGGTGATGCGCGATATCCGGGAAGCGCCCGGCTGTTCGGCAATCGTCTACGTACAGACCTGTGCGGCCGAAAAACGCCGCCGCCGTTCGCGCGGCCTGATGGAGGACCCGCCGGTCCGCCTGATGATCAACCCCGCGGTCTGCGAAGGCTGCGGCGACTGTTCCACCCAGTCGAACTGCGTCTCCGTCGAGCCGCTCGACACGGAACTCGGCCGCAAGCGCAAGATCAACCAGTCGACCTGCAACAAGGACTATTCCTGCCTCAAGGGCTTTTGCCCGTCCTTCGTGACGGTGGAAGGCGGACGCCTGCGCAAGACCGCGCGCTCGAACCCGGACATGACGGGCATCCCCGAACCGGAGATCGTCCGGATCGGCGACCGCTCCTACAATGTCGCCATCGCCGGCATCGGCGGCACGGGCATCCTCACCATCAGCGCCATCCTCGGCATGGCCGCCCATCTCGACGGCAAGTCGCCGATGATCCTCGACATGGCCGGCCTCGCGCAAAAGGGCGGCGCCGTGATGAGCCACCTGCGCATCGGCCTCTCCGACCAGGACGTCTCCTCGCCCCGCATCATCACCGGCGGCGCGGACCTGCTGATCGCCGCCGACGATGTCGTCGCTTCCTCCAAGGACGCCGTGACGCTCTGCGACCACCACCGCACGACGGGCGTCGTCAACACCAAGCTGACGCCGGTCGCCGATTTCGTGCGCAAGCGCGATTTCGATTTCCGCCGCCGCGATGTCGAGGATACGGTGCGTGCGGCGCTTCGTAACCCCTCGCATCTGCTCGATTTCACGACGATCGCCGAAAAGGTCGCCGGCAACGCCATGGCGACGAATATCCTGATGACCGGCTTTGCCTGGCAGAAGGGACTGATCCCGCTGACGCGCCAGTCGATCGAGCAGGCGATCGCGCTGAACGGCGTGGCGGTCGATGCCACGCTCTCCGCCTTCGGCTGGGGCCGCTTGATCGCCGCTGATCCAGCCCGCGCCGGACGCCTGCTGGAGCCCGGAAAACGCACCGCAACGCTGGAAACCATGGCGACGGCGGACCTGATCGCCCACCGCGTCAAGCACCTGACCGCTTATCAAAACGCGGCGCTTTCCGGTCGCTATACGGCGCTCGTCGACAAGGTCCGCCAGGCGGAAAAGGCCCTCGGGCCGGACGACAAGCTGACCCGCACTGTGGCCCATGTCTACGCCCAGCTCCTCGCCTACAAGGACGAATACGAGGTAGCGCGGCTCTTCACCGATCCGGCCTTCAAGGCGGGGCTGACGGAGCAGTTCGAGGGCAATTACCGCATCGCCTTCAACCTCGCACCGCCGTTCCTGAAGGGCGAGGACGCCAACGGCCGGCCGAAAAAGCGCCGCTTCGGCCGCTGGATGCTGCCGGCCTTCGGCCTGCTCGCAAAGCTCAAGGGCCTGCGCGGAACGGCCTTCGACCCGTTCGGCCGGACGGAAGAACGCCGCATGGAGCGCCAGCTCATCGCCGACTACGAGGCGCTGGTGGCGCATGTGCTGCAAAACCTTCACCGCGAGACCCTCGACGCCGCCGTTGCGCTTCTCACGCTTTACGGCGAGATTCGGGGTTACGGACCGGTGAAGGAGGCGGCGGCGACGCGGGTGAGGGCGCGGGAACCGCAGATGCGCGCGGCATTCGACACGGCAGGGCAGCAGAAGACGGCCGCTTGAGGCCGCGAATTGGGGGAGGATCGCATATGTATGACGCCGGAATGAGTTTCGGGCTCGGCGAGGATATCGAGGCGCTGCGGGAAAGCGTGCGGCGCTTCGCGACGGACCGCATCGCCCCGCAGGCGGCCGAAATCGACCGCAGCAACAGTTTCCCCATGCCGCTCTGGCGGGAGATGGGCGATCTCGGCCTGCTCGGCATCACCGCGCCGGAGAGCTATGGCGGCTCCGGCATGGGCTATGTCGCCCATTGCGTGGCGATGGAGGAGATCAGCCGCGCCTCCGCCTCGGTGGGCCTCAGCTACGGCGCCCATTCCAACCTCTGTGTCAACCAGCTCGTGCGCAACGCGACGCCGGAGCAGCGCCAGAAATACCTCCCAAAACTGATTTCCGGCGAGAATGTCGGAGCGCTCGCCATGTCCGAGCCGGGTGCGGGCTCCGATGTCGTCTCCATGAAGCTCAAGGCCGAAAAGCGCGGCGACCGCTACGTGCTGAACGGCAACAAGATGTGGATCACCAACGGCCCGGATGCCGACGTGCTGGTGGTCTACGCCAAGACCGACCCGGAAGCGGGCTCGCGCGGTATCACAGCCTTCCTGATCGAAAAGGGTTTTGCCGGTTTCTCGACCGCGCAGAAACTCGACAAGCTCGGCATGCGCGGCTCCAACACCTGCGAATTGGTCTTCACCGATTGCGAGGTGCCGGAGGAGAACGTGATGGGCACGGTCGGGCGCGGCGTCAACGTGCTGATGTCCGGCCTCGATTATGAGCGCGTCGTGCTCTCCGGCGGCCCGCTCGGCATCATGGCCGCCTGCCTCGACGTGGTCGTGCCCTACCTGCACGAGCGAAAACAGTTCGGCCAGTCGATCGGCGAATTCCAGCTGATGCAGGGCAAGGTCGCCGACATGTATGTCGCCTTCAACGCCGCCCGCGCCTATGTCTACGCCGTCGCGAGCGCCTGCGACCGCGGCGAGACGACGCGCAAGGACGCCGCCGGCTGCATCCTCTTCTCTGCCGAAATGGCGACGAAACTCGCGCTCGAAGCCATCCAGGCGCTCGGCGGCAACGGCTATATCAACGACTACCCGACCGGCCGCCTGCTGCGCGACGCCAAACTCTACGAGATCGGTGCCGGCACCTCGGAAATCCGCCGCATGCTGATCGGCCGCGAAATCTTCCAGGAGACGCTGTGATGCCGGTCATCCCCTCGGCCGTGAACACACGCAGCGAGACCTTTGCGGCAAACCGCAAGGCGATGCTCGAGGCCTTAGCGCTGGTGGAGGAGGCGACTAGCCTTGCCATGGATGGCGGCGGTGCAAAGGCACGCGAGCGCCACGTTTCCCGCGGAAAACTGCTGCCGCGCGACCGCGTTGCCCAGTTGCTCGACCCCGGTTCGCCCTTCCTCGAAATCGGCCTCATCGCCGGCCACGGCCTCTATGACGGCGCCTCGCCCTCCGGCGGCATGATCGCCGGCATAGGCCGCGTCTCCGGCCGCGAATGCATGATCGTCTGCAACGACGCCACGGTGAAGGGCGGCACCTATTACCCGATCACCGTGAAGAAGCATCTGCGCGCCCAGGAGATCGCAGCGGAAAACCGGCTGCCCTGCATCTACCTTGTCGATTCCGGCGGCGCCAACCTGCCGAACCAGGACGAGGTCTTTCCCGACCGCGATCATTTCGGCCGCATCTTTTACAACCAGGCGCAGATGTCCGCCGCCGGCATCCCGCAGGTCGCCGTCGTCATGGGCAGCTGCACGGCGGGCGGCGCCTACGTGCCGGCCATGAGTGACGAGACCGTCATCGTCGAGAACCAGGGCACGATCTTCCTCGCCGGCCCGCCGCTGGTGAAGGCCGCGACGGGCGAGATCGTGACGGCCGAAGACCTCGGCGGCGGCGACGTGCACACCCGCCTCTCCGGCGTCGCCGATCACCTCGCGCGCGACGACCGGCACGCGCTCGCCATTGCCCGCCAGATCGCCGCCAATCTCAACACGCGTAAGCCGGATGTTACCAAATCCGGCGACGGCGACGCGCCGCTCTACGACCCGGAAGACCTGCTCGGCATCGTGCCCGCCGACACCCGCACGCCCTATGACGTGCGCGAGGTGATCGCCCGTGTGGTCGACGGCTCCCGCTTCGACGAATTCAAGGCGCGCTTCGGCACGACGCTCGTCTGCGGCTTCGCCGCCCTGCATGGTCTACCCGTCGGCATCATCGCCAACAACGGTGTGCTCTTCTCCGAGGCGGCCTTGAAGGGTGCGCATTTCATCGAGCTCTGCGCCCAGCGAAATATCCCGATCATATTTCTGCAAAACATCACCGGTTTCATGGTCGGCCGCAAATACGAGGCGGAGGGCATCGCCAAGAACGGAGCCAAGCTCGTCATGGCGGTCGCCACCGCGAATGTGCCGAAACTCACTGTGCTGATCGGCGGCTCCTACGGTGCCGGCAATTACGGCATGTGCGGCCGGGCCTATTCGCCGCGCTTCCTCTGGACCTGGCCGAACAGCCGCATCTCCGTGATGGGCGGCGAGCAGGCGGCCGGTGTGCTGGCCACCGTCAAGCGCGAGGGCATCGAGCGCACCGGCGGCAGCTGGAGCGCCGAGGAGGAAGCCGCCTTCAAGCAGCCGACCATCGACATGTTCGCCCGCCAGAGCCACCCGCTCTACGCCTCGGCGCGGCTTTGGGACGACGGCATCGTCGATCCGCGCAAGACGCGCGACGTGCTGGCGCTCTCGCTCTCGGCGGCGCTCAATGCCCCGATCGAGCCCACCCGTTTCGGCATTTTCCGGATGTAGAGGAGGGAAGTCCATGAACCGCGAATCGATCAATGCCAAGAACGCGCCCGACCCGCGCGGCGGCTACTCGCAGGCCGTGAAGATAGAAGATTTCAAGAGGCTGGTGTTCATCAGCGGCCAGATCCCCGTCTCGGACGACGACAAGGTGCCGGAGGGTTTCGAGGCGCAGGCCCGGCTCGTCTGGCGCAATATCGACGCCCAGCTGAAGGCCGCCGGCATGGCGAAGTCCGACCTCGTCAAGGTCACGACCTACCTTTCCGACCGCCACCACGCCACCGCCAACCGCGAGATCCGCAGCGACTATCTCGGCGCCAACGCGCCGGCGATGAGCGTCGTCATCTGCTCGATCTTCGACGAGAAGTGGCTGCTGGAAGTCGAAGCCATAGCAGCGCAATAGAAAGACGGATCTGGGATGTTCAGAAAAATCCTCATCGCCAACCGTGGCGAAATTGCCTGCCGCGTCATCCGCACCGCCCGGCAGATGGGCGTTGCGACGGTCGCCGTCTTTTCCGACGCCGACCGCGATGCGCTGCATGTCGTGATGGCCGACGAGGCGATCCACATCGGCCCGGCGGAGGCGGCAAAAAGCTACCTGAACATTCCGGCGATCATCGAAGCGGCCAAGGCGAGCGGCGCTGAGGCCGTGCATCCCGGCTACGGCTTCCTGTCGGAAAATCCGGATTTCGTCGAGGCGGTGGAGGCGGCCGGGCTCGTCTTCATCGGCCCCTCGGCGAGCGCCATCTGCGCCATGGGCCTCAAGGATGCCGCCAAGGCGCTGATGGAAAAGGCGGGCGTGCCCGTCGTGCCCGGCTATCACGGCGAGCGGCAGGATGCCGCCTTCCTCGCCGGCGAGGCCGAGGCCATGGGCTATCCGGTGCTCATCAAGGCGCGCGCCGGCGGTGGCGGCAAGGGCATGCGGCGCGTCGAGCGACCGGAGGATTTTGCGGCCGCACTGGAGAGCGCCCGGCGCGAGGGCGAAAGCGCCTTCGGCGACGGCCGCGTGCTCGTCGAAAAATACATGACGAAACCCCGCCATATCGAGGTGCAGGTCTTCGGCGACAAACACGGCAATGTCGTGCACCTCTTCGAGCGCGACTGCTCCCTCCAGCGCCGGCACCAGAAGGTGATCGAGGAGGCGCCGGCCCCCGGCATGACGGCGGAAATGCGCGCAGCGATGGGGCAGGCCGCGGTGCGTGCAGCGGCGGCGATCGGCTATAGCGGCGCCGGCACCGTCGAGTTCATCGCCGACGTTTCTGAAGGGCTGCGGCAGGACCGCTTCTACTTCATGGAGATGAACACGCGCCTGCAGGTCGAGCATCCGGTGACGGAAGCGATCACCGGCCTCGACCTCGTCGAATGGCAGCTCCGCGTCGCGGCCGGCGAGCCGCTGGCGAAGCGGCAAGAAGAGCTCTCCATCGACGGCTGGGCCTTCGAGGCGCGGCTTTACGCGGAAAACCCGGCGCGCGATTTCCTGCCGGCGACCGGCCGCCTCTCCGTCTTCGACTTGCCGCAGGACGCCCGCATCGATTCCGGCGTGCGCGCCGGCGATCTGATCACGCCTTATTACGACCCGATGATCGCCAAGGTGATCGTGCACGGCCACACCCGCGCGGAAGCGCTGGCGAAGCTGGAAACGGCGCTCGAAACCTGCCGCGTCGGCGGGGTCACGACCAATGCCGGTTTCCTCGCCCGCCTCTGCCGCCTGCCGGCCTTTGCGGCGGGCGACGTCGATACGGGCCTGATCGGCCGCGCGGGCGAAAGCCTGCTCAACGAACCCGACGCGTCGGAGGAGGCCTTTGCGCTGGCCGCCCTGTCGGCGCTCGGCTTCCTCGAAGCATCGGCCGATCCGGATCCGTGGGGCCATCTGCGCAGTTTCCGGCTATGGGGAGAGGCGGCGCAGACAGTTTTCCTCGATCATGGCGACGTGGAACATGCGCTGCGCGTGACAGCGCGCGAGAAAAATCGCTTCCATGTCGAACACAACGGCATCACCACCGATATCGCCGTGCAGTCGACCGATGAACGTTTCGTCCGCGCAGCGTTCGACGACCGCGTTCTGTCTGCAACGGTGCATCGCGAAGGTACCGATATCCTCATCTTCTTCGCCGGTCATGCCCACGCCTTTGCGGTTGCCGAAGAGGCCGGCCATCATGGCGAGGCGGCGGCCGGCGGGGATCGGCTTTCTGCCCCCATGCCGGGCCTGGTGCGCATCGTCTCTGCCGAGCCGGGTGCGCGCGTCGCCAAGGGCGAGGCGCTCGTCACCATGGAGGCGATGAAGATGGAGCTGGTGCTGGCAGCACCCCGCGATGGCGTGGTGGCGACGGTGCCGGTCGCGGTCGGCGATCAGGTGGCGGAAGGCGCGTTGCTGCTCTCGCTGGAGCCCGAGGAGGCCGCATGAGCCGGCGCATCGAAATCGTCGAAATGGCCGCCCGCGACGGGTTGCAGAACGAGAAGGCGATCATCCCGTTTGCCGACAAGATTGCGCTGATCGACCTCCTGTCGGGTTGCGGCTTCCAGCGCATCGAGGCGACGAGTTTCGTCAGCCCCAAATGGGTGCCGCAGCTTGCCGACGGCGCCAGGGTGATGGCCGGCATCGCGCGCCGGCCGGGCATTTCCTATGCAGCGTTGGTGCCCAACATGAAGGGCTACGAGGCGGCGAAGGCCGCCGGCGTCGATGAGGTCGCCGTCTTCCTCTCGGCTTCCGAAGGTTTTTCCCGCGCCAACCTCAACTGCTCGATCGCCGAAAGCATCGAGCGTGCCCGGCCGGTTGCCGAAGCGGCGAAGGCGGATGGCATTCCGCTCCGGGGCTATGTCAGTTGCGTCGTGCAGTGCCCCTATGATGGCCCCGTGGAGCCTTGCGCGGTGGCGCGGGTGACAGGGCAACTCCTGCGCCTCGGCTGCCATGAAGTAAGCCTCGGCGATACGATAGGCCGCGCCAAGCCGGCGGAGGTCGCGGCCATGCTGGATGTCGTGCTCGCTGTCGCCTTCCCGGAAAATCTCGCCGGCCATTTCCACGATACGAACGGGCTGGCGCTGGACAATATCCGCGTCGCGCTGGATCATGGGCTCACCGTCTTCGACGCCTCGGCCGGCGGGCTCGGCGGCTGCCCCTATGCGCCGGGTGCGCGCGGCAATGTGGACACGCTCGCCGTCGCCGACATGCTGGCGGCCGAGGGATGCGAGACAGGGCTCGACCGGGAGAAACTGGCGGCGGCCGCGGCCTTTGCCCGGCAGATCACCGGCAAGACCGATGCCAGGAAAAGTGCCTAGCGATTTGCGCGCTGCGCAAAGGAGGTGTGGTCATGCATTTCGAAACGATTTCCGTATCCGTCGATCGGCGCGGCGTGGCATCGCTGACGCTTCGTCGGCACGCGCAGCACAATGCGCTCTCCGGCCTGATGATCCGCGAACTGACCGCTGTCGCGAGCTTGCTCGGGGAGGACAAGGCGGTGCGCGTCGTCGTGCTGACGGGCGAAGGCGAGAGTTTTTGCGCGGGCGGCGACCTGAACTGGATGAAGGAGCAGATGGCCGCCACCCGCGAGGCGCGCATCGCGGAGGCGCGTCGGCTCGCCTTGATGCTGAAGGCGCTGCGCGACCTGCCGAAACCCTTGATCGCCCGCGTCAACGGCCAGGCCTATGGCGGCGGCGTCGGCCTGATCAGCGTCTGCGACGCTACGATTGCGGTGGAAGGCGCCCGCTTCGGCCTGACGGAAACCCGCCTCGGCCTCATCCCCGCGACGATCAGCCCTTACGTCGCCGCCCGCATCGGCCCCGCGGCGCTGCTGCGCTTCGCCACCTCCGCCCGCCTGTTCGACGCGCCGACCGCGCGCGGCATCGGCCTCGTCAGCGGTGTCGTCGCGGTGGCCGAACTGGATGGGGCGATCGAAGCGGAGATCACGCCGTATTTCGCAGCGTCCCCCGAGGCGGTTGCGGCCACCAAGGCGCTGGCGCATGCGTTGGCTCCGCCGATCGACGAGAAGGTCATCGAGATGACGCTGACGCGGCTTGCCGATACCTGGGAAACCCCGGAAGCGGCGGAGGGGATCGCGGCGTTTCTGGAGAAGCGGAAGCCGGGGTGGGTGCCCGCGGACACAACGAAATAGCGCCGTGCGGTCCTGGCTTTGCCCCTCACCCTAACCCTCTCCCCGCAAGCGGGGAGAGGGGACGTGGCCCACGTAACGCTTTTGGATGGGAAGCCTGCGCGGCACATCTCCTTCGCCCCGTTTACAGGGAGAAGGTGGCCGGCAGGCCGGATGAGGGGCTATCTTCTCGCTACTCGATAAACACCCGCACACTCGCCGCCCGCCCGGCAGCATCGATCACCGTCAGCGTCGAAAATCCCGCACCTTCCGGCATCCACTGCGTCGTGCGCCGGCGCGAGGCATCCGGCAGGACCCTGCCGTTGGCGAGCCAGCGGAAGGGTGCGCGGCCGCCCTGGAGTTTCAGCACGAGGGGAGAGATATCCGCACCGGTCGTGGCGCCGAGTTCCACATGGGCGCCTTCCGGCGGGTAGATGATTTCCGGCGCCGGCTCGCGCGCCACCGTCGCGACGAGGCCGCCCGTGGTGGTGGAGAAGCGGCGGAGACTCGCGGGCAGTTCGGCCTGCGCGATGCGCACGGCGCCGGACGGCGCGCGCGGCAGCGCGGTGATGGCGATGCCGGAGCGCGCGAAGGCTTCGAAGAGGATGGGGGCGGCGGCACCGTAGCCGGTCAGGCCGGGCACGGCGCCGTTGTCGGCACGGCCGACCCAGACGCCCAGCACATGGCGGCCATCGTAGCCGACGGACCAGGCGTCGCGGTAGCCGTAGCTCGTGCCGGTCTTGTAGGCGATGCCGAGCCGGCGGCTCCCCGTCGGCGGGGTGACGCCGGACAGCACGTCGGAGACCTGCCAGGTGGCGACGGGGTCGAGCAGCGGTTCGCCCTCGATCTGCGACGCGTTGCGCGAAATGCCGTCGCCGAGCCGCACCGGCATGCCGCGATTGGCGAGGGCCGCATAGAGCTGGGTGAGATCGCGCAGCGTGATGCCGACACCGCCAAGGCCGATCGCGAGCCCCGGCGTTTCGCCCGGCGGCAGTTCCGCATGCACCTCGGCGCGGCGGAAGCGCACCATCAGCCGCATCGGGCCGACGGCTTCGAGCAGGCGCACGGCGGGCACGTTCAGCGACAGTTGCAGCGCCTTGCGCACGCTGACATCACCTTGATAGGTCATGTCGAAATTGCGCGGGCGGTAGCCGGAAAAGTCGGACGGCCGATCCTCGACGATCGTCTCCTGCGCGACCAGGCCCTCCTCGAAGGCAAGCCCGTAGATGAAGGGTTTCAGCGCCGAACCGGGCGAGCGGCGGATGCGCGTCATGTCGATCCAGCCGGCGCGGCTGCCGTCGAAATAGTCCGCCGAGCCGACCTCGCCAAGGATTTCGCCGGTGCGGGCGTCGGCCATCACCATAGCGATCGAGATTTTGGCGCCGAGCCGTTCGGCCGCCTCGCGCGCCACGGTCTCCAGCCCGTCCTGCACGGTGCGGTCGAGCGTCGTCCTGTGCTCGGTCGCCTTCGGGTCCTTGCGCAGTGCCATTTCGGAAAGATGGGCGGCGTAGGAGGGGAGCTGGCGGCGACGATCCGGCACGGCTTCGGCGGAGGCGCGCTCGGCCTCGCCCTCGCCGATGATCTCGGAGACCGCCATGCGGTTCAGCACGCGCTCGCGGGCCTTTTCCGCTACTGCACGGTGCCGGTCCGGCCGGCGCTTTTCCGGAAGCTGCGGCAGGGCGACGAGCAGGGCGGCCTCGGCCACCGAAAGCCGCTTCGGCTCCTTGCCGAACCAGGCGAGGCTGGCCGCGCGAACCCCTTCCAGGTTGCCGCCATAGGGGGCCAGCGTCAGGTAGAGATCGAGGATTTCCGCCTTGGAGAGCCGCCGTTCGAGCTGGATGGCGCGGGCCATCTGGCGCAGTTTCGCCAGCATCGAGCGGTTTTCGCGCGGCTCGATCAGGCGGGCGACCTGCATGGAGAGCGTCGAGGCGCCCGAGACGATGCGGCCATTGGTGACAAACTGGCCGGCGGCGCGCAGCAGCGCCAGCGGGTCGATGCCGGCGTGTTCGTTGAAGCGCCGATCCTCGTAGGCGACGAGCATGCGCAGGAATTGCGGGTCGACATCGGCCGCCGTGGTCTTCAGCCGCCAGAGCCCGTCCGGCGTGGCGAAGGCGCGCAGCAGCCGGCCGTCGCGGTCGAGCACTTCCTTGGACACGGTGCCCGCAACCGCGATCGGCGGCGGATAGGCCTTGTCCGCATAGTCGAGGCCGAAGGCGAGGGCGGCGATGGACGCCGCCCCGCCAAGGGAGCCGATAACGAGCTTGCGCCAGAGCGCCATGGACCGGTCCTCTTACTCGGCCTTGACGACCTGCATGCGGCCGGTCGCCGTGCGCGCGGAGTATTGCGGACGGTACATGTCCTCCACCTGCGCGGCCGGATGGTCGTAGGTGCCAGGCGTGACGGCGCGCACGACATAGGCAAGCGTCACCTCGCGGGTGTCGCCTCCGCTGCGATTGAAGGCGGCGACGAAGCGGTCGTAGCGGAATTCCGTATGCGCCGGCTCCACTTCGCCGACCCAGTCGAAATTCGCCAGTTTCGCGCTGTCGACGAGGCTCGGATTGTCGATCTCGAAGCCGGCCGGCAGCAGGTCCGTGATGATGATGCGCGACGGCCAGTCATTGCTCTCCGTCACCTTCAGCACCACGACATAACGTTCATTCTGCGTCGCTTCGGAGACGTTCGCCTCCTCGCCGTCGAGCGTGTAGTAGGTGCGCTCGATGGCAAAGCCGTCGCCGCCGGCGGGCAGCGGATCGACCGGGGCCGCGACGGTGGTGAGCACGGCCGAGACCGGCTCGCCGGTGCGGTTGGCGACCGTCAGCGGGTTTTCGAGCAGCGCCTTGCCGGTCATCTGCGCGGCATAGCCGCCATCGCGGGCAACGCCGTTGATTTCAAGCTTCAGGTCCTTGTCGGCATCCTTCACGGAGCGCGCGGCGAGAAGCATCCAGGTCTGTTCCTGCGTGCTGGTCCAGCGCTTTTCTTCCCATTGCTTGGCGACGATCTTGGTCAGCTGCGGAATGATATCCGGAACCGGCCGGGCTTCGGCGGCAAGTGCGAGAACGGCGGCCCCGTCACGCAGCGACGAACCGTAGTCGTTGCGCGAGAGGCTGGCGTTCAGGATGCTGTCGCGCGACAGGCCGAGCGCGTTCGAAAAGATCGTCATCGAACGCTGAGCATCGCCATAAAGGCCGAGGGCCGCGGCAAGATGTGCGCGCGACAGCGGCGAGGAGAACTCCGACAGCTTCGTGTCGGCATAGTAGCGCAGATCGCTGACCGCGGCCTTGCGGTTGCGGGCGAGCACATAGAGCGCATAGGCGATCTCGTTGCCCTGGTTGGTGACGTTGACGTCGTAGGAGATGGCGTTCTGCAGGTTGGAAAGCGCCTGCAACATGGCCTGCTCCGGCACGTCGAACTTCTGCTCGCGGGCCCGCGTCAGGAAGTCGGTGACGAAGGAATCGAGCCAGAGATCGCCATAACCCGGACCCCAGAGGCCGAAGCTGCCCGAGGAGGATTGATAGGCGAGCACCCGGTAGATCGCGTCCTGCACGCGCTTCTGCGTCTCCGTGTCTTCCGGCAGGCCGGATTGCTTGGAGAGTTCGCTGAGATAGAGCAGCGGCAGGGCGCGGCTTGTCGTCTGCTCGGCGCAGCCATAGGGGTAGCGGTCGAGCGCCATCAGCAGCGCCGGGATATCGAAGGCGGCGGCGCGCGAGACGCTGAGGCTGACGGAGGCGCCGGCAAGCTGGCTGTCGGCCAGCAGCTGGTCGTCGATGGTCAGGCTGCCGTTCGCGGCGATCTCGATCGGCCGGCGCGTGGTGATCGGCATGGCGGCGGGGCGCACCGGAATGTTGAGCGCCTGTTCGAGCGACATGCCAGCCCCGTTCGAGAGCTTCACGGTGACGACGCCATCACCGACCTCGCCGCCGATCAGCGGCAGGGTGAGTGCGGACTTCGCGCCGGGTTCGAGCCGCAGCGTCTGGCCGGCGCCGGTCTGCTCGACCATGACGGAGGCATTATGCGTGATCTCGACCGTATAGTCGCCGGCAGGCGCATCCGTGTTGGCGATGTCGAGCCTCAGGTCTGCGCGGTCCCCGGGGGAGAGGAACTTCGGCAGGCTGGCGGTCACGACGACCGGGTCGCGGATGATGACATCCTTCGTGGCACTGCCGACACCGGTCTTCGTCCAGGCGACGGCCATGAGGCGGGCGGTGCCGTTGAACTGCGGAATGTCGAAGCTGACCTTGGCCTTGCCCTCGGCGTCGAGTTTTACGGGACCGGAGAAGAAGGCGACGAGCTTTTCGGTCGGCGGATTGCCCTGGAGAGCGCCTTCGCCGCCGTCGCCGCCGGTGCGCAGACGCCCGGTGGCGCCGAGCGAACCGTCGATCAGGCGGCCGTAGAGGTCGCGGATTTCCATGCCGAGGCGGCGCTGGCCAAAGTACCAGCCGGCCGGATCGGGCGCCTCGTAGCGGGTGAGGTTGAGAATGCCGACATCGACGGCGGCAACCGTGACATAGGCGTCCTCGTTGGCGCCCGCACCGGCGACCTGGAGCGAGATGTCGAGCGCCTGGCGCGGCAACGTCTTTTCCGGCACGTCGAGCGCGACGTTGAGCTTGCGCTCGGCGGGATCGACCTTCAGCCAGGTGATGCCGATCGCGCGCATCGGCATGCGGCTTTCACGGTCCGCACCGGGACGGAACAACGTCGCGGTGACGTAGGATCCGGGGCCCCATTCCTTGGTGATCGGGATGTCCACCTCGCCGCCCTCGGCGCCGATGGCCGCGGTCTGGGTCGCGATCAGGCTTTCGGCGCCGATGGTGATGAGAACCTGGCCGGCATGGCGCGGCGAAATCTTGAGCTTCGCCGTGTCGCCGACCGCATAGTTTTCCTTGTCGAGCGAGATTTCCAGCGCGTCCGGCGTTTCCGTCGAGGTTGCGGCGACGTACCAGCCGGCATCGAACTCGATGCTGGTCGCCGGGCCGTCCGGCTCGGCGCTTTCGACTTCCAGGCGGTAGCGGCCCCAGGTGACGGGAACCGAGATCTGGCCGCCATCCACCGTGGCATCGACGGTGCCGTTCGCCAGCTGCTTGGTCGAGAGCACCGGCTCATAACGCCACGAACTGCCGTCGCGATACCATTGATAGTTCCGCTCGACGGCGAGCAGCTTCCAGGGCATGCCCTGCATCGCCTGCTTGGCGCCATCGGCACCAACAGCGATGACGTTGAAATTCGCGACGCTGTTTTCCGTAAGCTCGCCCTTGAACTCCGGCTTGACGCCGATCATCGGGCCGGTCGCCTTGACCGGCAGGGTGAGCGAGCGCTCGACGGCGCGTCCGCCGGCTTCCGTCATGCGCAGCGTCACGAGCGCTTCGAGGCGCTGCGTCGTCGCGGGCAGGTCGGTGACGTTGACGTCGAACGTCGCCTTGCCGTCGTCGTCGAGCACGTCGAGACCTTCCAGCGCCGTGCTGCTGGCCTCGATCGCCTCTTCATCCGCCAGGCCGAAGACATAGTCGGGGAAAGCGGGGTCCGCGCGCGTCGGCTTCAGCGTGACATCGCCCTTGATCTCAAGGCCCGCGCCGGGCGCGCCATAGAGATAGCGGCCCTCCACGGACACCTGCGCCGGAACGCCGGTCTCGATGGCCTTGGCCTCGCTCGTCATGTCGAATTCGATGCGATCCGGCACGAAATCGTCGACGAGGAACTGCTTTTCGCCGATCGCCGTGCCCTTCGGGTCGGTATAGACCTGCATGGTCCAGGTGCCGCGCATGCTGTTGGCCTGCAACGGCAGGTCCACCGCATGGCCGCCGAGCGCTGCGCCATCGCTGACGATGCGGCGGTCTTCCACGCCGTCCGGCCGGTTGAAGACGAAGGTGAGCGGCAGCTTTTCGACGGCATTCGCCTCGATGTCGCGGGCGAGCGCCGTCGCATGCACCGTCTCGCCGGCGCGGTAGATGCCGCGTTCAGTCCAGGCAAGCACGTCGATGGCGCCCGGCGCCGGGCGGCCGGTGACGCCGCGGTCGGAAAGGTCGAAGCCGGCGCGCGTCATGTCGAGGAAGACGAAGTCCGAATCGCCCTTTTTCGCGAGGATCACGGCAGGCGTCATGGCGGCGGTGCCGCGCATCAGGCCGGCGGTGAAGGTCGCGCGGCCGTCCGCATCGGTCGTCGCGGTGCCGAGCACCTCGTTGTTCTTGGCGATCAGCTGGAGTTCGACGCCGTCGATGGGGGCCGCACTGTCCAGCGAGCGGGCGAAGACGTTGAGGCCGTCCGTGCCGGCATAGGTGGTGAGGCCGACGTCGGAGACGACGAACCACTGGGTGGCCTTCGCCTCCCATTCGTTGGTGCGGCCGTTCGAGGCGGCGGCGGTCAGCACGTAGACGCCGGGCTTGCGCTCCGGCAGCGCCTCGTCGACCGGGAAGCTGGTGACGACGTCCTTGTTGAGCTCCGGCGAGATATCGATCTTGCCCTGCCAGACCAGCTGGCCGCTCTGGCTTTCGATGCGCTCGGCCGAATAGCCGTCGAGCTGCGTCAGGAACTGGCTGTCGGCGAGCAGCGAGGCGATGGCGCGGTCGCCGACGCGGTAGAGTTTCAGGTCGGCGCTGTCGGTGTTGACCGAGACGATCGGAATGCCGCGGCGTGCACTTCCCGGCAGCACGAAGCTGTCGCCGGTGAAGCGCACCATGGCGGTGCGGTCCTGCACGTAGATGTCGAGGTCGACCATGGATGCCAGCGGCTCGTCGACGGCCGACGGCAGGCCGGGGCGGAAGGCGATCTTGTAGCGCTGGCCATGGGTCAGGCCCTCGATGCAGATCTGCCGGTCCTTGGCTTCCACGGCCTTGGGCGCTGCGCCATCCAGCGTGACGAAGGAGGCGTAATCGGCACCCGACTTGACGAGCGGCTCGGAGAACTCGACGCAGGCGCGCGGCGTGGCACTATCCGAATCGATCGTGTGGTTGACGATGCGGAAACCCTGCCGGGCGCGAAGCCCCAGATAGGCCGAGCGCACCGCGACGTCGTCCTTCAGGTCGAGGCTCGCCTTGTAGGCATTGATGCCGGCGCGGTAGTTGCCCGACTTGTCGAGCGTGTCGGCAAGCACGGCAAGCGCTCTGGCGCGGGTCTCGGTCGTGCGCGACAGCTCATAGGCGTTGATCGCCGCGAGCGCGCCCTGGCCTGCGAGATAGCTGTTGTTGATGGCGCGCGCCATCGACTCGGCCGTCTCCATCCAGAGATAGTAATCGTCCGGTGCGAGCGACAAGGCACCCCTGAAAGCCGTCAGCGCGTAGTCGAAGCGGCTGGATGCCGTCTCGATGCGGCCGAGCGACGCGAGGCTCTCGGTACCCTGTCCCTGCTGGTCGGCGGCAAGCGACAGGCCGTTGCGGAAGGAGCGGGCGTCGCTCATCATATATTCGGTGATGAACGGCAGGGCAGGCGGTGCGCCGATATCGGCTGCCGTGTCCGCCTTGACGATCTTGCCGGCAATCGCGCCCTGGAAAGGATTGAGCTGGTTGAAGTCGCTCTTCAGGAAACACCACTTCACCTTGGGATTGTAGGTGAAGGCGCGGCAGGAGAGGTCGTCGACGCAGTCTGCCTTGCACTGGTCGAGCGTCACGTCCTGCACGGTGCGCAGATCGAAGCCGAAATAATCGCGGTTTTCCGTCGTCACGACGGTGCGCGTTTCTTCAGCCTGTGCAGGGAGGGGAGGGGAGGCTACGGCCATAAGAAAAAGTGCCGAGAAACCTAAGAATGCGCGCATAGACATCAAGTCCTCCTCAAGCAATTCCAGCAAAAGTGCGAAACGCGGTTTTGCGTCCGGAATTGCGTAAAAACCAAGAGTTAGGGCGTTTGCGCGATTCGAAGAAAAGCGGAAATGCTCTAACGCTGCCCGTCTCGTTGCCGCCGCCACTGTCCAGACCCGGGATCGGCTTGTCAATCGAAAGACGGAGCGCGTCGGGAGGCCGGAAGGGGGTGGCGCATGGAACCAGGGGGAAGACGTTTCAGATCCGCCGTTCAATCGCCGGAAATGCGAAATTTTTGTCCGCCCAAGCGTTAACCTTTTGTTAACCATATGCGCGCAGACTTGTTTTCATCGACGGGCATTCCTCTGTCATACCGCTGTAACAGCGGCTCGGTAGAACCTCGTCAGACACGAAAGTCGTGTTTCGCACAGCAGTGACCACGGATGTACTGGCACCGCGCGAAGCACTTCCCCGGCCAGGTCGGGATGAGGAAGCGGGGGCTCGACCCTCGCTTTTTTCATTTCCGGCGCGCCCTTGCGCCGGCTTCGCGCTGGACCCTCCCCGACGTTTGGCCTACCCATGACGCCTCCAGGGCGATTATTCCTCGTCTCCCATTCTTTGCTTCCCGGACGGTTTCATGTCGGATGTCGCCCTCAATGTCTTGCCCATCTTCGTGCTGATCCTGATCGGCTGGGTACTCGTGCGCACCGGCTATCTGCGGGAGGAACTGGGCGAGGGGCTCGGCGAATTCGTCTTCCGGTTGGCGGTTCCGGTCCTGCTGTTCCGCACGATTGCCGAGGCGGATTTCGCCGGTGAATCGCCGCTGCGCATCTGGCTCGCCTATTTCGCCGGCGTCGCCGTCACCTGGACGATCGCCCATCTGGTGGCGACCCTCGGCTTCAAGCGCGACCGGCGGATCGGCGTGCTCGCCGGCGTCTCCTCCGCCTTCGCCAATACGGTCTTCATCGGCCTGCCGCTCGTATCGCGCATCGTCGGTGATGGCGGGCTGGTGGCGATCTCCGTGCTGCTCTCCGTGCACTTGCCGGTCATGATGATCGCCGGCACCGTCCTCATGGAGCGTGCGGAGCGCAAGAGCGGCACGCGCGAGCCGCAGCGTTTCGGCGCGCTGCTGCTCGGCATCGGCAAGAGCCTGGTGCGCAATCCGCTGGTGATCGGCCTTGCCGCCGGCGCGCTGTTCCATGTCGGCGGGGTGCCGCTCGCGGGGCCGGTCAAAGCGGTGGTCGACCAGCTGGCGGCGACGGCGGCACCGGCCGCCCTCGTGTCGATCGGCATGGCGCTCAACAAATACAAGGTGGGCGGCAATGCCGGCATAGCGCTCGCCATGACCGGCCTCAAGCTCGTGGCTCTGCCGGGCTGCGTCTATGTCGCCTGCCGGCTGCTCGGCCTCAGCCCGGAATGGACTGCCGCGATGGTGCTGACCTCCTCGGTACCGACGGGCGTCAACGCCTGGCTGCTCGCCAACCATTTCGGCGTCGGTCATGCGCTCGCCTCCTCGACGATCACCATGACGACGGCGCTCGGCGTCTTCACCGTTTCCTTCTGGGCCTGGCTGCTCACCTGACGGCAACAAAAAACCCGGCGCGAAGGCCGGGTTTGTCGTCTCGGATGCGGGCCGCTTTATTGAGCCGGCTTTTCCGTGGTGCCTTCGGTGGTCGTGCCTTCAGCCGGTGCCGTCCCTTCGGTCGTCGTCGTGGTGGCAGCGCCACCATCCGCCGGGGCCGCGCCCTCGGTGGTCGTGGCCCCCTCGGTCGTGGCGGCAGCGCCTTCGTCCGACGCGGTCGGCAGGGCGGCCGGGTTGTCGGAAAGCGTGCGCAGGTAGGCGATCAGGTTGGCGCGCTCGTCGTTCTTCTTCAGGCCGGCAAAGCCCATGGCGGTGCCCGGAACGTGCTTCTTCGGTGCTTCGAGGAAGAAGTTCAGGTGGTCATAGTCCCACACGACCTTGTGGCCTTCGGAGAAGGTCGTCATGCCGGCGGAATAGCTGAAGCCTTCATGCGAAGCGATCGGGCGGTTCACGATGTCCCAGAGACCGGGTCCGACCTTGTTCGGTCCGCCCTTCTCTGGGGTGTGACAGCTCGCACATTTCTTGAACACGGTTTCGCCGGCGCCGGCATCGGCGGTGGCAAGCAGGGTCGCGATCGGAACAGCTGCAGGAGCGTCGCCGCCCGCTGTCTCGCCGCCGGTTTCCTCGGCCACGATAGCAAAACCTTCCTTCTCGGGGTGCGCCGAGTGGAAAATGCCTTCAGAAGCGATCGACACGGACATCAGTACGAAGACGGTGCCCAATAGGGCACCCACGCCCATGTTCACATAAGAGTTCATCCAAACGCTCCCCTAGGAACCAGCGGACATGCGCCGGCCAGTCTTGAAATCGCGCGGAACCTATGTCTTTTGCTGCTTCGTTGCAACAGTGATTGTAGCCCCCGCACTGAGACGTTTTGACACTTTTCCCGGGGGTTTTGAAGGGCCTGAGATGAAACCCGCCAATTTTGACACGACCCTCGTTCTCATTCCGGCGCGCATGGCCTCGACGCGGCTTCCGGGCAAGCCGCTGGCCGATATTGCCGGCCTGCCGATGATCGTGCAGGTGGCCCGCCGGGCGGCCGCGGCCAATGTCGGCCGCATCGTCCTGGCCGTCGATCATACGGATATTTTTGACGCTGTCGTGGCAGCGGGCTTCGAGGCGGTGATGACCCGCGTCGATCACCAGTCCGGCTCCGACCGCATCCACGAGGCGCTGACCAAGAGCGACCCGGAGGGCCGCGCCGAATTCATCATCAACGTGCAGGGCGACCTGCCGACGATCGACCCCGAGACGATCCGCGCCGCCCTCCGACCGCTGGAAAACGCCTCGACCGACATCGCCACGCTGACGACGGAAATCAGCGACGAGGAAGAGAAAACCAATCCGAACGTTGTGAAGATCGTCGGCTCGCCGCTCAGCGACAGCCGCCTGCGCGCCCTCTATTTCACGCGCGCCACCGCGCCGCACGGCAAGGGGCCGCTCTATCACCACATCGGCCTCTACGCGTACCGCCGCAAGGCGCTCGAAGCCTTCGTCTCTCTCAAGCCCTCGACGCTTGAAAAGCGCGAATCGCTGGAGCAGCTTCGGGCACTCGAAGCCGGCATGCGCATCGATGCCGAGATCGTCGACACCGTGCCGCTTGGCGTCGATACCCCGGCCGACCTCGAAAAAGCCCGCGCCATCCTCGCGGCCAACCCAGTCTGAGGCGAACCGTCATGATCATGAAAACCAACAAGATCGCCTTCCAGGGCGAGTTCGGCGCCAATTCCGACATGGCGAGCCGCGACATGTTCCCCAACATGGAGCCGCTGCCCTGCCAGACCTTCGAGGACGCCTTTCTCGCTGTGGAGAACGGCGATGCCGATCTCGGCATGATCCCGATCGAGAACACGATCGCCGGCCGCGTCGCCGATATCCATCATCTCCTGCCGGAATCGCGCCTTCATATCGTCGGCGAATATTTCATGCCGATCCGCTTCCAGCTGATGGTGCTGCCGGGCGTCACGAAGGACGAGATCCGCACGGTGCACAGCCATATCCACGCGCTCGGCCAGTGCCGCAAGATCGTCCGCCTCAACGGCTGGAAGCCGGTGATCGCCGGCGACACGGCGGGCGCGGCCAAGCTGGTGGCCGAAACCGGCGACCGCTCCATGGCGGCCCTTGCCCCGCGGCTTGCCGCCGATCTCTACGGCCTGTCGATCCTTCAGGAAAACGTCGAGGACACCGAAAGCAACATGACGCGTTTCGTCGTGCTGTCGCGCGACGAGAAAAAGGCGGAGCAGAGCGGCGACGATATCGTCGTCACCACCTTCGTCTTCAATGTGCGCAACATCCCGGCCGCCCTCTACAAGGCGCTCGGCGGTTTTGCGACGAACGGCATCAACATGACGAAGCTGGAGAGCTACCAGATCGGCGGCAAGTTCATCGCCACGCAGTTCTATGCCGATATCGAAGGCCATCCGGATGAGCCGCATGTCCGCCAGGCGCTGGAAGAGCTGCGCTTCTTCTCCGAAAAGGTCCGCGTCCTCGGCACCTACCGGGCGCATCCGATGCGGAGTGCTTTCTAACCTTTCCAGTCCAGCCAGTCGCGCATCAGCCGGTGCGCGATGGCACCTTTCGGCGGCGGGGTGGTGGAACCGGGGGCGACGCCCGAGGAGGCGCTGCGCTCGATCATCTCCAGCGTCTCCGCGCGCGTGAACCAGCGGCAATCTTCCAGTTCCTGGTCGTCGAGACGGATCTCGAAGGAGATCGCCTCGCCGTAGCAGCCGATCATCAGCGAATGCGGCATCGGCCAGGGCTGCGACGCGTGGTAGCGCACGCGGCCGACCTTGATGCCGGATTCCTCGAAGGTCTCGCGGCGCACCGTGTGCTCGATCGTCTCGCCCGGCTCCAGGAAACCGGCCAGGCACGAATACATGCCTTCCGGAAAATGCGGCGAGCGGCCGAGGAGACACAGGTCGCGCTCGATATCGATGACCAGCATGATCGCAACCGGGTCGGTGCGCGGGAAGATCGTGTGGCTGCACGCCTCGCAGACCCGGCGATAGCCGCCGATCTCCGAGCGCGTCGGCGAGCCGCACTTGCCGCAGAAGCGGTTGTTGCCGTTCCAGGTCATCAGGCTGGAAGCCTGCGCGAACTGGCCGAGCAGGTCGTCGTCGAGCATCTGCTGGCGATAGAGCGTGCGACCGTCGGTCGCCTTCAGCGGCTCCTGCAAGGTATCCGGATCGGCCCTGACGGGGATCGCCAGCCGCGGTTCGCCATTCTTCAGGTAACCGAGAAGGATGGCATCTTCCGGCACCGGGTCGAGTTCGGCCAGTTCATAGGGCGCAAACAGCGGGTCGATGATCTTCTCGTCATGCTTGACGACGAGTTTGCCGCCGGCCAGCGCAAAGGCATGCACCGTCTCGGCCTTGAAGGCCTGTTCCAGGCAATCCGGCGCGCGGTGCTCCGACTGGCGGTCGAGGCTGTTTTCCGCAAAGGCCACCATGGTGCTCGGTTCGGGATGCGGGCGGTAGAGATCGAAAAGCGATGGCTTCATGGCGAGAGCGCGTCCAGGATCTTGGCTGCAAAGGCCTTGGTGTCGTCGTCCGAACGGTGTTCGGCGGTGCCGTAGCCCCAGACGGGGCCGGGCCAGTTCGGGTCACCTTCGCTGCGCGCGATGACATGGACGTGAAGCTGGCGCACGATATTGCCGAGCGCGCCGGTATTGATCTTCGTCGCCCCCGTCACGGTCTTGAGCGCTTCGGCCACCAGCGTGGTCTCGAAGGCGAGCATGGTCTGGTCGAGCGGCGTCAGGTCGAAGATCTCGCTGACGTCCGGGCGCTGCGGCACCAGCATCAGCCAGGGCCAGCGGCCATCCTTCATCAGGCGCAGTTCGCACAGGCCGATCTTCGTCAGGAGATCGCTGTCGCGCAGGATCCGTTCATCGGGTCGAAATTCGCTCAAGGGAGTCTCCGGCATGCTTGTTTTTTCGATTCATGACACGGCATCGAAATTCCCCCAATAGTTTTTTATCCCGTCCGCTTGCATTCGGATGGAATATTGCCGATATGGGGAACGGGAGGTTGGTGGTGGACGAGCCACTCGCCAACCGGGTCAGGTCCGGAAGGAAGCAGCCCCAACGAGCCCGGCACGGGTCATCGTGCCAGCCTCCCACCTTACCGTCCTGCTTCTGGCCGTCCTGTCGGGACAGACATTTGATTAACGGCAGGGTCGATGAGCGACGACATCAAAAATCCGTCCAGCGAAAAACCCGCCGCCTACAGGGTGCTCGCGCGAAAATACCGCCCGAAGGATTTCTCCGACCTGATGGTCGGCCAGGAACCGATGGTCCGCACGCTGACCAACGCGTTCGAGACCGGGCGCATCGCGCAGGCCTATATGCTGACGGGCGTTCGCGGCGTCGGCAAGACGACCACCGCCCGCATCCTCGCCCGCGCGCTCAATTACAAGACCCCCGAGATCGACCGCCCGACGATCGACCTTCGTGTGCCCGGCGAACATTGCCAGGCGATCATGGAAGGCCGCCATGTCGACGTCATCGAGATGGACGCCGCCTCGCATACCGGCATCGACGATATCCGCGAGATCATCGAGCAGGTGCGCTACCGCCCGGTTTCGGCACGTTATAAAGTCTATATCATCGACGAAGTGCACATGCTCTCGACGCAGGCTTTCAACGGCCTGTTGAAGACGCTCGAAGAGCCGCCGGAGCACGTAAAATTCATCTTCGCGACGACGGAGATCCGCAAGGTGCCGATCACGGTGCTGTCGCGCTGCCAGCGCTTCGACCTGCGCCGCATCGACGCCTCCGATCTCGTCGGCTTGTTCACCACCATTCTCGGCAAGGAAGGCGTGGAGGCCGAGGCCGATGCGCTCGCCATGATCGCGCGTGCGGCCGAGGGTTCCGCCCGCGACGGCCTGTCGCTGCTCGACCAGGCGATCGCGCATGGCGGTGGGCGTGTGGAGGTGGATGCCGTGCGCTCCATGCTCGGCCTTGCCGACCGTGCCCGCATCGTCGATCTCTTCGAGCATATAGTGAAGGGTGACGCGGCTTCCGCCCTTGCCGAATTCGCCGCGCAATACGAGGCCGGCGCCAGCCCGCCGGTCGTGCTGACGGACCTTGCCGATTTCACCCATCTCGTCACCCGCATGAAATATGTGCCCGACGCCACCGGCGACCAGTCGCTGAGCGAGATCGAGCGCGTGCGCGGCGTCGAATTCGCCAATTCCATCGCCGTCACCGCCCTGTCGCGCATGTGGCAGATGCTGCTGAAGGGCATTCCGGAGACGGAATCCTCCAGCCGCCCGGCCGGTGCCGCCGAGATGGTCATCATCCGCCTGGCGCATGCCGCAAACCTGCCCTCGCCGGAAGAGGCCGCCCGCCGCCTCGCCGAGTTTTCCGGCAACGACGGCGGTCGCGCCCCCCAATCCGGAAACTACAGCGGCAACGGCGGCCAGCCGACGTCGCAGGCCGCCGCCGTTTCGGCCATCTCCCGGCAGCCGGACGCCCCGGCCCAGCGCGCCCAGTCGGGCGGCGCGACCGTGACCATGCTGCGGCCCGTGCCGCAGGCCGATCCCGTGCCCGAACCGGTCGGCCGCATCGAGCCCGTGCCGGCCGAGCCGCCGGCCGCGGTGCCCCTGGTGCCGGTCAAGTCGCTCTCCGACATTGCCGATCTTTGCACCAAGAACCGCGACATCCGGCTGCGTGCCCTCGTGCGCGCCTTCGTGCGTCCGGTCAGCGTCGAGGCCGGGCGGCTGGAAATCAGCCTTGCCAATGACGCACCGAAATCGCTCGTGCCCGACCTCCAGAACCGCTTGCAGGAATGGACCGGCGCGCGCTGGATGGTGATCCTGTCGCGCGAAGCCGGCGGGCCGACCCTGTCGGAGGCCGAGTCCCAGGCGCAGGAGGCGCGCGTCGCCGACGCCCGCCAGGACCCGGACGTGGCGGCGATCCTGCAACGCTTCCCGGGCGCCAAGATCACCGACGTGCGCATCAAGGTGCAGGAAACGGAAGACGAGCCGGAGACCGTCGAGGTCGCGGCCGTCGCGGAATCCGCCGAGGGCGACATCCTGCCCGGCGACGATATCGAAACCTGACAGTCAATAAAAAGAGGAGAGACCGATGCGCGACATTATGGGCATGATGGGCAAGGTCAAGGAAATGCAGGCCAAGATGGAGAAGATGCAGGAGGAGATCGCGGCGCTCGAAGTCGCCGGCACCTCCGGCGGCGGCCTCGTCTCGGTCACGCTCGACGGCAAGGGCAACCTCAAGGGCCTGAAGGTCGATCCGTCGCTGTTCAAGGAAGACGACGTCGAGATCCTCGAAGACCTGATCGTCGCCGCCCACAAGGACGCCAAGGACAAGGCCGAGGCGCTGACCGCCGAAAAGACCAAGGCGCTGACCGCCGGCCTGCCGATCCCGCCCGGCTTCAAACTGCCGTTCTGATTCGATAAGGTCGGGTTTTTCGAGGAGGATTTCGATGAGCCTGATGACCCTGCTTGTCTTTGCCGGCGCGCTGATGATGGCGGCGGGCTCGCCCGGTCCGAGCATCGCGGCGCTGGTCGCCCGCGTGCTGTCGCGCGGCGCCAGGGACGTCTTTCCCTTCCTCGCCGCCATGTGGATCGGCGAGGGCATCTGGCTCACCTGCGCCGTGCTCGGCCTCGCCGCGATCGCGGAAAGCTTCCACACCGTCTTCGTCGCCATCAAATGGTTCGGCGTCGCCTATCTGCTCTATCTCGCCTGGAAAATGTGGTTCGCCCCGACCGATACGGACGAAGCAGCGCTTCCCGAGGCGCGTTCCGGCCTGAAGCTGTTCTTCGCCGGGCTGACGGTGACGCTCGGCAATCCGAAGATCATGATGTTCTACGTGGCGCTGCTGCCGGCGATCATCGATCTCGGCGCCGTCACGCTGGTCGGCTGGGCGGAGCTGGTCGTCACCATGTTCGTCGTGCTGGTGGCAATCGACCTTGCCTGGGTTTTCCTCGCTTCCCGCGCCCGGCTCTTCCTCAAAAGCCCGCGCGCCGTGCGCATCGCCAACCGCGTCAGCGCCGGCACGATGGCCGGTGCGGCAGCGGCAATCGCCGCCCGCTGATCAGCCGGTCAGGGCCGCGCGCAGCTTGTCGTTGATGGGGGCCGCGAGGTAGCGCAGCCGGTCGTCCTCCGGCAGGTTCCTGCCGTAGGTTCGCAGAAGCTCCGGCATCGAGACCGGCTCGCCGTCGAACGGCGTATAGGTCACCGCGTCGCCGGCCTGGATCACCCCGTCGCGCAGCACGCGGCAGTAAAAGCCCGGTCGGCCGGCCTGCATGAAGCGTTTGGCAAAACCCGGATCGCCCATGCGCGCCGTCAGCGTGTTGCAGGGAATGCGCGTGGAGGTGACCTCCATCAGCACGCTTTCCGTCTCGAACCGGTCGCCGACCGAAACGGCGCGGCTGTCGATGCCTTCGATGACGAGGTTTTCGCCGAAGGTTCCGGGCTCGATCGTCCGGCCGAGCTCCTTCGACCACCAGTCGAGGTCGATCGAGCCGAGGCCGTAGACCGCCTGCTCCGGCCCGCCATGGTGCTTCCTGTTGCAGATCGCATCGCCGAGCAGGCCTTCGCAGTCGATGACGATGGCCGCATCGGTGGGCGTCTTGAAAATGCCGGTCTTGTAGCTTTTGCCAGGGACCGGGCGGGCGACGCCCGTGCACACGGCGAGGATTTTGATCACGCGTCGAACTCCCGAGATTCCGTTTCCCCTGGATATGGGCTAGATACCGGCAATGGCAAAACGAGTCACCGGCCCCGAAATCGAAAAATTGATCCAGCTCCTGGCGAAAGTGCCGGGCCTCGGGCCGCGTTCGGCGCGCCGCGCGGCGCTGCATCTCGTCAAGAAGAAAGACCAGTTGCTCGGGCCGCTCGCCGACGCGATGGGCGAGGCGCATCGCAAGGTGCGCATCTGCTCGTGCTGCGGCAATGTCGATACCAGCGATCCCTGCACCGTCTGCACGGACGTGCGCCGCGACCATACGGTCATCATCGTCGTAGAAGACGTCTCCGACCTCTGGGCGCTGGAGCGCGCCGCGGCGATGAACGCCGCCTATCATGTGCTCGGCGGCACGCTCTCGCCGCTCGACGGCATCGGCCCCGACGACCTCAACATCCGCGGCCTCGTCGACCGCGTGGCGAAGGGCGGCGTGCGGGAACTGATCATCGCGGTCAACGCCACCGTCGAGGGCCAGACGACCGCCCACTATATCACCGACCAGCTCTCCGGCCTGGACGTCAAGATCACGCGGCTCGCGCACGGCGTGCCGGTCGGCGGCGAGCTCGATTATCTCGACGAAGGAACAATCACGGCCGCCATGCGGGCGCGCACGGCGATCTGAGGGAAGGGTTTGATGATGAATCGGTGGCTCTCGCGTTTCACTCCCCTTCTGGCGATTGCCCTTGGGCTCGCTTCCGTTGCGCTCCCCGCCCACGCTGCCTCCAAGGGCGAAGTCGAAAAGATGTTCCGGGCCTGGATCGACAAGGACCTGTGGCCGGCCGCGCAAAAAACCGGCGTTAGCGAAAAGACCTTTCGCGCGGCGATGGAAGGCGTGACGCTCAATTGGGAGCTGCCCGATCTCGTGCCGCCCGGCTCGAAGCCCAAGAAGGAACAGTCGCAGAGCCAGGCGGAATTCTCTTCGCCGGGCGCCTACTTCTCCGAAAAGCGCTTGCAGGGACTGGCGGGGCGGGGCAGCAGCCTCGCGAAAACCCATGCCGCGACGCTCCGCAAGGTCGAGCAGCGTTTCGGCGTTCCGGGCGAGATCGTCGTCGCGATCTGGGGCCGCGAGTCCGGCTTCGGCAGCGCGAAAATCCCCTATTCTGCGGTGGAGGTGCTCGCAACCAAGGCCTTCATGTCGACGCGCAAGGACATGTTCCGCAAGGAGCTGATCGCGGCCCTTCATATCGTCGATGGCGGCGACCGGACGGTGGCGCAGCTGAAGGGCTCCTGGGCCGGCGCGCTCGGTCAGCCGCAGTTCATGCCGACCAGCTTCCTGCAATATGCCGTCGATTTCGACGGTGATGGCGTGCGCGACATTTGGGGTTCTGTGCCGGATAGCCTTGCCTCGATCGCCAATTATTTGGCCAAGAAGGGCTGGCAGGCCGGCCGCGGCTGGGGCTACGAGGTCACCATCCCGGCGGGCGTCTCCTGCGCGCAGGAAGGCCCGGACCTGGAAAAACCGATCTCGGCCTGGGCCTCGACCGGCATAACGCGCATTTCCGGCAAGGGTTTTTCCGCCAGTGAGGCGAAGGCCTCCGGCATGATGCTGGTTCCGGCCGGCACGCATGGACCGGAATTCATCGTCACGCCGAATTTCTATGTGCTCAAGGAATACAACAACTCCGATCTCTATGCCCTTTTCATCGGCAATCTCGCCGATCGTATCGCCTATGGCAGCGGCCCGTTCCGCGGCGAATGGGGCGACGTGGGCAAGATGCTGCGCTCGGATGTGCTCGCCATGCAGAAGGCGCTGGTCGCCAAGGGCTACGACGTCGGCAAGGTCGATGGCCTGCCGGGCTACAAGACGCGCCGCTCGCTCGGCGACTGGCAGGCCAAGGCCGGCCTCGCGCCGACCTGCTATCCGGATGCCTCGCTGAAGACGAAACTCCGCTGATTAGTGAATTTCGACCTGCTGCTTGAACCGCTCGTATTCGTGCGGGATGATCGTCTGTCGCTCGATCATGCGGTGGACGCGGGGCGGTTCGGCGCCGCTGTGTAGCTGGTTCAGCTTCTCGCCGTTGGCGGCATCCGCATGCGTGCGGCGCTGGTTGTGGCGCACATATTCCACCCAGGTCGGCACATGGTAGGTCTCGGTCCAGACGGTCGGATTTTCGAGGTCGCGCATCAGCGCCCATTGGCCGGCGCCGTCGCGGATACGGATGCGCCGCCGTTCGGTCATCGCCTCCAGGAAGTCCGGAATGTCGCCCTCGGCAATTTCGTAGTCGATCAGGATGACGATCGGGCCGCTTCTCGGTTTCAGGTCCAGCGGCAGGTCCGGCTCGCTGAAGCGGTTGAGCGGATCGACATTAAGGCTCTGCAATTCCGGCAGCGCGAAGCGCAGGCCAAGCGCCGCACCTGCGATCATCACCACGGCGGAGGCCAGCAGCGCGGTCTGCGCCCCGTGCGTGTCCGCCGTCGTGCCCCAGATCCAGCTTCCCGCCGCAATACCGCCGAAGGTCGTCGTCTGGTAGAGCGACAGCGCCCGCGCCACCACCCATCGCGGCGTCGAAAGCTGCACGGTCGTGTTGAACAGCGAGAGCGCCATGACCCAGGAGCTCCCGGCAATCAGCAGCACGGCGCCGGTCAGGAGGGCGGTGGTGCTGATGGCGGAAACGCTCGCGCTGACGGCAAAGCCGGTGAAGGCGAGGCGGGCGATGGTCTCGCTGGTGAAGCGTTCGCGCAATCGTGCATTCATCAAGGCACCGCCGATGGCGCCGAGCCCGAAACAGCCGAGCAGCACGCCGTAGGTCAGCGGCCCGCCGGAGACGAGGTCGCGCGCAATCAGCGGCAGCAGCGAGAGGATGGAGCTGGTGGCGAGGCCGAAGGCGAAGCCGCGCAGCAGCACCTTGCCGATGTTCGGCGACATCGAGACGTAGCGCAGGCCCGCCGAGATGGCGCGGCCGAAATCCTCGCGCGGCAGCGTGCGCGGCGGAATGGCCGGCCTCCAGCGAAAGAGCACGAAGAGCAGGGCAAAGTAGCTCAACACATTCGCCGCAAAGGCGGCCGCCGCCCCCGCAGCCGCCACGATCGCGCCGCCGATGGCGGGGCCGACGCTACGGGTGAGGTTGAAGCCCATGCTGTTGAGGGAGACCGCGGCAGGCAGGTCCTCGCGCGGCACCATGTCGCCGACGGAGGCCTGCCAGGCCGGATTGTTCAGCGCCGTGCCGCAGCCGAGCAGGAAGGTGAAGGTCAGGAGCAGCCACGGCGTGATGACGCCGTACCAGGTACAGAGCGTCAGCGCGATCGCCACCGCCAGCATGAAACACTGGGCGGTCAGCATCAGCTTGCGCCGGTCGAAATTGTCGGCGAGCGCACCGGCGGCGACGGAGAAAAGCATGATCGGCAGCGAGGTCGAGGCCTGCACCAGCGCCACCATATTGGCGGAAGACGAGATCGAGGCCATCATCCAGGCTGCACCGACGGCCTGGATGAGCCCGCCGAAATTGGAGACCAGGCTTGCCGCCCAGATCAGCCGAAAGGTTTCATTTCGGAAGGGGGCAAGGGGGGATGTCCGGTCTGGCACGGCAGGCACTCATTCTCGACGCAGCGTTGTGATCAATCTAGCCCATCGGGCGAATGCGGCAAGTCGAAGCCGGGCGAAAAAAGGGCTTCGGAAGCCGAACTTGCAATTGCGCGCGTGAACGTCTATATCAGCCTCAAATTCTTGATCGTCAGATGAAGAGTGGGCCCGCGAGGACCCGCTCTTTTTTATTGCCCCGATCAAGCGCATGATAACGACTATCCCGGGAGGGCATGTCATGAACGACACGACCCAGACAGAAAACGCAGCCGTCGAGCCGCGCCTGATCGTCGAGACCGGTCTCGACCGGCGCGTCGCCGAGATCATCGAGCCGAGCATCGAGCAGATCGGCTACCGGCTGGTGCGCGTTCGCCTTTCGGCGCAGAACGGCGCGACCTTGCAGATCATGGCCGAGCGGCCGGACGGCACGATGACCGTCGAGGATTGCGAGAAGGTCTCGATGGCCGTCTCGCCGGTGCTCGACGTTGAGGATCCGATCGACAAGGCGTATCATCTCGAAGTGTCGTCGCCCGGCATCGACCGGCCGATGGTGCGCAAGTCGGATTTCACGCGCTGGCTCGGCCACCTGGTGAAGTGCGAGACGTCGATTCTCGTCGACGGGCGCAAGCGCTTCCGCGGCAAGATCGTCGCCGCCGACGAAAACGGTTTTACGCTGGAGCGGGACCAGCCCGCCTATGGCGAGGAGCCCTCGGTCGTCATCCCGTTCACGGCGCTCGCCGAGGGTAAGCTGATCCTGACCGACGATCTGATCCGCGACGCGCTGACCGCCGACAAGAAGGCGAAAGCTGCGCAGGCCGCGAACCAGAACGACGAAGACGCAGACGACGAATGACTATGTGAGTGCGTTTTGCCCCCGATGCGGGCGAAACGGAGAGGACGGAACCGGAGGCCTCGCCCCGGCTTGATCATGGAGACCTGAGACAATGGCAGTCAGTGCGAACCGGCTTGAGCTTCTGCAGATCGCGGATGCCGTGGCCCGTGAAAAGGTCATCGATCGCGAGATCGTGCTTGCCGCGATGGCCGACGCCATCCAGAAGGCGGCCCGCTCGCGTTACGGCACGGAATCGAACATCCGCGCCGACATCAATTCCAAGACCGGCGAAATCCGCCTCCAGCGTCTGCTGGAAGTCGTCGAGCAGGCCGAGGATTATTCGACGCAGATCCCGCTGGAGCTTGCCCGCGACCGCAACCCGGACGCCAAGCTCGGCGACTTCATCGCCGATCCGCTGCCGCCGATGGATTTCGGCCGCATCGCCGCCCAGTCGGCCAAGCAGGTCATCGTGCAGAAGGTGCGCGAAGCCGAGCGTGACCGCCAGTTCGACGAGTACAAGGATCGCATCGGCGAGATCGTCAACGGCACGGTCAAGCGTGTCGAATACGGCAACGTCATCGTCGATCTCGGCCGTGGCGAGGGTATCATCCGCCGCGACGAGATGATCCCGCGCGAAAACATGCGCTATGGCGACCGCGTTCGCGCTTTCGTCTACGACGTGCGCCGCGAGCAGCGCGGTCCGCAGATCTTCCTGTCGCGTACCCATCCGCAGTTCATGGTGAAGCTGTTCACCATGGAAGTGCCGGAAATCTACGACGGCATCATCCAGATCAAGTCGGTCGCCCGCGACCCGGGTTCGCGCGCCAAGATCGCCGTCATCTCGAACGATAGCTCGATCGATCCGGTCGGCGCCTGCGTCGGTATGCGTGGTTCGCGCGTCCAGGCCGTCGTCGGCGAGCTTCAGGGCGAGAAGATCGACATCATTCCGTGGAGCCAAGACCCGGCGTCCTTCATCGTCAACGCCCTCCAGCCCGCGGAAGTCTCCAAGGTCGTTCTGGATGAGGATGCGGAGCGCATCGAGGTGGTCGTTCCGGACGAGCAGCTCTCGCTCGCCATCGGCCGCCGCGGCCAGAACGTCCGCCTCGCCTCGCAGCTGACCGGCTGGGATATCGACATCCTGACGGAAGCCGAAGAGTCGGAGCGGCGCCAGAAGGAATTCAACGAGCGCACCGCGCTCTTCATGGAATCCCTCGATGTTGATGAGATGGTCGGTCAGGTTCTGGCCTCCGAGGGCTTCGCGGCCGTCGAGGAGCTTGCCTATGTCGAGCTCGACGAAATCGCCTCGATCGAGGGTTTCGACGAAGACACCGCCCTGGAACTCCAGACACGTGCCCGCGAGCATCTCGATCGTCTCGAAGCCGCAATGGATGCCAAGCGCAAGGAACTCGGCGTTTCCGATGACCTGCGCCAGATCGACGGCATGACGAGCCAGATGCTGGTCGCGCTCGGCGAAGACGGCATCAAGACGATGGAAGACTTTGCAGGCTGCGCCGCCGACGACCTCGTCGGCTGGTCGGAACGCAAGGATGGCGAGACGAAGAAGTTCGAGGGCCTATTCTCGAAGCTCGAGGTCTCGCGCGCCGAAGCCGAAGCCATGGTCGTTCAGGCCCGCCTTGCGGTCGGCTGGATCACCGAAGAGGACCTTGCTACCGAAGAAGAACCGGTCGTCGAAGGTGGCGAGCAGGACGCCTGATCGGGGCATCCCGCGCGCTGGAGACGCCGTTGGCCGAGCATTCCAGCAAAAGTGTATGAACGGTTTTGCGTACGGAACTGCGAGGACCTATATGGGTAAGAAGGACGACGACGGCGTGAACGACCGCATGTGCATCGTGACGCGCGAAAAGGGTGAGGCGGATGATCTGATCCGCTTCGTCGCAGGCCCGGATGGCAACGTCGTGCCGGACCTGAAGCGTCAGCTCCCCGGACGTGGATGCTGGGTGAAGGCAGAACGGGCGATCGTCGACAAGGCGGTCGCCAAGAAACTCTTCTCGCGGGCGCTGAAGGCGGAAGCCAAAGCGGGTGCGGAACTCGGCGCCGAAGTGGACCGTCTTCTGGCGGGCCAGCTTGGCGGGATGATGAACATGGCGCGCAAGGCGGGCCAGTTCATCACCGGTTCCTCCAAGGTCGACCAGGCGGTGCGCGCATTGGCGGCACTTGCGGTCTTCCACGCGACGGATGCCGCCGCCGATGGCGTGCGCAAAATTGACCAGGCGCGCAAGGCGGCAAGCTTCCTGCGCGACGACGAGACGGAAATACCGTCCTTCAAGCTCTTCTCGGAGAGCGAATTGGAGGGCCTTTTGGGCCAGAATGCTTTTATCCATGCCGCGGCGCTTGCAGGGCAGGCGGGTGAGGGTGTAGTGAAGCGCGCAATCATGCTCGAGAAATACCGGGGCGACAGCCAAATGATGGCAAAAGGTGGCGCTGGCCAGACAAAACAATGATGCGGTTACCGGCGTTCGGCCGGCCGAAATCGCGTTGGATGAACACATTTGAACGACAGGGTCTGGTGATACGCATCCGGCTCTGATCTTAGGAACGGAACGGAATGACCGACAACGAAGACGACAAGACGATCAATGTGGCTGGCAAGAAGACCCTTAGCCTGAAGCCCTCGGGGGTTCAGCAGGGAACCGTGCGCCAGGACATGGGTCGTGGCCGGACGAAGGCTGTCGTGGTCGAGACCCGCACAAAGCGCCACTTCAGCCGCCCGGGAGACGAACGCGCTGCTGCGGCACCCGTCGCGCCAGTGCAGCAGCGCCAGCCCGCACCGCAACCGCCTCGCCCCGTGCAGCGCCAGGCGCCGCAGGTCGAGCATAGCCGTCCGCGCGGCGGCGTCGTGCTGAACCAGCTTTCCCCCGATGAAGTCGAGGCCCGTCGCCGCGCGCTTGCAGAAGCGCAGATCCGCGACGCTGCCGAAGCGCGCCAGCGCGCCGAGGACGAGGCCCGCCGCAAGGTGGAAGAGGAAGCCCGCCAGAAGGCCGCCGCGGAAGAGCGTGCGCGCCTGGAGAAGGAAGAGGCCGAGCGCCGCGCCATCGAGGCTGCGTCGCCCACCGAGGTCGCCGCCGAGCCGGTCGTGGTTGCAAAGCCCGCCGTTACGGCACCTGCCGGCGCCGACAATCGCCCGCAGCCGCCCCGCACGACCCCGGCCGTCACGCCCGCAGCCGTTCCCGGCCGTGGCCGTCGCGAGACGGAAGAGGAGGAGGCCGCCCGTCCGCGCGGTGGCGCTCCGGTCAATCGTGGCAAGGTCACGCGTCCGGAACCCGCCAAGGTCCCGGCGCGCCCGAAGGCCGACGACGGCCGCCGCCAGGGCAAGCTGACGCTGACCACCGCTTCGACCGACGAGGACGCCACCCAGCGTGGCCGTTCGCTCTCGGCCATGCGCCGCCGTCAGGAGAAGTTCCGGCGTAGCCAGATGCAGGAGACACGCGAGAAGGTCATGCGCGAAGTCGTCCTGCCGGAAACCATTACCATTCAGGAACTGTCGCAGCGCATGTCCGAACGCGCCGTCGATGTCATCAAGTTCCTGATGAAGGAAGGCCAGATGATGAAGCCGGGCGACGTCATCGACGCCGATCTGGCCGAACTGATCGCCGTCGAATTCGGCCACACCGTCAAGCGCGTTTCGGAATCCGACGTCGAAGAAGGCATCTTCAACATTGCCGACGACGAGGGCGAAATGGTTTCGCGTCCGCCGGTCGTGACCATCATGGGTCACGTCGACCACGGCAAGACGTCGCTGCTCGACGCCATCCGCAAGACCAGCGTTGTTTCCGGCGAAGCCGGCGGCATCACCCAGCATATCGGCGCCTACCAGGTCGAGCAGAACGGTCACAAGATCACGTTCATCGACACGCCCGGCCACGCCGCGTTCACCGCGATGCGTGCCCGCGGTGCGCAGGCGACGGATATCGCGATCCTGGTGGTCGCGGCCGACGACAGCGTGATGCCGCAGACGATCGAATCGATCAACCACGCCAAGGCGGCCAACGTTCCGATCATCGTGGCGATCAACAAGGTCGACAAGCACGAAGCCGATCCGCAGAAGGTGCGCAACCAGCTGCTTCAGCATGAAGTGTTCGTGGAATCCATGGGCGGTGAAGTGCTCGACGTCGAAGTATCGGCCAAGACCGGCCTGAACCTCGACAAGCTGCTGGAAGCCATTCTCCTCCAGGCCGAAATCCTCGACCTGAAGGCCGATGTCACCCGCACGGCCGAAGGCACCGTCATCGAAGCCCAGCTCGATCGTGGTCGCGGCTCCGTCGCAACCGTTCTCGTTCAGAAGGGCACCTTGCGTCCGGGCCAGATCATCGTGGCCGGCGACCAGTGGGGCCGTGTGCGCGCGCTCGTCAACGACAAGGGCGAGCACGTCAAGGAAGCCGGTCCGGCCATGCCTGTCGAGATCCTCGGTCTCTCGGGAACGCCCTCTGCCGGCGACCGTTTCGCGGTCGTCGAGAACGAAAGCCGGGCGCGCGAAATCTCGGAATACCGCCAGCGTCTCGCACGCGACAAGGCCGTTGCCCGCCAGAGCGGTCAGCGCGGCTCCCTCGAGCAGATGATGACCCAGCTGCAGAACACGGGCATGAAAGAATTCCCGCTGCTCATCAAGGGCGACGTGCAGGGTTCGATCGAAGCCATTGCCGGTGCCCTCGACAAGCTCGGCACCGACGAAGTTCGCGCCCGTATCGTTCACTCCGGCGCCGGTGGTATCACCGAGTCCGATATCTCGCTTGCCGAGGCCTCGAACGCGGCCATCATCGGCTTCAACGTTCGTGCCAATGCGCAGGCACGCCAGGCGGCCGAACGGGCAGGCATCGAAATCCGCTACTACAACATCATCTACGATCTGGTGGATGACGTGAAGGCGGCCATGTCGGGTCTTCTGTCTCCGGAACGGCGCGAAACCTTCCTCGGCAATGCCGAGATCCTCGAGGTGTTCAACATCACGAAGGTCGGCAAGGTCGCAGGTTGCCGCGTCATCGAAGGCAAGGTCGAGCGCGGTGCAGGCGTGCGTCTCGTACGCGACAACGTCGTCATCCACGAAGGCAAGCTCAAGACGCTCAAGCGCTTCAAGGACGAAGTCGCCGAAGTGCCGATGGGCCAGGAATGCGGCATGGCCTTCGAGAACTACGAAGACATCCGCGCCGGCGACACGATCGAGTGCTTCCGCGTGGAGCATATCACGCGCACGCTCTAAGCGTCCGGCGATCCAGACATCATGCGAGCGCCGGATCGTTTCGGCGCTCGCATTTTTTTAAAGGTGACGACCATGGCAAAACCAACATCCTCATCGCCGTCGCAACGCATGCTGCGCGTGGGCGAGCAGGTGCGCGCGGCGATCACCCAGGTGCTTCAGCGCGGCGAAGTGCGCGATTCGCTGATCGAGGCGACAGTGATTTCCATCTCGGAAGTCCGCATGTCGACGGACCTCAAACACGCGACGGCCTATGTGACGCCGCTTGGCGTCAAGGACCACGGCACCATCATCGAAGCGCTCAATCGCAACGCGAAATTCATCCGCGGCCGTATGGGATCCCAGCTTCGCCAGATGAAGTACATGCCCGACGTGCGCTTCCTCGACGATACGAGCTTCGACAATTACAAGAAGATCGACGATCTCCTGCGTTCGCCGGAAGTCGCACGCGATCTCGGCGCCGGCGACGGCGAAGACAAATAATTCAGGAACAAGATGTCCAAGCCCCGCAAGCCCAAGGGCCGGCCGATTTCCGGCTGGTTGATCCTCGACAAGCCGTTCGATTTCGGCTCGACCGAGGCCGTCGCCAAGATCAAGTGGCTGTTCAAGGCGCAGAAGGCCGGCCATGCCGGCACGCTCGATCCGCTCGCCTCCGGCATGCTGCCGATCGCGCTGGGCGACGCGACCAAGACCGTGCCCTATGTCATGGACGGCCGCAAGATCTACGAATTCACCGTCACCTGGGGCGAGGAACGCAGCACCGACGACCTCGAAGGCACGGTGACGCAGAGCGCCGACAAGCGCCCGACCGCCGACGAGATCAACGCGATCCTCGGCGAATATACCGGCACCATCCAGCAGATTCCGCCGCAGTTTTCCGCCATCAAGATCGACGGCGAGCGCGCCTACGATCTCGCCCGTGAAGGCGAAGTCGTCGAAATCCCCTCGCGCGAGGTGGAAATCCACCGGCTGACGCTGATCGGCTGCCCGGACGAGAACACGGCGGACTTCGAGGTCGAATGCGGCAAGGGCACCTATGTGCGCGCGCTCGCCCGCGATTTCGGCCGCCAGCTCGGCTGTTACGGCCATATTTCCGGGCTGCGCCGCAGCTTCGTCGCGCCCTTCGGCGAAGACGACATGGTGCCGCTCGCCGACCTGACGGCGCTGGAAAAGATCGAGGACGAGGCCGAACGGCTGGCAGCACTCGACGCCTTCCTGATCGATACCGGCGAGGCACTGTCGAGCCTGCCGCAGATCGTCATCAACGACGACCAGGCGCACCGGCTGCGCATGGGCAATCCGATCATCCTGCGCGGCCGCGATGCGCCGGTTTCGGCGGACGAGGCCTATGCCACGGCGCACGGAAAACTCGTCGCGATCGGCGAGATCGGCGGCGGCGAATTCCGCCCTAAACGCGTCTTCGCCGGCTAACAATGGGTCGGCGGAACCAACCGCTGCCGACTTGATTTCACCACAAGCTACAGGCTTTATGGGCCGGCGAGGTTCGCCTACAGGCGGCCAGGGCGGCGTTTTGCCGTCTCGGCCGGTCGCGGGCGGAAGGGTGAAAGGGCTGGCCGTTGACGATTGCACCGACTGAGAGGACGGTGTCCGCCGAGGATGTGGACGCGGGCGCAAGCGCTGTTCGGAGCCGCCGGCGGCGCATGCACCATCCCGTCGTCTTCTACCTCGTCTGCCTCATCCTCGTCGTCGTCATTCCGGCCTTCCTCTTCTCGATCGTCGTGTTGAAGCGCACGAACGAGGCGCAGGAACGCATCTTCGAATCGCTGCTGCGCACCTCGACGGGCGCCGTCAACCGCGCCGTCGAGCGCGAAATTTCCGGCATGTTCTCGACGCTGAATTTCCTGTCGACGTCGGACAGCCTGGAGACGGGTGACTACGCGGCCCTGCATGGGCAGGCGACGAAGGCGCTCGAAGGCACGGATATCTATTTCCTCGTCATCGACCAGACGATGCGGCAGTTGCTCAACACCCGCGTGCCCTACGGCACGCCGCTGAACGCCACCTCGGAGCCGGTCTCCGCCGGCCTGGCGCTGGCGCGCGGCGAGCGGATGGTCTCCGACCTGTTCTTCGGCAGGACCGCGCAGCAATGGGTGTTCAACGTCTACCAGCCCATGCGCCTTGCCAATGGCCGGCATGTGCTGCTGACGCTGACGAAAAATGCCGAAGCGCTGAGACGCGCCGTCAATCCGGATATTCTCTCGCCGGGCTGGAACGCCGCCGTGCTCGATTCCGAAGGCACGGTCATCGTTTCGACGGATGACCAGCAGAAGACGGGAACGCCCTTCTTCCTGCGCGTCGTGCCGTCGCTGCGCCTCGGTGTCAGCACCATGCAGCAGGGCGGCACCGATTATCAGGTCGTCACGGAATTCTCGTCGCTTGCCGGCTGGCGCATGATCGCCTGGGCGAAATCCTCGGATGTGCAGGGGCCGGCGGTTTCCTCCTTCCTCTGGCTGACGATCGGCGGCGCGGTCTTTGCGGCCCTTGCCGCGGCCAGCGCCGTCGGCATCGCCCGCGTACTGTCGCGCGACGTCCGGCTTTTGGCGCATGACGCGCGCCGGCTCGGCCACGGTGAACGGGTCGCCCCGCGCCCCTATGCCATTTCCGAGCTGGAGACCGTGTCGCGCGCGCTCGCCGAGGCGGCCGATGCCCGCGTCAAATCGGAAAACGAGGTGCGCTTCCTGATGCGCGAGGTGGCGCACCGCTCGAAGAACCAGCTGACCGTCATCCAGGCCATGTTGAACCAGTCGGCGGCAGGCGCGGAGAATGCCTCCGAATTCGCCGAAATGTTTCGCAAGCGCGTCGCCGGCCTCGCCCGCTCGACAGACCTGATGATCGCCAACGCGACCCAGGGCGTGAACCTCGCCGAACTCGCCAGGAACCAGCTGAAACCTTTCACGCCGGACGACGCGACGCGGGTGCGCATCGCCGGCCCCGCCGTGCTGCTCGACCCGCAGGCGTCCCAGACGCTCGGCATGGCGCTGCACGAGCTTTCCACCAATGCCACGAAATACGGCGCGCTCGCCAACGAGACGGGCGTGGTCTCGCTGAGTTGGGTAACGTCCGGCGATGACCTGAATCTCGTCTGGCGCGAAAGCCGGGCGACGATCGACAAGGCGGCCATTGCCGCAAGCCGCAAGGGTTTCGGCAGCGTCGTGCTGGAGCGCATGCTCGGCATGGCGCTCGATGCCAAGCTGGACTTCATCGTGCATGACGACGGTATCGAATGGCGCGTGACGATCCCGCTCGCAAGGCTTCGCGACGAGGACGCCCACCAGGACGGCGCGGCACAATGATGAAGTCCGCCTTTTCCCGACGCATCTCCAGCAGGTCTGTTTCATGACGTTCTTCTTGCGCGTATGTACCGTCTCGGCATGCCTTGCCGCCTCCATCCCTTCCGCCTTCGCCGCCTATGGCGAATGTTACGTCGACGACCCGACCGGCACGCCGCTCAACGTGCGCACGGCGCCGAACGGCACGATCCTGACGACGCTTGCGAACGGCACTACGGTCGAAGTGGTCGACGAGATGAAGATCGGCACGAAACATTGGCTTTTCGTCGCGCGGCAGGGCGAACGGCTCGGCTGGATCTTCGGCGCCTATGTCGTCTGCAAGCAGCCGGGAGGCACGCGCGAGGCGGGACCGAGCCAGCCGGCCGAGCAGCGTTAGGCGCGCCGAACGACGGGTCTTCCCTTTCATAAGGGAATGGTTTATAGGCACCGCCAGCAATGCGGGCCTCGGCTTCGCTTGCACTCACGGCCATTGCTGGACGGCATCCCGGCTTTTGGCGTCCTTAAGTTCTCCATTCATGAAAGGACATACGATGTCGATCACTGCTGAGCGCAAGGCTGCGCTGATCAAGGAATATGCAACCGTCGAAGGCGACACCGGCTCCCCGGAAGTCCAGGTCGCCATCCTGACCGAGCGCATCAACAACTTGACCGGCCATTTCAAGGACCACAAGAAGGACAACCACTCCCGTCGTGGCCTTCTGACCATGGTTTCCACGCGCCGCTCGCTTCTTGACTACCTCAAGAAGAAGGACGAATCCCGTTACAGCAAGATCATTGCTGCTCTGGGCATTCGCCGCTAAGCAATCTCGGCGGGCGTTCTTTTCGAGCGCCCGCCGCTTTCTTTTGCGGAACGCAAATTCCGCCGGAGCAATTCCAGCAAAAGCGCGGACTGCGGTTTGCGTTTGGAATTGCGAAAGACGACGACAAGACGTTGCGCATGTGCCGGTTGCGACCGCCCTCGCGAAACGAAACCTCCAGCAGGCCGGATGCGCCGGTCCTGCGGAACCAACCGATGACCTGTCATGGGGCAGGATTGCAGGATGCTTCAGGCGCGCGCCTGTCGTCGGCCGGGCCTCAAAGGCCTTCGCCCGCAGAATTCGCGAGCCACGACCCGGAAGCCTCCCGTTGTCTTGCCCATGATAAGTCATGAATGTGGGAATGAGCCACCTGCGCCTTCTGGGCGGCGGTGCGCCGCCCCGCCAAGAAGGACAAGACATGTTCGATACCCATACGGTCGAAATCGAATGGGCCGGCCGCCCGCTGAAGCTGGAAACCGGCAAGATCGCCCGTCAGGCTGACGGCGCCGTTCTCGCGACCTACGGCGAAACCGTCGTTCTCGCGACCGTCGTTTCCGCCAAGGCGCCGAAGCCGGGCCAGGATTTCTTCCCGCTGACCGTCAACTACCAGGAAAAGACCTACGCCGCCGGCAAGATCCCGGGCGGCTACTTCAAGCGCGAAGGCCGTCCGTCGGAAAAGGAAACGCTGGTTTCCCGCCTGATCGACCGTCCGATCCGCCCGCTCTTCCCGGAAGGCTACAAGAACGACACGCAGGTCGTCGTCACCGTCATCCAGCATGACCTCGAAAATGATCCGGACGTCCTGTCGATGGTTGCCGCTTCCGCAGCGCTCACGATTTCCGGCGTTCCCTTCATGGGCCCGGTCGGCGGCGCGCGCGTCGGCTACATCAATGGCGAATATGTCCTGAACCCGCATCTCGACGAGATGAACGAGTCCGTTCTCGACCTCGTCGTTGCCGGGACGCAGGACGCCGTCCTGATGGTCGAATCCGAAGCCAAGGAACTGAACGAAGACGTCATGCTCGGCGCCGTCATGTTCGGCCACAAGGGCTTTCAGCCGGTCATCGACGCGATCATCAAGCTCGCGGAAGTGGCTGCCAAGGAACCCCGCGACTTCAACCCGGAAGATCATTCCGCGCTCGAAGCCGAAATGCTAGGCCTCGCCGAAACCGAACTGCGCGCTGCCTACAAGATCACCCAGAAGGCCGACCGCTACGCCGCCGTCGACGCCGTCAAGGCCAAGGTGAAGGCCCACTTCTTCCCGGAAGGCGCTGAGCCGAAGTACACGGCCGAAGTCATCGGCGCGGTGTTCAAGCACCTCCAGGCCAAGATCGTTCGCTGGAACATCCTCGACACCAAGAGCCGCATCGACGGTCGCGATCTCGACACGGTTCGCAAGATCGTCTCGGAAGTCGGTATCCTGCCGCGCACCCACGGCTCGGCGCTCTTCACGCGTGGTGAAACCCAGGCGATCGTCGTTGCCACGCTCGGCACCGGCGAAGACGAGCAGTATGTCGACAGCCTGACCGGCATGTACAAGGAACGCTTCCTGCTGCATTACAACTTCCCGCCCTACTCGGTCGGTGAAACGGGCCGCATGGGCTCCCCAGGCCGCCGCGAAATCGGTCACGGCAAGCTCGCCTGGCGCGCGATCCGCCCGATGCTGCCGACCGCCGAGCAGTTTCCCTACACGCTGCGCGTCGTTTCCGAGATCACCGAGTCGAACGGCTCGTCCTCGATGGCAACGGTTTGCGGCACCTCGCTCGCCCTGATGGACGCCGGCGTTCCGCTGGCAAAGCCGGTTGCCGGCATCGCCATGGGCCTGATCCTGGAAGGCGACCGTTTCGCCGTTCTCTCCGACATCCTCGGTGACGAAGACCACCTCGGCGACATGGACTTCAAGGTCGCCGGCACCGCCGACGGCATCACCTCGCTGCAGATGGACATCAAGATCGCCGGTATCACCGAAGAGATCATGAAGGTCGCGCTCAGCCAGGCGCAGGGCGGCCGCAAGCACATCCTCGGCGAGATGGCCAATGCCATCACCGAAGGCCGCTCGCAGCTCGGCGAATTTGCTCCGCGCATCGAAGTCATGAACATCCCGGTCGACAAGATCCGTGAAGTCATCGGCACGGGCGGCAAGGTCATCCGCGAAATCGTCGAGAAGACCGGCGCCAAGATCAACATCGAAGACGACGGCACGATCAAGATCGCCTCCTCGTCCGGCAAGGAGATCGAAGCGGCCCGCAAGTGGATTCACTCGATCGTTGCAGAACCGGAAGTCGGCATGATCTACGAAGGCACGGTCGTCAAGACCGCCGACTTCGGCGCCTTCGTCAACTTCTTCGGCCCGCGCGACGGCCTCGTGCACATCTCACAGCTCGCTTCCGAGCGCGTTGCCAAGACCTCCGACGTCGTCAAGGAAGGCGACAAGGTCTGGGTCAAGCTGATGGGCTTCGACGAGCGCGGCAAGGTTCGCCTCTCCATGAAGGTCGTCGACCAGGCGACCGGCAAGGAAGTCGCCGCCGAGAAGAAGAGCGACGGCGAAGCCGCCGAATAAGCCTGTCCTCTACCTTTGAAAGGGGCGCGGAGCGGCACGTTCCGCGCCCCTTTCCTATGCTCCATCTGTTCTCCCGCCCGCCGAAAGCCTACCATGACCCGCGAAGCCCTCAAGACCCTGTTCCACCCTTTCGCCTCCGGCACGCTTGCCATGCCCGGCGAGGGCGAGCGCTACCTGTTCCTCGGCGCAGAGGCCGGCCAGCGCCCGCCGGAAGGTTTCGGGGCGACGCTCGACGCGGTCCAGCCGCTCCGCCCGCTCTACCGCGGGCTGGAAGCCGTGCGCGCGCCCGTCACGCCGGTGATCGAGGGCGAGGACTATGATGGCGCGCTCGTCCTGATCAACAAGCACAAGGGCGAGAACGAGAACCGTATTGCCGAGGCGCTGCGCCGCGTGAACACGGGCGGCATCATCGTCGTTGCCGGCGGCAAGGAAGACGGCATCCAGTCCATGCGCAAGCGCCTGGACCAGCTCGGCCTCACCGGCGACTACATGCCGAAATACCACGGCCTCGCCATCTGGTTCGCCCGTCCGGAAGACCCGGCGGACGCGATCGCCAAGCTGTCGGCAAAGCCGGTGCGCATCGTCGGCCGCTTTACCGCAGCACCTGGCATGTTCTCGCATGACCGCATCGACGACGGCTCCGAACTGCTCGCGACCCGTATTCCGGAAGATTTCCACGGCCACGCCGCCGATTTCGGCGCGGGCTGGGGCTACCTTTCCGTCATGCTCGGTGGCCGCGCGCCGCAGGTGAAGGGCATCGATCTGTTCGAAGCGCATTACGAAGCGCTCGAAGCCGCCAAGGAGAACATGGCGGAGAACTGCCCGAACATCCCGACGCGCTACTACTGGTTCGACCTGACGGCAGAGACGCCGCGCGACCACTACGACCTCATCGTCATGAACCCGCCCTTCCATGAAGGCCATGCGGCCGACCACGCGCTCGGCGCGGGCATGATCCAGGCGGCGGCGAAGGCGCTCAAGATCGGCGGTCGCCTGCTGATGGTCGCCAACCGCGGCCTGCCCTACGAGCCGGTGCTGAAGGAGGCCTTCAAGGAGAGCGGCGAGGTCTGCCGCAACGCCCGCTTCAAGGTGCTGTGGGGCAAGCGATAGTCCTTTCCTACGCAAATGCTCACAGTGGCAGCGCGAAGGTCTGCTTGATCGTCTCGCTCGGCACGTCCGTCTTGACGTTCTGGATGCCGTTCTTGCGGGTGAGGTTCGCCGCCTGGAAGCGGCGGTAGTCCGCAAGGTCCGCCACGACGACGCGCAACAGCGCGTCGCTCTCGCCGAGCATGATGTAACACTCCACCACCTCCGGCAGCCGTTTCATCGCCGCGATGAAATGGTCGATCGTCTCGGCATCCTGCGCGGTGAGCGACACGCGGGCGAACATGGAAAGCTGCAAGCCCACCTTCGCCTGATCGACGACGGCCACATAGCGGCTGATCACGCCCGCATCCTCCAGCAGTTTGACCCGCCGCAGGCAGGGCGAGGGCGACAGGCCGACGCGTTTTGCCAGCTCGATATTCTGCAGCCGGCCGTTCTGCTGCAATTCGCGAAGGATGCGGCGGTCTATGTCGTCGAGCTGCATTGCAATCCTCACAAACGTTCAAGCCAGCTTTTGGCACCAGATGCCAAACTCTTCTCCACCGTTGGCATCTTGGCAACCCCGTTGCGTGGAAGGTTGGCTAGGCTGTCCGCGTCTCGATGAGGAGGACGATATGGATTGGGCCTGGATTCTGGCAGCCGCCGGCTTCGCATTCGCCATGGCGGGCACGCCGGGGCCGAACAACACGATGGTGACCGCCTCCGGCGCGAATTACGGTTTTCGCCGCACCCTTCCGGTGGCGGTCGGCATGGGCATCGGCGTCGCCGTCATCATCTTCGTCGTCGCGGCCGCAGGCAGCACGCTCGTCGCCGAGCCACGGGTGCATCTCGTGCTGAAATGGGTCGGCATCGCCTATCTTCTCCGGCTCGCCTGGCGGATCGCCAATGCCGCGCCCGCCGGCCTTGCCGCCGAGAGCGGCAGGCAGCGGCCCTTCACCGCGGTGGAGGGCGCATTGCTGCAACTCGTCAATCCAAAACTCTGGGTGATGGTGGCGGGCGCCGTGGTTACCTACGGCGAGGGTGGCGCCGGTGACCTCACGGTCCCCACCGCCTTTGCGATCATCTTCGGCGGCGCGACGCTGGCGAGCACCGTGGCCTGGACCGTTCTTGGCGTGGGCGCTGCGCGCTTCATCACCAGCGAACGCAGCCTCAGGATCTTCAACCGCGCGATGGCGCTGCTGCTCGTCCTCTCCCTCGTGCCCGTCGTGCTGGAATAGCGCCGATTGCCATTTCGCCGAAAGAGGTCCACCATCGCGAAATCATTCCGTTCAGGAGATCCGTAATGGCTTTTGGACCTGCAAGACCGCCGATCACGGAAGATGTGGCGGAAGTCATCGTCAAGGATGTGAAGGAAGGGGAGGGGCATACGCCGACCTCCGAGGTGCCGCTCGCCTTCTTGAAGCGGGCTGCGGATGCCAAGGTGCCGGAAATGAACAGCCGTGTGCGAACGCTGTTCCTCGGCGTTCTCGCTTTGGTGATCCTGCTCGTCGTGGTTCTGATGGCGCTTTGAGCGCAGGGAAAGACGGCGCGAAGGTTTTGCTTCGCGCCGCAAATCCTATTCGCTGTCGGCCTTCGCCAGACGCTCCAGCGTCGGCATGGAGGTGATGTTGTAGCCGGCATCCACGTAGTGGATTTCGCCGGTGACGCCGCTCGACAGGTCCGAGAGCAGGTAGAGCGCCGAATTGCCGACATCCTCGATCGTGACGGTGCGGCGCAGCGGCGCGTTCTTCTGCTGCCAGGACAGCATGGCGCGCGCATCGGAAATGCCGGCACCGGCCAGCGTCCGGATGGGGCCTGCCGAGATCGCGTTGACGCGGATGCCGCGCGGGCCGTAGTCGCCGGCGAGGTAACGCACCGAGGCTTCCAGCGCCGCCTTGGCGACGCCCATGACGTTGTAGTTCGGCATGATGCGCACCGAGCCGCCATAGGTCAGCGTCAGCATGGAGCCGCCGTCGTTCATCAGGTCGGCGGCGCGCTTGGCGATTTCCGTGAAGGAGAAGCAGGAAATCACCATCGTGCGTGAAAAATTGTCGCGCGAGGTGTCGGCGTAAAGGCCCTTCAGCTCGCTTTTGTCGGAAAAGCCGATGGCGTGCACCACGAAATCGAGCTTGCCCCATTTTTCCTTGATCGCCGCGATCGTCGAATCCACCGAGGCGATGTCCTCGACGTCGCAGGGAATGACGAAATCCGAGCCGAGTTCGGCGGCAAGCGGTTTTACGCGCTTGCCGAGTGCCTCGCCCTGGTAGGTGAAGGCGAGTTCGGCGCCTTGTCCGGCAAGCTTCTGCGCGATCCCCCACGCGATGGAATGGTTGTTCGCGACCCCCATGATGAGGCCGCGCTTGCCGTTCATGATCCCCGTCATGCCTGTCATCCGTTGTGGCGCTGGAAGATCAGCGTGGCGTTCGTGCCGCCGAAGCCGAAGGAGTTGGAGAGAACGGTGTCGATCTTGGCATTGTCGATGCGCTTGCGCACGATCGGCACGCCGTCGAATTCCGGGTCGAGCTCGGTGATATGCGCGCTCTCGCCGATAAAGCCGGCCTGCATCATCAGGAGGCCGTAGATCGATTCCTGCACGCCGGCAGCCCCCAGCGAATGGCCGGTGAGCGACTTGGTCGACTGGATGGGCGGCATCTTGTTGCCGAAGACTTCGCGGATCGCGCCGATCTCCTTCGAATCGCCGACAGGCGTCGAGGTGCCGTGCGTGTTGATGTAGTCGACATCGCCCTTCACGGTGGCAAGCGCCTGGCGCATGCAGCGGATTGCGCCTTCGCCCGAGGGAGCGACCATGTCGTAGCCGTCCGACGTCGCGCCGTAGCCGACGATTTCCGCATAGATCTTGGCGCCGCGGGCCTTGGCACGCTCGTATTCTTCCAGCACCAGCACGCCGGCGCCGCCGGCGATGACGAAGCCGTCGCGGCTGATGTCATAGGCGCGCGAAGCGGTGGCGGGCGTGTCGTTGTACTTGGAGGACATGGCGCCCATGGCGTCGAAGAGGTTCGACATGGTCCAGTCGAGGTCCTCGTGGCCGCCGGCGAACATGATGTCCTGCTTGCCCCACTGGATCATTTCCGCGGCATTGCCGATGCAGTGCGCCGAGGTCGAGCAGGCCGACGAGATCGAGTAGTTGACGCCGTGGATCTTGAACCAGGTGGCGAGCGTCGCGGATGCCGTCGACGACATCGCCTTCGGAACGGCGAAGGGGCCGATGCGCTTGGGCGAATTGTTCTTCAGCGTGATCTCGGCCGCCTCGATCAGCGTGCGGGTGGAAGGACCGCCCGAACCCATGATGATGCCGGCACGCTCGTTGGCGGCGTAATCGGCCTCTTCCAGGCCGGAATCGGCGATCGCCTGCTTCATCGCAACATGGTTCCACGTGCCGCCCTGCGACAGGAAGCGGGCCGCGCGACGATCCACGAGGTCGGACGTGTCGATGTTCGGCGCACCCCAGACCTGGCACTTGAAGCCGTGGTCGGCGAAATCCTGGGAAAAGCTGATGCCGGAGCGCGCATCGCGTAGCGACGCCGTCACTTCGTCAGCATTGTTCCCGATGGAGGATACGATCCCCAGACCCGTGACAACAACCCGTCTCATGTTTCTGACCTTTATCTAGAACGTCTCGTGGTGAAGGCGGCGTAAGGCCGCCGCCTCAGGCTTCCTTGTCCTTGGACAGGCCGACGCGCAGGTCGGATGCCTGATAGATAGTCTCGCCGTCGGCCTTCAGCCAGCCGTCGGCCGTGCCGAGCACGAGCCGGCCGCGCATGACGCGCTTGAAATCGATGCCGTATTCCAGCAGCTTCGTGGTCGGGCGGATCATGCCCTTGAACTTCACTTCGCCGGTAGAGAGCGCCATGCCGCGGCCGGGCTCGCCGAGCCAGCCGAGGAAGAAGCCGGTGAGCTGCCACATGCCGTCGAGGCCGAGGCAGCCCGGCATGATCGGATTGCCCTGGAAGTGGCAGGGGAAATACCAGTCGTCGGGGCGCACGTCGTATTCCGCGCGAATATAGCCCTTGTCGAAGGCGCCGCCCGTCTCGGAAATATCGGTAATGCGATGGACCATCAGCATCGGAGGCAGAGGAAGCTGGGCATTGCCGGGGCCGAAAAGCTCGCCGCGGCCGCAGCTCAGAATTTCCTCATAGTTGTAGCTGGATTGCCTGGTCGTCATCGAATGTCTCATCCCCGGTCGCGTAGACGCTTATTGCGTTTAGATTTAGAGCAGGTAGGGCGCGAATTGAAGCACCCCGGACTACCCCTTTTTATCGTCGCGCCCTGGCGGGGCGATACGTTAATTCAGCAGTCCGCATACATGATGCTTGCGGTGACAGCCAGCGTAAATTGGCGGGCCGCAAGCAAAGGCCCCGGTTTTTCCGCCTGTTGCGCGCCTTTCAACCGCCGTAATCCTATTGAATCCCGGCGGCGCTAAAGTTATATCGAAACGTCAAGATTGTTGTTCAAGGCCAGACAAGCGGATCCGTCGCCCATGACGCATGCACACGAGTTGCCCATCGAAGAGCGCCTGCGCCATTCCGGCCTGCGCCCGACGCGCCAGCGCGTGGCTCTCGCCGACCTGCTGTTCGCCAAGGGCGACCGCCACCTGACCGTGGAAGAACTGCACGAAGAAGCCGTTGCTGCCGGTGTTCCGGTGTCGCTCGCAACCGTCTACAACACGCTGCACCAGTTCACCGAGGCAGGCCTGATCCGTGTCCTGGCGGTCGAAAGCTCGAAGACCTACTTCGACACGAACGTCTCGGACCACCACCATTTCTTCATCGAGGGTGAAAACCACGTTCTCGACATTCCGGTGAGCAATATCGCCATCGGCAATCTGCCGGAGCCGCCGGAAGGCATGGAGATCGCTCACGTTGACGTGATCATCCGCCTGCGCCCGCGCAAAGGCTGAACTTACATCACATCGTCCGGATGCCGCCCTGGCCGCGGCTTGTAGACCGGAAAGCACCAGCCGAACCGCAAGGCCCCGCCGCGTACGATGAAGGCGGCACCGATGCCGATTGCCGAGGCGAGCCAGAGCGGCGCGCCGGCGACGCTCGCCGCCGTGAAGGCGGCCGAGCCGATAAGGGCGGCTGTGATGTAGATTTCGGGCCGCAGCAGCACGGAAGGCTCGCCCGCCAGCAGATCACGCAGGATGCCGCCGAAGCTTGCGGTCAGCACGCCTGTCGTGATCGCCACGGTCGGCGAGCCGGTGGCGGCGAGCCCCTTGGCCGCGCCCATCACGCAATAGGCGGAGACCCCCATCGCATCGAGCCACAGCAGCAGCCGGTAGCGCGACTCGATACGATGCGCGAGCACGAAGACGGTCAGCGCCACCGCGACGCAGACGATGAGATAGGTCGGGTTCACCACGCAGAAGACCGGCGTGGCGCCGAGGATCACGTCGCGAAACGTGCCGCCGCCGATGCCGGTCGCCGCCGCAAGAAACAGGAAGCCGATGATGTCGAGCTGCTTGCGCGAGGCCGAGAGCGCGCCGGTGGCGGCAAAGACCGCGACGCCGGTATAGTCGAGCAGTTCCAGGATCGGCACGCTTTTCCCCTTCCATCGCAGGCCCATTCCATGAGGGGCCAAGCCTCGCGACAGCTTTGCCGCGTTAGAGTGCGCGCCCGTGTACCCGGGCAGAATCAGGCAGCGCGCCGGCTCGTCCGCATAATGACCGAATCGCCTGCCATGGAAAGGTTTGAGAGATGGCCATCCGCATCAGAATCCTGTCGCTTGTCTGCGCAGCGCTCGTTTCGACCGTCCTGCCGGTCCGCGCGGCGGAAATCGTGCCGGATGCCATCGCGACGGCGCAGGCCGAGGTCGCAAAGCGCTGCAAGACGCCGATCTACGGCGAGGACTTTTCCGAGACCATCGATTTCAACAATGACAGCCTTCCCGATGTCATCGTCAATCTCGGCGCTGTCAATTGCGACGGCACGCCGGGCGGCCTGTGCGGCAATGTCGGCTGCCCCTACGAATTCTACATCCAGGTGGCCGAGGGCGGCTATTTCCTCGCCGCCACTGCCGATCTCTACGGCTACGAGTTGAAGCAGCGCTACGGCAACATGGTGCTGGAACTGAAGGCCAATGCCGCAAGCTGCGGGCGCGACGATTCCGACTATTGCATCATGACGATCCGCGTGCGCGGCGCCCAGTTCGACACGATCTCGAAAAAATAGCGGCTAGAGTTTGTCAGGGAAAAGTGGGAACCGGTTTTCCCGAAAAGACAAACGAAAACAAAGGAAACTAGAGTATGTCTGGTTCAGTCTGAACCAGACATACTCTATTGCGGGAACAGCGCGTGCGTGCGGCCGGCGAGATAGTAGGCAAGCAGGCCCGTCCATTCCCGTAGTGCCGTCGTCATCAGCTGGCTGTTCGTCGAGGGCTGGCTGAAATCGAAGGCGAGGCCGGCCTGGCCCGTCGTGCGGAAATCCGTCGGCCAGGGGAGCACGTCGATGTCGAGCTTGCGGAACAGGCCGATCGAACGCGGCATGTGGAAGGCCGAGGTCACCAGCAGGCAGCGGTCGAGGCCGTTTGCCGCCAGCAGCGCCTTGGTGTTCTCGACATTCTCGAAGGTGGTTCGTGATTCCGTCTCGCGGATCAGCCGGTCGGCTGGAACCCCGAAAGCCTCGAAGAAGCGCGTCGCCACCGCCGCATCGCCCTCATAGCTGCCGCTGAACGAGCCGTCGCCGCCGGAAATCAGGATGCGCGACGCGGGAAAGTCCCGCGCCAACCGCAATGTCTCGACGAAGCGGTCGCCGGCCTGGTTCATCTCGAAACCGCCGCGCGCCGCGATCACCTCCGCCTCGATGCCACCGCCAAGCATGATGACGCAGCCCGGCCCGCCCGCCGGCAGGTCCGCCCGCGGAATGCGGTCTTCCAGCACCTGCAGCAGCACCGCGCCGGTCGAGGTGAAGAGTGTGACGAAGAGAAGGAGGGCAGCAAAGATGTTTGCCGCCGTCTGCATCCGCTTCCAGCGCAACACTCCCGCCAGCAGGCCGAACACGGCAAGCAGAAGGGCAAGCGACAAGGGCTGGGCCGCGAGCCAGAAAATCTTCGAGGCATAATAGGTCAAGCGTCACCCGCCCTGCTGTTATCGTATGGGCGCGGTCTCAGGCTCTGCCAAAACCCGGTGTCGCCGCCGCTGTCGCCTTGCCACGCCGCAGATAGAGGATGCATGCCGCAAGCGCAATGCCGGCGGCGAGAACCGCGATGGCAACGAGCGGGCGATAGGCGATCCAGGCGATGGCGATGACGGCCGGGCCGACCAGCAGGGTGAAGATGAGGGCGATCGCCGTCGTGCCGAAGCGCACGATGGAGCCGATGAAGGGCACCACGTCGGCGATCACGCCGAGGATCGACAGGATGAAGGCGAAGCCGACGAAGATGCCGACGAGGCCGCCGACACGCACCAGCCAGGTGATGATCGTGTTCTCGCTCTGCGCCGCATCGAACATGGCCGGCGCATCGTGAAGGCCGGCGTCGCTCAGGAAGAGGTCGCGGCCGTTCGTCGTCTTGTAGGGCGTCAGCCCGCCGCCGCGCTGCGCCCCGACGAAGCTCGCTTCGGAAATGTCCGAGCGCTCGAAGCGGATGCGGATGTCGCCGACCTGCGGGTCCTCCGGGTTGAAGGAGAAGACGGCCTGGCCGGCAATCGTCGAGACCGGCTTGCCGAGCGTCACGGCCTCGCCCATCCGGTTCGTCTCGATGGCGGTGAGCGGTATGGGGCGTTCGTCGCCAAGCCGGGCGACAGCGCGGCCCTCGAGGCTGAAGGCGCCGATCGTGGCGGATTTCACCGGGAAGCTCGCATCGTCGATCGGCTTTTGCGGATTGTCATGGCCGGATTGGCGGAAGTTGTTGGAGTTGACTTCGTTGCTCTTCCATTCCTTGTGGTAGGAATAGGTGGTGACCGTCTCCTCGCTGCCGCCGAGCTGCTTGCGCGTCTCCGACTTCGAGGTCTCGATCCACTGGTACATCTCGACGATGCGATTGACGCCGACCGCGCCATCCGCCGAAATGCCCAGCACATCGTCCTCCGGCACGCCGACCGGCTTCACCGGCCCGGAAATATGCACCAGCTTGCCGTCGTTTGCCGGATCGACGCTGCCATTGTCGACCGAAACGACGAGCCCCGCCCCCTCGACGAGCGCGCGATAGGTCTTCACCGACCGGCCCTCGTTCCAGAACAGCAGCCAGATGCAGGCGATGAGAAGGATGAAGCCGACCACGATCTTGATCAGCGCACCCTTCAGCCTGGAGAACCAGGAGGTGGTCGTCGTTTCCGTAAAGCTCATGTTTGTCCCCCGACAAGGCGTGCGTCCAATCCCTGAGACGCCCGACAGCCCATGCTTATTCGCGCTTCCTGAACTGTGCAAGCGGGGACATAATGGCGCGGGGGCGAAGGGCAGGGTGCAGGAACATCTTCTCTCGCCTTTCGTTGATGCAGGAAATGGAAGGGAGCACATCCATGACCGACGACCGAGAAGAGAAAATCCGCAAGCGCGCCCACGAACTCTGGCAGCAGGAAGGCGAGCCGCACGGCAAGCCCGACGACCACTGGTTCCAGGCCGCGCGTGAAATCGACCAGGGCGACGGCGAAATCGAAGGCGACGACGTGCCGAACCTCGCCGCCGTACGCGAAGCCGCCCGCCAGCACACGGACGCCTTCGTGGTGAAGACCGATCTCGAGGACGCCGATCAGCGCGAAGTGCCGGGCACACGCGAGCAGCCGTAGCGTTCGACGATCATCCGTTTTGTCTTCGTCTTGGAAAGTTTGGTGGAGCTAAGCGGGATCGAACCGCTGACCTCTTGCATGCCATGCAAGCGCTCTCCCAGCTGAGCTATAGCCCCATAACGGGTCCGGCGTGGCCGGTTTTCCGGGAACCGAAGCGGTGTGTCCGTTCGGTGTGCGGCTTATTACTTCCGGTGATCGGAGATGGCAAGCCGAAAAATGAGATCCGGCCGGTTTTTTTGAAACCGGCCGGAAAATCAAAACCTTATGCTTCGTCGTCGTCGCCGCTGACGCCGATCAGGCCGGTCATGTCGTCATCGTCGTCTTCTTCCTGTTCGAGGAAGGTATCGTCCTCGTCGCCGTCGATTTCGACGTCGTCGTCGCCGAGATCCGGGATATCGTCGCCGGCCGCTGCTTCGTCGTCGGCATCCTCGAGCGAGACGAGTTCGACTTCGGTGTTCTCCGTATCGACTTCGTTGACATCCTCTTCCTCAGCCTTTTCGAGAACGGCCACAGCAGCCGTTTCTTCGAAATAGGACAATGGGTAGGACTTGCCCGTGTAGGGGGAGACGATCGGATCGCGGTTCAGGTCGTAGAACTTCCTGCCCGTTTCCGGATCGATGCGTTTGGTTCCGAGTTCCGCTTTTGCCACAGTCGAAGCCTTCTCTGTGCCGTATGTTTCCGGCGGGGGCCGGGTTGCCGGCGCGTTGAACGGTAGAATGATTAGCCGGTCCCCATAGTCGTCTTGGGCAAGCCTGTCAAAGCCAAACTTCGGGAGAAAACCGCCGACCCTCCCTGACGAATGTTTTCAGGCGGGATGATGACGCTTTAAATCGTTTGTGATAGCAAGCCCGCGTTCTCCCCGGGCGATCCTCTCCGGGGAGCGGTGGATGTATATAAGGAAGACGCCCATGTCGCACGGCGCCAATGCACGGCCCGCAACCGCCCGCAAGTCCTCCGGTCTTTCCGGGACCGTCCGCATCCCCGGCGACAAGTCGATTTCCCACCGCTCCTTCATGTTCGGCGGCCTTGCCAGCGGCGAGACGCGCATCACGGGCCTGCTCGAAGGCGAGGACGTCATCAATACCGGCAAGGCGATGCAGGCGATGGGCGCCAGGATCCGCAAGGACGGTGACACCTGGATCATCAACGGTCTCGGCAACGGCGCGCTGCTGGCGCCGGAAGCACCGCTCGATTTCGGCAATGCCGGCACCGGCTGCCGCCTGACCATGGGCCTCGTCGGCGTCTACGATTTTTCGTCCACCTTCATCGGCGACGCCTCGCTGACCAAGCGCCCGATGGGCCGCGTGCTCAATCCGTTGCGCGAAATGGGCGTGCAGGTGACGTCTGTCGACGGCGACCGCCTGCCCGTGACGCTGCACGGTCCCAGGACGCCGACGCCGATCACCTACCGCGTGCCGATGGCCTCCGCCCAGGTGAAGTCCGCCGTGCTGCTCGCCGGCCTCAACACGCCGGGCATCACGACGGTCATCGAGCCGATCATGACGCGCGACCATACGGAAAAGATGCTGCAGGGCTTTGGCGCCAACCTTTCCGTCGAGACGGATGCGGACGGCGTGCGCACCATCCGGCTCGAAGGCCAAGGAAAACTCACCGGCCAGGTCATCGACGTGCCGGGCGACCCGTCCTCGACGGCCTTCCCGCTGGTCGCGGCCCTGCTCGTACCGGGCTCGGATGTGACGATCCTCAACGTGCTGATGAACCCCACCCGCACCGGCCTGATCCTCACCTTGCAGGAAATGGGCGCCAACATCGACGTGCTCAACGCGCGCCTCGCCGGCGGCGAGGACGTGGCGGACCTGCGCGTGCGCTCGTCTGAATTGAAGGGCGTGACGGTGCCGGAAGACCGCGCGCCGTCGATGATCGACGAATATCCGGTTCTCGCCGTCGCCGCCGCCTTCGCAGAAGGCACGACGGTCATGAATGGCCTCGAAGAACTGCGCGTCAAGGAAAGCGACCGGCTTTCCGCCGTCGCGATCGGCCTCAAGCTCAACGGCGTCGATTGCGACGAGGGCGAAGCCTCGCTCGTCGTGCGCGGCCGTCCGGATGGCAAGGGTCTCGGCAATGCCTCCGGCGCCGCCGTCGCCACCCATCTCGACCACCGCATCGCCATGAGCTTCCTCGTCATGGGCCTCGTCTCGGAAAACCCGGTGACCGTGGACGACGCCGCGATGATCGCGACGAGCTTTCCGGAGTTCATGGACCTGATGGCGGGATTGGGCGCGAAGATCGACGCGAACGATTGACGGGGTGCAGGAGGCAATGCCGGCCAATGAATTGACGCCATGCACCTTGCCTCTTGGCATCGCCCCTCGTCTTCCGCTAACACCCTTCATGAAAAGCATGTGACACATGGGTGTTCTATGAAGACGATCGCCATCGACGGTCCCGCTGCTGCCGGCAAGGGTACGCTGTCGCGCCGCATTGCGCAGGAATATGGCTTTCATCACCTCGATACCGGCCTGACCTATCGCGCGACGGCGAAGGCGCTGATCGATCGTGGGCTGCCGCTCGACGACGAGGCGGTGGCGGCCGATGTGGCGCGCAATCTCGATCTCGGCGGGCTCGATCGTACGGTGCTGTCGGCGCATGCGATCGGCGAGGCGGCGTCGAAGATTGCCGTGATGCCGTCCGTGCGCCGGGCGCTGGTCGAGGCGCAGCGCGGGTTTGCGACGCGCGAGCCCGGCACGGTGCTCGATGGGCGGGATATCGGCACGGTGGTCTGCCCGGATGCGGCGGTGAAACTCTACGTCACCGCCTCGCCGGAGGTTCGGGCGGCGCGACGGCTGGACGAGATCGTCGCCGGCGGCGGCGTGGCCGATTTCGAGACGATCCTCGACGATATCCGCCGACGTGACGCGCGCGACATGGGCCGCGCGGACAGCCCGCTTCGCCCCGCCGACGATGCGCACTTGCTTGATACCTCGGAAATGAGTATAGAGGCGGCGTTTTCGGCGGCTAAATCGATCATCGACGCCGCTCTGAAGCAATAGAACGAAGCCTGTCCCCGCGCCGGATTTGCTGCCCAGGAGGCAGCGGACACAGCCTCGTTTCATATCAACACCAACCCCCGGCGCTCGTGCCCGAGTGGCACACCAGGAGTTTTCATGTCTCAAGCTAACCCCACGCGCGAAGATTTCGCAGCCCTGCTGCAGGAATCTTTTGCCACCAACGATCTCGCCGAAGGCTATGTTGCCAAGGGTATCGTGACAGCCATCGAGAAGGACGTCGCCATCATCGACGTCGGCCTCAAGGTTGAAGGCCGCGTTCCGCTGAAAGAATTCGGTGCCAAGTCCAAGGACGGCTCCCTGAAGGTCGGCGACGAAGTCGAAGTCTATGTCGAGCGCATCGAGAACGCGCTGGGCGAAGCTGTTCTGTCGCGCGAAAAGGCTCGCCGCGAAGAGAGCTGGGCCAAGCTCGAAGTCAAGTTCGAAGCCGGCGAGCGCGTCGAAGGCGTCATCTTCAACCAGGTCAAGGGTGGCTTCACCGTCGATCTCGACGGCGCCGTTGCCTTCCTGCCGCGTTCGCAGGTCGACATCCGTCCGATCCGCGACGTCACGCCGCTCATGCACAACCCGCAGCCCTTCGAAATCCTCAAGATGGACAAGCGTCGCGGCAACATCGTCGTTTCGCGCCGTACGGTCCTCGAAGAGAGCCGCGCCGAGCAGCGTTCTGAAATCGTTCAGAACCTCGAAGAAGGCCAGGTTGTCGACGGCGTCGTCAAGAACATCACCGATTACGGTGCGTTCGTTGACCTCGGCGGCATCGACGGCCTGCTGCACGTCACCGACATGGCCTGGCGCCGCGTCAACCATCCGTCGGAAATCCTGTCCATCGGCCAGCAGGTCAAGGTTCAGATCATCCGCATCAACCAGGAAACCCACCGCATCTCGCTCGGCATGAAGCAGCTCGAGTCGGATCCGTGGGATGGCATCGGCACCAAGTACCCGACCGGCAAGAAGATCTCCGGTACGGTCACGAACATCACCGACTACGGTGCGTTCGTCGAGCTGGAGCCGGGCATCGAAGGCCTGATCCACATCTCCGAAATGTCCTGGACGAAGAAGAACGTTCACCCCGGCAAGATCCTGTCCACGAGCCAGGAAGTCGACGTGGTCGTTCTCGAAGTCGACCCGACGAAGCGCCGCATCTCGCTCGGTCTCAAGCAGACCCTCGAGAACCCGTGGCAGGCCTTCGCGCACAGCCACCCGGCTGGCACGGAAGTCGAAGGCGAAGTCAAGAACAAGACCGAATTCGGCCTGTTCATCGGCCTCGACGGCGACGTGGACGGTATGGTGCACCTCTCCGACCTCGACTGGAACCGTCCGGGCGAGCAGGTCATCGAGGAGTTCAACAAGGGTGACGTCGTCAAGGCTGTCGTTCTGGATGTGGACGTCGACAAGGAGCGCATCTCGCTCGGCATCAAGCAGCTCGGCAAGGACGCTGTCGGCGACGCCGCAGCATCCGGCGACCTGCGCAAGAACGCCGTCGTTTCGGCTGAAGTCATCGCGATCAACGATGGCGGCATCGAAGTGCGTCTCGTCAACCACGAAGACCTCACCTCGTTCATCCGTCGCAACGACCTGTCGCGTGACCGTGACGAACAGCGTCCGGAGCGTTTCTCGGTCGGCCAGACCGTCGACGCCCGCGTGCTGAACTTCTCGAAGAAGGATCGCAAGATCCAGCTTTCGATCAAGGCGCTCGAAATCGCCGAAGAGAAGGAAGCCGTCGCACAGTTCGGTTCGTCGGACTCCGGCGCTTCGCTCGGCGACATCCTCGGCGCGGCTCTGAAGAACCGCAACAACGCCGAGTAAGCTTTCGCTTAGCTCGAAATCTGAAGCCCGCGGAGAGCGATCTCCGCGGGCTTTTTCGTTCAGGTCCAGTAGTCGCCGAGCTTCTGGTAGAAGACCAGGCCCGGCTCGATGACGCCGACCATCTCCGCTGTCTTCTCGCGCCGGCGCACCATGTCGGCGGCTTCCGGGTCGGTTTCTTCCGGTTCGCCACCCGAGGCATCGGAATCCGCATCCTCGCCGTCCCCTTCGCCTTCACCCTCCGCCTGATCCTCGTCCTGCTCCGTATCCCGGGTTTCGAACCATTCAAGGTCCTCTTCCGCCGGCAGATAGGGCACGAAGGCGAGCGGCACGCCCTCGCGCGACAGGGCCGTTGCTGCAAGCAGCCTCTCGGACGTCGTATCGGCGGCGACGGCGGTCCGGACGGTTTCCCGCGCCTGCGGCAGCGGCAGGGCGTCGTCCAGCTCGGCCGTCTGGCGCGGCAGCGCCGGGGTCGATTGTGTGGTCTCGGCGCGCACCTTGCCGCCTTCGGCAAGGGTTTCGGTCTCGACCGCCTGTTCTGCGCCCTGTTCAGGACGTTCGGTGGTGATGGGGGTCAGCTTCTGCTCCGCCGGCGGATCGATTGGCCGTTCCAGCAGCGCTTGCAGGAACTTCGCCTCTTCCGGCGACAGGTTTTCGACGAGATGGGCGACGGCCTGCATCACGAGTGCCGGCGGCAGGTCGCGCGCTACGGCTTGCAGCACGCTGCGGGCGAGCGCCTGGCCCGCGGCATTGGCGGTCTGCGCCTTGGCGGGCGGCTCTTCCCGCTTCACGGCCGGTGCCGCTTTTTGTGTTTCTTCCACGTCTGCGTTGTCGCGGGCAACCGCCTCGGTTGCGTCCACCGGCGGCCGGTCGACGACCCTGGCGATGGGGGCGGACACAGGCAGCTCCGTCCGCGCCGTCGTGTTCGCCTGGACCGGCAGGCGGTTCGTGCCGGCGAAGGCGGCGGGGCGTGCCAACGCCGTCTCCACTGCACGCGTCGTGGTCGCGGTCCGCGGCTTGCTGCCGCTGTCGAGATCGAAGATGCGCTTCAGCACAGCCTGGAGCACGCGGGCATCGCCGGCGATCTGCGTCGCCTGGGCGGTCTGCTGCGGGCCATGGCGGCCGACGGCGGCGAGCTGCTGGGCAGTGAGGCCGAGCGGCTTCTGCTGGCGTTCCGCGCCGGCGGTGGGAAGATCGCCGGCATCGAGGCTTGCCGTCAGCAGGATGGCGAGCTTTTGCGCTTCCGGCCCGTTCGGGTTGCGCACCACCTCGACGAGGCTGCGCGTCGGCATGGCGGAGAGCACGGTGACGATCAGCTTTTCCACACTGGGGCGAAGTTCCGGCGGCAGCTTTGCGAGGAGGTCGGCAAGTTTGCGCCCGCCTTCGCCCTCGCGGCCGGGCAAGGTCTTCAGCGCGGCAAGCAGCGTCTCGAGCAGGTCGCGGCTCGGGCTCGGCTCGCTTGTGCGCGGCAGGTGCTTGAGCATGGTCTCGATGAGGCGCAGCAGCACCTCGGCCCTGAGATTGGCGAGGGTGGCGGCGGAAAGCTGCGGCTTGACGGCGGCCTCGATTGGCGTGCCGGCCTGAAGGGCGAGGGAGGGCTGTAGTGCCCCGGTCGTCGGTGCCACTCGTGGCAGCATGCCCGCCTCCTGTTCTCTCGGCCGATGCCATCCGCATCGCAAAGCCTGCCAATGTTCCATCGTTCGTCGGATGGCGCATCATGCGCGACGCTGCGAGGTGATGATCTTCGGCCCGGACGAACCGGGCATTCCTGCGGTGGCGGCGGGTAACCCGGCGAAGCACTGAACCGCTGCAACTGTGCCGGACGGGCGAGCCCGATACTCCGAACAACTTCCTATCGATTACAATTGACATTTTATGGTTAACGAATTGCTAACGCATGCCGAAACGCTTCGCACATGCAGCATCGATCGCCCAAAATTGTCTCGCGAAACGGGCCTTGCCCCTTATGCTCGCCTCGCGTAAATCTTCCCGGCACTGTTGGCCGCCGGTGTCTTGCGGGCCGCGGGTGCGGCGGAGACCCCCACGATGAACCTCACCAACCCCATCCTCAACACCGACAGCTACAAGTTCAGCCACTACCTGCAATATCCGCCGGAAACGCGCGCGATTTCCTCCTATGTCGAGGCGCGCGGCCATTCCGAGCAGCCGGAAGTGCTGTTCTTCGGCCTCCAGATGTTCCTCAAGGACTATCTGTCGAAGCCGGTCACGCGTCAGGATATCGAGGAGGCCGAAGGCATCGTGACGGCGCACGGCCTGCCGTTCAACCGCGAGGGCTGGGCGCATATCGTCAACAAGCACGGCGGCTTCCTGCCGCTCCTGATCGAGGCGCTGCCGGAAGGAACCATGGTGCGCCGCGGCGTGCCGGTCGTGCAGGTGGTGAACACCGATCCGGCCTGCTACTGGCTGACCTCCTATATCGAGACCTCGCTTCTGCGCGCCATCTGGTATCCGAGCACGGTCGCCTCCAATTCGCGCAAGGTGAAGCAGATTATTCAGCCCCTGCTCGAAAAGACCTGCGACGACCCCGCCGCCGTCCTCCCCTTCCGCCTGCACGATTTTGGCGCGCGCGGCACGACGAGCTTCGAGCAGGCGGGCATCGGCGGCGCGGCTCATCTCGTCAACTTCATGGGCACGGACACGGTGAGCGCGGTGCTCTTCGCCCGCCGCTACTACGGCGCCGACATGGCCGGCTTCTCGATCCCGGCCTCGGAACACTCGACCATGACCTCCTGGGGCCAGGAACATGAGGCGGAAGCCTATGGCAACATGATCGACAAGTTCGGGGCGAAGGGCCTCTATGCCGTCGTCTCCGACAGCTACGACATCAACAATGCCGTCTCGGAAATCTGGGGCAAGCAGCTGAAGGCGCGGGTGCAGGCCGCCGGCGGCACGCTGGTCGTGCGCCCCGATAGCGGCGATCCGGTGGAGACGCCGGTGCAGGTCGTGCGCCAGCTCGCCTATGCCTTCGGCACGCACCTGAATTCCAAGGGCTACAAGGTGCTCGACGACAGCGTGCGCGTCATCCAGGGCGATGGCATTTCGCCCGCCGATATCGGCCTCATCCTCGGGCGCCTGGAGGCCTTCGGCTTTTCCGCGGAAAACATCGCCTTCGGCATGGGCGCGGGGCTGTTGCAGAAGGTCAACCGCGACACCTATTCCTTCGCCATGAAGGCCAATGCCCGGCAGGACACGGGCGGCGCCTGGCACGATGTCTACAAGCGCCCGGCGACGATGAACCTGAAAGCCTCGAAGGCCGGCCGGCAGGCGGTGGTCGCGGGCGTCGGCGGGCTGGAAGCCGCCCGTGCCGATCAGCTGGTCGGCCGTGAAAACCTGCTGCAACCGGTCTGGCGCGATGGCAAGCTTTTGCGCGACTGGACCTTCGACGAGGTGCGCGCCCGCGCCGCCTGAGCCCCTTGCAGACGGGCGTCGGCCGCTCCATCTTGGCTTCGATGACCGGAGACGAGAGATGACGGTACGCCCGCCGCAGGCGCTCGCCCCCTCCTTCACCAAGGACACGGGGCTGAATATCCTTGAATACGAACTGATGTCGGAACGGGCGGATGCGCTCGGCCGGCATGGGCTGAAGGTCGAGAAGGCGCTGGCGCTGCTCGCCGAGCGCCTCGCCGCCGGCTGCACCGAACTGGAACGCGAAGAACTGCTGAACGACGCCGCCGACAAGGTCTGGGCCTTCTTCATCCAGCGGGAAATGTGCGGCCTGCGCAGCCAGAAGGACGCAATCCGCCGCTACGCCATTCCGCCGGAAGTCATCGCCCGGCTCGGCATCGTGCGGCGCAAGCCGTAGGACCGATCGACATTCAGCCCATGCCGGTCTGCAAATGGCGCTTTTGCGTGCTTCCGGTGCTCACGTACATTGAGTACGCTGCGCTCCGGGTCACGCAAAACCACCATTTTCGCCACGGCCTGAGCTGAATGTCGATTGGTCCTAGCCGTCAAGCGACGAGCTGGCGGGTGATGAGGTCGTAGATGCCGTTGTCGTCGACGCGCAGCGTGAAGATTTCCTTCTTGGCCTCTTCCCGTTCCTCCTGCTCGCGAACGCTGGCCGCATCGAGATCACGAACGGTTTCCGCCGTGATGTCCTTGGCGTCGTTCGCGGCCTTGTCGGATTTCGTCGGCGTCTTCTCGGCAAGTGCCGTCGCCGCAGCACCTGCAGCGAGCAGCTGGATCGTGTCGACAGCGGTCTTGGCCGGGTCGTCCGGTGCCTTGCCGTCCGTCTTGCCCTTCGTCGCATCCTCATGGGCGCGGCCGACGGCGTCCTGCAGCTTCTGCACGTCTTCGAGCTTCTCGCCGGCTTCCAGCGAGCGGATGGTTTCCTCGCGCTCGGCGCGGGTCTCGGCATCCTCGACGCGGGTCGGGTCGCGCTTCGTGCGATCGAGCTTGAGTTCCTCGATCGTCTTCGGGTCGGCCGCGTCTTCCAGACGGGCGAGCACCTTGCGCATTTCGGGCGTCAGCGCCTTTTCGTCGCGCGCCTTCTCGGCAAGTGCTTCCTTCACGCGCTCCGCTTCCGCGCCATAGGGGCTGCGGATCGCCGCGATGAGATCCGTCGCCTTGAGGCCGAGGTCGGAAAGGCCGGATTTGTTTTCCAGCGTCGCCACGTCGCTCGGCAATTCGCCGCGCAGGCGCGTCAGCATGTTGGAAAGGCGTTTTTCGAAATCGGCGTCGGCTTCCTCCTCGCCCTGCGTCACGCCGGAGGTGAAGGCGAGGCGGGCGACGAGGTTGGCAGTCTGGTCGTCCGAGGGGCCGGCCATCGCCTGCTTGACGGCGGTCAGCGTCGTGCCGAGCCCGCCGAGCGTGCTGCCCTTGGCCGGCAGCGAAATGCCGTCGACCAGCGCCAGCATGTCGGCGAGGCGCTGCGCGAAGGCGCGGGCCGATTCGTCCTCCTGCTGCGTCACGCCGAGCGCATCGCTGAAGCGGGAGATCAGCTTGGCGAGCGTATCCTCGCCGCGGCCGTTGCTGCCGAAGAAATGTTCGTTGATGCGGGTATTGGCCTGGCGCGTGGCATCGTCCGAACGCAAAGCCGCCGGCTGCAAGACGTCGTCGGTCTTGCGCCCGCTGGTCTTTTCCGCTTCCTCGCGGCGCCGGTCCTCGATCGTCTCGACGATCGACTGCATCGCCGAGACGGCGGCGGTAGACTGCGCGCTTTGCAGGGGTGTCAACATGGCAACCTCCGGTCTTGCCGGAGGATAGTCCGGAGGCGATTAACCGAACGTTAAGCCTGCGCCCGTCGGATTCCGGTTGTATCCGGCGGCAGCGGCCGGCAGACGACCGTCACCAGAACGAAGCTGACATAGAGCAGAAGATACCAGGAGCCGAGCTTGGTGAAGGGCACCATGTGCCAAGTCTTCTGGCCCGGATAGAGCCAGACGCCCGTGGCGGTACCGATGTTTTCGGCGATCCAGAGAAAAATGCTGGTGAAGAAAGCCGCGAGCACGAGCGGCATCCAGCGCGGCTTTTCCTCCACCGTGTAGTAGATGCGCACCCGCCGGAACAGCAGTACCGTCGCCGCGAAGAGCACCAGCCGGATATCGATGAAAAAATGGTGCATGTAGAAATTGACGTAGATGGCGATCGCCAGCAACGCCGTTGCCCAGAAGGGCGGATAGTGGGTGAAGCGCATGTCGAAGATGCGGATGGCGCGCGCCATGTAGCTGCCGACCGAGGCATACATGAAGCCGGAAAACAGCGGCACGCCGCCGATGCGGATCAGCGCCTCCTCCGGATAGATCCACGAGCCCATATGAACCTTGAAGATCTCCATGGCCGTGCCGACGAGGTGATAGATCAGGATGACCTTCGCTTCCTCGACGCTCTCCATCTTCAGCTTCAGGAAGGTGACCTGGATAGCGAGCGCCATCACGAACAATGCGTCATAACGATGGATCGGCCAGTCCGGTTGCCAGACGAGCTTGGTGAGGATGATGAGCCCGAGCATCAGCCCGCCGAACAGGCAGGCCCAGGCCTGTTTCAGCCCGAACAGGATGAATTCGGAAAGTGCTGGCGGCAGCGCCGCAAGCCTGCCGCGGATCAGCCGGCGAAGCGGCTCCAGCGTCGGCCCGGTCTGGTGCTGCTCCTGCACGAAGCGGCTCAGCTATGCGCGAAAATGTCGGTCTCGTCCCAGCCGAGCAGGTCGAGCTTGGCGCGGGTCGGCAGGAAGGTGAAACAGGCCTCCGCATGGGCCAGCCGGCCATCGCGCACGAGGCGGGCGTTGAGCTTGTCGCGCAGCGCATGCAGGTGCAGCACGTCGGAAGCGGCATAGTCGAGCTGTGCCTGCGACAGCGTTTCGGCCGCCCAGTCGGAGGACTGCTGGTGTTTGGAAATGTCGACCTCGAGCATTTCCTTGAGATTGTCCTTCAGGCCATGCCGGTCGGTATAGGTGCGCGTCAGGCGCGAGGCGATCTTGGTGCAGAACACCGGCGTGGTGGTGACGCCGAACGTGTGAAACAGCACGGCGATATCGAAACGGCCGTAATGAAAGATCTTCTGGCGGGCCGGGTCTTCCAGCATGGCTGTCAGGTTCGGCGCCTGCTTCTGGCCGGCGGCGATGCGGATGACGTCAGCCGTGCCGTCGCCCGGGGAAAGCTGCACCACGCAGAGCCGGTCGCGCCGTGGAACGAGGCCGAGCGTCTCCGTGTCGATGGCGATGGCGCCGGTATAGCGGGCCGCATCCGCCGCGGAAATGTCACCTTCGTGATAGCGGATTGCACTTGCCATGAAAAACCCCATCTAGACAGCACGATTATCCGCAGGCCTATAGCGCATGTTTCCGGCTCGCGGTACTTCTTTATGGAATGCGAAGGGACCGGCCGCCGGCCGGAAGAGACGATGAAGATACGACTGGCCCTTGCCGCCCTGACCCTGCTGTTTGCCCCGGCCGCCGTCCAGGCGCAGGTTTTTCATGACCTGCCCGGTGTCGTAACGACACAGGAGCATGAAGCCGAGGAGCGGGTCGATTGCACGCCGCGCTACATTCCACCGCCGGAAAACAGCACGAAGCAGCACTGGGGCCGCACGGTCTATGACTGCACGCGCAGCGGCGTGACCAGCACGGGCAGCGGCATGCCGCTGTCGCGCGAGCGCGATCTGCGCGGCCTCGACTGGTAACATCATCCCATTCCACTCCCGGAGGAGCCATGACCGACGAACCCTTGCCGCTGGTGATCAGCGCGCCCGAACCGCGCTCGCTGGACTTGATCTTCACACGGGAGGCCGAGGCCGAGCTGCGCAGGACCTACCGCATCGTCGAGGCCGATCCGGACAATATCGCGGGGCTCGGCGACGATGTGCTCGGCGAGGCGCGCTACATCCTCGGCCAGCCGCCGCTTTCGGCCGAAACGCTGGCGCGCATGCCGAAACTGCGCGCCATTCTGAACGTCGAGAGCAATCTCCTCAACAACATGCCCTACGAGATCCTGTTTTCGCGCGGCATCCACGTCGTGACGACGGGACAGGTCTTCGCCGAGCCGGTCGCGGAACTCGGCCTTGCCATGGCCTTGAACCTCGCGCGCGGTGTGATCGATGCGGACGTCGCCTTCCGCGAGGGCAAGGAACTCTGGGGTGGCGAGGGCAACCAGTCCGCCCGCCTCGTCTCCGGCGCTGAAATCGGCATCGTCGGTTTCGGCGATCTCGGCCGGGCGCTCAACCGTCTGCTCACCGGCTTCCGCGCAAAAATCCGCGTTTTCGACCCCTGGCTGCCGCCGTCCATGCTGCGCGAGGCGGGCGTCGAGCCGGCATCGCTCTCCGAAGTGCTGGCGATGAGCGATTTCGTCTTCGTCGTCGCTTCGGTGACGAGCGAGAACAAGGGCTTTCTCGGCGCCGAGGCTTTCGCTTCCATGCGCAAGGGCGCGGCCTTCATCCTGCTCAGCCGCGCCGACGTCGTCGATTTCCCGGCGCTGATGGCGGCCGTCGCCTCCGGCCATATCGTTGCGGCAAGCGACGTCTATCCGGAGGAGCCGCTGCCGCTCGACCATCCGGTGCGCGGGCTTGCCGGTTTCGTGCGCTCGGCGCACCGCGCCGGCGCGCTCGACAGTGCCTTCAAGAAGATGGGCGACATGGTGCTGGAGGATATGGCGCTGATGGACCGCGGTCTGCCGCCGATGCGCTGCAAGCGCGCCGAGCGCGAGACGGTATCGCGCATGCGCTCCAAGCCGGTCAGCATCAACTGAAGCAAAAAAAAGCCGCGGCGGGGACGCCACGGCCTTTTCGATTCCTGCGCCATGGTCAGGCGCGTTTGATGACCTTGATGAGCACGAGCAGGATCACGGCACCGATCGTGGCGTGAATGATTGCGGCAAGGATGCCGCCGCCGATCGAGAAGCCGAGTCTTGGAAACAGGAAACCGGCGATGAAGGCGCCGACGATGCCGACGACGATATTGCCGATGAGGCCATAGCCGAAGCCCGAGACGATCAGGCCCGCGAGCCAGCCCGCAATGGCGCCGATGAGGAGGAAAATAAGAATGCTTTCAATGCCCATGGAGTGCTCCCTTTGACAGCATCATTCTGCCACTGCCCAATCTGGCAGCCGTTTTCCGGAAAGCAAGGGGTCTCGAAAACTTCTCTTTGACGCCTCAGACGATGCCGCCGCCCCCGCTCGCCACCGCCGGCCGCTCGCCGGTGACCTTCGCCCGGTAGCCCGCCGTCCGATAGGTCGCGACCGGATCGATCGCGCCGCCCGATTCCAGCCGCGCCATGGCAAGGATCGGCTCGACATCGGTGCGGAAGCCGGCCTTCAGCGTTTCGGAGGCCATCAGCGCGTCGTTGCCGTCCTGGTAGCCGAGAAGTGCCGCTCGATCGACGATCAGCCCCTGCGCATAGGCACGGCAGACCTCCATGGCGCTGCGCATCAGGCTTTCGATCGGGTCGGTCACGTTGTGGCTCTGGTCGAGCATATGCGCCGGCGCAAAGCCTTCGGCCTTTCGCACTTCCGCATCCACCAGTTCGTTGAACACGAGGAAGAGCCGGTAGGGATCGATCGAGCCGGTATCGAGATCGTCGTCGCCATATTTCGAATCGTTGAAATGGAAGCCGCCGAGTTTCTTGAACTGGATGAGCCGCGCGACGATCATCTCGATATTGACGTTCGGCGCATGGTGGCCGAGATCGACGAGGCAATAGGCCTTGGGGCCGAGTTCCTGGGCGATCAGGTAATTGCTGCCCCAGTCCTGCACGACGGTCGAATAGAAGGCTGGCTCGTACATCTTGTGCTCGGTGAAGAGCCGCCAGTCCTCCGGCAGTTCCTTGTAAATGGCCTTCATCGCATCGAGATAACGCTCGAAGCTTTTGGTAAAGTTGGCCTGCCCGGGAAAGTTCGTGCCGTCGCCGATCCACACCGTCAGCGCCTTGGAGCCCAGCACATTGCCGATGGCGATGCATTCCAGATTGTGCTCGACGGCCTGCTGGCGCGTCGCGGCATTGGCGTGCGACAGCGAGCCGAACTTGTAGGAATGCTCCTGCTGCGGCGCATCGGAAAAGGTGTTGGAGTTCATCGCGTCGAAGCCGAGGCCGAGCGCATTGCCCCGTTCCTTCAACTCCTTGAGGTCCGTCACCTTGTCCCACGGAATGTGCAGGGAGACCGTGGGCGTCGCGCGGGTCAGTTCCTGGATGACCGCGCAATCCTCCAGCTTGTCAAAAATGTTGCGCGGCTCGCCCTCGCCGGGAAAACGCGCAAACCGCGTGCCGCCGGTGCCGACGCCCCAGGAGGGCACCGCCACCGCATAGGCCGCGACCTTGCGCTTCACCGCATCGATATCGACGCCGCGGCGGGCAAGCTGCGCGCCGAGATGCTCATAGTCGCTCTTGAGATCGGCAAGACGGCTGTCGTTCTCGCGCGAAACCACGTCCTTGGAAATCATCGTCATCGCTTGATCTCCTCAGCGCGTGAAGGACTGGGCATTGCCCGCGTCGACATTGACGATATTGCCGGTCGATTTCGCCGACATGTCGGACGCGAGGAAGTAGATGGCTTCCGCGATATCCTCCGGATAGACCGACATTTTCAGCATCGAGCGCTCGCGATAATGCGCCTCCAGATCGTCCGTCTTGTAGGTCGCCGCACGCTGTTCCTTCCACTCGCCGGTCCAGATTTTCGAGCCGCGCAAGACCGCGTCCGGGTTCACCACGTTGACGCGGATCTGCTCGGAGGCGCCTTCGAGCGCCAGGCAGCGGGCAAGGTGGATTTCGGCGGCCTTTGCGGTGCAATAGGCGGAAGCTCCGGGGGAGGCGGCAAGTCCGTTCTTGGACGCGACGAAGACCACGTTGCCGCCCGCCTTCTGCCGGCGGAAGATGCGGAACGCCTCGCGTGCCACGAGGAAGTAGCCGGTGGCGAGAATGCCGATATTCTTGTTCCAAAGCTCCAGCGTCGTCTCCTCGATCGGTGCCGAGGAGGCGAGACCGGCATTGGAGACGAGGATGTCGAGGCCGCCGAATTCGACCAGCGTATCGGCAAAGCTTTTTGCCACCAGCGCTTCGTCCGTCACGTTCATCGCGACCGAGCGCACGAAATCCTTGCCGTGGCGGTCCGCCAGTTCGCTCTGAGCGGCAGCAAGCGCCGTCTCGTCGATGTCCGCCAGCACCACGCAGGCGCCTTCCGCCATCAGCCGGTTGGCCGTCGCCTTGCCGATACCGCCGGCACCCCCGGTGACGAGCGCGATGCGGCCGGCGAGGCTCTTCGGCTTCGGCATGCGCTGGAGTTTCGCTTCTTCCAGCAGCCAGTATTCGATGTCGAAAGCTTCCTGCTCCGGCAGGCCGACATACTCCGACACGCCCGAAGCGCCGCGCATGACATTGATGGCGTTGACGTAGAACTCGCCGGAAATCCGCGCCGTCGCCTTGTCCTTGGCAAAGGTGATCATGCCGACGCCCGGCACCAGGTAGACCACGGCATTCGGGTCGCGCATCCCCGGGCTGTTGTCCCGCTTGCAGCGCTCGTAATAGGCCGCATAGTCCGCCCGGTAGGCGGTAACGGCATCGGCGAGCCCGGCGAGCGTCTTGTCGATATCCGGGTTGGCCGGGTCGAAATCCACGACGAGCGGGCGAATTTTCGTGCGCAAAAAGTGGTCAGGGCAACTCGTGCCCAGCGCCGCGAGCGGCGCGAGGTTCTTCGCCGTCACGAAGTCCAGTACAGCCTCGCCATCGTCGAAATGGCCGACCTTCTTTTCATCAAGGCTGATCATGCCGCGAATGACCGGCATGAGCTTTTCGGCGACCGCCCGGCGCTCGGCGGCGGCCAGCACCGGCTTCACGGCGCCACCGAAGGCCGGTGCCGTGTTGTTTTCTTCGAACCAGCCGATCGCCTTGTTGATGATCTCGATCGTCGTCTCGTAGCATTCCTTCGCCGTATCGCCCCAGGTGAAGAGCCCATGGCTTTCCAGCACCAGGCCGCGCGCCGTCGGGTTTTCCAGGCAGAATTTTTCGAGCCACAGGCCCAGTTCAAAACCCGGCCGCTTCCACGGCAGCCAGCCGATATCGTCGCCGAAGATTTTCTGGGTCAGTTCACGGCTGTTCTGCGCAGCGGCGATCGCGATGATCGCGTCGGGGTGCATGTGGTCGACATGTTTTTTCGGCACATAGGCATGCAACGGCGTGTCGATCGAGGCGGCACGCGGGTTGAGGTTGAAGGTGCAGTGGGGAAGGTAACCCACCATCTCGTCCTCATGCTCCAGGCCGCGATAGAGGCCTTTCAGCGCATTGAGCTTGTCCATGTAGAGCGTCGAAAAGCCGTCCATCTTGATCGTGCCGACGTCACCGCCGGAGCCCTTGACCCAGAGAACCTCGACTTCGCCCGCGCCGAGCGGGTCCTTCTCGATGACCTTCGCCGAGGTGTTCCCGCCGCCGTAATTGGTGATGCGCTTGTCGGAACCGAGCAGGTTGGAGCGATAGAGCAGCCGCTCGGGCTCGCTCATCGTCGACGCCTTTGCGTCATCCCACAGGGTTGCAAGGCGTGCGCCCTGGTTCTTCTCCAGCATCGGTATTCCTCCCGGTATTTATGAAGCGCAAGGCTATCGCCGCGCTTGAAGGCATGCTTTCAAATCTCACGGAAACTTCGCTCATGTCAATCATAAACGATCAAAAACAGTCATATTGCACTGCACAATGAAAAAATATGATTGATTGTGATTGACATTGCGCGTTCCTGATGGAAGCATTGCAAGCATTGGAGGAGCCATGCACGAGAAGGAAAGACATCGGATCATCCTGTCCGCCGTTCAGGAAAAGCCGGTCGTCACCGTGCCCGAACTGGTGGACCTGACCGACAGTTCCGAGGCGACGATCCGGCGCGATATCGCAGCACTTCACGTGCAGAAGAAGCTGCGCCGGGTGCGCGGCGGCGCCGAGGCGCTGCATCCGCCGCAATTCGTCGGCCTCGCCGGCCGGCCCTTCACGGTGAACGAGACGCTGAACACCCGCCAGAAGCAGGCGATCGCCAAGGAGGCGGTCGGTCTCTGCGAGGATGGCGATCCGATCATCATCAACGGCGGCACCACGACGTTCCAGATGGTGCACTTTTTGACTAACCGCCGCATGCAGGTGTTCACCAATTCGTTCAATATCGCCGAACACCTGCTGAAGCATTCGAAGAACACGATCATGCTGTCCGGCGGCACGATCTATCGCGAGCAGAACATCGTGCTCAGCCCCTTCGACAATGACGTGACGCGCAATTTCTATGCGCGCCGCATGTTCATGGGCGCGCAGGGCCTCGGCCCGCTCGGCCTGATGGAGGCCGATCCGCTGCTCATCCAGGCGGAACAGAAGCTGATCGACCAGGCGGACGAACTCGTCGTGCTCGTCGATTCCACAAAATTCAGGAAGCGCTCCAGCCTCATTCTCTGCGGGCTGAAGCGCATCGCAACCGTCATCACGGATTCGGGCATCGAGGACAGGGATGCCGCGATGCTGGAGGAGGCCGGCGTCAACCTGATCGTCGCAAACGTTCAGACCGACGCCAGAACGCAGACTGCACCCTCGTCGGCATAAAGCCGGAGGGTTTTTGATTTCACTGGGAGGAGACAGACATGAAGATTTTGAAGACATTGCTTGTGACCGCGGCCGTCTCGGTCGCGATGATGGCCACCGCACATGCGGAGACCAAGAAGATCGCCCTCGTCGTCAAGGCGCTCGGCATCGGCTTCTTCGAGGCCGCCAACAAAGGCGCGCAGGAAGCCGCCAAGGAACTCGGCGACGTCGAGGTCATCTATACCGGCCCGACGACGACGACCGCGGAAGGCCAGATCGAGGTGATCAACTCGCTGATCGCCCAGAAGGTCGATGCTATCGCCGTTTCGGCCAACGATACCAACGCCCTGGTGCCGGCCTTGAAGAAGGCCATGGACCGCGGCATCAAGGTGATCTCCTGGGATTCGGGCGTCGCCCCTGAAGGCCGCTCGATGCACCTCAACCCGTCGTCGAACCCGCTGATCGGCAACATGATCATCAAGCTCGCCGCCGACAACCTGCCGGAGGGCGGCGACGTCGCGGTGCTCTCGGCAACGGCCACCTCGACCAACCAGAACGTCTGGATCGAGGAAATGACCAAGGTGCTGCCCAACTACAAGGGCATCAACGTGGTCGCCACCGTTTATGGCGACGACCTTGCCGACAAGTCCTATCGCGAGACGCAGGGCCTCATCCAGTCGCATCCAAACCTGAAGGCGATCATCGCGCCGACCTCCGTCGGCATCGTTGCCGCAGCACAAGCCGTCACCGACGCCGGCAAGATCGGCCAGATCAACGTCACCGGCCTCGGCCTGCCGTCCGAAATGGCCGGCCATGTGAAGTCGGGCGCGTCGAAATCCTTCGCGATCTGGAACCCGATCGATCTCGGCTACTCCGCCACCATGATCGCCTATGACCTGATCGGCGGCGCGGAAGCCAAGCCCGGCGCGGAACTGAAGATGGGCCGCATGGGCACCGTCAAGCTCGACGACAAGAACGAAGGCGCCATGGCCGATCCGTTCATCTACGACGCCAAGAACGTCGAAGAGTTCGCCAAGATCTTCTGATCCGGCGATAGCGGATGGGGTACCCCCCTCTGCCCTGCCGGGCATCTCCCCCTCAAAGGGGGGAGATCGGATGGGGCATCGCCTCGCCCATCTTCGACGCTGCTGATGGAGCAGGGTTCTCGCCTCTTGTCGATCTCCCCCCTTGAGGGGGAGATGGCCGGTAGGCCAGAGGGGGGTGTCGCACTGCCCGCAATCAAGCATAAACCCAACCGGTGGACCAACACTTGCTGCAGGACACGACCACATCGCGGATGAAGCCCGCCGTCGCCCTTGAAGGGATTTCGAAATCCTTTCCCGGCGTGCGCGCGCTCGCAGAGGTCTCGCTCGCGCTCTATCCGGGCTCGGTGACGGCACTCGTCGGCGAGAACGGGGCCGGCAAGTCGACGCTGGTGAAAATCCTCACCGGCATCTACCAGCCCGACGAGGGCATGATCCACGTCGACGGCGTGGAGACCCGCTTCCCGACCGCCAATTCCGCGGCGAAAGCCGGCGTCACCGCCATCCATCAGGAGACCGTGCTGTTCGACGAACTGTCGGTCGCCGAAAACATTTTTTTGGGCCACGCCCCGCGCACCGCCCTCGGCCTGATCGACTGGAAAAAGATGAACGCCGATGCCCGCGCGCTGCTGTCGCGCGTCGGCGCCGATCTCGACCCGTCGATCCGTCTGCGCGATCTCGGCATCGCCAACAAGCACCTCGTCGCCATCGCCCGCGCGCTCTCCATCGATGCCCGCGTCGTCATCATGGACGAGCCGACGGCGGCGCTGTCGCACAAGGAAATCCACGAGCTTTACGAGTTGGTCGACCGGCTGAAGGCGGACGGCAAGGCGATCCTCTTCATCAGCCACAAGTTCGATGAAATATTCCGTATCGCCGACCGCTACACCGTCTTCCGCGATGGCCGCATGGTGGGCGAGGGGCTGATCGGCGAGACGACGCAGGACGATCTCGTGCGCCTGATGGTCGGCCGCGATGTCGGCCAGGTGTTTCCGAAGCAAGAGGTTGCGATCGGCGAACCGGTGCTCACCGTCTCCGGCTACCGCCACCCGACGGAATTCGAGGACATCAATTTCGAACTGCGCCGCGGCGAAATCCTCGGTTTCTACGGCCTCGTCGGCGCCGGCCGGTCGGAGTTCATGCAATCGCTCATCGGTATCACCAAACCTTCCGCCGGTGCCGTCCGGCTGGATGGCGAGATCAAGGTCATCCGCTCGCCGGCCGAGGCCATCGAGGCCGGCATCGTCTATGTGCCGGAGGAGCGCGGCCGGCAGGGCGCGATCATCGGCCTGCCGATCTTCCAGAACGTCACGCTGCCCTCGCTGTCGCGCACTTCGCGTGCGGGCTTTTTGCGCATGGCGGAGGAGTTTGCGCTGGCGCGGGAATACACCGCCCGCCTCGATCTGCGCGCCGCCTCGCTCGATCAGGATGTCGGCACGCTGTCGGGCGGCAACCAGCAGAAGGTGGTGATCGCCAAGTGGCTGGCAACACGGCCGAAGGTCATCATCCTCGACGAGCCGACCAAGGGCATCGATATCGGTTCGAAGGCCGCCGTGCACGCCTTCATGAGCGAGCTCGCTGCCTCCGGCCTCAGCGTCATCATGGTCTCCTCCGAAATCCCGGAAATCATGGGCATGGCCGACCGCGTCATCGTCATGCGCGAGGGCCGCATCGCCGGCCGCTTCGAGCGCTCCGACCTCACCGCCGAGAAACTCGTGCGCGCCGCCGCCGGCATTCAGGAGGCCGCATGAAACTCTTGCTGAAAAACCGCGAAATGCTGCTGGTCGTGGCGATCGTCGCCCTGGTGGTGCTGATCGCTATCCGCTTCCCGCCCTTCGTGACGCCCGGCAATCTTGCCAATGTCTATAACGACACGTCGATCCTCATCATCCTGGCGCTCGGCCAGATGGCCGTCATCCTGACGCGCTGCATCGATCTCTCCATGGCCGCCAACCTCGCGCTGTCCGGCATGGTGGCGGCGATGATCAACGCGGCGATGCCGGGTCTGCCGATTCCGCTCGTCATCCTCATCGCCATGGCGCTCGGCGCCGTGCTCGGCTCGATCAACGGCCTGCTCGTCTGGAAACTCGACATTCCGCCGATCGTCGTGACACTCGGCACGCTCACCATCTATCGCGGCCTGATCTTCCTCTTGTCCGGCGGCGCCTGGATCAATGCGCACCAGATGAGCGATGCCTTCAAGGCGCTGCCACGGGCAGCCGTGCTCGGCTTCCCGCTGCTTTCCTGGCTGTCGCTGGTCATCATCGGCATCATGTTCGTGGTGATGCGCCGCACGCCGCTCGGCCGCGCCTTCTTCGCCGTCGGCGGCAATCCGCATGCAGCGGTCTATACCGGCATCGATGTCGGCCGCACGCGTTTCTTCGCCTATTGCCTGTCGGGCACGCTGGCCGGCCTTTCCGGCTATCTCTGGGTCTCGCGCTACGCCGTTGCCTATGTCGATATCGCGGCCGGCTTCGAACTCGATATCATCGCGGCCTGCGTCATCGGCGGTATCTCGATTGCCGGCGGCATCGGCTCGGTCGGCGGCGCGCTGCTCGGCGCGATCTTCCTTGGGGTCATCAAGAACGCGCTGCCCGTCATCAACATCTCGCCCTTCGCCCAGATGGCGATCTCCGGCATGGTCATCATCATCGCCGTCGCCGTGAATGCGCGCGCCGAAAAGCGCAAGGGTCGGGTTATCCTCAGGAAAGCGGAGGCCGCCCATGGCTGAGACCCAGATGGTGGCGCGCCACATTCCCGACCGGCTGGAAGGCCGCGGCGCGCGACTGGTGAAAAGCTGGGAGACGCTGCTGATCGCCGTGGCGCTGGCGATCTTCCTCGTCAATTCCTTGGCCTCGCCCTATTTCCTCGATCCGTGGAACCTGTCGGACGCGACCTTCAACTTCACCGAAAAGGCGATGATCGCCTTTGCCATGGCGCTGGTCATCATCTCCGGCGAGATCGACCTCTCCGTCGCCTCGGTCATCGCGCTCACCTCCACGGCGATGGGCTACGCGGTGCAGCTCGGCTTCGATACGCCGGCACTCGTCATGGTCGGCCTTGCCACCGGCCTCCTCTGCGGCGCCTTCAACGGCCTGCTCGTCACCGGCCTCGGCCTGCCGTCGATCGTCGTCACCATCGGCACGATGAGCCTGTTTCGCGGCCTCTCCTTCGTCATCCTCGGCGACAAGGCGTTTACCGGCTATCCGGCGAGTTTCTCCTGGTTCGGCCAAGGCTACGTCTGGTGGGTCTTCTCCTTCGAGTTCTGCCTCTTCGTGGCCTTGGCGGTCGTCTATGGCGTCGTGCTGCACAAGACGAGCTTCGGCCGCACCGTCTACGCGATCGGCAACAATCCCACGGCTGCCCTCTTCTCCGGTGTGCGTGTCGGCCGGGTCAAGTTCATACTCTTCCTGCTGACCGGCCTGATGGCGGCGATCGCCTCGATCTGCCTGACCGCGCGTCTTGGCTCGACGCGGCCCTCCATCGCGCTCGGCTGGGAGCTGGAAGTGGTGACGATGGTGGTGCTCGGCGGTATCAGCATTCTCGGCGGCTCGGGCACCATTCCGGGCGTCGTGCTGGCGGCGTTGATCATGGGCATGGTGACCTTCGGCTTCGGCCTGCTCAACGTGCCGGGCATCGTCATGTCGATCTTCATCGGCCTGCTCTTGATCTCCGTCATCGCGCTGCCGATCCTCTACCGGCGTTTCCGCAGCCGTAGGGCTTGAGTCGATGGATGCGTCGAAAACCATAGCCGTCATCGATATCGGCAAGACAAATGCCAAGGTCGTAGTCGTTGATGGCGAAAGCTTTCGGGAAATCGCCGCGCGCACCATGCCGAACGGCGTGGTTCAGGCCGCGCCCTATCCACATTTCGATACCGAAAAACTCTGGGCTTTCATCGTGGAAAGCCTTGGCGCGCTCAACCGGGAGCATCCGATCGATGCGATCTCGGTCACCACGCACGGTGCGACGGCAGCCCTCGTCGGCGACGATGGTATGCTTGTCCTTCCCGTCCTCGACTACGAGCACGAGGGGCCGCAGGAGTTCGGCGAAGAATACCGGATGGTCCGCCCGCGTTTCGAGGAGAGCGGCACGCCCGTGCTGCCTGTCGGCCTCAATGCCGGCTTGCAGATCTACTGGCAAGCGAAACGCTTTCCCGAAAAATTCGCCGAGGTGCGCTGGATCCTGATGTACGCGCAATATTGGTCCTTCCGCCTGACGGGCATCGCGGCGAGCGAGGTGACGTCGCTCGGTTGCCATGCCGATCTCTGGGAGCCGCGCGAAGGGCGCTTTTCCAGCCTCGTGGAAGCGCGGGGATGGCGCGGCCTCATGCCGCCCGTCCGCAAGGCGGGCGATGTGCTCGGGCCGATCCTGCCCGAAATCGCGCAAGCGGCGGGGCTCAGGCCGGGCATCCCGGTCCATTGCGGCATTCACGATTCCAATGCCTCGCTGCTGCCCTATGTCCTGACGCGGCAGGCGCCCTATGCGGTGGTCTCGACGGGCACCTGGGTCGTGGTGATGGCGATCGGCGCCCGGCCGGTCGCGCTGGACGAGGCGCGCGACACGCTCGTCAACGTCAATGCGCTCGGCGACCCGGTGCCGTCCGCCCGTTTCATGGGCGGGCGGGCTTTTTCGGTGCTCGGCGGCAAGTCCGGCGACCTGCCGCCGGAAGCCATAGCCGAGGTGCTGGCGCGTGGCGCCATGCTGCTCCCGTCGCTGCCGGAGGATTCCGGGCCGTTTCCCGGCCGCAAGGCGACGTGGACGGTTGCGCGCGACCAACTCAGCGGAGACGCGGCGCAGGCCGTGATCGCCTTCCATCTCGCTTTGATGACGGCGACCTGCCTCGACCTCATCGGCGCCGAGGGGTCGGTTATCGTCGAGGGGCCGTTTGCGGCCAATCGGGCGTTCCTGATGATGTTGAGAGTGGCAACGGGGCGTGCGGTGCTGGCCGGCGGCAATGCGACAGGCACGAGCATCGGCGCTGCCTGCCTCGCGGCGGGGAGCGCGCCGGAGCCTGCACTGGTGACGATTGACGACGGCCTGCCACGGGGCGCAGCCGACTATGCCGCGCGCTGGCGCGCGCTCGTTACGGAGAGCTGAGGCCTATATCAGAACACCCGGGCCTTGGCCGGGGCGCGACCCGCATCGATGTCGAGAAGCATGTAGATGGCGGCAAGCGTTGCAGAAGCGATCAGCGCTGCGCCCAATCCCAGAACAATCATTGTTCGTTCCTCCTGACATCATTGTCAGTTTACGCCTTGACCCTACGCGCGCGAGCTTGCGTGTGGCTGACGTTACGGCGGTTCGGGTTAATTTTAGCGATGCCAGAAGCAAGCCATGAACTATTAACCTTCAGGCAAGGAATTAACCATAAACATTGCTCTACACGTCGGAATGGGAAATTCGCCATTTCTCACCCAGGCATGATGCCGAACCGCCGTACCGGATCCGAACCGGTATTCGAGTTTCACCGAATTTGATCATGGATCGATGGGTGGCATCTCCATGCCGCCGCGTGAGCACGGCTCGGTCAGCCAATCTCTCCATGCGAGAATTCAGTCGTCCATCCGTTGCGGGTGGCCGGGGCATTGTTGGTTTGGGAGCAGTTTGGTGCAGGAAATGCCGGCAGAACAGGCACGAACGGGACAGGCAGCCAGCCTGCGCGACCGTTTGCGCTTTGCCGGCATCGAAGGCACGCAAGGCGATACGCTCCGCCGCCACCGCCAGACGCTCGAACGGCATGTCGAGATCGCACTTCGCGATCTCTTCCAGCGTTTCCAGACCTTTCCCGATGCCGCCCGCCATTTCCAGAGCGAGCGCCAGATCGACCGCCTGCACGACCTCCAGAGCTCCCACTGGAGCGTGCTGACCGACGCGCGGTTCGATGCGCTCTATGCCGAACGGGTCAAGGTCCTGTCCGACAGCGAAAGCCAGATGGGCCTCGACCCGCGCTGGCGCATTTCCGGTCATTCGGTCGTTGTCGAAACGGTCGTCACCGGCCTGATCGAGGAATACTGGCCGAAATCCCTCTTCTCCGGCGCCAAGGCGCGCCGCCAGGAATTGACCGGTCTCATCTCCGCCTTCCTCCGCACGGCGTTTGTCGATGCGGAAATCGGCGTCTCGCTGCGCTTCAACGAATTGCGCCATGCGCATCAACGGGCGCTTGGCGAACAGCGCCGCGAGGACCGCGCCGAACTTGATCGCGTCTTCGGCGACACGATCCGCAGCCTCTCCGCCCTCGATTTTTCCGCCCGTGTTTCCGGCGAAATGCCGGATGCCTGGCGCGAGCTTGCCGAGACGCTGAACGGCGCGCTCGACGAAATCCAGTCGCATCTCACAACCGCCGCCGATCGCGCGACGGAATCCGATCGCCTCGTCGGCACGCTCGCCTCGGGTGCCGGTGCGCTGTCGGCCCGCTCCGCCGAGCAGTCGGCAAGCCTGATCGAGACGGCCAACGCCCTCGGCACCATCGTCGAGCGCGTGCGCCAGACGCTCGGCGAAACCCGCAAGGCGCAGTCGGCCGCCGCCGCCACGCAGCAGTCCGTCACGGAGAGCGGCAACATCGTCGGCGAAGCCATGTCCGCGATGGCGGATATCGAGGCGTCGGCGGAAAAGATCGGCCAGATCATCGGCGTGATCGACGAGATCGCCTTCCAGACCAATCTGCTGGCGCTCAATGCCGGCATCGAGGCTGCGCGGGCCGGCGACAGCGGTCGCGGCTTTGCGGTCGTCGCGCAGGAAGTGCGGGCACTCGCCCAGCGCTCGGCGGATGCGGCCCGTGAGATCAAGCAGCTGGTGACGGGCACCAAGGCGCAGGTGGAAGCCGGCGTCGAGCACGTTCACCGCACCCAGGACGCGATCGGCAACATCGTGCGCCAGGTTGCCGACATCAACGCCGCCATCACCGGCATCGTGCGCGAAAGCGCCGTCGATGCCGAAGGGCTGAACGGCGTCACCACGGATATCGGCCGGGCCGGCCGTGCGCTCGAAGCCGACGCTTCGGATGCGGGCCGCATCGGCGAGGCCGGCGGCGACCTGCACAGGGTCATTCTCGAACTCGGCCGCACGATTCGGGAATTCCACGTTTCGTCGGGCCGCGACCTTCGTCGCAACCCGCGTTCCGCGCCGGCGGAAACGCGTGTCGCCGCCGAACGCAACGACATGCAGGCTTCACCCCTCGATGTCCTCACGGCGCGCGCCGTCGGTTTCGGAGGGTGAGATGACGGAGAGACGGCCCCGACACTGGTTCTCGACGGCGCGCAGCCGGCTTTCCGAAGGAAGCCATCCGCCCGCCGGCCGGAACGAGACAACGATGATTTTGCACAGACGCAGACAAGGAAACCGGTAATGGCGAGCAAGAAAGCCGCTCAGAAAAGTCTAAGCCTTGCCCCCGTCCTCGACCTCAACGAGGCGACGGCGCTGCATGCACAGCTCATGGGGCTGAAGGGCGGTCCGCTCGTCATCGACGCTTCGGCAGTCGAGCGGGTCGGTGCGCTCTGTGCCCAGGTATTGATGGCTGGCGCCAAGAGCTGGGAGGAGGACAAGCAACCCTTCACCTACACCAAGGTATCCGAACCTTTCATGAAGACAATGCAACTTATTGGCGTGAATATTGATCACTTGCTGGCACAGGAGGCTAGGCAATGAAGAAAAAAGTACTCACCGTGGATGATTCCCGGACAATTCGAAACATGCTTCTCGTGACCCTCAACAATGCGGGCTTCGAGACCATCCAGGCCGAAGACGGCATCGAGGGTCTGGAAGTTCTGGAAAACGCGAACCCGGATGTCATCGTCACCGACATCAACATGCCGCGTCTCGATGGCTTCGGCTTCATCGAGGGCGTGCGCCGCAACGAGAAGTACCGGGCGATCCCGATCCTCGTTCTGACGACCGAAAGCGACGCCGAAAAGAAGAACCGTGCACGCCAGGCCGGCGCCACGGGCTGGATCGTAAAGCCCTTCGATCCGACGAAGCTGATCGACGCAATCGAGCGCGTAACCGCCTAATCCAGGATTTCTCCCGATGGATATGAACGAAATCAAAGAGATTTTCTTCCAGGAGTGCGAGGAGCAACTCGCGGAACTGGAATCGGGTCTCTTGAAGTTGAACGACGGGGATCGCGACCCGGAGACGGTCAACGCCGTGTTCCGCGCCGTGCATTCGATCAAGGGCGGTGCCGGTGCATTCGGCCTCGATGACCTCGTTTCCTTCGCCCATGTGTTCGAGACGACACTGGATTGCGTTCGATCCAACAAGCTGGAGCCGACCCAGGACGTCCTGAAGGTCATGCTGAAATCCGCCGACGTCTTGGCGGACCTGACCAATGCGGCGCGCGACGGCGGAAGCGTCGACGAGGCGCGCAGCCGCACCCTCATCCGCGAACTGGAAGCGCTGGCGAACGGCGAAGTGCCGGCCGCTGCCGAGGCCCCCGCGCCGAAACCCGCAGCCGCTGCTCAGAAGGCCGCCGCGCCGGCGCCGGTCGTCGAAAAGCCGGTGGTCAACGACGAAGGCTTCCAGCCGATCCCGTTCTCCTTTGGCGATTTCGACGAGGAACCGGCCGATCGCTACGTGCCGACCTGCCAGGTCCTCTTCAAGCCGAAGAAGGATCTCTACGCCAAGGGCAACGAAGCGGCCCTGCTTCTGCGCGATCTCTCCCGTCTCGGCGAGATGAGCATCTATTGCGACATGGACAGCCTGCCGCCGCTCGACAAGATGAACCCGGAGGAAGCCTATTTCTCCTGGAAGATCTCGGTGACGACGGACAAGGGCGAGGACGGCGTGCGTTCCGTCTTCGAATTCGCCGAGTGGGATTGCGATCTCGACATCCGCACCATCGAGGAAGATATCGCCAGCGAGGCGGCGAGCGACGAAGAGCTGCCGATGCAGCCCGTACCCTTCGACCTGTCGATCCTCGACGAGGGCGGTTCGACCGCCGCGGACGACGAGCCGGCCGTCCTTGAAAGCGACGCGGCTGCCGCCGTCGCCGCCGCCGAAACCGTCAGCAAGGTGGCGCAGGTGGCAAGCCGCGCCGCCGAAAACGCCAAGGCCGCGGCTTCCGCCGCCAGTGCCGCACAGGCCAACCAGGCCGCCGCCGCAGGCCAGACGATCCGCGTCGACCTCGACCGCGTCGACCGCCTGATCAACCTCGTCGGCGAGCTCGTCATCAACCAGGCGATGCTCTCGCAGAGCGTCGTCGAGAACGACACCAACGGCACGTCCTCCATCAATATGGGCCTCGAAGAGCTGCAGCAGCTCACCCGCGAGATCCAGGATTCGGTGATGGCCATCCGCGCGCAGCCGGTAAAGCCGGTGTTCCAGCGCATGGCCCGTACCGTTCGCGAAATCGCCGACATTACCGGCAAGTCGGTCCGCCTCATCACGGAAGGCGAGAACACCGAAGTCGACAAGACCGTCATCGACAAGCTCGCCGAGCCGCTGACGCATATGATCCGCAACGCCGTCGACCACGGCCTGGAAATGCCGGAAAAGCGCGAAGCGCTCGGCAAGAACCCGGAAGGCACCGTTCGCCTGACGGCAAAACACCGGTCCGGCCGCATCGTCATCGAGCTTGCCGACGACGGCGCCGGCATCAACCGCGAGAAGGTGCGCCAGAAGGCGATCGACAACGACCTGATCGCGGCCGATGCCAACCTGTCGGACGAGGAAATCGACAACCTGATCTTCCACGCCGGCTTCTCCACCGCAGACAAGGTTTCGGACCTTTCCGGCCGCGGCGTCGGCATGGACGTGGTCAAGCGCTCGATCCAGGCGCTCGGGGGCCGCATCTCGATCTCGTCCAAGCCCGGCCAGGGCTCCGTCTTCACCATGAGCCTGCCGCTGACGCTCGCCGTCCTCGACGGCATGGTGGTGACCGTCGCCGGCCAGACGCTGGTCGTGCCGCTGACGGCCATCGTCGAGACGCTCCAGCCGGAAGCTTCCGCCATCCACTCCTTCGGCGCCTCGCAGCGCCTCATCTCGATCCGCAACTCCTTCTGCCCGCTGGTGGATGTCGGCCGGATCCTCAACTTCCGCAACACGCAGGCCAATCCGATGGACGGCGTCGCCCTGCTCGTCGAATCGGAAGGCGGCGGCCAGCGTGCCCTGATGGTCGATGCCATCCAGGGTCAGCGCCAGGTCGTCATCAAGAGCCTGGAGGCGAACTACACCCACGTGCCCGGCATTGCCGCCGCGACCATCCTCGGCGACGGCCGCGTGGCCCTCATCCTGGACGTCGATGCGGTGGTTGCCGCCTCGCGTGGCCAGTCGCTCAGACAAGACATCTCGCTCGCTGCAACCGGTTAAGAGACAATGACGTACGCGGTAAACAATCTCACGCACGGACGGGAGCTGATCGCCTTCAGGATCGGCGACCAGGAGTTCTGCGTGAACGTGATGTCGGTCCGGGAGATCCGTGGATGGACCCCGGCGACGTCGATGCCGCACGCGCCCTCCTATGTGCTGGGCGTGATCAACCTGCGCGGTGCCGTACTGCCGATCGTCGACCTGTCGCTGCGCCTCGGCATGAAGCCGGCGGAGCCGACCGTGCGCCACGTCATCATCGTCGCCCAGGTCGGGGCGAGGGTGGTGGGCCTGCTCGTCGATGCGGTCTCCGACATCCTGACCGTGACCGACGAGAACATGCAGCCGACGCCGGACATCGCCAGTGAGGCGGCGAAGGCTTATGCCCGCGGCATCCTCGCCATCGAGGGCCGCATGATCTGCCTCCTCGAACTCGATGCCCTCTTCCCGCATACGGAAAGCGAAGCTGCATGACCCATTCCCCGGCCATCGATGCGAGACAGTCTCCGGACGAGTGCCTTGCCAGCGGCGAATACCCGCTGACGCGCAAGGACCTCTCCGAGATTGCGGCCATGATCTATGCGGATGCCGGTATCTATCTCAACGAGACCAAGGCCTCGCTCGTCTATTCGCGCCTGTCGAAGCATATCCGCCAGCTCGGCCTCAAGGGGTTCCGGGAATATTGCGCGCTCGTCTCCTCGCCGGCCGGTGCCGGCCCGCGCAAGGAGATGCTGTCGCACCTGACGACGAACTTCACCCGCTTCTTCCGCGAAAACCACCATTTCGACCACCTGAAGAGCGACGTGCTGCCGGACCTCCTGGCGCGGGCCCGCAACGGCGGCCGCGTGCGCATCTGGTCGGCCGCCTGTTCGGACGGGCAGGAGCCCTATTCGATCGCGCTGACCGTGCTGTCGCTGATGCCGAACGCCGCCGATTACGACTTCCGCATCCTGGCGACGGATATCGACCCGAAGATCCTGGCGATCGCCCGGGCCGGCGCCTATGACGCGACGGCCCTCGAGACCGTCAACCCGGCCATGCGCAAGCAGTTCTTCCGCGAGACGGAGATCGCCGGGCGGCAGAAGTGGCAGGTCGACGACCGGGTGAAGCGCCTCGTCACCTTCAACGAACTGAACCTGATGGCGCAATGGCCGTTCAAGGGGCCGTTCGACGTGATCTTCTGCCGCAACGTCGTCATCTATTTCGACGAGCCGACGCAGATGAAGATCTGGTCGCGGTTTGCCGGCATGCTGGGCGACGCGGGCCACCTCTATATCGGCCACTCGGAGCGTGTTGCCGGCGAGGCGAAGAACCAGTTCGACAATATCGGCATCACAACCTACCGCTACACGGGCAAGCACAGGAGGAGCGCATGATGGCACCCGCGCGCGTACTCGTCGTCGACGACTCGCCGACCATGCGCGGCCTGATCACGGCCGTGCTCAATGCCGATCCGGACGTCGACGTCGTCGGCCAGGCCGGCGACGCCATGGAAGCCCGCAACGCGATCAAGCAGCTCAATCCGGACGTCGTGACGCTGGATATCGAGATGCCGAACATGAACGGGCTCGAATTCCTCGACAAGATCATGAAGCTCCGGCCGATGCCGGTCATCATGGTCTCGACGCTGACGCATCGCGGTGCGGAAGCCTCGCTGATGGCGCTCGAAATCGGTGCCTTCGACTGCGTGGGAAAACCGCAGCCGGGCGACGCCCGCCCTTTCGGCGACCTCGCCGAGAAGGTGAAGGCCGCCGCCCGCTCGCAGCGCCGCCAGGTCCGCACGGACGTGCCGCCGCTGGCGCCGACCGCCGCCAACGTCAACCCGGCCGTCAGCTACAAGCCCGGCCGCCGGGTCGTCGCCATCGGCGCCTCGACGGGCGGCGTGGAAGCGCTGATCGCGGTCTTGCAGAAGTTCCCGGTCAATTGCCCGCCGACCGTCATCACCCAGCACATGCCGCCATCCTTCACCAAGAGCTTCGCCGACCGGCTGCACCGGCTCTGCGCGCCCGTGGTGCAGGAAGCGACGGACGGTGCCCGCCTGGAGATCGGCAAGATCTACCTGGCGCCCGGCGGCGACCGTCATCTCCAGGTCTCCAACCCGCATGCACCCTGCTGCCGGCTGGTGGAACGGGATCCGGTCAACGGTCATCGCCCATCGGTGGATGTGCTGTTTGATTCGGTGGCCGAACTTGCCGGCCGCAATGCGGTCGGCGTCATCCTCACCGGCATGGGCCGGGACGGGGCAAGCGGCCTGTTGAAAATGCGCCATGCAGGGGCGCGGACCATCGGTCAGAATGAAAAAACCTGCGTCGTATATGGAATGCCGCGAGTGGCTTTCGAGCTTGGCGCCGTAGAACACCAGTTTCCGCTCTCCTCCATCGGGGAGGAAGTCTTGAAAATCACTGCGGCCCGTAGAGAAGGGAGCGAATAATGTCTATCGCTGAAAAAATCAAAGTCCTCATCGTCGACGATCAGGTCACCAGTCGCCTGCTGCTGGGCGATGCCTTGCAACAGCTCGGCTTCAAACAGATCACGGCGGCCGGTGACGGTGCGCAGGGCATGGCCATCATGGCCCAGCAGCCGCACCACCTGGTCATCTCCGACTTCAACATGCCGAAGATGGACGGCATCGAGTTCCTTCAGGCGGTGCGGTCCAACCCCACCACCAAGAAGGCGGCCTTCATCATCCTGACCGCGCAGGGCGACCGTGCCCTGGTGCAGAAGGCGGCCGCACTCGGTGCCAACAACGTTCTCGCCAAACCCTTCACCATCGAAAAGATGAAGGCAGCGATCGAAGCCGTGTTCGGGGCGTTGAAATGATAACAGACGCCGGGACGCGCCGCGTCCATGTCATTCAGGGCGAATACAAGGTCCTCAACGATCCGAATGTGGTGCTCACCACCATTCTCGGCTCGTGCGTGGCCGCCTGCATGCGCGACCCGGTGATTGGCGTCGGCGGCATGAATCATTTCCTGCTGCCGGGCTCGGTCGAGGCCATGGCCTCGGGCGGCGACGCCACGCGCTACGGCGTGCACCTGATGGAACTCCTGATCAACGGCCTTTTGAAGCAGGGCGCGCGGCGCGACCGGCTGGAGGCGAAGATCTTCGGGGGCGCGAGGACGATCGCGCGCTTCTCCAATGTCGGAGAGCAGAACGCGCTGTTCGCCCGGCAGTTCCTGATGGACGAAGGCATCAAGGTCGTCGGCGAAAGCACCGGCGGCGAGCATGGGCGCAAGCTGGAATACTGGCCGTCGAGCGGCCGGGCCCGGCAATATGCGCTGACGGGCGTCGAGACGCAGAAGACGGTGGCGCTGGAGCAGCGGCCCGTTCCCGTCGCCAGGCCCGCCGAAAGCTCGATCGAATTCTTCTGACCGGGCAATCGCGCTCCAAGGAAGTGAACAGGGTATAAAAAGGGTCACCCATGCAAGCCGAGTATCTGAGTGCAGCGACTGCCATGGAGGAAGCCCTTCCGGATGTCCTGATGCGGATCGTGTCCGAACTGCACGATGTCGCCTATCTGATCGAACGTATCGAGCCGCAGCTTTCCGGCGTCCACGGCGAGGCGGTGCTCGACCATGCCGAACGCCTGATGGTGCTGCAGGGCATAGACCTTGCCGTCCAGAAGACGCGGGGCCTCGCCGAGTTCATCGACACGATCACCGCGAGCATTCCGGAGAACTGGATCGTCGACGTCACGACGGCGCTCAATCTGGTGAAGCTTGCCGACATGCAGAAGGCGCTGAGCAACGGAATGCGCCACGGCCATTCCCAGCCGATCGGCAAGGCAGTCGGCGACTTCGAGGCCTTCTAGTCGATCCCACATTATGATCAGTGAGTTTGGCGGCGCCCCTGTGGCGCCGTCCTGCGTCGTGCGGCCCTCACCAGTGCCCCGCAACGAAATGCTCGCGCAAGTTTCGCCGGCTAGTCTCCATGTCGGGTCAGTTAGATCCAGGTATTCCATGGGGCAGGCGGCGCGTGCGGAAATGCGCCGGTTTCGTCCCACGAGATTGAAAATGCGTCTGATCGCGCCGGCATGTTGTCCGGTATCCAGGCGACTAGTCCGTGCGGGAACAGAATGAATCTGTTGGAACAGTTGACGAAAGTCTACAGGAACCTGGCTTCGCTAGGTCAGGCGAAGCTCGCGATGCTGGCGGGAGCGGCCGTCGTCTCGGTCGGCCTTGTGCTTGCCGCCGGGATCATCGTGAACAAACCCTCCTACGAGACGCTCTATGTCGGTCTGGAAAAGACCGACGTGAACCAGATCAGCCTGGCGCTCGCCGAAGCCAATATCGACTTCAACACCGGAACGGACGGCGCCAGTATCGAGGTGCCGGTCGGCCAGACGGGCAAGGCGCGGCTCTATCTCGCCGAACGCGGCCTGCCCAACAGCGCCAATTCCGGCTACGAACTCTTCGACAAGGTCGGCTCGCTCGGCCTCACCTCCTTCATGCAGGAGGTGACGCGCGTTCGTGCCCTCGAAGGCGAAATCGCCCGCACCATCCAGCAGATCAGCGGCATCGCCGCCGCCCGCGTGCACATCGTCATGCCGGAGCGCGGCAACTTCCGTAAAGCAGAGCAGGTGCCGACCGCTTCCGTGATGATCCGCGCCAGCGCCCAGGTCGGCCGTGAATCGGCCGGCGCGATCCGCCATCTGGTTGCCGCTTCCGTGCCCGGCCTCGAAGTCGACGGCGTCACCATCCTCGATTCGGCCGGCCAGCTTCTCGCCTCCGGCGACGATGCGGAAAACGGCGCGGTCAATCGCTCGCTGACGGCCGTGCAGACCGTGCAGAGCGAAGTCGAGCGCAACATCGAAAAGGCACTTGCACCTTTCCTCGGCATGGAAAATTTCCGCGCAAGTGTCACCGCCTCGCTCAACACGGACTCTCAGCAGATTCAGGAGACCGTCTACGATCCGGAATCGCGTGTCGAACGCTCGGTGCGGGTGACGCGCGAAACGCAGAAGTCGCAACAGCAGGCCGACAACAAGGCCGCGACCGTCGAGCAGAACATTCCCCAAGGCGGTCCCCAAGGCGACGCCAACGGCCAGAAGTCGAGCGACGAAGCCGACAAGAAGGAAGAGCAGACCAACTACGAGATCAACAGCAAGACCGTCGCCACCGTGCGCAGCGGCTTTGCGGTCGAGAAACTGTCTGTCGCAGTCGTCGTCAACCGCGCCCGCATAGCTGCAATGGTTGGCGAACCCGCGGACCAGGCGAAAATCGACGCTTATATAACCGATATGCAGAAGATCGTCTCTTCGGCCGCAGGCCTCAGCACCGACCGCGGCGATGTCGTGACGATCAACGCCATGGAGTTCCTCGACCACCAGCTGCTCGACCAGGCAGTGGCGGGTCCGGGCATCATGGAGGTGCTGACGCGCAATCTCGGCGGCATCATCAACGCACTCGCGTTCCTCGGCGTCGCCATCGTGGTGGTGTGGTTCGGCCTTCGCCCGGCGGTCCGCTCGGTCACCGGCGGCGGTGCCACGGCCAACGCGCTGGAAAGCGATGCGGCCGGCCTCGAACTGCCCGACTTCTCGCCGGCGGCCGGCGTTGGCGGCCCCGGTGCCACCCTCATGGACGGCTTTGGCGCAGACTTTGGCTTCGACAGCACGGACGACCTGCTCAATGCCGGCGACGATGGCGACGGTACCTTCAACCGCCGCGTCAAGGAAGGCCCCGAACGCCGCCTCGGCCGCATGGTCGAGATCAGCGAAGAGCGCGCTGCCAAGATCCTGCGCAAGTGGGCGGTCGAGAAGGAAGCGGCGGCCTGACGGGTCCAAAATCTCGAAAAACATCGGGCGCGGTCGGCAACGACCGCGCCCTTGCTTTTGCGGATGACAAAACGGCGACGCTGATTTGCCAATTCGTGTCGCATTTCGGCAACGCTCGCCTGGTCGAACCGCGCAATTTTTTCGCCGGCGGAGTCACTTCCCGGCTGACCGACTCCACACGCCGCCGATGCTCGCAAAAAGTTTATGACCTCTATGGTTGTGATTTGTATTATTTATTCACAATCGTGAATCGAATTAGCGTTCACTTTCGGGCGGCGCTCCGGTTGCGGTAGCTGAATATTGTATGGTTAACAATATCTTACCTGTGGGTGCCGGCGAGATTAGTCACTTCGCAAGCCGGCAAATCACCCGTTTCGAATCGACTCACGGAAGCCGGCAAAAGTAAATCCCGAGAAGATGGCGGTGGTTTTTAGCGATAGCCGATGTACACTTTAGTCACTGATTCGCTTGGTGATTCTCGTCGATGCGGCCTGACTGGGAGAAGTTCGGACGGTTCCGAACTTCTGGCAGGAAGGAGGCGGGAACGACCGTGCGGATTCGGAACAGGGGGCTATCATGGAAACGATCCGGTCGGATGTTACGGCCTGGGAATCCTATGGATTCTCTGCCGAGTCAGGTGAGCGTAAGAGTGCGCGTGAGCTTCTGATTAAACACCTCGGACGCTGCGCCGACCGCGCGGGCCTGTCCACCGGTCTCAAGGCCCTGACCGATTATGTCAGCGCCTCCCACTATCTTCTCTTGCGTCACGACGTCTCGCCCGAAGCGGGGCTCGAGACCGTCGTGGCTTCGGACTGGCCGTTCGACATGGTGCGCAGCATTGCCGGCGCCGTGCTTGCCAGCCAGTCCCGCATGAGCGAGCTCGACAAGTGCCTCGGCCTGCTGAAGCCCTGCTTCAGCCACCTTGCCGAGGGCATGCCGGTGCCGAAGGGCATCAGCCGCGAATATTGCATCATCGCCTTCCATGTCGGCCGGGCCCGCATGTCGCTGCTGCTGCTCTTCCCGGAGCATTTCATCCTCTCCCAGAGCAAGCTGCGCGATGTCGGCGTCATGACCGGCTATTTCGCCAGCGTCTGCTGCAAGGGCGCTATCCTCCGGCAGGATCGCGAAATGGAGCTGACGGAGCGCGAAATCGAGTGCCTCTACTGGATCGCCGAAGGCAAGACGAGCGACGAGATCGCCGTCATCCTCGGCATTTCGCGCAACACGATCAACAACTACATCACCAGCGTGATGCGCAAGACCGCGACCAAGACGCGATCCGAGGCAATTGCCTGGGCCGTTCGCAACAGCCTGGTCTGAGGAGGCAATCATGGACATCCAGCTTTCCGCCCCCGCAGCCATCGAGACGGAAATCCGGTTTGCGCGACCGCCGAAAGCGGTGCGGGTCTCCGATTTCGTTTCCCGTCTCCAGGTGATGCAGACGATCATCGGCGCCGAGCACTTCGCCGTGCTCCGCCTCAGTGGCCACGGCCTGCCGTCGGCGCGCAAGCTGACGCTCTCGCTGCACAACTGGGCGCAGGATGTCGATGGCAATGCCCGTTCGCTGATCGAAGCCTACGGCCCCGCCATGCTCGCCCATCTCGAAGCGTCCATGCTGCCGCTGATCTGGGAAGGGGTGGGCGACAACCAGTTCGCCGAATCGGGCGCCGAACCCTTCACGACGCGTCTTCCGCCGCGGCTGCTCGCCTGGTCGGGCATGGCCTTCCCCGTTCGCCTCGGCGCGCACGGCAATGGCTATGTCGTCTTCACCGGCCCCTTCATCGCGCCGTCCAGCGACCTTATCGTCGACATGCACATGAAGAGCTGCCAGGTGCTGATCGACATGCTGGCCTGCGAGGAAAAGAAACTCGCGCCCTCCGAAGCGCTCAGCGAACGCGAGATCGCCTGCCTCCAGATGGCCGGCGACGGCTGCATCTCGGAAGCGATCGCCGAAAAGATGGGCCTTTCCGTGCACACGGTGAACGCCTATCTCGGCACGGCGACGACGAAGCTGGACGCCGTCAACCGCATCCAGGCGATCGCCAAGGCGATCCGCCTCGGCTACATTACCTGACAAGCCTTTTGCCTTAATGGGCGTGCAGAGCCGGTGGCGCCGTGCCGCCGGATGTCACGTAGCGCGCCTCCTGGAGGCTCTTGCGCAGGAAGGCCGTGTTGTCGTCCGGATCGGCGGACGGATTGTTGAAGGCGACATGGGTCACCTCAACGCCTGCCGTGTCCTTCTGCAACAGAAGCTTCGCATAGACCGTGACACCCTGCGGGCGCAGCTCCATGTCGAGCGTCACTTCCGGCTCGGTGCCCCAATCCAGGCTGTAGTCGCCGCCGGCGCCGAAATTCACCGTGCCGGGCAGGAAATACAGCTCCGCCGCCGAGGAGACCAGATCGGCCAGGTTACCGTAGCACTCGAAACGCAACAACGAGACGAGATCGGCGGCGTCGAGCAGTCGGAGCTCTGTGGCGACCGGGCAGATTGCTTCAGCAACAATCTTCTCGCGCTCTGCGGAATAGGTGCATTTTCTCATCGGATCTAGTTTACCCGTCTGGTCTGGGGCGAAGCTGCGTAAACCCGGTGAATCAGCTCTGCCACGGCTTTGTAAAACACCGGCGGAATGACACTATCCACCGAGACTTGCGCAAACATTGAGCGTGCGAGCGGCGGGTCTTCAAAAACCGGTATTCCATTCTCCTCGGCGATCTCGCGAATCTTCAGCGCCACGAGGTCCTGGCCCTTGGCGACGATGACAGGCGCGTCGCCTTCTTCGCGCACGTAACGCAGGGCTACGGCGAAGTGGGTCGGATTTGCGATGACGAGCGTGGCGCGCGGAACGGCCGTCATCATGCGCCGGCGGGCGCGGTCGCGCTGGATCGAGCGCATGCGGGCCCTGATGATCGGGTCGCCCTGCGACTGCTTCATTTCCTCCTTCACCTCCTGCTTCGTCATCATCAGTTCGGAAAACCAGTGATGGCGCGTCCAGGCGAAGTCGATGCCGGCGATCAGCGCGGTGGCGAAGAGGATGATCAGCAGCACCTTGTTGATGTCGGCGGTGATCATCATGATCAGCGCCGCCGGCTCGGAGAACATCGTGTCGAGCGAGGCGAAATAGTTGCCGCGCATGGCAAGCGCAACGACGAGCGAGACCAGCAGGATCTTGATCAGCGACTTGGCGAACTCGACGAGGCCCTGCTTGCCGAACAGGCGCCCGAGGCCTTTCACCGGGCTGAGGCGGGAAATCTGCGGGCGCACGCGCTCGAGCACCGGGCTCGGCAGGTTCTGCAAGACGGAGGAGGCGATGCCGAAGACCATCATCATGACGAGAATGGGGGTCAGCAGCGCTGCGGCCTCCCAGCCGAGATGGCGGAAGATAGCGATGACGTCGGTGCCGGTCTTGAGGTTCCAGGCCTCCGGCTGCTCGAAGAAGTCGCGCAACGTCTCGTTCATCCGCGCGATGCCGCCCGGCATGAAGAAGACGAGGAAGAGATAGATCGCGAGCGTCGAGGCGAAGATGGTGATTTCGCGTGAGAAGGGCGTGTTGCCCTTCTCCATCGCATCGCGAATCTTCTTCTCGGTCGGGAGTTCTGTTTTGCTGTCTTTGTCGTCGTCCGACACGTCGCGCTCCCTAAAAGAAACGGCCCGAACCGCCATTTCAGGAGATTCGGGCCGGGGTTACGCTCCGCCTGTGGCGTTACCGTGTCAAGCGGGATCAGGCCGCTTCGCGCGCCTGTTCCTTCTCCTTCAACTGGATTTGTCCGGCAGCGGCCAGGCGGATGGCTTCCTGCGTGATCGAGCGGCGTGCGATCGCCACCTCGCGCGGGTTGACGCCCTGGTCGCCGGCAGCGAGATCGGATTCGATCATGCGGCGCTGGCGTGCGCCGATCGAGGAGAGGATCGATTCGCGCAGTTCCATCGTCGAGCCGCGGAGCGCCGCCGTGATGATGTCGCCGGAGACGTCGTTGAACAGCGACACGCGGCTTCTCTGCGGCATGTAGAGCACGTCTTCGAAGAGGAAGATCTTCGGGCGGACCTTTTTGACCGATTCGGTGGAGACCGTTTCGAGCGAGGCGAGCATTTCGTCGACCTGCGACTTTTCGAGTTCGTTCATGAGGTCGGCGACCTTGTTCGAACCCACCGAGTTGCGGTCCGCGTCGAGCGCATTGATCATCTCGATGACGCGCGCCTCGACGATGGCGGTCGCCTTCGGGCTCGCATCCTTCAGGTTGACGGTACGGTTGATGATGTCGGCGCGGTGATCCTCCGGGATCTCCAGCAGCACCTTGGCGCCGAAGGCCGACGGCATCATGGACAGGATATAGGCGATGGTCTGCGGGTGCTCGTTGAGCAGGAACTTTGCGACGAAGACCGGATCGGCGTCCTGCAGACGGTCCCAGATCGTCGTCTCGTAGCCCTGGAAGGTGGCGCGGCGGCCGAGCAGTCCGTCCACTTCGTCCGGCGTCAGGCCTTCTTCGAGAATGCCTTCCATCATCTTGGCATTGTCCATGAGGCCGGCGCCCTCGGTGAAGAGGTCCTCGAACTCGTTGACGAGATCCAGCAATTCATGCGGCGGGATGGCGCGCAGGTTCTGCGCGGAGGCGATGATCGCCTGGAGCTCGCTCTGGGTAAAATACTTCAAGAGCTTGCCGGCAACACCCTTGCCCATGGCCAGAAGCACGGCTGCCGCCTTCTCGACCTGCGATAGCGGTGCGCCGACCGCTGTGGAGGTGCCGAAATTTTCGAAATCCATCATGGATCATCCCCCTGAGACCTGAACCGGTATCAGACCTTGCGTGTACTCTTCACTTCGATGAGCTTGACCCCGAAGCGGGTGTCGTCATTTTCAAGAACGGTAATTTCGCCGCGGCCGATGACACGGCCGTTGACCATGACCTCGACGGGCTCGCCGATGCGGCGGTCGAGCGCGATCGTGGCGCCCTCCGAGAGGTTCATGAGGCTCGAGACCTGCATCTGCGACGAGCCCAGAACGATCTGAAGATCGATCGGGATGTCCATGATGAGGTCCATATTGGACGTGAGCGCGCTGCCCGGCCGGGCCGCTTCGCCGAGATCGGCGCCAAAATCGGTGCCGCCCCCGAAATCGGTGCCGCCGAAGCTGGCGCCGCCACCGAAATCCGACGTGGCCGCGCCGCCGCCGAAGTCCGAGCTGCCGAAATCGCCGCCGAAGGCGGCAAGCGGGTCATTGTCGATTGTCGCCGGCAGGTCGGCGCCGAACGCGCCGGCCGAATCCTTCTGAAGAACGCCGCGCAGGTCGTCGATCGCCTGCTCCAGTTCCTGGTCGCCCGCGTTGAGGGAAGACGTCATGTCGTCAGCGATGGGTGTTTTCTTCGGTGCCATAAGACCACTATTCCATTCGAAACTTGCCTGAGGCGTGCCACTCGTCAGGCTTCATGCCTAAACTATCCGATGATGTGCTGGAGAAGGTCTTCCTCCGAGCCGTAGGTATCCTTGACGCGAACCGTGTAGCGGGCGCCGGAGCGGCCGAACTCGCAGACATAGAGGTTGCGACCGTTGGCGGCCACTTCGACGCGAACGTCGCCCGTCTCGTTGAACGGGATGATGTCGCCCGCCTGCAACCGGCTGATCGTGTCGAGCGTCTGGGCTTCCAGTCGGATGCGCGCCTCCAGCGTCACCTTGGAGCGGCGGACCTGCTCGCCGAGCTGGTCGCTCCATTCGACGCGGGTCTTCGCCACATTCGCCGGTTTCGGCGCGGTGATGGTGGATTTCAGCAAAACGCTCTGCGGCACGACGATATGGAAGGTCGAGAGCACCGGCCCGATGCCGACGGCCATGTTGACCATGGCGACGAACGTGTCGTCCGAGCCGTCGTCGGCCGCCTTGCGGGTTTCCGCATTGTGCGCCGGGCCGAGAAAGGGCTCGAAGCCGTTCGCGCCGTTGACGGCGGTCTTCACCACGCCGGAGATCCGGTCGAACATCATGGCGGCTAGGTCGAGCTCGATCTTGGAGAGCGGGCGCGGCTCGGGATCCTCGATCGAATCGCTGACGGCGCCCAGCATGTTCTCGACGAGCGTTATGATCATCGGGCTGTCGCAGATCAGCGTGAAGCGATCGCACCAGTCGCGCAGCGACGCGTCGCAGAACGCCATGGCGCCGCCGAGGCCTTCGACCAGCGGACCGTATCTGCCCGTCTCGAAACCCGCATAGGAGACCGCAACCTCGAAACCGAGCTCGCTCTCCAGCATGTCCGGCAGGAACTCGGCGAAGACGTCGCCGAGACTGGCGCAGAGCTTGGAGATCGTTGCCTGGTCGCCGAGCCGGCCGGTGAGGCGGGCCAGCACGATCGGGTCTAGGGTCGGGGTTTCGCTCACGCTCGCTTCTCTCATCTCTTAGGCCGCCTTCGAACCGCCGCCGGGGTTCATCATTTCCTGCTCCACCGCGTCGATCGACGGGCGCTCGTAGGAGGAGATGGTCTTGCGGCCGTATTCCAGCGCCACCTGCGGCACGGAGCCGTTCATGTAGGCGAGCAGCGTCTGCTTCACGATGATGTAGAGGCGGTTCTGCTTTTCGCGCACGACCTTGATGTTGGTGGTGATGGGCGTGACGATGGAATAGGACAGGAACACGCCGAGCAGCGTGCCGACGAGGGCGGCGGCGATCTTGCCGCCGAGGATTTCCGGGCTCTCGTTGATGGCGCCCATGGCCTTGATGACGCCGAGAACGGCGGCGACGATGCCGATGGCGGGGAAGGCGTCGCCCATCGTGTTGAGCGCGTTGTAGGGCTTCATCTTGTCGCGGGTGATCGTCTGGATCTCCTCGTCCATCAGCGCTTCGATCTCGTGGGAGCGGGCATTGCCGATGATGATGAGGCGCACATAGTCGCAGATGAAGGCGGTCAGTTCCTTGTTGGCAAGAACCGTGGGCGCCGACTGGAAGATCGTCGATTCAGCCGGGTTGTCGATATGGGCTTCGATCTCGTTGCGCGATTTCGTGCGCAGGTCCCGCATCAGGCTGTAGAGCACGCCGAGCGTATCGAGATAGTGGCGCTCCTTGGGGACCTTGTGTTTGAAGGCCTCGCCGAGTGCCTTACCCGTTTCCTTGATCACCTTCATCGTGTTCGCGACGATGAAGCCGCCGATCCCGGCACCGCCGATGATCAGGAGCTCGAAGGGCTGGTTGAGCACCTCCAGGTGCCCGCCCATGGCCATGTAGCCGCCAAGGACGCAGCCGAAGGTAACGATTAGACCGATGATGATGTTCATGAGCGCAGGTGTCCCGACACAATTCTGACCCGTCTGGAGATACGGTTCCAGCCTTGCGTGAGGCTGTACCTAACGGCAGGTTTACGGATCAGGTTCGCGCAAGCAAAAACCCGCAGGATCATGGCTCATAACGGGCAATCGTGCCTTCTTGCACCTTGATCGGCGGCCAATCGTGACGACCACCTATACGAGCTACAAGTTGATTACCGCGGACCTCCAGACGTCGCTGACGCGCGTGTCGGAGCAGCCGGACGTCAAGCGCGAGACGGAATATTACCTCTCCAAGATCGGCAGCATAAAGTCGATCGACGAGTTCTTCGCCGACAGCAGGCTTTATAACTACGCGATGAAGGCCCACGGCCTGGAGGACATGGCCTACGCCAAGGCCTTCATGCGCAAGGTGCTGACGGAAGGCACCGAGGACGAGGCCGCCTTCGCCAACCAGCTCAGCGACACCCGCTACAAGGAACTGTCCGAATCGCTGAACTTCGCCAAACACGGCGAGTTCGCCACCGGCTTCGAGCGCGCCCAGAAGGGCGTCGTCGACAAATATGCCCGCCAGACGCTGGAAGTCAGCGCCGGCGAGGACAATGCGGGCGTGCGTCTGGCGCTCTATTTCGAACGCATGGCCTCCTCCATCACGTCCGGCTATTCCATCATCGCCGACGATGCGCTGGCGCAAGTGGTGCGCACCGCGCTCCAGCTGCCGGCGGAATTCGTCGCGACCGATATCGACCGGCAGGCCGCCTACTATGAAGACGTCCTCAACCTCGAAGACTTCAAGGACACCAGCAAGGTCGGCAAGTTCCTCGAACGCTTTACCGCCATGTGGGAGCTGGAAAATCCGTCCGGCAGCTACGATCCCTTGACCGTCTTCCAGTCGTCGAGCCTCACCGGCATTTCGACGGACCTGCTCATTTCCATCAACAATTTGAAACTCGGAGGTCGCTGATCATGCAGAGCGGACTTTATGTATCTCTTTCGTCCCAGATTGCACTTGATCGCCGCCTGACGACGCTGGCCGACAACGTCGCGAATTCGACGACGGTTGGCTTTCGCGCGACGGAAGTGAAATTCAACCAGGTCGTCAGCGACCAGAAGGTCGCCGATGTCGCCTTCGTGTCGCAGGGCAACGAATTCCTGTCCACCCGTAGCGGCGGCATGACCGAGACCGGTGGCACGCTCGATTTCGCCATCAAGGGCGACGCCTGGTTCCAGGTCGAGACGCCCTCCGGCCCGACGCTCACCCGCGACGGCCGCTTCACGGTGACCGATGCCGGCGAACTGGTGACGCTCAACGGTTACGCGGTGCTCGATGCCGGCGGCGGGCCGATCCAGCTCGATCTCGCCAACGGGCCGATCCTGCTCAGCGCCGACGGCCAGCTCAACCAGAACGGCCAGCCCGTCGCAGCCCTCGGCCTGTTCGATGCTAACCTCTCCGGCGGCTTCGTGCGCGCCGGCAACAGCGGCATCATCACCACCATTTCGCCCCAGCCGGTCGTCGACCGCATGGATGCCGGCGTGGTGCAGGGTTATGTCGAGGAATCCAACGTCAACGCCATCGGCGAGATGACGCAGCTGATCCAGGTCACACGCGCCTTCGAAAGCATCGCGTCGCTGATGCGCGACAGCGAGGAATCGCTGAAGGAAGCCATCCGCACCTTCGGCGGAAACCGGTAAACGATCATGGCGGCAGAGAAGAGGACGACCAGCGACACCCGTATCCCCGACGGCGGCCGCATGCTGAGCGCGATGGCGGGCCTGGTGCGGCGCTATTCTTCGCCGGAATTTTCCGTCGTGCATGGCGGCCATGTCCAGACGATCGCGTCCGGCAACTATACGGTGAGCGGCCTGTCGCGCCATGTGCGCCTTGGAGAATTCGTCGCGCATCGCAGCCCGACCGGCATTCATCTCGGCGAAGTCGTGCGCGTCGAGCCGGAAACGGTCGTCGTCTGCCCGATCGAGCCGGGCGAGCCGATCGGCATCCACGACACGGTCATCCGCAAGGGCGCCTTCCGCGTCGCACCGGCCTCCTCGTGGTGCGGTCGCACGATCAATGCGCTTGGCGAGCCGATCGACGGGCTCGGCCCGCTGGTGCAAGGCGACGTGCGCCGCTCGATCTCCAATTCCGCCCCGCCCTCGATGACCCGCAAGCGCGTCGAAAAAGGGTTTCATACCGGCGTGCGCGCGATCGATATCTTCGCGCCGCTCTGCCTCGGCCAGCGCCTCGGCATCTTCGCGGGCTCCGGCGTCGGTAAGTCGACGCTTCTATCGATGCTCGCCCGCGCGGACGCTTTTGACAAGGTCGTCATCGCGCTGGTCGGCGAACGTGGCCGTGAAGTGCGTGAATTCATTGAAGATACGCTTGGCGACAATCTCGCGAAATCGGTCGCGGTCGTCGCGACCAGCGATGAAAGCCCGATGCTGCGCAAGATGGCGCCGCTGACCGCCGTAACCATCGCCGAACATTACCGCGACCAGGGCGACAACGTGCTGCTGATCATCGACAGCGTCACACGCTTCGCGCATGCGATCCGCGAAGTGGCGACCGCCTCCGGCGAGCCGCCGATCGCCCGCGGCTACCCTGCCTCCGTCTTCACCGAGCTGCCGCGCCTGCTGGAGCGCGCCGGGCCGGGCGCCGAGGGTGCGGGCACGATCACCGCGATCATCTCGATCCTCGTCGACGGCGACAATCACAACGACCCGATCGCTGACTCGACGCGCGGTATTCTCGACGGCCATATCGTGCTTGAGCGCAGCCTCGCCGAAGAGGGCCGCTACCCGCCGATCAACCCGCTCGCCTCCATCTCGCGTCTCGCCCGCAAGGCCTGGACGCCGGACCAGGAGAAGCTGGTGTCGCGACTGAAGGCACTGATCCACCGGTTCGAGGAGACGCGGGACCTGCGCCTCATCGGCGGTTATCGCCCGGGTGCCGATGCGGATCTCGACATGGCGATCAAGCAGGTGCCGATCATCTACGAGGTTTTGAAACAGACGCCGGGCGAAAAGCCCGCCGGTGACGCGTTCTCTGACCTTGCGGTCGCGCTGAAGAATGCGGCCGGACAAGGCGGCGCGCCGGCAACGAGAAGGGGATGACAGTGACCGATTTCGATGCGGACCAGAGCGTGCCGCCGATCAAGCGCGTGACGAAGGGGCGTTATAGCACCGGCGACAAGATGCTGGTGGGCACCGGCGTGCTGCTGGCCGCCATGGCCGCTTTCTTTCCGTGGTACGTTTTCCTCAACCCGGATCAGTTTTCGGTTCCCGCCCTTTGGGAAGGCAATACCCGCGACCTTCCAAAAACGAAGCCCAAGGAAGTGATGAGTGTCTCGCCTGCCGCGATGGTCGATAACGACGACGATCCGAACCTGGAAAGCCTCGATCCCGTCTCGACCGCGACCACCGCTGGCGGCGGTGAAAAGGACAAGACGACACTTGGCATGCCGGTGGAAACCGGCCTTGACCAGCCGCTGCCGGTCTCGTCCGGCTTCCGGCTGATGCATGTGGCGAACGGCCGGGCGCTGATCGAGGATGCGAGCGGCATGTACATCGTGCGCGTCGGCTCGATCCTGCCGGACAACAGCCGCCTGGCGACGCTGGAACAGCGCGACGGCGCCTGGGTCATCGTCACCTCGAACGGCGACATCGTCAAACGCAACTGACGCGACGGCGGGCCTTCGCCCGCCTTCGATTCGGCCCGTCCGTCGATGGATGCCGGCCGCCCGCTCGCTGTGGCAAGAGCAGCTTGAGCACTTTATTTTCCCAGGAATTCAGGGACTTGGCGGTGAAGTTCACCCGGTGCAAGTCCCACGCAAGATTGGCTCCGTAGGTTCGCCTCGAACAAGGATGGAGCTTGTCATGCAACCGATACAACTGTTTGAACTGGCATCGAAACAAGCCGAATGGCTTTCTGTCCGCCAGAGCGTGGTTGCAGGCAACATCGCCAACGCGAACACGCCCGCCTTCAAGGCGAAGGACGTGACCCCCTTCCAGTCGGTGCTCGAAACCACGGGCATCCGCATGGCGGCAACGCAGCCGGGCCATTTCACCGAAACCGAAATGGCAAGCCGCGTCATCGACACCAAGCCCACCGAAGAGATCGGCGTGCAGGAGTCCGGCAACACGGTCGGCCTTGCCGAGGAACTCATGAAGGAGGGCCAGGTCAAGCGTGATTTCGAGTTGAATGCCGGCCTCGTCAAGGCCTTTCATCGCATGATGCTGATGACAGTCAGAAGGTAAAAAATGGATCCGCTCATAGCTTCGCTGAAAGTCGCGGCCTCGGGACTTGAGGCGCAATCCACCCGCATTCGTATCGTTTCGGAAAACCTCGCCAACGCCCGCTCCACGGGCGATACCCCGGGTGCCGACCCCTTCCGCCGCAAGACCGTGACCTTCGCGGCCGAGCTCGACCGGGCAACCGGCGCGGCCCTCGTCGAGGTCGAACGCCTAGGCTTCGATGAAGGTGAGTTCTCGACCGAATACGACCCCGGCAACCCGGCGGCCAATGAACAGGGCATCGTCAAGATGCCGAACGTCAACATGCTGGTCGAAATGGCCGACATGCGGGAAGCCAACCGCTCCTATGAAGCCAACCTGCAGAGCATCAAACAATCGCGCGACCTGATCAGCGCGACCATCGACCTCCTGAGGGCATCGCAATGATCGAGAGCATCAAGGGCGTCAATTCGCTCTTCTCCGCCAATCCCCTTTCGGGCGTGACGGAAACGTCGAACCCCGTTTCCGCTGCCGCAGCGCAGGGAACCGCAACCGGAATGAGCTTCGCCCAGGTGATGGGCGACATGGCGAGCGACGCGGCCAACTCGCTGAAGCTCAGCGAAACCAAGTCCTTCGAAGCCATCCAGGGCAAGGCCTCGACCCGCGAAGTGGTCGATGCCGTCATGAACGCCGAGCAGTCGCTGCAGACCGCCATCGCCATCCGCGACAAGGTCGTCACCGCCTATCTCGAAGTCGCTAGAATGCAGATCTGAGGACCGGACATGAAAGCCCTTGCCATCGCCGCCACCGGCATGAACGCGCAGCAGACCAATCTCGAAGTCATCGCGAACAACATCGCGAACATCAACACGACGGGCTTCAAGCGCGCCCGCGCCGAGTTCTCCGATCTTCTCTACCAGACGGAGCGCGCCGCCGGCGTGCCGAACCGCGCCAACCAGTCCGTGGTGCCGGAAGGCGCCATCATCGGCCTCGGGGTCAAGACCGCCGCTGTGCGCAACTTGCACCTCCAGGGCGGCCTCACCAGCACCGGCAACTCCTTCGACCTTGCCCTGATCGGCCGCGGCTGGTTCCAGATCGAGGCGGCGGACGGCTCCACGCTCTATACCCGCGCCGGCGCCTTCAACACCAATGCCGACGGTCAGCTCGTCACGCTGGACGGCTACACGGTCGTGCCGGGCATCACCGTTCCGGCGGACGCGACGGAAGTCACTGTCAGCAAGTCCGGCCAGGTCTATGCGACCGTCGCGGGTGACCAGCAGGACCTCGGCCAGATCACGCTGGCGAATTTCGTCAACGAGGCCGGCCTCGAACCGCTCGGCGAAAACCTCTTCCGCGAAACCGCCGCCTCCGGCCCGGCCAATGTCGGCGCCCCGGACGAAGCGGGCTTCGCCTATATCCAGCAGAACTACCTCGAAGCCTCGAACGTCGATCCGGTCAAGGAAATCACCGACCTGATCTCCGCCCAGCGCGCCTATGAGATGAATTCCAAGATCATCCAGGCGGCGGACGAAATGGCGGCCGTGGTCAGCAAGAACCTGAGATAACAACCGGACATGCGGGGAACATGATGTTTCGCCTGATAGCAGCTCTTCGGAAAGAAAAGACCCGGTCGGTCCGGTGGCGCGCGGCCCTCGTCGCGCCCGCAGCGCTCCTCGGTCTTCTCGTGACGGACGCGGCCCTTGCCGACACGCGCACCGCGGTCGTGCCCAAGCGCATCATCTATCCCGGCGAGGAGATCCAGGCGGGACAGCTCGAGGTGGTCGAGGTCACCAACCCGAACATCGTCAAGGGCTTTGCCCAGAATGTCGACGAGGTCAGTGGGCTGGTGACCAAGCGCACGTTGCTGCCGGGTCGCGTCATCCTCGTCTCGGCGCTGCGCGAACCCTTCCTGGTGTCGCGCGGCACGACCGTGCAGATGGTCTTCGACAACGGATCGCTGGTCATCCGGGCCTCCGGCACACCCTTGCAGGATGGCGCTGCCGGCGAACTGATCCGCATCCGCAACAAGGATTCGGGCGTGACCGTCTCCGGCACGGTGATGGCGGACGGAACCGTGCATGTGGTGGCGAAATGATGCGTAACCTCTTCTCCCATGCCCTTGCCATGATCGCCTGCCTGCTGCTCGCGGCAGGCCCGGCGCTGTCGGCGGCCCGCATCAAGGACATCGCGTCGCTCCAGGCCGGCCGCGACAACCAGCTTATCGGCTACGGCCTCGTCGTCGGTCTCCAGGGCACCGGCGACAGCATGCGTTCGTCGCCGTTTACCGAACAGTCCATGCGGGCCATGCTGCAGAACCTCGGCATCTCGATGGTCGGCACGCAGACGCGGGCGAAAAACATCGCAGCCGTGCTCGTCACTGCGACGCTACCGCCCTTCGCCAGCCCCGGCAGCCGCATCGACGTGACCGTCGGCTCGCTCGGCGATGCCTCGTCGCTGCGCGGCGGCACGCTGGTCATGACCTCGCTCTCGGGCGCTGATGGCCAGATCTACGCAGTCGCGCAAGGCTCGATCGTCGTTACCGGCATCAGCGCCGGCGGCGAAGCCGCGACCGTTCAGCAGGGTGTCACCACCGCCGGCCGCGTGCCGAACGGCGCGATCATCGAACGCGAGCTGCCCTCGCGCTTCAAGGATTCGTCCGATCTCGTACTTCAATTGCGCAACCCCGACTTTTCCACCGCCGTCGGCATGGCTGACGCCATCAACCGTTATGCGGCCGCGCAATATGGCGCACCGATCGCCGAATCGCGCGATTCGCAGTCGGTCTACATCGCCAAGCCGAAGATGGCCGACCTCGCGCGCCTGATGGCCGATATCGAGAACCTCGTCGTCGAGACGGACGCGCCGGCCCGCGTCGTCGTCAACGAACGCACGGGAACGATCGTCATCGGCCAGGACGTGCGCATCTCGCCCGTTGCCGTCAGCTACGGCACGCTGACAGTGCAGATCAACGAGATGCCCAAGGTCGTGCAGCCGGAACCCTTCTCCAGGGGCGAGACGGCGGTCGAGCCGAACACGGATATCCTCGTCCAGCAGGACGGCGGCACGGTCGCGCTGCTCGACGGCTCGAGCCTGCGCTCGCTTGTCTCCGGGCTGAACAGCATCGGCGTCAAGCCGGACGGCATCATCTCGATCCTCCAGAGCATCAAGACCGCAGGCGCCCTCCAGGCAGAACTGGTGTTGCAATGACCACCGTATCGACCCTCACCGCCGTGAAGACGCTGGCGCGCAAACTGGCACTGCCGATGGCGGGCTTCGTGCTGATGGCCATTCCCGGCGCCTTTGCCGAGGAACGCCCGGTCATCATGACGACCAAGGCGACCGCCGACGAGATCCGCGAATTCTGCACCAACATCGCGGATGCGGCGCGCGACCAGCGCTACCTCCTCCAGAAGCAGGAACTGGAAAACCTTCAGAAGGACGTCGACGAGCGTATCAAGACGCTGGAAGCCCGGCGGGCGGAATATGAGGACTGGCTGAAACGCCGCAACGACTTCCTCAAGATGGCCGAGGGCGGCCTTGTCGAGATCTACCGCAAGATGAAGCCGGATGCGGCTGCCGGGCAGCTCGCCGAGATCAACCCGGAAATCGCCTCGGCGATCATCATGAAGCTGCCGCCGCGCCAGTCGAGCACCATCCTGGCCGAAATGCCGGCCGACAAGGCAGCACTTCTCACCCGCCTCATCGCGATTGCGGGCGACCCGAACACGTCAAAGGACCCGTCATGAAGAAGACCGCCTCAGCACTCGCCGTCGCGCTGGCTTTGTCGAGCTGCTCCAGCCAGGCCCTCAACGAGATCGGGAAGGCGCCGGCGATGAGCCCGATCGGCAGCGGGCTGAACTACGCGGAAACCCCGCAGCTCGCCATGTATCCGAAGCAGCCGCGCACGGCGGTGTCCGGTTATTCGATCTGGAGCGATCAGCAGTCGGCGCTCTTCAAGGATTCGCGCGCCTTCAAGATCGGCGACATCCTGACCGTCAACATCCGCGTCAACGACCGCGCCTCCTTCGACAACAAGACCGACCGCTCGCGCACCAACAAGAGCGGCATGAATTTCGGTTTCGGCGGCTCGGGCAACAATTTCAAGGCCGATACGAAAGCAGACCTGAACTACGGCTCGTCGACCAGCACCAAGGGCGACGGCACCACGGAGCGTTCGGAAAAGCTGAACCTGCTCGTCGCCGCCGTCGTGACGGGGGTGATCGAGAACGGCAACCTCTTGATCAGCGGTTCGCAGGAAGTGCGCGTCAACCACGAACTGCGCATCCTGAACGTCGCCGGCATCGTGCGCCCGCAGGACGTCGATTCCGACAACCAGATCGCTTACGAGCGCATTGCCGAAGCCCGCATCTCCTATGGCGGCCGCGGCCGCCTGACCGAAGTGCAGCAGCCGCCATGGGGCCAGCAGGCCGTCGACCTGCTCTCGCCGATCTGACGCTGGCAAGACCCTAGAGAACCGGAAAGAAAAGCATGGCGGACGAAGCGGAAGTCGTCGAGGAGAAGAAGAAGCCCTCGCTGGTCATCACCATCGCGGCAATCGCGGTGCTGACGGTACTGGCACTCGGCGGCGGCTGGCTCGTCGGTACCATGCTGGCCCCGCCGCCCGCCGAAAAGCCGGCGGAAGAGGTGGCCAAGGCGGGAGGCGAGGCCAAGGGCGGCGCGGAGGGTGACGCGGCAGAGGCCGTGCCGCATATCTCCACCCCGGCGAACGGCGTCGTCCTGCTCGACCCGATCACCAGCAACCTTGCCTATCCCTCCGACAACCGCGTGCGCCTCGAAGTGGCGCTGATGTTCAAGGGCGTTCCGGACGTGGTTCTCGCCGAAGAAATCCACCAGGATATCATGGCCTATATGCGCACGGTCTCCCTCCAGCAGGTCCAGGGACCGCGCGGTTTTCAATATCTCCGGGAAGACCTTCAGGAGCGGGTTGACCTTCGCTCCGAAGGGCGCGTAACCAACGTCATGTTCCGAAGTTTTGTGATCGAATGATTCGAGCCCTTCTGACCTTTGTCGCCATGATGGCGATGACCGGTGCGGCCTACGCCCAGCAGCAGTTGCAGCTGCCGGGCGATCTCCTCAATGCGCCCATCGATGGCTCGGTCGCCTCCTGGATCATCCGCACCTTCGGGCTTTTGACCGTCCTTTCGGTCGCCCCCGGCATTCTCATCATGGTGACGAGCTTTCCGCGCTTCGTCATCGCGTTTTCGATCCTGCGCTCCGGCATGGGGCTTGCCACCACGCCGTCCAACATGATCCTCGTGTCGCTTGCGCTGTTCATGACCTTCTACGTCATGGCGCCGACCTTCGACCGTGCCTGGCAGAACGGCGTCGAGCCGATGATCGCCAACCAGATCGACGAGACCGAAGCGATGCGCCGCATCGCCGAACCCTTCCGCGAATTCATGGTCGCCAATACCCGCGACAAGGACCTCGAGCTCTTCATCTCGCTTGCCGAGGAGCGTGGCCAGACGGTCGTCCAGAACAACATCGCGGACCTGCGCGTCGTCATCCCGGCCTTCATGATTTCGGAAATCCGCCGCGGTTTCGAAATCGGCTTCCTGGTCGTGCTGCCCTTCCTCGTCATCGACATGATCGTCGCCACCATCACCATGGCCATGGGCATGATGATGCTGCCGCCGACCTCGATTTCGCTGCCCTTCAAGATCCTGTTCTTCGTGCTGATCGACGGCTGGAATCTGCTTGTCGGCAGCCTGGTCCGTTCCTTCAGTTAGCCCCCCTTAACCATATCGTTTTACGCGCCATTTACCCTGTTTCTCAGTGGGTTGCGCCCCCTTGCCCGATTTAAGAAGTTGGCAAGGATTGGCTGCGAGGTTTGAGCTCACACGACGGGTTTGGTATCCCTTCAGATCCCTGAAGAAACCGAGTTGGCATGATGCCGAACCGCCGTAACCGGTAAGTTTTTCAGTCCGGTATGTCCCCACCAGTATTTTGTAAAAAAGGGACAACTAGAATGTCGAGCATTCTCACCAATTCGTCTGCAATGGCAGCTCTCCAGACGCTGCGCTCCATCGGCAATGACATGGAAACGACGCAGGGCCGCATTTCGTCCGGCATGCGCGTTGGCAGCGCTTCGGACAACGCTGCTTACTGGTCGATCGCGACCACCATGCGTTCCGACAACCTCGCTCTTTCGGCCGTCTCCGACGCGCTCGGCATGGGTGCGGCAAAGGTCGATACCGCCTATGCCGGTATGAACGCCGCCATCGACGTCGTGAAGACGATCAAGGCCAAGATCGTCGCCGCCACCGAAGAAGGCGTTGACAAGACGAAGGTCCAGAAGGAAATCACCCAGCTTCAGGAACAGCTGCTCAACATCGCTGAGTCGGCTTCGTTCAACGGCGAAAACTGGATTGCCGGCGCTGCTGGCGACAAGACGGTCGTTTCCGGCTTCGTCCGCGCTGCCGACGATGGCGTCTCCGTCAAGTCGACGACCTACACGCTCGACACCGGCGCAACCGGCAACGTGCTGTTCGGTCACGACGGCACCGACGTCGACACGTCCGCCGGTATCCTCGGCACGGACGGCGCCAACGGCAACGCGGTCTACACGCTGGACATCAGCGCCATGACCGACCCCGCTGATCTCGCCGATGCCCTCTCGGACGTCGAATCGGCCCTGAGCGCCATGACGGACGCCGCCGGCACGCTCGGCTCGATCTCCATGCGCATCGACCTTCAGGACAACTTCCTGTCGAAGCTTTCCGACTCGATCGACAAGGGTGTCGGCCGCCTCGTGGACGCCGACATGAACGAAGAATCGACCCGCCTCAAGGCGCTCCAGACCCAGCAGCAGCTGGCCATCCAGGCGCTTTCGATCTCCAACGGCGAATCGCAGAACATCCTGTCGCTCTTCCGTTAATCGACGATCGGGGCAAGGCGCGGAGGCTGACCGCACCCCATCCCTACAAAAAACCGCACCCGGCAACGGGTGCGGTTTTTTGCTTTTTATTTCGCGCGAAAGACTTCCTTAACTTTATTGCGGTTTTCTGTGCTCATCGAAACGGTGGGTTAACCAAGAAACTTAACCGGTTAGCAGGCATGAGGCTGACCACCGTTACCCGGCGACCCCGGAATGTCCCTTTTCACAGTTTCAGCCACTCAAGGGGCACCTTAAACATGACGAGCATTCTGACGAACATCGCGGCAATGACCGCACTCCAGACCCTGCGTTCCATCGGCAGCAACATGGAAGAAACCCAGGCCCGCGTTTCGTCTGGCCTGCGCGTCGCCGGTGCAGCCGACAACGCCGCCTATTGGTCGATCGCCACCACGATGCGTTCGGACAACCTCGCACTTTCCGCCGTTCAGGACGCCCTCGGCCTCGGCGCCGCCAAGGTAGACACCGCTTATGCGGCGATGGACTCGGCGATCGAAGTCGTCAAGGAAATCAAGTCCAAGCTGGTTGCTGCCACGGAAGAAGGCATCGACAAGGCGAAGATCCAGGAAGAACTCACCCAGCTCCAGGACCAGCTCAAGAGCATCGCAGAATCCGCCTCCTTCTCGGGCGAAAACTGGGTTGCCGGCGAGGATGCCGCTGAAAAGTCCGTTGTTTCGGGCTTCGTCCGCGCCGCTGACGACACCGTTTCGGTCAAGACGACCACCTACACCTTCAACTCCGCCGCCGACGGCAACGTCCTCTTCGGCCACGACGGCACCGACATCGATTTCACCGCTGGTATCCTCGGTACGGCCGGCGCCGTTTCCGGCACCGCCGTCATCGACATCGTACTCGACGACACGATGACCCCGGCCGATATCGGCGAGTTCCTCTCCGACGTCGAAACGTCGCTCTCGGCAATGACCAGCGCGGCTGCCGAACTCGGCTCGATCTCGATGCGTATCGGCCTGCAGGAAGACTTCGTCTCCAAGCTGACCGACTCGATCGACAGCGGTGTAGGCCGCCTCGTCGACGCCGACATGAACGAAGAATCGACCCGCCTGAAGGCCCTGCAGACCCAGCAGCAGCTCGCCATCCAGTCGCTGTCGATCGCCAACTCTTCGGCCGAAGGCATCCTCACGCTCTTCCGTTAATCGGAAGGCGAGGGCCAATCCTTCAAGACCATCAGAAGGCCCCGGTATTCCCGGGGCCTTTTCTTTTTCTCTGTCCTAAAGCGGCGACCGCAGAAAGCTCGACATCGCGGTCTCCTCGGCCCTGCGGGCGAGATAGAGCCGGGCCGTATCGAGCGCCTCGCGGATCGTCACGTCCATGTCGAGGTAGCGGTAGGTGCCGAGCCGCCCGACGAAGGTGACGCCCGCTTCCTGTTCGGCACGCGCGACATAGTCGGCGAGCTGTGCCTTCTCCTCAACGAGGCGGATGGGATAGTAGGGGATGTCGCCGGCCTCGCAGGCCCGCGAGAATTCGCGGTAGCAGACCGAGCCCGCATGCTCCTCCCAGGGCGAGAAATGTTTGTGTTCGGTGATGCGCGTATAGGGCACCGACACGTCGCCGTAGTTCATCACCGCGCAGCCCTGGTAGTCGCCGTCATAGGTGAAGCGCTCGAAATCCAGCGTGCGGTAGCCGAGCCGGCCAAGCTCGTAGTCGAAATAGCCGTCGAGCGGGCCGGAATAGAAGACGTGGGCGAAACCCTCCGTCTGGTCGCGCCGGAAGCTGGTTTCCAGCGTCACCCCGATATCCGGATGGTCGAGGATACGCTCGATCATCTCGGTATAGCCGGTCTCCGGCATGCCCTGGTATTTGTGGAAGAAGTAGTTGTCCTCGTAGTTGAAGCGCACCGGCAGCCGCTTCAGGATCGACGCCGGCAGTTCGGTCGGCGAACAGCCCCACTGCTTTTGCGTATAACCCTTGAAGAACGCCTCGTAGAGGTCGCGGCCGACGAACCGCAGCGCCTGTTCCTCGAAGCTCTGCGGATCGGTGATCGTCTTGTCCCCCTGGTCTTCCAGGAAGGCGCGCGCCTCGTCGGGCCGGAAGGTCTTGCCGAAGAACTGGTTGATCGTGTGCAGGTTGATCGGCAGCGAATAGACCTGGCCGCCGCTCGTCGTCTTCACCCGGTTCTTGTAGGGCATGAAGGTCTGGAAGCCGTTCACATAGTCCCACACCTCGGTATCGTCGGTGTGGAAGATATGCGGCCCGTAGATATGCACCATCACGCCGGTCGCTTCGTCGCGCACCGTGTGGCAGTTGCCGCCGATATGGTCGCGCTGATCGATGATCTCGACCCGATAGCCCGCATCGGCGAGTTCACGGCCGATGACGGCGCCGGACAGTCCGGCGCCGACGATGAGGATTTTTTCTTTTACGCGCATGGCATCCCGTCCTGCGTTCTCACGTTCGGCGCGCTCGCGGCCGGCGGTTAACCGGCCGTCTGCCAGAGGCGCGCATCCGGATAGAGGGGAGCATGCTCGTTGAGCGCGGCGAGCTCGGCCCGGTAGCGCTGCCGGTAGGCCTCGTCGGTCTCGAAATCGATGCCCGCCGCCGCAAGCTCGGCCCCGACCTCGTAATAGACGTCGAGGTTGCGCAGGTCCGGCACGGGCAGTTCGCCGCGTTCCGCGTCGCCCTGCATCTGCCAGTACAGTTCTTCAAGACGGCGTGCGAGGCCGTCCATGTCGCGCAGCGCGCAGGTCTCGCGCTGGGCCTGGAGCGACTGCTTGACCGCCGCAAGGCTCGCCGGATTGCGGGCGAAGGCAATGGCCTTCTGCACATAGGCGTCCGGGTCGGCGCAGACCAGGTCGGGAATGCCGGCCGCCGTGACGATGCTGCCGCAGAAGCGCGATGCAAAGCTCTTGCCGGAAACGGTCAGCACCGGCAGGCCTTGGGTGATGGCGTCGGCGGCCGTGGAATGCGCGCCGTAGGGGAAGGTGTCGAGGAAGAGATCGGCAAGGCCGATGCGGGCCAGATGGTCCGGGTTCTGCGCCTTCCCGGCGAAGATGATTCGCTCCGGCGCGATGCCGCTCTGCGTGGCGAGCTGCTTGAGGCGCTCGTTGACGCTGTCGTCACCGGCAAGCAGCCACAGCACGCTGCCCGGGGTGGCGGTGAGGATGCTCATCCAGCGCTGGAAGCAGGGGGCGGTGATCTTCTGCATGCCGTTGAAGCTCGCAAAGACGAAGGCGTTTTCCGGCAGGCCGACGGCCGAGCGCATCGGGCGCGACGAGACCAGGCGCTTGCGGTCCACCGGCTGGTTGCAAGGGATGCGCAGAACCTTCTCGGTGTAATAGAGCTCGTTTTCCGGCGGTACGATGTGCTCGTCGGCGATCATGTACTGGTGGTAGGGGCTTGCTACCGTGCCCGGATAGCCGCAGAAATTGACGATGACGGGTGCCGGCCGGTAGGCGAAAATCTTCGTGCGCGCATGTTTGGTGTAGCCGTTGACGTCGACGAGCACGTCGATCTGGTCGGTCGCGATCAGGCGTGCGGCATCCACGTCGCTGAGCGGGCTGATATCGCGCCAATGGTCGACTGCCTGCTTGATTCGCGCCTGCGTCTTGTCGATCGGCGCCGGGTCGCCGCAATAATAGGCGAAGATCTCGACCGACGACTTGTCGTGCAGTTCGAGCACTTCGCTGAGCGCAAAGCCGACGGCGTGTTGGCGCAGATCCGAGGAGACGTAGCCGATGCGCAGACGCTCTCCGGTGCCCGATTTCTGGCGCACCGGCTCGCGCACGAAAGTCTTGAGATCGGCGGGCCGGCCGACGGCCGTCTGGGAGTAGCGATACGCCTTCGCCATGTGGAAGAGCGGATCGTCCGTGTAGCAGGCGATCGTCATGGACGACATGGCATCCATGAACTGCCGCGGCGTGATGTGCAGCGACGACGAGACGATCGGCCACTTGCACTGGCGCATCCTGAGCGAAATCCAGTGCTGCGCGGCTTCCGTGCGCGTCGGCAACAGTTCCATGGCCTGCCACAGGGCGGCCTCGGCCTCTTCCAGATGGCCGGTGCCTTCGAGCACGCGGCCGATATGCTGGAGGCTGAGCAGTCGGTTGTTGATCCGGTCCGGTGTCACGTCCGCCGTCGTGTCGACGAAGCTGCGCCATTGCTGCACGGCCTGCCCGACCAGCCCGCAATCCTCCAGCGTCCGGCCGAGATTGATATAGGCCTGGCCGAATTGCGGGTTGATGCGGATGGCGGCGCGAAGCGCGTGAATGGTTCCCGCGGCATCGCCCGCGCCCGAAAGGGAAACCGCATAGTTGAAATAGGCCAGATGCAGCAGCGGGTTGGTATCGTTGAAGGCGATCCAGGTCTTGTAGAGCTCAACCGCATGCGCCCTGTGCCCGCCCGCGCCGAGGCTCTCCGCGTTCTGGAAGAGTTCCGAAAGCGAAAGCTGCTGGTTGCGGGCCCGACCCATCAGATGGAGGAGGGGCGCGTTGGGATCGGCGTGAATGGGGGTGCTGACGGTCATGGACATCCTGCGGCAACGGCTGTTGAACGGTTCGCAAAAGAGCTCGTTCGCCTTGCTACAGGAACAGACTTGCGTCGGGCTGGTCGTTTCCGGTGGTCCGCCAAGCGGAAAATGGACGTAAAAAAAGCGGCGCGGTGTGAACCGCGCCGCTCTGTGTCAGGCCAGGATAGTCGGATCAGACCGCGTTGTAAGCCGCGATGACCGCTTCGACCTGCGCGCTGTTCAGGGCGCCGATCTGCTGGCTGGTGAAGGCGCGGGCCTGGTCGGTGGTGAGGCCTGCGATGTCGTCGGTGGACAGACCCGAGAGAGCCTTGACGCCGATGGCGGCGATATCGGCCGTCGAGAAGGTGGCGATCTCGTCCGGGTCCATCGCTGCGATCGCGGCGGAACCCAGGGCTGCGATCTGGCCGGGCGTCAGGGCTTCGACCTGCTCGCTGTTCAGGGCGCTGATCTGCTGGCTGGTGAAGGCAACGATCTGCTTGCTGTTGAGAGCCGCGACCTGGTCGGTGCTCAGCGCTGCGACCGTGTCGGTGGACAGGCCGGAGAGCTGCTTTGCGGTCAGGGCGTTGATCTGGCTCGTGCTCAGCGCTGCGACCTGGTCGGTCGAGAGACCGGAGATCTGGGTGCTGCTCAGAGCGGCGATCTGCTTGCTGTTCAGAGCGGTGATGTTGTCGGTGGTGATGCCGGCAAGAGCACCCGAGGAGAGACCGGTCAGCGCCTTGACGCTGATGGCGGCCAGCTCATCCGTGGTGAAGGTAGCCAGTTCGTCGGAGCTGATCGTGGTAAGTGCTGCCGAGCCGAGCGCTGCGATCTGCGAGCTGGTGAGAGCTTCGATCTGTTCGGAAGAGAAAGCCTCTACCTGGGCGCTGGAGAAGGCGACGATCTGCTTGCTGCTCAGAACGGCAACCTGATCGGTGCTGAGAGCGGCGACCGTGTCGGTAGCGAGGCCCGAGAGCTGCTTTGCCGTCAGAGCCGAGATCTGGCTGGTGCTCAGAGCCGCAACCTGATCGGAGGAGAGACCCGAGATCTGGCTGGTGGAGAGAACCGCGATCTGCTTGCTGTCCAGCGCCGTGATGTTGTCGGTGGTGATACCGGCAAGAGCGGCGGAGGAGAGACCGGACAGGGCCTTCACGTTGATGGCGGCGAGCTCATCCGTGGTGAAGGTTGCCAGTTCGTCGGAGCTGATCGTGGCAAGAGCGGCCGAGCCGAGGGCTGAGATCTGCGAGCTGTTCAGGGCTTCGATCTGTTCGGAGGAGAGAGCCTCTACCTGTCCAGAGTCGAAGGCGATGATCTGCTTGCTGGTGAGGGCAGCGACCTGGTCGGTGCTGAGTGCGGCGACCGCGTCGGTGGAGAGACCCGAGAGCTGCTTGACCGTCAGGGCGGTGATCTGGCTGGTGCTGAGGGCAGCAACCTGGTCCGACGAGAGGGCTGCGAGCTGGTCGCTGCTGAGGGCGGCGATCTGCTTGCTGTTCAGGGCCGTGATGTTGTCGGTGGTGATACCGGCAAGAGCGGCGGCGGAGAGGCCGGACAGAGCCTTTACATTGATCGCAGCAAGCTCATCCGTGGTGAAGGTTGCCAGTTCGTCGGAGCTGATCGTGGTGAGGGCTGCCGAGCCGAGGGCTGCGATCTGCGCGCTGTTCAGGGCTTCGATCTGTTCGGACGTCAGGGCTTCGACCTGGGCGCTGGTGAAGGCGACGATCTGCTTGCTGGTCAGAACGGCGACCTGGTCGGTGCTGAGAGCGGCGACCGTGTCGGTGGAGAGGCCGGAGAGCTGCTTAGCCGTCAGGGCGACAACCTGGTCGGTGGAGAGGGCTGCAACCTGGTCGGACGAGAGGCCCGAGATCTGGCTCGTGGAGAGAGCGGCGATCTGCTTGCTGTTCAGGGCAGTGATGTCGTCGGTCGAGATGCCGGCGAGGGCATCGGAGGAGAGACCCGACAGAGCCTTGACGCTGATGGCGGCCAGTTCATCCGTGGTGAAGGTTGCCAGCTCGTCCGAGCTGATGGTGGAGAGTGCCGACGCGCCGAGAACCGAGATCTGCGAGCTGGTGAGAGCTTGGACCTGATCCGAGGTGAAAGCGGCCATCTGGGCGCTGGAGAAGGCAACGATCTGCTTGCTGCCGAGGACGGCGACCTGGTCGGTGCCGAGCGCTGCGACCGTGTCGGTGGACAGGCCGGAGAGCTGCTTTGCCGTGAGCGCAACAACCTGACCGGTGCTGAGCGCAGCAACCTGGTCGGAGGAGAGGCCCGAGATCTGGCTCGTGGAGAGAGCGGCGATCTGCTTGCTGTTCAGGGCGCTGATGTTGTCGGTGGTGATGCCGGCGAGAGCGGCGGAGGAGAGACCCGACAGAGCCTTGACGCTGATGGCGGCGAGTTCGTCGGTGGTGAAGGTTGCCAGTTCGTCCGAGCTGATCGTGGCAAGTGCTGCCGAGCCGAGGGCTGCGATCTGCGAGCTGTTCAGGGCTTCGATCTGTTCGGACGTCAGGGCTTCGACCTGGGCGCTGGAGAAGGCGACGATCTGCTTGCTGCCGAGGACGGCAACCTGGTCGGTGCTGAGAGCGGCGACGGTATCGGTGGACAGGCCGGAGAGCTGCTTTGCCGTGAGCGCAACAACCTGGTCGGTGGTGAGTGCTGCAACCTGATCGGAGGAGAGGGCGGCGAGCTGGTCGCTGCTGAGAGCGGCGATCTGCTTGCTGTTCAGCGCGGTGATCTTGTCGGTGTCGAGGCCGGCCAGCGCATCGGTCGTGAGACCCGCGAGAGCCTTGACGCTGATGGCGGCGATCTCGTCGGTGGTGAAGGTTGCCAGCTCGTCCGAGTTGATGGTGGTGAAGGCGTCATAGCCGAGGGCCGCGATCTGCGCGCTGGAGAGCACTTCGATCTGGTCGGTCGTGAAGCTGTCGACCTGGGCGCTGCTGAGCGCGCCGATCTGCTTGGAGTTGAGGCCGCTGATGTGGCCGGATTCGAGTGCAGCCAGTTGCGATGCGCTGAGGCCGGCGAGTGCGCTGACGGCGATCGCGCCGATCTGGGCCGAATTGAAGGCCAGAAGGCTGTCGCTCGAAAATGCGTTGACCTGCGAGGAGCTGAGCGCTGCGATCTGCGTGCTGTTCAACGCCTGTACGTCTTCGGAGTTGAGAAGCTGGATTGCCGCGGAGGAAAGGTTCCGGATCTGGTTGACAGTAAGATTTGTAACGATTGAAGTCATGAACGCGCGCCCTTGATGGTTGGCTGTCCACAAACGTCATTGCCCTGCGAGCGGCCCGGGAATCGGCGCGATCCCTTAAGGCACGCTCAGCACGTCCTGCGCTTGCTGCAGCGTTGGACGTCCGCGGACCCGCCATTGACTTCGCAATTCGGGTGTCCTGTCGGACGATAATTTGTTTTCATGGAACATGACTCGAACGAGCCAGCGATCGGAAGGGCATCATGCTTCCGGAGCCTCATAGCGGCTCCGATCCCCACGCCAGTGGTTGCAAGTACCGATTTGGGTAGAACTCTCGCAACTAAGGAAAGTTCTAAGCAGGAAGTTCTAATAATGCGTTAACGGGTTGCAACAGCTCCTCGCAATGCAAGCGTTCAGCGACCGAAAACGGTGCGGAATTTGCCGGATTGGTACGAATTCGTGCCGTTGTGAAGCGAGCGGGGCCGACTCACTCCGCGTCTTCTGGTTGAAGATCGTCCGCGTCTGGCAAAAACTAGCCCTCGCGCGCTTACGCTTTTTTCATGTTCCTTTATGAAGTCTTAACGGCGTTAACCATTTGTTAACCATTGGACGTTAACTCTTCATTAAGAACGATGGACTGGCGCCCAGGGCAAAACAGCGGCGCCGGATGCATGAAGCCCCTTCGTCGTTACCGGTCCCCGCCCCACTCCGGCATGTCCCCGACAATCCTTTCTCAGGGCAATGCCACAATGACCAGCATATTGACCAACTCCGCCGCCATGGCGGCGCTGCAGACCCTCCGTTCCATCGATACCGGTCTCGAGACGACCCAGGCACGCGTTTCCTCCGGCCTGCGTGTCGAGACCGCCGCCGACAACGCCGCCTACTGGTCGATCGCGACCACGATGCGCTCCGACAACCGGGCGCTTTCGACCGTCGCCGACGCACTCGGCCTCGGCGCCGCCAAGGTCGACACCGCTTATGCTTCCCTCGAAAGTTCGATCGATGTGCTGAGCGAGATCAAGGCAAAGCTGGTGGCGGCTCGCGAGCCGGGCGTAGACAAGACAAAGATCAACGACGAAATCTTGGAACTGAAGAACCAGCTCGTTTCCGCTGCCCAGTCCGCCTCCTTCTCCGGTGAGAACTGGCTCTACAACACCGGTGACGACATTCTCGGCGTAAAATCCGTCGTCGCCTCCTTCGTGCGCACCGCCGGCGGTAACGTCAAGGTCACGACGCTCGACTTCGACACGAAGAACTCGGTGCTGATTGATATCGAGCAACCCGAAGAAGGTTACCTCACCAAAGACATCGATATCGATGACATCATGGACGATCCGCCGATTGGCATCGGACCGTATAAATTGATCGACATGGACCTTATTGAAAATCCCGATCCCGACGCTGTCGGCGTCGTTCAGATCAACAATGACACGACGTACGAAGAACTGGACGCGATGATCAGCGTCACAGACTATATTCTCAAAAACCTGACGAACGCTGCCTCGACGCTCGGTGCAATCACCAAGCGCATTGGCATGCAGGAAAGCTTCGTCGCGACCCTGACGGACGTGATCGACAAGGGCATCGGCCGTCTCGTCGATGCGGACATGAACGAGGAATCGACCCGCCTCAAGGCGCTGCAGACCCAGCAGCAGCTCGGCATCCAGTCGCTGTCGATCGCCAATTCGAGTGCCGAAAACATCCTCCAGCTCTTCCGTCAGTAAGGGCAGGCAGGGTTTCACATCCGCCCGGCCGCTGGTCATCGGCCGAGGCGGGCGGTTGGGTCGCGCTATTTGCCCTGGCGCGGCCCAACACCCATTCATCTTCATCCTCGCACAAGTTTGAACCCCTAGGCTCAATGGCACGATCAGGAAGATTGTGCGCCTTTCGCGACCCGAAAGGTGCTTGTTGTCCGAGGAGACAGGTCAGCGGTGGTGTCAGGTTCCAGTGTTTTCGAGAGCGAGCGTCGAAGCGGCCCACGGGGTTCCCGTCGGGTCCTTTCTTCGTTCGTCCGGCACGCGGCAGGGCGGGAGGGCGCGGCATGAGCGCGCAACTCGCCCGCTACCTCAAGGATTTTGGCGCACCACCGCGCGCAAGGACACCTGCCTTCCCGTCGCCGTCCTTGGGTGAGGCCGGGGACGGCACCGCCGCCGCGGCCTTCGTGATGCCGCCGGCCGAACCGCCGGTCGATGTTGTCGCCGAACGCGCCGAGGCCTTCGCGGAAGGCCGGGCGGAGGCAGAGGCGGAGCTCGTCGCAAAACACGAGGCGGACGTCGCCGCCTTGAAGGCTGAACACGAGGCCGAACTCGAGGCGCTGAAGATGCGCTACGAACTGGACTATGCCAGGGCGCTGGCCGAGCGGTTTTCCACGCTGACCGGCGAAGTTGCCGATCGCGTCGCCGCCCAGGCCGCCGAGGTTCTGGCGCCGGTCATGAGCGAGATCCTGTCGGCGGGTGCCGTCGCCGACCTCGCCCGCATGATCGCCGAGGGCCTCAAGGGCGACGAGGGCATGGCCGTCACCGTGAAGGGGCCGTTCAACCTCTTCGAACAATTGCAATCGCATTTCGACGAGCCCGCGCCGGTCTTCCGGCATGTCGAGATGCAGGATGTCGATCTGACGGTGGAGTTCGGCGAAACCGTCCTCGTAACGCGGATGGCGGCCTGGGCTGATACCGTACGCAAGGTGCTTGCATGAGCGAAGGCGAAAATCACCACCACGGCAAGAACGAGATCATCATCGTCAAACGCCATGGCGATCATGAGGGCGACCACCATTCGGCCGCCTGGAAGATCGCTTATGCCGACTTCATGACAGCGATGATGGCGTTCTTCCTCGTCATGTGGCTCGTCAATGCCGCAAACGAGAAGACGCAGGCCTCGGTCGCGTCCTATTTCAACCCGATCAAATTGACCGACGACAAGCCGGCCGACAAATCGGTGAAGAAGCCGGCCAACAGCGCCGAAGGCGAAGCCACCCAGGACAAGTCCAAGGAGCAGGGCCAGCAGCAGGCAAGCGGCAACGGTGCCGAAAGCGGCAAGGACGAGAAGACGACGGCCGGCGAGGAATCGCAATATTCCGAGGCCAACTTCTTCGAGAATCCCTATTCCGTGCTCTCCGAGATCGCGCAGGAAGTCGGCCAGCAGGCCAATGTCAGCGCCAAGGGCGAGGGTGGTGCTGCGACCTCCGGTCCCGCCACCGGCGCCAATGGCGGCGAAGCCTATCGCGACCCGTTCGATCCGGACTTCTGGACGCAGCAGGTCGAGGTCTCGCAGGCGACCGATGCCGGAAGCGAAGGCAAGACCGCCCAGCAGATGGCAGCGGCCAGCGACGACACGGTGAAGGAAGCGCTCGAAAAGGACGAGGCCGAAAAGGCTGCGGCTGCGAAGGCCGAAGCGGAAAAGGCCATTGCCGAGGAGGCCAAGGCCAAGGAAGACGAGGCCAAGTCCGCCGAGGAAAAGAACGCCGACGAGTTGAAGAAGCAGATCACCGAACAGATCGGCACGCTCGGCAAACTGGCCGAAGGCCTGACCGTGACGCCGGCCGAGGGCGGCCTGCTCGTCAGCCTCACCGACCAGCTCGACACGCCGATGTTCAACATCGGCTCGGCGCTCCCCAAGCGCGAGATGGTGCTGGCCATGGAGAAGATCGGCAAGATCCTCGAAGCCCGGTCCGGCGCGATCGCCATCCGCGGCCATACGGACGCCCGGCCTTTCGCCGGCGGCAAGAACGACAACTGGCGCCTGTCCATGGAGCGTGCCCAGAGCGCCTACTACATGCTGGTGCGCGGCGGGCTTGAGGAGAAGCGCGTGAGCCAGGTGACCGGCTTTGCCGATCGTCGCCTGAAGGTGCCGGACGACCCGATGGCCGACGCCAACCGGCGTATCGAAATCCTCATCCAGGCCGAGGGCACCTGACGCCATGGGCTTGTTGCGGCGCCTCCTCCTGACGGGTACGGTCCTCTGCACAGCGGTTTGCGGTGCCGCCTCCGCGCGCGCCGAAAATCTCGACGACCTCGCGCCCTACAAGATGATCCGGTCGCTGCAATATGTGCAGGACACGGTGGCGCTTGGCGACCATTCGGCTATGGAAATGCAGCGTTTCCTGCTGAGCACGATCGACGAGCGGCTGCGCACGGCGAATTCGTCGATCTTCGATGACCCGCGCAATGTCGATGCGGCCCTCGTCTATGCGATGAGCGGCGGCAATCCCGAGACGCTGGAATTCCTGATCACCAAGGATGTCGGCGGCCATTTCGATTCCCGCCTCACCGATGCGCTGCGCAGCTATCTCAGCGGCCGCGGCACGCAGAGCGTCAAGTCGCTGGCGGTAATCTTCCCGGAATACAAGCGCTCGCGCGTCGGCGCCTATCTGGCGCTCGTCTCGGCCAATTCCGTCATGCGGAAGGACCCGGCGCTGGCGCTGACCTATTTCGACTGGGGACGCCTCGTCGCGCCCGGCACGATCGTCGAGGAGGCGGCCCTGCGCCGCTCGATCTATATCGCGAGCGAAGCGGGCTGGATCGACAGGAGCATGGCCTATGCCAACCGCTATGCGCGCCGCTACCTGCGCTCGCCCTATGCCAGCCAGTTCGCCGATCTTTTCGTGAAGCTCGCGGTCGATCATTTCGAGGCGATCAAGGAAGACGATATTCTCGAGATCCTCTCCTTCATGGACGTGCCCCGCCAGCGTGAGGTCTATCTGCGCATGGCGCGGCTTGCCGCGATCTCGGGCAAGAACAAGCTGGCCTCGCTTGCGGCCGAACGCGCGCAGGCGCTGTCGGGCGATGGCGAAAGCGTGCCGAAGGTCCTGGCGGATCTCTATTCGGGCCTCGCCTCGGTGCCGTCAGGCGACGTGGCGCAGGCGATGGAATCGATCATCGCCATTCCCGACGACAAGCTTTCGGCCAAGGACCGCGCCCTGAAGGCGGCGGCCCGCGCGGTGGCCGAGGAAGTGCTGCGCGTACCGGAGACGGCTCCGGTGGAGGCGAAGGCCACCGTGCCGGCCGAGACGGAAGACACCTCCTATGAGGGGCTGAGCGAAGCGGAAATGGCCGACCGGTCAATGGATCCGCGGGCCGGCGGCGAAGAAACGCCGGTCGCATCGGCCGTCGAGCCGAAAGAGGAAACGAAAGAGCAGGGCGAAACGGCGGGCATCGACCCGGCCTTCGATACATTCGTATCGGGTGGCCGGTCCAAGCTCGACGAAATCGACGCGCTCCTGAAAGGAGAAGGCAGTTGAGCACCATCGGTAGCGGGGTTTTGGGCGTCGTGCAGGGGCATGCGCCATCCAAGGGCAAGGCAGCTCACGGCCTTTCCGCCGGCGCTTCGGAAGAGGGCGGTTTCGCCAGTGCCGTTGCGAGCGTCTCCGGACGGGAGGGCGACACGGGCCGCAAGGGCGCGCGCCTGTCGATCTCGGCCGCTGCCGGCGAGCCCGAAGGCGAAAAGGCCGACGAGAGCCGCGTCAAGCTCGGACGTCGCGACGGCGCGACGCTCAACGAAGCCCTGCGCAAGGCCGGAGCGGGCGTGCCTGAAGAGGACGCGGTTCCCTTCGAGGAAAAGGCGGCGGCCCTGCTCGAAACAGCCGGCCGCCACAGTCGCAGGACGCAGGGCGAGGGGCGCAATGGCGACAAGGTTGCCGCGCGCACCACCGAAGAGCCCGCGACGGACGAAACGGAGCCGGCCGGCGATGCGGCAGAGGCAGCACCGGCCAAGACTGACGTCGGCAATCTTCTGGAGATGCTGGCGGCACCGAATACCATGACCCAGGGTGCGGCAACGAAGGCCGGTACTGCCGGCGCCGTGCAGGACGTCAGGACGCAGACCGGCGGCAAGGGCCAGGCCAAGGCCGATGCACGTACCGACGCCGCCGCAGTGAAGGCCGATGCGGCGGCGGTCGATGGCGCGGAGGGCGGCGAGGTGCCGCAATCCGACACCGACAAGCTCTTCCGCCTGATCCGTGCCGACGGCAAGGGGCGCGACCTCGACATGAACGTATCCGGTGCTGGCGACCGCGCCACCTTCCGCGACGCCAACCCGACGGGTGCGAAGGGCGAGGCGGTGACCGTGGTCGATGCACGCCGCTATATCGGCCTTGCGCAGACCGGCAACGCGTCGGCCGTGACCTCGGCGATCACGCAGGATCCGCAATGGGCGGCCTCCCTCAACGCCACCGGCGGGCTCAGCCAGTCGGAAGCGGCTGCGACCGGCAAGGTCGTCAATACGCTGAAGATCCAGATGCACCCGATCGAGCTCGGCCTCGTCACCGCCACGCTGCGCCTGCACGGGGAAGAACTCGTCGTCTCGCTGCAGGTGGAGACGGGCGAGGCTTATCGCCAGCTCACCGACGATAAGGACACCATCGTGCGCGCGCTGCGCGGTCAGGGCTTTGCCGTCGACCAGGTCACCGTGCAGCTTTCGCCGGCCGACAAGAGCGGGGGCGCCCAGCAGGGCGACAGCCAGAACCAGCAGCAACAGCAGTTCTCCAACCAGCAGGCGCGGGAAGGCGGCAATGGCCGCCAGGGCGGCGGAGAGCAGCAGGCACGCAATTTCGCACGCGAGGGAATGTCCCATGAAGGCAACACGTCGGAAAACGCTCCTGGCCTCGCTGGCGGTCAGCCTCAGCGCACTGGCGGCGTCTATCTCTGACGCCAACGCCTCCGTCGGCGCCTGCGAGCGCGAAATCCTCGCGGCGGCGGCGAAATACGACATACCGGCCGGCATCCTCTATTCCGTCGGTCTCACCGAGACCGGCCGGAAGGGATCGTTGCAGCCCTATGCCATGAACATCGAGGGCAAGGCCTTCTTCGGCCGTGACCGGCAGGATGCCCTTCAGGCATTCGAGAAGGCGCGCGCCGGCGGCGCGAAGCTGATCGATCTCGGCTGCATGCAGATCAACCACCATTTCCACCGCGACCAGTTCGCCTCGACGGCGGAAATGTTCGACCCGCGCAAGAACGTCGAATATGCGGCGGCGTTTCTTTCGCGGCTCCACGCCAGGCATGAGACCTGGACGATGGCCGTCGCGCGCTATCATGCGGGGCCGAACAACGACCCCGCGCAGAAGCGTTATGTCTGCCGAGTGATCGCAAATCTGGTCGCGACGGGCTATGGAAGCTGGACGGTGAACGCGAAACAGTTCTGCCGATAATTCGACTAAAAGTTGAAACTTCACACTTCGAACGACCTGTGCCGTAATGTGGCAGGAATGCGCCCGGAATTGGGATGACAAGGCGCGCCGTTAACCTTTGTTAACTTTTCCACTACATAGTTGTGGCATAAGTCGAGGCGACCCACTATATCTAGATCAAATCGGCACGCAAATCTTAATCAACTGTTAATTCCACTCAGTCACTTTCTCTAATTGCCGGTGATTCGCCCGATTCGTACCACTGCCTCAACGTGGCACCACACTGATTCGGAGGCGGACGAATGATCGTAGTGGTTGATGAGCGAGAGCTCGTGAAAGATGGTTATACTTCTCTATTTGGACGCGAGGGCGTGCCCTCGACGGGGTTCGATCCCCGTGAATTCGGCGAGTGGGTCAACACCGCTGCCGATTCGGACATCGATGCGGTCGAGGCCTTTCTGATTGGCCAGGGCCAGCTCGGCATGGAACTGCCGCGCGCGATCCGGGACCGCTCCCAGGCCCCGGTGATCGCCGTCAGCGACACCCCCTCCCTGGAAAACACCCTTGCGCTCTTCGACAGCGGCGTCGACGACGTCGTGCGCAAGCCGGTGCATCCCCGGGAAATCCTGGCCCGTGCGGCGGCCATCCGGCGGCGCCTGAAGGCACTGACCAACTTCACCGAAATCGGCCCGATCCGCGTGTTTTCCGACGGTCGCGACCCGGAAATCCAGGATGAAGTCTTCCCCTTGCCGCGCCGCGAGCGCCGCATCCTGGAATATTTGGTCGCCAACCGCGGCCGCCGTCTTTCCAAGACCCAGATCTTCAATGCGATCTACGGCATCTTCGACGAGGACGTCGAAGAGAATGTCGTCGAAAGCCACATCAGCAAGCTGCGCAAGAAGCTGCGCAAGAAGCTCGGTTTCGATCCGATCGATTCCAAGCGCTTCCTTGGCTACTGCATCGACTGGCAGGGCTGAAAAAAGATTGGTGGCCGGCGGGGAAGGCGGACCTCGCCAAACCACCTTGGCAGCCAGCTTCACGCAAGGCCCGTTTCATAGGGTCGCAGTGACGAGACGAACGGGGAAATGACATGAGCCTCTACGGTACGATGAGAACGGGTGTTTCCGGCATGAACGCACAGGCGAACCGCCTGAGCACGGTTGCCGACAACATCGCCAACGCGAACACGACGGGCTACAAGAAGGCCTCGACGCAATTCTCCTCCCTTATCCTGCCCACCACCGGCGGCGCCTACAATTCCGGCGGCGTCAACACGGATGTGCGCTACTCCATCTCCTCGCAGGGCACCTTCACCTACACGACGTCTCCGACGGACCTCGCCATCAACGGCAAGGGCTTCTTCATCGTCCAGGGCTCCGACGGCGTCGAATACATGACCCGCGCCGGCGCCTTCACGCCGATGAGCGACGGTTCGCTGCAGAACTCCTCCGGCTTCAAGCTGATGGGCTATCCCTATTCCTCGACCGAAGATCCGACGATCGTCATCAACGGATTTGCCGGCCTCGAAGAGATCAACCTTGCCGCCGGCGAGCTGAACGTGAAGGCGTCCGAAAGCGGCTACCTGCACGTCAACCTGCCGTCGAATGCCGAAGACCCGTTCTCCAAGACCACCTCGCTGGTCGCCTATGACAGCCTCGGCAATACCCGCAAGCTCGACTTCAAATATTCGACGACGGGAACCCCGAACGAATGGTCGCTGGAAGTCAGCTATACCGATCCGGTCTCCGGCACGGTCACGCCGCTTCTTGCAGCGACGACCCTGACCTTCGACACGGACGGCAAGCTCGTCTCGCCGACGGACATCACGCTGGCCGGCCCGACGACCATCGGCGGCGGCGTGCTCAACCCGCTGGAAATCTCGATTGGCGGCACCAGCGGCGGCAGCACGCAGCTCGCAGCCGACTTCGCGGCGAAGGGCGACATCGACGGCATCGGCCCGAGCGGCGTTGCCGGGTATGAAATCAGCGACGACGGCATCGTCTACCTCAAATACGAGAACGGCGACCTCGCTCCGAAATACCGTATCGCCATGGCGAACGTGCAGAGCCCGGACAACCTTAAACCTCTGCCGGGCAACGTCTACGCCCAGAGCAGTGACTCCGGTGTGGTCGTCATGGGCTATGCCGGCAATGGCGGCTACGGCACCATCATCTCCGGCGCGCTGGAAGACTCCAACGTCGACATCGCCGAAGAACTGACCAGCATGATCGAGTCGCAGCGCAATTACACTGCCAACTCGAAGGTCTTCCAGACCGGTTCCGAACTGATGGAAGTCCTCGTCAATCTCAAGCGATAAGGCGGCATGACGCCGCGCGTGCATTCGAGAGTTAGGTAGATCCGATGTCGCTTTCAGCAGCAATGAAGACTGCTCAGTCCAGCTTCTCCAACGTAGGCCTGCAATCGGCCGTCGCGTCGAAGAACATTGCCAATGCAAGCAACCCGGCCTATGCGCGCCGCGCGGCGATCCTCGCCACCGCGACGTCCGGTGCAACGGTGGTCGAAACGCAGCGTGCGCAGAACGAAGCGCTGCTGAAGCAGAACCTGCTCAGCATCTCCAAGTCCGCCGGCCAGGACACGCTCCTGTCCGGCCTCACCCAGATCAAGATGATGATGGGCGGCGAGGACTATGAGCTCGCCCCCTCCACCTATCTCGCGAAGCTGCGGGACAATCTCCAGACCTTCGCCGACAAGCCGAACGAAGTCTCGCTCGCCGAGACGGTCGTGTCGGATGCGATCGATGTCGTCAATTCGCTGAACGGCACCTCGCATGCCCTGCAAAAACTTCGCTCCGAAGCGGATGCGGACATCGACGGCGCCGTGAAGGAACTTAACCGCCTGCTCGGCGAATTCAGGACCCAGAACGACAAGGTCAAGCAGGGCACGGCGTCGGGCACCGACGTCAACGACGCGCTCGACCAGCGCGACAAGCTGCTCACCGCAATCTCCGCGATCGTCGGCGTCACCGCCGTCAACCGCACGAACAACGACCTGGCGCTCTATACGAGCGACGGCACGGTGCTGTTCGAGACGGTGGCGCGCACGGTGACCTTCGAGCCGCAGACCACCTATACGGCAGCCGTGGACGGCTTTCCGGTCTATGTGGACGGCGTGCCGATCCAGCCGGGCGCCGGTGGCAATACCAACGCGCAGGGCTCGATCGCAGCCCTCCTGCAGATCCGCGACAATGTCGCGCCGACCTTCCAGAACCAGCTCGACGAGATCTCCGTCGCCCTCATCTCGATGTTCTCCGAGAACGTCGAGACGCCGCCGGGCTCCGGCACCTTCGTGCCGACCGACGGTCTCTTCACCTGGAGCGGCATTCCGACGGTCAATTCGCCCGGTCTCGGCGCGGTCATCAAGGTCAATCCGGACGTCATCACCGCCCAGGGCGGCAACGCCATGCTGCTGCGCGACGGCATCAACGCGACCTTCAATCTGGACGACAATGCCAGCTTCTCGGAACTGCTGAACGGCTACGCGTCGGGCTTCGAGACGACGACGACCTTCGACCCCGATTCGGCGATCGACACGACCGGCACGATCCTCACCTTCGCCACCGGCTCGGTGGGTTGGCTGGAACAGCTCCGCAGTGCGGCGACGACGGCGGGCGGCGACAAGACCGCGCTGCTCGGCCGCACCCAGGAAGCCCTTCTCAATGTCACGGCCGTCAGCCTTGACGAGGAACTGGCCCTGCTTCTCGACCTCGAGCAGTCCTACAAGGCTTCGGCGAAACTCGTGGCGGCGGTCGATGAGATGATCACCGCTCTTCTCCAGGCGGCGGGCTAAGTTATGAAGACTTCCTTCGTTTCCAACATGTCCCTTCAGAACGCGATGCGGCTCACGGTCGCGAGCGCCCAGAAGGAGATGATGCAGCTTCAGGAGGAGACGGTCACCGGCCGTCATGCCGATGTCGGCGCCGTTCTCGGCGCTAAGACCGCGCGCACGCTGAACCTGCACCGCGATCTCCAGCGCATGGAATCGCTGAAGAGCACCAATGCGCTGACGACGCAGCGCCTTGCCGCCTCGCAGGAGGCGCTCGGCCAGATGTCGACGGCGGCGAACGATGCGCTGGAAGTGTTCATCGCACTTTCCGGCATCACGTCGGCCGACCAGCTTGCGCTGGCGAAGGAGAATATCGGCAACGCGCTGTCGACCTTCACCGCCGCCGCCAACACCTCGTTCAGCGGCGAGTATCTCTTCGCCGGCATCAACACCGACGTGGTGCCGCTCAACGACTATGCCCGGAAAACGCCGGTTTCCGACGCGAAAGCCGCTTTCGATACCGCGTTCTTCACGCATTTCGGCTTCGCCCAGACCAACGAAGCCGCCGTCGCCGGCATCGCGCCGGCCGACATGCAGGATTTCATCGACGGCCTTGAAACGAGTTTCATGGGGCCGGGCTGGGAGACGGACTGGTCGAACGCGTCCGACGAGAACATGCAGAGCCGCATCAGCACCGCCGAGACGGTGCAGAGCTCGACGAACACCAATGTGGAGGGCATGCGCTACATGGCGCTCGGCCTCGTGCTCGGTCAGGAGCTGCTGGCGCTCGGTATTTCCGAACAGACCCGCAAGACGGTCAGCGACGCGGCGATCGACTTTACCGGCCGCGCGATCTCCGGCATCGACGGCGAGCGCTCGAAGCTCGGCATTTCCGAGGCGCGCGTGACCCAGGCCAATACCTCGCTCAATGCGCAGATCACCATCCTGAGCACCAGCATCAAGGACATGGAGGGCATCGATACCTACGAGGCGGCGACGCGCGTCACCACACTCGAATCGCAGCTTTCGCTTGCTTACACGCTGACCTCGAGGATCCAGAACCTGAGCCTGCTGAATTACCTCTGATGAACCAGAGGGTACGGACACACATGAAGGATGTCTGAATGTACCAGTTTTCATACGCCGAGATCATGGAGGAAGGCGTTGCCGTCTCGAAAGATCGAGAGCGGCAGGTCCTCGAACGGTCGATTGCGCTTCTGACAGCGGCAATGGCCTCCGATGGCGGCACCTACGGCAGGCAAGCGGTGGAGGCGATCTACTTCACCCGCCGCGTCTGGATACGCTTTATCGAGGATCTCGGAAACCCGGAGAACCAGCTCGAAGACGAGCTTCGGGCCAACCTCATCTCGATCGCCATCTGGATTCTCAAGGAAGTCGAAAAGATCCGCAAACGCGAATCCAGCAATTTCCAGGGCATCATCGACATCACCACCATCATCAAGGATGGCATCAAATGAAAAGTACACTGCGTATATCGCTGAAGTCCGGTGAGCGCATCTTCGTCAACGGCGCAGTTTTGCGGGTCGATCGCAAGGTTGCCATCGAATTCCTCAACGATGTCACCTTCCTCCTGGAAAACCACGTTCTTCAGCCCGAGCAGGCGACCACGCCGCTTCGCCAGCTTTACTTCATCGCCCAGATGGCGCTGATCAATCCGGAAGGGGCCGAACAGTCGATCGCCATGTTCCGCAAATCGGTCATCATGCTGCTTTCCTGCTTCAAGAACGAGGAAGTGCTCGCCGAGCTCAAGCGCGTCGACGCCCTCGTCACCCAGGACCGCGTCTTCGAGGCGCTGAAAGCCATCCGCGCGCTCTACCCGATCGAGGATCGCATCCTCAACAATCAGGAGATCCCGCCGGCCACCATCGAACAGATCCGCAGGGAGATCGCACCATGGTAAACCCCGTCGGCGCCGCTTCGGCGGCAGACAAGCCCTATGTACCGACCGTCACCGGCGCTGAATCCGGCACGGACGAGAAGTCGGCTACCCTCAACTACGAAAGCTTCCTGAAGCTGCTCGTGGCGCAGATGAAGAACCAGGATCCGACCGAGCCGATGGACGCCACCCAGCAGATGGCGCAGCTTGCGACCTTCTCGCAGGTCGAGCAGACCATCAAGACGAACAAGAACCTGGAAAGCCTGCTGCAACGCACCTCGCTGCAGGAAGCCAATTCCGTCATCGGCCGCACCGTCACCAGCGAGGACGGCAAGATTTCTGGCGTCGTCAAGGAAGTCACGCTATACAACGACGGCATCGTCGCGACGCTTGATTCGGGCAAGACCCTTGTCATCGGTCCCGGCGTGAAGGTCAGCGAAACCAAGGCAAGTGAACCCGAAACGTGAATGAGGCAGACGCCCTCGACATAGCGCAGGCGGCAATCTGGACGGTCGTGGTGGCCTCCGGGCCGGCCGTGCTTGCCGCCATGGTCGTCGGCGTCGCCATCGCCTTCATCCAGGCGTTGACCCAGGTGCAGGAAATGACCCTCACCTTCGTGCCGAAGATCCTCGCCATCTTCGTGACGATCGCCATCTCGGCCCCCTTCATCGGCGCCCAGATCGGCATTTTTACCAATATCGTCTTTTCCCGGATAGAAAGCGGCTTCTAGCCGCGCCGCGCGCTTTGCCATCCTCGCGCAAGCTTCGGCCTGTAGGTCATGGGGTGAAAATGGGTGACGCGTGTGACGCGCCGCCGCCTCTCATGACGAGACGGGAATTCTTTCGATGGCGCAAGTACCGGCAATCAGCATTCCGAAGGTGAGCCCCAACGGCCGCGATATCGCCTTCGCCGTGGGCATCCTGACGATCCTGTCGATCCTCTTCCTGCCGATACCGGTCTTCATGATCGACATGGGGCTGGCCTTCTCCATCGCCTTCTCGGTCCTGATCCTGATGGTCGCGCTGTGGATCCAGCGCCCGCTCGACTTCTCGTCCTTCCCGACCGTGCTGCTGATCGCGACGATGATCCGGCTGGCGCTCAACATCGCCACGACCCGCGTCATCCTCTCGCATGGCAACGAGGGCCACGATGCGGCCGGTGGCGTGATCGCGGGCTTTGCCAGCCTCGTCATGTCCGGCGATTTCGTCATCGGTCTCATCGTCTTCATGATCCTTATCGTGGTGAACTTCATCGTCATCACCAAGGGTGCCACGCGTATCGCCGAAGTCGGCGCACGTTTCACCCTCGACGCCATTCCCGGCAAGCAGATGTCGATCGACGCCGATCTTTCGGCGGGCCTGATCGATGAGAAGCAGGCGCAGCTGCGCCGCCGCGAGCTGGAGGAGGAAAGCTCCTTCTTCGGTTCGATGGACGGTGCGTCGAAATTCGTGCGCGGCGATGCGATCGCCGGCCTCCTCATCACCGCCATCAACGTCTTCGGCGGCATCATCATCGGCTATTTCCGCCACGGCATGGAACTGTCGGAAGCCGCCGACGTCTTCGTCAAGCTTTCGGTCGGCGACGGTCTCGTCTCGCAGATCCCCGCCCTTATCGTCTCGCTCGCCGCAGGCCTCATCGTGTCGCGCGGCGGCACGGCGGGTTCCACCGACCAGGCGGTCGTCAACCAGCTTTCCGGCTATCCGCGCGCGCTCTTCGTCGCGTCCGGCCTGATGATGGTGCTCGCCATCATTCCGGGCCTGCCCTTCTTCCCCTTCGTGATGCTCGGCGGCCTCATGGCCTTCGGAGCGTGGATGATCCCGCGCCGCATCGAGGCGGAGAACCAGGCGCGTCGCGACGAAGAGGCCAAGCAGGTCCAGCAGACCCGCGACCAGGAGAAGGATTCGGTCAAGTCGGTGCTGAAGACTGCCGAGATCGAGCTGCTGCTCGGCAAGCAGGTCTCTACGCGCCTTCTCGGCGCGCACCAGGAACTGGCCTTCCGGGTCGGCAAGATGCGCAAGAAATTCGCCGGGCAATACGGCTTCGTCGTCCCGGAAATCAAGGTTTCCGACGACATTTCGATCCCCGACAAATCCTACCAGATCCGCATCCACGGCACGACGATCGCCTCCAACATCGTGCGCGTCGGTGAAGTGCTGGTCGTCACCGGCGGCGGGCGCAAGCCGAGTGTGCCGGGCGATGACATCCGCGAGCCCGCCTTCGGCATGCCGGCCGTCTCGATCCTCGAAACCTTCGCAGATGATCTGCGCCGCGAGGGCTTCCACCCGATCGACAACGTCTCGGTGGTGCTCACGCACCTGTCCGAAGTCATCCGCAACAACCTGCCGCAGCTCCTGTCCTACAAGGACGTGAAGGTGCTGATCGAGCGGCTCGACCCGGAATACCGCAAGCTTGCCGACGAGATCTGCTCGTCGCACATGTCCTATTCCGGCCTCCAGGCCGTGCTGAAGCTGCTGCTCGCCGAGCGTGTCTCCATCCGCAACCTGCACCTGATCCTCGAAGCGGTCGCCGAACTGGCGCCGCATGTGCGCAAGACCGAGCAGATCGTCGAGCATGTCCGCATCCGCATGTCGCAGCAGATCTGCGGCGATCTCGCCGAAAACGGCGTGCTGCCGGTGCTGCGCCTCGGCAACAAGTGGGACATGGTCTTCCACCAGGCCTTGAAGCGCGACACCAAGGGCGAAATCGTCGAGTTCGACATCGATCCGCGCCAGCTCGAAGAGTTTTCCGAGCAGGCAACCCGGGTTATCCGCGAGTTTTTGGACCGCGGCACGCCTTTCGTATTGGTCACGTCGCCCGAATCGCGCACTTATGTCCGCATGATCATCGAGCGCCTGTTTGCCACATTGCCGGTTCTCTCGCATGTCGAGCTCGCCAAGGGCATCGAGATCAAGATTCTCGGCTCCATTTCATGATAACGGACCCGCAGGGCACGGTGCTGGCGCTGTTCGCCGCCTTCTGCCGTGTCGGCGGGTGTTTCATGCTGTTGCCGGGTTTCTCGTCCGCGCGCCTCTCCATGCAGATCCGCCTGTTCCTCGCGGTGGCGATTTCCATGGCGGTGCTGCCGATCATGTGGGACGTCATCTACCCGCGCACCTCCGGTTCGCTCGACGGCTATCTCAAGCTCATCGTCTTCGAAACGCTGACCGGCGCCGTCATCGGCCTGATCGCCCGCTATTACGTGCTCGGCCTGCAATTTGCCGGCACGGTGCTCACCATGATGATGGGCTTCAACGCGCCGCCGACGCCGGACGTGCTGGAAGACACCGCCGAAAACCAGCTGACGAACCTGCTCTCCTTCGCCGGCCTGCTTGTGCTTTTCATGCTGGATTTCCACCATGTCGTCATGCGGGCGCTGATCGAATCCTACAATGTCATGCCGCTCGGCGAAGGCTTCAATCCGCAGAGTGCGCTGATCTCGCTCACCGATACGCTGAGCCAGACCTTCATGATCATGCTGCGGCTCGCGAGCCCCTTCATCCTCTACGGCCTGGTCTTCAACGTCTCCATCGGCCTCGTCAACAAGCTGGCGCCGCAGATCCCGATCTATTTCGTCTCGCTGCCCTTCATCATCCTGGGCGGCCTGGTGCTGATGTATTTCGGCATTTCCTCGCTGCTTGAGATTTTTGCGGCCGGCTTCATGCCAGTCTTCCAGGGGCGATGACGATGGCGCAGAACCGGTCGGACAAGCTGAAACGCCTGGTCTCCGTGCAGCGCCACCTGGAAAAGATGGCCGAGATCGACCTCGCCAACACCACGCAGCAGCGGCAAGAAGTGGCGGAGACGATGGACGCCGTCATCGGGGCGATCAATTCGCTGGACCCGGTGCATCGCAGCTTCTCGCGGCACTATTCCGGCCAGTACAGCAAGCTCCAGCAGCAGGATCAGATGCTGGCCAACGTCCAGCAGATGCACGAGATGCGTGTGGTGCGCGAGCGCACCAAGGGCGACCGCATGGAAGAGCACCGCAAGGAAGCGCGCAACGCCGAGGACCGCGAGGCCGCCGACAATTCGATCTACGACCTCATCGACCAGCACATCGCCTACAAGAAGAGCGACGACTAGATCGCCGCTCTCAAGCTTCTGAAACGAAAGGCGATTTAACGCCGCCTCATGGAAGCTTGCGCCAGAATGGATTTGGCCATCTGTGTCGTCACGACTTCATCATCCGCCACCAGCCTCCCGTAAGGTTGAGCAGCGATAGTCGCATCAGGACGATGACGAGGTTTGTCGAAGCAGTCGCAGGCGCGGCGCGGGCGATCCCGAAGTCCTGAACGGTCAGAGGCCGGCGGACCGCCATGAGGACGGGTCCGGCACGCAGGAAACACCTGAAAGGCTTTAGGACGTGGCAATTTCTCCCCCCAGCGATCTGGTGCTCGATGTCGTGCGCGCTGCCGACCCGGCCCAGGTTCAGGAAGCGCAAGCCAAGCTGAAATCGAACCGCGCCGCCTTCGAGGCGACGAGCCTTGCCGAAGCGGGTGCCGGTTTCCAGGCGACCGTCGGCAGCATCCTCAACAGGGATTCGGCCGGTGCGCATGCGTCGAGCCAGGGCGTTTCGGCCGTCGGCGGCAAGTCCGTGCCGGAGCACCTGCGCAAGTTCGAAGCGATGGTGTTGCAGAATTTCGTGAAATCCATGCTGCCGGCAGACAGCGAAGAAATGTACGGCAAGGGCACGGCCGGCGAGATGTGGCGCGGCATGATGGCCGACCAGCTCGGCACGGCGATCGCCAAGGGCGGCGGCATCGGCATTGCCGAAAGTCTCGCCAAGAGCAGCGGCATCGGCGCTGCCTCCCCGGACAAAGACAAGAATACCGACCGTGTCGCATCCGGCATGGTTCAGGCCCTGCAGCGGGAGGCCTTTGCCGACCTGACGCCGGGCATCAAGGAACACGACAAGAAAAGCATAAGCGGAGCATAACAAAATGGAACAGGCGACCAACGAACTCCGGATCCGCACGGTCCTCGGCCGGCTTGAGACCATCATCGACAACGAGAACGACAATATCGGCAGCGATCCCGAATTCGATCTGCCGACCTCGAACGCCCACAAGAGCCGCTGCCTCTACGAGCTGGCCATGCTGACGCGCGACGTGCGCCCCGACGAGGTGCCGCAGACGTTTTCGACCCAGCTCGGCCGCGTGCGCGACAAGCTCGCGACCAACGCCCAGCGCGTCTCCGCCCATCTCGATGCGGTGCGTGAGGTCGTCAGCATCCTGAAGAACGCCGTGCAGGACCTCGAAGCTGACGGCACCTATTCGCAGGAACAGTTCCGGGTGAGCTACGGCACATGATCAAGCTCATCGGCACCGGCGTCTGGATCCTCGCGATCACGCTCGCTTCGGTCTATTTCTCGCTGAAGATGGCCTCGGCCCCCAAGGTCGATACGGCGGCCGCCGAGCGCGAGGCGGCCATGGAGTTCGTCAGCGGTTATGTCACGACCGTGCCGGTGATCGGGGAGGGCGGTGTCAGCGGCTACCTTCTCACCAAGCTCGCCTACAAGGCGAACAAGGAGCTTGCCGCCAAGCAGACCGTGCCCCTTCCGCAGATGATCACCGACGAGCTCTACACGCTGCTCGTCGGCAAGAAGATGATCGACGTGGCGACGGTCGGCAGCTTCGACGTCGATGCCTTTCGCGGCATCGTCAAGGAGGGGCTGAACCGCCGTTTCGGTGCGGAGGTGATCGCGGAGGTTTATGTCGAGCAGATCGACTATATTACCACTGCCTCCGTGCAGGACCCGGCGCCGAAGAAGGGCCAGACGCTCGTCAAGGGCGAGGTTCCGGCCGGCAAGCCCGCGGAAAAAAGCGGCGGGCATTGAGACCCACCGCCTGAACACATTTCTATCGATCGATAGGAGCCGGCCGCCTCAGAGCGAGCCGGCTTTTGCCGTATCGTTCCTGCCATGCGCCTCGCCTGTGCCGGAAAACTTGTAGCGCAGAACATGGTAGAGGAAGGACAGGTCGGCGCGGCCGAGGCGCGACGGCGTCTTCACCAGGCGGTAGAGCCATTCGAGCCGCAGCCGGCGGATGCCTTGTGGCGCAGAATGCGGTGCGCCGGAGACGACGTCGAACAGGTTGCCGACGCTGAGCACCAGCCTGGCATGGCCCGGGCCGACATGCCGGTCGATCCATTTCTCCTGCGCCGGGCTGCCCATGGCGACGAGCAGGATGTCGGCATTCGCCTCGCGCACCCGCTCCATGACCGCGTCGGAGGCCGCCCGGTCGAAGAAACCGTCGGAAATCGGCAGGAAGTCGTGCCAGGGCGCGTGCCGGCGAAAATTCTCTGCCGCCCGCATGAGCGTTGCCTGTTGCGCGCCGATCATCGCCACGCGCATCGGCCGGGCGAGATAGGTAAGCAAAGCCGGCACGAAATCCGTGCCCGTCAGGTTTGCCGGAAACTTGCGGCCATGAAACAGCATGGAGGCGATGTCGACGCCGTGACCGTCCGGCAGCACGATCTGGCGCTCCAGCACCGCGCGGTATTCCGGGTCGCGGATCATCAGGTTGGCATTGCCGGCATTGATGAAGGCGATGACGCTCTGCCCGAAGGGCATGGTCGCCACCTCCTCGGCAAAGGCGAAGGCCTCCGCCCAGCCGAGATCACAGACCGGCAGGCCGAGAATATCCCGTTGCGAGGCGACGATATTGCCCGACATAAGGTTCATGACAAGCTTCCTTCCGGGACGGTCCTGGCCGATCCCGCAATGCGCGTTCTGTTCTGTGCCGGGTTTAACAACTTCGCCTGAAGGGCCATTTAAGCTTTTCGGGAAAAGCCTATGGGTGGCGTTCACGCTTTTCTAACCATGGCATCGATTTTTGGTATAAGCCGCTGATACTAAATAATATTTTTTCTAGCCGTCGCGACTTTCCACCGGAAGAATCCTCGCGTTTGCCTCAAAAAAGGACTTTTGGCCTGGCTTGCGCGCCCCGTCGTGCATCGAGCGCGTCTCTCGCATCATTGACAGGAAAATCCACCGAACCGATCGTTTCCCGCAACGCGCGCTTGAAATTATGTGTTTTGGACAGCATAGGGCGTTAAGAGGCCATCCCGCCGCGCAGTCGCCCCACTAGAGTAGGGCACATCATTCAGGGAGAGAAATGTGACCACCATTATCGATGGGAAGCAGGTTGCCGCTTCCGTGATTGACGCCGTGAAGTCCGCGACTGCCGCGCTGGAGAAGGACGCGGGCGTAAAACCCGGCCTCGCCGTCGTCATCGTCGGCGACGATCCGGCCAGCCACGCCTATGTCTCCTCCAAGAGCCGCATGGCCAAGGAATGCGGCTTCACCTCCATTCAGCACACGCTGCCGGAGGAGACGACGCAAGAGGAACTCGCCCGTCTCGTCGAGACGCTGAACGCCGACGAGAGCGTTCACGGTATCCTGGTGCAGCTGCCGCTGCCCAAGCACCTGAATTCCGAGCCGATCATCCAGTCGATCAGGCCGGAAAAGGACGTCGACGGCCTGCATGTCGTCAATGCCGGCAAGCTCGCGACCGGCGATCTCGATGGCGGTCTCGTCTCCTGCACGCCGGCCGGCGCCATGGTCTTCGTGCGCCGCACGCACGGCAACGATCTGTCCGGCCTCAACGCCGTGGTGATCGGCCGCTCCAACCTCTTCGGCAAACCGATGTCGGCCCTGCTGCTCGCCGCCAATGCGACGGTGACGACGGCCCATTCGCGCACCAGGGACCTCGCCGCCGTCTGCCGCACCGCCGATATCCTGGTCGCCGCCGTCGGCCGTGCGGAAATGGTCAAGGCCGACTGGGTGAAGCCGGGCGCCACTGTCATCGACGTCGGCATCAACCGCATTGCCGCACCGGAGAAGGGCGAGGGCAAGTCGCGCATGGTCGGCGACGTCGCTTTCGAGGAATGCGCCAAGGTCGCCGGCGCCATCACCCCGGTCCCCGGCGGCGTCGGCCCCATGACCATCGCCATGCTGATGTCCAACACCGTCATCGCCGCCTACCGCAAGGCCGGCAGGACGCCGCCGAAATTCTAAAATCGGAGTTGCGCCGGTGAGGCGACTACTACCTCCCCCTTTGAGGGGGGAGGTCGCCGCAAAGCGGCGGGTGGGGGTGACTCGCAGCACGTATAGACGTTGGCGGGTGTCACCCCACCCCGGACCTTCGGTCCGACCCTCCCCCTCAAGGGGAGGGTAGAGCGCTAGCGCGCTGCCCGCGCCGGTCCCGTCGAGGCGCGCACGATGAGATCCGTCCGCCACAGCTCCTGCTGCGGCAGGGTTTCGAGATCGAGGATGCCGGCGATCAGCCGGCGGGCGATGCGCTGGCCGGCGGCGCGCAGCGACGAGCGGGTCGTGGTCAGCGGCACCATGAAATTTTCCGGCTTCAGCATCGGCAGCACGTCGTCATGGGCGATGAGGGAAATATCGACACCGAGCTTCAGCCCCGCCTGGCTGATCGCCCGCACGGCACCGAGCGCCAGCACCGTGCTGGAGCAGAGCACGGCGGTCGGCGGCGCTTCGAGCTTGAGAAAACGCTCCATGGCGCGAAACCCGTGTTCGTCCGTCATCTGCGAATGCAGCACGCAGTCATCGCGCAGCACCAGGCCGTGCTCGGCAAGCGCCCGCACCATGCCCTTCTTGCGGCGGATCGAATAGGCGAGATAGTCCGGCCCGTTGAGCAGCGCGAAATGCCGGTGGCCGAGCTGCGCGAGCAGGCGCGCGGCGTCGTAGAAAGCGCCTGTATTGTCGATGTCGAGGAACGGATAGTCGTTTGGCACGCCGATCGAGCGGCCATGCACGATGAAGGGCATCTTCAGCGTCTTCATCATGGCGATGCGCGGATCCTTTTCGCGCATATAGGCAAGGAACAGCGCATCGACATTGCCGCTCGCCACCAGCCGCCGGCAGGTCGCGACCTCTTCGTCCGGGTGGCTGGGATTGATGACGAAATGAAAGTCGTGTTTGACCGCCTCGTCGCCGAGCCCGGCGAGGAATTCGCCGAAATGCACATCGGATTCGATGCCGTCGGCCGTCGGCATGACGAGGCCGATCGAGCCCGCGCGACCGGTTGCAAGGCGCTGGGCGGCGCGGTTCGGGCGATACCCCGTCTCTCGCACGGCATCGAGAACACGCTGGCGCGTCTCGGCATTGACCTCCGGATAGCCGTTCAGCGCTCTGCTCACGGTTGTCTGGGAGAGGCCCAGCAATTGCGATAACTGCTTGAGATTCACATGCTTAGCTTTCTTGAAATAATCGAAGCGCTTTGAATATTTGACTTTTCGTTCCCTGAATTTATCTCAAAGCGTTTTGGCATCTAACATCAGCAAATCAAACAGGAAAAGCTGTTTTGGCTATTTTGCGCCGCAAAACTACGCTGCACTGCGTTAGATACGGCGATTTCACGTTCAAATTGTTGAGGGGTACTTGACGAAGCTTGGGGGGAAATGGGATGAAAGGAAATCCAAAGCGCTTTGAATTTTGGGGTATTTTAGGAGACGCCTGCCCCGGGAGAGGGCGGGTTTGCTATGGGAGGCAAATCTCGTGAAAAAAACATTGCTGATGACGGCAGCGCTCGCGCTTCTGATGGCGGGCGGTGCGGCGGCCGAGTTGAAATTCAAGCCCGGCGAAGATTCCAAGTTCAACTGGCAGAGTTTCGAGGATTTCAAGAAGGGCCACGACCTCAAGGGCCAGACGCTGACCATTTTCGGCCCCTGGCGCGGTGAGGACGAGGCGCTCTTCAAGGTCGTCTACGCCTATTTCACCGAGGCGACGGGCGTCGAGATCAAATATTCCTCCTCTGAAAACTACGAGCAGCAGATCGTCATCGACACGCAGGCGGGCAGCCCGCCGGACGTCGCCATCCTGCCGCAGCCGGGCCTGATCGCCGACCTCGCCTCCAAGGGCTATCTGAGCCCGCTCGGCGACGAGACGAGGCAGTGGCTGCTCGACAACTACGCCGCCGGCCAGTCCTGGGTCGATCTTTCGACCTTCCAGGGCAAGGACGGCAATGCCGCGCTCTTCGCCTTCCCCTACAAGATCGACGTGAAGTCGCTCGTCTGGTACGTGCCGGAAAACTTTGAAGACGCCGGCTACGAAGTGCCGAAGACCATGGAAGACCTGAAGGCGCTGACCGAGCAGATCGTCGCAGACGGCGGTACGCCCTGGTGCATCGGCCTCGGTTCCGGCGGCGCTACCGGCTGGCCGGCGACCGACTGGGTCGAGGACCTGATGCTGCGCACGGCCTCGCCGGAAACCTACGACAAGTGGGTCACCAACCAGATCCCGTTCACCGATGCCGCCGTCGTCGGCGCGATCGACGAATTCGGCTGGTTTGCCAAGAACGACAAGTTCGTCGACGGCGGTGCGGCGGCGGTTGCCTCCACCGACTTCCGCGACAGCCCGAAGGGCCTCTTCGCCTCGCCGCCGAAATGCTACCTGCACCACCAGGCGTCGTTCATCCCGTCCTTCTTCCCGGAAGGCACGGTCGTCGGCGAGGATGCGGACTTCTTCTACATGCCGCCCTATGCCAGCAAGCCGGAACTCGGAAATCCCGTGCTCGGCGCCGGCACGCTCGCCATGATCACCAAGGACACGCCGCCCGCCCGCGCCTTCATCGAGTTCCTGAAGACGCCGATCGCCCACGAGGTCTGGATGGCGCAGACCAGCTTCCTGACGCCCTACAAGAGCGCCAACAAGGAAGCCTATGCCAATGCGCCGATGAAGAAGCAGGGCGAAATCCTGCTCAATTCGACGACCTTCCGCTTCGACGGCTCGGACCTGATGCCCGGCAAGATCGGCGCGGGCGCGTTCTGGACCGGCATGGTCGACTTCGTCGGCGGCAAGTCCGCGGCCGATGTCGCCGACGGCGCCCAGAAGGCCTGGGACGCCATCAAGTAATATCCCGGTGAACCGGCGGGCGGCCGCCCGTCGGTTTTCCCAAAGCATGCCGAAGTGCAGCCGGACCATGCGGGCGCTCCGCGTGAGCGCTCGACGTGACCGTAAAAATACATTGCGGGGAAGTTTCCAGGGGAGGGATCGCCATGCAGCAATTGTTATTCGCCATCTTCACGATGGTCGGGGGCGTTCTCGCCTGCGTCGTCTATTTCTTCGGAACGAACTTCCTGCTCGACAGGATCTTCCCCTCCAAGGGGCTGACGGGCGCGCAGGCCTCTAAGAACCTGCGCATCACCAACGCGATCCGGCCCTGGCTGTTCATGGCGCCGGCGCTGCTCGCGCTGTCGGTCTACCTCGTCTATCCCGTCTTCGAATCCGTCCGGCTCGCCTTCCATGACCGCACCGGCCAGCAGTTCGTCGGCTTCAGCAATTTCGCCTGGATGATCAACGACGGCGAGTTCCGCCAGTCGATCTTCAACAACTTCCTCTGGCTGCTCGTCGTGCCGGCGCTCGCCACCTTCTTCGGCCTGATCGTCGCCGCGCTGACCGACCGTATCTGGTGGGGCAACATCGCGAAGACATTGATCTTCATGCCGATGGCGATCTCCTTCGTCGGCGCCGCCGTCATCTGGAAATTCGTCTACGACTACCGCGCCGAAGGCTCCCAACAGATCGGCATCCTCAACGCCATCGTCGTCGCCATGGGCGGCTCGCCGGAAGCCTGGATGACCATCCCCTTCTGGAACAATTTCTTCCTCATGGTGATCCTGATCTGGATCCAGACAGGTTTCGCCATGGTCATCCTCTCGGCGGCCCTGCGCGGCATTCCGGAAGAGACGATCGAGGCGGCCGTCATCGATGGCGCCAACGGTTTCCAGATCTTCTTCAAGATCATGGTGCCGCAGATCTGGGGCACGATCGCGGTCGTCTGGACGACGATCACCATCCTGGTCCTCAAGGTCTTCGACATCGTGCTCGCGATGACCAACGGGCAATGGCAGACGCAGGTTCTGGCGAACCTGATGTTCGACTGGATGTTCCGCGGCGGTGGTGATTTCGGGCGCGGCGCGGCCATCGCCGTGGTCATCATGATCCTCGTCATCCCGATCATGATCTGGAACATCCGCAACGCCACCAAGGAAATGGAGGGCCACTGAGATGATCGCCACGTCCCGTTCGCCGCTCATTTTCGTCGTCCATCTCTCCGTCCTGCTGCTCGTGGCGCTCTGGACGCTGCCGACCGCCGGCCTCCTGATCTCGTCGCTGCGCGACAAGGACCAGCTCGCGGTCTCCGGCTGGTGGACGGCGCTCTCCACCTCCTCGCAGAACCTCACCGGCCGTGCTGCGGCACCGGAGGCGCAGGTCGAGCGTGACGGCAAGTTCGTCATATCCGGCAACCTGCTGGAAGGCGGCGACGCGAAGGTCTCCGCCTTCGGCTTCCGTCCCTTGCAGCCGACCGCCTTCGAGGCCGGCGCCGCGGCCGATATCGGCGACGGCCAGACGTTGACCGTCAAGGAGGACGGCAGCTACGAGATCGTCTCGCCGACCCGCATGGAAGGCACGCGCGGCCAGCGCATCTTCTACACGGCCGCCGTTCCCTCGCGCTTCACGCTCGACAACTACCGCGAAGTGTTGAACGCGGAAGGCATCGGCGCCTCCTTCATCAACTCGCTGACGGTGGCGATCCCCGCTACGATCATCCCCATCCTCGTCGCCGCCTTCTGCGCCTATGCGCTCGCCTGGATGCCCTTCCCGGGCCGGGCGATCCTGATCGCCGTCATCGTCGGCCTGCTGGTCGTGCCGCTCCAGATGTCGCTCATCCCGCTGCTGCGGCTCTATAACGGCGTCGGCGCCTTCTTCGGCGTGCCGGCAAAAACCTATGTCGGCATCTGGCTCGCCCATATGGGCTTCGGCCTGCCGCTCGCGGTCTACCTGCTGCGCAACTACATGGCCGGCCTGCCGCGCGAGATCCTGGAATCCGCCCGCGTTGACGGCGCGTCCGACTTCGACATCTTCGTGAAGATCATCCTGCCGCTGTCCTTCCCGGCACTCGCCTCCTTCGCCATCTTCCAGTTCCTGTGGACGTGGAACGACCTGCTCGTCGCCATGGTCTTCCTGGGCGCCGGCAATGAGGAACTGGTGCTGACCGGACGTCTCGTGAACCTGCTCGGCTCGCGCGGCGGCAATTGGGAAATCCTCACGGCCTCCGCCTTCATCACCATCATCGTCCCCCTCGTTGTGTTCTTCAGCTTGCAGCGTTATCTCGTGCGCGGCCTGCTGGCGGGCTCGGTCAAGGGCGGCTGACGTCTTTCGAAAACAGGAAAACAGAATGACGACGTCGAGTTCAACGCTTCTGACCCCGGACAAGGACTGGTGGCGTGGCGCGGTGATCTACCAGATCTATCCGCGCTCCTACCAGGACACCAATGGTGACGGGATCGGCGATATCAGGGGCATCACCGAGCGCCTCGCCCATGTCGCCTCGCTTGGGGCAGATGCGATCTGGGTCTCGCCCTTCTTCACCTCGCCGATGCGGGATTTCGGCTACGACGTCTCGGATTATCTCGATGTCGATCCGATCTTCGGGCAACTTGCCGATTTCGACGAACTGATCGCTGAAGCCCATCGCCTGGACATCCGCGTGATGATCGACCTCGTGCTGTCGCACACCTCCGACAAGCATCCCTGGTTCGTCGAAAGCCGCTCCCGGCGCACCAACCCCAGGGCGGACTGGTATGTCTGGGCGGATTCCAAGCCGGACGGCACGCCGCCCAACAACTGGCTGTCGATTTTCGGCGGTTCCGCCTGGCAGTGGGACCCGACGCGCCTGCAATATTACATGCACAATTTCCTGACTTCGCAGCCGGACCTCAACCTGCACAGCCCGGAAGTGCAGGACGCGCTGCTCTCGGTCGCCCGCTTCTGGCTGGAACGTGGCGTCGATGGCTTCCGGCTCGACACGATCAACTTCTACTTCCACGACAAGGAACTGCGCGACAACCCGTCGCTCGCCCCCGAGCGTCGCAACGCGCAGACCGCACCCGCCGTGAACCCCTACAACTACCAGGAACATCTCTACGACAAGAACCAGCCGGAGAACCTGGAATTCCTCAAGCGGTTTCGCGCCGTCATGGAGGAGTTTCCGGCCATCGCTGCGGTCGGCGAGGTGGGCGACAGCCAGCGCGGACTCGAAATCGCGGGCGAATACACGTCCGGCGGCGACAAGATGCACATGTGCTATGCCTTCGAGTTCCTGGCGCCCGAGCCGTTGACGCCGGCCTTCGTCGCCGAGACGCAGCACGCGCTGGAAAAGGCGGCACCCGAGGGCTGGGTCTGCTGGGCCTTCTCGAACCATGATGTGATGCGCCATATCAGCCGCTGGGGCGGCGCCGTCACCGATCACGAAGCGCATGCCAAGCTTTTGGCGAGCCTGCTGATGTCGCTGCGCGGCTCGGTCTGCATCTACCAGGGCGAGGAGCTTGCGCTGCCGGAAGCCGATCTTGCCTACGAGGATCTTCAGGACCCCTACGGCATCCAGTTCTGGCCGGACTTCAAGGGCCGCGACGGCTGCCGCACGCCGATGGTCTGGGACAGCCGCCAGCAATCCGGCGGCTTCAGCCTCGGCAAGCCATGGCTTCCGGTTCCGCCAAACCATCTGGAGCGCGCGGTCAACGTGCAGGACGCCGACGAGGCCTCGGTGCTGGCGCATTACCGCCGCTTCCTTGCCTTCCGCAAGGAGCACGTGGCATTGGTGAAGGGCGAGATCGAGTTTCATTCGGCCGAGGGCGCGATCCTCTCCTTCGTGCGCAGGCACGGCAACGAGAAGGTTTTCTGCGCCTTCAACATGAGCCCGGTCGCGCGCCTCACCGACCTGCCTCCCGGTACGCTGGACGTGCTGGAAGGCCATGGCTTCGACAGCATGATGCATGAGGAAAACATCGAACTTCCGGCCTGGAGCGGGTTTTTCGCCCGCTTCGTATGACCGGTTAAAAATGGGGAGGTAGAGACATGACAGGGCTGGTTCTCAAGGATATCCGCAAGTCCTACGGCGCGGTGGACGTGATCCACGGCATCGATCTCGATATCAAGCAGGGCGAGTTCATCGTCTTCGTCGGCCCGTCCGGCTGCGGCAAGTCGACATTGCTGCGCATGATCGCGGGCCTCGAGGAAATCAGCGGCGGCGACATGATGATCGATGGCGAACGCGTCAACGACGTGCCGCCGTCCAAGCGCGGCATCGCCATGGTGTTCCAGTCCTACGCGCTCTACCCCCACATGACCGTCTACGACAACATGGCCTTCGGCATGCGCATTGCCGGTGAAAAGAAGGAGGAGATAGACCGGCGCGTGCGCGCGGCCGCCGATATCCTCCAACTCACCAAATATCTCGATCGGCTGCCAAAGGCGCTCTCCGGCGGCCAGCGCCAGCGCGTCGCCATCGGCCGCGCCATCTGCCGCGACCCCAAGGTCTTCCTGTTCGACGAGCCGCTGTCCAACCTCGACGCCGCGCTGCGCGTCGCCACCCGCATCGAGATCGCCAAGCTTTCCGAGCAGATGGCCGACACGACGATGATCTACGTGACGCACGACCAGGTCGAGGCCATGACGCTCGCCGACCGCATCGTCGTATTGTCGGCCGGCCATATCGAGCAGGTCGGCCCGCCGCTCGAACTCTACGAGCGCCCGGCAAACCTCTTCGTCGCCCGTTTCATCGGCTCGCCGGCCATGAACATCATCCCGGCGAAGATCACCGCGGCAGGGGCTTCGACCGCGCTGGAACTGACCGGCGGGCGCACCTCCACTGTCGATATCGCGACGGCCGCGTCCGAAGTCGGCAAGACGGCGAGTTTCGGCGTGCGGCCGGAAGACCTCCAGATCTCCACCGGCGACGATTTTCTCTTCGAAGGCACGGTGGCGATCGTCGAGGCGCTCGGCGAAGTGACGCTGCTTTACATCGAGGGTCTCGTGCAGGGCGAGCCGATCATCGCCAAGATTCCCGGCATCCTGGACGTCAAGCGCGGCGAGCGGGTCCGCTTCACGGCCGACAGGGCGAAGCTGCATCTCTTCGATACGGCCGGCAAGAGCTATCGCGCGTCTTAAAAACGGGCGGGGCGGCAGGATTTAGCCCTGCCGCTCAACCCGATGTTAAGCGTTGCTCCCCTAACTTTTAGCGAAAGCAGACAGTGCCGGGGGCAGCAGGCAGATGAGTATTCGGGGGTCCGAACCGCGTAACAATTACCTCAGCAAGGAAGAGTCCTTCATGTACGATCGGGAAAAGAGTTTCCCGATGGAGGACACCTGCAACGAGGCGCGCATCGAGTTCACCGAGAATGGCGGCCTCGTCAATCTCGTCTCGCGCCGGTGCCTGATCACCAAATTGTCGAAGAGCGGCGCCATCATCACGATGACGACGAAGTTCCAGCTGCCGCGCAATTTTTACCTGGATATCGTCAGCGCCCGCCTGCCGATGATCGGCTGCCTGACGCAGCGCGTCTACACCAACGACGTCGTCGAAGCCCGCTTCCTGCGCATGCTCTCCGACAAGGACCTACAACGCATCTTCGTTTATTCGACGCACCGCAACCACCAGGGCCGCACGCTGGATATCTATAGCTGAGGTGAAAAGAGGGGCGAAACGCCCCTCCGATCTTATGCGAACAACACGCTCGCCCCGTGGTCCGCCGGTCCCGCAATGGCGCGGAAGGGCGCAAAAAGCTCGCGGCCCATGCCGAATTCGTTGCCGGAGAGATCGGCCGTCGCCTGCGGGCGGGCGGCGAACTCGGCGGCGTTCACCAGAACCTCGAGCGTGCCGTGCGTGGCATCGAGCCGAATGATGTCGCCGCTCTTGATGCGGCCGATCGGGCCGTTGTCGACCGCTTCCGGCGTCACGTGGATGGCGGCCGGCACCTTGCCGGAGGCGCCGGACATGCGGCCGTCGGTAAGCAACGCCACGCGCTGGCCGCGGTCCTGGAGGATGCCGAGCACGGTCGTCAGCTTGTGCAGTTCCGGCATGCCGTTGGCCTTCGGGCCCTGGAAGCGCACGACGGCGATGAAATCGCCGGTCAGTTCGCCGGCCTTGAAGGCGACGTTGAGTTCCTGCTGGTCGTGGAACACCTTCGCCGGCGCCTCGATGACATGGCGCTCCGGCTTCACGGCCGAAATCTTGATGACCGCGCTGCCGATATTGCCGGTCAGCATTTTGAGGCCGCCGGTCGCCTGGAACGGTGTCTCGATATTGGCGAGGATTTTTGGATCGTGGCTGATCTTCGGCGCCGGTTCGCGCAGCACCGTGCCGCGCTCGCCGAGCTTCGGATCGATCGCATAGGCTTGCAGGCCCTGGCCGAAGACCGTGCGCACGTCGTCATGCAGCATGCCGTGCTTCAGGAGTTCCTGGATCAGGAAGCCCATGCCGCCGGCCGCGTGGAAATGGTTCACGTCCGAAAGGCCGTTCGGATAGACACGGGCGAGCAGCGGCACCGTGTCGGACAGCTCGGAAATGTCCTTCCAGGTGAGCAGGATGCCGGCGGCGCGCGCCATGGCGAGGAGGTGCAGCGTGTGGTTCGTCGAGCCGCCGGTGGCATGCAGGCCGACGACGCCGTTGACGATCGAACGCTCGTCGATCATCTCGCCGGCCGGCGTGAACTCGTTGCCCTGCGCGGTGATGGCAAGCGCGCGTTTGGTGGCTTCCCTGGTCAGCGCGTCGCGCAGCGGCGTGCCGGGATTGATGAAGGAGGCGCCGGGCATGTGGAAGCCCATGATCTCCATCAGCATCTGGTTGGAATTGGCGGTGCCGTAGAAGGTACAGGTGCCGGGGCCGTGATAGGATTTCGACTCCGCCTCGAGCAGTTCCGCCCGGCCGGCCTTGCCCTCGGCATAGAGCTGGCGCACGCGGGCCTTCTCGTCGTTCGGCAGGCCCGTGGTCATCGGACCGGCCGGGATGAAGATGGCCGGCAGGTGGCCGAATGTGAGGGCTGCGATCGTCAGGCCCGGCACGATCTTGTCGCAGACGCCGAGATAGACGACCGAATCGAACATGTTGTGCGACAGGCCGATGCCGGCCGACATGGCGATGAGGTCGCGCGAGAAGAGCGACAGTTCCATGCCCGGCTGGCCCTGGGTGACGCCGTCGCACATGGCCGGCACGCCGCCCGCCACCTGCGCCACGCCGCCGGCTTCCCGCGCGGCCTCGCGGATGAGTGCCGGATAGGTCTCGAACGGCTGGTGGGCCGAGAGCATGTCGTTGTAGGAGGTGATGATGCCGAGGTTCGGGACGCGGTCGCCGGCGAGCGCGTCCTTCTCGGCGGGGGAACAGACGGCAAAGCCGTGTGCGAGGTTGCCGCAGGACAGCACGCTGCGGTGCACGCCCTGGGCGGCGGCGGCGCGCACGCGCTCGAGATAGGGACCGCGATGCGGCTTCGAACGTTCGACGATGCGGGCGGTAATGGCTTCGATGCGTTTGTCGGCGGACATGGGAGCTATCCTGACTTCTCGATTGCATTTTGCGCGGCAAAGCGAGCGGGAACGCTGTGCTATCCGCTAATCATCGGCGTCTTGCGCCGGGTGAAGCCGGGGTTAGCCGGCGGGGTGCCTCAAGGCGCCCAGTAGATGTCGACCGGGGTCGCTGCACGCCGGAGCACGGCGCGGATCGGCATGTCGGTTTCCGGGCCGTCACCTTCGGCGGTGGCCAGAACGTCCTTCTTGCCCTGGCCCTCGATATGCAGCACCAGCAGGCGCGCATCCTGAAGGCTGGCGAAGGTGAAGGTAAGGCGGGGTTCGCCGGCACCATCAGCCTCCATGGTGATCACGCCGCGCGGTGTCTCCGGCGAGATCGCCTCGGCTAGGCGGCTGCCGCCGGGGAAGAACGATGCCGTGTGGCCGTCCGCACCCATGCCGAGAATGACGACGTCGAAGGGATGGCCGAGTGCCGCGGCATCCGCCGTGACGATCTTTGCCGCCTCTTCCGCACTGCCGGCGTCCCGGTAGAGCGGCAGGAACTGCGCCGCCTCGGCCTTGCCCTGAAGCAGGTTGTCGGCGACCAGCAGATGATTCGAGCGCGGGTTGTCGGCGGGCACGAAGCGTTCGTCAACGAGCGTGATCGTCACCTTCGCCCAGTCGATGTCGCGGCTCGACAACGCCTTGAAAAAGGCTTTCGGCGTCGAGCCGCCGGAGACCGCGATGCTGGCGCGGCCCCGGGTATTGACTGCCTCGGCAAGCGCACCGGCCACCCGGTCCGCAAGCCCTTCCGCCAAGGCGGCGCCATCCTTGAATTCATGCAAATTCGCGCTCATCAGGCTTCCTTACGATTCATGCCAGGTGCGGCCGTCGCGCTCGATGAGGGCGATGGCCTGGCTCGGGCCCCAGGTGCCGGCCGTGTAGCCCTGTACCTGCTGGCCGGTCGCTTCCCAGGCCTTCAGGATCGGGTCCACCCAGCGCCATGCGGCCTCGACCTCGTCGCGGCGCATGAAGAGCGTCTGGTTGTTGCGGATGACGTCGAGCAGCAGGCGCTCGTAAGCATCCGCATTGCGGGCGTCGAAGGCTTCGGCGAAGCTCATGTCGAGCGAGACGTTGCGCAGCCGCATGCCGCCCGGACCGGGGTCCTTGATCATCAGCGACTGCTTGACGCCTTCGTCCGGCTGCAGGCGGATGATCAGCTGGTTGGCTTCGATGCGGCCCGCCGTGGGGTCGAAGATCGAATGCGGGATCGGCTTGAAGGTGATGACGATTTCCGACATGCGCGCGGCAAGCCGCTTGCCGGTGCGGATGTAGAAGGGCACGCCCGCCCAGCGCCAGTTGCCGATCTCGGCCTTGATGCCGACGAAGGTCTCCGTCTTGGAAACGCCGCCTTCGAGCTCTTCGAGATAGCCCTTGACCGGCCCGCCGGCGGAGGCACCGGCGCGGTACTGGCCGCGCACCGTCAGGCGCTCGACATTGTACTGATCGATCGGTTTCAGCGCGCGAAGCACCTTCAGCTTCTCGTCGCGCACGGCCTCGGCGTCCATGGAGGAGGGCACTTCCATCGCCACGAGGCAGAGCAGCTGGAGGATATGGTTCTGCACCATGTCGCGCAGCGCGCCAGCCTTGTCGTAGTAACCGGCGCGGCTTTCGAGGCCGACGGCCTCGGCCACCGTGATCTGCACGTGGTCGATATGGGCGGAGTTCCACAGCGGCTCATAAAGCGCGTTGGCAAAGCGCAGCGCCATCAGGTTCTGCACCGTCTCCTTGCCGAGATAGTGGTCGATACGGAAGATCTGCTCTTCGCGGAAAACCTTGCCGATCGTGTTGTTGAGCTCGTTGGCGGACGCGAGGTCACGGCCGATCGGCTTTTCGACGACGATGCGGGTCTGCTTGGTGATCAGCTTGTGGTCACGGATCTTTTCCGAAATGTCGCCGAAGATGGCCGGCGCCACGGCGAGGTAAAAAGCGCGCACGCGATCCTTGCCCTCGTCGAGAAGCTCCTTCAGCTTGTCCCAGCCGTCGTCGGACTTGGCGTCGACGGCGACGTAGAACAGCCGGTCGCAGAAGGTCTTCACCTCCGTCTCGTCGAATTCGCCCTGCTTCAGGTGCTCCTTCAGCGCATCGACGGCGAACTTGCGATATTCGGCATGCGTATAGGCGGTTCGCGACGCGCCGATGATGCGCGTCGGGTCGGAGAGCTGGCCGGCGAGCTGCCGGTGGTAGAGGGCCGGAAGGAGCTTGCGCTCAGCAAGGTCGCCGGTTCCGCCGAAGACGACATAGTCGAAGGGCTCAACGGGAATGATCTGGCTGCTCATCGGATTTCTCGATCTCGTTCTGTTGCCGGGTGTTATAATCTAATCGATTTAAAAACGCCAGAGTGCAACGCAACAAAAACGACGGTTCCGACTCGATCAGAGCTTGTCGCGCAGCGCGTACCACGTCATGGCGAGGAACAGAAGCGGCGAACGGAACCGTGGACCGCCGGGGAAGGCCGGGATTTTCAGCGCCTTCAGCTGGTCGAGTTCCGCGCTGCCGCCGGTCACGTCCTCCGCATAGAGCTTGCCACAGTAGTTTGACAGCATGACGCCATGGCCGGAATACCCGCCGATCGTCGTGATGCCGGGCATGACCTCGCGCACATAGGGCTTGCGCGGCATGGTGATGCCGACCGAACCGCCCCAGGCATGAGTGAGCCCGATACCCTTCAGCTCGGGATAGACCTCTTCGATCTGCCGGCGGATGGGCGGGGTCATGTCTGCGGGATTGTCCGACGTATAGGCCTCGCGCCCGCCAAAAAGCAGGCGGCCGTCGCGGGTCTTGCGGAAGTAGCGCACCACGAAGCGCGTATCGGCAATCGACTCGCCGCCCGGAATGATCGAGGGGAACGTGTCGAGCGGCACCGTCGCGCCGATGAAGGAGCGGATCGGCATGACATGCGAGGCCGTCTTCGCCTCGAGATTGCCGATATAGGCGTTGCACGCGATCAGCGCCTTGTCGGCGCGGATCGTGCCCTTGGCCGTTGTGATGACCGCCTTGCCGCCCGTCCGCTCGATCTTCAGGGCGGGCGTCTTTTCATGCAGGCCCGCACCGGCAGCTTGCGCCGCCCGCGCGATGCCGACAAGCAGCTTCATCGGGTGGATATGCCCGGTGCCGGTGTCGCTCATGCCGAAGAGGAACCGCCTGGAGCCGACGCGCTCCTCGGTCTGCGCCCGGTCGAGGTAGCTCAGATGCGGATAGCCGAAACGGGTCGCGGCGATCTCGATGTGATCGCGAAACTCCTTCTCGTAGCTTGCCTTGTGGCTCACATTCAGCTGGCCGGGAACATAGTCGATGTCGAGGTTCTGGCCGGCGGCGAAATCGTGGATATGCCGCTTGGCATTCTCGGCAAGGTCGAACAACGCCTTGGCGCGCTCGAAACCGATCTCGGCCTCAAGCGTCTCCGCGTCCGTGCGCTGGCCGGTGCCGAGCTGGCCGCCATTGCGGCCGGAGGCGCCGTCGCCGAAGCGGTGCGCCTCGATGAGCACGACGCGGACGCCATTCTTCGCAAGATTGTAGGCGCCCTGGAGGCCGGTGAAGCCGCCGCCGACGATGGCGACATCGGCCTCGACGGAGCCGTCGAGGGGGGCATATTCGGGGCGGTTCCCGACGCTCGCCTCATACCAGGAGACGCCGGGGGAAATCGGGCTTTGCCAGGGCATTGCACACTCTCATGTTCAAGAGGATGCGGCGGCGCGCCGGGGCGCCGGCCGCTCTCAGGATCTGATCTCGTCGGGCGGCCCGGACCGCCGGGGCCGCTCAGACGTTGAGCAGCAGGAACTCGCGTTCCCAGGGGCTGATCACCTGCATGAAGGTCTCGAACTCGCCGCGCTTCACGCCGGCATAGAGGCCGATGAACTCCGCGCTCAGAACCTCCGCAAGGGCCGGATCGGATTCCAGCAGCGAAACGGCTTCGAGAAGACCACGCGGCAGGTCGATCGACCCTTCATTGGCGGTGTCTTCCGTCGGCGGGCTCGGCTCGACCTGGTTCATGATGCCGAGCAGACCGCAGCCGAGCGAAGCCGCGAGCGCGAGATACGGATTGGCATCCGATCCGGGCAGGCGGTTCTCGACGCGCCGCGCTGCAGCATCCGAAACCGGGATGCGGAAAGCCGTCGTGCGGTTGTCGTAGCCCCAGGCATTGTTCACCGGCGCCGACATTTCGGGCGTCAGGCGGCGATAGGAATTCACATAGGGCGCCATCATCACCAGCGTCTTCGGCACATAGGCCTGCATGCCGCCGATGAAGTGGAAGAATTCCTTCGAGGCCGATCCGTCGGGATTGGAGAAGACGTTCTTGCCGGTCGCTATCTCCACCACCGACTGGTGGATATGCATGGCCGAGCCCGCCTGGCCCTGCATGGGCTTGGCCATGAAGGTGGCGTAGATGCCGTGTTTCAGCGCCGCCTCGCGGATCGTGCGCTTGAACAGGAAGACCTGGTCGGCAAGCTCGATCGGATCGCCGTGGCGCAGGTTGATTTCGAGCTGTGCCGGACCTTCCTCGTGGATCAGGGTATCGATCTCGAGACCCTGCTTTTCGGAGAAGTGGTAGATGTCGTCGATCAGTTCGTCGAATTCGTTGATGCCGGCGATCGAATAGCCCTGGCCGCCGAGAATGGCGCGGCCGGAGCGGCCCTTCGGCGGATGCAGAGGATAGTCCGGGTCCTCGTTCATCGCGACGAGGTAGAACTCGATTTCGGGCGCGACGACCGGCCGCCAGCCGCGATCGCTATACATCTTCACGACGTTCTTGAGCACGTTGCGCGGCGTATAGGGCACGTTCTCGCCGGTCGAGCCGACGATATCGCAGATGACCTGCGCGGTCGGGTCGCTCTCCCACGGCACGACGGAGAGCGTGGAAAGATCCGGCAGCAGCTTCAGGTCGCTGTCGCGCGGCTCGTAGCGGAAATTGCCGGTCTCTTCCGGATAGTCACCGGAAATCGTGTGGCGGTAGAGCGCCGACGGCAGCGCCAGCGACGTATTCGAGGTGAATTTCGACGACGGCATCATCTTGCCGCGCGGCACGCCTGCGAGGTCCGGCGTGATGCATTCGATATCCTCGATGCCACGGGCCCTCAGCCAGTCTGCGGCGTCCTTCCAAGTCTTTACCCCACGCGGCACGCTGATGGCGGGAGGGATTTTATCAGAGCGTGCGGCTTTCTCGATGGTAGGGATAACGACTTTTTTTTTGGACGGCATGACACACCGGGGTTGTTGACGATGGCGCATCATAGCCGGTGTTTAGCCCTTTACTAGCTCCCCCCGGGGGGGTGAAATGGCGAATTTTCAGAGAAAATCTGTTTTTCCCGCACCGATTGACTTTCGTCAGCGATGGCTGAAAGGAGGGATGAACAAGGAACGCATATGTGGCAGAGCGGCGGGACGTCGTCATCATCGGAGCAGGCGCGGCAGGTTTGATGTGCGCCATCGAAGCGGGCAAGCGCGGGCGTCGCGTGCTCGTGCTCGACCATGCCCGCGTGCCCGGCGAAAAGATCCGCATCTCCGGCGGCGGGCGCTGCAACTTCACCAATATCCATGCCGGCCCGAAGAATTTCCTCTCGGCCAATCCGCATTTCTGCAAGTCGGCGCTCGCCCGCTACACCCCGCGTGATTTCCTCGATCTCGTCGAGCGCCACCGCATCGCCTGGCACGAGAAGACGCTCGGCCAGCTCTTCTGCGACAACTCGGCAAAGGACATCATCGCGATGCTGCTCGCCGAGATGAAGGCGGCCGGTGCCGAGCTCCGGCTCTCGACCACGATCAGCGCCGTCGAACACGACGGATCGTCCTTTCGCATCGTCACGGAGAACGGCACCGTCGAGGCCGCTTCGCTGGTGATGGCCTCCGGCGGCAAGTCGATCCCGAAGATGGGCGCGACGGGTTTTGCCTACCGCATCGCCGAACAATTCGGCCTGCCGCTCGTGGAAACCCGCGCCGGCCTCGTGCCGTTGATGCTGGACCCGGCGACGCTTGCCGCCCATGAGGGCCTGCCCGGCGTTGCTGTCGACGTGATCGCCCGCCACGGCAAGACGGAGTTTTCCGAAGCCGCTCTCTTCACCCATCGGGGCTTAAGCGGCCCCGCCATCCTGCAAATCTCGTCCTATTGGCGGGAGGGCGAGGAGATCGCGCTCCACATCCGCCCGGATGTCGATTTCGCCGCCGTGCTGGCCGCCGCCCGGCGCGAAAACGGTCGGCAGGCGGTGCAGACCGTGCTTGCCGAGCACATGCCGAAGAAGCTCGCGCAACTCCTCGTCACCGAACTCGGCATCGATGGGCCGCTCGCCGAACAGCCGGCGCGGCGCACCGATGCGCTGGTCCGGAAACTCAAGGACTGGCGCTTTCGCCCGCCGGGCTCCGAGGGTTATCGCACGGCGGAAGTCACGCTCGGCGGCGTCGATACGGCGGCACTCGATTCCCGCAGCATGGCGGCGAAGGCGGTGCCGGGTCTCTATTTCATCGGCGAGGCGGTGGATGTCACCGGCTGGCTCGGCGGCTATAATTTCCAATGGGCCTGGGCCTCCGGCCACGCGGCCGGCCAGGACGCCTGATCGCGAGCACTGCCAGGCGGCGTTTACCGTCCTTTAAGACCTCACGGCGGATGCTCTCGGAATGTCGGCGTTTTCCGCGCGGCTTCGCGTGGAGACAACATGATGTGGGCCGGCTGGCCGGATCATCCGGGTTGCCCGTAGTCTCTCGTAACGGAGTATCGCCGCATGCCTGCAAAAAACCGCCCCGCCCGCGCCGTCGCCATCACTGCCGCCGAGGAAAGCCGCCGCCGCCTCGTCGCGATCGGCATCAACTGCGCGATTGCCGCCCTTCTCGTCGCGGGCCTCGCCATTGCTGCCTTTTGAGCCGTCATAAATCGGTTTAAAAAGTGATGGAATTTTAAAGATTGCAACCGATGATTTCCGGATAGGGTTCCGGAAGCCGCGTCCCATGACGGATGCAACGCGGCTGGCAATGAATGCTCCCCCGGATCAGCGGCAATTGCGGCCGCATGAAAGTCGGTAATCCGGCGGTCCGAATCCTTGGGAGGCCCATTCAGGGCGGGGGTGGGCACGCCGACAACGGATGTTCCGCCATGTTCATTGATAAGATCCTCGCGCGCTTCAAGATCCAGACCAAGGTTCTGGTCTTCATTCTGCCCTTCGTGCTCAGCATCTGCGCCGTGGGCTTCACCGGGCTTTATGCCTCGGGCCTCCTGCAAGGCAGGATGGAGATTTCCAACAGCGTCCTCCAGTCGCTGAGCGGCTTCAAGGATGTCTATGCCGGCATGAACCGGTTCCTGCAGAACACCAGCGTGGAAAGCCGCGACGCCGTGAACGAGCGCCTGAAGGCGCAGGTGGCGCTTCTGCGGGTGACGATGGATGGCCTGACGCCGGATGTCGACGCCTCCAAGCTCCTCGATGCCCAGAAGCAGACCAAGGATATCGAAGCGCGCATGGAAGGGCTCTGGCTGCTCTATGTTCGCGAGACCAAGCTCCATGAGGCGATGGGCAAGAACCTCAATTATCTCGCTGCCGAGCAGGGGAAGATCCTGGAAGAGGCGACCAAGCTCCAGCGCACGGTGCGCCAGAACGAGAACACCGCCAAGAGCATGCTGCGCGAAGCCGACCGCCTGACGAATGCCGGCAAGTTCTTCGCCGATTTCCTCTCCGATTTCACCAAGGCGGCGACACCGGACGACAAGCTGAAGCTGGTCAAGGAGCGCTACCCGTCCATCTCGAAGACCGACCGTTCCATCTCGATGATCCTGCCGAAGAGCCAGAAGGTCGTCTCCACGACCATCCGCAACACGGTCGATGAACTCGGCGGTTTCCTGTCCTCGACCGAGGCGGCGGATGTCACCGTTCCGGAAATCGCGCGCCGCATCAACCGCTTCCGCCAGGTCGCCATCCAGCTTCAGGGCGCTGCCGGCGAGAAGATGCGCGAGGCAACCCGCATCTTCGGCGAGCTCGACGAGCCGATCATCAAATCCGAAGCCATCCTTTCGGCCACCCGCAAGCTGGTCAATTCGATCTATGACATCGAAATTGTCGCCGCCCGCTTCCTCGGCCAGACGTCGGTTGAAAATCGCACCAAGCTGCTCAGGACTCTCTCCCTTCTGCGCAGCGATATGAGCGGCCTGCGCGGCAGCGCCAGCGGCCTCGCCTTCTTCGACACGGTCGATGAAACGCTGGCGCCGGTTCTAGAGCGCATGGATGCGGACAGCGCGACGCTCGTGACGATCAGCACGCAGCGCGCCGCCGACTTCGACGCCGCCGGCCAGTCCATCGACACGATCTGGAACCTCTTGAGTCAGTTCGCCGAGGAGCAGAAGACCAGCGCCGGCAGCGAGCGTGAAAAGGCCAACCAGGTCTCGGTCCTGGCGACCGTCGCCGGTGTCGCGATTGCGGTGCTTGCCGGCATCGCGCTGGTGCTGACGCTGAAGGGGCCGATCGGCCAGATCACCGGCGCCATGCGCCGCCTTGCCGATGGTTTCCTCGATACCGGCATTTCCGGCGAGGGCCGCGCCGACGAGATCGGCGACATGGCCCGCGCGCTCGGCGTCTTCAAGCAGAACGCACTGTCGAAGATCCGCATCGAGGCGGAAAGCGAGGAGCAGCGCACGGCCGCGGAGGCAGAACGCGCCCGCAACGACGCCGAAAAGCAGGCCTTCGACCGGCAGATCGATTTCGCGGTCAACGCGCTTGCCGCCGGCCTCGGCCGCCTCGCACAGGGCGACCTGTCGCGCCAGATCGACACGCCCTTCTCCGGCCGCCTCGAACAGCTTCGCCAGGACTTTAACGTCTCGCTCGTGCGCCTTCAGGATACGCTCGGCCAGATCCGCACCAACGCGCTGTCGATCCAGCGCAGCGGTTCGGACATGCTGAGTTCCAGCGATGCGCTTGCCAAGCGAACCGAAGCGCAGGCCTCGTCGCTGGAAGAAACCGCCGCCGCCGTCGAACAGATCACGTCTACCGTACGCTCCTCAGCCGAACGTGCGCATGAGGCGAATCTCGTCGTGGGTGCCACCAAGCGAAGTGCCGACAGCTCCGCCTCCGTCGTCAGCAACGCGATCGCTGCGATGGGCCGCATCGAGGGCGCCTCGCGCCAGATCGAGCAGATCATCGAGGTGATCGACGACATCGCCTTCCAGACCAACCTGCTCGCCCTCAACGCCGGCATCGAGGCTGCCCGCGCCGGCGACGCCGGCAAGGGCTTTGCCGTCGTCGCACAGGAAGTCCGCGAACTCGCCCAGCGGTCCGCCAGTGCCGCCCGCGAGATCAAGGGCCTCATCGAGAAATCGACGAGCGAGGTCAACGCCGGATCGCACCTCGTGCAGGAGACCGGCTCGGTGCTGGCCTCGATCAGCCAGCAGATCGTCACCGTCAGCCAGCATGTGGACATGATGGCGACCGCCAGCCGCGACCAGGCGGCAGCCCTCCAGGAGGTCAACGGCTCCGTCAACCAGATGGACCAGATGACCCAGCAGAACGCCTCGATGGTCGACCTGACCACGGCCGCCAGCCGCAAGCTCGCGAGCGAAGCCGACACGTTGATGATGCTGGTCGAGCAGTTCCGCCTGGAAGACGACCGGGACGGCCGGGGACTTCATCGCGCGGCGTAGACAGGACCGCCGTTAACCAAGAAAAGGCCTGGATTTCCAGGCCTTTTTGCTTGAAAACCCTTGTTTCTTATGGGTTGTTGCAACGAATTTTCAGCTTTTCTTATGTATTTGATTCTTATCATTTCCGGACAAAAGGAGTCCGACATGATCAGGATTTTCAGATCTTCCGTCGCCTATCAATATGCGGCGATGACCTTTGCCTTCATCTTTTTGAGCGCCGCGGTGATCGTCGGCGTGATGCACTACAACCTGCGCAGCTATGTGCTCGAGGACGCGGCCAACGATGCGCGCAATGCCACGCGCGCCATGGCCGTTCTCTATGGCGCGGCGATCGAAGACGCCTCCGTTGCGTTGAAGGATGGCGGGCTCGCGGCGATCCACAGCGAGGCGATGCCGGAGCTTGCCAACCACGATCTCGTCGACCGCACGGCCAACTCGATTGCGGGCGTCGCGACGGTTTTCGCCAAGCAGGGCGCCGATTACGTGCGCATCTCGACGAATGTGAAGAAGGAGGACGGGACGCGGGCCGTCGGCACGAAGCTTGCACCCGACCATCCGGCACAGGCGGTTCTTGCCCGGGGCGAACCTTATTTCGGCCCGGCCCAGCTCTTCGGCCGCGACTTCATGACCGGTTATTTCCCGGTCAAGAATGCCGCCGGCGCCAATGTCGGCATCCTCTTCATCGGTATCCCGATGGAGGTCTACTTTCAGAAAATCCAAGACCTTCAGGTTCGCGCGATCCTTGCCGGTGTCGTTTCCATGCTGGTCTTCGGCGCGCTCGCCTATTTCGCCGTCAAGCGGGCGACGCGGCCGCTGCGCGCGCTGATCGGCGCCGTCGGGGGCATTGCCGAAGGGCGCCTCGACACGGACATTCCGAGCCGCGACAAGGCGAACGAATTCGGCCAGATCGCCCGTGCGCTCGAAGTGTTCCGCGAGAATGCCCAGCGCAAGATCGAGATGGAGGATATCGCGCAGCGCCAGGACGAACAGGCGGCGGCGGAGCGTGAACTGAGCGACGCGGAAAAGCGCGAGACCGACCGGCAGATCGATTTTGCCGTCAGCGAGCTTGCCGCCGGCCTCGGGCGTCTTGCCCGGGGCGACCTTTCACAGGCCATCGACACGCCGTTCTCCGGCCGCCTGGAGCAGCTCCGGCAGGATTTCAACGGCTCGCTCGCCCGGCTTCAGGATACGCTGGGCAGCATCCGCAGCAATGCCGAGGCGATCCAGTCGAGCGGCACGCAGATGCGCCATTCCGCCGATGACCTGTCGCGCCGCACGGAAGCGCAGGCCGCTTCCCTGGAGGAGACGGCGGCCGCGGTCGACGAGATCACCGTCACCGTGCGCTCATCCGCCGAGCGCGCCCAGGAGGCCAACACCAAGGTCGCCGAAACCAAGGCGAGCGCCGACAATTCCAGCGCGGTCGTCACCAGCGCCATCGAGGCGATGGGGCGGATCGAGGAGGCCTCGCGGCAGATCGAGCAGATCATCGAGGTGATCGACGATATCGCCTTCCAGACCAACCTGCTGGCCCTCAACGCCGGCATCGAGGCTGCGCGTGCCGGTGATGCGGGCAAGGGCTTCGCGGTCGTGGCGCAGGAGGTGCGCGAGCTTGCCCAGCGTTCGGCGGATGCGGCCAAGGAAATCAAGGGCCTGATCGACAAGTCGACGCAGGAGGTCAGCACCGGCTCGCGCCTCGTGCAGCAGACGGGCGCGGTGCTTGCCTCCATCAGCCAGCAGATCGTCGGCATCAGCGATCACGTCGCGATGATCGCGACAGCAAGCCGCGACCAGTCGGCCGCGTTGCAGGAGGTCAACGGGTCCGTCAACCAGATGGACCAGATGACCCAGCAGAACGCCTCCATGGTGGAAATGACGACGGGCGCCAGCCGCCACCTTGCCGGGCAGGCCGATGAGCTGATGGCGCTCATCGCCCAGTTCCGCTTCGAGAGGGAGCGGGAGACCCAGGCGATGCGCTCGTCGCGCGCCGCCTGAGACGCATTGCACATCTGTTGTGGAAAGGCCCGGTCATGCCGGGCCTTTCGTGTTTCGGAAAGGACGCAGGCAGCGCCACAGCCGCAGCAGTGCGGCACGGATCGGCGCGGTTTCGCGCAGATGGTCGAATTCGTGTTTGCGGCGGCCCCTCTGCTTCTGTGAAAGGTCGAAAAGGATTGCGAGTCCGTACATATCCTGCATGCCTGTCTCCATCTTGAAGGCAACAGCCGGCCGTGGCGCCGGGAGGGGCGCGCCGTGGCTTTGACTGGAGTTGGCGGCGCTGTCTGCGCCGTGTTCGACGAGGGGAAATTACCCTTCAAATCCGCATTCACGAACAGCGGAAATCGCACTATGTTTTTCATCCATGAAAGACATGTCCTGGGAATCCTATCGCATCTTCCTCGAAGTCGCCCGGCAGGGCGGGCTCACCGGCGCATCGCAGGTCTCGGGTCTCAGCCCCGCGACGGTTGGCCGGCGTGTGCTGCAAGTGGAGGAGGCGATGGGCCGCCCGCTTTTCTCCCGCAGCCAGACCGGCTACCGGCTCACCAGCGAGGGCCAGGCGCTGTTCGAGCAGTTGCAGGGCATGGAGGCGATCGCCCGCGGCGTGGAAAGCTGGCGGCAGCAGGGGCAGGGGACGAGCACCGTGCGGCTGATGGCCGGCACCTGGGTGACGTGGCTCGTCTGCGAGAATTTTTCCGCCATCTGCACCGAACGCGACCCTTTCCGCCTCGACCTGTCCATCTCGGAGCGCCGGGCGACGCTCACCCACCGCGAGGTGGATGTCGGCATCCGGGCGGTCGAGCCGACGGAGCCGAGCCTGATCAGCCGGCATGCCGGCGAGGTGGCCTATGCGGCCTATCGGCGGAAGAATTCCGGGGAGGCGCTTGCCGGCCGCTGGCTGGCGGTGTCGCAGGAGGATGCGGTGTCCGCCTATCTGCGCTGGCCGCATGAGCGGGCGGAGGGCGCGATCGCCGTCATCGTCAGCCGGCCGCGCTCCCTGCTCGATCTCCTGCGCGCCGGGGCCGGGCAGGCGGTGCTGCCCTGCTTCGTCGGCGACCTCGACCCGGCACTGGAGCGGGCAGGGGAGGACATCCGCGCGCTGCGACACCACCAATGGGTCGTCACCAACAGCGAGGACCGCCACCGGCGCGATATCCGCACGGTCTCCGAGCGGCTGTTCCGGCTGCTCAAAAGCCACGCCGATCTCTTCGCCGGCAAGCGGCCGAGCCGCACATAAAAAATCCCCGGCGCAGGGAGCACCGGGGACCTTGCTTCGACTGGATGTTATGCCTGTCAGCCGCGACCCTGCGTCACGATGACCGGGATCAGCAGGTCGCCCCAGTTGCCCTCTCCGCCGTGGTGGCGGGCGGAGCGGACGAGTTCCACCGACACCCCGGCCTCGACCGCCTTCATGACGGACTGGTTGAGGCGGTGCAGGTCGTTGGCGACCATGCGGATCATGGCCTGCTGGTCGGGGGACATGGCGGACGCCTGTTCTTCCGCACGTTCCTTGACTCGGGTCTGGACTGTCATGGCATTTCTCCTCTTATATCGGGGTTTTTGAAAGGTTGACGTTCAGGGTTATTCGGCGGCCGGGCGGAACTGCTCGTGCTCGGTCGATTCATGCATGGCGGTCGTCGAGGACTGGCCGCCGGTAATGGCCATCGAGACGGCATCGAAGTAGCCGGTGCCGACTTCGCGCTGGTGCTTGGTCGCGGTGTAGCCGTTGATTTCGGCGGCGAATTCCGCTTCCTGAAGCTCCGAATAGGCCGCCATCTGGCGGTCCTTGTAGCCACGGGCCAGTTCGAACATGCCGTAGTTCAGCTGGTGGAAGCCGGCGAGCGTGATGAACTGGAACTTGTAGCCCATCGCGCCCAACTCGCGCTGGAACTTGGCGATCGTCGCGTCGTCGAGGTTCTTCTTCCAGTTGAACGACGGCGAGCAATTGTAGGCGAGCAGCTTGCCCGGATGCGCCTTGTGCACGGCTTCCGCAAACTTGCGCGCCTGTTCGAGGTCCGGCTTGCCGGTTTCCATCCAGATCAGGTCGCAATGCGGCGCATAGGCGATGGCACGCGCAATGCAGGGCTCGATGCCGTTCTTGACCTGGTAGAAACCCTCGACCGTGCGGCCCTTGTCCCGGTCGACGAAGGGCTGGTCGCGCTCGTCGATGTCGGAAGTGAGCAGTTTTGCAGCCTCGGCATCCGTGCGAGCGACGACCAGCGTCGAGGTGCCCATGACGTCGGCGGCAAGACGGGCTGCGTCGAGGTTGCGGATATGGGCTGCGGTCGGGATCAGAACCTTGCCGCCGAGATGGCCGCACTTCTTTTCCGATGCCAACTGGTCTTCGAAGTGGACGCCGGCAACGCCTGCCTCGATGAAGGCCTTCATGATCTCGAAGGCGTTGAGCGGGCCGCCGAAGCCGGCTTCCGCATCGGCGACGATCGGGGCGAACCAGGTGTCGACCGAAAGGCCGTTGCCTTCGGCGGTCTCGATCTGGTCGGCGCGCTGGAGCGTGCGGTTGATGCGCTTGGCAAGCTCCGGTGCTGCGTTTGCCGGATAGAGCGACTGGTCGGGATACATGGCGGAGGCCGTGTTGGCGTCTGCGGCGACCTGCCAGCCGGAAAGGTAGATCGCCTTCAGGCCGGCGCGGACCATCTGCATGGCCTGGTTGCCGGAAAGCGCGCCGAGCGCGTTGACGAAATCTTCCTCATGGATGAGCTTCCAGAGACGGTTCGCACCGTTTTCGGCGAGCGTATGGCGAATCTGGACCGAGCCACGCAGCCGCTCGACCGTCTCGGCCGTATAGGGGCGCTCGATGCCGTCGAACCGGCCTTTTGGCGCGCTCGGGACGAGGTTGTAAAAATCGGTCATAATATCCTCCAATGCGATGTCTCGGGATCGGGCTTGGCTCTCTTTGTCGCCCGATTTCATGTGACAGTATTTACATCGCAGCGCACAATAGAGCGAGGGAAAACCGGAAAATCAGCGGCGTAATCGGGTAACGATGTCTTGCCTTTGACAATGCGGGTCTGTAAAAAAGTAAATCTTGTAAATTTATTTGTCGCGCCAGCGATGTAAAGGATGTGACATATGGCGGAGAACAAGATCTTTGCCGGCCCGAAAGTCCGGCGCATCCGCAACACGCTGGGCCTCACCCAGACCGCCATGGCCGAGGGCCTGTCGATCTCGCCTTCCTATCTCAACCTCATCGAGCGCAACCAGCGGCCGCTCACCGTGCAGCTCCTGCTGCGGCTCGCCTCCGTCTATAAGGTGGACCTCGACGAGCTTCAGGGTGAAAGCACCGGCAATGCGCGCCAGCTGCGCGAAGTCTTCGCCGATCCGCTGCTCGCCGGCGAACTGCCGGGCGATCATGAACTGGTCGAGATCGCCGACGCCGCGCCGAACGTCGCGAGCGGCATCCTGAAACTCTATCGCGCCTATCGCGAACAGGCCGCCCGCCTCACCGACCTCGCCGACCTGCTCGCCCGCGAAGGCCATGCGACCACCCTTTCCGGCGCGTTGCTGCCGATGGACGAGGTGCGCGACAAGCTGGAGAACCGCCCGAACTATTTCGGCGCGATCGACGAAGCGGCGGAGCGGTTTCACGCGGCGCTTGCGCCGGGAGACGATCTGGTGGCGGCGCTGAAAGGGTGGCTGCGCAAGGAGCACGGCGTCGTCGTGCGCCTGCTGCCGGTGCACACCATGCCGAACCTCCGCCGCCGCTTCGACCGGCACTCCATGCGTCTCTTCCTGTCGGAGCGCCTGTCGCCCTTCGATCAGATGCGCGAGATCGCCATGGAGACGGTGCAGCTGGCGCTTCAAGACGAAATCTTCGCCGAACTCGACCAACTGGCCTTCTCGAATGCCGAGGCCAAGCGCATCGCCCGTTTCGAACTGGCGCGCTATGCGGCGCACGCGCTGATGATGCCCTACGAGGCCTTTCACGCAACGGCGCAACGTGCACGCTACGATGTCGATATCCTGCGCTCGCGTTTCGGCGTCTCCTACGAGCAGGCGGCCAACCGGCTCACCATGCTGCAACGGCCGGGCAAGCCGGGCCTGCCCTTCTTCATGCTGGAGATCGACAATGCCGGCCACCGCTTCCGCCGCGCCGGCGCTTTAGGCTTTCCGCAGGCGCGCTTCGGCGGCGGTTGTCCCAAGCTCGGCGTACATTCCGCCTTCTCCCAGCCGGGGCAGATCCTCGTCGACCGCGTCGAGATGCCGGACGGCGCCGCCTTCCTGACCATTTCACGCACGCTGGAGGGGCCGCAGGGCGTGTTTGCCGAGCGGGTGCGCCGCACGGCGCTGCTCATCGGCTGCGATGCCGCGCAGGCGGAAGAAACGGTTTACGGCGAAGCGGTGCGGCGAGACGGGGTCGTTGCGGTCGGCACGGCCTGTCGGCTGTGCGAGCGGCAGGGCTGCCTGGCGCGCGCCGAACCACCCGTCACGCGCCCGCTCGGGCTGGACGAAATGGTTGCGGGATTGAGCCTTTTCGACTTCCAGTGAATTTTCGCTTGATTTCCGCCGCGGATAGGGCTTCAAATATGATAGGAATGAGAGCAATGTGATATCAAAAATCGCCCTGTCTATGCGTAGAATGCAGCTTGTCGCCTCTCGAAAAACAACCATAATCGGTGACTGTTCTTCATAGCTACGCATAGGCACGGAAAAAAACTGGGAGATAAATCAATGATAAGACGTACTCTTTTAGCGACGGCTGCCACGGTCGCCCTGTTTGGTGCAGGTGGTGCGCTGGCGCAGGAAAAAGTCGTTAACGTTTATAACTGGTCGGACTATATCGACTCATCGATCATCGACGATTTCACCAAGGAAACCGGCATCAAGGTCGTCTACGACGTCTATGATTCCAATGAGATCCTGGAGACGAAGCTGCTTGCCGGCGGCACGGGCTACGACGTGGTGGTGCCGACCAACACCTTCCTGCAACGCCAGATTTCGGCCGGCGTCTACCAGAAGCTCGACAAGTCGAAGTTGCCGAACCTCAAGAACATGTGGGACATGGTCGCCACCCGCATGCAGCCGTTCGATCCCGGCAACGAATATTCGATCAACTACATGTGGGGCACGATCGGCATCGGCTACAACAAGGCCAAGATCAAGGAAGCCCTCGGCACAGACACGATCGACAGCTGGACGGCGGTCTTCGACCCGGCAAACGCCGAAAAGCTCAAGGATTGCGGCATCAACCTGCTCGATTCCCCGACCGACATCATCCCGGTGACGCTTGCCTATCTCGGCCTGAACCCGGACAGCCATGACCCGGCCGATCTTGCCAAGGCCGAGGAAGCGCTCCAGAAGATCCGGCCCTTCGTGCGCAAGTTCCACTCCTCCGAATTCATCAACGGCCTGGCGAACGGCGACATCTGCATCGCCGTCGGCTGGTCGGGCGATATCTTCCAGGGCCGCGACCGCGCGGAAGAGGCCGGCAACGGCGTCGAGATCGGCTACACGATCCCGAAGGAAGGCACGCAGATGTGGTTCGACCAGATGGCGATCCCGGCGGATGCGCCGCATGTCGACGAGGCGCACGCCTTCCTCGACTATATCATGCGCCCGGAAGTCATCGCCAAGGCATCGACCTACATCCACTATGCCAACGGCAACAAGGCGGCGCAGGCCGTGATGCCGGAAGAGATCATCAAGGACACGACGATCTACCCGGACGAGGCGACGCTGGCAAAACTCTTCACCAACACGACGCTGGACGCAAAAACGCAGCGCCTGTTCACACGGGCGTGGACCAAGATCGTGACCGGCCAATAAGGCGGTCCAACACGAATTGCCCGGAAGTCTCTTCCGGGCATTTTCATTTATACCGCCAATAAAAAGAGATGGGGACAGGTAATGAAATCTCTCGGCAATATCCGTCGCTCCTTCGCGCCATGGACGGATCCGGACGCAAAACCATTCATCACGTTCCGCAATGTCACGAAGAGGTTCGGCGATTTCACCGCCGTCGATGATCTCACCCTGAACATCTATCACCGCGAGTTCTTCGCGCTGCTCGGCGCGTCCGGCTGCGGCAAGTCCACGCTGCTGCGCATGCTGGCGGGCTTCGAGCGGCCGACCTCCGGCGAAATCATCCTCGACGGCCAGGACATTGCCGGCATCCCGCCCTACAAGCGGCCGGTCAACATGATGTTCCAGTCCTACGCGCTGTTCCCGCATATGACGGTGGAGAGCAATATCGGCTTCGGGCTGCGCCAGGACGGCATGCCGAAGAACGAGATCGCCGAGCGCGTCTCGCAGATGCTGAAGCTCGTGAAGCTCGAACAGTTCGCCAAGCGCAAGCCGCACCAGCTTTCCGGCGGCCAGCGCCAGCGCGTGGCGCTCGCCCGCTCGCTCGCCAAGCGCCCGAAGGTGCTGCTGCTCGATGAGCCGCTGGGCGCGCTCGACAAGAAGCTGCGCGAGGAAACCCAGTTCGAACTGATGGACCTGCAACAGGAGCTCGGCCTCACCTTCGTCGTCGTGACGCACGACCAGGAAGAGGCGATGACCATGGCCGACCGCATCGCGGTGATGAGCCACGGCAAGGTCGTCCAGGTGGCGACGCCTGCGGAAATCTACGAGGCGCCGAATTCGCGCTTCGTCGCGGACTTCATCGGTGACGTCAACATTCTCGACGGCAAGGTTTCCGCCAACGGCAACGGCAAGATCGAGCTTGCCGTCAGCGAGGGTTTCACCATCCGCACGGCAACGGCAAACGGCCCGGTGCCGGGCAGTGCCGCGGGCTTCGCGGTGCGGCCGGAAAAGCTGAAGGTCACCCGCGCCGCCCCCGCCGACGCCTCGGTCAACGCGGCGCAGGGCGAGATCTGGGACATCGGCTATCTCGGCGACATGACGGTCTTCTACGTCAAGCTCGACAGCGGCAAGGTGGTCAAGGCCTCCATGCTGAACGCGCTGCGCGAGGTGGAGGACCCGATTTCCTATGACGAGAAGGTCTGGGTCTCCTTCGGCGAAACCGCCGGCGTCGTCTTGAAGGATTGAGCGCATGAACAAGCTCGGCTCCGCCATCTTCAGCCGCCTTGTCATTATTCTTCCCTATGCGTGGCTGCTGTTCTTCTTCCTCGTTCCCTTCCTCATCGTCTTCCGCATCTCGCTGTCCACCACCGCGATCGCCCAGCCGCCCTATGAGCCGGTCTTCGCGTTTGCGGACGGCCTTTCCGGCTTCTTCGAAAAGATCGGGCAGTTCAGCTTCGCAAACTATGTCTGGCTGACCGAGGATGCGCTCTATATGAACGCCTACCTGTCGAGCATCTGGATCGCGGGTGTCTCGACCTTCATCACGCTGCTGATCGGCTACCCCATCGCCTACGGCATGGCGCAGGCGCCGCGCACCTTGCGCCCGACGCTGCTGATGCTCGTCATCCTGCCGTTCTGGACGAGCTTCCTGATCCGCGTCTATGCCTGGATCGCCATCCTCAAGCCGGAAGGCCTGCTCAACCAGTTCCTGCTGAGTATCGGTGTCATCGACCAGCCGCTGATCATCATCGGCACCAACTGGGCGATCTATATCGGCATCGTCTATTCCTACCTGCCCTTCATGATCCTGCCGCTCTATTCGGCGCTGGAGAAGATGGACAATTCACTGATCGAGGCGGCAAAGGATCTCGGCTGCCCGCCTATTTCCGCCTTCTGGAAGATCACGTTCCCGCTTTCGCTTCCGGGCGTGGTCGCGGGCTGCATGCTCGTCTTCATTCCGGCGGTCGGCGAGTTCGTCATCCCGGATCTCCTCGGCGGGTCGCAGACGCTGATGATCGGCAAGACCCTGTGGAACGAGTTCAACGCAAACCGCGACTGGCCGGTCTCCGCCGCCGTCGCCACCATCCTGCTCCTCATCCTGGTCGTGCCCATCGTGTTCTTCCAGAATGCGCAGGCCAAGGCCGAAGAGCAGGGGAGGTAGACCATGAGCAACTGGTCCCGTTTCAACATCGTCTCCGTCGTCCTCGGCTTCGCCTTCCTCTACCTGCCGATCGTGCTGCTGGTGGTCTTCTCCTTCAACGAGTCGAAGCTCGTGACGGTCTGGGCCGGGTTCTCGACGAAATGGTACGTCGCGCTCTTCAACAACCAGGGCCTCATGGACGCGGCCTGGGTGACGATCCGCGTGGCGCTGCTGTCGGCGACGATCGCCACCATCCTCGGCACCATGGCGGCGCTGGCGCTGACGCGCTACACGCGCTTCCGCGGAAGGCTGCTGTTTTCCGGCATGGTCTATGCACCGCTCGTCATGCCGGAAGTCATCACCGGCCTGTCGCTGCTGCTGCTCTTCGTCGCCATCGGCTTCGACCGCGGCTTCGTCACCGTGACGCTCGCGCACATCACCTTCTCGATGTGCTTCGTGACGGTCGTGGTGCAGTCGCGACTGCTCTCCTTCGATCGCTCCATCGAGGAGGCGGCGCTCGATCTCGGGGCAACACCGGTCCGCACCTTCCTTGAGGTGACGTTGCCGGTCATCCTGCCTGCCGTGCTGTCCGGCTGGATGCTGGCGCTGACCCTGTCGCTTGACGACCTCGTCATCTCGAGCTTCACCTCCGGGCCGGGTGCGACGACGCTGCCGATGAAGATCTACAGCCAGGTGCGCCTCGGCGTGACGCCGGAAATCAACGCGGCCTGCACCTTGCTCATCGGTTTCGTCGCCATCGGCGTGGTCATCGCGTCCATCCTGACGAAGCGGCGCGAAGTGCAGCGCCAGCGCGACGAGCAGGCGGCCTTCGCCGGCCGCTGAAGAACCTATTCCTGGCGGGGCTGCTGCCCCGTCAGGATCGAAAGCGGCGAGATCACCGGTTCCGGCCAGGAGCCGCCGACGAAGAAGCTGATCGCCGGATTGACGATCGCCGACGCGTCCGCCTGCGGGCGGTCGGATAGCGCGCCGGCCAGCGCCACGCTGCCGCTGCGATAGGGGATCATGCCGGAGAGCGTCAGAAGCTTCTCGTTGCCCTCGATCTCCGCCTTGGTCAGTTCGGCCAGGCCGCGGTCGAGCTTCGCCGACACGTCGGCCCGCACGAAATCGAACGAGCCGTCGGCTGCCTCGGAAAAATTGAAGAAGGCGTTTTTCGCCGCGCGTTCCTCGAAGGCCTGCCGGTTGAAATGGGTGAGCGTGCCCGAGCCCATGTTCAGGCGGAACTGGCCGGACATGTCGGACGCCGTCGTCGCCCAGAGCGGCCGGTCGGTCGAAAGCTCGAAATCGGCCGAACCGCGCCCCGAAGGCAGCGGCCCGGGCAGTGCCAGCGTGTTGACGATGGCGCCGATATCGACATTGCTGAGCGACATCTGGAGCCGCCCGCCACCGCGAAAACCCTGCTCGTTGAGCGCGATGCGGCCGGTCATGCGCCCGCCCATGAAGCCGCTGTCTCCGACATCGAAGGAGGCGCGGCCATTCTCGACGCGCACCCCGGCCGCAAGCTCCTGCAAGGAGAACGGCTTGAAATCCGCCGTCTTGGCCGAAAGCCTGAGGTCCATGCCGAACTGGTGCAGGAAGGCCGTGTCGATGCTCGTGGCGTTCTGCTCGGCGCCGGGCGAAAAGGCGGAGAGGAAGGCGCGAAGATCGATATGGTCGAAGGCAAGCGTCCCGCCGACCTGCGGTACGCCCTCCGGCGGCATGTCGACGTCCAGCACGCCGGTCGCCTGCGCATTATCGAGCGTCAGCTTGACGTTTTCGAGCTTGGCCGAATAGCCGGCCGTCGTCACCTTCGCCTCGACATTGACATGGCCGAGATTGCCGACCGAGGGAATGTCCTTGCCCTGCCAGGCGAGCAGGTGGCCGAGCGAGGGCGTCGACAGCATCATGTTGCCGGCAACGAAAGCGTTGGTCGACAGATTGGCGACGCCTTCGAAATTCACCGTGGTCGGATCGGCGGAAAGGTTGGTGCGCATGTTGGCATTGTGCCCGGCCAGCAGCGCCAGCGGCTGGTCGCAATCGAAGGTCCAGCGCGTCATCTCGCCGTTGACGACGCCGGAGAGCGTGAGATCGAGCGGGCGCCGCAGCGCCGGCCAGTCGATATTGCCGTTTATGTCCGAGATGCGGTAGGGCGTGGTCCCGTCGTCCTGCGTGACTTCGACGATCCCGTCGGCGACGTTGATCGTGCCGATGCGCTCCTGCGGAAGTTCCGGTATCGCCTGGCCCTCCGGGGCGGACGCGGTGGCGTCGATCGCCTGGATCAGCCAGCCGCTGTGGCGCCAGTTGAACACGCCCTCGGCGTCCCAGCCGACGCGGATGGTCGGGCGCATGAGATCGAAATCGCTGAACACCGGCTTGCCGCGCACCGCGCCGAACAGGTCGAAGCTTGCCGATATGGCCTCGATATGCGCAAGTTCCTGCTTGCCTTCCGTGACGACCCGGACATTGCCGAGCGTCACGCGCGGATAGGGCCAGAAGGAGAATTCTGCCGCGCGGCCGATCTCGACATCGGCGCCGGTCCAGGCCTCCAGCGTCTTTTCGATTTCCCGGCCGACCGTGTCGGTCTGGATGAGGAAGGGAAAGCCGACGCGCCCGGCCACGAACAGCGCCAGAACGACCAGGAATGCCCGCACCAGAAACCGCGATTGCATGAAACGGGAAAGCGTCATTCGGGGGCGGGTCCTCTGCCGGCAGCGGTCACATCTCTCAAGCGAACGGGGATAGGCGCTTGGGGCCAAGAAATCAAATGGCGGCATGGCGGAATTGCGTTCGGCAACGGCGCGAACCGGCATTCGCTGCGTTATACTGCGGTGCAACATGTTATAGAAAGGCCCTGGAGTGGAGGACAGCGTGATGTCGGAAATGCCCCTGTGGGAACCCTCGGCGGAAATCCTGGCGACAAGCCCGATGGCCCTGTTCATGGAAGCGGCCGGCCGCATCGCCGGGCGCACCTTCACATCCTATGACGATCTCCACGCCTGGTCGGTGGAAGACCGGGCGGCCTTCTGGACCGCGGTGTGGGACGATTGCGGCGTGATCGGCGAGAAGGGCGACACGGCGCTCGAAAACGGCGAGCGCATGCTGGAGGCCCGCTTCTTCCCGCAAGGCCGGTTGAATTTTGCGGAGAACCTGCTGAAGAAGGCCGGTCCGGAGGATGCGATCGTCTTTCGCGGCGAGGACAAGGTGGCGTACCGCTGGTCCTGGGACGAGCTGCGCGTCCGCGTCTCGAAACTCCAGCAGGCCTTTGCGGCGATGGGCCTCAGTGAGGGCGACCGCGTCGCCGCCATGATGCCGAACATGCCGGAAACCATTGCCTGCATGCTCGCCGCCGCCTCGCTCGGCGCCATCTGGTCTTCCTGTTCGCCCGATTTCGGCGAGCAGGGTGTTTTCGACCGCTTCGGCCAGATCGAGCCGAAGCTCTTCATCGCCTGCGATGCCTACTGGTATGCCGGCAAGCTCCAGGATGTCTCCGCCAAGGTGCAGGCCATCACCGGCAAGCTCGGCGTGCCGGTAATCGTGGTGCACTATGCGGGCGATGCCGAAGCGCTCGCCGCCTCGCTGCCGGATGGCCGCACGCTGGAGGCGCTGACGGCGCCCTATGCGGCAAAGCCGCTCACCTTCGCACAACTGCCCTTTCGCCACCCGCTCTATATCCTGTTTTCTTCCGGCACGACGGGCGTGCCGAAATGCATCGTCCATTCGGCCGGCGGCACGCTGTTGCAGCACCTGAAGGAGCATCACCTGCATTGCGGGTTGGTCGAGGGTGAACGGCTGTTCTACTTCACCACCTGCGGCTGGATGATGTGGAACTGGCTGGTCTCCGGCCTCGCGCTCGGAACCACGCTCTGTCTGTTCGACGGCTCGCCCTTCCATCCGGATGGCAATGTGCTGTTCGACTATGCGGCGGCGGAACGCTTCGCCGTGCTCGGCACTTCCGCCAAATATATCGACGCCCTGCGCAAAAGCGGCCTCACGCCGCTCTCGACGCATGATCTCTCCAGCCTGCGCGTGCTGGCCTCGACGGGATCGCCGCTCTCGCCGGAAAGCTTCAGCTTCGTCTATGAAGGCATCAAGCCGGACGTGCAGCTCTCCTCCATCTCGGGCGGCACGGATATCGTTTCCGGCTTCGTGCTGGGCATTCCGCTGAAGCCCGTCTGGCGCGGCGAAATCCAGGGCCCGGGCCTCGGCCTTGCCATGGACGTCTGGGACGAGGACGGCCATGCGGTGCGCGGCGAGAAGGGCGAACTGGTCTGCACCAGGGCCTTCCCCTCCATGCCGGTCATGTTCTGGAACGACCCGGCGGGCGAAAAATACCGCGCCGCCTATTTCGAACGTTTCGACAATATCTGGTGCCACGGCGACTTCGCCGAATGGACCCGCCATGGCGGCGTCGTTATCCATGGCCGTTCGGACGCGACGCTGAACCCCGGCGGCGTGCGCATCGGCACGGCGGAGATCTACAACCAGGTCGAACAGCTGGACGAAGTCGCCGAAGCGCTGTGCATCGGTCAGGATTGGGACGACGATGTGCGCGTGGTGCTCTTCGTGCGCCTCCAGCCCGGCGAGGTGCTGGACGCGGCGCTGGAAAAGACGATCCGCACAAAGATCCGCACCGGCGCCTCGCCGCGCCACGTGCCGGCGAAGATCATCCAGGTGGCCGATATCCCGCGCACGAAATCCGGCAAGATCGTCGAACTCGCCGTGCGCGAGGTCGTGCATGGCAGGCCGGTCAGGAACCAGGAGGCGCTCGCCAATCCCGAGGCGCTGGCGCTCTTTGCGGGGTTGGATGCGTTGAAGTCATAAGGGTGAGCGGCGCTCGCGATTTCGAACCGGCCGCGTTAACCAAACTCGCGAAGTTGTGAACGAAACCTTTGTGCCGGAACCGGCCAGGTAAGGATTTGTTAAGCCGCGTTGGGGCAATGTCGTGCCAACTTGAGCGCGCCCGATGATGGGTGTTCCGGTCACACCCGACCCCGATGGCATGAGGCCGTTCACCCACGCTTTCGTTGGACAGCATTCAAACTACCGGGGCGGCTTTTGCCGCCCTCTTTTTTAGCAATTCCAGCAAAAGTGTGAAGCGGTTTTGCGTCCGGAATTGCGTGAAGTAAAAACTACCCCGAGTGCCGGTCGAGCGAGCGCGAGACGAGGAAGACGGGGATGAGGCCGACCGCGACGATGATGATGGCCGGCACCCCGGCGTCCTCCACCTTCGCCCGCGAGGCATCCTCGTAGACCAGCGTCGCCAGCGTGTTGAAGTTGAACGGGCGCAGCATGATCGTCGCCGACAGTTCCTTCATGGTCTCGATGAAGACGAGCAGCGCCGCCGTCAGCGTCGCCGGCCGCATCATCGGCAAAAGCACGCTCCACAGCGTCTGGCGGCTGGTGCGCCCGAGCGTGCGCGCCGCCATATCGAGATGCGGCGAGAGCTTGTGGAAGCCCGCGTCGATCGTGCCTTCCGCCATGGTGAGAAAACGCACCGTGCAGGCATAGATGATGGCAAAGCCGGTGCCGGAGAGCAGCAGCCCGGTGGAGATGCCGAACTGGGCGCGCAGAAAGGCATCGACCGCATTGTCGAAATTGGCGAGCGGGATCAGCACGCCCATGGCCAGCACCGTTCCCGGCACGCCATAGCCGAAAGAGGCGAAACGCCCGGCGGCCGCGTTCAGCCGCGAACGCGTCGTGCGCGCGGCATAGGCCAGCAGGAAGGCGAGCAGCACTGCGACGAGCGCTGTCGTTGCCGAGACGAGCACGCTGTTCCAGAGGGCGGAGAGCAGTCGCGTCGAGGCGAACTGTTCCAGCCGGCGGGCGGCATAGCCGCCGAGCACAAAGACCGGAATGGCAAAGCCGATGACCGGCGGCGCGAGACAGGCGAGGCTCGCCGCCCATTTCTTCCAGCCCGTAAGCTTGAGGCGCACCGAATCATGCACGGCCGCCGTGGTCTTCTGGCTGGCGAAACGCTGCCGGCGGCGGGCGGCGCGCTCCACCAGCATCAGGCAGACGACGAAGACCAGCATGACGCAGGCGATCTGCGCCGCACCGGCAAGGCTGCCGCGGTTGAGCCAGGTGTCGAAGATCGAGAAGGTCAGCGTCTGCACGCCGAGATATTCCACCGCGCCGATATCGTTCAGCGTTTCCATGGCGACGAGCGTCAGCCCCACCATGATCGCCGGCCGCGCCATCGGGATCTGTATTTTCGCGAAAACCTTCAAGGGACCGGCGCCAAGCGTGCGCGCCACGTCGGCTGCCGCGCGGCCCTGCATCAGGAACATGGAGCGTGCCGAGAGATAGATGTACGGATAGAGCACGCTGGAGAGCACCAGCATCGCGCCGCCCGTGGTGCGCACCTCCGGAAACCAGTAGTCGCGGCTCGTCTGGAAGCCGAAGACCGCACGCCAGGCCGTCTGCACCGGGCCGGTGAAGGAGAAGAATTCCGCAAAGGCATAGGCGCCGAGATAGGCGGGGATGGCGAGCGGTAGCACGAGCAGGCCGGAGAGCAGGCGCCGGCCTGGAAACTCGCAGCTCGCGACCAGCCAGGCCGTCACCACGCCGACGACGACGCTGATGGTGCCGACGCCGGCAAGCAGGATCAACGTGCGCAGCGTCGCGCGCGGAATGACATTGCTGATGAGATGCGGCCAGCTCTCCATGCCGCCCGTCGCGGCGATGACGACGATGGCGATCGCCGGCATCAGCACGATGAAGGCCGCCAGCACGGCGGTGACCGAAAGCAGCGGGTGGCGGGCGGCGCCGGATCGGCGGCGCTGGCTGCGCGCCGGCGCGCTTTCAGACAGGACCTGCAAGGTGTTCCCTCGACGATGCGGCAATCCCTGCCGGGGCAGGGGCGCCGGGAAGCGTTTTTCCCGGTCTAGCCCAATAGGGTCAATCTGCCAACACGCGCGGCGAGGGAAAGCTCACTTCGACCAGCGTGCCCTCGTTCGGCGTGGAGCTGATCGAAAAGTTCGCCCGGTTGGCATCGACCATCGCCTTGGTGAGCGGCAGGCCGAGGCCGGTGCCGTCGCCGCGCTTGCGCGCGCCCGTCGTCACCTGCCGGAAGGGCTTCATCGCCTGTTCCAGCTCGCTGCGCGTCATGCCGACACCGGTGTCGCGGATGCGCAGCACGACGCTGCCGTTCGGCTCATAGGCAGTGGACACGACGATCTGCCCGCCCGCCGGCGTGAAGCGGATGGCGTTCGACAGGATATTGAGCGCGATCTGCTTGATCGAGCGCAGATCCGCGACGATCTGCGGCACATTGGCCGAAAGCGAGGTGCGGATGATAACGCGCTGGCCGTTCGCCTGCGGCTGTATCAGCGACACGGCCTCCGCGATCGTCTCGTTTAGGCCGACGGCCGTGAACTCCAGCTCCATCTCGCCCGCCTCGATCTTGGAAATGTCGAGCAGGTCGTTGACGATATCGAGCACATGGCGGCCGGAGCGGCCGATGTCGTTGGCATATTCGATGTAGCGCGGATGACCGATCGGCCCGAAACGCTCCGTCGCCATCATATCGGAAAAGCCGATGATGGCGTTGAGCGGCGTGCGGATCTCGTGGCTGACGCGGGCGAGGAAATCGCTCTTGTGGGCATTCGCCGTCTCGGCCGCGCGCTTGGCGTTGCGCAATTCCTCTTCGGTGCGCTTCCACTGGGTAATGTCGCGGATGACCGCGCAATAGCCGGAGGAGGAGGAGAGGCGGCCCATCGTCATGAACAGCGGGATGAAGCCGCCGGAGGCCTCGCGGCCGATGACCTCGCGCCCGTCGTTGAGCACGCTCGCGACCCCATGGCCGGCCAGGCCGGCGAGATAATCGAGCACCGCTTTCTGGCTTTCATGGGCAAAGAGCATGGCGAACGGCCGGCCGCGCGTCTCGTCCTCGTCATAGTTGAAGAGGGCGCTTGCCGAGCGGTTCATCGAGCGGATATCGCCCTCCTGCCCGACGACCACGACGCCGTCGGTCGCGGTTTCGAGGATGGAGCGCAGCTCGCTGACCTCGATGCGCAGCGCCGAGGCGGCCGCCTGGTCGGCGTTCCGCTCCTCGGTCTCGATGGGCGCGGGCGCCGTTTCGACCAGCGAAAGGGCCGGCTTGCTGGCCTGGATCGGCGTCAGCGCCAGCATCAGCGCGGTGCCGTCCTCCCAACGGATCGACTGGAGGCGGGCGCGCACGGCGCTGGCGCTCTCGCCGTCGGCATGGCGCAGCGCCATCGTGCCGTCGCCATCCTCGGAGCCCTCGTCCGGGCCGCCCAGCAGGATTTCGAGCCCGCCGGAGGCTTCGAGGTCTTCGAGGCTGGAATAGCCGGTCAGGCGGAAGAATTCCGGATTGGCATGGATCAGCCGGTCGCCGACATGCACCAGCAACGCCACGGGCAGCGCATCGACGACGGCGGCGGTGAGGCCGTAATCCATCTGCCGGCGCGGGGGGGCGATGGCCGTGCGCGTTTCGGCATTGTCCTCGGTCAAAAGATCGTCGGCATGCGGGCCGACTTCGAGGCCCGGCATTTCCGCATCGTTTTCGCCTGTGGCGGGCACGGTGGCCGCAATTTCGGGCTCGGCCTCGCGGATCGTCTCGGCCGGTGTTTCGGAAGCGCTCTCGCCGGCCGGCCGGTCCTCCGGCTTGCGCTTGCCAAAGGTCTCGCCGAGCTGGCGGGCGATCTCGCGGAACGCCGCCTGCTCGCCGGTCGAGAGACCATCGAAAAGACCGCCGCGATTGCGCCGGGTTTCAAGCTGCACCACCTTGTCGGACTGGCGGCGAGCCGGGTTTTCGACAAGGCGCAACGCCGGGCGCTCGCCGCGGAAGGCATCCTGTTCGTCGTCGGCCGGTACGACCGGCGTTGTTTCCTCTTCCGGAACCGGGGAGGTGTCCACGGTTTCGTCGGCTTCGACGGGTTCTTCGTCGTCCGTCACCTGCGCGGAGGCATGATCCGGAATTTCGATCGTTTCGGTCAGCCCTTCGGCCGCATCCTCGAGCAGGGTGCCTGCCTCTTCAGCCAGAACCTCTTCCACCAAAACGGTTTGCTCTTCCTCGGCCGCTTCGGCCCTATGGCTGAGCGTCAGCCCACGCGCATGCGGATCTTCGCTGGCATCGCCGATACGAACGATGCCGAAGCCGCGGAAACCGTCGAATTCGCGGTTGCGCGAATAGGTGGGCAGTGCGGCGAGATCGACCGGCACGACGAGCGCCGTGCCCTCGACAGGCCAGAGGATCGTCTTGCCCGACCAGGTGTCGCGGCGGCGCAGCAGGTCGCCGATCTTGCCTTCGGCGTCGAGATCGAAGCGGGCCGCGACATCGGTGAAGCGCTCGCCGGAAATGGCCGCGGCATGTGGCCCGACGGCGGCGGCGAATTCCTCCGAAATCTCGCTGAACCGCCCCTCGGCATCGATCTTCCACACGAAACGGATCGGCCGTCCCTGCGGGTTGAAGACGAAACCGGATTTTTCAACGGGCGTTTCGGCGGTGTCGGAGACAGGCTCTTCCGCAAGCGCCGCTTCGGCCTCTTCAAAGGTTTCCGCAGCGACGTCTTCGGCCGTGGTTTCCGGTTCTTCCGCGATCGGCTCGACAATGTCCGAAACCGGTTCGTCGGCGCTTTCCAACGGGACGACGTCGTCGACCGCAGGTTCCTTCTCGACAAAGGCAACCGATTCGGGCTCGGAAACCGGCTCAACCGGTTCGGCTTCCAGGACCTGCTGCTCCTCCGCCAACGGGGTCTCTAAGTCAGGCTCTGCCTCGGTTTCCACCACGGCAACTGCCGCAGGCTCCGCCTCGTCCTCATCCGGATCGAGATGTCCGAGGATCGTTTCGACGGCGAAGAGCAGGTGCAGCGCCGGATCGGTGGCGATGCGGCCGATGGCGGCGGGCAGGTTGCCGCGGCCGGTGGCGATCGGGCGCTTGACGAGGCGCTCCGTGCTGCGCCCGGCGGCCTCCACCAGCGCGCGCCGGGTTTCCGGGCTGACGGCGAGGCTTTCGAAATCCGCCGAGGCGGCGATGATCGTGCCGTCGCCGTCGAGCACGGCCATGTGCGTGTCGGGATCGTCGAAGCCGGTGAGCATGCCGGCGGCCGCGTCCTGCGGGCTTTGCCGGCCGGTGCCGACGGGCGCGCTGAACAGGATCGCCTCATCGCCGGGGCGGATGGTGACGCCTTCGACCGCGGCACTCACCGGCACGCTGCGAAACCCGCTGCCGATGCGCATGATGAAGCTGCGGCGCTCACCCGGCGCCTGAACCTGCTGGGCGGTCGCGGAGAGCTGGCGGAAGGCGAGGTCCGCCCGGTCCGGTCCGGCATCGAGGAAGTCGTAGATATTGTCGTGGCCGAAGAGGGCGGCGCCCCGGCCGTTCGACCAGAGCACGCGCGCCATGTCCCTGGAAAACAGCACGACCGCCTCGCCCCGGGCGAAGGGCAGGCGCACCCGTTCGTGGACGGCGACGTCGATAAAGGGATACTGCTTTGCGGACATGTTCAGGCCTGTGTCTGCTTCCGGCGCCCCGGCTTTCGATTAACGCTTTATTAATAGCGGTGCATGTGCGGAGGGTCCAGCGCCTCGCCCGCAAAGGCCCGGGCTTTCCGGCAGAAGGGTTAACGACGCCTCGAATTATTGTGCACCGCACAATTTTGTTGCAATGCGAAAGAAGTTCGCCTATATACGGCTCATCCAAGAACACGGTGCCTCAAGAGAGGGCCAAACCAAGGAGCGCAGACAATGGCTACCAAGAAGACCGACGACGTATTCTCCATCGCATCCATCGATCCCAGCAAGGTCTCTGAAAGCTTCCGCGAGTTCGCCGAAAAGGGCGCCGCTCAGAGCAAGGAAGCCTATGCCAAGATGAAGGAAGCCGCCGAAGACGCGACCAAGACCGTCGAAGCGACGCTCGAAAGCGCCCAGGCCGGCTCCGTCGAACTCGGCCTCAAGGCCATCGAAGCGCTGCGCACCAATGCCGAAAACTCGCTTTCGCACATGGAAGCCCTGCTCGGCGTGAAGTCGGTCTCCGAACTGTTCGAACTGCAGACCGCGTTCCTGCGCAAGCAGGCCGAAGTCGTCGTCGAACAGGCCCGCACCCTTCAGGAAACCTCCAAGAAGGTTGCCGAAAAGGTCTCGGCTCCCGGCAAGTCCGCCGCCGAGAAGGCCATGAAGTCCTTCAAGACCGCCTGAGCCCCATCTGGCAGGGTTTTACACGGCATGATAAGATGGCCGGGCATGAGCCCGGCCATTTTCGTCTGTGCAAGCATGCAAAAAACGCTTGAAAAATGGTGCGGCTGCCCGTATGTGACGCACCAAGCGCGGTTTACGCGCCTTTGTGCGGTTGTAGCTCAGTTGGTTAGAGCGCAGGTTTGTGGCACCTGAGGTCGGTGGTTCGACCCCACTCAACCGTACCATTCCCCTCTCCCGATAAGTCTAATAGTCACAAGGACTTACGGGGAGAGGGGAAGATTTCTCTTGCGAGTTTCTTCCATTTTTATCTGATGCTTGTCGCTTCTGGAACACGTCTGGAACATTTGATGTTCTCGGCAAGTGATCGAATCGGGGTTTCGATTGCCACAGCGCGAAGTCTTGTATTTGACAGGTTTCACCGATTTGTTCGGGTCGGGTATGCGCATTCTGCCGCTAGGAGTTCAACCGAGGAGGTTAAGCGTTAAGTCTTCCGAGGCGATGGGGCTAAGGGCAATTCGCTTTAACTTAAAGCATGTGTTTGAGGTGATGCTAGAAGTTGAGCGAGTCTACCACCTCGCGCGAACGCTCTGTAAGATGTCCCCATTAAGTGATTCGTCACAGGGGTTGAATAAGTCTAGGGGAGGGCGATGGCACGCGGCTCACCCATGTATGGGACGCAGGGGGAGCAATGACCTTCAAAAATGCCACGCCTGAGCAAGTCGATGCCTTCTTGAGCACGCTAAAGTCTGGCCAATACAATCTGCTCTTAGGAGCGGGATCGAGTATGGATTCGACGAACCATCGTGGCGAGCTTCCATCAGGTGAAGTAATAAAGAATGAACTCTGCGACCTAAAAAAAGTTGCCCGTTCAAACACTCTTCAGCGCGCATTCTCACTGTTGACCCCTGAGGAGATAGAAAAGCATATTACGGAAAGATTTTCTGATTGTGTGCCTGGTGATACATTAAAGAATTTGCGGAAATTTATTTGGAAAAGAATTTTCACCTGGAATATCGATGATGCAATTCAGAATGAATACAAGATAAAGCCAAAGCAAGTAATCATTACGAAGCATTATAACGATGAATATGTTGAGGCTTCTAATCTCGCTCAGCTCCTCATCGTTCATCTGCATGGGACTGTTTTGTGGCCGGAGAAAGGTTACGTATTTTCCAGGGATCAATACGTAAAGCAAATAACTAAAATTAATCCATGGATGACTGTTCTTTCGAACTTTATCCAAAGCGATCCCATCATTATTGCGGGTACGTCACTTGATGAGGTCGATCTTGACTATTATCTGGCGCAGCGTTCCGTTGACACGTCGCGCGACGATCGAGGGCCGTCTATCTTGGTTACAAGACAAGATGACGCGATCACTGAGGCGCTGTGCAAGCAACATAATTTATTACACTTCGTTGGGTGGGCATCGGATTTTTTCAGCTACTGTACTGAGATTTTACCTAACCCTCCGACACCAGAAGACCTAGTCCCCACCGAAAGCCAAAATTTGCTACCAGATTCGCTTTCGAAATCTGTAGCTATGGCGTTCCATTCGGACTTCGAACTCGTCCCCGCTACCGCACAGAAAGCATTGCACTCCCGGTTCCTTTATGGTCATCCGCCATCGTGGCAAGACCTCGCAGCCAACTACGACATATCGCGCGAGGTTTCCCAGAGAGCGCTATCTTGGATCGATCGGCGCATCGGTGGAAGTGCAGGGCTCGAGCCCTTGCTTCTGATTGCTGATGATGCGGGCACCGGGAAAACCACTATCCTTCGACGGCTCGCGTTCGAAATGGCAGGGCGCGGCGTACGCGTGCTGTATTCTTCAGCGTTGAGCCGTATTGCGGCTTCCACGGCACAGGTATTGGACGAGATCGCTGGTCCGCTTCTTGTTGTCATCGATAACCTCGCAGATCATGCGACAGCCGTCGCTGCGATGGTGGGAAGCATAAAAAAGCAGGATGTTGCGTTCCTCTCAGCCGAACGCGCCTATCGTATGAACTACCTTACTCAGGTTCTAGGGGATGGCACTTTTGTGACGATTGATGACCTTTCGATGGTCAATCCAGAGCCTGCGCGGCTTATCGACACCTATGTTAAGAATGCTTTCATAGGCAGCCACAAGATTGTTGAAAAGAGAACTTCATTCATAAATTCAATCCGTCGCGATCCAATTGCGATTGCTTGTTGCAGAATAATGAACGATTTTCGCCCACTTGAGCGAATTGTCGATGACCTGATCGGTGACGCGAAAGATGGTGAACTCGAGCGATATATCACGGTATCGCTATCGCAGTTTTGCTTTACGGGTGGATTGCTGTATGAAGTTCTACTTAACTCATGCGAAAAAAATGGGATAAAAAGGCAGTTTTCCTCCGAGAATCCCTTGCCCATTGCTTATTTAACTACCGACAGAGACTACGTTGTCACTGAAAACGCGGTTCTCGCGGAGCGGATTTTACTTAGATGCGCCTCACTTAACCGGGAGCGACTTCTTCGTGTCTTCACATCGTTGGCCGAACAACTCCAGCCTTACGTCAATCGACAGGCAATACGAGAACGAACTCCGGAAGCTCGATTGGCGGGAAGATTGTTCGATTACGATGACATCACCGCTAAGCTTCTTGGTGACAATGCTGAGCGCTTCTATCGGAGCACCGAACAGACGTGGCGCTGGAACTCTCGTTACTGGGAACAGGTGGCGTTGATGAACCTGACTAGGTTTCACGCAAAGCCTTCGTCAGATGAGGGACTGGCGGCCTTGGAGGAGGCTCAGCGTCATGCCCTTCGGGCTGTGGCAATCGAAAACCATCCATTCGGCCTGAGCACTTTAGGTAAAGTCCTGATGGCAAAAATCCTTGTTCCAGGCACCGATATCAAAGCAATCTACGATCAGGCATTTGATCACCTCGACAAAGCAATTGAGAAAGAAAACAACTGGTCTAGGCGTGCTGTGCAACCTTACTTTACGTTGTTTTCCGGGACGTTAAATTACTTGAAGCGTGGAGGAAGTATTTCTCTAGCGCAGCAGAGGATAATACGTAAACGTATTTCCAATGTCTTGACTAAATTCAGTCGGCAAAGGGAACTTACCGAATTGGCGGACGAAGTGATTACGGCTTTGTCTTGATGCAGCATTTCTTTTACAAGATGAGGTGCGCTAACATTCTTTCTTAGACCCTCGGAGAGCCGATGTCATGAGCCCCGCGAATGACTGTAGTCGGTCACTACAGTCATTCTTTTGCTTTCCGCCGGTGGGATTTGGGGGCACGCTCGGTCCATTCCTCTGAGTGCTTTAAATGCCCCGGACCGTTGACCTGCCGCTCTCACCGATAATTCAAGACCTGATCCTCGATCGCCGAATCCAGACGCTGGAAGAGGCTCTCATTTATGCCCAACGGACTGATTCCGCCGACCCGTCACTCCCAGAGGGCTGGGCCATTCTGGACGCTATGAAGTGTGAACGGGGGCGGCGACATGATGCCTATGAGGCAATGTTGGATGCCGACCCTAATGATGTAGATGCGTTGATAGCCGGCGATAGTACATGCCGAGCCCTCTTCAGGCTCTGGTTCGACGAGCTTGAGGTGGCCGCCGATGCGTAATCCTACCTACTTCACGCTCGTCCGTCTTGACGACGGCGATCTGGCCTCACTGACGATCATCCGCGAGCCGACGCAGTTCTTCGCGCAATTGCGGTCCTACGGCTTTACGGAGCACGCGAGCGCGTCGTCTCCGGCTTTGGCGAAAATGCAGACGGCCGCATTTCTGGATACCGTGGCGGGCGTCTGCAGCGTCTCCCTCGATCGGCCATTCACATTCATCATTCCGGGCGGAATAAGCCGTGCCGAATGGCTGACCGCGATGGAGGAAAAGGCCCACGATCCGCGCTTCGGGCTCATGGAGCGCGACGGCGAAATCTCTCACTGCATGATCGTGCCTCGGCTCAGGTGAGGCACGATCATGGCCTATCAGTTCATCCACCTCGAGTCCTGGAGCCGAAAGCCTGACGCCGCAGGCCGCTCTACGGACTTCATTTTCGATGAGGCGTCCAGGAAGCCGATCGCCTCGGTCCACGTCGCCGATCCCAAGCCCCCGACGGTGATTTATGGCGTCGGCGTCGATGAAGTCCGGCAGATGCACGATGCGGCCGCGGCGTCGGCAATGACCCCTGGTGCGAGAGGTAAGCTCCGAAAACTCGATTCCAAACAAAAGACGCTGCACACGGTGGTGGCGTCACATCCGTACACCGTCGAAGACGTCCGCGCCGATCCGAGGAAGGCGACGGAGGTCAGGGAGTGGGAGCGGCGGACGGTGGCGTGGTTACGCGATCAATACGGCCCCGCGCTCAAATCCGTGGTGCGCCACACTGATGAAAAGCAGTGGCATATCCACGCCTATGTGCTGCCAACCCATGATTCCCAATTGCGGGCAGGCGTCTATCATCCGGGCGTCATCGCCAAGAAAGCAGTGAAGGCGGCTGGTAGACGAGATGGTGAAGATGGGAAGGCGCTGAACAAGCGGGCTGACGTGGCGTACAAGTCCGCGATGCGGGACTGGCAAGACTCGTATCACGAAGCAGTTGCTGTCCCTTGCGGCCTGACGCGCCTCGGTCCCGCCCGTCGCCGTCTCACGCGGGAAGAATGGAAGTCGGAACAAGCCCAGGCATCAGCGCTCAAGAACGCTCTGGAGCGGGCGGAGGCCGTGAAACGGCAAGGACAGGCCTACGTTGCAAAGACGAGGGCGGAAGCCACGGCGATCAAGACATCTGCCGACCGCCTGACCGGGATCGGAGGCGCGGTACGGGCCGTTGTCGACGGCATTCAGGAATCTCGAATCCGTTCCGAAATCCGCCGTGACTTCGCCCGTGATCTCGCCGCCGCGAAGGCTGCTGTCGAGAAGGCGCAGGCCGACGCCACGAAGGCGAAATCCTCACAGCGCGAGATGGAGAGAAAGGCGGCCGACCAGCGTCATGCATTTCGGCAGCAGGCGCAGCGTCTTGCCGCGACCCAGGCTGAAGTGCGCCGTCTGTCCTCCGCGCTCGCCTCGGCACTCCACGAGCCGGAACCGAAACCGGGGATAACGCTATGACGACGGGCCACCAAATCTTCGAAAAGAACACTCGGTGGACGCTGCGCAATATCGGTATGCAGCACCTCGATCCTGCACACGGTGCGGCGGTGGAAACGGTTCGGTGGTGCATGGCTGTCCGTGGCCGCCCCACGCATCATCGCCAGGCATTCCTTGAGGCGGAGTCGCCTGCACTCCTCGCGTATCTCGAAACCGTTGCAGGTTCGGACACCTCCACCGCCTGGCGGACGCTGGAAGAACGCGTCCGGTTTCATGCGGAAACGCTCCGTACCCACGCCGTGCAGCCGTGCGCTCGCCCGTGGCTGGCGGCGATCTGGCACACGCTCCCCGAACTTGCGGGCCTCGGACAGCGCATCCTCGATCGGCAGGCTGAGAAGAATGGACCCGCCCCGGATGCCGGGCCGGTCTTTTCCGACACGACGACGGGTACGGGCGGCGACGGGGACAACGGCAGCGCGGGAAAGTCGGGATCGGCGACGGCCAGCAAGCCGCGTCCATCTTCACGTCTGGCTCTTCGGATTGTCCCGGTTATGCCGACGCCCGCGGAGGAGAAGGCGCTCGATCTCCGTGACGCGCCTGAAAACACGAGCACCAAAGACGGCATCACGCCTGACGGCCCGGAGACAGACCCTGGCAAAGCGGGCCCTAAACAGCCGGGAGCAAAGCCATGATCGACATACTCGCGGAACCGTCCGCAACGAATATCGCATGGCAGTGGGTATCGGCCGTGCTTCCCCCGGACGGTTCGTCGCCATGGGGACGGACGCTGCAGGTGTTTACGTCGGTCCTCGCTTTCCTCGCCTCTCTCGGCCTTGCCTACAGCGTCGTGTCGGGGATCGTTCAGAGCGCCTACACGGGAAAGGTACTCGGTGACAAATGGCATCAAATCTGGTCGCCGCTGCGCATCGTTTTAGGCATTGGCTTGCTCGTGCCTTTGCCGAACACAGGCTTTTCGTCCGTACACTACATCCTGCGCGATATCGTGGCGCGAGGCGGGATCAATGTCGCGGACGCGACGTGGAACGTGTTCGTCGGTGTCGTCGCAGGGAAGGACGGGATGCCGATTGTCCCGGTTTCGGGGACAGGATCGACGGTTGCTATGGCGATCTTACGTCATGAGATTTGTGCAGCGGCATACAATCAGGCCGGTGCGAACACGGGTGGATGGACGGCCCCCGTTCCCGCTCCCTCTGGCCTCGACGCGAACGGGGCGACGGTGTGGAGCTACGGTTCCACTTGTGGACGTTTTTCTTTCACGACCCCGGAGGGGCGGGCCGATTTAGTTAGCGCTCGTCGCGCGGCGGTTGCGGAAATCATTTCAGCTTTCCGTCCTGAGGCAGCGCGGTATGCCAAGCTCGCCGCGGAGACGTCGGGCATATCGTCGGCTGATGGCATGAAGAATGCGATTTCGACGGGACTGCTGTCACCGACATTGGTTCAGGACATTCGTACCATGGGGGCAAGGTTCGACAATGCCGTTGTTGCTGCGGCGAAGGCAGAAGTGGCAGCAATGGACATGACGTCGCGCTCCAGGCTCGTTGAAGCCGCTAAACAGGACGGTTTCCTGACCGCCGGAATGTACTGGCGTGCGCTGGCGCAAATCTCCGAGCTGACGACCGGCCTGACGAATGAACGGCTCGAGGATACGCTGCCGCGAACAGACGGGGATTTCGGGCAAGTCATCGAGCGGGCGTTTTCCGCACTGGCGCTCCAGGTGTCTGGTGAGGCCGAACGGGTGAATCTAACGGCTAACGATTTCGCCAGTGCTGGCGACGAGACAGCGGACTTCCTGACAAAGCTGCTTGGTGGTGTCGCAAGAGATATGGCCGAATGGGCTACGTCTTCGGGATCGGATGGCAACGCCATGGCGGGCCTAATATCCTCCGGCCATGCGATGATCGCGGGCGGATGGGCCGTGATTGCCGCGGGCGCGGGTGCGGCTGCGTTGGCGGGCAATGCGGTTACGCGGTTCTTCGGCGCGGCGGGGGTGGACTGGCTTCTGGATTGGTCGAAATACGTCGTGGGCGGGCTGATGGTTATCGGTAGTCTTCGCGCATACATCATCCCGATGATGCCATTTGTATTCGTTTTCATGGCAGGCATGGCGACCCTGGCGGCGCTCATGGAAGCCATGATCGCACTGCCTCTCTGGGCCATGAAATGGCTGAAACTCGACGATAACGGAGACTTCGCGGGCGAGAGCGTCCGTATGGGCCTGCTCCTGACCGTCAATATCTTCCTTCGTCCGGTTCTGGCGGTGCTGGCTCTTTGTGCTGCCTATCCTGTCTTCGACGTTACCCTCGGCACGCTCGACAGGCTGTTCGCTACCGCGTTCTTGGGCCAGACGGGCGGACACGTCGTCGGCCTCGTCGGCATTCTCGTCATGACGGGGGTACACATGTACCTGACTTGGCACGCGTGCATGAAAGGTTTTGGGCAAATCTGGCACTTGCCAGATCGTGTTCTTGCCTGGACGGGCCAGCCTGGCACTGGAGGTGAGGCGAACCTGACTTCGGGGGCTTTCGGCGGGATGTTGGCGCTTGCCGGACGCGGCAATCTGCCCAAGACTGGTATACGGGCACTCACTGCGGGAGGGAAAAAGAAATGATGAAATTGGCACTCTGGACGGCGGGTGGATTTGGTCTGGCAGTGGCCTGCGGGCTTGCGGGGCTGACGCATCTGTCGGCGTCGGTGGTGACGTTAACTGTGTTCTGCGCCGTGCCCCCGATACTCCTTCACGCTATGGTTCGGGCCTTCGGTTTCATGTGGTCTCTTCCAGACCATTTTCTCGCTTGGGCTGGGACCTCTGAGCCGATCTAATCCTGCGGAACGAGGAGGGACACGAAATGAAATTCGTCTTCATGGCGTCTGCGCTGGTTGTGCTCTGGCCCGGGACCGCATCGGCGGATGTTATCTTACGCAAGGGCATTGCGTTGCCTTGCATTGAACTCAGGAGCGGCAATATCCATTGCCCCCGCACGCTCGACATTCATTATCGGGAGACCGAAGGGGACCAGGTGTTGGTTCGGATATTCCCAGTAAGCGAGCGCGTGCGCGGCATTCGGGCAATGGACCTGCCGTCGTTCATCCGGGAGGTTCCGACCACGCATGGGAGTGTTTTGCAGGGCAACCCGCGATCGGAAAACAATCACGCCATTTACAGAATCAAGTTGGTCAAAGACGGAGAATACTTCCCGGGTCTCGATCTCCATCTGAGGTTTATCCCCCAATGAGGTCCTTCATGATCACAGCAGTAGCGCTGGCGGCTATTTCGGGGCCAGTGATGGCGGCGGGGGCGATATTTCACACGTCGCCGTTGCGGTGCTTTTCCACGTTAGAGAGTGGCGTTTTTTGCCCGCACTCCAACGACATCATTTTCCGTGCGGAGGACGGCGATCATGCGCTACTCAAACTTCACGGATTCAAGGGGATACGTCTAGTAGGTCTGCCGCCGTTCATCCGCGAGGTGCCGACTTCATACGGTCGCGTACTTCACGGCGCTCCGATGCCCGGCAACTACACCGTGGAGATGCATCGTGACGGGAAGCGCATACCGACGCTCGACCTGCACATGAGGTTTATTCTTCGATGACGATCTCAATCTCCGATACTTGTCGCAAATGACAAAAAATCAACTTCACGTTTAGATTTTTCATTGTTTCTAGGGTGCGCAATCCGAGGAGAAACCTATGCCAGAATCCATTCGCGAGGCCACAGCCACATGGAAAGACAAGGAATATAGACAGGCTGGCGGTATCTATATCGTCCGCTCCGGACTTGACGGACAGCGTGATAAGGTCCGTATCGGCGTCGGAGGCGTTCGAGGCGGAGCGAAGGGCGTTTACTCTCGCCTGACAAACCACAGCCGGGCCAGGATGGCGGCAGAGAGATGGACCTATGCGACGCACGAGTTTCAACCGTACTCCGTCGTCAAGGCATGGCATCTGATTGGCTGGGGTCCGGAGCCGCTTGAGTATGCAGAGATGTGCCTTTATCGAGCATTCGTCACTCGGTTCCCCCGATATAGGGGAGTGTTGCCCGACAAATCCTTGTTCGTAGTGCCTGACGATGATCTCCAGAACGTCATCGAGGAAATTGACTGCGATCTTCGGTCGATTGCCAAGTGGCGCTCAAATCAGCCGTAGACGCCATAGAAGCCAACTTGTCCTTTATCTGGTCGCTGTCGAATCCCTTGTCGAAGAGAATAAGCTTCACAAGGGTTCGAACGATCTCGATCACGTCGTGACTACGGGCACCGACATCGGCGTCTGGTGCGAGCTTACCGATATAGACGCGCATCATGCGCTCAAGGCCGCCATCTTCAACAGCGGCCATATAGGCGTCGGCCACCGCGCGGGCATCGGGGCGGCGGAGGGCTTTCGCCTTCCGCCTGTTCTTCGCAGCATACGCTGCCTGCCGCTTCTTGTGGTTCAATGTCGCGTCTACGGTCATGACGTCACTGCCGCATGATGGCGAGGGCGACGGCGGTCGCGTTGTCGCCGTGAGTATAGTCGAGCCGACGCCACGTCCGTTCCTCGGAAATCTCATCGGCCTGCCGGGAGAAATCCGCGGCGTGGAGCATCGCCTGCAAAACGGGAAGTTCGCCTGTCGAAAGGACCCCCACCAGTTCCTTGGCCCTTTTGACCATGTGACCAACGTCCCTGTCATTGGCAGCCTGAAACCGGGCGGCATAGTTTTGCCAACCCTGGCAGCTGCCGACGTCGAAACCGAGCTTTCGCGCGATGTCCTCGACGGGATCGAGGGCTTTCCAAGTGTTGAAGTCCATTGCGGGTATCCTTTTGTCTAGTTTGATTTATCTCGCCACATGAGATCGATGTGAATAGGATCACGCCACGACGCAAAAGAGGGCGCGCCGGCCGGCGAACTCGGCTGCGCGGCGGGCCTCGACAGCGCTCACGGTAATGCCGCCTTCGATGACATCGCAGGCATCGACGACTTCCCATTCGAACGTCTGGTCGCCGCAATACGTGACGACGAGGTCGAGGAAGCGGCTACCGAACGCCACGCCAGCGGCTTCACCGTAGACGTCGGCGTCGGGTCTCCAAGGGAGGAATTTCACAGTCATTTCAGTTCTCCTGTAGGTTGGATGAGGGGTTTCAGATGCCACACACCTGCACTGCCGCAAGTCTCGGCAGGCGAAGAATGTCGATTGCGTGGTATCTGGCGAGTGTGGGGTTTACCGCGCGGGCATCGGCGAGCTGGTCCTGAACCGCCGCGAGAAAATCCAGTGAGAGTTTCGGCGGCAGCGTCACGCCGCGCAGCCCCCTGACGACGTTTGTTATCGAGTCAACGAGATGGATTTCGATATAGAGACGCTGCCTGTCATCCACGGCGTCGGGAAGATGAAGGCGATCTCTCGGAATGAGACGAGCATCAAACGGGCAATCAAAAACGAGGTTTCCCGGGAACTCGAATACCCAGAGGATCAAGGGGCCATCTTTGATGAAGCCGGCCTTGATCTTTCCTTTGCGGATCGCCTGCGCCTCTGATCGCTGAATTCCAGGCATTCCGATCAGCAGGACGTTCCCGTCGCTCGTCAGGAGGTCCGCTGCGGCACCATCCATATTCCCAACCCTGAGCGGGTATGCGCCGCCGCGTTCGACCTTGATCATATTCATGTGGAGTCCTTTCGATTGGCAAAGCTCCGCCCTCCGGGGCGATGCCGGTTAAAGTTTTCATTGCTGTTCGGGGAGGCTCTGTGTCTGCCCGGTTTGTCGTTATGACCCGCTCAGGCTAGCGCCAGATGACGGGGATGCCCACCCGCCCCGCCTGGGGAGAGCTCGGGGTCCATTTGGGAAATGGGCCGAAAATAGAATGGGATTCCAATAGAAGACTTCGGGTCTTGGGTGCCCTGTGGATAACCGCGCTTGAAGTCTTTCCCATAGAGTCCCTTTCCTCCGAGCATCAGCGTCGGGCGCGGGGCTTCAAAGACACGAAGTCTTCGGTCACGGCCAATTTCAAATGGGGTTTAAAGGAAATTCAAAATTTGAGATAACCCTTTCATTTCCGGGGCTTCGCCAGAATTTTCATTCCAATCATCCCAGGCAGCAGAAGCCAGATTACCAGATTAACGGATTCCACGGCGTGAGGTGCCTTGATGGCCACGATGTACAGCAGCGTGAAGGCCGCCATAGCGATCGGTAGGATCAGAATACGGAGTGCCAGCATGGTGGTGTCCTCGTTCAAGCTCGTTCCAGGCGGCGGAATGCCTGGATACCGTCACACTGGAATTCGCGCGTCATATCAGCGGCGGCTCCAGGGATACGGGAGCGGCGTAACAGGCTTCGGGCGGACGTTTTCGGGTCGATCCTGTAGAGCGAGGCAAGGTAGCAGATGAGACCACCGAAATCGTCACGGTGATTAACCTCCTCGATTTGAACGGCGAACGTCAGGCCCGGAATAGTTGTCATTTTGACCTGCATTGGAGCACCTTTCCCTCTGATTTCTATGCCTTTACTTATATCATTCCGTGAGAATCGAGCCCAGGAGATAACGCGGAATGGTTGTGACGTGCCGGAGGAGAGGTTAACCGGATCAGTTGGATTTTAATGGTCCTGAGAAAAAGCCTGTTCCCTGTTCGATGCGGGCCGCAGGCCGGGCTTCGAACCCGCCCACAGGGCGGAACTCTTGATGTTCCCCGTCCCGATGCCTTCAATCCGACCGGCACGCATAGCGGCAGTCACCTGAAGGGCCGAAGCAACGCGGCGGACGGCATCGCCGTTGACAGAGCGAGCGTGCTGATAGGCTTTGAGCTGAGGGTGGGGAAATGGATTTAAGGGTAGTGGACCCATTTGAGCGCGTATCGGCGCTGTACGGGGCCGTATTCTTGCGCATACAGCACCGTTCGCTTTCAAAATGACCCGAGGGTCATTCCAATGCGGGAACCGCATCGTGGGTCGAAGAAGAGCATATCGGAGCGGCAAGCATAGCGTTTCCCACTACCGGGAATGGCGCGGGAATTCGCGCATGCCGAGACCGGTTCAAGGGTAGCCGCAGGAGGTGCAGCGGAGCGCCGCCCCTCGGCGGTACCGGGATCGACTGCCCCCGGCGAGGCATTCCGCATAGGAGCAGCGCGCTCTGTCTTCAATTGAACAGGCGGAGGATCGCTTCCGGCTCGGAATTGGCGATCTGAAGCGCCTGCACCGCCAACTGCTGTTGGGTCTGCAAAGCCTTGAGACGCGTGGATGCTTCGTTCATGTCAGCATCGACGAGGCGGCCGATGCCTTTGGTCACCGTCTCGATTCGCCTTCTGTTCAGTTCGTCGTGCGTATCGAGGGAGTTTTGAACGGTACCGAGATAGGCCATTCGGTCAGTCAGGCTCTGGAGCTTCGTATCCAGATAGTCGATGAAATTGGAATACAGCCCAGCTCGATCCCCGCCGTTCCGCGCGATGTTGTTCTCCAGCCGCATCAGCGTATAGGACGGATGGACGTCGTAGGCCTCGGGCTCGCCCGTCATCGGGTTTGTCAGCAGGATATTGTACCAGGTGGCGGAGGCGGGCACGAACGAACCGGGCGTATCGATCACGTCGGAAAGATCGAACAGCGAGCGCTCGGGGTTGTGGTCCGACGGATGGCTCATCGGGTAGCCTGCGTCGTCGTTCAGAAGAAGCAGATCAATGGCCTTTACATCCAGCGTCTGCACTCTGGCCTCGCCGTATCCGATCACGAACGAATAGGTTCGTTCGCTGGCCCTGTCAGGCTGATCCTTGGGGTTATAAAGCAGGTTCACGCCCGAGAATGATGCGGACATCATCGCGTCCCGTGCCTGGTCCTGTAACTGCTGCATCTGTTGCTCGATTTTGGCGACATCGGATTTGGCGTACCCCTCGTCGAGCGAGAAGCCGCCGATGACGAGGTTTTTGAATTCCGGCTGCGGCATGTCGCTTGCGATGATCGCGAGGTTTCTGATCTCGACAAAACTGCGGTGAACATTCTCCATCGCCGCATAGGCGGTGTCCACGATGCCCGACGCGAGTCCGATGCTGTCGGTGACGGCTGACATCGCCAGTTTCTCCGAATGCATCGTCGTGGAAATCGACCAATAGGCGGCATTATCGGCCGCGGTGTTCACGCGAAGCCCTGAGCTGACCTGCTGGCTGGTAGCGGCGAGGGAAGAGCCGATGCCCCTCAAGGTCTGGAGAGCGGACATCGCGGCGATGTTCGTCAAAATGCTTGTCATCGGACCATACCGTTTTATCGATTCTTGAAATGAACGGTATCGTCATGATGCCTGCGCGACCTGACGCCGCCCGACGACTATGGTTCACGAGACATTAAGGGATGCGGCAAGCGCGGAGGGTAGAACTACCCGATTGGCTCGGAAAGCCGGTCAGCTTTGATCCATGGCGGCAGTGACAGAGAGGGTGGCGAGATGCGCCACGCTGCGCGCACCGAACGCGGTTTTCAGTTTTTCGAGCCTGTGTTCGACGGTGCGGAAGGAGAGGCCGATACGGTCTCCCGTCTCGCTTGCTGTAAACCCCTCCCGGAGCAATTGCAGGATCGCGAGCGACGTGGCGTCAAGGTCAGACACTGACGGTGCGATCGGTAGAATACAGCGAACACGCGCCAGCGATACGCACCAAGTGGCGCGCCCGCCCGCGTTCCTGTCGGGCAGTATCATGCGGTCTCCGACGATCCGGGCATGGAGAAGGCGGGCATCGACAGGCTCGATCTCCGGGCGTGCCTGCTGGATTGCGCGTTGCCGCCCTGCCACCAGCGTGTCGAGCACGAACCTCCGGTCCGCAAAATCGCGAAACGGCCTACCTTCCTCGAAGGCCAGTATATCGGCAAAACCCGTCGGCATCGCGTAACCGCGAACGAAGGAGAAATTCCAGTCCAGCGGATCGGCGGCCGACGTGTCCGTGACAGTCAGCATCATGTCGGGGCCAAGGTATTGCAAGACCTGGGCACGTAAGGCGGCCGCGCCGCCGGTTTCCTCCGTGCCGGTGATCCAGGCGTCCATAAGCCGTGCCGCGATTTGCGTGAAGGAGGTCAGTGCCGCGTGACGGGATAGAAACGAACCCTTTTGTCATCACCGCCGCAACGGGTTTGTTCCTTGCCGAAACCCTTGCCACGATCGGAAATCTCAAGGGTCGCCCCTGCATATGCCTTCCCCGCGAAAAGGTTCCTTTTTGTCAAGGTGACGGCAGCATGCGCGGCCAGCATAAGGCTTTCGACCGATGGCACTGATCGGATACGCGAGGGTTTCGACCTGTGACCAGAACCTCGACCTACAAGTGAATGCCCTGCGTTCGGCCGGGTGCGCGAAGGTCTTTAAGGATCATGGAATTTCCGGCGCGGTAGAGAAGCGCCGTGGGCTCAACGCCGTCCTGCGAAACCTCAGGAGGGGCGATACGCTCGTGGTGTGGCGGCTGGACCGTCTCGGCCGCTCTATCCGTCATCTGATCGACGTCATTGCCAAACTACAGGCACGCGGGATCGAGTTTCGGTCGGTGACGGAAAATATAGACACCAGCTCGGCAGGAGGTCGAATGATCTTTCACGTCATTGCGGCGATGGCCGAGTTCGAGCGCTCCATGATCAGTGAACGGACGATTGCGGGAATGGCGGCGGCACGGCAGCGGGGCCAGAGCCTCGGCCGCCGCCGCTCTCTCACGGAAGCGCAATGCGCGGACGCAGTCGTTGCCCTGCGGCAGGGCAGTGAAAACCTGACCGATATCGCCCGCCGCTACGGGGTCCATCCGAGAACTTTGAAACGGCTGATCGAATGAGCGATTGCAGGATGCGTCGCCGTGGTCGACAATTTCCCTGCTGGCGGAACCAACGTTGCCGCGGCGTCGAGGGTAGGGCTAGGCACCTATAGAGATATATCCCTACTATATAAGGAAAACGGGACAATATCGCTTATCTGATTGTTTTCGATATTGAAATTAGTACGGAATGTCGTTTTCGTCTCCCACGATCACCTCCTCGACCACCTCGGGAAAGTAGCTCGACAGCGTTTCGCTATCCGGCGCGAGCCATTCTCCCGCGCGTTCGAGTTCTAGCACTCGCAACAGGCGATCCCGCTCATCAAGGTAGCCGTCGTCGGCTTGCGTGAACCAATCCCGGATATAGGCCAGTTTCGCAAAGCTCTCGGGCGAGGCCTCAGCGGTCTTGTCCATGATGCCGAGAACCATATCGACGGTCTGGAAGGCGTCGAAGCAGGTCGGGAACGGCCCCATGAAGCCTTTGAGGTCATGCAGGATTTTGGCAAGGCGTCTGGTCGCCTTTCGAACGACGGGATCGGTGATCTTGTCTGCGAGGGCTGAGAGGTTTTCCGCCATGTCATCGCCAGCATAGGAATGGTGGGCGCGTTCGATCCACGGCAGCACGGGCGTCATGTCGAGCAGCAGTCGTTCGAAACGGAAGATCGCGCCGAGTTTTTCGACGGGATAGAAGTGGCCCGTTACTGCCATGTCGATAATGGACATGACGTCGACCACAACGGGATCGGCCCAGAAATACTCCTGTGCCGGCGCGGTGGTGGGATCGGGGAGCTTGATGTCGGGATAGCGCCCCACGCGCTGCGCTTCCGCGATCCACGTGTTGGCCTCGGGCAACGAGCGGAAACGACGTCCCCGGAGGACGCCGCAGAAGTCTCCGATGGTGACAATGCTGTAGCCAACGCCTGCGCTCGAAATCCCGGCCAGCAGCGTGGCGAGTTTCTTCTTGCGTGAGGTTTGCGTCGTCGTCGGAACATGTCTTGGTTCGCCATTATCCCACAAGGCCTTTCCCAACCGATCCAGTTCCAGGATGCCAGCTGCGCTGGTGGCAAAGGTCGCGTCAAGGATGCGGACTAGCTGTTGGCCGGTCTTCGGGAGTTTGCGGATTTTGGTCTCACGGCGTGGGGCTATACCTTGTCGTAGAAGGTGCCTTCCGACGGTACTTTTGGACTGTCCCTGTAGAAGGGCAGCGTTACGTATCGAGGCGCGCCCGTAGACTTCTCCCGACACCGTCAAGGCTCCCGGTGCCATCAATACGTCCGCGGCGCGCTGCTCTCGGCTACGTTTCGGCCTGTAGCGAGGCCGATTGTATCTGTTCATCGTCCAGCGGACGATATCTCGGATGAGGCCGCTGTCATCCGCTCCGCGTCGACCGCGGTTCTCGCGCCATTCCCGCATGAAGTCTTCGCAAAAAATGCGCAGGCGTTCGGCATTCTTGCCGTGCTCGTTCACGAACAAATACACTGCCTTGCGCAGCGCTTCGAATTCTTCCTGATTGTCACTCACCGCCCGTGCCCGTTTCCCTTATGGCCCCTATCGACAATGCTGTGGCGATCATGTGCAGAGATCAAGGGCGGAGCGCTAACACCTTCACGGACTTGTACAATGGTGGCAATTCCCATCGGATTGATTTGCGGTACGGCCCTAAGGGCCTGACGCCCCTCTCGGCAGCGACCTGGTTTCCTCGCCGTCGTGCAGGCGCTCGGGCGAGGCTATCGTCAAGCTGCCCCTTTGGGGAATCACTCGTCCTCTTTTGGCCCTAAGCGGACAAAGTGTTGCTCACGGATTACTGCTGCTCGTGTCCGCTGAAGGGCCACAGCAGATCGTGCTTTTCGATGACGTGTCGGCTAACCAGCGATCACGTGGCTTACAGCTAGCGGCCCTTGGAACCAAGTGAACTGCCAAAATACCATCCTTTTCGAAGGGTTGGTCAGCGCAGAAAAGCTGCATCGGGCGTACGCCGTCACTGACCTCGAAGGTCAGCTTTGCTGATGCGTCCAGTTTAACGTATTCGGAAACCTTGCGGACGATCGCCGAAAACTTTCCCGCAGTCATATGCGTTCGCTCGCCTTCCTCGACATCCCATAGCTGTACGAAGATTTCCGACCAGGCCTCGGGATTGGCACCACAGTCCAGAGCGGAGAATTGTCCTGCCTTCACTTCCGTCACATGATAACCCGGCTTGATCTGGCGGCCATCGTAACTGAATACCAGCGGGAGTTCCGGTGTCTCGGCGATCCTATTGAGAAGATGGGCGAGGGTGATGTCAGCGTCGGCCGAAACCGTCTTGTCGATCACGTTCATTTGCGCTATCTCCAAATTCAATCATTCAAGGAATATTGAAATATGGATGAACGTCAAGCCCTGTCGTCTTTCTCGGCTCTCTCGCAGGAGACTCGTCTCGGTATTGTCCGGTCTCTTGTGGTCGCTGGGCATGAAGGTCTGGCAGCCGGATCAATCGCTCAACGTCTCGGGGTATCCGCTTCCGCCCTCAGCTTCCATCTAAAGGACCTTGTCCACGCGAACCTGATCGCGCAACGGCGGGAATCGCGGTCGCTAGTCTACACGGCGAACTACGACGCTCTAGCCGCGCTGGTGACGTTTCTCCTGGAGGACTGCTGTGCGGGTCATCCGAAAGTCAGGACATCGGTGGAAGCCTGTTGCGCGCCGGGTGCTGCGAGCGGAGCCGACGTCGTTGCGCGATAACAGAATTCAGACCGGGGTCGTTGCGGCGCTCGGGATCACCCAGATTGTGGGCTACGGAACACTCTATTACTCGTTCTCCATCCTTGCCGAGAGCATGGCTGTCGACTTCGGTATCAGTGTCGAGCAGGTCTTTGCCGTCTTCTCCGTGTCGTTGTTCGTCGGTGGAATCACGGCTCCCCTGATCGGGCGCGAACTGGATCGGAGAGGTGCAGCCGCTGTCATGACATTCGGTTCGGCGATCGCGGCCGCCACGCTCGTCCTGTGCGCATGGTCGCCGTCCGTCGCCGTGTTCGCGCTCGCCATTGTTCTTCTGGAGGTCTCCTCGGGCATGGTCCAGTACCAGGCCGCCTTCGCCGCTCTTGTCGAGAGCGACCCCAAGACCGCACCGAGGAGCATCACGTATCTCACGCTGATCGCGGGTTTCGCCTCAAGCATCTTCTGGCCGATCTCGGCGGCGTTGACGGCTTATCTCTCGTGGCGGGAAATCTATCTGGTCTTTGCAGTCCTCAATCTGGCGCTATGCATGCCCTTGCACTTCTGGATCATGCGGGCGGGAAAGATCGCCAACGCGCAGGGGTTTCGTAAAGAGCGGCAACACGTCGTGGGGGCGATCCCAGTCGAGCGCCGTCGAAGTGCGATGCTGGTCGTATTCGCGGCATTCGCCCTTCTCGGCTTCACCTTGGCGTCCATCCTCGCCCACATGGTACCGATGCTGGGTGCTCTCGGGCTTGGCGGCGCGGCGGTAGTTATCGGGTCACTGTTCGGACCGGCACAGGTCCTGAGCCGCCTGATCAATATGATCTTCGGCACGAGTCTCTCGCCTCCGGCTCTGGCAGTCGTTTCCGCCGTCCTGATGGTGCTTGGGGTTGTCATCCTCGGGTTTTCCGGGGAATGGTTTCCGGGCGCTGTGGCCTTCGCGGTCTGCCTCGGTCTCGGCTCGGGAATCAACTCGATCGCGCAAGGCAGTCTCCCTCTTTATCTGTTCGGGTCTGACGGCTACGGAGCCATAACAGGGCGCATGGCGGCGGCGAGGCTTGCGGCCGGCGCGGCAGCGCCTTTCGCATTCGCCGCCGCCATGCATCAGATCGGTATCGGTTTCTCGCTTTTCGCGACCGCCGCGCTCGGAACACTTGGCATCGGCGCATTCGTCCTGGTCGCGATCGAGGCACGTCGTCACCCCGTCGCGGCCGAATGATCGTTCAGATCGACTTGAGGGAAACCCGCTTCTCGAGTTCGGCCGCAGCTTCTCTCCGCTCGCTGTAACGGTCCGTCAGGTATGGCGATGCGTCCCGTGTTAGGATCGTGAACTTGACCAGTTCCTCGCAGACGTCCACGACGCGGTCGTAGTACGAGGACGGCTTCATGCGGCCGTCGGCTTCGAACTCCTGAAACGCCTTGGCGACGGAAGACTGGTTGGGGATGGTGATCATCCGCATCCAGCGCCCGAGGACGCGCATCTGGTTTACGGCATTGAAGGACTGACTGCCGCCTGACACCTCCATGACCGCAAGCGTCTTGCCCTGTGTCGGCCGAACCGATCCGATCGACAGCGGAATCCAGTCGATCTGGGATTTCATGATGCCCGTCATCGCGCCATGGCGCTCTGGGCTGACCCAGACCTGGCCCTCCGACCACTCGGACAATTCGCGGAGTTCCTGCACCTTGGGATGGCTGACGGGCGCTTCGTCGGGAAGCGGCAGGCCCTTCGGATCATAGACGCGTACGTCGCATCCGAAATGCTCGAGCAGACGGCGCGCCTCGTGCGCCAGAAGCCTGCTATACGACACCTCCCGAAGGGAGCCGTACAGGATCAGGATGCGCGGCTTGTGCGTCGAGAACTGGGGACGCAAGGCCTCGAGGTCGGGCTTTCGAAGATGCTCGATCGATGCGGCGGGCAGTGATTCAGACAATACGCTTTCCTTCTTCGTCGAGAAGACGCTCGCCGTCTTCCTTCATGAACGGCCCCATGAACGCGTCCGCCGGGAGGATGTCGAGCACGACCTCGGATGGCCGGGACAAGCGCGTACCCATCGGCGTGATGACGAACGGGCGATTGATCAGGATCGGGTCCTTCAGCATGGCGTCAAGCAACTGGTCATCCGTCAGGTCGGGGTTGTCTAGACCAAGCTCCGCATAGGGCGTTCCTTTTTCCCGGATCGCCTGCCTGACGGTGAAGCCCGCGTCCGCGATCATCGTCACGAGCTCGTCGCGGGTCGGCGGTGTCTTGAGATATTCGATCACCGTCGGCTCGACCCCCGCATGTCGGATGAGATCGAGAGTGTTGCGCGAAGTCCCGCAGGCGGGATTGTGGTAGATGGTGACGTCCATGTTCAGGTCCTTTCGGAGACGGTGTTTCTGGAAACGGCCGGCGCGGCTTCGTACCAGCCCTTGGAGCGGTTCACGATCCAGACGACGGACAGCATCACCGGGACTTCGATCAAGACGCCGACGACCGTCGCCAGCGCCGCCCCGGACTGGAAGCCGAACAGGCTGATGGCGGCGGCCACGGCCAGTTCGAAGAAATTGGAGGCACCGATCAGCGCCGAGGGTCCGGCCACGCAGTGGCGTTCGCCCGACATACGGTTGAGAACGTAGGCCAGGCCGGAATTGAAGTAGACCTGGATCAGGATAGGGACGGCGAGCAAGGCGATGATCGTCGGCTGCGCGATGATCTGCTCGCCCTGGAAGCCAAACAGCAGCACGAGGGTCGCCAGTAGCGACACGAGCGAGATCGGCGAAAGCACCTCGAGCATCCGGTCAAGCCGGGCACTCGTGCCGTCGGCCGTCAGCCTGCCTCGCAAAACCTGCGCGATGATGACGGGGACGACAATGTAAAGGCCGACCGAAATCGCGAGCGTGTCCCATGGCACCGTGATGGCCGACAGACCGAGAAGCAGGCCGACGATGGGAGCGAAGGCAACGATCATGATGGCGTCATTCAGCGCCACCTGGGACAGCGTGAAGAGCGGCTCGCCACGTGTCAGGTTCGACCAAACGAAGACCATGGCCGTACACGGAGCGGCGGCGAGGATGATCAGGCCTGCGATGTAGGAATCGATCTGGTCTGCAGGCAGGTACGGCCTGAACAACCACCCGACGAACAGCCATCCGAGGAGTGCCATGGAGAACGGCTTGACGGCCCAGTTAATGAAAAGCGTGACCCCGATACCCCGCCAGTAGGTGCCGACCTTCGCCAGGGAGCGGAAGTCGATCTTGAGCAGCATCGGGATGACCATCAGCCAGATCAGGACGGCCACGGGAATGTTGACCTTGGCGATCTCGGCTGCACCGACGGTCTGGAAGACACCGGGCATCAGGTGGCCGAGCGCGATCCCGACGAGAATGCAAAGGGCGACCCAGACTGTCAGGTAGCGTTCGAACTTGGACATTAGGCGATCCTCGTGTCAGGTCGCGTCGAACCTTCCATAGAGCCGATCTGGCGGAGCTTGGTTTCGAGCGCCATGCGGTCGATGGACTCGAGCGGCAGGCTGAGGAAAGCGGTGATACGATTCTTGAGGAAGCGGGCTGCCTGTGCGAAGGCGCGCTGGATTTCGACATCCGTGCCGACGAGGGCCGCGGGGTCTTCGACGCCCCAGTGCGCGGTCATCGGATGCCCGATCCAGACGGGGCATGCTTCGCCCGCAGCGCTGTCGCAGACGGTGAAGATGAAGTCCATCTGGGGAGCGTCCGGCTCGGCGAAGACATCCCAGCTTTTCGACGAGAAGCCTGTCGAAGCGTAGCCAAGGGCAGAAAGCTCTCGAAGCGCGTGCGGGTTCACTTCTCCTTTGGGTTGGCTGCCCGCGGAGTACGCAGTGAAGCGCCCGCCGCCCTCCTTGTTGAGGATGGATTCGGCGAGAATTGAACGTGCGGAATTGCCCGTGCACAGGAAGAGCACGTTGTAGGTCTTGTCGGTCATGGTCGTGGTCCGTTGTTAGGTCGGTGGCCTGTTGAGCTTCATGATGGTGGCCGACGCGGGGCAGATGCCCGACAGCTGGCGGGTGGAAAGTACGGCGGCTGGAACGTCGCGCCTGTCTACCAGAGCGAAGCCAAGGCGCTCGAAAAGGGGAGCCGCGCTCGTCGTCGCAAGGAAGACGCCGACATCCAGACCGGCTTTCTCGACGGTAGCTTCCGCAAGCGCTCGACCGAAGCCCCTGCCGCGGAAGCTCTCGAGAACAACGATCGACCTCAAGAGGACGTCGCCACCGCATGCCTCCAACCCGGAGTATCCTATGGTGTCTCCGTTTGACGTCACGGCGCGGAAGAAGGAGCGGCCGTCGTCTCCGAGGTCTGTCGTCGGTAGTCCCGCACGGACAAGCGTATCCTTGAAGTCAGTGTCGCTTCCGGAAACAGGAACAAGCTCGAAACTCATGAGGATATCGCCTTCGGTCCGCAGCACGGGGTCAGTTCGGCAATGAGCGGCGCGCACAACTCCGCTGAGCCGCCGCAGCAGTCCTTGAGGAGAAAGAGGGTCAGATCGCGCAGGCCGTCCAGATCGGCCCTGTAGATTATCGAACGGCTCCGGCGCTCGCTTTTCACCAGTCCCGCTCGCGCCAAGGTCGCGAGGTGCGCCGACATGGTGTTCTGCGGGATATCAAGCATCCTCGCAAGCTCGCCAGCCGGGACACCATCTGGTTCATGGCGTACAAGTAGCCTGAAGGTGTCGAGCCGCGTAGTTTGCGCAAGCGCGCCAAGCGCCGTGATTGCGGTAATATTTTCCATATATCCAGAATAATGGATATTTTCTATGTGTCAACACGCACCATCGTTTGCATCGTCAGCTTACATGGCGGAGGGATGAGCGTGTCCGCTAATGACGCGAAGCGGCGATTCTCGCTTGAAGGGTCATTTTTCCACTGGCTGCCATTCCGATTTGAACTTGGCATAGTTATCAAGCACGGCGTCCGTCCATATCGACATGGCCTTGCGCTTCAAATGCAAGTGCTGCGCGCCGCCGTAGGCAAGCCTCGTGATTCGAGCGACACGCTGCTCTCGTGAGTCGTCGGTTTCGGCGTCTAGCTTGTCGGTGCGTCTCACTTCATGAGCGAGAACCACTGATGCGCCACCCGGAATGCCGGCCTCATCGAGGACCTTGGTGATGGTTCGGCGCAGATCGTGTGGGGTCCACCATTTGATGGCGTTGGCCGCCAGAAGATCGACTGCCGTCGCGCGTTTCTTCGTCAGGGTGTCGCGAGCACCGAGCCGCTGGACGACGGCTAGCGTCGATGATCGGTGGATATGAATGTCGTCCTCGCCCCGTTCCGAGGGCAGCAGCCATTGACTCTCAGTGCTTTTCACGAGTTCTAGCTTTTCCGCCATGTGCCGGACCAGTCGTGGCGGGATGGGCAGGACGTGGGCCACGCCGGCTTTCATGATGCCTTCGCCCCAAGCCGCGAGATACCAGCCTTCGTTTTCGGGGTCGGGGATATAGTCGGTCTTTCGGATCGCCAGCGCAGCACCCTGGCGCTGGGCTGTCAGGCACACCCAGTGGAAGGCGGCCGCCACGCCGTCGCGGATGCCGTGCTTGTGGTCGTGCTTGGCCTCCATGCGTCCAGGCAGACGTCTGGCTGTGTAGGTATCGGCGAGAACGAGGGTCTTCGCCAAACCCTCCAATCCGGGATTTCGCGTGCGGGGTTTTGCCGAGCGTCCCACCGTCAGGAGCTTCCACCATGGTTCGATACGGTCCAACCCGGATTGGCCGCCATGGACAGACTGGCAATGGCTGAGAATAGCGCTGACGTTCGAAACAACTTTTCCTGCGGGTGAGGGCGACGCATGTTTTTTTAACATGACGTCACGAATGGTTTCGATGTCGGCGCGCTTGAGGTTGACGGCAGGCATGTCGAGGAGGTGTTTAAATTCGGGTTTCGCAAATGTTGACCTCAAAGTGGAGATGGTCGTGTCTCGCCACGGCTTCGCCGAGGTATCCGCCGTCTTGTCCTCGATCGTCTTCTCGATACAGCGCCGCAACGTCCACGTACCCGCCTTCGGGCGCATTTCCCGAATGATGTCGTCATGGGAAAGGCCAAGGTTGTTTTCGATGGCGTGATGGTGCTGCCGAAGGAATTCCTCTGCGTGGGCGTCTCCGCCAAAATCGATCTGACGTTTCACCTTGTCAGCAAGCTCGCGCGCGGCCTTGATCGACGGAATATACCAAGCCTCACCCTCATGTGCCCATCCGAGGGTTTTGTTAATTCCCTTGTATCGAAGGAAGAACGCCACCTTCTCATTCTTGAGGCGGAGAGACAGGCCTGTGCATTTTAGGTCGGTGATGTAATGGCTGCCTCTGTGTCCCGGGCGCGCCGTCTTGAGGAAGTCGGCGAGGTGCACGGGGCGGAGATCGGCTTTGTCGGAAATCGTGGTCATCAGAGTCTTCAATTCGTTTTCGGGAACACGCCTGGAACATATGCCATCGATAATTGGGGTCTTTGCTTCGGTGTCGAGGGCGGACGACGGAGTCTTGAAATGAAGATATTTATCGGAAAATATCGAGTTATGTCAACATTTTATCGGTATATTGCAAGACGTCAATCCTGTTTCGAGTCTTGCAGTAACGCTAGGCCTTAGGTTTGTGGCACCTGAGGTCGGTGGTTCGACCCCACTCAACCGTACCATTCCCCTCTCCCGGTAAGTCTATGTCACAAGGACTTACCGGGAGAGGGGAAGATTGATTTCCCATCCGCAGGGCTCCGAATCGTCAAGTTGTGTGATTGCGAGATCACCCCACAATGAGCCCGCTGCTATCCGATTTCGCTACGGTAGGCGAACGCGATTCGCAGATCACGCGGTTGGCGTAAACCCTTCATTTACCACGCTTTTGACGCCAGTCCCGATTTGGCACTGTATTAGGAATCCGTTGACCACTGAACCCTAGGGTCTGACCTGTTCCTGTGTGGAACCGGTCCGCATGACGCGCTGCCGCGATGCAAATGGGGTTCTTCAAATGCACATGACGTGCGTCAAGTGGCTGGCGGTTCCCGCTGGCATGGTCGGGCTGTTCCTTCTCTGGCTGCCGATAAGCCTCCAGGCCCAGCTCATTCTCTCCTTCGCCGTGCTCGGCGTGATGTTCCTGGCGATGACGCGCCCGGCCAACACTACGCTCCGGCTCGTCACCTTCACCTGTGCCGGTATCCTCGCCATGCGCTACGCGTTCTGGCGCACCACGGAAACACTGCCGAGCATCTACGAACCGCTGAACTTCATCCCCGGCCTGATCCTGTATCTGGCCGAGATGTATTGCCTCGCCATGCTGGCGGTCAGCTTCTTCATGCTGGCCGATCCGCTGAAGCGCAAAACCCCGGGGCCGGGCGAGGCCGCAAGCCTGCCCACAGTCGACGTCTTCATCCCGTCCTATAACGAAGAGCCCGAACTGCTCGCCGGCACGCTCGCCGCGGCAAAATCGCTGCTCTATCCGAAGGACAAGCTGAACGTCTACCTGCTGGACGATGGCGGCACGGATGCCAAGCGCAATCACAAGGACCCGCGCATCGCGATTGCCGCGATCCGTCGCCACGAGCAGCTGAAGGCGCTCTGCGCCTCGCTCGGCGTGCATTACCACGCCCGCAAGCAGAACGACCACGCCAAGGCCGGCAACCTCAACGAGGGCCTCAAGGTCTCCAGCGGCGAACTCGTCGTCGTCTTCGACGCCGACCATGCGCCGGTGCGCGAGTTCCTGCGCGAGACCATCGGTTTCTTCCGCGAAGATAAAAAGCTGTTCCTCGTCCAGACGCCGCACTACTTCCTCAATCCCGATCCGCTGGAAAAGAACCTCCAGACCTTCGCGCGCATGCCGTCCGAAAACGAGATGTTCTATTCGATCCTGCAACGCGGGCTCGACAAGTGGAACGCTTCGTTCTTCTGCGGTTCGGCGGCGGTACTGCGGCGTTCGGCGCTGGCCTCAGTGAATGGGTTTTCCGGCCAGTCGATCACCGAGGATTGCGAGACGGCGCTGGCGCTGCACTCCAAGGGCTGGCACAGCATCTATGTCGACAAGCCGCTGATCGCCGGCCTTCAGCCGGAGACCTTCGTCTCCTTCATCGGCCAGCGCGCCCGCTGGTGCCAGGGCATGCTGCAGATCCTCATTCTCAACCGGCCGTTCCTCGCCAAGGGCCTGACGCTCGCCCAGCGCATCTGCTATGCCGGTATCAACCTGTTCTGGCTGTTCCCGCTGTCGCGGCTCGCCTTCGTCTTCTCGCCGCTGCTCTACATCTTCTTCTCGCTGGAAATCTACCAGGCGAACATCCTCGAATTCGCCTCCTATGCCGTGACCTATCTCATCGGCTCCTTCGCCATGCAGAGCTATCTCTACGGCCGGGTGCGCTGGCCCTGGGTCTCCGAGCTTTATGAATATGTCCAGTCGGTGCTGCTCTTCGGCTCGATCCTCAGCGTGATCCGCAATCCGCGCAAACCCACCTTCAACGTCACCGCCAAGGGCCAGACGCTCGACCGCAGCATGCTCTCGCCGCTGGCACGGCCCTATTTCATCATCTTCTTCGTGCTCCTGGCCGCCGCGCTCTATTCCGGCTACCGCTTCCTGACAGAGCCGGTCGCGACCGAGCTCCTGACCATCGTCGCCGGCTGGAACCTCATCAACCTCGGCCTTGCCGGTGCGGCACTCGGCGTCGTCGCCGAACGCCGCGAACTGCGCCGCAACCAGCGCCTGCCGGTCAAGCGCCACGCGCTGATGAAGATCGACGGCAAGCTCAACAATGTCATCATCCAGGATGCGTCCTCCGGCGGCATCTCGGTGGAATTCGTCGACAAGGCGCCGGAGATCGACCTCGAAACCCCGCTGGAGGCGACGATCCAGCTGCGCCGCGCCGGCCAGATCATCGCCTTCGAGGTGATCTGCCGTTCCAGCCGCGCGGCGGGCGAGGGCGCCATCCACGGCTTCGCCTACAAGGAGCGCACGCCGGAGACCTTCTTGGCGATCGCCGAGCTGATGTTCTCCGACCAGGCGGTTCTTCAGGAACGGCTCGTGCGCCGGCAGGTGCGCGGCAGCTTCTTCTGGGGCACCTCGCGCTTCGCGCTGTGGAGCATCCGCGAGACGCTTCGCGCGCTGCAATATTCCGCCGGCCTCATCCGCGAAAGCGCCGTCAAATCCTTCGCCGATGCGCCCATCGTGGTGAAGGAAAACAATGCCCAGATCCCCGGCCGCGCCGTCGAGCTGCCGCCGGTCCTCACAGGAACCCAGGCCTATGGCTAAGACATCTCTTCTCGCAATGCTGGGCCTCTCCCTCCTCGTCGCCTCGGCCGGTGCCGGCCGGGCGGAGGGGCTGGTGGCCGATAGCGTCAAGCCGCTGCTCGAAGGCACTGCGCTGTCCGGCGGCCTGCTTCCCGCGCCCGTCGAGACAAAGAAGGCCGAGCCGGCGGCGGATAAGGCCCTCGTGCCCTTCGAGCAATCGGCGGATGCCTATGCACTCGTCGGCGAGGACGACGTCGCGACCTTCACCTTCGCGCTCGATGGCCCGCAGGTCTCCGCCGGCGGCACGCTGAACCTCGCCTATATCAACGCCGTCTCCGTGCTGCCCGATACGGCGAAGATGGATGTCGAGGTGAACGGCCGCGATGTCGGCGGCTTCGCCATCGCCTCGCCGAACGGCACGCTGACGGAGAAGATCGCCGTCGCCGCCGAATTCCTCAAGGCCGGCCGCAATGTCGTGCGTCTGCGCGCCCGGCAGCACCATCGGGTCGATTGCTCGCTCGATGCGACCTACGAGCTCTGGACGAAGCTCGATCCCGCAGCGAGCGGTTTTGCCACTGGTCAATTGTCGGGCTTTTCCGATTTCGACAGCCTGCTGGCCGTCCGCCGAAACGCCGCGCATCGTACGGATGTTAGGATCGTCGTTCCCGGCGCCCTGAGCGCCGAGGCGCTGAACGAGGTCGCTCCCGCCCTGCAATCGCTCATCCTCTTCCTGAACCGGGACGATGTGAGCGTGTCGGTCGCAGACAAGCCGGGCACCGGCCCGGGCATCGATCTCGTCATGGCGATGGACCGCGACGGCGCCGCAACGCTGTCCAAGCTCGGTCTTTCAAACGCCCCCCGCGGTCTTTCCGTCCAGGCCGGCGCCACGGCGGACCGGGCGACGGTCGTCCTGCGCGCGGCCAATCTCAACGACGTCAATGCGGCCGTGCTCGCCGCCGTGAAGGGGCCACTTGCCGATGGACTGAAGTCCGGCATCTTCGAGAAGGGCAGGGGCGTACTTGCGGTCGATGCCGGTGAACGCCGCACGCTGAAGGAGGCGGGCTACGAGACCCGCGTCTTCTCCGGCCGCCTGTCGCGCACCGATTTCGCCGTCGAAATGCCGGCGGATTTCTACGCTGCCGAATATGCGACGCTCGACCTGCGCCTGCATGCCGCGACCTCGCCCGGCCTCGACCAGACCGCCCAACTTCTCGTGCGCGTCAACGACAGGGTCGTGAAGAGCTACCCGTTCCGCAACGGCGAGGGCGAACAGTTCGATGGCAAACGCATCGAACTGCCGTTGCGCGCCTTCCGCCCGGGCGTCAACCGCGTCGAACTGCTCGCCGAACTGCCGGTCGCAGCCGATGCCGCCTGCCGGCCGGAAGAGCGCGACGACGGCAAGCCGCGTTTCATCCTGCTCGATACGACGGCGATCGAGGTTCCGGCACTCGCCCGCGTCGGCCGGCTTCCCGATCTCGCCGCACTCGCCGGCAAGGCCTATCCCTATGGCGGCGGCAAGCCCTTCGATCTCGTCATCGACCGGGCGGACAGCCAGTCGGTCGGTGCCGGCCTCACCCTGCTGTCGCGCCTGGCCCTTTCGGCTCGTGCGCCGCTGACCGCGAAGATCGCCATCGGCACGCCCACGCAAGGCACCGGCCGCGATGTGCTCGTCGTCTCGTCGCAGAACGATTTCGCCGAACTCGGCGCCACCGACAAGGCATCCTTCCCGAGTGAAACGGATATCGGCGCCTCTGTCGCAGCCCTCATGGAGCCGGATCCTGTCGTCACCGCGTCGGTCCCGGACACCGCGACCGGCAACGAGACCGCTGACCTGCTGCAAGCCTTCCACAATTCGACGGCGGCCGGCGAGGGCGACCTGTCCTTCGGTTCGCGCGCACAGCTCTGGCTTTCCGCCGCGACGAAGAATTTCGGCCGCTGGCTGAACTACCAGGGCGACGACACCGCGCGCGTCGCGCCGCATGGCGCCGGTTCGCTGGTGACGCTCTCGCAGATGCGCGCGCCGGATGGGCTCGCCACCTGGACGGTGATCAAGGCGAGCGCGCCGCGCGATATCGAGGCTGGCGTGAACCGGCTTGTCGAGCCCGCCATCTGGCGCGACCTCGATGGCGGCACGGCCGTGATCGAGACGGCGAGCCTGTCGCTCGTCAGCCTGCCGGCGGCCGATCGCTACATCGCCGATCTCCAGGACCGCAGCCCCGGCAACCTGCGCCGCGTCGCCGCCGCCTGGTTCTCCGACAATTTCCAGATCTACGTGCTGCTCGTACTCGCCTGCCTCGGCATCTTCGCCGTCTGGCTCGGCATTACGGTGCCGCGCAAGGGCGTGAGGTCCGACCGATGAGAACGCTTTTCCTTGTCCCCCTGCTGCTCGGCTCCTCGGCGCTGGCCGGCGAAACGAAGCCCGGCCCCGGCGAGGTCGAGCTCGCTGCCCTCTATTATTATGCCGAGCAGAAACAGGAGGATCGGCTGGAGGCCGAGACGAACCGGCTGCGGCTGAAATATCCGGATTTCGTCGTGCCCGCCGACGTTTATTCGCCGGCCGCCCGGCAGGTGGATGAAAGCACGCTCTGGGCGCTCTACGAGAAGAACGATTTCCTCGGCATCGATGCGGAGATCGGCCGCCGCCGGTCGGAAAATCCGGAATGGCGTCCGACCGAGGATTTTTCCGGCAAACTCGCCCGCCGCAAGCAGCGCGTCGACATGATGGCCGCCACCGCCCGCAAGGATTGGATGGGCGTCATTCAAGCCGCCAAGACGCTCGACCCGTCCAGCGAAACGGAAGTCGATCTCGTCTGGATGCTGCTCGATGCCTATGCGGAGACCGGCGCCAAGGATGCGCTGACAAACGTCTATCGCGGCCTGCTCTTCCGCGAAGGTGACAAGCGCCTGCCGGACCAGCAGCTCCTGACGACCCTGCAGAAATCGACGCGCGATTTCTCGGCAGAGGACGTGCGCAAGGCGATGGGCCTGCTTGCGACCTCGCCGCTGCTCCAGGCAGGCTTGCCGCCTGTCGAGCTGGACCTGACCCGCAAGGACATCGCCGATTTCAATGCCGACGAAAAGCGCCAGACGCCGATCGGCGAAGGCGAGGTCGGCAAGCTGCGTCTGGCTGCGGAAAAGGGCGACCGCCTCGAAGACCTCGCGCTGCTCGGCTGGTACGATCTGAAGCTGAAGGCGCCGGAGAGCGCCGAGCGCTGGTTCAAGGCGGCGCTCGTCAAGCATAGCGATGAGAACGACGCCAAGGGCCTCTATCTCTCGCTTGCCGCGCAGAACAAGCAGGACGAGGCCTATGCGGTGGCGGAACAGTATCTGGAGGACCTTTCGGGCGATCCGGAATTCCTGATGAACGCGCTGTCGCTGCGCTTCTCCAAGCCCGACCAGCCGGATGCGGACGTGAAGACCGTCACGGCCTACAGCAACGCCATCCTCGCGACGTCGAATGCCGACCATGCCGAAATCCTCGCCTGGTACGCCTATAATTCCCGCCAGTACGAGGCGTCGAGGGCCTGGTTCGCAAAATCGATCGATTGGGAAAGCGCGCCGGTGCGGGTCAAGGGCCTGGCGCTCAGCCTGTTGCGGCTCGGCGAAAAGAAGGACTATGCGGCGCTCGAAGGCGAGTACCGCGACATCTATCCGGATATCTGGGCGGAGATAAAGGTCGCGACCCCGCCGAAGGGCCGCCGCAGCATTGCCATCGACATGCCGGTCGCCTCCACGGGCGGCGGCAACGGCTATCTTGCGCATTTCAAGGCGAAGCGGTTCAGCGCCTGCATCGAGGATATTTCTGCGCTGGAAGCGCGGGGCGCGGTATCTGCCGATGCCATGCTCATCAAGGGCTGGTGCCATCTCGGGCTGAACCGTCTCGCTGACGCGCGCAACGCCTTCGAGGCGGCGCTCGGCAACAGCCGGACGCAGGCGGACGCCGCCTATGGCGCGGCGCTCACCCTGCTGCGCGGCCGCCTGACGGACGATGCCGAGGCGATGATCGGCATGTATGCGCTTTCGGAAAAGCGGGACCGCGAGGTGCGGGCCGAAATCTACTTCCAGCGCGCCCGCTCGGCCTTCGACCACAAGCAGTACCAGCGCGTGCTCGATGCTTTGAATGCGCGCGCCGGCCTCGTCGCCGAGCCCGCCGATCTCAGCCAGTTGCGCGGCTGGGCGCATTATCATCTCGGCCATCGTGCCGAGGCGCAGGCCGTCTTCGCCCGGCTGAACACGCATCTCTATGACCCGGCGGCCGCGCGCGGCCTTGCCATCTCCTCCGATTACCCCACCCGATAGGTTCTTCATGCGCTGGCTGCTTCTTGCCGCACTTCCGTTCCTCGCCACCGGCTGCACCGCGGTGCACGACCCGTTCCTCGAAACGGGCGCCATCCGGCCGGATGCGCCGCCGATCTCGACCGAAGTGGCCCCGGAATTCGCGGCCGCCTACCTGCCGTCGATCTCCGGCCACATCGAAAGCGTGCGCCAGACGGTACGCGGCCAGTTCTTCGAGCAGGCGATCGTCTATTCCAACGCCACGGCGTCCGCCGGCGAAAACGTGCTCACCGTGCGCATCGGCACGCCCTCCGAAGGCGTGACCTTCCTGCGCGCCCCGACACGCCGCGCCATCCTCGCCGAGATGCGGCAGGCGTTGCCGGGCGTCGCCATGACGATCGATGCCGCGCCTGGCCAGAACATGCACGGCATCTACGGCTATGCCACCGGCCCGCTCGGAAAGTCCGGAAGCTGCCTCTACGCCTGGCAATTCGCCAAGCGCGTCTCGCCGGTGCGCGAAACGGCGATGGGCCGGATCGGGGCGGGCAATTACTCCGCGCAGGTGCGCCTGCGCTTCTGCCACCCGACCATGCCGCAGGAGCGCATCGCGTCGCTGATGGCCGGCCTGCGACTGAAGCCGGTGACGCGCGATACGTTCGACATGCTGAGTTATGCCGGCGGCAGCGGTTACGGCCGCAGCCAGCCCGTGCTCACGCGCGCCGAGCCCGTGGCGATCGTCGAGGATGACGTCGAGGTCCGCAGGCCAAAACGCCGCGTGGTGGAGGAGAAGCGGGCGGAGGAGCCGGCCGTCATCCGCAATGCCGTGCGCGTTCCCCTGCCGGGCGAGGCCACGCAGGAAAAGGTGAAGGTCGCCCTTGCCGAGAAGCCGGTGGAAGAGGCGGCGGTGACCACGCGGGCGAAAAGCGCGCTGGTGCCGCTGCCCGCGGAGTAAGTTTCAGAGAAAGATCTCGTGCTCCTGCCGAACGAGTTCCTGCACGAATTCCGCCACGGTGCGCACGCGCACGAGATCCCGTGCGCTTTCGTGCCAGGTCGTCCAGTAGGCGCGGCGGATCGCGTTGGCGGGCAGCAGGCGGACGAGTTCGCCGTATTGCCGGGCGATATAATCGTGCAGGATCCCGATGCCGGCGCCGGAGCGCACGGCTTCCGTCTGGCCGGTCGCGCTGGAAATCTCGAAGCTCGCATCCCAGCTGCGCATGATCTCGCCGGTGAAGTTGAGCGAGGCCGTGAAGATCAGGTCTTCCACATAGCCGACCCGCCGATGCGCCTTCAGGTCCTCGACCGTCTCCGGCGTGCCGTGTTCCGCAAGGTAGTCGCGCGAGGCATAGAGCCCGAGCGTATAGTCCGTCAGCTTCGAGGAGACGAGGCGGCCCTGTTCCGGCCGCTCCAGCGTGATCGCGATATCCGCCTCGCGCTGCGACAGCGAGAAGGAGCGGGGCACCGGCACAAGCTGGATCTTCAGTTCCGGATGCCGCGCCGTCAGCCGTCCGAGCCTTGGCGCAAGGAAGGACACGCCAAAACCATCCGGCGCGCCGACGCGCACGGTACCGGCGACGGCGGTGTCGATGCGGCCGATGCTCGCCTGCGCCGCCAGCATCTCCGTCTCCATCCGTTCGGCCGCGCGCAAGAAGACCTCGCCTTCCGCCGTGAGGTCGCAGCCATTGGTGCGGCGGATCAGGAGCCGCGTCTTCAGCGCTTCCTCCAGCGCACTGACCCTTCGGCTCAGCGTGGCATGGTTGACGCCGAGGCGGCGGGAGGCGGCGAGGATCTGGCCGGTGCGGGCAACGGCGAGGAACATGCGTGCGTCATCCCAGTTCATACCGGCCTCCGACTTCAATTTTTGCACAACGGTTCCTTATATGAGGTGATTGAGTTGTGCAAATTGAAGTGCGATGATCCTCTCACAACAACGGAGGAGCTCCCATGTACGAGATCGGCCATTTCATCCACGGCAAAAAGGTCGCCGGCACCAGCGGCCGCACCGCAAACGTCTTCAACCCGGCGACGGGCGAAGTCCAGGCGACGGTCGCGCTCGCCAGCGATGTCGACCTTCAGGCCGCAGTCGACAGCGCGCTTTCCGCGCAGCCGAAGTGGGCCGCCACCAACCCGCAGCGCCGCGCCCGTGTCTTCATGAAGTTCGTCGAGCTTCTGAACCAGAACATGGACGAACTCGCCGTTCTGATTTCCCGCGAGCATGGCAAGACGGTCGAGGATTCGAAGGGCGACGTCATCCGCGGCCTCGAAGTCTGCGAATTCGTCATCGGCATCCCGCATCTCATGAAGAGCGAGTTCACCGAAGGCGCCGGCCCGAACATCGACATGTACTCGATCCGCCAGCCGGTCGGCATCGGCGCCGGCATTACGCCGTTCAACTTCCCGGGCATGATCCCGATGTGGATGTTCGCGCCCGCCATCGCCTGCGGCAACGCCTTCATCCTGAAGCCCTCCGAGCGTGACCCGTCGCTGCCGATCCGCCTTGCCGAACTGATGATCGAAGCGGGCCTGCCTGCCGGCATTCTCAACGTCGTCAACGGCGACAAGGGTGCGGTCGACGGCATCCTGGCGCATCCGGATATCGCCGCCGTCTCCTTCGTCGGCTCCACGCCGATCGCCCGTTACGTCTACGGCACGGCTGCCGCCAACGGCAAGCGCGCCCAGTGCTTCGGCGGCGCGAAGAACCACATGATCATCATGCCCGACGCCGATCTCGACCAGGCCGCCAACGCCCTGATGGGCGCCGGCTACGGCTCGGCCGGCGAGCGCTGCATGGCGATCTCGGTGGCCGTCCCCGTCGGCGAGGAAACCGCCAACCGGCTGATCGAAAAGCTGACGCCGATGATCGAGAGCCTGCGCATCGGCCCCTATACCGATGACAAGGCCGACATGGGCCCGGTCGTCACCAAGGAAGCCCAGGCCCGCATCCTGAGCCTCATCGACAAGGGCGTGGAAGAAGGCGCCAACCTCGTCGTCGACGGCCGCGGCTTCAAGCTCCAGGGTTATGAAGACGGCTATTTCGTCGGCGGCTGCCTGTTCGACAACGTCACGCCGGACATGGACATCTACAAGACCGAGATCTTCGGCCCGGTACTCTCCGTCGTCCGCGCCAAGAACTACGAGGAAGCCCTCGACCTGCCGATGAAGCACGAATACGGCAACGGCGTCGCGATCTACACCCGTGACGGGGATGCGGCCCGCGACTTCGCCAGCCGCATCAACATCGGCATGGTCGGCGTCAACGTTCCGATCCCGGTTCCGCTTGCCTACCATTCCTTCGGCGGCTGGAAGTCCTCGTCCTTCGGCGATCTCAACCAGCACGGCACGGACTCGATCAAGTTCTGGACCCGCACCAAGACCATCACCAGCCGCTGGCCGTCGGGCATCAAGGACGGCGCCGAATTCGTCATGCCGACGATGAAGTGATCCTTCCGCACTGATGGAATGGAAAGGGCTCCCGTTTCGGGGGCCCTTTTTGCATTGCCGATTTTTTGTGCTTTGCGAAGAATAGCCGGCTGGCCCGGCCCGTTAAGCCCTCGTGTTCTATGCATTTGGAAGGGGCAAACAATATGTCATTCGCAGCATCTGCGCAGCCCGCCGCACAGGCGGGCGGCTTTCACCGGATTACGTTCACCGGCAGGGCGTCTGAATATTTCGGCATCTGGATCGTCAATGTGCTGCTGACGATCATCACGCTCGGCATTTATTCGGCCTGGGCGAAGGTGCGCCGCAATCGATACTTCTACGGCAATACCGTGCTGCTTGGCCGGTCCTTCGAATACCATGCCAAGGGCCTACAGATCCTCATCGGCCGCCTCATCGTTCTCGGCGGCTTCGTCGTGCTCAACGTGGTCGCCGCTCTGGTGCCGATCCTGGTGCTGCTGCCGACGCTCGTCGTGCTGATCGCGCTGCCATGGCTCGTCGCCAAGGGCCTGCGCTTTTCCGCGCGCGTCACCAGCTACCGCAACGTGCGTTTCGATTTCGTCGGCGGCGCCGGCGGTGCCTTCAAGGCCTTCATCCTCGGCAGCCTGCTCGCCGTCATCACGATCGGCATCCTCACGCCGCTCGCCAGCCGCTGGGTCTCGCGCTACGTCGGCTCGAACCTGCGCTACGGCGGCAAGGCCTTCGACACCGACCCGCAGCTCGGCGCGATCTACAAGTCCTGGTTCCTGTCGCTGCTCATCGTCGTGCTCGGCCTCGGCATCATCGCGCTTTTGGCCTTCATCAACCTGCCGATCATCCTGTCGATGATCGAGACGCCCGGCGCGCTGACGCCGGAGCAGCAGATCCCGCTCTTCATCGCCGGCGCGATCGCCTATGTCACGCTGTTCGCCACCTTCGGCATTGCCGGCCTGTTCTACCGGGCGGGCGTGCGCAACATCGCCTATTCCGCCACGACCTTCGATGGCCAGCATCGGCTGATGAGCGACGTCTCGCGCACCCGCTACACCTGGATCGCCATTTCCAACGTCCTGATCACCATCCTGACTTTCGGCCTGATGCGGCCATGGGCGGCGGTGCGCATGGCGCGCTATACCTGGGAGCACACCGGCATCACTTTCACCGGTGACATCGGCGAGCTGTTCAGCCGGATCGAGGCCCAAGGGTCGGCCGTCGGTTCCGAGTTCATGGACTTCGAAGGGTTCGATTTTGGCTTCTGAGAATGTTGCCATAGCGGGCGGGGCCATCGCCAGTGGAGACTGGCACCCCGCCGGTTCCAGCCGCTCGGTCGAGGCCCGCCTCGTCGAGCGGGACGGCGAGATCGTCGCCGTGCCGGCGGGGGGCGACAAGCCCCTTGCCGGCGCCGGGCTCTCCTGGGTGGAGATTTCCAGCCGCGTCGGCGCCATCCCGCGCCGCGTGACCTTCCCGGACGGTTCGGTCTTCGAGACCTGGGACAATGACGGCATCGACCGCTATCTCGCCGCGCGCGGCAAGGGGGGTGCCGGCATCGTGCACTGGCTGGAGCAGTTCAAGCTCCGCCTGATCATCATCGTGCTCGCCGCGTTCCTGCTTGGCGGCGCGGTCTATCGCTGGGGCGTGCCGGCCCTCGTCGAGGTCGCGATCCTGACAACCCCGCCGATCGTGCCGCAGCTGATGGCGCAGGGCACGCTGGAGGCGCTCGACCAGACGACCTTCTCGCCGACCAAGCTTGCCGAAGCACGCCGCAAGGAAATCGCCGATGGCTTTGCACGCATCGCCGCGCAGTCGCCGCGCGGTGCCGGCGCCTATAACCTCAATTTCCGCGACGGCGGCCTGATCGGCCCGAACGCCTTTGCGCTGCCGGATGGCACGCTGGTCATCACCGACCAGCTCGTCGAGCTGGCGGCCGGCGATACGGAGATGATCGTCGGCGTGCTCGCGCACGAAATCGGCCATGTCGAGCTGGAGCACAGCCTGCGCCAATTCTATCGCGCCGCCGGCATGACCGGCCTCATCATGCTGATCGCCGGCGATGTCGGCTCCAGCGTCGAGGATGTGCTTGTGCAGGGCGGCGGCCTGCTGGCGCTGTCCTATTCGCGCAGCGCGGAAGCCGAGGCCGACCGGCGGTCGGTGGAGCTGATGGCCAAGGCCGGCTACGACCCGACGGCGATCGCCCGCTTCTTCGGCCTGCTGGAGGAAAAGCTCGGCGACAAGGGCGACACCAACATCCTCTCCACCCATCCGGGCACGCCGCAGCGCAAGAAGGACATCATCGACTATAGCCGGATCATTTCCGGCCAGTCGGACCCGGACCTGCAATAAACGAAAACGGCGGCCATCGGCCGCCGTTTCCTTTGAGTGCTTTAAAGCCGTGGCTTACTGCGACGGGCCATCGTTATAGCCGATCTTGTCGACCAACTCGGATGCCTTCTTGCGGTTGGCCGCAATGTCGATGAGCGGCAGTTCGTCGGCCTTCAGCGTGCCGAAGGACTTCACGACGTCGGAGGGTTCGGCACCCGGCAGGACCGGATATTCGTAGACCTGCTCGGCATAGATCTGCTGCGCGGTGCCGGCCGACAGGAATTCCATCAGCTTCAGCGCATTGTCCTTGTTCGGGGCGTTCTTGGCGAGCGCAATGCCGGAGATGTTGACGTGGCTGCCGCGGTCGTTGGCGTTCGGGAAGAGAACCTTAATGGCGGCGGCCCAGTCCTTCTGCTCCGGCTCCTTCTCGTTGGTCAGCATCAGGCCGACATAGTAGGAATTGCCGAGCGCCAGGTCGCATTCGCCGGCAAGGATGGCCTTGGCCTGGTCGCGGTCACCGCCGTCGGGCTTCTTGGCGAGGTTGTTCTTCAGGCCCGTCAGCCACTCCTCGGCCTTCGCTTCGCCGTGATGGGCGATCATCGAGGCGGTCAGGCCGATATTGTAGGAGTGCTGGCCGTCACGGGTGCAGATCTTGCCCTTCCACTTCGGGTCGGCAAGCTCTTCATAGGTGATTTCGTTCTGCGCGACGCGGTCCTTGGAGGCGTAGACGACGCGCGAGCGCGTGGTCAGGCCGAACCAGTTGCCGTCCGGATCGCGGTACTGTGCCGGGATGTCCTTGTTGATGACGTCGCTCACGACAGGCTGCGTCACGCCGCCATCCTTGGCTTCCGTCAGGCGAGCGATATCGACCGTGAAGATGACGTCGGCCGGCGAGTTCGCGCCTTCCGCCTGGATGCGCTCGACAAGGCCCTTGTCGAGGAACAGCACGTTGGTGGTGATGCCGGTTTCCTTGGTGAACGCGTCGAGCAGCGGCTTGATCAGATCCGGCTGGCGGTAAGAGTAAATGTTGACTTCGCCTTCCGCATGCGCGGGCAGCGCAAGCGCCAGGGCGGCGGTGGAAAGCGTGAGGGCGGCGAGGGTGTTCTTGAGCAGTGGCATATGTCCTCCTGAGTGCATTTATTCTTAACTGCTAAAGTCGTGTTTAGCGGCTTGCCCCTCACAGTCAACCATGTCACCACTGCCATAACATGATTGTGATTTTCCGGTTTTCTGAAATTGCAGTTTTTTGGAATTGTTCTAAACGACGATCTGTCCTATATGTGATGCCTGACAAAACCCGGATTCGGAGTTCCCGATGCGTTTGACGAAACAAACCAACTATGCCGTGCGCATGTTGATGTACTGCGCGGCGAATGGTGGAAAGCTCAGCCGTATTCCGGAAATCGCCAGGGCCTATGGTGTCTCGGAACTGTTCCTGTTCAAGATCCTCCAGCCTTTGACGAGGGCCGGCATCATCGAGACCGTGCGCGGCCGCAATGGCGGCGTGCGCCTGCCCAAGCCGGCGAGCGAGATCACGCTGTTCGACGTCGTGCGGGTGACGGAAGATTCCTTCGCCATGGCCGAATGTTTCGAGGCCGGTGAGGTCGAGTGCCCGCTGGTCGATAGCTGTGGCCTCAACTCGGCGCTGCGCAAGGCGCTGAACGCCTTCTTCGAAGTGCTCCAGCAGTACACGATCGACGATCTCGTCAAGGCACGCCCGCAGATCGGCATGCTTCTCGGCCTGGAAACGGCGACCTTCGCCCAGCAGCCGGCGGCCTGAGCAAAAGCGTCGGGCTCATTCCCCGGCGCTGACGCCGCGCTTTACATATTCCTGCAGGATGAATTCGATGGCGGTCGGGTCGAGTTCCGCCTTGTCGATGCGGAAGTCGACGCCGTAGTCGTCGATCTTCTGGAAATAGGCATCGTTGATCGACGACGAGATGACGCCGATCGGGCCGATATAGCCGTTGCGCCGAAGTTCCGGCACCGTCTCGCGAAAATCCGCCTGCGGCTGGAGCCGGTTGTCCATCAGGATCATGTCGAGGGTGGCGCCCGACGAGCGGATGAAATCGAGCGCGCCTTCCACCGTTTCCACATAATCGAGCGTGATCGCATAGCTTGCGACCTTGCGCATCAGCGCGCTGAGGATGATGTTTTCCGCAGGATCGTCATCGACGAGCAGGATATGGACTTTTGCTGTCATGGCGCTAGCTGAACCCGGTTGCGTTGCAGAGGCTGCCGGCCTCGAAAACCGCCGTTACTCTCATCCAGACCGCGACCATTAACAAGTCCCTAACTCTGCTATCGGGGCTGCTGCCCAACTGTTTTATGAGCATTATTGAATGATCTGCTCGCGGATCGCCTTGGCGACCATCTGCGTGCGGTTGACCACGTCCAGCTTCTTGAGGATCGTCGCCGTGTGCGAGTTCACCGTATGCTCGGAAACCGAGACGATGAGGGCGATCTCGCTCGCCGTCTTGCCGTAGGAGATCCAGCGCAGGATTTCCGTCTCGCGCGGCGTCAGGCCCATGCCGGCCTTGTTGGCCAGCACCTGGCGGTAGAAATAGTCGAAGGCGCAGTTCGCCTCGTAACAGATCTCGAGATGTTCGGTGCGGCCGATATCCTCGCCGTCGCCGAGGAAGAGCACCACGTAGCGCGTGCCCGCGATGGAGTGCACGGGGATGGCGAGCGCCATGTCGAAGCCGATCTGGTCGAGGAAGTCGACGCCGGCAGCGCCGTTTTCCGACGCGTCGGTGCCAAGCCACACGGTCGGGATCGTCGACTTGTAGAAACTCTTGAAAATCGCGGAATCGTTGATGCGGTGGCGCTTGTCATAGGTTTCGGCAAGGCCGGCCGGCAGGTCGTGCAGCACGAGGCGGCTCGAAAGCATGCTGGTCTCGTGCTCGTTGGCAAGCTGGAGAACGCCGAAATGCTCGAAGCCGTAGCGCAGCGCCATCGTGTGGAAAATGCGAAAGAAATCGACACGATTGAGAGCTTTCTCAAGATCGCTTTCGAAGCCGTAACGCCGGTAGTGTTTGTTCAAGACAGGCACGTGGTCTCAACCCCCGGGGATCCACGCGTTCAAATCTAGCGCCGCGATCTCTGGCGGCAAAGGGTTTTGCCGGACAATTTCGCGAGAAGCGGGCACTTTTTTCCCGATGACGCGCCAAGTCTCTGAAAATAAAGGAAAAAAATGTAAGAGGGCAACCCATATTGCCTCGACGTCCCTCTATGGCACGCCGGCTTGGCCGCCACCATCCGGGCAGGTAGGGATTGACGGGCCCAAATAGACGAGATCAGGCGCTTTTGAAGGCGTTTCTAATGCTGTGGAGAATAATGTTCTGCGTTTTTTTCCGTTTGGACAAATTTGTTCGCGGACTTATTGCAATCCTGCGGCAAATGTCGTTCCATCCCCGCAAGGCCGGGGCAGGAAATGCACCCGAGCCCGTAACAAGAGAACAAAAAAGCAAACCTGGGAAGCTCACTATGAAAAAGCTGACTACTCTTCTCGCAGCGACGGCGCTTGCCTCACTGATGGCAACGGCCGCCTGGTCGAAGACCTTCGTCTATTGCTCGGAAGCCTCGCCGGAGGGTTTTGACCCCGGCCTATACACGGGCGGTCAGACCTTCGACGCGGCAGCACACACCGTTTATAACCGGCTGGTGGAATTCAAGCGCGGCACGACGGAACTCGAGCCTGCGCTGGCTGAAAGCTGGGAAATTTCGGCAGACGGCAAGGAATACACCTTCAAGCTCCGCAAGGGCGTGAAATTCCAGACGACCGAATACTTCACGCCGACGCGTGAACTGAACGCCGACGACGTGATCTTCTCCTTCGAGCGCCAGTACAAGGAAGACAATCCGTGGAACAAGTATGTTCCGGGCGCCTCCTGGGAATACTTCTCCGGCATGGGTCTGCCGGACGTTCTCGACAAGGTCGAGAAGGTCGACGACCTGACGGTCAAGATCACGCTGAAGCGCCCCGAAGCGCCGTTGCTGGCGAACCTCGGCATGCCCTTCATCTCGATCGTCTCCAAGGAATATGCCGACAAGCTTCAGGCTGACGGCAAGATGGAGCTGATGAACCAGCAGCCGCTCGGCACCGGTCCGTTCACCTTCGTCGCCTACCAGCAGGATGCCGCGATCCGCTACAAGGCCAACCCGGATTACTGGGGCGGCAAGCAGGCGATCGACGACCTGGTTTTCGCGATCACCACCGATGCAGCCGTTCGCGCGCAGAAGCTGAAGGCCGGCGAATGCCACCTGATGTCCTATCCGAACGCCGCTGACGTCGCCGAGCTGAAGGCCGATCCGAACCTGCACATCTCCGAGCAGGCCGGCCTCAACGTCGCTTACCTCGCCTACAACACGCTGGTTCCGCCCTTCGACAAGGTCGAGGTCCGCAAGGCCCTCAACATGGCGATCAACCGCCAGGCTATCGTCGACGCGGTCTTCCAGGGCGCGGCAACCGTTGCCAAGAACCCGATCCCGCCGACCATGTGGTCGTATAACGATGCCGTCGTCGACGACAAGTTCGACCCGGAAGCGGCCAAGAAGATGCTCGAAGACGCCGGCGTTTCGGGCCTCAAGATGAAGATCTGGGCCATGCCGGTCGCGCGTCCCTACATGCTGAACGCCCGCCGCGCAGCGGAACTGATGCAGGCCGACCTTGCCAAGGTCGGCGTCGAAGTCGAGATCGTCTCCTACGAATGGGCCGAATACCTGAAGCTCTCCTCTGCCAAGGACCGCGACGGCGCGGCCATCCTCGGCTGGACGGGCGACAACGGCGACCCGGACAACTTTCTCGACACCCTGCTCGGTTGCGACGCTGTCGGCGGCAACAACCGTGCGCAGTGGTGCAACAAGGAGTTCGACGACCTGATGACCAAGGCGAAGGAAACCGCCGACGTCGCAGAGCGCACGAAGCTCTATGAAGAGGCCCAGGTCATCTTCAAGCGCGAAGCGCCCTGGAACACGCTCGATCATTCGCTCGCCGTCGTTCCGATGAGCAAGAAGGTCTCGGGCTTCGTCCAGTCGCCGCTCGGTGACTTCGTCTTCGAAGGCGTGGACATCGCCGAGTAAGATCGGCTACGAAAAAGGCACGCCGCAAAGAGCGTGCATTGGCCGGCGGCTCGAAGACATTCGGGCCGCCGGTTTTTCACAAAAAAGAAGGGATTGGCTCCCATGTTTCGCTTTATCCTCGGACGGCTTGCCGTCCTGATACCCACGTTCCTCGGGGTATCGCTGATCGCGTTCTCCTTCATTCGACTTCTGCCGGGCGATCCGGTCATGCTGATGTCGGGCGAACGCGTCATGTCGCCGGAACGCCATACCGAGCTCATGCACCAGCTCGGCCTCGACCGGCCGATGTACATCCAGTATTTCGATTATCTCGGCGGTCTCGTGACGGGCGACTTCGGTTCGTCCATCGTCACGAAGCGCCCGGTTCTCGACGATTTCGTCAACCTCTTCCCGGCGACGCTGGAGCTCTCGCTCTGCGCCATCATCGTCGCCATCGCGCTCGGCATTCCCGCCGGCGTGCTCGCCGCGGTGAAACGGGGGACCTGGCTCGACCAGTCGCTGATGGGGGTCGCCCTCGTCGGCTATTCGATGCCGATCTTCTGGTGGGGGCTGCTGCTCATCATCTTCTTCTCCGGCTATCTCGGCTGGACGCCGGTCTCGGGACGCATCTCGCTGATGTACTTCTTCCCGCAGGTCACCGGCTTCATGCTGATCGACAGCCTGATCTCGGGGCAGGCGGGGGCGTTCAAGTCGGCGTTGAGTTACCTGATCCTGCCGACCGTCGTGCTCGCGACGATCCCGCTCGCCGTCATCGCGCGCCAGACCCGTTCGGCCATGCTCGAAGTGCTCGGCGAGGACTATGTCCGCACCGCCCGTGCCAAGGGCCTGTCGCCGTTCCGCGTCATCGGCGTGCATGCGCTGCGCAACGCGATGATCCCCGTCATCACCACGATCGGCCTGCAGGTCGGCGTGCTTCTGGCGGGCGCCATCCTCACCGAGACGATCTTCTCCTGGCCGGGCATCGGCAAGTGGATGGTCGACAGCGTCTTCAAGCGCGACTATGCCGTGGTGCAGGGTGGCCTGATGCTGATCGCCGCCGTCATCATGATCGTCAACCTCGTGGTCGACCTGCTTTACGGCTGGGTCAATCCGCGAATCCGGCACTAGGAGACGATCTCATGGCTGCACTTCAAACCACCACCGAGGTCAAGACGGGCGGCAAGCCGCCGTCGGGGCTTTCCGAATTCTGGTTCTATTTCTCGCGCAACAAGGGCGCCGTCATCGGGCTGGCGTTCTTCCTGGTCATCCTGTTCGTCGCCGTCTTCGCGCCCTTCGTCGCGCCGCACAGCCCGAGCGCCCAGAACCGCGAACTGCTCCTCCTGCCGCCGGTCTTCCAGCAAGGCGGCATGTGGGGACACATTCTCGGCACCGACGCCGTCGGCCGCGACATCCTCTCGCGCCTCATCTACGGTGCGCGTTTCTCGCTCTTCATCGGCCTCGTCGTCGTGACGCTGTCGGTGGTCTCGGGCGTGCTGATCGGTCTCATCGCGGGTTACTTCCGCGGCAAGGTAGACACGTTCATCATGCGCATCATGGACATCATCCTGGCCTTCCCCTCGCTGCTGCTCGCCCTCGTGCTGGTGGCCGTTCTGGGTCCCGGCCTGCTCAACGCCATGATCGCCATCTCGCTCGTCAACCAGCCGCATTTTGTACGCCTGACACGCGCGGCCGTCATGACGGAAAAGACCAAGGATTATGTCGTCGGCTCGCAGGTCGCGGGGGCGGGCACGCTGCGCCTGATGTTCCTGACGATCCTGCCGAACTGCCTCGCACCGCTCATCGTGCAGGCGACGCTCGCCTTCTCGGCGGCGATCCTCGATGCGGCCGCACTCGGCTTCCTCGGCATGGGCGCCCAGCCGCCGACGCCGGAATGGGGCACGATGCTTGCCGAAGCGCGCGAATTCATCCAGCGCGCCTGGTGGGTCGTGACCTTCCCCGGCCTCGCCATCCTCATCACCGTGCTGGCCATCAACCTGATGGGTGACGGCCTGCGCGACGCCCTCGATCCCAAGCTGAAGAGGTCGTGATGCCGCTTCTCGAAGTCAAAAACCTCACCGTCGAATTCCAGACGGCCTCCGGTCCCTTCCGCGCCGTGGACGGGGTCTCCCTCAAGGTCGACGAGGGCGAAGTGCTCGCCATCGTCGGCGAATCGGGTTCCGGCAAGTCGGTCTCCATGCTCGCCGCCATGGGGCTTCTGCCCTGGACGGCGAAGGTGACCGCCGACGTGCTCACCTTCAACGGCCGCGACATGCAGGCCATGTCCGACAGCGACCGGCGCAAGATCATCGGCAAGGACATCGCCATGATCTTTCAAGAGCCGATCGCCAGCCTCAATCCGTGTTTCACGGTCGGCTTCCAGATCGAGGAGGTGCTGCGCGTCCACACCGATCTGAACCGCAAGGCCCGCCGCGACCGTGCGATCGAGCTCTTCCAGTCGGTCGGCATTCCGAACCCGGAAGAACGCCTCGGCCACTTCCCGCACCAGATGTCGGGCGGCCAGTGCCAGCGCGTGATGATCGCGACAGCGCTTGCCTGCAATCCGAAGCTCCTGATCGCCGACGAGCCGACCACCGCGCTCGACGTGACGATCCAGAAGCAGATCCTCGACCTCCTGATGAAGCTCCAGGCCGAATACGGCATGGGCCTCATCATCATCACCCATGACATGGGCGTCGTGGCCGAAACGGCAGACCGCGTCATCGTGCAGTATAAGGGTCGCCAGATCGAGTCGGCCGATGTGCTGTCGCTCTTCGAAAACCCGAAGAGCGTCTACACCAAGGCGCTTCTGTCCGCGCTTCCGGAAAACGCGGTTGGCGGACGCCTGCCGACGATCACGGAAAAGCTGACCGACGCCGAGATTTTTGCGGGAGCCTTGCGATGACCCCTGTTCTCGAAGCGCGCAACCTGAAGCGCGACTACCATATCCCCGGCGGTATGTTCAAACCGGCCAAGACCGTTCACGCCGTCAAGGGCGTGAGCTTCAACGTGGAGCAGGGCAAGACGCTCGCCATCGTCGGCGAAAGCGGCTGCGGCAAGTCCACGCTTGCCCGCATGGTCACGATGATCGATCCGATCACCGAGGGCGAAATGCTGATCGATGGCCGCAAGGTCGACATTGCCAGCGAGCCGCTGACGGCGGAAATGCGCAGCAAGGTGCAGATCGTCTTCCAGAACCCCTATGGTTCGCTCAATCCGCGCAAGAAGATCGGCGACATCCTGACGGAACCGCTGATCATCAACACCAAGGTGCCGGCGGCCGAGCGGCGCGACCGTGCCATGGCGATCCTGAAGAAGGTGGGCCTGGAGGAGAAACATTACGGGCGCTACCCGCACATGTTCTCCGGCGGCCAGCGCCAGCGCGTGGCGATTGCCCGCGCGCTGATGCTCAACCCGCGCCTGCTGGTGCTCGATGAACCGGTCTCGGCCCTCGACCTCTCGGTGCAGGCCCAGGTGCTGAACCTGCTCGCCGACCTTCAGGACGAGTTCAAACTGACCTATGTCTTCATCAGCCATGACCTCTCGGTCGTGCGCCACATCGCGGACGATGTGATGGTGATGTATTTCGGCGAGGCGGTGGAATATGGCAGCCGCGACCAGGTCTTCGAGGACCCGCAGCACGCCTATACGAAAACCCTGTTCGCCGCGACTCCGCGGGTCGACGTGGACGCCATCCGCGCCCGCATCGAACGCCGCAAGCGCGCGGCCTGAGGACGAACGCTCGTGACACGCGCGATCGTCGTCATGGGCGTTTCCGGTTGCGGCAAGACCTCGGTCGCCGAGGGCCTTGCCGCAGTGCTTCCCGCCGCCTTCATCGAGGGCGACAGCCTGCACCCGGCCGCCAATGTCGAAAAGATGTCCAGGGGCATTCCGCTCGATGACGAGGATCGCTGGCCCTGGCTCGACACGATCGGCCGCGCCATGGCCGAGACCTTGAACGACGGAAAAAGCGTCGTGGTTTCCTGCTCCGCCCTGAAGAAGACCTATCGCGACCGCCTGCGCATGGCCGCCGGCGGCACGCTCGCCTTCGTCTTCCTCAAGGGCAGCCGCGACCTGTTGATGACCCGCATGGCGGCGCGGCGCGATCATTTCATGCCCGTCAGCCTGCTCGACAGCCAGCTCGCCACGCTGGAGGATCCGTCCGGCGAACCCGGCGTCGTCACCGTCGACATCGACGCAACGGTCGAGGCGATCGTCGCGGATGCGTTCACCGGCTTGAGCGCGCTCCGCTAGCCGTCGTCGGAATTTGCCGGCCTGCCACTGGCGTCGCCGGGCGTGGCCCCGTATAGACGGCACACCGCTTTCGCGGGAGATATTCAAGACCTGACAGGAACGACACATGGACATCAAACGCTTTGAAACCGGCCCGCGCATGAGCCAGGCCGTCGTGCACAACGGAACCGTCTACCTGGCCGGTCAGGTCGGCGAGGCGGGTTCCGATGTCACCGAGCAGACCAGGCAGGCGCTGGCCGAAGTCGACCGCCTGCTGGCGCTCGCCGGCACGGACAAGACCCGCATCCTCTCCGCCCAGGTCTGGCTTGCCGACATGGCCGATTTCTCCAAGATGAACGCCGTCTGGGACACCTGGGCGCCGCAGGGCCACACGCCCGCCCGCGCCACCGGCGAATCCAAGCTGGCCACGCCGGATTACCTGGTCGAAGTCATCGTCGTCGCCGCTCTCTGATCAGCGCCGCACGGCTGAAACGAAAAAGGCCCGCGCGAGCGGGCCTTTTTGTGGTCGGCGTAGACGCGATCAGGCGGACTTCGCCAGCCGCGCCTGTTCGTCGAAAAACAGCGCCTGGCTGATCAGCGCCTTCACCATATCCGGGTTGAACGGCTTGGTGACGAGGAAGGCCGGTTCCGGCTTCTCGCCGGTGAGCAGCCGTTCCGGGAAGGCGGTGATGAAGATCACCGGGATCGTGCTGTTCTTCAGGATGTCGTTGACCGCGTCGATGCCCGAAGAGCCGTCGGCAAGCTGGATATCCGCCAGCACCATGCGCGGCGATGTGCGCTTGTAGAGCTCGACCGCCTCGGAATGCGTGCGCGCGATGCCCGTGACATTGTGGCCGAGGCCCTTCACCATGTCCTCGATGTCCATGGCGATCAGCGGCTCGTCCTCGATGATCATGATGTCGGTCGCGACCTGGCTCGAGATGTCACGCGAAGCCTCGTCGAGCAGTTCGGCAAAGCGCTCCTCGGACAGGTTGAGAATATCGGCGCCTTCCGCCATGTCGAAGCCTTCGACGGCGATCAGCAGGAAGGCCTTGCGTTCGGCCGGCGGCAGGTTGGCGAGGTTTGCCGCGGCCTGCCGTTCCCAGCCGAAGGGCGAGGTGTTTTCCGGCAGCGTCACGTCGAGGTTCTCGAACAGCGAGCAATAGAGCCGATAGAGCGCCAGACGATCGTTGCGACCTTCCGGATAAAGCGAGATATCGGCGACGAGCGCTTCGAGCATGGCGGCGACATAGGCGTCGCCGGACGTCTGCGAGCCCGTTACGGCACGGGAAAACCGCCTCAGATAGGCGAGATGCGGTGCGATACGGGTGGAAAGTGACATTTAGTTCTCCCTGAATATGTTCCGCATCGGAACCGTTTCCGCTAGAGTTCACTATGCGGAAACCTATTGGTAGCATGCTAAGTCCGACTTGCTATTTGGTATCTTGGGCAAAAGGAAGATAGCGGCCAGCACGCGATGGAAACAAGACCATGATCGAGCCCGGTAAGGAAAAGAAACGCGTTGGTCGCAATGCGCCGCTCAAGGCTGCGTTCGACCCGAATGGTCCTATCGGCCGCAAGCTGAAATCCTTCTACGACGTCATCGAGACGGACCCGGTGCCGGATCGTATTCTCGACCTTCTGGAAAAACTCGACGAGGCCGAACAGAAGGCCAAGCGCAATCCCTGAACGCATGCATCTATTCCAGTTCAAGACATCAAGAAACGGGCCCGAGGGCCCGTTTCGCGTTCGGTCGGTCTGCGGCCTGGTTAGCGGCAGCGTGCTTCGTAGCGGCGGCCGTAGCGGTCGCGGTAGATGCAGTAGCCGTTGCGGTCGGAACGGGAGACGAGGTAACCCGCCACGCCACCGATGGCGGCACCCGCAAGCGCGCCGCCGGCACGGCCGGTAACGACGCCGCCGATAATGGCACCCGTACCCGCACCGATCGCGGTGCCGCGTTCGGTCTGGGTGCAGGCGGTGAGCGTCACGGTGGAGGCGACGAGGGCAAGCGCGATGATAGTCTTCTTCATGGTTCCGGTTCCTGGAGTGGTTGGCGGGATCAAATACGTCCCATAAGGACGAGGATGAGAAGAATGAGGACGATCAGACCCAGGCCGCCGGAAGGGCCATAACCCCAGCTGCGGCTGTATCCCCAGTTCGGCAGGGCGCCGACCAGAAGCAGTATCAAAACGACGAGGAGTATGGTGCTGAGCATCTGCGCTTCCTTTCACGTCCGGTTCGCTATCGAGCGATGGGCCGACAACGGGCAACAATGAAAATTGTTCCCGAAAATGTGAAGGGCCCGTCATCGCAGGGTTTCGGAACTTTCTTCCGGTCCTTTCGTTGCTTGTCCAACGCGACGGGGTGTTGCCCGACGGGTGATGGAGACATGAGATGGAACACATAGCCGCAATCATGCTTCTGGTCGGCTGCAGCCATGGCAGCCTCGCCTGTGAAGAACTGCAAGCGCCCCAGGTGGCGTTCGAATCCATGGAAGAATGTCAGAGCGCGCTGCCAATGGCACTCGGCGGTGCCGGCACAAGCAAGCGCATCGTGCACGCGCGCTGCGCGGCGATCGATCCGGCCTGGATCGAAGAAGATGTCGAGATCAGCTGGAGCATGACCCGGGACGGTCTCGAAGTCGACGTGCGCCAGGTGAGCCCGCCGGCCGAGGGCGTCGTCGTCGCCGAAAACACCAGGACTGACATTCGTCCCGTCATGCATTGAACAACCGGGCACTGAGCAAATCGGGAACTTTTCCAGGGCTGAACGATTTTCTCTTCGTCAACGCCAACGCGTTCCAGGGAATAGAAAGGACAGCGATATGAATTGGGATATCATCGAAGGCAAGTGGACCGAGTACAAGGGCAAGGCCCAGGCCCAGTGGGGCAAGCTCACGGATGACGATCTCGATGTGATCAAGGGCCGCCGGGTCGAGCTTTCGGGCAAGATCCAGCAGCGCTACGGCCTCGCCAAGGAGGAGGCGGAGCGGCAGATCGACGATTGGGCGCAGCGTCACTAGAGTTTGTCAGGGAAAAGTGGGAAGCGGTTTTCCCGAAAAGACAAACAAAAGAACCAGCCATATTCTGGCACGTTCGCAGACCAGGCCGGTCACCGCTCGAGCCGCCGCAGCCGAAAGGCCGCGGCGGCTTCGCTGTTGCCTGCGGCCATGGTCATAAATCCATTGTATTCGCTCGACTTTCTGGAACTTTTTCAAGCATCCGCCGTTCCTCCAGCGATATATACAAGGAAGGAGTTCGAAAATGCTCTATTATGCTGTCGTGTTTCTCGTGATTGCACTTGTTGCCGGTCTTCTCGGCTTTGGAGGCATTGCCGGCGCGTCCGCCGGTATCGCGCAGATTCTGTTCTTCGTCTTCCTGGCCCTTCTGGTCCTGTCCTTGATTGCGGGCCTGTTCCGCCGGGCATAAGAGCCAAGTGTCCTTGAAAGGGCGGCGTTTTGCGGACGCCGCCCTTTTTGCGTCCGCAGCCAGGTCTTGCGAGGCTTCCGGCCATTGGTTAACACCATTCCACTAGAGTTTGTCAGGGAAAAGTGGGAACCGGTTTTCCCGACAAGACAAACGAAAACAAAAGAAACTAGAGTATGTCTGGTTCAGTCTGAACCTGACATACTCTAGCCGAATCCCTGGAGCCTGATTGATGAAATCCCTCGAACTGCTGGTTGAACGCATCATCCTGTCGAGCCGCTGGATCCTGGTGGTCTTCTATCTCGGCCTCGTGGCGGCCCTCGCCGTCTACGCGGTGTCGTTCCTCTACAAGTTCGGCAAGGTGGCGATGAACGTCTTCGTCTACGACGATGCGGAGATGATCCTCGCCATGCTCGGCCTCATCGACGCGGCGCTCGTCGCAAGCCTGATCCTGATGGTGATGATCGCCGGCTACGAGAATTTCGTCAGCCGCTTCGACGAGGCGGAAGCGGATGTCTCCTTCCTCGGCAAACTCGATTCCGGCAGCCTCAAGATCAAGGTCGCCTCATCGATCGTCGCGATCTCGTCGATCCACCTGCTGCAGGTCTTCCTCAATGTGCAGCAATATACCGACACCAAATTGATGTGGCTGACCTTCATTCACCTCGCCTTCGTGGTTTCGGCCGTGCTGCTCGGGTTCCTCGAGCAGATCATGTCCAAGCTGAAGGGCTGAAGCCTTGCCGAAGGCCGGTAGGGGAGGGCGCCGCGGATATCCGCCGGCGCCCTTTTCTTTATGTGCGAAGTCAAGCGAAACCGTCAGGCTTTCCCCGACATTCTCCTTATGCACCGGGTGCCATTGGTGTGTCGGCGTCCAATATCGGCGTCCCACCCCGGTTTTGACCATCTGGACAAGATTTTCTGCGGTGATTTGGGGTTTGCGGGGGCGGTTCGGGGACGTTCTGAGAGCGTCTTCCTGAGAAACATCTATATTTTCAACAACTTATCACTTTTTTGATTTTTCTTGTTCTGCCCTGTTGACGTGTTCATGTGGGTGGGCTTATAACCCGCTCATCGAACGAGAGCGGCGGCGCTTCTGGCGGCCGACGAACTCGCTCTAGGGTTTCCTGACGGAGCTGGTGAGAATTGAGCCTGATTTGGTTCGGGTGGTTTTCG